>NZ_AP017652.1:405000-1605000 GCF_002355895.1 Streptococcus sp. NPS 308
TATGGTCGGCAGTCAGACTGCGAGTGCTAAGATCCGTAGTCGAAAGGGAAACAGCCCAGACCACCAGCTAAGGTCCCAAAATAATTGTTAAGTGGAAAAGGATGTGGGGTTGCACAGACAACTAGGATGTTAGCTTAGAAGCAGCTATTCATTCAAAGAGTGCGTAATAGCTCACTAGTCGAGTGACCCTGCGCCGAAAATGTACCGGGGCTAAAACAATTTACCGAAGCTGTGGATACCTTTATAGGTATGGTAGGAGAGCGTTCTATGTGTGATGAAGGTATACCGTGAGGAGTGCTGGAACGCATAGAAGTGAGAATGCCGGTATGAGTAGCGAAAGACAGGTGAGAATCCTGTCCACCGTAAGACTAAGGTTTCCAGGGGAAGGCTCGTCCGCCCTGGGTTAGTCGGGACCTAAGGAGAGACCGAAAGGTGTATCCGATGGACAACAGGTTGATATTCCTGTACTAGAGTATGTAGTGATGGAGGGACGCAGTAGGCTAACTAAAGCAGACGAATGGAAGTGTCTGTCTAAGCAGTGAGGTGTGATATGAGTCAAATGCTTATATCTGTAACATTGAGCTGTGATGGGGAGCGAAGTTTAGTAGCGAAGTTAGTGACGTCACACTGCCAAGAAAAGCTTCTAGCGTTTAAACATACTCTACCCGTACCGCAAACCGACACAGGTAGTCGAGGCGAGTAGCCTCAGGTGAGCGAGAGAACTCTCGTTAAGGAACTCGGCAAAATGACCCCGTAACTTCGGGAGAAGGGGTGCTGACTTTATGTCAGCCGCAGTGAATAGGCCCAAGCAACTGTTTATCAAAAACACAGCTCTCTGCTAAATCGTAAGATGATGTATAGGGGGTGACGCCTGCCCGGTGCTGGAAGGTTAAGAGGAGTGCTTAGGAGTAATCCGAAGGTATGAATTGAAGCCCCAGTAAACGGCGGCCGTAACTATAACGGTCCTAAGGTAGCGAAATTCCTTGTCGGGTAAGTTCCGACCCGCACGAAAGGCGTAATGATTTGGGCACTGTCTCAACGAGAGACTCGGTGAAATTTTAGTACCTGTGAAGATGCAGGTTACCCGCGACAGGACGGAAAGACCCCATGGAGCTTTACTGCAGTTTGATATTGAGTGTCTGTACCACATGTACAGGATAGGTAGGAGTCTACGAGATCGGGACGCCAGTTTCGAAGGAGACGATGTTGGGATACTACCCTTGTGTTATGGCCACTCTAACCCGGATAGGTTATCCCTATCGGAGACAGTGTCTGACGGGCAGTTTGACTGGGGCGGTCGCCTCCTAAAAGGTAACGGAGGCGCCCAAAGGTTCCCTCAGAATGGTTGGAAATCATTCGCAGAGTGTAAAGGTATAAGGGAGCTTGACTGCGAGAGCTACAACTCGAGCAGGGACGAAAGTCGGGCTTAGTGATCCGGTGGTTCCGTATGGAAGGGCCATCGCTCAACGGATAAAAGCTACCCTGGGGATAACAGGCTTATCTCCCCCAAGAGTTCACATCGACGGGGAGGTTTGGCACCTCGATGTCGGCTCGTCGCATCCTGGGGCTGTAGTCGGTCCCAAGGGTTGGGCTGTTCGCCCATTAAAGCGGCACGCGAGCTGGGTTCAGAACGTCGTGAGACAGTTCGGTCCCTATCCGTCGCGGGCGTAGGAAATTTGAGAGGATCTGCTCCTAGTACGAGAGGACCAGAGTGGACTTACCGCTGGTGTACCAGTTGTCTTGCCAAAGGCATCGCTGGGTAGCTATGTAGGGACGGGATAAACGCTGAAAGCATCTAAGTGTGAAACCTACCTCAAGATGAGATTTCCCATGATTTTATATCAGTAAGAGCCCTGAGAGATGATCAGGTAGATAGGTTAGAAGTGGAAGTGTGGCGACACATGTAGCGGACTAATACTAATAGCTCGAGGACTTATCCAAAGTAACTGAGGATACGAAGCGCGAGGTTTACTTGTGATTTGATAGATATTCAATTTTGAGTAGGTATTACTCAGAGTTAAGTGACGATAGCCTAGGAGATACACCTGTACCCATGCCGAACACAGCAGTTAAGCCCTAGAACGCCGGAAGTAGTTGGGGGTTGCCCCCTGTGAGATATGGAAGTCGCTTAGCTCTTTGGGAGTTTAGCTCAGCTGGGAGAGCATCTGCCTTACAAGCAGAGGGTCAGCGGTTCGATCCCGTTAACTCCCATAGGTCCCGTAGTGTAGCGGTTATCACGTCGCCCTGTCACGGCGAAGATCGCGGGTTCGATTCCCGTCGGGACCGTTTAAGATAACGGAAGTTATTTTAGACTCGTTAGCTCAGTTGGTAGAGCAATTGACTTTTAATCAATGGGTCACTGGTTCGAGCCCAGTACGGGTCATCTTTGCGGGTTTGGCGGAATTGGCAGACGCACCAGATTTAGGATCTGGCGCTTAACGGCGTGGGGGTTCAAGTCCCTTAACCCGCATAATAGAAATCAGCCGGCTTAGCTCAGTTGGTAGAGCATCTGATTTGTAATCAGAGGGTCGCGTGTTCAAGTCATGTAGCCGGCATTTTTTTATATAAGAGGTCGATGCGAACGTAGTTCAGTGGTAGAACACCACCTTGCCAAGGTGGGGGTCGCGGGTTCGAATCCCGTCGTTCGCTTAGAGAGGCCGGGGTGGCGGAACTGGCAGACGCACAGGACTTAAAATCCTGCGATTGGTAACGATCGTACCGGTTCGATTCCGGTCCTCGGCATATATTGATGGGCACCCTTAGCTCAACTGGATAGAGTACCTGACTACGAATCAGGCGGTTAGAGGTTCGACTCCTCTAGGGTGCATTTTTTCTATTTAACTCGGGAAGTAGCTCAGCTTGGTAGAGTACTTGGTTTGGGACCAAGGTGTCGCAGGTTCGAATCCTGTCTTCCCGATTGATGGCGGTGTAGCTCAGCTGGCTAGAGCGTCCGGTTCATACCCGGGAGGTCGGGGGTTCGATCCCCTTCGCCGCTATAATGATCTTGTTGGACCTTTAGCTCAGCTGGTTAGAGCTCTCGGCTCATAACCGAGTGGTCGTAGGTTCAAGTCCTACAAGGTCCATTGAAAAAATGGAGGATTACCCAAGTCCGGCTGAAGGGAACGGTCTTGAAAACCGTCAGGCGTGTAAAAGCGTGCGTGGGTTCGAATCCCACATCCTCCTTTCATATTAACGCGGGATGGAGCAGCTCGGTAGCTCGTCGGGCTCATAACCCGAAGGTCGTAGGTTCAAATCCTGCTCCCGCAATTTTGGCTCGGTAGCTCAGTTGGTAGAGCAATGGATTGAAGCTCCATGTGTCGGCGGTTCGATTCCGTCTCGCGCCATATTTAATCTTCTATGCGGGTGTAGTTTAGTGGTAAAACTACAGCCTTCCAAGCTGTTGTCGCGAGTTCGATTCTCGTCACCCGCTTTGAACTTTGTTCAAATACCAAGTTTTTAACTTGGGCGCGTAGCTCAGGTGGTTAGAGCGCACGCCTGATAAGCGTGAGGTCGGTGGTTCGAGTCCACTCGTGCCCATTAATAGGAGAATTACTCAAGAGGCTGAAGAGGACGGTTTGCTAAATCGTTAGGTCGGGTAACTGGCGCGGGGGTTCGAATCCCCCATTCTCCGTAATTTAAGAGTGATAACTCTTTTTTTGTTGCCTTTGTAAGATAAATTATCCCCTCTTAGTTTATAAGAGGGGGATTTTTAATTACCAACTTGTTAGGGAAACCTCTCCACTATTTAGCCAAATGTTTTTTTTGTCTTCTAGTTCGACTTGAAGTTGACCGGTGTTTGAGATGTCTTTTGCAATTCCCTTTTCATTTTGTCCATTTCGCTGGAAGGTGATTTCCTTTCCCAGTACGATTGATCTCTCTTTATAGAAATAGAATAGCTCGTCTGGATCCGTATTGTAGAAACAATTCCATATTTCGCTGATGAGCTCATTACGACTAATTGGTGCAGGTGGCATAAATAGGCTACCTGCTTTTTCTTTTAGTTCTTCTGGAAAGTCTTCTATAGAAAAATTTATACCAAGTCCGATAATGACATCTGTAACTAAGCCTGTCTCAACTGATGTCATTGCTTCGGTAAGAATACCTGCCATTTTTTTATTTTTAAAGTAGATGTCATTTACCCATTTGATATATACTTCTATCATAGTTAGATTTTTAATGGCTTTGTAGACTGCAGCAGCTACAAGGAGGGTATAGGAAGGGAGTTTTTCATAGGGAAGATTGGGTTGAATATGCAGGGACATATAGATCCCCCCCTGAGATGGAGAATAGTAGGGACGCTGAAAGCGGCCACGACCTGCTGTTTGACAGGTTGAAAGATAGAGTGTATTTCCTTTGTTTCCAGCTTCAATCCCTTCTTTTGCATCTGTTTGTGTTGATTTGGTCTCAGGTTTGTAGCGAATGGTTAAGTTGCTTTTCTCCTGAATCAAATCAGGCAATATCAGATCGCCTTGAATAAGCTTGTATCCTCTATTTTTGATACTGTCAATTTCTAGCCCTTCTTGTTGGAGGCGTTGGATTGCTTTCCATATGGATGTCCGACTTAGATTCAGTTCTTCGCCAATTTTTTCTCCGCTGACATAGTCGTTTTCTCTGGTTAGTATTTGGTAGACTAGTTGGTGTGATTTCATAGATTTTTCCTTTTTAACTGTCGTTCATATAGTAGTTATTTTCAACTTTATTATATTCTACCATAGCTTTTCCTTTTTTAGAAGTTTCCTTCTTTTTCTCTAGCAACTACTGGACTGGAATGTCTTTGAATATAACAGAGTATACTTTGATACTTCCGTAAAAGTTTTTTCTTTTTGATAGCGTGTTCATTGTTCCCAAATGACGGAAAAAATGGTAGAATATAAAGATAGTTTAGCATTTATCTTCTGGAGAAATCCAGAACAGAAAGGATCCGTTTTGAAATCAATTGGATTACTGGATAAGATAAGAGGGCTTTCAAAAAAAGATTTCTTTTTGTATTTGATGATCATGAGTATCTTTTTACCTTTTTATTTGTTCTTAGCACTCTTTGCTTTATATTTGATAGGTTTACTTGTTACTGGGGAGATGAAGGGAATTATCAAAGGATTAGCCAAACATCCTGTACTTCTCTTTTTTATTGCCTACAGTAGTATCATTTCCATCGTCGCCAAGAACTGGCTTGGTCTAGCAGCATCTTTCCTGATGCTCCTATTTCTTATTTTCTTTAGTTTTTACCAGAAGCGTCTGACGCATGCTTTCTTTCGACTGATACTCCAGACGGTTTTGTTTGGTAGTGTTGTCTCTGCCGCTTTTGCTACTTTGGAGCATTTCCAAATTGTAAAGAAATTTAACTATGCCTTTCTTTCACCAAATATGCAAGTATGGCACCAAAACCGTGCAGAGGTGACCTTCTTCAATCCTAACTACTATGGGATTATCTGTTGCTTCTGTATCATGATAGCTTTTTACCTCTTTACGACGACAAAGCTAAGATGGTTAAAAATTTTTTGTGTGATAGCAGGTTTTGTAAATCTTTTTGGTTTAAATTTCACGCAAAATCGAACAGCCTTCCCTGCTATTATAGCGGGTGCCATCATTTATCTCTTTACAACCATTAAAAACTGGCGCGCCTTCTGGCTCAGTATTGGAGTTTTTGGGATTGGCCTTTGTTTCCTCTTCTCAAGCGATTTGGGTGTCCGTATGGGAACGCTAGATTCTTCAATGGAGGAGCGAGTTTCGATATGGAATGCGGGTATGGCTTTGTTTAAACAAAATCCGATTTGGGGTGAAGGTCCATTGACCTATATGAATTCTTATCCTAGAATCCATGCTCCTTATCACGAACACGCGCATAGTCTTTACATCGATACTATTTTAAGTTATGGATTGATTGGAACCATTCTCCTATCCATTTCTTCGGTTATCCCAGTTCACATGATGATGGATATGAGTCAGGAGTCTGGTAAACGACCAATTATCGGTCTTTATCTCTCCTTCCTGACAGTAGTCGCTGTACATGGGATTTTTGACTTGGCTCTCTTCTGGGTACAGTCAGGATTCATCTTCTTGTTGGTTATGTGCAGTCTACCACTGGAACATCGAACCTTGGTGTCCGAAATGACAGATTAAGTTACTCAAGAACGGAGATCTTCTACTCTAGGTAGGAGGTCTTTTTTGTTGACAAAAATTATTTCTAAGTCGAAATAGTTGACAGATAGAACAACAGGTGTTACAATAAAAACAATTCGATATAGAAATAAATTGGAGAAGTCATGAAAGATAGTCATTTGGTAGCCCATCATATTCGTTTGTTGAATGGGCGGATTTTTCAAAAGTTACTGAGTCAAGATCCTGAGGCTCTTTATCGGAGTGAACAGGGTAAGATTCTCACGGTGTTATGGAAGAGTGAAACGGGTTGCGCTACGGCGACAGATATTGCACTTGCGACAGGATTGACCAATAATACGCTGACAAGCATGATTAAGAAACTTGAGGAGCAAAATCTGGTCATCATTAGCCCATGTGGAATAGATAAGCGAAAGAAATATGTCAAGTTGACAGAGCAAGGTTGGTCCCAGAAAGAAGTTGGCCGTCGTGTCAGTAAAAAATTTGATGCTATTTTTTATAAAGGTTTCTCTGAGGAAGAAATTCGCCAGTTTGAAGTCTTTCAAGAAAGAATTTTGGCTAATCTGAAAGAGAAGGGAAATGAGGTTTAGAATGGGGTAAATTAGTTATTAAAAGTTTGGTAACTTGACAAACCGAGGAAAATTATAAATTGAGGACAAAGAATGATTGAATATAAAAATGTAGCGCTAGGCTACACAGAAAAAGATGTTTTGAGAGATGTCAATTTACGGATTGAGAATGGGGAGTTCATGGTTTTAGTTGGACCTTCTGGGTCCGGTAAGACGACCATGATCAAGATGATTAACCGTCTCTTGGAACCAACTGATGGAAATATTTATATGGATGGCAAGCGCATCAAAGACTATGATGAGCGTGAACTTCGTCTTTCTACTGGTTATGTTTTACAGGCCATTGCTCTGTTTCCTAATCTAACGGTTGCGGAAAATATTGCTCTCATTCCTGAGATGAAGGGGTGGACTAAGGAAGAGATTGCTCAGAAAACAGAAGAGCTTTTAGCTAAGGTTGGTTTACCAGTAGCTGAGTATGGGCATCGACTTCCAAGTGAACTATCTGGTGGAGAACAGCAACGGGTTGGTATTGTCCGTGCTATGATTGGTCAGCCTAAGATTCTCCTCATGGATGAGCCCTTTTCAGCCTTGGATGCTATTTCGAGAAAACAGTTGCAGGTTTTGACGAAAGAATTGCATAAAGAGTTTGGGATGACAACGATTTTTGTGACCCATGATACGGATGAAGCTTTGAAATTGGCGGACCGTATTGCTGTTTTGCAGGATGGAGAGATTCGCCAGGTGGCGAATCCTGAGACGATTTTAAAAGCGCCTGCAACAGACTTTGTAGCAGACTTGTTTGGAGGTAGTGTTCATGACTAATTTGATATCAACTTTTCAGGATCGTTTTGGTGATTGGGTAACAGCTCTATCTCAACATTTGCAGTTGTCACTTTTGACCCTGTTACTGGCTATTTTGCTTGCAGTCCCCTTAGCGGTATTTCTTCGTTATCATGAAAAGATGGCGGATTGGATCTTGCAGATTGCAGGGATTTTCCAGACCATCCCGTCTCTGGCTTTATTGGGGCTCTTCATCCCCTTGATGGGAATTGGGACCTTGCCTGCTTTGACAGCTCTAGTGATTTATGCTATTTTTCCGATTTTGCAAAATACCATCACTGGGCTAAAGGGAATTGATCCGAGTCTGCAAGAGGCTGGGATTGCCTTTGGGATGACCAGATGGGAGCGTCTCAAGAAGTTTGAAATTCCACTTGCTATGCCTGTTATTATGTCTGGGATTCGGACGGCAGCGGTCTTGATCATCGGTACGGCGACCTTGGCTGCCTTGATTGGTGCAGGGGGACTGGGTTCCTTTATCCTTTTGGGAATTGACCGCAATAATACTAGTCTGATTTTGATTGGAGCCCTTTCTTCTGCAGTGCTGGCCATTGCCTTTAACTTCCTACTAAAAGTGATGGAAAAAGAAAAATTGCGGACGATTTTCTCTGGTTTTGCCTTGGTGACCATATTACTCGGTCTGTCTTATAGTCCAGCTCTTTTGACTCAAAAAGAGAAAGAAAACTTGGTTATTGCTGGGAAATTGGGGCCTGAACCAGAAATCTTGGCAAATATGTATAAACTCTTGATTGAAGAAAATACTAGTATGACTGCGACTGTTAAACCGAATTTTGGGAAAACAAGCTTCCTCTATGAAGCTCTGAAAAAAGGGGATATTGATATCTATCCTGAATTTACTGGTACGGTGACTGAAAGTTTACTTCAGCCATCACCGAAAGTGGGTCATGAGCCAGAGCAGGTTTATCAGGTAGCGCGTGATGGTATTGCCAAACAGGATCATCTAGCTTATCTCAAACCAATGTCTTATCAAAATACCTATGCTGTAGCTGTTCCGAAAAAGATTGCTCAAGAATATGGCTTGAAGACCATTTCGGACTTGAAAAAAGTGGAAGGGCAGTTGAAGGCAGGCTTTACACTTGAGTTTAATGACCGTGAAGATGGAAATAAAGGCTTGCAGTCAATGTATGGTCTCAATCTCAATGTGGCGACCATGGAGCCAGCCCTTCGCTATCAGGCAATTCAGTCAGGTGATATTCAAATCACGGATGCCTATTCGACCGATGCAGAGTTGGCGCGTTATGATTTGCAGGTCTTGGAGGATGACAAACAACTCTTCCCACCTTATCAAGGGGCTCCACTAATGAAAGAAGCTCTTCTCAAGAAACATCCTGAGTTGGAGACGGTTCTCAATAAATTGGCTGGTAAAATTACTGAAAGCCAGATGAGCCAGCTCAACTACCAAGTCGGTGTTGAAGGCAAACCAGCAGAACAAGTAGCCAAGGAGTTTCTACAAGAACAAGGTTTGTTGAAGAAATAAAAGGAAAGTCAGTGGTAGCCACTAGCACCCTTCTTTAGCAGACAAAATCCCATCTCGTCTATAATTCGAAATGGGATTTTTAATGTTAGAGTAAGATAAAGAGGAGCGTAATTAAAATTGCTAGTGCTACCCTCACAATATGATGCGATATGTTGTGAGAGCCTTTTTGGCGACCATTCCAGTAAGCGCCGTAGCAGATGATGCTAGAGCCCACTATCCATAAGATGACAGTTGCCAGCGGGACAAAGAAAAAGATAGCAAGAGCTAGTGAGGTGAGACAGCTTCCCACCAAGATACACATATTTCCTCGACAGTAGTTTTTTTCTTTTATGGCTGCGAAAGCAGCTGCGAGATGGAGAAGTGAAAAACCGAGAGCTAGTACAATCGTTAGTATTCCTAGAATCATCGAAGTTAACATAGTTGGTTCCTTTCTGAGTTACAGGCTTAGTTATCAAGTGGAGTTGTAGAAGTCATCTCAATCACATCTAAGTAAAATCTCACTACTTGGTCTTCTGTATAAGATTTTCCTTTTTTTAGCCACCAGGTCAGTGTTTCGATAAAATTAGTTACTACAAAATGTTTGAGGTAGGAAGCCGGAATGTTTGGATAGGCCTCTTGCAAATCCTCCGCTACCATGGGGTAAACATGGTGTTCGAGTTCCTTGTGTAGTTGGCGGAGAAAGTAGTCGTTTTTTGAAAAAAGAAGACTAGTGACATGGTCCTGGTTTTTTTGAAAATGTAAAAAGATATGTGCGAGGTAGTCTTCTGTAGTCAAGTGTTCTTCCCTTTCAAAGAGATGATGAAAGAGGTAGCGACAGAGTTCATCTAAAAGCAGTTCCTTGCTCTCGTAGTGACAGTAAAAAGTCGAGCGACCAACATCTGCCAAGTCAATGATATCTTGGACAGTAGTAGCATCATAGCCCTTGTTGTTCAAAAGTTGTAAAAAAGCTTGATAGATGGCTTTTTTAGTCTTGCTGACTCGACGGTCTCTTTTTGGCATATAGACACTTGAGACAAACTGTTCAGAACTGAACAAGACTGACAGTTTGCTTCTATCCTTTCTTTGGATTTTATTAGATAATACAAATGAAAGAAGTATATATACCTATTATACCAAAGGAGGGAGAGAAATGAGTTCTAAAACATCTATCTGGCTAGCCTTTTTCTTGAATCTATCATTTTCTGTTGTCGAATTTATTTTTGGGGGCATCTTCAATTCAAGTGCTGTATTAGCAGATGCGGTTCATGATTTGGGCGATGCTCTTGCCATAGGTTTATCAGCTTGTTTGGAAACTATTTCCAATCGTCAGGAAGACAAACGTTATACTCTTGGTTATAAACGCTTCAGTCTGCTAGGCGCCATGCTGACTGCCTTGATCCTTTTGACAGGATCTGTCATGATGCTCTTGGAGAATATTCCTCGCCTCCTATCGCCACAGCCTGTCAACTACCAAGGGATGCTGTGGTTGGGAGTTATTGCGATTCTTATCAATCTCTTGGCTAGTCTGATTGTTCGTAAGGGGCGGACCAAGAACGAAGCTATCCTGACCTTGCATTTTTTAGAGGATATTCTTGGTTGGCTAGCGGTCATTCTGGTTGCTTGTGTTTTGTATGTCACTGACTGGTACTTTCTTGATCCGCTTTTATCGCTCTTGATTTCTTGCTTTATTCTCTGGAAAGCCATTCCTCGCTTTTGGTCTACCCTTAAGATTTTCTTAGATGCTGTGCCTGAAGGTATCGAGACTGCTAAGCTAGAGAAAGAGTTAGTAAGGCTAACTAATGTTAAAAGTGTTAATCAACTCAGTATTTGGTCCATGGACGGTCTAGAAAATGACGCCATTGTTCACCTTTGTATCGAGAACTGGGAGCAGATGATGGAAACTAAAGAAGCAGTTCGTCAATTTTTAGAAGAAAGAGGCGTGCAGAATATCACTATCGAAGTGGATGCTAGTCAAAGCAACCATGCGCAACATAAGCGGAGGGTAACAGCCTTAGAGCAGAACCATGGGCATCATCATTAGAAAAGACGACCTCAATAAGAGATCGTTTTGATATCCTATTCATTCCGTGTACTTTCTCTCAGAGTCAGTCTAGTTCCCAACATAGTCAGACTAGGAATTTTCCGACCGTGGAGAACCTCCTTATTAAGAATATCCATACCTGCTCGGCCCATTTCTTCGGTATAGACGGTAATGCTAGAAAGAGGAGGATAGACCTGCTTGGTCAGGCTAGTATCGTTAAAAGAAATGAGATTTACACGGTCTGGCAAGCTAATTCCAGCTTCTTGAAGGGCACGGAGGGCACCGATGGCTAAACTATCGCTGGATGCGAAAAAGGCTGGTGGGAGTTGTTCTCCTAGCTTGTGAATGGCCTCCTTCATCAAGTCATAGCCAGACTGGGCAGTAAAGTTACCTTGAAAGACCAGTTTGTCATTGTAGATACCTTTTGATAGAGAGTAGTTTTTAAAATGTTCAAGACGTTTATCCTGAATGATTTCTTCTTGGTCGGTTGTTTCTTCAAGGCCGGTGAGAATTCCGATACGGTCAAGCCCTTGGCTGAGGAAGTGATCGACAACTTGTTTTACAGCAGTGTAAAAGTCAGTGATAATACAGGTATGGCCTAGTGAGAGGGTATCGCTGTCTATAAAGACTAAAGGTTTTTGGTATTCTTCAAAGGCAGAAATCTGAGCTCGGCTGAACTTTCCAATACAGAGTATCCCGATTACTTCCTCGCTCAGTGTAAAAGGATGGTCGTTAAAATAGCGCAAGATATCATAGTCCAACTCTTGGGCTCTTTTTTCAATACCGAGACGAATCTGGTAGTAGTAGAGGTCGTCTAGTTCCCCCTGCTCGCTGACCCATTGGATAATGGCAATTTTCTGCTTGGGCTTGTGGGATTCGCCTGTCTTGAGGTGCTTGGTATAGCCCAGCTCTTCAGCGACAGTTAAAATACGGTGTCTGGTTTCTTCTGTGACAGATAGGCTCTGGTCGCGATTGAGGACACGAGATACGGTCGCGATAGATACAGAGGCTAGCTGTGCAATGTCTTTTAAGGTAGCCATAAATCCTCCTCCTTTTAGGTTAGTATATCATATTTTTCTTCTTTTTACTGATTGTTTAGTAAAACTTTAGTAAAAAGGATTGACCTTGGAAAAAGCCTTGGATACAATAGAAGAAAACGATTACACGTTAAGACGACTTAACGAACAGTAAAAGGAGAATTCATATGACACAACATCTTACTGCTGAAGCCCTTCGCAAAGACTTTCTTGCCGTTTTTGGTCAAGAAGCAGACCAAACTTTCTTTTCACCAGGCCGTATCAATTTGATTGGTGAACACACGGATTACAATGGTGGACATGTTTTCCCAGCAGCTATTTCCTTGGGAACTTATGGGGCGGCTCGCAAACGTGACGACCAAGTTTTGCGTTTCTACTCAGCCAACTTTGAGGACAAGGGTATTATCGAAGTTCCTCTTGCTGACCTCAAGTTTGAAAAAGAGCACAACTGGACTAACTATCCAAAAGGTGTCCTTCATTTCTTGCAAGAAGCAGGCCATGTCATTGACAAAGGTTTTGATTTCTATGTCTTTGGGAATATCCCAAATGGTTCTGGCTTGTCTTCATCAGCATCCTTGGAACTCTTGACAGGAGTCGTGGCAGAGTATCTCTTTGATTTAAAACTAGACCGTTTGGATTTGGTCAAAATTGGAAAACAAACAGAAAACAACTTTATCGGAGTCAACTCAGGCATCATGGACCAATTTGCTATTGGTATGGGAGCAGACCAACGTGCTATTTACCTAGATACCAATACGTTAGAATACGACTTGGTGCCACTTGATTTGAAAGACAATGTTGTTGTCATCATGAACACTAACAAACGCCGTGAACTGGCGGAGTCTAAATACAATGAACGCCGTGCTGAGTGTGAAAAAGCTGTGGAAGAATTGCAAGCTGCCTTAGATATTCAAACCTTGGGTGAATTGGACGAGTGGGCATTTGATCAATACAGCTACCTGATTAAAGACGAAAATCGTTTAAAACGTGCTCGTCATGCTGTTCTTGAAAACCAACGTACTCTTAAAGCTCAAACAGCTCTTCAAGCAGGTGATTTGGAAACATTTGGTCGCTTGATGAATGCGTCACACGTTTCCCTAGAGCATGACTATGAAGTGACTGGATTGGAATTGGATACTCTTGTTCACACAGCTTGGGCACAAGAAGGAGTTCTCGGTGCTCGTATGACAGGGGCAGGTTTTGGCGGATGTGCCATTGCCTTGGTGCAAAAAGATGCTGTTGATGCCTTTAAGGAAGCTGTAGGCAAGCACTATGAGGAAATCGTTGGATACGCTCCAAGCTTCTATATCGCTGAAGTTGCAGGTGGCACTCGCGTCCTTGACTAGTTAAAAGGAGGCTCTATAGTGACCTTAGTAGATAAATTTGTAACACACGTCATTTCTGAAAGTTCATTTGAGGAAATGGATCGCATCTACCTGACTAATCGTGTCTTGGCACTAGTGGGCGATGGTGTTTTGGAAATTGAGACGGATTTGGATAAAGTGATTGATCTCAAGGACCAGCTGGTCGAGGAAGCCGTTCGATTAGAGACGATTGAGGATAGTCAGACTGCGCGTGAAATCCTTGGTTCTGAATTGATGGACTTGGTGACCCCTTGTCCAAGTCAGGTCAATCGTGACTTTTGGACAACCTATGCCCACTCTCCTGAGCAAGCGATAGCGGACTTCTACCAACTTAGCCAAAAAAATGACTACATCAAACTCAAGGCCATTGCTAAAAATATTGCCTATCGTGTGCCGTCTGATTACGGAGAACTGGAGATCACGATTAATCTCTCTAAGCCTGAAAAGGATCCTAAGGAGATTGCGGCAGCCAAGTTGGTGCAAGCTAGCAATTATCCTCAGTGTCAACTCTGTCTAGAGAATGAGGGCTACCATGGTCGAGTTAACCATCCAGCCCGTAGCAACCACCGGATTATCCGTTTTGAAATGGCGGGTCAGGAATGGGGATTCCAGTATTCGCCCTATGCTTACTTTAATGAGCACTGTATTTTCTTAGATGGTCAGCATCGACCTATGGTCATTAGTCGTCATAGCTTTGAGCGTCTGCTGGCGATCGTAGAGCAGTTTCCAGGCTATTTTGCAGGGTCTAATGCAGACCTACCGATAGTGGGGGGGTCTATTCTAACCCATGATCACTATCAGGGAGGACGGCATGTTTTTCCTATGGAATTGGCTCCCTTGCAAAAGGCCTTCCGATTTGCTGGATTTGAGCAGGTCAAGGCTGGGATTGTCAAGTGGCCAATGTCAGTGCTCCGTTTGAACTCGGATTCTAAAGAGGATTTGATCAACTTGGCGGACAAGATTTTGCAGGAATGGCGTCAGTATTCAGATCCTGAAGTGCAGATTTTAGCAGAAACAGATGGGACAACGCACCACACTATCACACCGATTGCGCGTAAGCGAGATGGACAGTTTGAGTTGGATTTGGTCTTGCGGGACAATCAGACATCCCCAGAGCATCCTGATGGCATCTATCATCCCCACAAGGATGTCCAACATATCAAGAAGGAAAATATCGGCTTGATTGAGGTCATGGGCTTGGCTATTCTTCCACCTCGTTTGAAGGCAGAAGTGGAGCAAGTTGCCAGCTACCTCGTGGGAGAAGGGGTTACAGTTGCCGAATATCATCAGGAATGGGCAGACCAGCTCAAAGCCCAACATCTGGACCTAGCAGATAAAGAAAAAGCCCTTGAAATCGTTAAGAACTCTGTGGGTGCTATCTTTGCTCGTGTACTTGAGGATGCAGGAGTCTACAAGCAAACGGAACAGGGACAAGCAGCCTTTATGCGCTTTGTAGAACAAGTCGGAATTTTACCAGACTAGTGAATAATTCTTGCCTAGTCTTGTAAAAAGTAGTAGTATGATATAGTGTTTAAAATTTAGGAGGAAAATATGAAAGATTTTCATTTTGACGCTATATCAGCTTTTGAAAATTATGAAATTAAAGAGATGAAAGATGGCCACGTTGAGGTGACGACCAAAGTAGTGGACTCGTCGCTCAACTACTATGGCAATGCCCATGGTGGCTATCTCTTTACCCTCTGTGATCAGATTAGTGGATTGGTACTCATCTCGCTAGGACTAGACGTAGTGACGCTCCAATCCTCCATCAACTACCTCAAGGCAGGGAAACGCGATGATGTGTTGACCATAAAAGGAGAATGTGTCCATCAAGGCCGTACAACCTGTGTGGTGGATGTTGCTATCACCAATCAGGAAGGTAGAAATGTCTGCAAAGCAACCTTTACCATGTTTGTCACAGGCCAGCGTTCAGATGAGAGACAGGTGAGGATATAGAAAAAAAGAGGTCTACACCTCTTTTTTATTTCTTTTTCCGATTTAATACGGCATTGAGTACAATGGCGAGTAGGCTGGCTACGACGATTCCATTTGAAAAGAACATTTGGAAGGCTGTTGGCATGCTGACAAAGAGATTACTGTTATTTAGACCTACACCAGCGGCGATTGATACAGCTGCGATAAGGAAGTTGTGTTCATTGTTAGCAAAGTCAACGCGGGCTAGGATTTGCATCCCTTGAAGGGAAACAAAACCAAACATCACCAGCATAGCACCACCAAGGACAGGACTTGGAATGATTTGGGCAAGGGCACCAAACTTAGGTAGGAGTCCAAGGAGGACTAGGAAACCAGCTGCATAATAGATTGGCAGGCGAGTCTTGATACCTGACAATTTAACCAAACCAACGTTTTGTGAAAATCCTGTATAAGGGAAGGTGTTAAAAATTCCTCCGAGAAGTACGGCTAAACCTTCTGCACGGTAACCGTTGCGAAGGCGCGTGCTGTCGATTGGGTCATTGGTGATATCAGACAAGGCTAGGTAAACACCAGTCGATTCAACCATAGACACCGTTGCGATGATACACATCATGACAATAGATGAGATTTCAAAGGTTGGCATTCCAAAGTAGAGTGGAGTTGGGACATGGACAAGCGGTGCTGCTGCAACAGGGGAGAAATCAACCAAGCCCATGGCAGCAGCAATGGCAGTTCCAACAACCAGACCAATCAAAATAGAGATAGACTTGATAAATCCTTTGGTAAAGATGTTGATCAAGAGGATGATTAGAACAGTGATGGCTGCAAGCAAGAGACTTTGACCAGTTGGCTCTGGAACGTTATTTCCCATATTTCCAATAGCGACAGGAATCAAGGTTAAACCAATCGTGGTAATGACAGAGCCTGTTACGATAGAAGGGAAAAGATTAGCTACTTTTGAGAAGATGCCTGAAATCAGAACTACATAAATCCCTGAAACGATAAGAGCACCAAACATAGCACCGCTACCGTGGCTTTGCCCAATCATAATCAAGGGAGCGACTGACTGGAAGGCCACTCCGAGAACGACTGGTAGTCCAATCCCAAAGTATTTGTTGAGTTGGAGTTGGAGGAAGGTTGCCACACCACACATGAAGATATCTGTAGAAATCAGATAGGTCAACTGCTCAGCTGAATAGCCAAGAGCTGTCGCAATCATGATAGGAACTAGGATAGATCCTGAGTACATAGCTAGTAAGTGCTGAAGTCCTAGAACCGCGGCTTGCGAGTGTTTTTCTTGAGTTTGCATTAGAGATCTGCCTCCTTAAATACGACTTGACCGTTTTCAAAACGTTCCAAACGAGCCAGTGATAGAACTGGGTAGCCTGCTTTTTCAAGTAAATCACGACCATCTTGGAAGGATTTTTCGATAACAATACCGATGGCTTCGACTTTAGCTCCGGCCTGTTCGATGATGTGGATCAAGCCTTTGGCAGCTTGTCCATTTGCTAGGAAATCATCGATAATCAAGACCTTGTCCTCAGGTGAGAGGAATTTTCCAGCGATGGAAACGGTGCTGGTCACCTGCTTGGTAAAGGAGTAAACCTCAGCAGTTAAGATGCCTTCGTTCATGGTGATATTTTTAGCTTTCTTTGCGAAAATCATGGGAACGTCTAAGGCTTCAGCTGTAAAAACAGCTGGGGCGATCCCTGAAGCTTCAATCGTTACAACCTTGGTAATGCCAGCAGATGCGAATTTTTCCGCAAAAACCTTACCAATCTCCCGCATCAAACGATAGTCAACTTGGTGGGTTAAAAAGGAATCTACCTTGAGGATGTTGTCACCCAAGATATGCCCATCCTGAAGGATGCGCTCTTCTAATAATTTCATAAGACCTCCTAAAGTCTAAACTCTTTTGTGTTTTTCTATCGCCTTTATCATCTCAAAAAGGGCTAGAAAAAAGGACCTACTTAACAGATAAGCAAGCCCTCAAAATAGGTATGTCTAAAAACATACCCTCAACAGACTTACTCATTGTTAGGTGTTCCGGCACCTTGTAGAAACGTCGTGCCAATTCACGACATAAACAAGTAAAATGGTACTATTATCAAACACAATAGCGTTAATGTCATTATTTTACACTAAATAGCTTTAGAAATCAAATATTTTGTTAGTATTTTAATGAAAAAAACGAACAAAAAAGAAACCTACAACGAAATACAGTATTGTAGGGTTCTATTATTCTATTCACTAAATCTTAAAAAATAGCCATCTGGATCCAAGACTGCAAATTCGTGAGGATAGATATAGTGATCCCCAACACGAAATGTTCTCTTGGTCAAAGGACGATAAATAGGGTAGTCAGCTTCCAGCAGTTTTTGGTGGAGCTGAGGGACATTCTCGATGCCAAAAGAAATATTGACACCGCGCCCGAAAGGATAGGTTAGTTGGGCTAATTCTTCTGTGCTGCCTTCTTCTAGCATAAGTTGGCAGTCTTCAAGCGAGAGGAAGAGAAATTTCTCCTCTGGACGCTCGTATTCGACAGAAAATCCCAGCAAGTCGCAGTAGAAGTGGCGTGACTTTTCGAGGTCAGATACTACAAATTCGGGAATGACAGCTTGATAGTCCATTAGCTTTCTCCTTAGAGCTCAATTTCCAATACAATCGGCGTATGGTCTTGACGCGCACCCGAGTCAATCATGTCAGACTTGGTCACCTTGTCAGCCATGCGGTTGCTAGTGAGCCAGTAGTCGATTCTCCAGCCTGTATTGTTGATTTTAGAAGTCTTGCTGCGTTGCGCCCACCAAGTATAGCGCTCTGGGACATCGCCATGAATGTGGCGGAAGGTGTCAGTAAATCCAGTTGCTAAGAGGTTGGTAAACCCAGCACGTTCCTCGTCTGTAAAACCAGGTGAGCGGCGGTTGCTGGCAGGATTTGCAAGGTCGATTTCCTTGTGAGCTACGTTGTAGTCTCCAGTCGCAAGGACTGGTTTTTCTTTGTCTAGTTGCGCCAAATACTCAGCATATTTGACATCCCAGAGTTGGCGTTCTTCCAAGCGTTTGAGCCCGTCGCCAGCGTTTGGAGTGTAAACTTGGGTCACGAAAAATGTATCAAATTCCAAGGTGATGATACGGCCTTCTAAGTCCATGGTAGAAGGAGCCCCGATTTCTGGGAAGCTAATCGTTGGTGTGAGTTCTTTCTTATAAAGGAACATGGTTCCAGCGTAGCCTTTGCGGGCAGGCTCTTGAGAGGAACGCCAAGTGTTTTCATAACCTGGGAAGAGTTCTTCTAAAATATCCAAGTGTTTTTTTGTAGGCCCTTTTGCAGAAAGCTTGGTTTCCTGAATAGCGATAATATCAGCATTTTCGGCTACCAAGGTTTGTAGGACTTCTTGGGACAATTTTGCACGAGCTGAGTCGCTCGTTAGGGCTGCATTGAGGGAATCAATATTCCATGAGATGAGTTTCATAAAGTTACCTTTTTCATTCAGATTACAGACTATATTATACCAAAAAAAGGCGCATTTCCCCAACGTATGGTTTGAAAAATCACCCTCTTTCGTTTATAATTAAGAATGATTTTATGAAAGGGAGTGAAAACACATGAAATTCTATTCTTATGACTATGTCCTCAGCCAAATTGGTCAGCAAAATGGCATCATGCTTGGTTTAGGGATTGTCCTATTAGCTGTGACAGGATTTTTAGCTTTCAAGGCTTATCATGATAAAAAGGGGACCAAATTTCGTGAGTTGGTCATGATTTCAGCCTTAACCTTATTAGCTCTCCTTTTGGTCAGCATCACGACTTATCAAAACAATCAAGTTTCTAACAATAAATTTCAAGCTTCACTTCATTTCATCGAGCTTGTTTCCAAAGATTTGGGAGTTGACAAGTCGGAAGTTTATGTCAATACTTCTGCAGACACGGATGGAGCACTCCTCAAGGTGGGAGATCGCTATTATCGTGCCCTAAACGGAAGTGAGCCAGACAAGTATCTCTTAGAGAAAGTCGAATTGTATAAAACAGATGCAATTGAACTGGTGGAGGTGAACAAATGACACTCAATTATATCGAAATTTTAATCAAACTAGCCTTGGGACTCTTTTCTCTGGTTTTCGTGATTAATGTGACAGGAAAGGGCAACCTAGCGCCTAACTCAGCAATAGACCAAATTCAGAACTATGTACTTGGGGGGATTATCGGCGGGGTGATTTACAATAGCGCCATCAGTATCCTTCAGTATGCAGTTATCCTGATTATGTGGACCATTCTGGTCTTGACTCTCAAATGGCTCAACAATAATGTTTACTTTGTGAAACGTTTGATTGATGGGAAGCCAACCCTGCTCATCAAAAATGGGAAGATTGATCCAGAAGCCTGCCGTTCGGTTGGTTTATCAGCAGCGGATGTAGCTCTTAAGCTTCGTAGCCAGGGAATTTTCCAAATGAAACAAGTCAAACGCGCTGTGCAGGAGCAAAATGGCCAACTCATCGTAGTCCAAATGGGAGATGAAAATCCCAAGTATCCTGTTGTCACAGATGGCGTCGTCCAAGTAGAAATTTTGGAGTCCATTGGTCGGAGCGAAGAATGGCTGCTTGATAACCTCAGCAAACAAGGATATGACAATGTGGCCAATATCTTTATCGCTGAGTATGACAAGGGTGTCGTCTCAGTCGTAACCTATGAATAAGAAAAACCTGAGGTCCTTGCCTCAGGTTTCCATTTGCAATCAGAAAGGGAGTTTATGTCCATTATTCAAAAACTCTGGTGGTTTTTCAAATTAGAAAAGCGCCGTTATCTAGTCGGAATTGTGGCCCTGGTCTTGGTTTCCGTCCTTAATCTTATTCCCCCCATGGTTATGGGGCGGGTGATTGACGCCATCACTGGGGGACAATTAAGCCAGCAGAACCTGCTTTTGAACCTCCTTTATCTGCTTCTTGCAGCTTTGGGTATGTACTATCTACGCTATGTTTGGCGCATGTATATCCTTGGCACCTCCTACCGTCTGGGGCAGATTATGCGATCTCGCTTGTTTGAGCATTTCACAAAAATGTCGCCAGCCTTTTATCAGACCTATCGGACGGGGGATCTGATGGCACATGCCACCAATGATATCAACGCCTTAACCCGTTTAGCAGGTGGTGGTGTTATGTCTGCGGTGGATGCTTCCATCACGGCACTGGTGACTTTGCTGACCATGCTTTTTAGCATCTCATGGCAGATGACCTTGGTTGCCATTCTGCCCCTGCCTTTCATGGCTTATGCGACCAGTCGTCTAGGGAGAAAGACCCACAAGGCTTTTGGCGAATCACAGGCTGCTTTCTCTGAACTCAATAACAAGGTGCAGGAGTCTGTATCAGGTATTAAAGTGACCAAGTCTTTCGGTTATCAGGCGGATGAGCTTGAGTCCTTTCAAGCAGTCAATGAATTGACCTTCCAAAAGAATCTCCAAACCATGAAATACGATAGTCTCTTTGACCCCATGGTTCTCTTGTTTGTTGGCTCGTCCTATGTCTTAACTCTTTTGGTCGGCTCTTTGATGGTTCAGAAAGGGCAAATCACCGTTGGGAATCTGGTTACCTTTATCAGCTACTTAGATATGTTGGTTTGGCCTCTTATGGCCATTGGCTTTCTCTTTAATATTACTCAGCGAGGGAAGGTTTCTTACCAACGGATTGAGGATCTTTTGTCTCAGGAATCACCTGTAAAAGACCCTGAGTTTCCTTTAGATGGTATTGAAAATGGGCGCTTGGAGTATGCCATTGACAGCTTTGCCTTTGAAAATGAGGAGACACTGACGGATATTCACTTTAGTTTAGAAAAAGGGCAAACTCTGGGCTTGGTTGGACAGACAGGCTCTGGGAAAACGTCCTTGATTAAGCTCCTCTTGCGTGAATACGATGTGGATAAGGGAGCTATTTATCTAAACGGTCACGATATTCGGGACTATCGTCTGACAGACCTTCGTGGTCTCATGGGCTATGTCCCTCAGGACCAGTTCCTCTTTGCGACCTCTATCTTAGACAATATCCGCTTCGGCAATCCTAATTTGCCCCTTTCAGCGGTCGAGGAAGCGACAAAGCTAGCTCAAGTTTACCAAGATATTGTAGACATGCCTCAGGGATTTGATACGCTGATAGGTGAAAAAGGAGTCAGTCTCTCAGGTGGTCAAAAGCAACGTCTGGCAATGAGTCGGGCTATGATTTTAGACCCTGATATTTTGATTTTAGATGATTCCTTGTCCGCCGTGGATGCCAAGACGGAGTATGCAATCATCGACAATCTCAAGGAGACGCGGAAGGATAAGACAACCATTATCACAGCCCATCGCCTCAGTGCAGTTGTACATGCAGATCTGATTTTGGTTCTGCAAAATGGCCAAATCATAGAACGCGGTACACACGAAGACCTGCTAGCTCTAGATGGCTGGTATGCCCAAACCTACCAGTCTCAGCAGTTGGAAATGAAAGGAGAAGAAGATGCAGAATAAGAAAGAACAATGGGCTGTATTGAAGCGCTTGATGTCCTATCTCAAGCCCTATGGCCTCCTGACCTTTTTGGCACTCAGTTTTCTCCTTGCGACTACGGTCATTAAAAGTGTCATTCCCCTTGTGGCTTCCCACTTTATTGACCAGTACCTCAGCAATCTTAATCAACTGGCCGTGACCGTTTTGCTGGCCTACTATGGCCTCTATATCCTACAAACTCTGGTCCAGTATGTCGGAAATCTTCTCTTTGCGCGGGTGTCCTACAGTATTGTCAGAGATATTCGTCGCGATGCCTTTGCCAATATGGAGAAACTCGGCATGTCTTATTTTGACAAGACGCCAGCAGGCTCCATCGTTTCTCGTTTGACCAATGATACCGAGACCATCAGTGATATGTTTTCAGGGATTTTATCCAGCTTTATTTCAGCAGTTTTCATCTTTCTGACAACTCTGTATACCATGTTGGTGCTGGATTTTCGTTTGACAGCTTTAGTCTTGCTCTTTCTACCCTTGATTTTTCTGTTGGTCAATCTCTACCGGAAAAAGTCAGTGAAAATCATCGAGAAAACCAGAAGTCTCTTGTCAGATATCAATAGTAAGCTGGCAGAGAATATCGAGGGAATCAGGATTATCCAGGCCTTTAATCAAGAGAAGCGCCTGCAGGCAGAATTTGATGAAATCAACCAAGAACACTTGGTCTATGCCAACCGTTCTGTGGCCTTGGATGCCCTCTTTTTGAGACCTGCCATGAGTTTGCTGAAACTGCTAGGCTACGCCGTTTTGATGGCTTACTTTGGTTACCGTGGTTTTTCTATCGGGATAACGGCCGGAACTATGTATGCCTTTATCCAGTACATCAACCGTCTCTTTGATCCCTTAATTGAGGTGACGCAAAACTTTTCAACCCTTCAAACATCCATGGTATCTGCAGGCCGTGTCTTTGCCTTGATTGATGAGAGGACCTATGAGCCTCTTCAAAAAGATGGGCAAGCTAAAGTCAAAGAAGGCAATATCCGTTTTGAACATGTGTGTTTCTCATATGACGGGAAACATCCGATCCTGGATGACATTTCCTTTTCAGTTAACAAGGGTGAAACCATTGCCTTTGTAGGACATACAGGTTCTGGGAAATCTTCCATTATCAATGTCCTCATGCGTTTTTATGAATTTCAGTCAGGCCGCGTTCTTTTGGATGATGTGAATATTAGAGACTACAGTCAGGAAGAGCTGAGAAAAAACATCGGTTTGGTCTTGCAGGATCCCTTCCTCTATCACGGGACTATCAAGTCCAATATCGCCATGTACCAAGATCTTAGTGATGAAGAGGTACAGGCTGCGGCTGCCTTTGTCGATGCAGATTCCTTTATTCAGGACCTTCCACAGGGTTATGATGCACCTGTGTCTGAGCGTGGCTCGAGTTTTTCTACTGGCCAGCGCCAGCTTCTTGCCTTTGCCAGAACTGTCGCCAGTCAGCCTAAAGTCCTGATTTTGGATGAAGCGACAGCCAATATTGACTCTGAAACAGAAAGTTTGGTTCAAGATTCCCTAGCCAAGATGAGACAGGGGCGGACAACTATTGCTATTGCTCATCGCCTTTCGACCATCCAGGACGCCAACTGCATCTACGTCTTGGACAAGGGGCGTATCATCGAGAGTGGAACCCATGAGGAACTCTTGGCTTTGGGAGGAACCTATCACAAGATGTATAGCTTGCAGGCAGGGGCTCTTACCTAAAGAAGAATTCCTTTAAATTACAGATTTCTTGCACCGCCTTTTCCATTTTGTGGTATAATGAAAAATGTTGACAAATAGTATAATAAAAACAAAGGAGAAACAGCATGCTGAAATGGGAAGACTTGCCCGTGGAGATGCAATCAAGCGAGGTTGAGTCTTACTACCAGCTCGTCTCTAAAAGGAAGGGTTCGCTGATTTTCAAGCGTTTCCTGGATTGGGTTCTGGCCTTGTTTTTGCTAGTTTTGACTTCTCCCATCTTTCTTATCTTGAGCATTTGGATCAAGTTGGATAGCAAGGGACCTGTCATTTACAAGCAAGAGCGCGTGACCCAGTACAACCGTCCGTTCAAGATTTGGAAGTTCCGTACTATGGTGACGGATGCGGATAAAAAAGGAAGTCTGGTGACTTCAGCTAACGACAGTCGCATTACCAAAGTGGGAAATTTCATTCGTCGTGTGCGCTTGGATGAACTGCCTCAGCTGGTCAATGTCCTTAAAGGCGAAATGTCTTTTGTCGGCACGCGACCTGAAGTGCCACGTTACACCGAGCAGTATAGCTCTGAAATGATGGCGACCTTGCTCTTGCCAGCAGGAATCACCTCTCCAGCCAGCATCAACTACAAGGATGAGGATACTATCATCAGTCAAATGACGGAGAAAGGTCTGTCAGTTGACCAAGCCTATGTAGAGCATGTCCTTCCTGAAAAGATGCGCTATAACCTCGCCTATCTCCGAGAGTTTAGTTTCCTTGGAGACATCAAAATCATGTTTCAAACCGTGTTTGAAGTGCTAAAATAAAGTAGTCATGAGAAAATGAGTACAGATAAAAGGAGCAAATCAATGCCAAATTACAATATTCCATTTTCACCACCCGATATTACCGAAGCTGAAATTGCTGAAGTAGCGGATACCCTTCGTTCTGGTTGGATCACAACAGGTCCTAAGACAAAAGAACTGGAGCGTCGCTTGTCCCAATACACACAGACGCCTAAGACTGTCTGCCTCAACTCTGCGACTGCGGCTCTTGAGTTGATTTTACGTGTTTTGGAAGTGGGACCAGGTGATGAAGTCATCGTTCCAGCTATGACTTATACAGCTTCATGCAGTGTCATCACACACGTAGGAGCGACACCTGTCATGGTGGATATCCAAGAAGATACTTTTGAAATGGACTATGACTTGCTAGAGCAAGCCATTACTGAAAAGACTAAGGTGATTATTCCGGTTGAGCTTGCAGGGATTGTTTGCGACTATGACCGTTTGTTCCAAGTCGTGGAGAAAAAACGGGATCTCTTTACAGCTGCTAGCAAGTGGCAAAAGGCCTTTAACCGTATCGTGATTGTCTCTGATAGTGCTCATGCTTTGGGATCTACTTACAAAGGACAACCAGCTGGATCTATCGCTGACTTTACTTCCTTCTCATTCCATGCCGTTAAGAACTTTACAACTGCTGAGGGAGGAAGTGCGACTTGGAAAGCCAATCCAGCGATTGACGACGAAGAGATGTACAAGGAGTTCCAAATCCTTTCCCTTCACGGTCAAACAAAGGATGCTCTTGCCAAGATGCAATTGGGTTCATGGGAATACGATATCGTCACACCAGCCTACAAGTGCAATATGACCGATATCATGGCTTCGATTGGTTTGGTACAATTGGATCGTTACCCAGCTTTGCTACAACGTCGCAAGGACATCGTGGACCGCTATGATCGTGGTTTTGCAGGTACTCGTATTCACCCACTGGCACACAAGACTGATACTGTCGAATCTTCACGCCACCTCTACATCACCCATGTAGAAGGAGCAAGTTTAGAAGAACGCAACCTTATCATCCAAGAATTGGCCAAAGCAGGAATTGCAAGTAATGTACACTATAAACCGCTTCCTCTCTTGACAGCCTATAAGAATCTTGGTTTCGATATGGCAGATTATCCAAGAGCCTATGCCTTCTTTGAAAATGAAATTACGCTTCCTCTTCATACAAAATTAAGCGATGAGGAAGTTGATTACATCGTTCAGACTTTGGTAAGAATTTCTGAAGAAATCCTCGGTTCTGGAAAAAAATAATAAAAAATCTTGACAAAAAGCGGACAATAGCATATAATATTCTCAACAAATCAGAAAAGTAACTATTTTTGATCTTCAGGGAGCCTGTGGTGATTGTGAACAGGTGGTTGGAAGTAGTGAAAGTGGGCTGATTTTAAAAATGAATTTGAAACAATGAAAATTCGGTGCGCACACCTTACAGTGCAACTTGTTGTTAGACAAGGCAGAGATGTAAAGGGGAATAGTCCCTTTATAATTGAGGTGGCACCGCGTTACCAACGCCCTCACACAGAATCCAATCTGTGTGTGGGCTTTTTTCTTTCGGTCATTTTGTTTATCTTTTATTAGGGCCTTAAGTCGCTTTGATGAATTTGAGTTCTATCTGCAGCTCCTTGCCTACTACTAAAAGCAAACAAAACGGCCGGATTAATATGGAAAGAGGAAAAATTTTATGACAACTAAAGGTTATTTTGGACAATTTGGTGGTAGTTTTGTACCGGAGCCGATTCAGACTCTGTTGGATGAGTTGGAAGTGACATTTGACAAATACAAGGATGATCCAGAATTTTTGGCAGAATTTCACCATTACTTGAAGGATTATTCTGGTCGCGAAACACCGCTTTATTTTGCGGAAAGTTTGACAGACCACCTAGGTGGAGCTAAGATTTATCTCAAGCGCGAAGACCTTAATCACCTTGGTTCTCACAAGCTCAACAATGTTTTAGGACAAATTCTTCTTGCCAAACGTATGGGCAAAAAAAGAGTGATTGCAGAAACAGGAGCTGGTCAGCACGGTGTTGCGACAGCAGCTGCTGCAGCCAAGTTTGGTATGGCCTGTGATGTCTACATGGGGGCAGAAGATGTGGAGCGTCAACGTCTCAATGTTTTCCGTATGGAGATGATGGGAGCGACCGTTCACGCAGTTGAAACGGGGACACGAACTCTCAAGGATGCGGTCGATGCAGCCTTTGGAGCATGGATGAATGACCTTGAAGCCTTCTACGTTTTGGGATCTGCTGTAGGCCCTCATCCTTATCCTACCATTGTTCATGAATTCCAAAAGGTCATCAGTGAAGAATCTCGCCGTCAAATCTTGGAAAAAGAAGGCCGTTTACCAGACTACGTCATTGCTTGTGTGGGTGGTGGTTCGAATGCCATTGGAGCTTTTTCACAGTATGTGACTGATGAAGAAGTCAAATTGGTAGGAGTAGAAGCTGCCGGTCACGGACTGGATACAGACAAGCATGCAGCCACTATGACAAAGGGTAGTGTCGGAATTGTCGATGGTATGAAGACCTATGCAGTCTTTAAGGAAGATGGAGAGCTGGCTCCAGTTTACTCTATCTCAGCTGGTTTGGACTATCCAGGGGTTGGCCCAGAACACGCCTACTTTAAAGATTCAGGCCGCGTAGAATACGTAGCAGCGACAGATGAAGAAGCTGTTCAAGCCTTGCTCCTTCTCAGCAAGACAGAAGGGATTATCCCAGCGATCGAAAGTTCGCACGCTATCGCAGAAGCGGTTAAACGTGCACCGAAACTAAGTAAGGATGAGATTATCATCATCAATGTCTCTGGTCGTGGAGACAAGGACGTAGCTGCGATTGCAGACTACCTGGAAGCTAAAAAATAAGAGATGGAAAAATTACAGTCTTTTCTCTCACAGAGAGCTTGTGGTTGCTGGAAACAAGCAGAGAAAGCTGTAAGGTTGGGTCCATCTGAAACGAGAGAAGAAAACATAATTCTCAGGGGAGTGCCCTTTATCGCACAGCCTGTTATAGGAAAGTTCTGAGACAGGAATGAGAGATAGGAGAAATCCTATAATTGAGGTGGCACCGCGAATTTCGTCCTCACGCAAGTTATTTTGCGTGGGGATTTTTCATACAGTCGCCACGGACTAGAATTAGAACTGAAAGGGAAATTACAATGGAACGAATCATTCATGGAGATGTCTTATCACCAATCTTGGCTTATATGCGCCTAAAGGGACAACACAAGGTTATCTTAGAAAGTATTCCGAGAGACAAGGAAACCGCTCGTTTTTCTATCCTAGCCTATAATCCGGTTTTTGAGATTAAGTTTGAAAATGGAGTCCTTTCTCAAAATGGCCAAGTGATTGATCGGGATCCCTTGGATTACCTTTATGAAGTAACTCATAAGAGCCAGCATCATTCAGACCTACCTTTTGGTGGGGGAGCTATTGGCTTTGTCGGTTACGATATGATTTCGCTCTATGAAGAAATTGGTCAAATCCCTGAGGATACAATTGGAACGCCAGATATGCATTTCTTTGTCTATGAGAGCTACATGGTTTTTGACCACAAGAAGGAAAAAATCCATGTCATCGAAGATGCTCTTTACAGCGAGCGCAGTCAAGAAGACTTGGAAAAAGCCTTGAAGCAAGTGCTTGAGGAATTACGCATTCCTGCTCCAAATGAATTTGAAGATTTGGATCTATCTCCGCTGAACTTCAAACCCCATATCGCTCCTCAGAAGTTTGAGGAAATGGTCGAAACAACTCGCGACTTGATTCGTAATGGAGACATGTTCCAATGCGTGCTCAGTCAACGCTTCTCAGCAGAAGTTACTGGAAATCCATTTGACTTCTACAGAAATCTCCGCGTGACCAATCCTTCTAATTACCTCTATTTCTATGATTTTGGGGATTATCAAATCATCGGTGCCAGTCCTGAAAGTTTGGTTTCTGTCAAAAATGGCATCGTGACAACCAATCCGATTGCAGGTACGCGACCAAGAGGAGCTACGGATGAAGAGGACAAGGCCTTGGCGACAGACCTCCTGTCTGATGAGAAGGAAACAGCAGAACATCGGATGTTGGTAGACTTGGGACGTAATGATATTGGTCGTATCTCTGAAACGGCAAGTGTCCAAGTCACCAAGTATATGGAAGTGGAGCTTTTCCGCTATGTCATGCATTTGACCAGCGTGGTCAAGGGACGTTTGCTTCCAGACCTCACTGCCATGGATGCCTTGAAAGCTACACTTCCAGCTGGAACAGTTTCAGGAGCACCAAAGATTCGGGCCATGAGACGCATCTATGAACTGGAGACGGAAAAACGAGGCGTATACGCAGGAGCAATCGGCTACTTGTCTGCGACGGGTGATATGGATTTGGCCATCGCCATCCGAACAATGATTCTCAAAAATCAAACAGCCTATGTGCAGGCTGGGGCAGGGATTGTCTATGACTCTATCGCCCAAAACGAATACCAAGAAACCATTAATAAGGCTAAATCTATGACTAGAATTGGAGAACTAAGACCATGATTTTATTGATTGATAACTATGATTCCTTTACCTATAACTTGGCCCAATACATCGGGAATTTTGCAGAAGTGCAGGTTTTGAGAAATGATGATCCCAAGCTGTATGAAGAAGCTGAAAAAGCAAATGGTCTGGTCTTTTCTCCCGGTCCTGGTTGGCCAGTGGATGCTGGAAAGATGGAAGGCATGATTCGAGACTTTGCAGGTAGGAAGCCGATTCTAGGGATTTGTTTGGGGCATCAAGCCATTGCAGAAGTCTTTGGTGGTAAGCTAGGTTTGGCTCCCAAAGTCATGCATGGGAAACAAAGCCATATCAGCTTTGAAGCGCCTTCTGTTCTCTATCAAGGTATTGAGGATGGTCGTCCAGTCATGCGTTACCACAGTATTTTGATTGAAGAAATGCCTGAAGACTTTGAAGTGACAGCTCGTTCGACTGATGACCAAGCCATCATGGGGATTCAACATAAAAACCTACCGATTTATGGTTTCCAGTACCATCCAGAGAGCATTGGAACGCCAGATGGATTGTCTTCTATTCGGAATTTTATCGAGAAGATTGTAAAGTGAGGAAACTAGGATGAAAGAGATTATTGAAAAACTAGCAAAATTTGAAAATTTATCAGGTGTGGAAATGACGGATGTCATTGAGCGTATCGTAACTGGGCGTGTAACTGAAGCACAGATTGCTTCTCTCCTATTGGCCCTTAAGATGAAGGGAGAAACTCCTGAAGAACGCACAGCCATTGCCCAAGTCATGAGAGGGCATGCCCAACATATTCCAACTGAAATTCATGACGCCATGGACAACTGTGGTACAGGAGGCGACAAGTCTTTCAGCTTTAACATCTCCACAACTGCAGCCTTTGTCTTGGCTGGTGGTGGTGTTCACATGGCAAAACACGGTAACCGTTCGATTTCTTCTAAATCGGGTTCGGCAGATGTCCTTCAAGCCTTGGGCATCAACCTAGACCTCAAACCAGCTGAACTAGGTAAGGTATTTGATAAAACTGGAATCGTCTTTCTCTTTGCTAAAAATATGCACCCAGCTATGAAATACATCATGCCAGCTCGTTTGGAGTTGGGAATTCCAACGATTATGAACTTTACTGGTCCCCTGATTCATCCAATGGCCTTGGAAACACAGTTGCTAGGCATTAGTCGTCCAGAGCTGCTAGAAAGTACAGCTCAGGTATTGAAAAATATGGGTCGCAAACGTGCCATCGTGGTTGCTGGACCAGAAGGGCTTGATGAAGCTGGCTTGAATGGAACAACCAAGATTGCTCTTCTTGAAAATGGCGAAATCACCTTGTCAAGCTTCACTCCAGAGGATTTGGGAATGGAAGGCTACGCTATCGAAGACATTCGAGGAGGAAATGCTCAGGAAAATGCAGAGATTTTGCTTAGCGTTCTTCAAAACGAACCAAGTCCATTTTTGGAAACGACAGTCTTGAATGCTGGTCTTGGTTTCTATGCTAATGGTAAGGTAGCTAGTATCAAGGAAGGAGTTGCCTTGGCTCGTCAAGTGATTGCTAGTGGCAAGGCCCTTGAAAAACTCAGACTGTTACAGGAGTACCAAAAATGAGTCAGGAATTTTTAGCACGAATTTTAGAGCAGAAGGCGCATGAAGTCGAGCAGATGGAGCTGGAGGAAGTCCAGCCCTTGCGCCAGACCTATCGCTTAGCAGAATTTTTGAAGAATCACCGTGACCGTTTGCAGGTAATCGCTGAAGTCAAGAAAGCTAGCCCTAGTCTGGGAGATATCAATCTCGATGTGGATATTGTGCAACAGGCCCAGACTTATGAAGCAAACGGCGCAGTGATGATTTCGGTTTTGACAGATGAAGTTTTCTTTAAAGGGCATTTGGATTATCTACGAGAGATCTCCAGTCAGGTAAACATTCCAACGCTCAACAAGGACTTTATCATCGATGAAAAGCAAATCATCCGTGCTCGCAATGCCGGCGCGACAGTTATCTTGCTTATTGTCGCTGCCTTGTCAGAAGAACGTCTCAAGGGACTTTACGACTACGCGACAGAGCTTGGTCTGGAAGTCTTGGTGGAAACCCACAATATAGCTGAACTGGAAGTGGCCCACAGACTTGGTGCTGAGATTATTGGGGTCAATAACCGCAACTTGACCACCTTTGAAGTCGACTTGCAGACTAGTGTAGACTTGGCCCAACACTTTAAGGAAGATCGTTATTACATTTCTGAATCTGCTATTTTCACAAGGCAGGATGCGGAACGAGTAGCACCATACTTTAACGGAATTTTAGTTGGGACAGCTCTCATGCAGGCGGAAGATGTGGCCCAGAGAATCAAGGAGTTACAGATTGACAAAGGTTAAGATTTGTGGGCTATCGACCAAAGAAGCGGTAGAGACAGCCGTTTCAGCAGGGGCAGACTACATCGGTTTTGTCTTTGCACCTAGTAAAAGACAGGTGACCTTGGATCAGGCTGCTGAGCTGGCAAAGCTCATTCCTTCAGACGTTAAAAAGGTTGGTGTATTTGTTTCACCAAGTCGGGCAGAACTGCTAGAAGCGATTGACAAAGTTGGCTTGGACTTGGTACAAGTTCATGGTCAGGTAGGGGATGATTTGTTTGAGGATTTACCTTGTGCCAGCATTCAGGCCGTGCAGGTGGATGGAGAGGGGCATGTACCCAATTCTCAGGCAGACTATCTACTCTTTGATGCCCCTGTGGCAGGGAGTGGTCAGACCTTTGACTGGGGGAAATTGGATACGACAGGACTAGCTCAGCCCTTCTTTATCGCAGGTGGCCTTAATGAAGATAATGTAGTAAAAGCAATTCAACACTTTACTCCCTATGCAGTAGATGTATCGAGTGGAGTGGAGACAGATGGACAAAAAGATTATGAAAAGATTAGAAGATTTATAGAGAGGGTAAAGCATGGCATATCAAGAACCAAATAAAGATGGATTTTACGGAAAATTCGGCGGACGTTTCGTCCCAGAAACACTGATGACAGCAGTTTTGGAGTTGGAGAAGGCCTACCGTGAAAGTCAGGCGGACCCAAGTTTCCAAGAGGAATTAAACCAGCTCTTACGCCAGTATGTAGGACGTGAAACACCTCTTTACTACGCAAAAAACTTGACCCAGCATATTGGTGGAGCCAAGATTTATCTCAAACGGGAAGACCTCAACCATACAGGTGCACACAAGATTAACAATGCCTTGGGACAAGTTCTTCTCGCTAAACGCATGGGCAAAAAGAAAATTATCGCTGAAACAGGTGCTGGTCAGCACGGTGTGGCAACTGCAACAGCTGCAGCCCTCTTTAACATGGAATGTACTATCTACATGGGTGAGGAAGATGTTAAACGCCAAGCCCTTAATGTCTTCCGTATGGAGCTTTTGGGAGCCAAGGTCGAGGCCGTGACAGATGGTTCGCGCGTGCTCAAGGATGCAGTTAATGCAGCCCTTCGTTCATGGGTGGCAAATATCGATGATACCCACTATATCCTTGGTTCTGCCTTGGGACCTCATCCTTTCCCAGAAATCGTTCGTGACTTCCAAAGTGTCATCGGGCGAGAGGCTAAACAACAGTACCGTGACTTGATAGGTCAAGATTTGCCAGATGCACTAGTAGCCTGTGTTGGTGGTGGTTCTAATGCTATCGGACTCTTCCAACCCTTTGTAGAAGATGAGTCAGTAGCCATGTATGGGGCTGAAGCAGCTGGACTTGGTGTAGATACAGAGCATCACGCAGCGACCTTGACCAAGGGACGTCCAGGTGTTCTCCATGGTTCTCTTATGGATGTGCTCCAAGATGCCAATGGTCAAATTCTTGAAGCCTTCTCTATATCAGCAGGTTTGGACTATCCTGGTATCGGTCCAGAACACTCTCACTATCATGATATCAAACGTGCCAGCTATGTTCCTGTGACTGACGAGGAAGCCTTGGAAGGATTCCAACTCTTGTCTCGTGTGGAAGGGATTATCCCAGCCTTGGAATCGAGTCATGCTATCGCTTTTGCAGTGAAATTGGCCAAAGAACTTGGACCAGACAAATCCATGATTGTCTGTCTATCAGGTCGTGGGGACAAGGATGTAGTTCAAGTCAAAGACCGCTTGGAAGCTGAAGCAGCAAAGAAGGGAGAAGGTCATGCCTAAGACTCTAACAGAAAAATTGAATGCTATAAAAGCAGCTGGAAAAGGAATTTTCGTTCCTTATATTATGGCTGGAGACCATGAGAAAGGTTTGGATGGACTAGGAGAAACAATCCACTTTTTAGAAGATTTGGGTGTCTCTGCCATTGAAGTGGGCATTCCCTTTTCAGACCCTGTTGCAGATGGACCTGTTATCGAAGAAGCTGGCTTGCGCAGTCTAGCCCACGGGACCTCTACCCAGGCTTTAGTTGAAACCTTGAAAACCATTGAAACAGAGGTTCCACTTGTCATCATGACCTACTTTAACCCCCTCTTTCAGTATGGTGTGGAGAATTTTGTCAAAGATTTGGCTGATACAGCGGTTAAGGGCTTGATTATCCCAGATCTGCCTCATGAGCATGCCAACTTTGTAGAACCATTTTTGGCAGATACAGACATTGTTTTGATTCCTTTAGTAAGTTTGACCACAGGGATTGAGCGTCAGAAAGAGTTGATTGAAAGGGCGGAAGGCTTCGTCTATGCAGTTGCCATCAATGGGGTGACAGGGAAATCTGGCAATTACCGCGCAGACTTGGACAAGCACTTGGCGCAACTTCATCAAGTGGCCGATATCCCAGTCTTGACAGGTTTTGGTGTATCTAGTCAAGCCGATGTAGAACGTTTCAATGCAGTGTCTGATGGCGTTATCGTCGGTTCAAAAATCGTAAAAGCTCTCCACCAAGGAGAGCCGATTGAGGACTTTATCAAACAAGCAGTAGCTTACCAAAAATAATCATACAAGCAGCTAGCAAGAGGAAAGGCACAAAAGGAAGTCTTTCCTTTTTCTTTTGGAGGAGAAAGGCTAGGATCCCCGTCGCAGAAGCAAACTGAATCAAGATCAGCAACTCTATCACACTAAAGACGAGAGCACAAGAAGCCAGAAATAGAAAATCCCCTGCTCCCATGCGGATATCGATAAAATGGGCTATGATTCCAAGGGCAAGGAAGAAAATCATAACCAGATTCCAGTCAGAGCAGGCCATTAGGACTAGATGGAAAGTCATCCAGACCAGTAAGGGATACTCCTGATGGCGAAAGTCATAGATACCCAAGGTCAAGCCAGCAGTGATCAGGATGACTTGACCCAAGGAAAGCCAGCCCCAAGACCAAGCTAGAAAGAGGATTCCTAAGCCTAGTTCAAAGAGGGCATACCAGACAGGATAGCGAACCTTGCAGTAGCGACAGCGAAAGCGACCAATCAATTGAGAGATAATCGGAATCAAATCTAAGGGACGCAAGCGAGTCTGACAGGAATCGCAGTGGCTAGCTGGTCGAATAATGGATTGCTCAGGGAAACGGTCAATGACCAAACCGAGAAAGGAAGCGAGAATGCTCCCGACAAGAAAAAAATAAAGATCAATCATACTTATCTATTCGTAAAAAATAGGAGAAGTAGTATAATGGAGAAACATAGATAAGATGGTGAGGAAAATATGACAATGCGTTTTGAAGAAAAGGTAAGCGTAGAAAATGCTCAGCTCGTATGCCAATGGTCCAACTCCCTTGGCAAATCCTTTCAAGAACAATGGATGGGACCAATGATTCCTTTTCCCTTAACCATTCAAGTCTTGCAAGATTTAGAAGGAATCTTTTCAATCTTTGATGGACAAGAGTTTGTGGGGCTTATCCAGAAAATCAGGCTAGAAGACAGGAATCTTCATATCGGGAGATTTTTTATCAATCCCCAGAAACAGGGACAAGGCTTAGGTAGCCAGGCTTTAAGGAAGTTTGTTAGTTTGGCATTTGAAAATGAAGACATAGATACTATTTCTCTAAATGTCTACGAGGCAAATCAAAAAGCTTACAATCTTTACCAAAAAGAAGGATTTGAAATCGTTCAAATGGTTGAAACACCTATACGAAAATACATCATGAAAAAGGGTAGATAGCAGTCACTTGAGTTAGAGTCCCAAGGATATCCAAGGATAAGGAAGTTGCCTTTTAAAATTGGAAACAAGATTTCTACGATTTCTTAGATAGAGGAGATAAACATGTCGAGATGTAGAAAAATACGAATCTTGCTCGCTTCTGTAATTGCCTTAGTTGTTGGTATCAATCTTTATTTTCTGTATCAAAACCACCAAAACAGTTCCAACTAAAGGCTTCCTTTGAAGAAAAGGATAATATAGCAGTCTTACAACATTTAATGGATTCAGGAAAATATGCGTCTGACATGCGAAAAGCTGGCTATATTGTTCCTTCCGATAGAGCTATTCGCTTGGATGGAGGGATTGACTCCATAGGGATAAAAGGAGACATCGATTTGAAAATGTTGAATCCTGGCAGGGATAAGTCTCTGTTTTATTTGAAACAATGGTAAATGAGGAAAAAATAAATGCCTACTATATTTTAGATCATCAATTAACCCTAAAACGTAGTTACTATTCTTATATTAGGAATCAAAATAAAGAAAGTGCGACGATATCTCAAGCCGAAGAAGAACGCTTGTTAAAGATTGTTCAAAAAGAGTTGAAATCTTTTCTAGATAAGATGTATCAGACTTTGTATGCTTGATGTTACTAGTGAGAAATGGATGCGAGACTCTGTTCAGGATGTCAATGATTGTGAGAAAGGAGGGACAAGAATGTTTACAGAATTGCTCTTTATTGTCTCTTTTGTGTTACTTTTACGTTTGTTTAAAAGTAGGCGCTCACGAATCTTTATAGGAGTCTTGTATAGTTTGCTGCTAGTCTAGTTTGTCTTTTCAGTTTTGAACTATGGCAAATACACTCTTCAACCAGGTCAATCCGTCAACTTAAGAGTAAATCACAGAACACAAGATTTGGAATACTATTCAATCTTCATCTTGAAGAAAAATGATTCAAGCAGAATTAAATTAACTGGCTCAAGTGTTTGGAGTGAGAGAACTGGTGATGTTTACTCTGAAGTAGAGGGACAAAAAATTATAAAAAGCCATGGTTTGGACGAGGAGGATGAAGAACTTCCAAACACCCAACCAGATATTTATTTAGTAAAAGATGGAGTTGTTGTGAATTACCAAGGTGAAAAAGTGTTTGATGCCACCAATAACAAGCCCTACACGATAAGCATTACCAATGTAGACAACCAACCAGCCCAATTTGAAGCACAGGTGGTGGATAAGTAAGTCAGTCTATTAGTGTGTAACCTTTTAAATGTTGTATCTTTAAAAGGAGCCATATTATTTTAAACAAGCAAAAAGCCTTGATTCCAAGGCTCTTCCTGTTGACAATTCCTTTTAACGAAAATTGGGAAACGTGTTTAGAATCCGATCTACGAAAAAAGAGGACATTTGCGGTCCTCTTTTTGACTACTATAGATGAAAAGGTCAGCTAACTTTTAGTCTTATTTTTCGTCTTTGTGAAGCATGTTTTTAACACCTTCAATAGCGCCTTCGACTGCGTCTTTAGCATCTTCGGCAACTTCTTTTACTTTAGAAACAACTTTTTCAGCTGTTCCTTCTTTTTCCATTTTTTCATCGCCAATCATTTTGCCGACACCTTCTTTAATGGAACCTTTTGCTTGATTTAATTTTTCTTCTGTTGACATGATTCTGCCTCCTTTAAATTGATTGATTTAGACCAGATGAATTAGTGTACGCGAGCTTTTTCATTTGTTTCGCCTTTAACGGCTTCAACACCTTCGCCTACTTTTTCTTGAACAGCAGCAACACCTGAACCGATACCAGATTTCACTTTTTCAAATTGTTCTGAAGCAAATTCTCCTGTTGAAGAAGCCACGTCAGTTACTCGGTCTTGAAGGCTTACTGAATCTGCTTCATGCTGTTCCTTCGTTTTGATATCAACAACATTCACATTGACTTCAACAACTTCTAGATCCGTCATTTTTGTAACTTGTGATACGACAACATCTTTGATTTCCTTGTACAAAGCAGGAACATTCTTTTGGTATTCAACAACAATGTTCAAGTCAACTGCAACTTGTTCTTTCCCAACTTCAACATTGACACCATGAGTGACATTATCTGTATTGATAATTTTTTCTGTTAGATTAGAGAAGAATCCTCCATCCACATCCAAAAGTCCAGGTACTTTTTCAAGTGAAAGACCAATGATTTTTTGGATGACTTTGTCTTCATAAGTGAGTTCCCCTTTAACATCTTGAGAAACAACAGCAACATCTTTTTTTTCTACATTTTTATCTACGTTTGACATACGAGACTCCTTTATTTATTTAAATATTTTTCCTTAACATAGTATCCAGCAAATGCTCCTAGGGCTCCACAAATTAGTACAAATAGTGTTTTGAAAAAGCCAAAGGATAGGATAAAGCAAGCGAGAATGACACCTACTAAACCTGCAATGATTGGATACTGATATTTTTTAAACCATTCCATTTTTACTTCCTTACTTTACACGACTAACAGTCTTTTTGGTCGTTTTTCGAGGTTCAAATTCTTTTACTTTAACTTCAAGTTTTACCTCACGTTCAATACCAAAGAACTGCTTTAATCCATGAGTTATTTCATTCTGAATGACTAGACATCGATTTGAGATGTTGTCTGAAGGAAGAATTTTCCCTTCTACAGTAACGAAACATTTATTTTTGCGGCTATTTACATGGACCGTTGGTTCTTTCATCAACTGATGATCAATAACCAAACATCGAACAAAGCCTTCGATAGCTGAATTTTTTAGTTTTAATGTATCTTCTTGAGTTTCTAATTGAATCTCTAGATATTGTTTAGGATAAAAGAGTATCACTAACATTGAAATTAAAACTAAAACAGATAGGACAAGTGTCCCCCAAAAGACATATCTAGCAATCAGGAATTCAGCGTAGAGTTCTCTCCAACTGAATAAGTGGATCCCTAAATCACTGACCTGATGATAATCTATGAGAATAGGAAGGAAAATAGTCAAGATTAAGATACAGAAAATAAGTAACAATATTTTCTTTGATTTTGACATATTAAATCCTTTCAATTGAAAAGCTTTAAACCATAATTTTACCCGTCTACAGTATTCAAAATTATGGCTTATCACTTTTAATTTCTTATTAGGTAATGCTTATTTTTTACCAAATAGAAATGAAACGACTGCAACAACAATCACAGCACCAACGATTGACGGAATAATAGCCATTCCAGCCAATGAAGGTCCCCAGCTTCCTAGAAGTGATTGCCCTACAGACGAACCGATAAGACCTGCAAAGATATTTGCAATCAATCCCATTGAACCACCTTTTTTAGTGATTGCACCTGCGATGAGACCAATAAGACCTCCTACAATAATGGACCACAACATAGTGTATCCTCCTTTTCTATTTCTAAATCAAAGAGTCAATTTCTTTGATTGAACTAATTATATAGTATTTCAACTTGGAAACATAATAGTTCGTCTTAAAAACCGTACTGTAAACATGTACTTTAGATACAAATAAATAAGAAAATCTTGAAGCTACTGGGTTTCTAAGGGATTAGACTAGTCTTTTTATGACAAGCAAAAGTCGTTGTAAGAGGATAAATACACTCCATGTGGTATAATTGCATGAAGATTGAAAGACAATCCTTCAGTTTATTATAAAGAAAGAAAAGCTATCCATGAGAGATTTATTATCGAAAAAAAGTCACAGACAATTAGAATTATTAGAATTACTATTTGAAAACAAACGCTGGTTTCATATTTCAGAACTAGCAGAATTATTGCACTGTACAGAACGTTCTGTAAAAGATGACTTGTCCCATGTCAGGTCTTCTTTTCCTGACTTGATATTTCATTCCTCAACAAACGGCATCCGTATCATTAATACTGATGATAGTGATATTGAGATGGTCTATCATCATTTTTTTAAGCATTCAACCCACTTTTCAATTTTAGAATTTATCTTTTTTAATGAAGGATGTGATACTGATAGTATTTGCAAAGAGTTTTATATCAGTTCTTCCTCTCTTTACCGTATCATCAGTCATATTAATAAAATTATTAAGAAACAATATCGTTTTGAAATTAACCTTAATCCAGTTCGAATCACAGGAAATGAGATTGATATCCGTTACTTTTTTGCTCAGTATTTTTCAGAGAAATATTATTTCTTTGAATGGCCTTTTGAAGATTTTTCAGTAGAACCTTTGTGTAAGCTGTTAGCACTGGTCTATAAAGAAACAGCATTTCCTGTCAATTTCGCAACTCAAAGAATGCTAAAGTTGCTCCTCGTTACGAATTTATATCGAATAAAGTTTAGTCATTTCTTGGAAGTTGAGAAAAATTCTTTTAACAATGAATTGTTAGAATCTTTCATGCAGGCAGAAGGAATCGAAGACATTGTAGCGAGCTTTGACTCTGAATATCATATCTCTCTGAATAAAGAAGTGATAGGTCAACTGTTTGTATCCTATTTTCAAAAAATGTTTTTCATAGATGAAGAAGTATTTCTGAGCTATGCCAAAACAGACAGTTATGTAAAAAAATCATATCGATTATTGGGAGAGTTAGTTGATCAGGTATCAAGAGAGTATAATCTTCAAATAGACAATAAGGACAATCTTATCTGGCATCTACATAATACGGCACATCTGCATCGTCAGGAATTATCTACAGAGTTTATCCTGTTTGATCAAAAAGGCAATACAATCAAGAACTTTCAAAATATTTTTCCTCGATTTGTTTCAGAGGTGAAGGAAGGAATTGAACATTATCTAGAGGGTTTGGATATGGATTGCAATTCGATGAAAGTCAATCATTTATCCTATACTTTTATCACCCATAGCAAACACTTAGTTCTAAATCTTTTACAAAATCAACCCAAATTAAAGGTTTTAGTCATGAGCAATTTTGATCAGTATCATGCAAAATCAGTAGCGGAAACACTTTCTTATTATTGCAGCAACAATTTTGAACTGGAAGTTTGGAGTGAATTAGAGTTATCACTTGAGTCCCTAAAAGATTCACCTTACGATATCATTATTTCTAATTTTATTATTCCTCCTATTGAAAATAAGAGACTAATCTATTCCAATAATGTCAATACAGTCGCTCTCATCTCTTTGCTTAACGCAATGATGTTTATTCGATTAGATTAGTGAGTGAAAGAAGACTCCATCCATCTCTAGGGTAGATTTCCTTTAGATAGGTGGAGTCTTTTTGAATATTAAAAAATTTCATATCTATCATTAGCAGAGATCCTTGTTACATTCATTTTGGGATCTGTTTTAAATAGTATATGCCCAGAGGTAAGTATAAAAAGAAAGACCTTTTAATCTTGTATCAAAAAACTTGAAACGGGATGTATCATAGATTGAATCGAAACCCTATCCTATGATTTGTTGGCTATTCGAACACGGGTTACAAAACCATATGGATCACTAAATTCTAACTCTCTTGAGTTTAGCCATGTGATTGGTGCCTCAACTTCACGTGTATGCTGGTCAATGATAAGGAGTTCCTCTTTACTTGTAACTTCAATGAGATAGTAGGCTAGGCCTGGCAAGCTTTGCTGACGTTTGGTTAGACCTTTTCCGAACCACTTATCCATTGCCAAGTGATGTATTGATTTTTAGTTGTAAGATATGACATTGTGTTTTCCTTTTTATTTCTTAAAGCTGAGGACTGTTTTTCCACGTGAGCGACCATTAGCGACCTTGTCTAATGCGCTATTTACCTCTTCAAATGGATAAACTGTATCGATAGAGGGTTTGATTTCTAATTTACTAAAGAGGTCAGCTACCTCTTGTAATTGAGCGCCATTGCTTTCTACAAAGATAAAATGATAGTGGACGCCATATTTTTCCGCCATCTTATCAAATTTGCGACCTGCTAAGCCAAGAATCATCTGTTTCCATTTTGGTAGATTCATGCGTTTGGCAAAGGCACCGTTTGGCATGGCACGAAGGGAAACAAGATGACCACCTTTTTTCATGATAGACATTTGTTTTTCAGTTTCAGCCCCACCAAGTGTATCGAGGACATAATCAACCTGGCTAACAGTTTTTGTATAATCCTCTGTTTTGTAATCGATAAATCTATCTGCTCCTAGTTTCAGAACACGCTCAGCACTATCTCCAGCTCCATTGGTGATGACCTTCAAACCTTTGGCCTTGGCAATTGGAATGGCCATTCCACCGACACCACCAGTCCCACCAGAAATAAAGATCGTTTTCCCAGCTTGAGCGCCCATGAGTTCAAGAGCCTGTATAATGGTCAAGGCAGTAAGAGGAACAGAAGCAGCCTCCTCGTCTGATAGATAGTCTGGAACCTTGGCTAAGGCTTGGCTATCGACAGCTACGTATTCTGCAAAGGCGCCGATATGATCAAGTGGCAGACGGCCAAAGACACGGTCTCCTATCTGAAAGTTGTCAACTTGCTTGCCAATGCTTTCAACGATCCCACCGACCTCGTTACCTGCAGTTTGAGGAAGTTTGTAAGGAACAATCATCTTGACCTCACCACGAGAGATCATGTTATCGAGAGGATTAACACCGGCTGCGGTGACTTTCACCAATACTTGTTTGTCTGTAATACTTGGTTTAGCGATTTCTGTGATGTTCAGTGTGATATTGTTTTTGTTATAAGTAGTGTGTTGTGCGGCTTTCATGTGATTTCTCTTTTCTTTTTCTATATGATTTTATACCTGTATCTGATACAAGTATATGTTATTTCCAGTAAAAACTGACTTGTTATCAAATCAGTTTCGGACTTGTTTAGCTTGTTTATATAGATTGTCAATGACATCTTCTAAAGTTTGATTTGCTAATTCCTTCTCTAATTGAGATTCGGCACTAGCGAAAAGCGGTGAAACTGCTCCTTGGATATGTTTTCCAACAGGGCAATCAGGATTGCTATTTTGATGAACAGGGAATAAACTAATGTGATTGATTTCTTGAGTAGCATAGTAGATCTCTAGTAAAGTCATTTTCTTTGGAGACTTACTGAGTTGATAACCTGTTTTTCCTTGCTGGGAATGAATCAAATCTGCATTTTTCAATAAGGCAATCACTTTTCGAATGTAACTAGCGTTAGTCCCAACACTAATAGCTAGTGCTTGAGAACTTAAGGTTTCCTTGCTTTCACTAATCATTGTTAAGATATGCAAAGCAACTGAGAATTTTGTATCCATATGAATCCCTCTCTTAATAAACTTGTATCAGATACAAGAACAAGTATAACATAAATTAAAAGAAAAGCAAGTCTTTTGTTTTAAATTTTAAAAAATTTTGAGTGCAATCAGATTAGAGCTGTCTGGGAAGGGTGTTCATAAAATTATACCGTTGATATCCATTAGTTGACCAAAAGTAGAACAGATACACAAAAAAGCCTTGTAAATCAAGGCTTTTTCCTGTTGTATTTAGATGCCCCCTACAGGGATTTGGAAAGGACTTTCATATTGAGAGCAATTAAAAATATTGAAATATAAGTGATTTTAGGTATTTTCAATGTCATGATTTAAAAATGGGACAAAAGTGGGGCAAATCAGTTATAGACAAGCAAAAAAGCCTTGTAAATCAAGGCTTTTTCCTGTTGATTTAGATGCCCCCTACAGGGATTTGGAAAGGACTTTCATATTGAGAGCAATTAAAAATATTGAAATATAAGTGATTTTAGGTATTTTCAATGTCATGATTTAAAAATGGGACAAAAGTGGGGCAAAAACCATACAGATTCTAAACTGTATGGTTCTTTTTTTATCTAACCAAGAAAGGTTAAAACTTATTAAAACAAATGCAATCAACTGTTGAAAACTTTTTAGTCCGTGTAATATAAAAACAAGTAAAAGTTGAACTATAGGGAATATTGTGTCATAATAGGTAATAGATGAATAATTAATAGATTGGAAATAATGCTTTCTTACCTTAACAAGTTGAATTGGTTATACATTTTTTCGTCTCAATTGTACTTATCTCTCAAGTTTAGTTAATTTTTATTAGCTTTGTTTTCGAATCAATAAAACAAATTTTAGAAGTGCATAAGACAAGATGGTGACATTACTACAGTCATTTCTAGTCACCATATGTTGCTGGCACAGGCTGTTTGTAGTGTTGGCTATTTACTAGTCAGTTTAATCGGAGTGTTTAATTTTTATTGTTGAAAGGTTTTTATATGGCGAAAATTCTATCTTTAGGTCTGACAGGTAAGAAATTACTTGCTCAGGGGTTCTTGTTTGTTCTGCTAGGTCTCATCTTGATGGTCACGGGGACTTGGTTGCCAGTAACAGTTATTCGCCTGGTTCTGTTTTTAGCTTGGATAGCAACGGTCGTAGATTTGCTATTAAGAGTTTTCAAAAAAAGCCAGTCAACGGATACCTTGGGAGTTGCACTGGTTAAATTGTTAGTGCTGGGATATTTGCTAGGTTCTAATCTTGCGACGGATGTGCCGATTTATATTTTGGCTCTTGTGATTGGAGTTTATCAGATTTTTCATGCTAGTATTAACCTTGTCACCTATGTTCTCTACCGCAAAAACAAAATTCGACCTCGTTTTCGTCTCTTACTAGATGGACTCGTACTAGTTTTTCTTGGTGGGACTAGTCTTTTGTCCTCTACAGGAAATTCTGTCTTTCAACTCTTTGTATTAGGGGCTTATTTTTTCCTTTATGGTGTGTCCAATATCCGTGATGGTTTCTTGTTTGAGGAGGAAATTGGGAAAAACCATCTCAAACGTCGCATTAGAATTAGCTTACCTATTGTCCTAGCCGCTCTCATCCCTGCAAGAACTTTAGCAAAAATCAACAAATTCATGCAGGAAAATGCTGATGAGAGAGAGGATATCCATCTTGGAATGGTGAAGTCTGGTAAGACAGCGGAGCTTGAAATTTTTGTTCATACAGCTGAGACCTCTCTGTTTTCGGCAATTGGTCATGTGGATATCTGCTATCAAGGCCGTGTTATTTCTTATGGCAACTATGATCCGTCTTCTGAGACCTTATTTGGCATGGTAGGAGATGGTGTCTTATATTTCTGTGATCGTGACAAGTACATTGACCTATGTAAACGTGAGAGTCAAAAAACGCTTTTTGGTTATGGGATAGATTTGACGCCTGAAATGGAAAAAGCAGTTCAGAAAAAGTTGGCTGAATTGAAACAACTGACGATTCCATGGGAGCCAAGTGCAGATAAAATCATGACAGGTGATGGTAAGGAAGACTACACCTACGCTTATAAAATCAGACATGAGACAGATGGGGAACTTTATAAATTTATCAAATCTAAGTTTAAATCCTACTTTGTCTTATCTACAAACTGTGTGCTCTTGGCTGATACCATAGTCGGTCAGGCTGGCACCGATATCCTCTCACCCAAAGGATTTATCGCTCCAGGAACTTACCAAGCCTACCTTAATCGAGAGTTTGAAAAACCAAATAGTATAGTCGTATCTAAACATGTTTATTAAGGAGAATTTATGAACTTAGTAAAAAAATACACCCCGTTAATACTTTTTATAGGGCTGGTTGCTCTTGTAATTCTGAATGCATCGAGCTTTATATCAGGAGCAATCTCTCTCTTTGATGTAATATCAACCTTGATTTATGGTGCTGTTATTGCTTTTGTGCTTAATGTTCCTATGAAAAAAATTGAACAGTACTTAGTTAAATTGAAGGTAAAGGCAGAGTTGCGTCGTCCGATTGCCATGGTACTTGTTTTCCTAGCTCTTATCTTAATCGTGATTGCTCTTTTGGTTTTGGTGCTGCCAACCCTAGCCCAGACTATTAGTCAGCTGGGAACAGTCCTTTCAACAGTCCTTACTCAACTTGGGAAATTGCTAGGCAGCTCGGAATTTGTAACCAAAGACATGTTGTCAACTATCGTATCAGGAATTCAGGGACAGTCAAGCTCTATTAGCCAAGCTTTGATAGGTTTTTTATCAGGTCTGACTAGTAATATCGGCAATATTTTTTCAAGTTTGATGAATGCCTTTTTGATTATAGTCTTCACCTTTTTATTTTTATCCAGTAAGGAACATTTGGCAGCGATGACGAGTCGACTTCTAAAAGTTTTTCTTCCAGAGAAGGTGGTGATAAAGTTGACTTACATTGGACAAGTAGCACTAGAGACTTATGACCAATTTTTGATGAGTCAGCTGATTGAAGCAGTTATCATAGGAGTTATGATAGCGGTTGGTTACAGCGTGTTTGGGATACCCTATGGAGTAATGACAGGTATCTTTGCAGGAGTGCTATCGTTCATTCCTTATGTAGGGCCTATGATTGCTTGTGTTGTGGGAGCGATTTTTATCTTCACAGTGAGTCCTACTCAAGCCTTACTTTCTCTTCTTCTATATCAAGTTATACAGCTGATTGAAGGAAACCTTATTTATCCTAGAGTTGTAGGTCAGTCTATTGGTTTGCCAGCTATTTTCACGCTTGCGGCTGCTAGTATTGGAGGCAATCTCTTTGGCTTACTTGGGATGATATTCTTTACACCGATATTTGCTGTTATCTATCGATTGGTTAAGGAATTTGTCGTTGCAAAGGAAAATCAGCTAGATTAAGAAAAACTAAATTTAATAAGATATACTGAGAAGAGAGTGAGAGATTCTCTTCTCTTTTATTTTTAAATACTTTTCTACAAAAAGCTATTAGACGTTAAAAAAAGCCTTGGTTTCAAGGCTTATTTCTGTTGATTTAGATGTGCCCCCTGCAGGGCTCGAACCTGCGCCCCATAGCTTAAGAGTCTACTGCTCTACCAACTGAGCTAAGGAGGCAACAGAAAAAGCTGAGAATGTAACTTCCCAGCTATTTTAATATGCCCAAAATGGCAGCTAGATTATTTACGAAAGGCATCAAGGATATAGGTGAAACCAACAATTAAAAATGCAAAGGCAACGACATAAACGACAAAGACACTTGTAGCTACTGGATTGAACAAAATCACTAGACCTAGTAAAAATGCAAGCAACGCTATCCACATGATATGGTTGCCAATAATAGGGAAAATCAATCCCAGACGATTGCCTTTAAAGAAAGCTATAATGGCTTCTACAATTAACCAAATTCCTAAAATAGTTGGAATGACAACTGGCAGCGTCACAAAGCCATAGGCAACGAGGTAAAGAGCTAAGAGAAGATTAACAATCCCTTGGAAAAGATGAGCTGGTGAGCGAAGCTCTTTTGGTACAGAGAAATAGCCTAAAATAGCTGCTATAGAAGAAACCAGTAAACCAAATGCAATCCACCAGCTGTAAGCAACAAGATTAGCTACTGGGTTTGTAAATAGGAAAAGTCCTAAAAGGACAAAAACAACTCCTGCAAGGAATAGCAGTAAACGATTAGAAAATTTCATTTCAATACCCCCTATCCTATATAGTATAGTATAGTTTAATAATAAAAATATTATACACCTTTTTAGAGGAAATATCAATAAACAAAATGGAAAATTTGGAAGTTTCAGTCTGATTTATGAAAAGAAAATCAGTTTTTATTATTTTGAAAATAAAAAGAGAAGATAAAATTTGTCTTCTCTACATGAAAATATTGTATGGCATCAAAGCAAAAGTAACTGGCTTTACACTATTTGTTAAGATGTAATTTGGTTCAAAAAGAAAAGATAGATTTAAAAGTGGGGCAAATGATGAGGCAAATCAGTTATAGATAAGCAAAAAAGCCTTGGTTATCAAGGCTTTTCCTGTTGTATTTAGATGCCCCCTACAGGGATCGAACCTGTGACCCACGGATTAAGAGTCCGCTGCTCTGCCAGCTGAGCTAAGGAGGCAAAGAAAAAAGCTGTATTGGTGCCGAAACTTCACGGTTTGTATTGAACCCGCGCAATTAAGCAGGTGGGCAACTCGCTCTAACTGAAGCTGTTTCCGTGTGAGACGGCCTACATGCTGTTAGAAGACTTTTGTTTCCCTAATAATACAAAAAATAGTCGGTCAACACTTAAGTGTGAAGTCGTACACCACAGCGTTTCTATGTTTATATAATACCACTTTTTCAAAAAAAATCAAGGGAAAATTAAAAATTTTGAAAAGGATTTCACGAGTTTCGTAATTTATCAATGGTTTCCTTGCGTTGCGCCAAGGCTCGTTCGTATTTTCCACTATCTTCTGGAGAAAAGTAGTGATGATCACGGATTTTTTCTGGTAGGTATTCTTGCTTGACCCAGTGTCCAGGATAGTTATGGGGGTAGAGATAGTTTTGAGCATTTCCCAGTTCCTTGCTCCCGCTATAATGCCCATCACGCAGGTGTCGCGGAATAGGCAAGTGCCCTGATGTTTTGAGGTCGGCAAGCGCCTTATCCATAGCTACATAGGCTGAGTTGGATTTTGGAGAAAGGGCCAAATCAATCACGACATTGGCAATGAGAATGCGGGCTTCTGGGAAACCAATCCTTTGTGCAGCATCCAGAGCAGTCACGGTGTGAATCTGAGCTTCAGGATTGGCCAAACCGATATCTTCATAAGCGATAACAGTCAAACGACGAGCGAGACTAGGAAGATCCCCAGCCTCAATCAAGCGGGCCACGTAGTGGAGACTGGCATCGACATCCGAGCCACGGATAGACTTTTGCAGGGCTGAGAGGACATCGTAGTGCCCATCCCCGTCCTTGTCCATAGTAATATAGCTTCGCTGGAGGCTATTTTCCATAATATCAAGCGTGATATGGCGAATGCCCTTGTCATTTTCGGGAGTAGAGAGAACAGCCAAATCTAGTGAATTAAAGGCAGAACGGAGGTCTCCATTGGTAGAGGTTGCGATGAAATCCAGCGCATCCTCATCTAGCTCAACTGGGAAATCAAAACCACGCTCAGGGTCAGTTAGAGCGATCTGAATCGCCTCTTTGACGTCTTGATTGGACAAGGGTTCTAATTCAAAAATCTGAACACGGCTACGGATGGCAGGAGTGACAGAAAAGAAGGGATTTTCAGTCGTCGCACCAATCATGATGACCAGACCACTTTCCAAGAGGGGAAGTAGAAAGTCTTGCTTGGTTTTATCTAGTCGGTGAATCTCGTCCAGTAGTAGGACCAATCCACCGGAGAATTTAGCTTCTTCCGCGATTTCTTGCAGTCGCTTTTTACTATCCACTGTCGCATTAAAGGTCCGAAAGGCATACTTGGTCGTTCCAGCGATGGCAGAGGCGATACTGGTTTTTCCGATACCCGGAGGTCCGTAGAGAATCATGGATGACAGGCGGTTAGCCTCCACCATGCGACGGATGATTTTTCCTGGGCCGACCAGATGTTCCTGACCGATGACCTGGTCGATGGTTTTAGGGCGCATGCGAAGCGCGAGATTGTCTGGCATAGCAGTCCTTTCTAACATGGATTTTCTGATGTATATGTGGTAAGATGGTAGTATCTATTTTAGCATAATTCCGAGTAATCGGGGCGATTTAAGAGTCGCATAGAAAGAGGACAAAATGGCAACATACGGATTTTTAGATGTTTTAGAGGAAGAATTGGACAAGAACTTCCCCTTTGACTTTGAGATTAGCTGGGACAAGCGCAACCACGCGGTTGAAGTGAGTTTTCTATTAGAGGCACAAAATGCTGCAGGGGTGGAGATGTTAGATGAAGACGGAGAGGTTTCGTCAGACGATATCCTATTTGAAGAAGCGGTACTCTTTTACAATCCTGCTAAGTCAACTGTCAATGAGGAAGACTATTTGACAGTTATCCCTTATCTGCCAAAGAAAGGATTTTCTCGTGAATTTTTAAACTATTTTGCTCTATTCCTCAAAGACACTGCAGAGGTTGGGCTGGATGCGCTCATGGACTTTTTGGAAGACCCAGAAGCAGAGGAGTTTGTCATGGAATGGAACCAAGAAGTCTTTGAAGAGGGAAAGGTTGGCTTGGAAGAGGGAGAATTTTATCCTTATCCGAGATACTAGGAGTTTGGAGAAGGTAGTATGAAAAAATTTGGGACGTATTTGGTTTATGTGCTAGCTTTTGCCTTTATTATGCTAGCTTTTGCTTGTGGCACTATCGCATTTGCAGAGTTGGGGTATTCTGCAGTTTTAGCCTTTACTTTTGGTTATTCCTTTGCTCTTCTAAGCATGTATTTAATCTTTATTCTTCATGAGCTGGGTCATGCTTTTTGTGGCTACTTGACAGGCTATCGGCTGGTGGCTTTTGGATTAGGACATTTTCTTTTGACCAAAAAGTCAGGCAGGTTTTATCTTAGTCGAACAGCCGTTCTGAAAAATGTTGGTGCTCAGTACATTGGATTGAAAGAAGATGAAAGTGATCAAAGAATCATCCTGATGCTTTCAGGAGGCTTGATGGTCCATCTCAGCTTGATATTATTGGCGATATTGTTTGGAGTTTTGACAAGAAGCTGGTATTTTGCTGGTACTTGGATTTTTCTGAATTTATCTTTCTTCCTAAACAACGCTTTGCCAGTCGGCATCACCGATGGAGCGAAAATCTGGGAATTGCTACAACACCCTGAAAATACCAAATACGCCTACCTAGTGTTGAGGCATTCTGCCCAGACCTTGCTAGCTCCTCAAGAATATGATTTGAAAGACTTTACCATGCCTGTTGATGAGGATGCGAGAGGGAGTTTTGCAGAAAGTGTTCAGACTCTTCAGGGCTTGGTATTCATATTGGATGATAATATAGAACTTGCAAAGCAACAGTTTCAGTCTTTGCTAGAGAAAACAGATAATCCAATGTCTAAAACGATTTCTCAATTATACCTTCTTCAAATAGCCTTGCTAGAAGGAGATCATGAAAAAGCGGAGGAGTATGCAAGTAATCGAGGAGTTAAATCCTTTTTGTCTCTAAAAATGGCAGACATGCAGATCATTCAAGCCTGGTATCAATTTAAGGCAAGGAAAGACATGGCTCAAACTCGCAAGGCTATGAAGATTGCTAGACAGAAAATGAATACTAGTCGCATGTTGCGAGATGAGAAAGGCTACTATGCAAACTGGTTAGAGGAGCTGGAGAAGGCATTAGCTGAAGGAGTTTGATATGGAAATAGAAATTTCTGATTTTACAGGTTGCAAAATTGCCCTCTTTTGTGGTGATAAGCTCTTAACTATCTTACGTGATGACAAATTAAACATTCCATACCCTAATACCTGGGAATTGCCAGGTGGCGGACGAGAGGGTGATGAAAGTCCTTTTGAGTGCGCGGCGCGTGAAGTTTTTGAAGAACTGGGAATTCATTTGACTGAAGATTGCCTGCTTTGGAGTAAGGTTTATCCAAGTATGCTTTTTGAGGGGAAGGAATCCGTCTTTCTAGTTGGTAAGTTAAGGCAGGAACAGTTTGATAGTATCGTCTTTGGTGATGAAGGACAGGGCTATAAACTGATGGGCATTGAGGAGTTTCTTGGCTCAGATAAGGTTGTCCCCCAGTTGCAGGACAGGGTGAGGGATTATATGGAGAGTAACTATGATTAGACTAGAACGAGCAGGAGCAGAGGATTTAGAAACCGTAATTGCAATTCAAAGAGCTAGCTTTAAGGCTGTCTATGAGAAATATCAAGATGAGTATGATCCTTATCTGGAGGACCGTGAACGAATCAAGTGGAAATTGGTTGAGCGTCCTAATAGCTATTACTACTTTGTGAAAGAAAAAGACGAAAATATCGGATTTTTACGAGTTCAGACCAATGAAGAGTTGACGGAGGCTTGGTTGGGAACGGCAGCGATTTTGCCTCAGCATCAAGGAAAAGGTTATGGTTCTGAGGGATTGAGATTGCTGGAAAAGGAATTTCAAACGATTAAACAGTGGGATTTGTGTACAGTATTACAGGATGCGGGGATGGTTGCCTTTTATGAGAAAAATGGCTACCGTCAAACTCATATCGAGCCTGAAAAAGAAGGTATGGATATGGTCTACATGAAAAAATTGATTGACAAATAGAAAGGATGGTTCGGTTAAATTTCTAAACTGAACCCGCCCTAAACACTGTGCCAAAAAGATAAACTTCTCTTAGACAAAAGCGTCTTCAGAGAATTTCCTATTTGGCTTTGTGTATGACGGGCTTGGTATCTTAATTATGGAAACATGGCAAGAGTTAAAAGTTACAGTGAAGCGTGAGGGAGAGGAGCTGGTCTCCAATCTCTTGATCGAGTTAGGAGCGCAGGGCGTTGCGATTGAAGACAGCATGGACTATGTGGGGAATGTCGACCGTTTTGGTGAGATTTTCCCAGAGGTCGAGCAACAGGAAGAAATCGTGGTGACTGCCTATTATCCCGAAACGGTTGATGTAGCGGCAGTTGAGGCAGACTTGCAGGCTCGTCTGGCAGAATTGGCAGATTTTATGGACTTAGGAGAAGTCAAGATGGGGACGACTGCCTTAGCTGAGGAAGACTGGGCAGACAACTGGAAGAAATATTACGAGCCAGCTCGCATCACTTATGACCTGACTATCGTACCGTCATGGACAGACTATGACGCGACTGCGGGAGAAAAGATTATCAAGCTAGATCCTGGTATGGCCTTCGGGACAGGAACCCATCCAACCACTAAGATGAGCCTATTTGCCTTGGAGCAGGTTCTTCGTGGTGGCGAAACGGTGCTGGATGTGGGGACAGGTTCAGGTGTCCTCTCCATTGCTAGCTCGCTTCTGGGCGCCAAGGAAATTTTCGCCTATGACCTGGATGATGTGGCAGTTCGTGTGGCTCAGGAAAATATCGAGCTCAATCCAGGTATGGAAAACATCCACGTTGCTGCTGGAGATTTGCTCAAGGGTGTGGAGATTGAGGCAGATGTCATTGTGGCAAATATATTAGCGGATATTCTCATTCATCTGACAGAGGATGCTTATCGCTTGGTCAAGGATGAAGGCTACCTGATCATGAGTGGCATTATCAAGGACAAGTGGGACATGGTGCGCGAGTCGGCTGAGTCGGCTGGATTTTTCCTTGAAACCCACATGATGCAAGGGGAATGGAATGCCTGTGTCTTTAAGAAAACCAAGGATATTTCAGGTGTGATTGGAGGCTAGCATGCAGCAATATTTTGTCAAAGGAAGTGCTATCTCTCCTATCACCATCGAGGACAAGGACACCAGCAAGCATATGTTTCAGGTTATGCGGCTGAAAGAAGATGATGAAGTTACCTTGGTTTTTGATGATGGCATCAAGCGATTAGCGCGCGTGCTAAATGTGGAAGCCCGTCAGTTTGAATTGCTCGAAGAATTAGCTGATAATGTAGAACTACCTGTCCAAGTGACCATCGCATCCGGCTTTCCCAAGGGAGATAAGCTGGAATTCATCACTCAAAAAGTGACCGAACTGGGTGCTAGCCAAATCTGGGCCTTTCCTGCTGATTGGTCGGTCGCCAAGTGGGATGGCAAGAAATTGGGCAAAAAGGTTGAAAAACTAGAAAAAATCGCCCTTGGAGCAGCCGAGCAAAGCAAACGAAATCTGGTGCCGAGTGTCAAACTTTTTGAGAAAAAAGCAGATTTTCTAGCCCAGCTGGACCAGTTTGACTCAATTGTGGTGGCTTATGAAGAATCAGCAAAAGAGGGAGAAGCCGCTGCGCTTCTGCAAGCAGTCACTGGTCTTGAAAAAGGAGCCAAATTGCTCTTTATCTTTGGTCCAGAAGGCGGTCTTTCACCTGCAGAAATTGAGAGTTTTGAAGCCAAAGGAGCCGTCTTGGCAGGACTTGGTCCTCGCATTTTACGAGCAGAAACAGCCCCACTTTATGCCTTATCAGCCATTAGTGTATTATTAGAACTAGAGAAATAAGAGGAAGAAAATGGAACAAAAACACCGTTCAGAATTTCCTGAAAAGGAACTTTGGGATTTAACCGCCCTTTACCAAGACCGTGAGGATTTCTTGCGAGCAATCGAAAAGACTCGCGAAGATATTAACCAATTTAGCCGTGATTACAAGGGAAATCTTCATACTTTTGAAGATTTCGAGAAGGCCTTTGCGGAATTGGAACAAATCTACATTCAGATGAGTCATATTGGTAATTACGCCTTTATGCCTCAGACGACAGACTATAGCAATGAAGATTTTGCCAACATTGCCCAAGCTGGGATGGAATTTGAAACAGATGCCAGTGTAGCCTTGACCTTCTTTGACGATGCCTTGGTGGAAGCTGAAGAGGAAGTTTTGGATCGTTTGGGTGAATTACCACATTTAACAGCTGCCATTCGTCAGGCAAAAATCAAAAAAGCCCACTATCTTGGGGCAGATGTAGAAAAGGCCTTGACCAATCTGGGCGAAGTTTTCTACAGTCCACAGGATATTTACACCAAGATGCGTGCTGGGGATTTTGAAATGGCTGACTTTGAAGCTCATGGCAAGACCTACAAAAACAGCTTTGTAACTTATGAGAATTTCTACCAAAACCACGAGGACGCGGAGGTTCGTGAAAAATCCTTCCGTTCCTTCTCAGAAGGACTCCGTAAGCACCAGAATACAGCAGCTGCAGCCTATCTAGCTCAAGTCAAGTCTGAAAAACTCTTGGCAGATATGAAAGGCTATGCCTCAGTTTTTGACTATCTTCTAGCTGAGCAGGAAGTAGACCGTGACATGTTTGATCGTCAGATTGACCTCATTATGCAGGAATTTGCGCCAGTCGCTCAGAGATACCTCAAGCATGTTGCCAAGGTCAATGGTCTTGAAAAGATGACCTTCGCAGACTGGAAATTGGACTTGGATAGCGCCCTTAATCCTGAAGTGAGCATTGATGATGCCTACGATTTGGTCATGAAGTCAGTCGCACCATTGGGTCAAGAATACACCCAAGAAATTGCCCGCTACCAAGAAGAGCGCTGGGTGGACTTCGCTGCCAATAGTGGCAAGGATTCTGGCGGTTATGCAACGGATCCATATCGTGTGCACCCTTATGTCCTTATGAGCTGGACAGGTCGTTTGAGTGATGTCTATACCTTGATTCATGAAATCGGGCATTCTGGTCAATTCATCTTTTCAGATAATCACCAAAGTTACTTCAACGCTCATATGTCTACCTACTATGTCGAAGCACCATCAACCTTCAATGAATTGCTTTTAAGTGATTATTTGGAACACCAGTCTGACGACCCTCGTCAAAAACGCTTTGCCCTTGCCCACCGTTTGACAGATACCTACTTCCATAACTTTATTACCCACCTCTTGGAAGCAGCCTTCCAACGTAAGGTTTATACATTGATTGAAGAAGGGGAGACTTTTGGAGCAAGCAAACTTAACAGCATTATGAAGGAAGTCTTGACGGATTTCTGGGGAGATGCCATTGAAATTGACGACGATGCGGCTTTGACTTGGATGCGTCAAGCTCACTACTATATGGGCTTGTATAGTTACACCTACTCAGCCGGACTTGTCATCTCGACTGCTGGTTTCCTTCATCTGAAGAACTCTGAGAATGGAGCTGAAGACTGGCTAAATCTCCTTAAGTCTGGCGGTAGCAAAACACCACTTGAGTCAGCCATGATTATCGGAGCCAATATTTCAACAGACAAACCACTCCGTGATACCATCCAGTTCTTGTCAGACACAGTTGATCAGATTATGACCTACAGTGCGGAGTTGGGAGAGTAAGGGAATAGAGAGGTCGTTCTAGAATGATGCTAATGGGACTTTTGCTTTATTTGTAGTGATTGTCAAGAAAATTGTTGAGGGTCGTAATTGCAAAGCAGAATTAATAACGGAATCGGTATTACTAATCATCCTTTTTATTTTCTATATGATTGAATTTAGTTAAGAAATTGATGAGGAACTATGTACTACAATTTATAGTTAAGTTGTTTTATGTAATTATAGATGCAAGGTATAGATTTATAAACAATTTCTAAGAATATCGTAATTCTTTAAAAATATAGAAATATATGATAAAATATAAAATGTAAACGCTTAAAAAGAAAGGTTGGATTAATGAAAAAGGAACAAGTATTGCTTGGTTTGGGCCTGGCAACAGCAATGGCAACTGGTTTTACTAATCACGTAAAAGCAGATGAATTAATAAACGAGAAATCTAGCAAAGTTAATGCTACTCAAGTTGAAACAAAAAAGGCAGAAGTGACGGAATCGGACGTTAAAAATGCAGAAGTCAAACTAAACAAAGCAATTGATGAAGAAAAAAATGCTCAGAAGATTGTTGATAAAACGCAACAAGAGTATGCATCTGCTGTAACAAATAAGAACAAAGCAGATGACGCTTTAAAACAAGCTCAAGAATTTGCTGAACAAGCTACTACTGAAAAAATTAAAAATGCTGAAAAGGATCTTGTTGCTAAACAGACAACACTTCGGAAGTCAGAAGAAAGATTGTCAGAAGTAAAACAAGGTGAGAAACAAGCTCAGACAAGTGTCGAGAACCAACAAACAGTTGTTAATAAGGCAAAAACTCAGGTTGATCAAAGAGCAGCAGACGTAAAAAAGGCACAAGACAAAGTAAGGGTAGCAGAGAAAGCTTTTGATTGGAATACACTACGCGAGCTTCAACAAGCAACTGAGAAATTAGATGTGAAGGTGAAAGCTGACCAAGCTAAAGTGAGTTCTTTAACTAGTGAGTTCTCAAAAGCTCAACAAGAAAGAAAAGCACTTGTGGAAAGAGGAAATAAGAACCGTTCTACTCTTGAAAAGAATTTAAAATCAGCTGGGAATGAGTTTTTAACAGTTACGGTCCCTCACGAGATTCAATCAAATTCTGTTAGCGAGAGTGATTCCAAGACTCCTCCACTTGAGGAAAAAACTTTCGTAGGAAGTGATGGGAAGACATACTATGTTGCTGCAAATGAAGATGTGAATTTTAGCGGAGAAAGAACAGAAACTATCGTTGTTTCATCTAAAGATTATGTCAGCGATCCTCATGTGGTTGATTATAAAAAGGTTTCTGAAGAAGTTCGTAAATACTTAATTGAATTGCGTAGAATCAATGGTATTGATATTCCAGTGCCAGCTGTGACTGACAAGGCTTTGAGATATGGAAAAGCAAGAGCGGATGAAATGGTGGCAAATAATAAATTGTCACATGATACAAAATTGAAAAATCAAGATTTTGGTTTTAAGGATGCGACTGAAAATGCAACAGCTGGTTCGGTTCCAGAAAAGAGCCTGTTAAGTGAAAAAGAACTTGCTTATAAAGCGGTCTTATCTTACTTTAATGATTATAGAAATGCCTCGTTATATGGCTCATCAGATCCAAAAGAAGCACATAGACGTAACTATGGTCATAGAATTCCATTGCTAGCAGCTTCTGGGACAGGGATGGCTGTCGGAGCATCCTCTAGCGAAAAAACAAGCTATGGTAATTATGGAGTATTAACATTTATTAGTGAGAATAAAGATGTTTATGGAATACTTCCTTCTGGAGCTAAAGGGTATAGTAGTTATTTTTTAGCAACAGCAGAAAATAAAGATAGTAATCCAGATTATAGCGAATTTTACTTTAATGGGAAACGAGTAAAATTCTTACCTAAAATAATCTTCCGTTATGTTTGGAATGAAATCACACATCCTAAAAATCCAGCCTATACTAAAGCGAAAGAAGCTTTAGATAATTTTAATCGAAAACAAAGAAATGAAGAGACTGTGGCAAATGAAAAACTATCGTCTCTAAACAATAACCTTACCATTGCTAAAACGACTTTAGATAAAGATAAAAAAGAACTAGACAAATCTAAAAAACGTCTTGTGGATTTGACAAAACAAAATGAAGCTAAGCTAAACGTTTTGAAATCAGCACAAGCAGAATTGAGTAAACAACAAACTTTGCTGAGTGCTGCTAAAACTGAGTTTTTGAAACAAGAGATTGAACTAAATCGATTGAAAGTAGTCAAAAACGATAAGATAAAATTCGTTAAGACTGCTGAACAATCACTTAAAAATGCTAAAAAAGAGTTGGATACAGCACATCAATATGTTACAAATCTCAAAAATGCTCCAAAAAAACTCGATGAAGCTAAAAAAAGTTTGATTATCGCTAAACAGAAGTTTGAGGAATCAAAAAAAGCACTTGAAAATGCAAATGCTAAATTAAAAAATGCAAAAGTTAAAAAGGAAACTGCTAAGAAAGAATACATCAAAGTATCTGAAGCCTATAAGTTAAAAGTAAGACTTGCTTCAAAAGGAAGTTGGATTCAATCTTCTGGTCGTTGGTGGTACAGACACAACAATGGTTCCTATACATCTAATGGATGGGAGCTAATCAATGGGAAATGGTACCATTTTGATCGCTCGGGTTGGATGCAGACTGGATGGATTCAATCAGGTAATTCGTGGTATTATCTCAGTGGTTCAGGGGATATGCAAACAGGATGGGTCAAATCAAGTGGCTCATGGTACTATTTGAATAGCTCAGGCTCTATGCAAACAGGATGGTTCACTGTTTCAGGGAAATGGTATTATGCATATGGTTCAGGTGCCTTAGCAGTCAATACAACTACACCTGATGGATATCATGTCAATTACAATGGGGAATGGATTAAATAGAGAGTTCTATGCTATTTAAAAAGATTAATACAAACTCTCATTTTATTCAGTATAGTATAACCATCAAATATAGAGATTTACAACTAATTGTAATACATTAAAAATATACAAAATTTGAAAACAATATTGCAACGTGTATGAACTTTCCAATCAAATTTCTTGAAACCCTTTCCTCCTTCTGATAGACTAATACATAGTTTGAAAAAAGGAGACTTATCATGAAAAAATTTGTTGCTGAATTAATCGGTACATTTATGCTTGTGTTCATCGGAACAGGAGCTGTTGTTTTTGGGAATGGTGTTGAAGGTCTTGGACACCTTGGAATTGCTTTTGCCTTTGGTTTGGCAATTGTAGTCGCAGCTTTCTCAATCGGAACTGTTTCAGGTGCTCACTTGAACCCAGCTGTTTCGATCGCTATGTTTGTAAACAAACGTTTGTCATCTTCAGAACTTGTAAACTACATCCTTGGACAAGTAGTTGGAGCTTTCCTTGCGTCAGCGGCAGTATTCTTCCTCTTGTCTAACTCAGGCATGTCAACTGCTAGTCTTGGTGAAAATGCCTTGGCAAACGGTGTCACTGTCTTTGGTGGTTTCTTGTTTGAAGTCATCGCAACTTTCTTGTTTGTCTTGGTTATCATGACTGTAACATCAGCAAGCAAAGGAAATGGTGCGATTGCTGGTTTGGTAATCGGTTTGTCATTGACAGCTTTGATTCTAGCTGGCTTGAACATCACTGGACTTTCAGTAAACCCAGCTCGTAGCTTGGCTCCTGCTGTATTGGTAGGTGGCGCAGCCCTTCAACAAGTTTGGATTTTCATCCTTGCTCCAATCGTTGGTGGTGTTCTTGCAGCTCTTGTTGCGAAAAACTGCCTTGGAACAGAAGAATAAGAAACGAAAAAAGAGTCCTGTTCTCAGTTTGAGGAACAGGGCTTTTTCTATGCAAACAAAAAAGCACTCCCTTTTTGAATGGGAGTGTTTCGTGATTAGCTCAATTCAGCAACGATGGCTTTGATTTGTTCTGCTGTGTGAACACCTGCAACCTGTTTCACAACTTGGCCATCTTTCTTGAAGAGAAGGGTTGGGATAGACATGATTCCAAAAGCACGAGCTGTGTTTGGATTTTCATCAACGTCCATTTTAACGATTTTCAAGACATCTTCTGAAAGTTCTTCAGACAATTTGTCCAAGATTGGACCTTGCATACGACATGGACCACACCAAGTTGCCCAGAAGTCTACCAAGACCAAACCGTCTTTTGTTTCTTGTTCAAATGTTGCATCTGTAATTGCTTTTGCCATTGTATTTCTCCTTTTTTAGTTATATTGGCTTAAATCTTGTTTCATGAGATAGAAGAAGACATCTCCATAAGTCCCATGGTAGTCCAAATCATGACCATTGTAGGTTAATTTTTGGACAGTGTAGTAATCCGCGACACCTATAAGGCAGGCTTGTTGAGAACGTTCAAAGTCTTGGTATGACTCGAAAGTCATGGTTCTCTTTTGCTTGCTGGCATCTAGGTAGGTAATTTCGATCATATAAAACTCCTTTGTTCGATCTTGACTTTATTTTACTCCTTGGAAAGAGGAATGTCAAGAAAAATGATTGCGCACGCAACCTTTTTTTAAAAAATCTGATTACGAAATGAAATCAAGACTCGTCTCCAGTCTTTCTTCGACAGCCTTTTGCAGGTAAGCTAGAGTTGTCTGTCCCTCGTCAGTCAGGCAGATAAAGCTAGCCCGTCTATCCTGATCGCAACACCGGCGACTAAGCAAACCGCAGTTTTTCTCTTCTAGTCGGGCCACCATTCGAGAAACAGCGCTCGGACTAAGATGGAGTTTATCTGGCAGGTCAATCTGTCGTAAGGATTTTTCATCAGCTAGATCCAGATAGTAGAGTAGGTAAAACTCTTTTAAGGTCAACCTTTGTTCACTCTGTTGGGCGATGGTTTCTTCTAACATGGCTTCCATTTCCTTTTGACGACGGTTGTAGTCAAACCATTTTTCTAAGTAGGTCATTGTTTTCTCCTTTCTTTTCAAAGTAAAAATCACAAAGTCATTACTGATTATCTTTGTAACACAAGATGATTGCGCATGCAATGATTATACTACTTTTATCTAATCCTTGCAAGCAAGAAGAATTCCAATATTTCCTTGAAATTTTCTGAAAAAAGAGTAAACTGGTATGCAAGAAGTCTATTTCGTGGAGTTTAGGATGAAATTATATGTTCAATTAATGATTCTCTTTGTGATTTCATTGATCGGTGAGGGAATCTCTAGTTTCTTTCATCTGCCCATCCCAGGCAGTATTATCGGGTTGCTGCTTCTCTTTCTAGCCCTACAGTTCAAGTGGTTACGGATCAGGCATGTCAATATGGTCGGGAATTTCTTGCTGGCCAATATGACCATTCTCTTTTTGCCACCAGCAGTGGGAATCATGGAAAAGTTTGATGTGATTGCCCCTTACCTCTTGCCTATCGTTTTGATTGTCTTTTTTGCAGCTGTTATCAATATTATCCTTATAGCCCTAGTGGTTCAGTTCATCAAACGACGGTTTGAGGGAGATTATGAGAAAGGAGACGCCAAATGAGTGAATTTGTTTCCAATCCCCTATTTGGAATTGCATTATCTATCCTAGCTTATCTAGTAGGGATGTTGATTTACAGACGTTTTCCCCATCCATTGACAACACCCTTGCTGTTGTCGGCTATTTTTATCATTATTTTCCTTAAGGCGACGGGTATTTCTTATCAAGATTATTACCAAGGTGGGGTTTATCTGAACAACTTGATAGTCCCATCGACCGTGGCTCTAGGGATTCCGCTTTACAAGAGTTTTCACCTGATGAAGCACCATGCACGGAGTATTCTCTTTGGTAGTCTGTTAGCAGTAGTTGTCAATACTAGTTTTACAGCCTTAGTTGCGAAAATATTTGGCATGGACTTCTTCCTAGCTATTTCTCTCTTTCCCAAGTCAGTGACAACCGCCATGGCAGTGGGGATCACAGAAAAATTGCAAGGTTTGACGACTGTGACCTTGGTCGTCGTAGTGGCGACTGGGATTTTGACCAGTGTTATCGGACCAACCCTTTTGAAGTGGTTGAAAATTGATGATCCAGTTGCGGTGGGACTTTCCCTTGGTGGAACAGGTCATGCTGTCGGAACGGGTACGGCTTTTCGATACGGTTCTGTAGCAGGAGCTATGGGTGGCTTGGCTATCGGTGTCACCGGTATTCTCTACGTCTTTGTAAGCCCCATCGTAGCCAGTTTGATATTGAGTTAAAGAAAAACCCAGCTTTCTAGCTGGGCATTTTTTATTGCAAATTAACCTTGTTTTTTAAGATATAGTAGGTTCCGAGATAGTAGATAGCCGATAAAAAGAGATCGCGTAAGATTTCTGTACCAGCCATCACGTTAAAGTCATTGTCAACTCTTAAGAAGAAAGTGATATAACCAATAACGATGGAAATGACGATATAGGCTAAAATTCCCATTGCTGTTCGATACTCGTTAAAGAGTTGCCCAATAGAGATGGAGAGGTAAATGGATAAAATCCATGCGATAGAACTGACAAATAGTGATAGGGCATACAGCCAGCCGTAGCTGAGGTAAGGGGAAATGAAGTTATAGAGAGCAGTGAAGTCTTTTTCTATTGGTGTTAAGAAGAAGATAATCAATATACTCAAGATAAAGACGATATAGCTTAAGATGGACCAGACAAGACCACCTAAAAGTTTTGCGATGATGATTTGGTGCTCGGAGACAGGCAAAGTCAAGGTCAAGTAACCTTGGCGGTCATAAACACTACCCTTAAATCTTCGGATGATTAAAAAGATTGTTGCAATCCAAAGAGTGACACTGAGTCCTCCGAAGACTAAAATCAAAAAGAAAATGAGATAGCCTGTATTATCAGGGTTGTAACTAGGGCTAAGACTGCTAATAAAAATTCCAATCAAAACTGAAATTGCAAGTACAGCACCGTAGAGTGCAAGATACCATTTATTGATATTTTTAAATTCATAGCGAACTAAATTCCAAAACATAATAATCTCCTTTAACTAAGCCTTGAACTCTTGACGGAAGAGCTGGTCAATGGATTCACCTGACTCGTAACGAATATCATCAACATTTCCTTGTCGGGCGACTTTTCCGTCTTTGAGGAAGATAATCTCATCCAAGATTGGCTCAATATCTGAAATCAAGTGGGTTGAAATCAGCACCGTAGAGGTTGGTGAGTAGTTGTTGATGATGGTATTGAGGATATAATCACGGGCAGCTGGATCCACTCCACCGATCGGTTCATCGAGGACATAAAGACGAGCTTCGCGGCTCATAACCAGGATGAGTTGAACTTTTTCCTTGTTCCCTTTTGATAGTTTCTTGAGGCGGTTGTTCTCATCAATGCCAAGATCAGCTAACAGGTGTTGGGCTCTTTCGAGATTGAAATCTTGATAGAAGGTTTTAAAATAGGTTAGAGCATCCTTAACCTTCATCTCTTCATTGAGATAAGTTGTGTCAGGCAGATAAGAGACAATCGCCTTGGTGGCTGGACTTGGATCCTGTCCGTTAATGAGGACACGTCCTTTATCGGGCTGAAGGAGGCCATTGATCAGTTTGATTAAGGTTGTTTTCCCGGATCCGTTTGGTCCAAGGAGTCCGACAATCTTTCCGGCTGAGATCTCTAGTGAGATATTGTCAAGTGCCGCAGTTGCTCCATAAGATTTTGATACATTCTCAAGTGCTAGTAGTGTCATAGTCTTAAACTCCTTTGATATAATCACTTAATACATTTGGCAGTTCTTCTTTTTGGTAGCCAAATTGGAGCATGCAAGAGACGAAGTGTTGCAGTTGCTCCTCGGAAAGTTGTTTGCGGGACTGAACGATGAGGTCCAAATCCTCGGTGACAAAACGACCAGTTGTTCGCTTGCTGTATACAAATCCTTCACGTTCAAGGTCAGATAAGGCGCGCTGAATGGTATTAGGATTGACCCCAGCCTGGCTCGCCAGTTCTCTCACGGTAGGGAGCTGTTGGTTGGGTTCCAGTTCATGGGAAACAATCTGTAGTTTGATTTTTTCCATAATCTGTAAATAAATCGGTTTTGTATTATCAAATGACCAGGACATCATAGTCTCCTTTCTTTGTCTTTCTTGTTCTAATCAAATAATACAATAAAACAAAAAACTTGTCAAGTAAAAATAAGAATTGTTTTGGGAATTGCTCAAAAAATGGTATAATGAAAAGAAAACGACAAGGAGGGAAATGCATGCGTTGTCCAAAATGTGGGGCTACAAAGTCAAGTGTTGTTGATAGTCGACAAGCCGAAGAAGGAAATACCATCCGCCGAAGACGTGAGTGCGATGAGTGTCAGCATCGTTTTACAACCTATGAACGAGTAGAAGAAAGAACGCTGGTCGTCGTCAAAAAAGACGGTACACGTGAGCAGTTTTCGAGAGATAAAATCTTTAATGGGATTATTCGCTCAGCCCAGAAACGCCCTGTTTCAAGTGACGAAATCGGCATGGTGGTCAATCGCATCGAACAAAAACTCCGTAGTCGCAGTGAGAATGAGATCCAAAGTGAATATATTGGGTCTTTAGTCATGGAAGAATTGGCAGAGCTGGATGAGATTACCTATGTTCGTTTTGCCAGTGTTTACCGTAGCTTTAAGGATGTAAGTGAGTTGGAGAGTCTGCTCCAGCAAATCACCCAGTCCTCTAAGAAGAAAAAGGAAAAATAGATGAAACCAAATGACCGTTTTTCTTTTCTAAAGAATAATCGGGTGTCGCAAGATACCTCTTCTCTGGTGCAGTGCTACCTCCCGATTATCGGTCAGGAGGCGCTGAGCCTCTATCTATATGCCATTACCTTTTGGGATGGTGGGCAAAAAGAACACCTCTTTTCCCATATCCTCAATCACTTAAACTTCGGCATGCCGACCTTGCTCCAATCCTTTAAAGTCTTATCTGCCTTAGATCTGTTGACCCTTTATCAGAAGGGGGAGAACTATGAATTGCAGCTCCATTCTCCCCTCTCCAGTCAAGAATTTCTAAGCCATTCTGTCTATAGTAGATTATTAGAGAAAAAGATTGGGGATACTGCAGTCGCTTCCATGAAGCAGGCTCCAAGTGAGGGAGAAGCACTCTCTGTTTCTTTGAGTCAAGTCTTTCCAACCCTGACTGACGAAGTGACTCCAAGCGAGTCTAAAAGCAAGTTAAAAAATGATTTTGATTTGGAACATTTCCAGCGCCTGATGGCTCGAGATGGTTTGCGTTTTAAAGACGAGCAGACGGATGTTTTGGAATTGTTTGCCATCGCAGATGAAAAAAAATGGACCTGGTTTGAAACTTATCAATTAGCCAAGGCGACAGCAGTAGCTCAGGTTATTTCAGTCAAACGCATGCGTGAAAAGATAGCACAAAAACCAGCATCTTCTGACTTTAGCCCCAAAGAAATGACCATTATCAGGGAAGCCAAAAATAAAACTCCCCTGCACTTTTTAGCGGAAATCAAGCAAACGCGTAAGGGGAACATCACCCAAAGTGAAAGAGAACTCCTTCACCAGATGGCGTCTTTAAGCTTGTTGGATGAAGTCATCAATATCATCTTGCTTCTAACCTTTAACAAGGTTGATTCGGCCAATGTCAATGAAAAATACGCCATGAAGGTCGCAAATGACTACGCTTATCACAAGATTCGAACAGCAGAGGAAGCTGTGCTTCGGATTCGAGAGCGTCGGCAAAAAGGGCAAGAAGAACAGAAAAACAAGGTCAGCTCAACTAAGACAAATGTTCCTAAGTGGAGTAATCCAGAATACAAGAATCAAACCAGTGAGGAAACTCGTCTGGAACTAGAACGCAAAAAACAAGAAATGTTAGCCCGATTAGAAGAAGGAGGAGACTAGATGGAAAGTGTTGGTGATGTAATCAAACGTCAGACAAGTCGTTTTCAGTATCAGGACCTAGTCCAGCAGATTATGAAAGACCCAGATGTAGCAGCTTTTATCCAGAAAGAATCCCTCAGCCAAGAGGAGTTAAATCGTAGCATCTCCAAGTTCAACCAATATATCACAGAACGGGATAAGTTTCTTCGTGGGGATGCGGACTATATAGCGCGTGGCTATAAGCCTATCTTGGTTATGAATCACGGTTATGCGGATGTGTCTTATGAAGAAACACCAGAACTAATCGCGGCAGAAAAAGAGGCGGCAATCAAAAATCGTCTCAAGTTGATCAATCTACCAGCAAGCCTTAAGAAAGCGAAATTGGCTCAGATTGACCTAGATGATCTAGGCCGTTTGCCGATTTTTGAGAGACTCTATGCCTTTGTTGACCTTTATCCAAGCATCCGAAAAGGCCTCTATCTTTACGGAGATTTTGGTGTTGGTAAGAGTTTCATGATGGCAGCCTTAGCTCATGACCTATCTGAAAAACGTGGGGCCTCAACAACTATTCTCCACTATCCAAGCTTTGTCATTGATGTGAAAAATGCCATCGGTGAAGGATCTGTGAAGACCTTGGTGGATGACATCAAGCTAGCAGAAGTCTTGGTCTTGGATGATATTGGTGCAGAGCAGTCAACACCTTGGGTGCGTGATGAGATTCTCCAAGTTATTCTCCAGTATCGTATGCAGGAAGATTTGCCGACCTTCTTTACTTCCAACTTTAATTTCCAAGATTTGGAAAAACATTTTTCCAAAGGAAAGAATGGAAATGACGAGACTTGGGAAGCTAGACGGGTCATGGAACGAATCCGTTATTTAGCTGAGGAAACCAGACTAGAAGGAGAAAATCGCCGATGACAGAAACCATTAAACTGATGAAAGCCCATACTTCAGTTCGTCGCTTTAAGGAGCAAGAAATTCCTCAAGCGGACTTGGACGAGATTTTGACTGCTGCTCAAATGGCGTCATCTTGGAAAAATTTCCAATCCTACTCTGTGATTCTTGTACGTAGTCAAGAGAAGAAAGATGCCTTATATGAATTGGTTCCTCAGGAAGCCATTCGCCAGTCAGCTGCCTTTTTGCTCTTTGTCGGTGACTTGAACCGAGCTGAAAAGGGAGCAAGTCTTCATACGGACACTTTCCAACCTCAAGGGGTAGAAGGCCTCCTTATCACGTCTGTTGACGCTGCGCTTGCGGGGCAAAATACCTTGCTTGCTGCTGAGAGTCTGGGATATGGTGGTGTTATCATCGGTTTAGTCCGCTACAAGTCAGAAGAAGTGGCAGCGCTTTTTAACCTACCTGACTATACCTACCCTGTTTTTGGGATTGCCCTTGGCGTGCCAGATCAACAACACGAGGTCAAACCAAGACTGCCTTTGAACCAAGTGGTATTTGAAGAAGAATACCAAGAACAGCCTGTTGCAGCGATTTTGGACTATGACAAAGTACAGGCAGACTATGCTGGTGCGCGTGCGACGACCTCTTGGAGTCAGCGTTTGGCAGAGCAGTTTGGTCAAGTCGAACCTCGTTCAACTCGGAAGAATCTAGAACAGAAAAAGTTATTGTAGAAAGTGAGAAAATATGGCCTTACCAACTGTTGCCATTGTAGGACGTCCCAATGTTGGGAAATCAACCCTATTTAACCGAATCGCTGGTGAGCGAATCTCAATCGTAGAAGATGTCGAGGGTGTGACACGTGACCGTATCTATGCAACGGGTGAGTGGCTCAATCGTTCCTTTAGTATGATTGATACTGGAGGGATTGACGACGTCGATGCTCCCTTCATGGAGCAAATCAAACACCAGGCAGAAATCGCTATGGAAGAAGCGGATGTCATCGTCTTTGTAGTTTCTGGGAAAGAAGGGATTACAGATGCGGATGAATACGTAGCCCGTAAACTCTATAAAACCCATAAACCTGTTATCCTTGCCGTTAACAAGGTTGACAACCCAGAAATGCGAAATGATATTTTTGATTTCTATGCGCTAGGATTGGGCGAACCGCTGCCAATTTCGTCTGTCCACGGTATTGGTACGGGTGATGTGCTGGATGCCATTGTGGAAAATCTACCACACGAAGTCGAAGAAGAAAATCCAGATGTGATCAAATTTAGCTTGATTGGCCGTCCTAACGTTGGAAAATCAAGTTTGATCAACGCTATTTTGGGAGAAGACCGCGTGATTGCTAGTCCAGTAGCTGGAACAACGCGTGATGCCATTGATACCCATTTTACAGATACGGATGGACAAGAGTTTACCATGATTGATACAGCTGGTATGCGTAAGTCTGGTAAAGTCTATGAAAATACGGAGAAATATTCTGTCATGCGTGCCATGCGTGCCATTGACCGTTCTGACGTGGTCTTGATGGTCCTCAATGCCGAAGAAGGTATCCGTGAGTACGACAAGCGTATCGCAGGTTTTGCCCATGAAGCCGGTAAAGGGATGATTATCGTGGTCAATAAGTGGGATACCCTTGAGAAAGACAACCACACCATGAAGAAATGGGAAGAGGATATCCGTGAGCAATTCCAATACCTACCTTATGCTCCGATTGTCTTTGTATCCGCTCTCACCAAGCAACGTCTCCATAAACTGCCTGAGATGATTAAGCAAATCAGTGAAAGCCAAAACACGCGTATTCCGTCTGCGGTGCTTAACGATGTCATCATGGATGCCATTGCTATCAATCCAACACCGACAGACAAAGGCAAGCGCCTTAAGATTTTCTACGCAACCCAAGTGGCAACAAAGCCACCAACCTTTGTCATCTTTGTCAACGAAGAAGAACTCATGCACTTTTCTTACTTGCGTTTCTTGGAAAATCAAATCCGCAAGGCCTTTGTCTTTGAGGGAACACCGATTCACTTGATCGCGAGAAAACGAAAGTAAACCTTGCTTGTTTTTCTACAAAAATAAACTAAAAGAAGACTTCATAGTCTTCTTTTTTCTATACTAAAAGGGGAGAAAAGAACCTGCCAAATTGGAGGAGAATCTGTCATCAAATTTCAATCATTTTCCTAGCTTTTGTAATCTATTTGTAATGAAAATGCACTTTCTTTGTAAAAATCAAAATGCTATAATTCCTTAAATCAATTTTCCTTTATCAGGGAGGATATTATGAAAAAAAGCAGATTATTTAAACATAGTTTGTTGGTTCGCTTGCTTGGGTTGCTGATGGTCTTTCTCTTCTTGTCAGCATTCACAGCACCTGAAAAACCTGAGTACGGGATCTATGACCCAGATCACTATCTAACGGATGAGACTATAAGTCAGATTCGGGAATTGAATAATGTCAATAGTAAAAAATCAGAAAAATTCCAGATGGGCGTTTACGTTGTGAAAAGCCTAGATGGAGAAACAATCGAGACTGTCGCCAACGAAACAGCTAGAGCTTGGAAGATTGGCTACTCGGGAGACAACAACGGCGCCTTGATTGTGGTCGCTGTTGAGGATAGAAAATCACGGATTGAAACCAGTAATAATGTGGCAAGTAAGATCACAGACTATCAGACCAATAGATTTTTGAAAACAGCACGACCTTACTTTCAAAAGGGAGACTACAGCAATGGAGTTCTTTCTATAGCAAACAATCTCAACTACATGTTTTATAGTGGATCGAGTACGACTGCTTCAAGTTCTAAAAGTAGTTACGACTATACTACCAACTCTAGTCGCTTAAGGGAACTGGAAAGGTATGCTGGTGAGAGGAGTTCTTCACGACGTCATCGAAAAAGCAGTTCGAGTGACGGAGTTATCGGATTTGGAATTCTCATTTACTTCATCGTGATGATTATCGGATTTATATCTGGAGGTCGTGGTGGTGGTTCACATGGCGATGATTCTGGCGGTGGCTGGTGGGGCGGTGACTCATCAGATTCAGGTTCCTCTTGGTCTGACTCAGGATCCGACTCATCTGGTGGCTGGGACGGCGGTGGCTTTGATGGCGGTGGTTCGTCTGATGACTGGTGAGTGATCATATATTACTCAAACCGATTTCTCCATACAGTAAGGTGACTCCTTTGCAACAGTTCACTCCTTAATTAAAAATAAAAACAAAGTTTGGGAAATTGATTTAAAATCTGAGTATTTTCTCAGAAAAGTTGATAAAAGAAAGTGTTAAGGTTTTGATATGAAACAAAATAAAGTAATTCTCTCAATAGTGGCGATTTTCTTTGGACTACTAGTTCTGGGAAGTTGTTCCGCAGTGACGACCTATAATGCTCTGGTTGGTGAACAGACTAAGGTGGAGCAGGCTCAGGCCGATGTCTCGACAGCCCTCCAACGTCGTTCGGACTTGATTGGTAACTTGGTGGAGTCCGTTAAAGGACAAATGAATCATGAAACCGAAGTCTTTACCAAGATTGCGGATGCTAGAGCTAAAATCGGTAGTAGCTCTGTTACATCGGAAGAAAACCAAAAGGCTCAGGGAGAGTTGAGCTCAGCTCTTTCCCGCTTGATTTCCTTGACGGAGAATTATCCAGAACTCAAGAGCAATCAAAATGTTGAGCAACTAATGGTCGAACTTTCAGGCAGTGAAAATCGTATCTTTGTAGCACGCAAGGACTATAATAAAGTCGCAGCCGAGTACAATCAAAAGTTGAGAAGTTTTCCAACCGTGCTTTTTGCGAATATGATGAACTTTAAAGAAGCTGAAACCTTTAAAGAAACTGAAGAAGCCAAGACAGTTCCTAAGGTTGATTTTGGAACCTCTTCATCAAGTCAATAAAGTGAATCAGCATATGAATAAAGTAATTTCTCTAGTAAGACTAGTGATTTCAAACTCAAACCTGGAAAGTCTTTTCCAGGTTTTTTTGGTATAATAAAAGGGAAGAGACAGTGACTCAAATGGAGGTTTGCTATGGAGAAAACAAAAGCCTTTCTTGAAGCGCACTACAAGAGATATATCCTTACGATTTGCCTTCTCTGGTTCCTCATGTTTTTTCTTCCTTGGGATTGGCAAATAGGAGGAGTTTCAGTATATTATTTCGTTATGAGAAAACTCTTTGTGGTTTTTGGTGTTTTATCTATCCTATACTCCGTGCTGATTAAAAAAATCAGTCTTCTCATCTTTGGCATCATCTTTTGCTTGGCCTTCTGGATCAATCTCTTTTTGTATTTTGGGATATTGCCTGCATTCTTGGGAAATTAAACATTAAAAATTGGTGGACTAGACGAGCTTCTAGTCCTTTTTTCTTTCTTGTTAAAATAGTTGGAGATATGAAAATAATTTTGTTGACGGGCTGTCTGTATGATATAATAAGTCCCGTAAAAAGAAGATTAAGGGATTTGAAAATGGCTAAAAAAGTAAAAGATTATTATGACTTGACTTATGCTAGGGATTTGAGTCGACGGTTGCAAGAAGCGTCCCCTGCCTTTGATGGACAAAAGTTTAGGCTGTTGTTAGAAAAAGACTTGGAAAATTTGGAGTTTAGCCAGCGTCAAGAACTCTTGGCTAAAAGTATCAAAGAATGTCTCCCCCTATCTTATCAGGACTCTCTCAAGGTTTTTGAGAAAATTTTAGGTCCTGAGTTAGAGGGTGGTTTAGGCATGTTTTCAGAAGGGTATTGGCTTTGGCCAATCGGCAAATATGTAGAACTATATGGAGACAAGGAATTTGAATTGAGCGCGGCCTTTAGTAAGGAACTCACCAAGCGGTTTACGGGAGAATTTTCCATGAGGCCCATACTGGCTCGCTATCCTAAGGCTACAATGGCTTTGCTGTTAGAATGGAGTCAGGATGAAAATTTGCGCGTTCGTAGACTTGCCAGCGAGTGCATGCGTATCCGTCTGCCTTGGGCTAAGAGACAAACCGTGGTGTTAGATTATCTTGAGGATTTCACCACTATTCTGACCAATCTAAAGGATGATGGAGACAAGTCCATTCAAAAAAGCGTAGCCAACAATCTAAATGATTTATATAAGGAAGCCCCCGATAAGTTTGAAAGAATTATTCAAGCTTGGCAAAAGGAGGAGCTAAGTCCAAGTTGTGCTTGGATCATCAAGCATGCATCTCGAACAAAAAACAAAAAAATAGCATCAGAAGATTTATGCAAAAAAAGCTGAATTTTGACTGGTCTTTTCCGTTGTAAATTAAGGATTCTTTCTTGAAAAATAATAGTAAATATGCTAAAATGAAAAGAACATTCTAAAATATTCAGAATTAAAAGTAAGGAAAATCATGGCTAATATTTTAAAAACGATTATTGAAAATGATAAAGGAGAACTTCGCCGTCTAGAAAAGATGGCCGATAAGGTTCTTAATTATGAGAGCCAAATGGCTGCGATGTCAGACGATGAGCTAAAAGCAAAAACTGACGAATTTAAAGAACGTTACAACAAGGGTGAATCACTTGATTCACTACTATATGAAGCTTTTGCGGTAGTACGTGAAGCAGCAAAACGTGTCCTTGGGCTTTTCCCTTATAAGGTTCAGGTCATGGGTGGGATTGTTCTTCACCATGGTGACGTTCCAGAGATGCGTACTGGTGAAGGGAAGACCTTGACAGCGACCATGCCAGTATACCTCAATGCCCTTGCAGGTAAAGGAGTTCACGTAGTTACAGTCAATGAATACCTAACAGAACGTGACGCGACTGAGATGGGTGAGCTCTACTCATGGCTCGGTCTGTCAGTAGGGATCAACTTGGCAGCTAAATCTCCAATGGAGAAAAAAGAAGCTTATCTTTGCGATATTACCTACTCAACCAACTCAGAGATTGGTTTCGACTACCTTCGTGACAACATGGTCGTTCGTGCAGAAAACATGGTACAACGTCCACTCAACTATGCCTTGGTCGATGAGGTGGACTCGATCTTGATCGATGAAGCCCGTACTCCTTTGATCGTTTCAGGTGCCAACGCAGTTGAAACAAGCCAACTCTACCATATGGCGGATCACTTCGTAAAATCCTTGGACAAGGACGACTATATCATTGACGTGCAGTCTAAGACGATTGGTTTATCTGATTCTGGTATTGACAAGGCTGAAAGCTACTTCAAACTAGAAAATCTCTACGATATCGAAAACGTAGCTCTTACACACTTTGTTGACAATGCCCTTCGTGCCAACTATATCATGATCCTTGATATCGACTATGTGGTTAGCGAAGAGCAGGAAATTTTGATTGTCGACCAATTTACAGGTCGTACCATGGAAGGTCGTCGTTACTCTGATGGCTTGCACCAAGCCATCGAAGCCAAAGAAGGTGTGCCAATCCAAGACGAGACCAAGACTTCAGCTTCTATTACCTACCAAAACCTCTTCCGTATGTATAAGAAATTGGCAGGGATGACAGGTACTGGTAAAACAGAAGAAGAAGAATTCCGCGAAATCTACAACATTCGTGTTATCCCAATCCCTACTAACCGTCCAATCCAACGTATTGACCACTCAGACCTTCTCTATGCAAGTATCGATGCCAAATTCAAGGCTGTTATTGAAGATGTGAAGGCGCGTTACCAAAAAGGTCAACCTGTCTTGGTTGGTACAGTTGCCGTTGAAACCAGTGATTATATTTCTAAGAAATTGGTAGCAGCAGGCGTTCCTCACGAAGTCTTGAATGCGAAGAACCACTATAGAGAAGCTCAAATTATCATGAACGCTGGTCAACGTGGTGCGGTTACTATTGCAACCAACATGGCCGGTCGTGGTACCGACATTAAGCTTGGTGAAGGGGTTCGTGAACTTGGTGGACTTTGCGTCATCGGTACAGAGCGCCACGAAAGTCGCCGTATTGATAATCAGCTTCGTGGACGTTCAGGACGTCAAGGAGATCCAGGTGAGTCACAATTCTACTTGTCTCTTGAAGATGATTTGATGAAACGTTTTGGTTCAGAACGTTTGAAAGGTGTCTTTGAACGCCTCAACATGTCTGACGAAGCTATCGAATCTCGCATGTTGACGCGTCAGGTTGAAGCAGCTCAAAAACGTGTCGAAGGAAACAACTACGATACTCGTAAACAAGTCCTTCAATACGATGATGTTATGCGTGAACAACGTGAGATCATCTATGCACAACGTTATGATGTCATTACTGCAGATCGTGACTTGGCACCAGAAATCCATGCTATGATTCGTCGTACCATTGGACGTATCGTGGATGCACATGCACGTTCTAAGGAAGATGAAAAATTGGAAGCAATCTTGAACTTTGCTAAGTATAACTTGCTTCCAGAAGATTCAATCAACCGTTCAGATTTTGCAGGTTTGTCAGACCAAGCTATCAAGGATGAACTTTACCAACGTGCCTTGAAAGTCTATGACAACCAAGTTGCTAAGCTTCGTGACGAAGATGCAGTAAAAGAATTCCAAAAAGTCTTGATTCTACGTGTTGTAGACAACAAGTGGACAGACCATATCGATGCTCTTGACCAGTTGCGAAACGCTGTTGGCCTTCGTGGTTATGCACAAAACAACCCTGTTGTAGAATACCAAGCAGAAGGTTTCCGCATGTTTAACGACATGATTGGTTCGATCGAATTCGATGTGACCCGCTTGATGATGAAAGCACAAATCCATGAACAAGAACGTCCGCAAACTGAACACAATATCAGTACAACTGCGACTCGTAATATCGCAGCTCAGCAGGCAAATCTTCCAGAAGATTTGGACTTGAGCCAAATCGGACGAAATGACCAATGTCCATGTGGATCTGGTAAGAAATTCAAGAACTGTCATGGTAAGAGACAATAATATGAGATAAGATACAGGCGGATACCTGGTGAAAATCATTTTTTACTTGGTGTCCGTTTGCTTTATAAGGAGATGAATCATGGTATTTACAGCTAAAAGCCCCAAAATTAATATTGAAGAAGTTCGTGCCTTGTCAAAACTAGATGATTTGGCTTATGAGAAAAAATACCAGCGTGATCAAGAACTAGAAGCGATTATCCGTGGAGAAGACCAGCGTATTCTTTTGGTGATTGGACCATGTTCATCTGATAATGAGGAGGCAGTCCTCGAGTATGCCAAGCGCTTATCTGCCTTGCAAGAAGAAGTCAAAGATCGTATTTTTATGGTCATGCGGGTCTATACAGCCAAACCTCGTACCAATGGAGATGGCTATAAGGGCTTGATTCACCAGCCGAATGCGACAGAAGCCCCTAGTTTGATCAATGGAATCAAGGCTGTTCGCCAACTGCACTATCGTGTGATTACCAAGACTGGTATGACAACTGCTGATGAGATGCTCTACCCAGAAAACCTTCCTTTGGTGGATGATTTGATTTCTTATATGGCTGTAGGAGCTCGTTCAGTCGAGGACCAGCAACACCGTTTTGTAGCGAGTGGAGCAGGTTTTTCTACAGGGTTTAAAAATCCAACATCTGGAAATCTCAATGTTATGTTTAACGGGATTTATGCAGCTCAAAATAAACAGAGTTTCCTTTTCCTCGGTAAAGAGGTGGAAACAACAGGGAATCCCTTGTCCCACGCCATTCTTCGTGGTGCCTTGAATGAATATGGGAAAAATATTCCCAACTATTACTATGACAATTTAGTGGATACCATTGATCAGTATGAGAAGATGGGCTTGGAAAATCCCTTTATCATCATCGATACCAATCATGACAATTCGGGCAAGCAGTACATGGATCAAATCCGTATCGTTCGCCAGACCTTGATCAACCGTGACTGGAATGAGAAAATCAAGAAATACGTTCGTGGTTTTATGATTGAGTCCTATCTAGAAGATGGACGTCAAAATGAACCAGAAGTTTTTGGTAAGTCCATTACAGATCCGTGTCTAGGATGGGACAATACGGAAGCACTTGTTCGCGAAATCTACCAAACGATAGGAGAATAAGATGGCATTTATCGAAAAAGGTCAAGAAATAGATATTGAAGCAATCAAGGCTGCAACTCAGCTGTCACCTGAAGTCTTGCGTTATAAGGAAGCACGAGATCGAGAGTTGGCAGCCATCATCTCGGGTGAGGATGACCGAATTCTTTTGGTGATGGGGCCTTGCTCTTCTGACAATGAAGAGGCTGTTTTGGAATATGCCCGCCGTTTAGCTGACTTGCAGAAAAAAGTTGCGGATAAAATCTTTATCGTCATGCGAGTCTATACAGCCAAACCTCGTACCAATGGAGATGGCTATAAGGGTTTGATTCATCAGCCAAATGCTAGCGAGGCTCCTAGTCTCATCAATGGTTTGCAGGCTGTTCGTCAGCTACACTACCGTGTGATTACCGAAACGGGCTTGACGACAGCTGATGAGATGCTTTATCCGTCTAACCTCGTTTTGGTCGATGATTTGGTCAGCTATCATGCGGTTGGAGCTCGCTCAGTGGAAGACCAGGAACATCGCTTTGTAGCTTCTGGGATTGATGCTCCAGTTGGGATGAAAAATCCAACATCTGGCAACCTCGGGGTTATGTTTAATGCTATCTATGCAGCTCAAAACAAGCAAACCTTCCTTTACCACGGCCAAGAAGTGGAGACTTCAGGAAATCCCTTGGCCCACGTGATCCTTCGTGGCGCCATGAATGAATATGGAAAAAATGAACCTAACTTCTACTATGAGACCCTCTTAAACGCTATCAACCGTTATGAGACCATGGGACTTGAAAATCCCTTTATCATCATCGATACCAATCATGACAATTCTGGTAAGCAGTATATGGAACAAATCCGCATTGTTCGCAAAGCCTTGCTGAATCGTGATTGGAATGAAAAGATTAAAAAGACGGTTCGAGGCTTTATGATTGAATCTTACCTAGCAGATGGTCGCCAAAACCAGCCAGAGGTCTTTGGTTGCTCTATTACTGACCCTTGTCTAGGTTGGGAAAATACAGTGGCCTTGGTAGACGAAATTTATACTACCTTAACAAAATAAGTGAAAAGGATGGAGTTGGGGGAATCTCAACTCCTTTTGATGAAAATGATAGTTGGACATGGAATTGACATCGAAGAATTGGCTTCGATAGAACGCGCTGCTACACGGCACACAGGATTTGCCGAGCGGGTGCTAACCACTAAGGAAATGGAGCGATTTACCAGTCTCAAAGGCCGCAGAAAAATCGAATATTTGGCAGGTCGTTGGTCGGCTAAGGAAGCCTTTTCCAAGGCTTTGGGAACTGGTATTGGCAAACTGACCTTTCAGGATTTGGAAGTCTTGAACAACGAAAGTGGGGCTCCCTATTTTAGTCAGGCACCGTTTTCAGGAAAGATTTGGCTATCGATCAGCCACACAGATCAGTTTGTGACAGCCAGTGTCATTTTGGAGGAAAATCATGAAAGCAAGTCCACATAGACCGACCAAGGCTCTGATTCATCTGGGAGCTATTCGAAAAAATATCCAACAGATGGGAGCTCATATCCCACAAAGGACGCTCAAGTGGGCAGTGGTTAAGGCCAATGCCTATGGACATGGTGCTGTAGCTGTTGCGACAGCTATCCAAGGAGATGTCGACGGCTTTTGCGTTTCCAATATTGATGAAGCTATTGAACTTCGTCAGGCTGGAGTTAGCAAGAAAATCCTTATCTTAGGTGTGTCTGAGTTAGAAGCTATTGGCCTAGCTAAAGAATATGACATCACTTTGACGGTGGCAGGACTGGAGTGGATTCGAGCACTCTTAGCTACTGGGGCTGACCTAGCTGGCTTATCGGTTCACCTCAAGATTGACTCAGGAATGGGACGGATTGGTTTTCGAGAAGCTAGTGAGGCTGAGCAGGCTCAAGCCTTGCTCAAGCAAGAGGGTGCTCGTGTTGAGGGAATCTTTACCCACTTTGCAACTGCAGATGAAGCTTCAGACACCTACTTTAATGCCCAGTTAGAACGATTTAAAACCATTCTGTCAAGCATGAAGGAAGTGCCAGAGTTGGTTCATGCCAGCAACTCGGCAACGACTCTTTGGCATGCAGAGACTATTTTCAATGCCGTCCGTATGGGAGACGCCATGTATGGTCTGAATCCTAGCGGAGAGGTCTTGGACTTGCCTTATGATTTGACACCGGCCTTGACCTTGCAATCTGCCCTTGTTCATGTCAAAACAGTTCCAGCTGGAGCTTGCATGGGCTATGGAGCCACCTATCAGGCGGATAGCGAACAAGTCATTGCGACGGTGCCAATCGGCTATGCGGATGGTTGGACACGAGACATGCAGAATTTCTCCGTCTTGGTAGATGGACAAGTTTGCCCAATCGTCGGCAGGGTTTCGATGGACCAAATCACCATTCGTCTGCCTAAGGTTTACCCGCTAGGAACCAAGGTAACCTTGATTGGCTCCGACGGAGATAAGGAAATCACAGCTACTCAGGTAGCAGTCTACCGTGGAACTATTAACTATGAGGTCGTTTGTCTCCTCAGCGATCGCATTCCTAGAGAATACTATTAAAACTAAGAAAGGAGGGGGAGCATGAATCTACACCAACCCTTGCATGTCTTGCCTGGTGTGGGGCCAAAGTCAGCAGAGAAATACGCCAAACTAGGAATTGAAAACTTGCAAGACCTCTTGCTCTACTTTCCTTTCCGTTATGAAAATTTCAAGACCAAGCAAGTATTGGAACTAGAAGATGGCGAAAAGGCTGTTCTGTCTGGTCAGGTAGTGACTCCTGCTAATGTCCAGTATTATGGTTTTAAGCGTAATCGCCTGCGCTTTAGCCTCAAGCAAGGAGAAGTCGTTTTTGCGGTTAATTTCTTTAACCAGCCTTATCTAGCTGATAAGATAGAATTGGGAGCAACGCTTGCCGTTTTTGGAAAATGGGATCGGGCTAAGGCCAGTCTGACTGGAATGAAGGTTCTTGCTCAGGTGGAGGATGACCTCCAGCCTGTCTATCGTCTGGCTCAAGGAATCAGTCAGGCAGGACTGGTCAAGGTCATCAAAACGGCTTTTGATCAGGGATTGGACCTCTTGATAGAGGAAAATCTTCCCCAGTCTTTACTTGATAAATACAAACTCATGTCCCGTTGTCAGGCCGTTCGTGCCATGCATTTCCCTAAGGATTTGGCAGAATACAAGCAGGCCCTTCGCCGTATCAAGTTTGAGGAACTCTTTTATTTTCAAATGCAGTTGCAGACGCTCAAGTCTGAAAATAGAGTTCAGGGAAGTGGTCTGGTTCTGAATTGGTCTCAGGAAAAGGTGACAGCTGCTAAAGAAAATCTGCCTTTTGCCTTGACCCCAGCTCAGGAAAAGAGTTTACAGGAAATTTTGGCCGACATGAAGTCCGACCACCACATGAATCGACTCTTACAAGGAGATGTGGGGAGTGGGAAAACGGTAGTCGCTGGCTTGACCATGTTTGCGGCAGTGACGGCTGGCTACCAGGCTGCTCTCATGGTACCGACAGAAATCCTAGCAGAGCAACATTTTGAGAGTTTACAGAGTCTCTTTCCAGACTTGAAACTCGCTCTCTTGACAGGGTCCTTGAAAGCTGCAGAAAAAAGAGAAGTCTTGGAGACCATAGCAAAGGGTGAGGCTGATTTGATTATCGGGACCCATGCTTTGATTCAGGATGGGGTCCAGTATGCTCGTCTTGGTTTGATTATCATCGATGAGCAGCACCGTTTTGGTGTGGGGCAAAGGCGGATTTTACGGGAAAAAGGGGACAATCCAGACGTCCTCATGATGACGGCGACTCCCATTCCACGGACCTTGGCCATCACAGCCTTTGGAGATATGGATGTTTCCATTATCGACCAGATGCCTGCGGGTCGGAAGCCCATTGTGACTCGCTGGATCAAGCATGAGCAGCTGCCTCAGGTCTTGACTTGGTTAGAGGGAGAAATTCAAAAAGGTTCCCAAGCCTACGTCATCTCTCCCTTGATTGAAGAATCTGAAGCTTTGGATCTGAAAAATGCCATTGCCTTATCAGAGGAGTTGACGGCTCATTTTGCAGGTAAGGCTGAAGTGACTCTTCTACATGGTAAGATGAAGAGTGATGAAAAAGACCAGATTATGCAGGATTTCAAAGAGAGAAAAACGGATATTCTAGTATCTACAACTGTTATCGAGGTTGGGGTCAATGTCCCTAATGCGACCGTTATGATTATCATGGATGCCGATCGGTTCGGTCTCAGCCAACTTCACCAGCTCAGAGGCCGTGTGGGTCGGGGTGACAAGCAGTCCTATGCTGTTCTCGTGGCTAATCCCAAGACTGACTCTGGGAAGGACCGCATGCGCATCATGACAGAAACGACCAATGGATTTGTCCTTGCGGAGGAAGATTTGAAAATGCGTGGTTCTGGTGAGATTTTTGGAACCAGACAGTCAGGACTTCCAGAGTTTCAAGTGGCTGATATTATCGAAGATTTTCCTATTTTAGAAGAAGCCAGGAAGGTTGCCAGCTACATTAGTTCGATAGAAGGTTGGCAAGAGGATCCAGAATGGCGCATGGTTGCTCTCCATCTGGAAAAGAAAGAACATCTAGATTAAGCCTTTTCTAAGAAATCTATAAGCTAGCTTTTAGGTTTGGGTCTTATACTAGAGTCATCAAAAAGAAACGAGGACTCACATATGACGATTAAAGTAACCTACCAAAAGAAATTTCAGACTTTCAAACTAGAGAAAGGAGCTAGTACCTATTGATACACAGAGAGCGGAAACGCTCTTTTTATTTTTATAATATGGTCGGCTATAAATCAAACTTAGTCGAGTGATAAAAAGATATTAGTCTCCAAGCCTATTTACTCTTTGACTGAAGCTTGATATAATTGCCCCATCTGAGTAAGGAGGAGTGAAAAGATTGTTAGAAACAAGAACGATTGCTATCCAAGATAGGTATGGAGAACGATTTCAGTATTGTTGGGGATGTGGTCCCAAGAATGATTTAGGCTTACATTTAAAAACCTATCCAAGTATAGATGGAAAGAGTTGTATTAGTCGGATAAAGCTTGAAAATGCTTATACTGGTGGAGTTCCATCAAATGTCTTTGGAGGAATGATAGCGACTATTTTTGATTGCCATGGCACGGCCTCAGCAGCTTGGTTTGCCCATCATCAAAAAGGGTTGGAACTGACGGAATCAACTGTGATAGGACGTTTTATTACTGCTCGCTTGGAGATTGATTACCTTAGTCCTAGTCCAATTGAAGATGAAATTGTGGTCACTTCTACATTGGAGGAATTAGGGGAAAGAAAAGCAATTATTGCTATGGAGATGACAGTGGCTACTAAAGTCCGTGCCAAAGCCAAAATGGTAGCAGTTGCTGTAAAGGATCATATGTAAAACGGAAGATTAGAAGTTTAAGATTTTAAAACTACTTTCAGACGATCAGTTTGAGGGAGGAGAATCTAAAATCACTTTCTGTTTACCATTCTTTCTTGCATTGCTTTTCTAGATATGCTACAGTTATGATAGCGATTACAATTCAAAAGGGGCATGCTATGAAAAATCCAGCTTTGTTAGAAGAAATCAAGACTTATAAAGGAAGGGATGAGGTTCCAGAAGACTTTGATGCTTTTTGGGATGAAGAGGTCAAAAAAGTTTCAGTCCTTCCTGCCTACCAATTGGAGGAAAGAGATTTCCATATTCCCCAAGTTAAGTGCTATGAGCTAACCTTTGAAGGAACGAATGAAGGCAAGGTCTATGCACGAATCGTCCTTCCAAAGACTGAGGAGAAGGTTCCGCTAATCTTCCATTTCCATGGATACATGGGGCGTGGTTGGGATTGGGCTGACATGCTGGCCTATACTGTGGCTGGTTACGGTGTTGTTTCCATGGATGTCCGTGGCCAGTCAGGCTATTCTCAAGATGGTTTGCGCTCTCCTTTGGGAAATACCGTTAAGGGACATATCATCCGTGGTGCTGTGGAAGGTCGAAACCAGCTCTTTTATAAGGATGTCTATCTTGATATTTACCAGTTGATCGAAATTGTTGCTAGTCTGCCACAGGTAGATAAGGAAAGACTTTCTAGCTATGGTGCCTCACAAGGAGGAGCTTTAGCCCTGGTTGCAGCAGCGCTCAATCCTCGGATTCAGCGAACAGTTGCCATCTATCCTTTCTTGTCCGACTTTAGAAGAGTGCTTGAGATTGGCAATACCAGTGAAGCCTATGACGAACTTTTCCGTTATTTCAAGTTTCACGATCCCTTCCATGAAACAGAGGATGAAATCATGGCGACTCTAGCCTATATCGATGTGAAGAATCTTGCCCATCGTATCAAGGGAGAGGTCAAGATGATTACGGGCTTGGATGACGATGTTTGCTATCCCATTACCCAGTTTGCGATATACAACCGTTTAACTTGCGACAAATCCTATCGTATCATGCCCGAGTATGCTCACGAAGCCATGAATGTTTTTGTCAATGACCAAGTTTATAACTGGCTCTGTGGCAGCGAGATTCCTTTTAAGTACGTAAGATAATGAATGAGAGAGCCCCCAGAGCTCTCTTTTTATGTCCAAAACCTGAAAGTACTTTTAGAAAATTCAAAATATTAAAATATTCTTAAAAGTAAAATCTATTCTGTGGGAACACAGATATAAATATAAGACTTTGTTGTATAATAAAGGAAAAGTCAAGTAAGAAAGGAGAAGGAATTCTACTGTTTAAAACAGATGACAGTAGGGAGATGGAGGTAAGAATGAGAGAGCTCATTCATTTGTATTGCTTTTTTATTGTATAGTCATAAGGACTAAAAATTTTAGACAAAAAAGAAAGCGCTTTATTTTTATGAAAAATGGAAGGACGAACATGAATTACAAATCTTTACATCGGAAACAGCGATACGGAATTCGAAAATTTGCTGTTGGAGCAGCATCAGTAGTGATTGGTACAGTAGTATTTGGAGTAAATCCAGTCTTAGCTCAAGAGCAAGCCAATGCAGCAGGAGCTAGTACAGAAACAGTTGAATCTGGTCAAGGGCAAGGATTATCAGAGTTACCAAAAGAAGTGTCCTCGGGAGATCTTGAACATTTGGATAAGGATTTGGCTGGTAAATTGGTAGCAGCTCAGGACAACGGAGTTGAAGTAGATCAAGATAAGCTTAAATCACAACCAACAGAAGAGACTGAAGCACCTGCGAACAAAACTGAAGACCCATCTGCAGAAGAAACAGAAGATGAAGGGGCAATTCCAAGAGATTATTATGCAAGAGAGCTCGAAAATGCTAATCCTGTCCTCGAAAAAGAAGATGTGGTAACGGATTCTACAAATGGGCAGAGAGTTGACCTTTCTGGAGAATTAGAAAAATTAAAGACACTCCAGAATGCTACAGTTCATATGGAGTTTAAGCCAGCCGCAAACGCCCCATCATTTTACAACTTATTTTCTTTATCAAGTGATAAAAAAGAAAATGAGTATTTTACGATGTCTGTTCTTAATAACACTGCCTTGATTGAAGGACGTGATGCGAACGGAAATCAGTTTTATGACAAATATACTGATGCTCCCCTGAAGATTAAACCAGGTCAATGGAATTCTGTGACCTTTACAGTTGAAAGACCAAGTGCAGAGCACCCAAATGGTAAGGTTAGACTCTACGTAAATGGTGTGCTTTCTCGCACTAGTTTGAAATCTGGTCGATTTATCAAGGATTTGCCAAATGTCAACCAAGCTCAAATTGGAGCAACTAAACGTGGAAACAAGACATTTTGGGCTTCAAATTTGCAAGTTCGTAATCTTACCGTTTATGATCGCACCTTGACACCAGAAGAAGTTAAAAAACGTAGCCAACTATTTGAGCGTTCTGAATTGGAGAGAAAGCTTCCTGAGGGTGCTAAAGTTACAGAAAAATATGATGTTTTTGAAGGTGGATCTAATCGCCAACCAAATAAAGATGGTATCAATAGTTATCGTATTCCAGCCCTTCTCAAAACAGACAAGGGAACTCTGATTGCTGGAACAGATGAGAGACGCTTGCACCATTCTGACTGGGGCGATATCGGAATGGTTATCCGTCGTAGTGATGACAATGGTAAGACATGGGGAGATAGAATCGTTGTTTCTAATCCTCGTGACAACGAAAATGCCAAGGATCCAAATGCACCATCTCCAGTGAATATCGATATGGCTCTGGTACAAGATCCAGAAACCAAGAGAATCTTTGCCATTTACGATATGTTCTTAGAAGGGAAAGCTGTTTTTGCTTTGCCAGGTCAAGCACCCAAAGCCTACGAGCAAATCGGAGATAAGGTTTATCAAATTTTGTATAAACAAGGGGAAACAGGACAGTACACTATTCGTGAAAATGGTGATGTTTATGATCCTCAAAATCAGAAGACAGACTACCGTGTTGTTGTAAATCCTAAGAAAGCTGCTTATAGTGACAAGGGAGACCTATACAAGGGTGATGAATTAGTTGGCAATATTTACTTTGCTTATAGTGAAAAGAATATCTTTAGAGTAGCAAATACTAGCTATCTATGGATGTCATACAGTGATGATGATGGTAAAACTTGGTCTGCGCCTCAAGATATTACACACGGAATTCGCAAGGAATGGATGCATTTCTTAGGAACAGGGCCTGGTACAGGAATTGCCTTGCGTACAGGCCCTCATAAAGGACGTCTTGTGATTCCAGTTTATACAACCAATAATGTATCACATCTAAGGGGTTCTCAGTCTTCACGTGTTATCTATTCGGATGATCATGGTAAAACATGGCATGCAGGAGCTGCAGTCAATGACAATCGTCCTGTCGGAAATCAAACTATCCACTCTTCCAATATGGATAATGCTGGTGCTCAAAACACAGAATCTACGGTTGTTCAATTGAATAACGGAGACCTCAAACTCTTTATGCGTGGATTGACAGGAGATCTTCAAGTTGCCACAAGTAAAGATGGTGGTGCAACGTGGGAGAAGGAAATCAAACGCTATCCTCAAGTTAAAGATGTTTATGTTCAAATGTCTGCTATTCATACCATGCATGAAGGTAAGGAGTATATTGTACTCAGCAATGCAGGGGGACCTGGACGTTACAATGGTTTGGTGCATTTGGCTCGTGTAGAAGAGAATGGTGAGTTGACATGGCTCAAACACAACCCTATCCAAAGTGGTAAGTTTGCTTACAACTCCCTCCAAGACCTTGGAAAGGGAGAATATGGTTTGCTTTACGAACATGCGGATAGCAACCAAAATGAATATACCTTATCTTATAAGAAATTTAACTGGGATTTCTTGAGCAAGGATATGATCGTTGCAAAAGAAGCTAGAGTGAAGCAAGCTATCGAAATGGGACAAGGAATTGTTGCCATGGAGTTTGATTCGGAAGTATTGGTGAATGAAGCGCCAACACTGAAATTGGCAAATGGCAAAACTGCTAACTTTGTGACCCAATATGATAGTAAAACTCTCTTGTTCTCAATTGATAAAGAGGATATTGGTCAGAAAATCACAGAGATCATTGATGGCCGTATTGAAAGCATCCATAATCTTGCCGTGACTGTAGCAGGTTCAAAAATTACCAATGGTGTTAATGCAACTGAGCCAGCAGTTGAAGAAGTTCCGGAGTTCGCAGGTGGTGTTAATGCAGAAGAAGCTGCTGTGACAGAAGTTCCGGAGTATACAGGTTCAATGGCAACAGTGGGTGAAGAAGCAGCTCCAACAGTAGACCAGCCTGAATTCACAGGTGGTGTTAATTCAGAAGAAGCTGCTGTGACAGAAATTCCGGAGTACACTGGTCCTTTGGCAACAGTGGGTGAAGAAGCAGCTCCAACGGTTGAAAAACCTGAATTTACAGGTGGTGTTAATGCTGAGGAAGCCCCAGTGGCAGAAATCCCAGAGTACACAGGTCCTTTGGCAACAGTAGGCGAAGAAGCAGCTCCAACGGTTGAAAAACCTGAATTTACAGGTGGGGTCAACGCTGTTGAAGCAGCAGTCCATGAACTGCCAGAGTTTAAAGGTGGCGTTAATGCGGTTCTAGCTGCATCTAACGAGCTTCCTGAATATAGAGGAGGCGCTAACTTTGTCTTAGCAGCTTCAAATGACCTACCAGAGTATGTAGGTGGCGTCAATGGCGCTGAGGCGGCAGTCCATGAACTTCCAGAGTTTAAGGGAGAAACCAAACCAGTCTTAGCGGCTACAAATGACAAACTATCTCTAGGAAAAGATGTTACCTATCAAGCTCCAGCAGTTAAACAAACGGATCTACCAAATACTGGAAGCAAGGAAACAAGCTCACTGATTTCCCTTGGTCTTGCAGGTGTTCTTTTATCCTTGTTTGCATTTGGCAAGAAGAGAAAAGAATAGTAAGCAAAAGCTATTTGAATAAGTCTCAGAAAAGATAGCAGGTTTTTCAGCCTGCTATCTTTCTTTATTACATTCAGGTTGATTCGAAATCATAAGAAGTCTGAAACTACTTTCAGGATAGTCTGTTCTATAAAATAGTTTTGAAACTGAAATCTATTCTATCACAATCTATTGAAAGCGCTTAACAAATGATATATAATAAGCCCATAGAAGAAAGAAAGGGAGGAAAGAGGATGCCACAGATCAGCAAAGAAGCCTTGATTGAACAGATCAAAGATGGAATCATTGTCTCTTGCCAGGCACTTCCTCACGAACCGCTTTATACAGAAGCGGGAGGGGTTATCCCCTTGCTAGTCAAAGCGGCTGAGCAAGGTGGAGCAGTCGGTATCCGAGCAAACAGTGTTCGTGATATCAAGGAGATTAAGGAGGTTACGAAACTCCCGATTATCGGGATCATCAAACGTGACTATCCGCCACAGGAGCCATTCATTACAGCGACTATGAAAGAAGTTGATGAGTTGGCTGAACTAGACATTGAGGTTATTGCTCTGGATTGTACCAAACGTGAACGTTACGACGGTTTGGAAATTCAGGACTTCATCCGACAAGTCAAAGAAAAGTATCCACATCAACTTTTAATGGCTGATACCAGTACTTTTGAAGAAGGGCTAGCAGCAGTCGAAGCAGGGATTGATTTTGTTGGAACAACCCTATCAGGTTACACTTCTTATAGTCCAAAAGTAGATGGTCCAGACTTTGAACTAATCAAAAAACTTTGTGAAGCAGGAGTGGATGTCATCGCTGAAGGGAAAATTCATACACCTGAACAAGCCAAACAAATCCTTGAATATGGGGTGCGAGGCATCGTTGTTGGTGGAGCGATTACTAGACCAAAAGAGATTACGGAGCGCTTTGTTGCCGGTCTTAAATAACACAATCTCAAAAAAGAGGAGAGTGGTTGATGCGTCGGAGAAAATGAAAACGTATACAAATATAAACTTGCTCATTATCCAATATGGATACGCTTATCAATTAGGAGAATACAAATGAAATTTAGAAAACTAGCTTGTACAGTACTTGCAGGTGCTGCGATTCTTGGCCTTGCTGCTTGTGGTAACTCTGGTGGAAGTAAAGATGCTGCAAATTCTGGTAGCGATAGCGGAAAAACAGAAATCACTTGGTGGGCATTCCCAGTCTTCACACAAGAAAAAACTGGTGACGGTGTTGGAACTTATGAAAAATCAATCATCGAAGCTTTTGAAAAAGCAAATCCAGATGTAAAAGTGAAATTGGAAACCATCGACTTTAAGTCAGGTCCAGAAAAGATCACAACAGCTATCGAAGCAGGAACAGCGCCAGACGTACTCTTTGACGCACCAGGACGTATCATCCAATACGGTAAAAATGGTAAATTGGCTGAGTTGAACGACCTCTTCACAGACGAATTTGTCAAAGATGTGAACAACGAAAACATCGTACAAGCAAGTAAGGCTGGAGACAAAGCTTACATGTATCCAATCAGTTCAGCACCATTCTACATGGCAATGAACAAGAAAATGTTGGAAGATGCTGGAGTTGCAAACCTTGTAAAAGAAGGTTGGACAACTGATGACTTTGAAAAAGTTTTGAAAGCGCTTAAAGATAAAGGCTACACTCCAGGTTCATTGTTCAGTTCTGGTCAAGGGGGAGACCAAGGAACACGTGCCTTCATTGCAAACCTTTATGGCGGCTCTGTAACAGATGAAAAAGTAACAAAATATACAACTGACGATCCTAAATTCGTCAAAGGTCTTGAAAAAGCTGCTAGCTGGATCAAAGACGGTTTGTTGAACAATGGTTCACAATTTGACGGTGGAGCAGACATCCAAAACTTTGCGAACGGTCAAACTTCATACACAATCCTTTGGGCACCAGCTCAAAACGGTATCCAAGCGAAACTCTTGGAAGCAAGTAAGGTAGATGTGGTAGAAGTACCATTCCCATCAGACTCTGGTAAACCATCTCTTGAATACCTTGTAAACGGATTTGCAGTATTCAACAACAAAGACGATAAGAAAATCGCAGCTGCTAAGAAATTCGTTCAATTCATCGCTGATGACAAAGAATGGGGTCCTAAAGACGTTGTTCGTACAGGTGCCTTCCCAGTTCGTACTTCATTTGGCAAACTTTATGAAGACAAACGTATGGAAACAATCAGTGGTTGGACTAAATACTACTCACCTTACTACAACACTATCGATGGATTTGCTGAAATGAGAACACTTTGGTTCCCAATGTTGCAATCTGTATCTAATGGTGACGAAAAACCAGCGGATGCTTTGAAAACCTTCACTGAAAAAGCTAACGAAACAATCAAAAAAGCTACAAAACAATAAGCACTAAGTCAGATTGATTCCCCCTTTTCCCTGTGCACTAAGGTGTAAGAAAAGGGGGACTTTTGTTTGAAATGGTAGGAACTGTCACGAAATTAAAATGAAGTTCTTACATAAGCGAATCTTAAAAAATTTCATTTTGATTTTAAAACAGTTTAAGAAAATCAAAAACTATTCTAATTGAAAGAGAGGTGCCGACTGTGAAAGTCAATAAAATTCGTATGCGGGAAACAGTGATTTCCTACGCTTTCCTAGCACCAGTATTATTCTTCTTTGTAATCTTTGTCTTGGCTCCTATGATTATGGGATTCATTACAAGTTTCTTTAACTACTCCATGACGAAATTTGAGTTTGTAGGCTTGGACAACTACATTCGTATGTTTAAAGATCCTGTCTTTACCAAGTCTTTGATCAATACCGTTATCCTGGTTATTGGATCTGTTCCGATTGTAGTTCTCTTCTCGCTCTTTGTAGCATCTCAAACCTATCATCAAAATGCCATTGCTCGATCTTTCTATCGTTTCGTCTTCTTCCTACCGGTTGTAACAGGTAGTGTTGCCGTAACGGTTGTATGGAAATGGATCTATGACCCCCTATCAGGGATTCTAAACTTTGTCCTTAAGTCAAGTCATATCATCAGCCAAAACATTTCTTGGTTGGGTGATAAAAACTGGGCTTTACTAGCGATTATGATCATCCTTTTGACAACATCTGTTGGTCAACCGATTATCCTTTATATCGCTGCTATGGGAAATATTGATAACTCACTAGTTGAAGCGGCGCGTGTTGACGGTGCGACTGAGTTTCAAGTCTTCTGGAAGATCAAATGGCCTAGCCTTCTTCCAACAACTCTTTACATCGCAATCATTACGACCATCAACTCATTCCAATGTTTCGCCTTGATTCAGCTCTTGACATCTGGTGGTCCAAACTACTCAACAAGTACCTTGATGTACTACCTTTACGAAAAAGCCTTCCAATTGACAGAATATGGCTATGCAAACACTATCGGTGTCTTCTTGGCAATTATGATTGCGATCGTAAGTTTTGTTCAATTTAAAGTACTTGGAAACGACGTAGAATACTAAAGAAAGGAGACAGCTATGCAATCTACACAAAAGAAACCCTTAACAGCTTTTACTGTTATTTCAACGATTATCTTGCTCTTGTTGACCGTGCTGTTCATCTTTCCATTCTACTGGATCTTGACAGGGGCCTTCAAATCACAGCCTGATACCATTATGATTCCGCCACAGTGGTTCCCTAAAATGCCAACCATGGAAAACTTCCAACAACTCATGGTGCAAAACCCTGCTATGCAGTGGATGTGGAACTCTGTATTTATCTCACTGGTAACCATGTTCCTAGTGTGTGCAACATCTTCTCTAGCAGGTTATGTCTTGGCTAAAAAACGTTTCTATGGGCAGCGCATCCTCTTTGCAGTCTTTATCGCTGCCATGGCTCTTCCAAAACAAGTTGTCCTTGTACCATTGGTACGTATCGTCAACTTCATGGGAATTCACGATACTCTTTGGGCAGTTATCCTACCTTTGATTGGATGGCCGTTCGGGGTCTTCCTCATGAAACAGTTCAGTGAAAATATTCCAACAGAATTGCTTGAATCAGCTAAAATCGACGGTTGTGGTGAAATTCGTACTTTCTGGAGCGTAGCCTTCCCTATTGTGAAGCCAGGATTTGCAGCCCTTGCAATCTTTACCTTCATCAATACTTGGAACGACTACTTCATGCAGTTGGTTATGTTGACTTCACGTCAAAACTTGACTATCTCACTCGGGGTTGCGACCATGCAGGCCGAAATGGCAACCAACTATGGTTTGATCATGGCTGGTGCAGCTCTTGCAGCCGTGCCAATCGTAACCGTCTTCCTTGTCTTCCAAAAATCCTTCACTCAAGGGATTACTATGGGAGCTGTTAAAGGATAAGATCCTGCGAAAATCGAATTCAAACAACTTTAGCATCACCTTGCCATACTTAAGTACAGCCTGCAGTTAGCTTCCTGGTTTGTTCTTCAATTTTTATTGAGTATAAAAGAATACAGAGTTATAAGTGTCTACAAAATGTTGGGTATTTGTATGCCATAGAGATTTTGTCAGACACTTATAAACTTAAGAATGAACTCTTTTCATGATACTAGTTAGAGTAGGTTCGTTTTATGGTAAGTATTTCCCGCTATAGTGGTATCTAAGATAAGCATCTTACGCTTATCTTAGACGGAATTTTTGAGACTGACGATGAAAGAGCAACAGGCTCAAAAATTAGGAATGAAATTCCGAAAGAATTTGCTTCCGTCCGCACTATTACAGGAAAATAGAAAAAGAATCATTTGAAACTGAAAAATAGTAACTATCAGAAACGAAGGAAATAGTATGATTTTTGACGATTTAAAAAATATCACCTTTTACAAAGGGATTCATCCCAATCTAGATAAGGCTATCGACTATCTCTATCAGCACCGTAAGGATTCTTTCGAACTAGGTAAGTATGAGATTGACGGGGACAAGGTCTTTCTAGTTGTTCAGGAAAATGTCCTCAATCAAGCTGAAAATGATCAGTTTGAGCACCATAAACACTATGCAGATTTGCATTTGCTGGTAGAAGGACATGAATATTCGAGCTATGGTTCACGTATCAAAGACGAAGCGGTAGCATTCGATGAAGCGAGTGACATTGGTTTTGTTCATTGTCATGAACGCTACCCACTCTTGTTGGGTTATCACAATTTTGCGATTTTCTTCCCAGGAGAACCGCATCAGCCAAATGGCTATGCAGGTATGGAAGAGAAGGTTCGCAAATATCTCTTTAAAATTTTGATTGATTAAAAGAATCAGGAGGAGCAAACATGGCACAAAAAGGAGTAAGCCTGATCAAGGCAGCATTTGATACAGATAATTTTCTCATGCGTTTCAGTGAGAAGGTCTTGGATATCGTGACAGCCAATCTTCTTTTTGTTGTCTCTTGTTTGCCTATCGTGACGATTGGAGTGGCAAAAATCAGCCTCTATGAGACTATGTTTGAGATTAAGAGAAGCAGACGGGTACCAGTCTTTAGAACTTATATAAGGGCCTTCAAGCAAAATCTGAAACTGGGTTTCCAGTTAGGTTTGCTAGAGTTGGGCATTGTTTTGCTGAGTCTTTTAGACCTCTATCTTTTCTGGGGCCAGACAGCTTTACCTTTCCAGATTGTGAAAGCTATTTGTTTGGGGATTCTCATCTTCCTCACTCTTGTGATGTTGGCTAGTTATCCCATCGCTGCGCGCTATGATTTGTCTTGGAAAGAAGTGCTGCAAAAAGGGCTTATCTTGGCAAGTTTTAACTTTCCGTGGTTCTTCCTCATGTTAGCCATTCTCTTTCTCATTGTGATGGTTCTTTATCTATCCGCCTTCACTCTCCTCTTGGGTGGATCAGCTTTTATCCTCTTTGGTTTTGGTTTGCTAGTCTTTCTCCAAGCAGGATTGATGGAGAAAATTTTCGCCAAATACCAGTAGGATGAGGTGTTTCTGAAACTACTTTCAATCGTTAAAGTTTCTAAAATACAAGTAGAAACTAAAATCTAAGTGTATACAAGATATTGAAAGCGATTTTCACAAGGTGTATACTAAACTTGTAAAAAATAGAACTGCTCTCAGCAGAAAAAAAGAAATCTTAGGAGAAAATCTATGTCAGATTTGAAAAAATACGAAGGTGTCATTCCAGCCTTCTACGCATGTTATGATGATCAAGGAGAAGTCAGTCCAGAACGTACGCGCGCCTTGGTTCAATACTTCATTGATAAGGGAGTTCAAGGTCTCTATGTCAATGGTTCTTCTGGTGAATGTATCTACCAAAGTGTGGCAGATCGCAAATTGATTTTGGAAGAAGTCATGGCAGTTGCCAAAGGAAAATTGACTATCATTGCTCACGTTGCTTGCAATAATACAAAGGATAGTATGGAACTTGCTCGCCACGCAGAAAGCTTGGGAGTAGATGCCATTGCAACGATTCCGCCGATTTACTTCCGCTTGCCAGAATACTCAGTTGCCAAATACTGGAACGATATCAGTGCTGCAGCTCCAAATACAGATTATGTGATTTATAACATTCCTCAATTGGCAGGTGTTGCTTTGACTCCAAGTCTTTATACTGAAATGTTGAAGAATCCTCGTGTTATCGGTGTTAAGAACTCTTCTATGCCAGTTCAAGATATCCAAACCTTTGTCAGCCTTGGTGGAGAAGACCACATCGTATTCAATGGCCCAGATGAACAATTCCTAGGTGGTCGCCTCATGGGTGCCAAAGCTGGTATTGGTGGTACTTATGGTGCGATGCCAGAACTCTTCTTGAAACTCAATGAGTTGATTGCTGAAAAAGACTTGGAAACAGCGCGTGAATTGCAATACGATATCAACGCAATCATTGGTAAATTGACTGCTGCACATGGAAATATGTACGGTGTGATCAAAGAAGTCTTGAAGATCAATGAAGGTTTGAATATTGGTTCAGTTCGTTCCCCATTGACACCAGTAACTGAAGAAGATCGCCCAGTTGTAGAAGCAGCAGCGCAATTGATTCGTGAAACCAAGGAGCGCTTCCTCTAATCCATAAGGAGGTATTTATGACACACTACGTTGCAATTGATATTGGCGGAACCAACATCAAATATGGTTTGATTGACCAAGAAGGCCAACTTGTTGAATCGCATGAAATGCCAACTGAGGCATATAAGGGTGGCCCCCATATCTTACAAAAGACAAAAGATATCGTTTCCAGCTATTTAGAAAAAGGCCCAGTAGCAGGTGTTGCCATTTCTTCTGCGGGGATGGTGGATCCAGATAAGGGTGAGATTTTCTATGCTGGCCCTCAAATTCCTAACTACGCAGGAACCCAGTTCAAGAAGGAAATCGAGACGAGTTTTGCTATTCCTTGTGAGATTGAAAATGATGTCAACTGTGCAGGTCTGGCTGAGGCAGTATCTGGTTCAGGCAAGGGAGCGAGTGTCACACTTTGCTTGACCATTGGAACCGGTATCGGTGGTTGCTTGATTATGGATGGGAAAGTCTTCCATGGATTTAGCAATTCGGCCTGCGAAGTTGGTTACATGCACATGCAGGATGGAGCTTTTCAGGATCTTGCTTCTACGACAGCCTTGGTTGAGTATGTAGCAACAGCTCACGGTGATCCAGTTGATCAGTGGAATGGCCGACGCATTTTCAAGGAAGCCACTGAAGGAAATAAAATCTGTATGGCAGGTATTGACCGCATGGTAGATTACCTTGGGAAAGGTCTGGCAAATATTTGCTACGTTGCCAATCCAGAAGTAGTCATTCTCGGTGGCGGTATCATGGGACAAGAGGCTATCCTCAAACCAAAGATCCGCACAGCCTTGAAGGCGGCCTTGGTACCAAGTCTAGCTGAAAAAACACGATTAGAATTTGCTCATCACCAAAATACAGCAGGTATGTTGGGAGCCTATTATCATTTCAAAACAAAACAATCCTAGTTTGGTTGGACCAAACTAGGATTTTCTAGCGCGTTTTTGTCTACGATAGCCGTTGAGTTTTTTATTTTCCCAATAACTATTAAAGATTTTTTCTTTGCTCTCACGATTGATTTCTAAAAAGTAGGCATAAATCAAATCTGTTAAAAAGAGCATAGGAAGTTGAGCGGAAATACGTTGGATGTAAGAAGATTGGCTATGACTTGCGACTAGGACTGTTTCGGTGTAGGCCTGAGAGTCTTTGCTAGGAGAACTGGTAAAGAGAATGGTCTTGGCACCCATATCCTTGGCATCCAGCAAACTATCTAGGACGGATTGGGTAGTGCCAGACAAGGAAAAACCTAGCACCAAACAATTTTCATCCATGATACTGGTCGTCCAAGCAAAGCCATCCCGATCGGTCAAAGCTTCACAGACAACACCTAGACGCATAAAGCGCAATTTCATCTCACGGGCAATCAGACCAGAACTTCCCGTCCCAAAAAAGTAAACCCGTTCCGCATCATCAATTAGCTGGGCAACTCGTTCAAGCTGCGCTTCATCAATCAAATCCTGCGTGTGTTCTCGCATGATGCTGTAGCTTCGCAAAACACGTTTGGTCAAGGGACTGTGTTTGTGTGAATGGATGTCCTGTTTACTAGCTTGGTGTTGGTATTGAAAAACAAATTCTCGGTAGCCTGTAAAACCACACTTTTTGGCAAAGCGAGTCAGAGCTGCTTGTGAGATATGTAATTTTTGGGTAACTTGCTGAGAAGAAAGATCATCTTGGATCGTATCAGACTGCAAAAAATAGCGAGCGATTTCTTGCTCGAGCTCAGTTAATTCTTCAAAATGGAGATCGATTATGGTTGCGATATCTGGCTTATTCATGAGGCTCCTTTTTATGAGTCAAAGTCTTAAAAGTTGACGCTTCCCTAACTATTACTATCATTATATCATAGAAGGTTGGATAACAAAATAAAAATGCGTTTTGGATGAAATCTCAAAAAAGAGATAGACTTTTCCAAGAGTTTCTCCATAAAATATGGTACAATGAAAAGTACTGGTCTTCGGTCAAATCCTAGTATTTTTTAGCTGAGATTTATCCGGAAGATCTGCAATTTTCTAGAAAAGGGTCTTAGTTGTATGAGAAAATTTAATAGCCACTCGATTCCGATTCGGCTTAATTTACTGTTTGCGATTGTCATCCTGCTCTTTATGGCCATTATTGGTCGATTGTTATACATGCAGGTACTGAATAAAGACTTCTATGAGGCAAAGTTGGCATCAGCCAGCCAGACTAGGGTAACAACCAGTTCAGCTCGTGGCCAAATCTACGATGCAACAGGCAAACCCTTGGTAGAAAACACACTCAAGCAAGTTGTTTCTTTCACACGAAACAATAAGATGACGGCAGCAGAGTTAAAGGAGACGGCTAAAAAACTGCTGACGTATGTGAATGTCACTTCCCCTGAACTCACAGACCGTCAGATTGCGGACTATTACTTAGCTGACCAAGAAATCTACAAGAAGACAGTCGAGGCCCTTCCAAGTGACAAACGCCTGGATTCAGATGGAAATCGCTTATCGGAAGCGACACTTTACAATAATGCGGTTGAAAGTATTGACGTGAGTCAACTCAATTATACAGATGAGCAAAAAAAGGAAATCTATCTGTTTAGCCAGCTCAATGCAGTTGGAAATTTCGCAACTGGAACCATTTCAACAGATGCCTTGGATGATACGCAAGTTGCACTTGTAGCTTCTGCGTCCAAGGAATTACCGGGCATTAGCATTTCAACCTCATGGGACCGAAAAGTACTGGACACTTCTTTATCGTCTATCGTCGGTAGTGTTTCCAGTGAAAAGTCAGGTCTTCCAGCAGAGGAAGTTGACGCTTATCTCAAGAAAGGATACTCTCTCAATGACCGAGTGGGGACTTCCTATCTTGAAAAGCAATATGAAGACGTCCTTCAAGGCAAACGCTCCGTCAAGGAAATCCACCTCGACAAGCACGGAAATATGGAAAGTGTGGAAAATGTCGAAGAAGGAAGCAAAGGAAACAATATCAAGTTAACGATTGACCTAGCTTTCCAGAATAGTGTGGATGACCTACTCAAGAGCTACTTCAACTCAGAGTTGGGTAACGGTGGAGCCAAATATTCTGAAGGAGTCTACGCTGTAGCCCTCAATCCTAAAACCGGTGCAGTTCTGGCGATGTCAGGTGTCAAGCATGATGTCGAATCCGGGAAATTAAGTTCAGATTCGCTTGGAACGATAACCAATGTCTTTGTACCAGGATCTGTTGTTAAAGCAGCGACCATCAGCTCTGGTTGGGAAAATGGAGTCTTGTCAGGCAATCAAACCTTGACAGACCAGCCGATTGTTTTCCAAGGTTCGGCCCCTATCAATTCATGGTACACCTTGTCCTATGGCTCTTTCCCGATCACAGCAGTTGAGGCTCTAGAGTACTCTTCTAATACCTACATGGTTCAAACCGCGCTAGGAATCATGGGACAGACCTACACGCCAAACATGGTGGCTGCAACGGGACAGTTAGAGACTGCAATGGGCAAATTGCGATCAACCTTTGGGGAATACGGACTCGGAGCTTCAACAGGGATTGACCTCCCAGATGAATCCACAGGATTCACGCCAAAAGAATTTGATTTGGGGAACTATATCAATAATTCCTTTGGTCAGTTTGATAACTACACACCGATGCAGTTAGCCCAGTATGTCGCAACCATTGCAAACAATGGTGTGCGTTTAGCTCCTCACATCGTTGAAGGAATCTATGGCAACAATGACCAAGGTGGCTTAGGCAGTCTAGTTCAGGAAACAGCTGCCAAGGAAATGAACAAGGTCAATATCTCAGAAGCCGATATGGCTATCTTGCACCAAGGTTTCTATCAAGTTTCGCATGGAACGAGTGCCCTTACGACAGGTCGTGCCTTTTCAAATGGCGCAGCCGTATCCATCAGTGGGAAAACGGGTACTGCCGAAAGTTACGTTAATGGCGGTCAAAAAGCTAATAACACCAATGCCGTCGCCTATGCACCGTCGGATAATCCCCAAATTGCGGTCGCAGTCGTCTTTCCTCATAACACCAATCTAACAAACGGTGTTGGACCTTCCATTGCGCGCGACATTATCAACCTTTATAACCAACACCATCCAATGAATTAGAAAGGAACTTATGCTGTATCCAACACCTATTGCCAAGCTGATTGATAGCTATTCCAAGCTTCCGGGTATCGGGATCAAAACGGCTACCCGCCTCGCCTTCTATACCATTGGAATGTCTGATGACGATGTCAATGAATTTGCCAAGAATCTCCTATCTGCCAAGCGGGAATTAACCTATTGTTCCATCTGTGGCCGTTTGACCGATGATGATCCTTGCTCGATCTGTACGGATCCGACTCGAGACCAGACAACCATCTTAGTGCTAGAAGATAGTCGCGATGTGGCTGCTATGGAAAACATCCAAGAATACCACGGACTCTATCATGTCTTGCATGGACTCATTTCTCCGATGAATGGCATTAGCCCAGATGATATCAATCTCAAGAGTCTCATGACTCGTCTCATGGATAACGAGGTTTCAGAGGTTATTGTGGCAACCAATGCGACAGCAGATGGAGAAGCGACCTCTATGTATCTCTCTCGTTTGCTCAAACCAGCTGGTATCAAAGTCACTCGTCTAGCACGAGGACTAGCCGTGGGAGCAGATATCGAGTATGCGGACGAAGTCACACTCTTACGAGCCATTGAAAATCGGACAGAGTTGTAAGTTTGGACAAATTTACGAATTCAATTCATTTAGTTAAAAACCAAGGAGACCGAATTTGATGTTAACGGTCTCTTTTTATCTCTCTGAAATTCTAGTACCATGTTCAAGTTTCAAAAAAAGAAGCAAATATGATATACTAAAGAACGAGTATTCTATTAGAATTAGGACAAGCAATATGAAACAAACGATTATTCTTTTATATGGTGGGCGTAGTGCAGAGCGTGAAGTCTCTGTCCTTTCAGCTGAAAGTGTTATGCGTGCGGTCAACTACGACCGTTTCACAGTCAAGACTTTCTTCATCAGCCAGTCAGGTGACTTTATCAAAACGCAAGAATTTAGCCAGACTCCAGGTCAAGAGGATCGTCTCATGACTAATGAGACCATTGACTGGGACAAGAAAATCGCGCCAAGTACTATCTACGAAGAAGGCGCTGTGGTCTTTCCAGTTCTTCATGGCCCAATGGGAGAAGATGGCTCTGTTCAAGGATTTCTTGAAGTTTTGAAAATGCCTTATGTCGGCTGCAATATCTTGTCATCCAGTCTTGCCATGGATAAAATCACGACCAAGCGTGTCTTGGAGTCTGCTGGGATTGCCCAAGTACCTTATGTGGCCATCGTTGAAGGCGATGATGTGACTGCTAAAATCGCTGAAGTTGAAGAAAAACTGACGTATCCAGTCTTCACGAAGCCGTCAAACATGGGTTCCAGTGTCGGTATTTCTAAGTCTGAAAACCATGAGGAACTCCGCCAAGCTTTGGAGCTTGCCTTCCAATATGACAGCCGTGTCTTGGTAGAGCAAGGGGTGAATGCCCGTGAAATCGAGGTTGGTCTTTTGGGCAACTACGATGTGAAGAGCACGCTTCCTGGTGAAGTGGTCAAGGATGTTGCCTTTTATGACTATGATGCCAAATATATCGATAACAAGATTACCATGGACATCCCAGCCAAGATTAGTGATGATGTAGTAGCTTTCATGCGTCGAAATGCAGAAACAGCCTTCCGTGCCATCGGTGGTCTCGGTCTGTCTCGTTGTGATTTCTTCTATACAGACAAGGGCGAGATTTTCCTAAACGAGCTCAATACCATGCCAGGCTTCACTCAGTGGTCTATGTACCCACTACTTTGGGACAATATGGGAATCAGCTACCCAGAACTAATCGAGCGTTTGGTTGACCTTGCTAAGGAAAGTTTTGACAAGCGCGAAGCGCATTTGCTATAAAATGAAAGAGAGGGTAGAAGACGGAACCGTCACTGTAGGTGATTAGAGTTCTAGGACTTCACCCCTTTTTAAAGGAGTAGAAATGAAATTAACGATCCATGAAGTGGCCCAAGTTGTTGGAGCTAAAAATGATGTTAGTCTTTTTGCGGATACCCAGTTAGAAAAGGCTGAGTTTGACAGTCGTTTGATTACTACAGGGGACTTGTTTGTGCCCCTTAAGGGAGCGCGTGACGGTCATGACTTTATCGAAACAGCTTTTGAAAATGGTGCAGTAGTAACCTTGACTGAGAAAGAGGTTGCAAATCATCCCTACATTCTAGTAGATGATATCTTGACTGCCTTTCAAACTCTCGCAGCCTACTATCTTGAAAAAAGAGCGGTTGATGTCTTTGCGGTTACAGGTTCAAATGGTAAGACAACGACCAAGGATATGTTGGCGCATTTACTGTCAACAACCTACAAGACCTACAAAACACAAGGCAATTACAATAACGAGATCGGACTTCCTTATACAGTTCTTCATATGCCTGATGATACTGAAAAGTTGGTCTTGGAGATGGGGCAGGATCACCTTGGAGATATCCATCTCTTGTCTGAATTGGCTCACCCCAAGACAGCCATCGTGACCTTGGTTGGAGAAGCTCATTTGGCCTTTTTCAAAGACCGTTCCGAGATTGCTAAAGGGAAAATGCAAATTGCAGATGGTATGGCGCCTGGTTCCTTGCTTTTAGCACCAGCCGACTCCATTGTAGAGGACTATTTGCCCACTGATAAAAAAGTGGTCCGTTTTGGGCAAGGAGCAGAGCTGGAAATTACAGACTTGATTGAGCGCAAGGATAGTCTGACCTTTAAGGCTAATTTCTTGGAGCAAACCCTTGATTTGCCAGTAACTGGCAAGTACAACGCTACTAATGCTATGATTGCATCATATGTTGCCCTGCAAGAGGGAGTTTCAGAGGAGCAAATTCGTCAGGCTTTTCATAATCTCGAATTGACGCGTAATCGTACCGAGTGGAAGAAAGCGGCCAATGGAGCAGATATCCTGTCAGATGTGTATAATGCCAATCCTACAGCGATGAAGTTGATTTTGGAGACTTTTTCGGCTATTCCAGCCAACGAAGGAGGCAAGAAAATTGCTGTTCTAGCAGATATGAAGGAATTAGGTAGCCAGTCTGTCCAACTCCATAACCAGATGATTTTGAGCCTTTCTCCAGATGTGCTTGATACTGTTATTTTCTATGGAGAAGACATTGCGGAATTAAGCCAACTGGCCAGTCAAATGTTCCCAATCGGTCACGTTTTCTACTTTAAGAAAACAGCCGACGAGGATCAATTTGAAGACCTAGTCAAGCAGGTTAAGGAAAGCCTCAGTGCCAATGACCAAATCTTGCTCAAAGGCTCTAACTCAATGAATCTAGCTAAGTTGGTAGAAAGTTTAGAAAATGGGAGCAAGTGATTTTGCCAAGTATCTGCAAAGAATGCTAGCCATTACGGATACTGGATTAACCTTTACAAAAGATCCTTTCGACCGTGAGCGCTACGAGGACTTGCGAAGTCTGTTATCTGAAATGTTGAATCAGGTATCAGACCTCGATGCAGAAGAAGTTGCAGAAGTCTTGAAACCAACTTCCGCTTATGCAACTCCTCTGATGGACGTCCGCGCTTGGATTGTTGAGGATGAAAAAGTCTGTTTAGTTAGAGGAAAAGGGGAGGATAGTTGGGCTTTGCCAGGTGGTTTTGGTGAAGTCGGATATTCTCCAACCGAAAATATTCTTAAAGAAATTGAAGAAGAAACCGGTTTTACAGCAAAAACTGAAAGGTTACTTGCAGTTTTTGATACCAATCGTTTCCAACTGCAGAGCAAACAATATGCAAAGTTTGTCTTTGAATGTAAGCTTCTTGATGGACAATTTCAAGAAAATCAAGAGATTGCTGAGCTTCAATTTTTTGCCATTGACCAATTGCCAGTCTTATCTGAAAAACGCATCACAAAAGAACAAATGGAGATTCTTTGGCAAATTCATCAAGGACAAAGAGAGCAATATCTTGACTAAGAAGATTATTATCGTATTTCTGAATTCATTTTTTTCGATTGACATGGTATAATATGTGAGAAGATTTTGAAATAATGAGGAATATTAAATGAATTTATGGGATATTTTCTTTACTACGCAAGCGACAGAACCCCCCCAATTTGATCTTGTCTGGTATGTAAGTTTATTTACGTTATTAGCTTTGACCTTCTACGCTTCTTATCGCTATTACGATAAAAAAGGCTACCAACGTTTTTTCCAAATTTTGCAAGCTGTCCAGTTGATCCTTCTCTACAGTTGGTACTGGGGAAATCACATGCCACTGTCAGAAAGTTTACCATTTTATCATTGTCGTATGGCGATGTTTGTAGTGCTGTTACTTCCTGGTAAGTCAATGTACAAGCAATATTTTTCTCTACTTGGAATCTTTGGAACGCTAGCGGCTTTTGTTTATCCAGTACCAGATGCCTATCCTTTTCCCCACATAGCCATCCTATCTTTCATTTTTGGTCACCTAGCTCTTCTAGGAAATTCTTTGGTTTATTTATTTAGACACTATGATTCTCAATTATTGGATGTTAAGAGGATTGTTTTATTAACCTTTTCACTTAATGCTCTGATTTTTGTGGTTAATTTAGTGACTGGAGGAGATTATGGTTTCTTGACAAAGCCACCATTAGTTGGTGATCATGGCTTAGTGGCCAATTATCTGATTGTGTCGCTGGTGTTAGCTACAGCTATTAGTTTGACTAAGAAAGTATTGGAAGTTTTTTTAGAGCAGAAAGCAGAAAAAATACTTGTGAAGAAAGCTTAAATATAAGCTTTCTTTTTTTGTAAAAAACGATACTTTTTTTAAAGTTAGGCTGTTAAGATAAAAAAATAGAAATAAAAAGCGAAAAATGACTAGGAAATTTATCAAAATCTGAGCACAATCGGATTTTTTGTGTTATAATATTCTGTGAATAGCTATGCCCAAGTATAGTTATTAAATAGAAGTGAGAAACTTGGAAGATAGAGAGGATGCGATGTAATGACTAGAGATGGTTTTTTTACAGGCTTAGATATCGGAACTAGCTCAATTAAAGTGCTAGTAGCTGAGCATAGAGATGGCGAAGTAAACGTAATTGGTGTAAGTAACGCCAAAAGTAAAGGTGTCAAAGACGGAATTATTGTTGATATTGAAGCAGCTGCTTCAGCGATCAAATCAGCAATCACACAGGCAGAAGAGAAAGCTGGTATTTCTATTAAGTCTGTTAACGTTGGACTTCCAGCAAACCTCTTGCAGGTCGAACCAACACAAGGAATGATTCCTGTTACTTCAGATACCAAAGAAATCACAGACCAGGATGTTGAGAATGTTGTCAAATCAGCTTTGACAAAGAGCATGACTCCTGATCGTGAAGTGATTACCTTTATTCCTGAAGAATTCATCGTGGATGGATTTCAAGGTATTCGTGACCCTCGTGGTATGATGGGTGTCCGTTTGGAAATGCGTGGTCTGCTTTACACAGGACCTCGTACAATTCTACACAATCTCCGCAAGACAGTGGAGCGTGTAGGTATCCATGTTGATAATGTGATTATCTCACCATTGGCAATCGTAAACTCAGTTCTCAATGAAGGTGAACGTGAATTTGGTGCGACTGTCATCGATATGGGTGGAGGTCAAACTACTGTAGCGACTATCCGTAACCAGGAATTGCAATTCACCAACATCTACCAAGAAGGTGGAGATTACGTTACAAAAGACATTTCTAAAGTCTTAAAAACATCTCAAAAAATTGCTGAAAGTTTGAAACTGAACTATGGTGAAGCTTATGTTCCACTAGCAAGTAACGAAACTTTCCAAGTTGAAGTAATCGGTGAAGTAGAACCTGTTGAAGTGACAGAAAGCTACTTAGCAGAAATTATTTCAGCACGCATCAAACATATCTTTGACCAAATCAAACAAGAGCTTGAAAGAAGACACTTGTTAGATTTGCCAGGTGGTATCGTCCTTATTGGTGGAAATGCAATTTTGCCAGGAATTGTTGAATTGGCCCAAGAAGTATTTGGTGTTCGCGTAAAACTTCACGTACCAAACCAAGTGGGAATTCGCAACCCTGCATTTGCTCATGTGATTAGTTTGTCTGAGTTTGCTGGTAAATTGACAGAAGTGAATCTTCTTGCTCAAAAAGCGGTTAAAGGAGACGAATTCCTTCGTCAAAAACCAATCAACTTTGGCATTCCAAATCAACGTTTAAATCCAGTAGCGCAACCAAGTCCAACACAAGCAGCTCCAGCTGAAACTGTGACGGAAGCTCCAGTTGCTCCTAAGGAAGAATTCCAGGCAAGTTCTCAAAGTAAACCGAAGCTAACAGAACGTTTCCGTGGTTTGATCGGAAGCATGTTTGATGAATAAAAGAGGATAAGAAATTATGACATTTTCATTTGATACAGCAGCAGCTCAAGGCGCAATTATTAAAGTAATTGGTGTCGGTGGCGGTGGTGGTAATGCCATCAACCGCATGGTTGACGAAGGTGTTGCTGGTGTAGAATTTATCGCAGCCAACACAGATGTACAAGCTCTTAGCAGTACGAAAGCAGAAACAGTTATCCAACTTGGTCCAAAATTGACTCGTGGTTTGGGTGCTGGAGGTCGTCCAGAAGTTGGACGTAAGGCTGCAGAAGAAAGCGAAGAAGCTCTGACGGAAGCAATCAGCGGTGCAGACATGGTCTTCATTACTGCTGGTATGGGTGGAGGATCTGGAACAGGTGCTGCCCCAGTGATCGCACGTATTGCTAAAGATCTTGGAGCCCTTACAGTCGGTGTTGTGACTCGTCCTTTCGGTTTTGAAGGAAGCAAACGTGGTCAGTACGCTGTTGAAGGAATCAACGAACTTCGCGAGCATGTTGATACTCTATTGATTATCTCAAACAACAACTTGCTAGAGATTGTTGACAAGAAAACGCCACTTCTTGAAGCACTTAGTGAAGCAGATAACGTTCTTCGCCAAGGTGTTCAAGGAATCACAGATTTGATCACGAACCCAGGATTGATTAACCTTGACTTTGCCGACGTGAAAACGGTTATGGCAAACAAAGGGAATGCCCTTATGGGTATCGGTATTGGTAGTGGTGAAGAGCGTGTCGTTGAAGCAGCTCGTAAAGCGATTTACTCACCACTTCTTGAAACAACTATTGACGGTGCTGAAGATGTCATCGTTAACGTTACGGGTGGTCTTGACTTGACTTTGATTGAAGCAGAAGAAGCTTCAGAAATCGTCAACCAAGCAGCTGGTCAAGGAGTGAACATCTGGCTTGGAACATCAATCGATGAAAGTATGAAAGATGAAATCCGTGTGACCGTTGTGGCTACAGGTGTTCGTCAAGATCGAGTGGAAAAAGTAGTTGGTTCTCATGCGCCATACACAACAGGCCGCCCATCAGCTAAAACTCCACAGTCTCATACTTTTGACCGTCAATTCGATTTGGAAGAAACAGCAGAATTGCCTAAATCAAGTCCACGTCGCTTTGAAACGAACCAAGCTTCTGCTTTTGGAGATTGGGATTTGCGTCGTGAATCAATTGTCCGCCAAACAGATTCAGTAGTTTCTCCAGTAGAACGTTTTGAGACACCAGTTTCACAGGATGAAGATGAGTTGGATACACCACCATTCTTCAAAAATCGTTAATCAATGAATTTGAAAAAAAATACTGAATTGGTTTTTCAGCAAATAGCTGATGCTAGTCAAGAAGCCAACCGTGCTTTAGATGCTGTTTCAGTTATTGCAGTGACAAAATATGTAGACATACAAACAGCGGAAGCCTTGCTTCCGCTTGGTGTCCGTCATATAGGTGAAAATCGAGTTGATAAATTCTTAGAAAAATATCAGGCCTTGAAAGATTATCCAGTCACTTGGCATTTAATAGGAACACTACAAAGACGGAAAGTAAAAGAAGTAATCCCATATGTGGATTACTTTCATGCTTTAGACTCCCTAAAATTGGCTCAGGAAATTCAAAAGAGAAGAGACCAGGTTATCAAGTGTTTCTTGCAGGTCAATATTTCTGGGGAAGAAAGCAAGCATGGGTTTTCAAAAGAAGAATTGCTAGAACTTTTGCCAGAATTGGCTAAGTTAGATCAGATTGAGTATGTTGGTTTAATGACCATGGCTCCTTTTGAGGCAGATAGTGAGGAATTGAAAGAAATTTTCAAAGAAACACAAGCTCTGCAGGCAGAAATTAGAGAAAAACAAATCCCTAATATGCCGATGACAGAACTCAGCATGGGAATGAGTCGTGATTTCAAAGAAGCCATTCAGTTCGGCTCAACCTTTGTTCGAATCGGTACAGCATTTTTTAAATAGGAGAGAGCTATGTCTTTAAAAGATAAATTCGATAAATTTATAGATTATTTCACAGAAGATGGAGAGGAAACAACTAACTACCAGCCTCAACAAGAGGAAACAGTTCGTCCAGCCGTTTCAACTTCTAAGGAATTACCAGCACCTGCTCAGTCAGGACCAGCAAAAGATGCAAACATTACTCGCTTACATGCTCGTCAACAAGAATTGGCAATGCAAAGCCATCGTTCTGATGAGAAAGTAACAATCGACGTTCGCTATCCAAGAAAATATGAAGATGCAACTGAAATTGTTAATTTGTTAGCTGGAAATGAAAGTATCTTGATCGATTTCCAATATATGACAGAAGTACAAGCCCGTCGTTGCCTTGATTACTTGGATGGAGCTCGTCATGTCTTGGCTGGAAATATGAAAAAAGTTGCGAGCACGATGTATCTATTGACTCCTGTTAATGTCATTGTGAATATTGAAGATATCAAACTTCCAGATGAATCACAAAGCGCTGAGTTTGGTTTTGATATTAAACGAAATAGAGCAAAATAATGATTTTCTTAATCCGTTTAATCCAAAATGCGGTTAGCATTTACTCCATCATTCTCGTTGCATTTGCTCTTCTTTCATGGTTTCCAAATGCTTATGAAAGTCAACTAGGTCGCTTAGTCATTAGACTTGCTCGTCCAGTTATCGAGCCTCTTCGTAAGCTCAATTTGCAATTTGCGGGGCTTGATTTTACTGTTTGGGCTGCGCTTATTCTAATCCAGTTTGTTGGAAATCTCTTAACACGACTAGTCCTATTACTATGACAGCAAATCGAGCCATTTATCAGCATTTTTCCCATGAAGATATTCCTTTTATTGATAAAGGATTGGAGTGGATTAAGCGGGTGGAAGATACCTATGCACCAGTGCTTAGCCCTTTTATCAATCCCCATCAAGAACAGATCTTGAGGGTGCTGGCTGGGACATATGGACTGGGTTGTCAAAGTAGCGGTGATTTTTTTCCGACTGAGTCGGTTCGTGTTCTTCTTTATCCAGATTACTTTGAACCGGAGATATCAGATTTTGAAATGACCCTGTTAGAAATTTGCTATCCGAGTAAGTTTGAACAACTGAGTCATGGAAAAATATTGGGAACAATCATCAATCAGCTAGGAATTGACCGTAAATTATTTGGTGATATCTTGGTAGATGAAAAGAGAGCACAGATTTTTGTCAATCGTGATTTTATTCCTCTTTTTCAAGATGGGATAAGAAAAATTGGCAGACTTCCTGTATCGCTGGAGGAACGTCCTTTTACCGATAGGATTAAATCTAAAATTGACTATAGAGAACGAGAAATTTTAGTTTCGAGTTTTCGATTGGATGCCCTCTTATCAAGTGCCTTGAAATTATCTAGAAATCAAACTAGTCAACTGATTGAGAAAAAATCTGTCCAGGTAAATTATCATGTGGTTGAAAAATCTGATTACCAGGTCGCAGTTGGAGATTTGATCAGTGTGAGAAAGTTTGGTCGTTTGAAAGTTGTCAAAGACAATGGTCAGACCAAAAAGGATAAGAAAAAACTAACAGTCCGGCTACTTTTAAGCAAGTGAGAAAAAATATGTCGATTACACCACAAGAAATAAGTGATAAAGCTTTCTCAAGAACATTCAGAGGCTACAATCAGGAAGAAGTTGACCTCTTTCTTGATAAGATTTACTTTGAATTAGAGGAGATGATTCGATACAAAGATGAAACTGAACTCTATATCAAAAAACTAGAAGAGCGTCTTTCCTATTATACGAATGATATTCCTAAGAGAACAGTAACAAGCGAGCAAGAACCAGAAGCAATTAATGATTCTATTTTTTATTAAGTAAGTGAGGAAAAGTATGCCAATTACATCGTTAGAAATTAAAGATAAAACCTTTGGTACAAGATTTAGAGGTTTTGACCCAGAAGAAGTAGACGAGTTTCTTGATATCGTTGTTCGTGATTATGAAGACTTGGTTCGTAGCAATCACGAAAAAGAAACACGCATCAAGAATTTGGAAGAACGTTTGTCTTACTTTGATGAAATGAAGGATTCCTTGAGCCAATCGGTTTTGATTGCCCAGGATACTGCTGAGCGTGTCAAACAAGCTGCTCAAGAACGTTCAAACAATATTATTCAACAAGCTGAACAAGACGCTCAGCGTTTGCTCGAAGAAGCGAAATACAAGGCAAACGAAATTCTCCGTCAGGCGACAGATAATGCTAAGAAAGTTGCTGTTGAAACTGAAGAATTGAAGAACAAGAGCCGTGTATTCCATCAGCGTCTTAAATCAACGATTGAAAGTCAGTTAGCTATTGTTGAATCATCTGATTGGGAAGATATTCTTCGCCCAACAGCTACTTACCTTCAAACAAGTGATGAAGCCTTTAAAGAGGTGGTTGGTGAAGTTCTTGGTGAATCCGTATCTTTACAACCAGAGGAAGAACCAATTGATATGACTCGTCAATTCACTCCAGAAGAGGTAGCAGAGTTGCAAGCTCGTATCGAGGCTGGCAATAAAGAATTGGCTGAATTCGAAGCCCAACAAAATCAACATACAGAAGAACTTGTCCAGCATGAAGAGTCAGTTGAAGTAGAAGCTACTGCAGCAACTGAGGAAGATGCAAACAAAGAATCTGTTCTTATCCTATAAGAAAATGTGAGAACAAGATCGAACCAACTATATTTTCAGCGAGCGGGAGATGGTGAGAGTCCTGCAATCCCTAGTGGTTAGATTATCCTCTCAAGCAATCCAATCTGAAAGCAGTAAGACTGGACGTTCCCCACGTTACGGGAAAAGAGGAAAAGAGACGCTGTCTTTTTTCGAACAAAGGTGGTACCACGATTTTCGTCCTTTTTTGCGAGTCGTGGTTTTTATTTTGTCTATATAATAAAGGAGATATAATGAAACTCAAAGATACCCTTAATCTTGGAAAAACAGACTTTCCAATGCGTGCCGGTCTTCCAACCAAAGAGCCAGTTTGGCAAAAAGAATGGGAAGAAGCAAAACTTTACCAACGTCGTCAAGAATTGAACCAAGGAAAACCGCATTTCACCTTACATGATGGTCCTCCGTATGCAAACGGAAATATCCACGTTGGACACGCTATGAACAAGATCTCCAAAGATATCATTGTTCGTTCGAAGTCTATGTCAGGTTTTTATGCACCTTATATCCCAGGTTGGGACACTCATGGTTTGCCAATCGAGCAAGTTTTGGCGAAACAAGGTGTCAAACGCAAAGAAATGGACTTGGTTGAGTACTTGAAACTTTGCCGTGAGTATGCTCTTTCTCAAGTTGATAAACAACGGGAAGACTTTAAATGTTTGGGGGTTTCTGGGGACTGGGAAAATCCTTATGTGACTTTGACTCCAGACTATGAGGCAGCTCAAATCCGTGTCTTTGGTGAAATGGCCAAGAAAGGCTATATCTACCGTGGTGCCAAGCCAGTTTATTGGTCATGGTCATCTGAGTCAGCCCTTGCAGAAGCGGAAATTGAATACCATGACTTAGTTTCAACTTCTCTTTACTATGCCAACAAGGTAAAAGATGGTAAAGGTGTCCTCGATACAGATACGTATATCGTTGTTTGGACAACAACTCCATTCACCATCACTGCTTCTCGTGGATTGACAGTTGGAGCGGATATTGATTACGTAGTCGTTCAACCAGCTGGTGAAACTCGTAAGTTTGTGGTTGCTTCAGAATTGTTGGCTAGTTTGTCTGAAAAGTTTGATTGGACTGATGTCCAAGTCTTGGCGACTTATCGTGGGCAAGAATTGAATCACATTGTGACAGTCCACCCATGGGATACAGCAGTAGATGAACTGGTAATCCTTGGTGACCACGTTACGACTGACTCTGGTACAGGTATCGTCCATACAGCTCCAGGTTTTGGTGAGGATGACTACAATGTCGGTGTTGCCAATGGACTTGAAGTTGCTGTAACCGTCAATGAACGCGGGATCATGATGGCAAATGCTGGCTCTGACTTTGAAGGTCAATTCTACGACAAGGTGGTACCAACGGTTATCGAGAAACTTGGTAATCTTCTCCTTGCCCAAGAAGAAATCTCTCACTCCTACCCATTTGACTGGCGTACCAAGAAACCAATCATTTGGCGTGCAGTACCACAATGGTTTGCCTCTGTATCAAAATTCCGCCAAGAAATCTTGGACGAAATTGAAAAAGTCAAGTTCCACTCAGAATGGGGTAAAGTCCGTCTTTACAACATGATTCGTGACCGTGGTGACTGGGTCATCTCTCGTCAACGTGCTTGGGGAGTTCCTCTTCCAATCTTCTACGCAGAAGATGGCACACCAATCATGACAGCTGAAACCATCGAACATGTAGCGCAACTCTTTGAAGAACATGGTTCAATCATCTGGTGGGAACGTGATGCCAAAGACCTCTTGCCAGAAGGATTTAGCCACCCAGGTTCACCAAATGGCGAGTTCAAGAAAGAAACAGACATCATGGACGTATGGTTTGACTCAGGTTCATCATGGAATGGAGTAGTGGTCAACCGTCCAGAACTCAAATATCCAGCAGACCTCTACCTAGAAGGCTCTGACCAATACCGTGGTTGGTTTAACTCATCACTTATCACATCTGTTGCCAACCATGGCGTAGCGCCTTACAAACAAATCTTGTCACAAGGATTTGCCCTTGACGGTAAAGGTGAAAAGATGTCTAAATCCCTTGGAAATACCATTGCTCCAAGTGATGTTGAAAAACAATTTGGTGCGGAAATCTTGCGTCTCTGGGTGACAAGTGTTGACTCAAGCAACGACGTGCGTATCTCTATGGATATCTTGAGCCAAGTCTCTGAAACTTACCGTAAGATCCGTAACACACTTCGCTTCTTGATTGCCAATACTTCTGACTTTAATCCAGCTGAAGATGCAGTCGCTTACGATGAACTTCGTTCAGTTGATAAGTACATGACGATTCGCTTTAACCAGCTTGTCAAGACCATTCGTGATGCCTATGCGAACTTTGAATTCTTAACCATCTACAAGGCCTTGGTAAACTTTATCAACGTTGATTTATCAGCCTTCTACCTTGACTTCGCTAAAGACGTTGTTTACATCGAAGGTGCCAAATCACTGGAACGTCGTCAAATGCAAACAGTCTTCTATGACATTCTTGTGAAAATCACCAAACTCTTGACACCAATTCTGCCTCACACTGCAGAAGAAATCTGGTCCTATCTTGAGTTTGAAGCTGAAGACTTCGTTCAATTGTCAGAATTACCAGAAGCTCAAACCTTTGCTAACCAAGAAGAAATCTTGGATACCTGGGCAGCCTTCATGGACTTCCGTGGACAAGCTCAAAAAGCCTTGGAAGAAGCTCGTAATGCAAAAGTTATCGGGAAATCGCTCGAAGCCCATTTGACAGTTTATCCAAATGAAGTGGTGAAAACTCTTCTTGGAGCAGTAAACAGCAATGTAGCTCAACTTTTGATCGTGTCAGAATTGACCATCGCTGAAGGTACAGCTCCAGAGAGTGCAGTAAGCTTTGAAGATGTAGCCTTTACAGTTGAACGCGCTACAGGTGAAGTATGTGACCGTTGCCGTCGTATCGATCCAACTACTGCAGAACGTAGTTACCATGCAGTTATCTGTGACCACTGTGCAAGCATCGTAGAAGAAAACTTTGCGGATGCAGTTGCAGAAGGATTTGAAGCCAAATAATCAGATTAGAAATATGTCTTCTCATAGTTTAAGATGAGAAGAAAAGGAAAAAGAGAGGAAGTCATTTCTCTCTTTTTTGCTGGAAAAAGTTTAGAACAAAGATGCAGAAATCTAATAATTTTGGGGCTCGTTTTAAGTTGATTTTTGAGATTTTTTTAAAAAGAGGAGTCGTGTTTTGGTACTTTTCAAAAGCATGTGTTGTTTCTAAAAATCGCGACAAATAATTTGAATAATCAAGTGAAATCAGGTAGAATAGAAAGGATTGAATAATATATTGAAAAGGAAATCTTTAGAATGAAACATCAGTTTTATGGAGAAAAACGACAACGTTTTTCTTTCAGAAAGTTGTCAGTTGGATTGGTTTCTGCCACTATTGGAAGCTTCTTTTTGAGTGGGCAAATAACTGGGGACTTGACTTCTGTAAAGGCAGCAGAAATTCAAAGTCAGCAGTCTGCTCAGGTCAAATACCACTACGTAGTGGAGTCTGAATTGACGGAGGCAGAGAAGAGTGCCTTGATAAGGGAGATTCCAAAGTATGTTGAGGATGCTTCAGAGACCTATTATTTAGTTTATCGTCCGACTACTCAAGGGGATTCATCTGGAGTATTGCCTAAGACAGGTCACTCTGGCCTTTGGGAATCAACTTTTACAGCGATGGGTCTTGCATTACTAGTACTTGTAGTTGTTAGAGGCAGGAATGGGAAGAGGTATTTATCTTCGATTTTGTTGGTAACTGGGATGGGATCCATGCTGTTATCTCCAACAGTCTTAGCAGTGACGAATATCGAGCTCGCTGCATATAATCAAAGTCTTAACTTGGGTCTTGGAGATGCACTGCCAGCACCATTGAAAATTGACGGTTACGACTATATCGGTTATCTAAAGAATGAAGAACAAAATGATAGTCATTTAGCTCATTCTGCTCAGAAGGAAAATCTGACACTGGACTTGGAAAAAGAGAAGGGAAGTGAACTTAAACCGAGTGAAACAAATCCGAATACAAAAGAGATTGTTTCGGATAAGGAAGACGGTCTGACAGAGCAAGATAGAGAAGCTATCGCTACTAAGGAGAGAGAACTCGCTCGCCTTGGAGCAGTTCATGAATTGCCAGAATTAAAAATTAGTGAACAAAAGTCGGTTCAAGATCTCCCTTATCAGACCCAATACCAGTATTCCGATGAATTGGCTCAAGGTCAATCAAAAGTCATACAATCAGGTGTTCGAGGCCAACGTACAGTTGTGACTCGTCATTATCGTGAGAATCAAGAAATCGTAAAAAGCGAAATGATTTCTGATCAAGTGACGCTTGAACCTGTTTCTGAAATTATTTTAGTTGGAACAGCTCCAACTAACTCGATACCAAAAGAAACTCCAGTTCACGAAGTTCCAGAATTGACAGAATATGGCACAACTCCAGAAACAGCGCCTGTTCATGAAGTTCCAGAATTGGCAGAATATGGTACAAATCCTGAAACAGCGCCAGTTCATGAAATTTCGGAATTGACGGAATATGGAACTAATCCTGAAACGGCTCCAGTTCATGAAGTTCCGGAATTGACAGAGTATGGCACCAGTCCTGAGACAACTCCAGTTCATGAAGCACCAGAATTGACAGAATACGGAACTAGTCCTGAGACAACCCCAGTTCGTGAGACTCCAGAACTGACGGAATATGGCACCAGTCCTGAAACATCCCCAGTTCACGAAGTTCCGGAATTGGCAGAGTACGGAACCAGTCCCGAGACAACTCTAGTTCAAGAGATTCCAGAATTGACGGAATATGGTACAACTCCTGATACAGCTCCTATTCATGAGACTTCTGAGTTGGAATTGACTACAAATGATGAGGTTAGAATAGAAAAGATTGATTTTTCTATTGACGAGCAATATACAGATGAGATTCCAGAAGGAAGTCGTCAAATCGCCACTCCGGGAGTACAAGGTGAGCGGACCATCAAGACTCGTGTCTACAGTTCCAATGGTCAAGAGGTTGACCGCCAAGAGTTGTCTAACGAGGAAACTCTGGCTCCTGTCACACAAATCGTCAAAGTCGGTACGGCTAAACCAAGCGTGGTACCAAACGATGCGCCAAAATCAGAAACTCTTCCAGAGTATCCGTTGACTTATACTGACGAAACTCGTGTTGAGAAAATAGCCTTCAACATCGAGGAGCAATATACCGATGAGCTTGTTCGAGATGCTCGTCAAATCGCGACCCCAGGAGTCCAAGGCGAACGAACTATCAAGACTCGCGTCTACAGTTCTAATGGCCAGGAAATTGACCGTCAAGAACTTTCGAATGAAGAAACCTTGGCTCCCGTAACACAAATCGTCAAAGTCGGTACGGCTAAACCAAGCGTGGTACCAAACGATGCGCCAAAATCAGAAACTCTTCCAGAGTATCCGTTGACTTATACTGACGAAACTCGTGTTGAGAAAATAGCCTTCAACATCGAGGAGCAATATACCGATGAGCTTGTTCGAGATGCTCGTCAAATCGCGACCCCAGGAGTCCAAGGCGAACGAACTATCAAGACTCGCGTCTACAGTTCTAATGGCCAGGAAATTGACCGTCAAGAACTTTCGAATGAAGAAACCTTGGCTCCTGTAACACAAATCGTCAAAGTCGGTACGGCTAAACCAAACATGGTACCGAACGATCCACCGCAAGCAGACGCACTGCCAGAATATCCGCTAACTTACACTGACGAAACGCGCGTTGAAAAAATCAACTTTAACATTCGTGAAGAAGAAAGCGATGAGCTTGTTCAAGATGCCCGTCAAATCGCGACTCCGGGAGTACAAGGTGAGCGGACCATCAAGACTCGTGTCTACAGTTCCAATGGTCAAGAGGTTGACCGCCAAGAGTTGTCTAACGAGGAAACTCTGGCTCCTGTCACACAAATCGTCAAAGTCGGTACGGCTAAACCAAGCGTGGTACCAAACGATGCGCCAAAATCAGAAACTCTTCCAGAGTATCCGTTGACTTATACTGACGAAACTCGTGTTGAGAAAATAGCCTTCAACATCGAGGAGCAATATACCGATGAGCTTGTTCGAGATGCTCGTCAAATCGCGACCCCAGGAGTCCAAGGCGAACGAACTATCAAGACTCGCGTCTACAGTTCTAATGGCCAGGAAATTGACCGTCAAGAACTTTCGAATGAAGAAACCTTGGCTCCTGTAACACAAATCGTCAAAGTCGGTACGGCTAAACCAAACATGGTACCGAACGATCCACCGCAAGCAGACGCACTGCCAGAATATCCGCTAACTTACACTGACGAAACGCGCGTTGAAAAAATCAACTTTAACATTCGTGAAGAAGAAAGCGATGAGCTTGTTCAAGATGCCCGTCAAATCGCGACTCCGGGAGTACAAGGTGAGCGGACCATCAAGACTCGTGTCTACAGTTCCAATGGTCAAGAGGTTGACCGCCAAGAGTTGTCTAACGAGGAAACTCTGGCTCCTGTCACACAAATCGTCAAGGTCGGCACGGCTAAATCGACTATGGTACCGAACGATCCACCGAAAGCAGAGGCTCTGCCAGAGTATCCGTTGACTTATACTGACGAAACGCGCGTTGAAAAAATCAACTTTAGCATTCGTGAGGAAGAAACCGATGAGCTTGTCCAAGATGCTCGTCAAATCGCCACTCCAGGAGTCCAAGGTGAACGGACTATCAAGACTCGCGTCTACAGTTCTAACGGTCAAGAGGTTGATCGCCAAGAGTTGTCCAACGAGGAAACTTTAGCTCCTGTCACACAAATCGTCAAGGTCGGCACGGCTAAACCAAGCATGGTGCCGAACGAAGCACCAAAAGCAGATGCTTTAGAGGAGTTCGATTTAATTTCACTGCATAATCTCTTAGCAGAAGCGGATCAGATTAAAGCTCAGGCCCGTTATTTCAACGATAGTCAGAGTCATCAAGCTAACTATGATGCTGCTTTGACGGCAGGTCAAGCGATTCTGAGTCAATCCCAAGCCAGCCAAGCAGAAGTCAACCAATTGGTGGAACAAATCAATCAAGCCAAGGCTCAATTAAGTGGTCTTGAGGTTGTCAAAACTGCTCTTCAGACTGAGTACGATTTAAATCCAAGAGTTAAAACTTCGGTTAAATATAAGAATGCGGATTCAGAAAAGCAGACAGCTTATACTGACGAATTGACCAAGGCAGAGGGAGTTTTGAACAATCAAACTGCTACACAAGTCCAAGTCAATCAAGTTCTTGCTAGCCTGACAGCAGCCAAAGAAGCACTGAATGGAGTGCCTAAAGTCAAGCCGACAGTTTCGATTCTAAGTCTAACCGAGAATGCCGATGATAAGTCGGTTACGGTCCAATATAGATTGGAAGACCAGACCAAATCCTTCCGTTCAGCGACTGCAGAATTGTACCAGGGAGATCAGCTGGTTCGCACTCTTCCGATTACTAACTTTGCTGGTAGCTTGAAAATTGGCGACCTAGACTACTATACAGGTTATACTTTGAAAACTAAGTTGACTTATGAACTGGATAATGGCAGCTTTACTGAGTTTGAAACAGACAGTCGTAATTTTGATTTAGAATACAAGAAGATTGCCTTCCGTGATATTGATTCTGTTGAGTTTTATCATAAAGAAAACGACCAATATAAGCGCTTTGTATCGATGAGTTCTATGCCTACGGATCTGTCTACCTACTTCGTCAAGATCAAATCAAGCGAATCCAAGGAAATTCTCCTACCAGTTCACAGCATTTCTGAAGCAGAGAAAGATGGCAAGGCAGTCTATAAGGTTAATGTAACGCTTCCTGAACTCGTCCAAGAAAGTGAGACGGGTTACAAGTCTGGGCACGACTTCTACATCAGTAAGGCAGTCCCAAGTCAGCAAAATGTCTACACCAGCTTTGCTGGATTGGTAGACGCTATGAAGCGAAATATGGCAGGAAATTATGTTCTGGGAGCTGATTTGGATGCGAGCGAGGTCAACCTAGCTCCTGCGGATTATGTCTACCTCAAAGGGAACTTCACAGGTAGTCTGACAGGTAGTCATAATGGTAAGCAATATGCCATTTACAATCTAGTCAAGCCTTTATTTGAAAACCTCAAGAGTGGGTCTACCATTTCAAATATTGACTTTAAAGATGTGAATATCGTGGGGACCTATGACTCAGCTGCGCTGGCACGCAATGCGGAAAATGCGCAAATTACAGATGTTTCTGTTCAGGGGAGAGTATCGGTAGTAGGCAACGCTTCTAACGTAGCGGGTCTTGTAGTTAATGGAACCAATACGAAGATTACCAATAGTTCCTTTACGGGTACCATCCTATCTAACAGTCAACACATCAAAGCCTATAACGTAGGTGGTTTGGTTGCAAGCCTTAAAGGAGGAGAATCACTCCTCAGCCAAAGTAAAGCAGATGTAACGATTATTAGCGGTGCAAGATCAAATGAACAACGTATTGGTGGTTTGGTTGGACGTCTAGAAAACAATGCTCGAATCACCAAATCTTATGTGACAGGAAAATTATATAATTCAACTACTAATGGTCAGATCGGTGGAGTGGTCGGTTCGAACTACTTTAATGGTTTAGTTGATAATGTTATCAGTAATGTTAGCGGTACAAATGTTTACAGTATTTCTGGGGATCAGGGATACAAGAACGACCGCATTACACAAGCATATAAAGTTGCCAAAAGTGAAACCTTGAAAAACGATCAGTTTGTTACTTCTACCATTACTCAAGAAGAAATGGAAGAAAAACTGACTGCTATGGACATAACAACTAGCCTAGATGACACGAATCTAAATATGCGTTTTGTCGACTATGGTCAAGTAAACAATGCTCAATTTGACCGCGGATATTCTTATGCAAATATGGAGAAACTGCTTCCTTTCTACAATAAAGAAACCATTGTTTCGTTTGCGAACAAGATTCCGAAAGAGCATAAGTTGAACAAGGAGTACCTACTGGATGTTGTTCCGATGAAGGGTGACCAGGTTATCACTGATATCCATGGCAATAAAACAGCAATCAATCGTTTGATGCTGCACTACATGGACAATACTATTGACTACCTAGAAATATCTTATCAGGGAGATTTCGTAAATCGAGGCATTGCTGAGTATAGTATCAAGGGGTTAGACCTTCTTTATACTCCAGAAGCCTTTGTATCAGATTATACTAGTATTCTAAATCAAGTCTTGCCAGAGCTAAACAAAGTCGTTCTTGATTCGCCAGCTATGCGAACAGCTCTTGGAGTAGCAGCAGATACTTCTTTAGATGAACTATACTTAGACACCGCATTTACGCAAGTGAAAAGCAAACTGTCAACAGAACTACGAAAAGTTCTGGCTATGGATAAGGCTATCAATACTGAAGGTGAAGTAGTTAAGGATTATCTTGTTAAGAAGATTCTTGCTGATAAGGAAGCTTTCCTATTAGGTTTGACTTACCTTAACCGATGGTACAATATCAACTATGACAACTTTAATGTCAAAGACCTGTCGGCTTACAAGTTGGATTTCTACGGTAAAAATGACGTTTCGGTTCTTGATACAATCATTGCTTTAGGGAAATCAGGACTAGAGAATCTCAAGGCTAAGAACAACTATACAGCGTATGATAATTCGCTCTCTGAAGCAACTGGCAAGCGAGGACTCTTCAATTACCTTGAAGGCTATCGTCAGCTCTTCCTACCATACAAGACCAATAATGAATGGCTCAAAACCAATACAAAAGCCTACATTGTTGAGGCTAAGTCAGATGTAGCAGAAGCGAGACAGCTTCAGGACGCAGCCGAGGGCAAGAGCAAGTATTCTGTTGGTGTTTATGACAAGATTACTGCAGATAATTGGGAACACAAAGGAATGCTCCTGCCACTCTTGACCATGACGGAGAAAGGTGTCTATGCGATCTCTAATATGTCTACCCTCTCTATGGGAGCTTATGATCGCTATCGCCTGGATGCCAATAACAGAGTGCGTACAGATGCAGAACTAGCTGAATATGTCGAAGACCGAGTGAGAAAAACTGCTGAATACCAGCGCGACCACTATGATTTCTGGTACAAGATTCTCAGCCCAGAAAGCAAGGACAAGCTTTTCCGTTCTGTTCTGGTTTATGACGGATTCTCATTGATTGACAAGAATGGTCAAAAATATTGGGCTCCAGCTAATGATAAAAAATCTCTAGCTATGCAGGAGTTCTTCGGACCTGCCGGCAAGTGGTATCCAAGCAAGGGTTATAATGCCTATGCTACGGGTAGTGTAACTCACTTTGATGCTGCTAAATTGTTGGAAGACTATGGTAACTCAGTCTACACGCATGAGATGACCCATAACTCTGACGGTGCTATTTACTTTGAAGGATATGGTCGTCGTGAGGGACTAGGTGCGGAACTCTATGCTCGCGGACTCTTGCAGTCTTCGCCGAGTGCAGATGAACCAACTATTACGCTCAATACTCTCTTCAAGGTGGACAAGGATTCTAAGACACGTATGCATACCTATAATTTCAAGGAACGTGTTCAAAATGAAGCCGACCTGCAACACTATGTCCATGGTATGTTTGACATGATCTACACCTTGGACTATCTAGAAGGTACTTCTATGCTGAAGCAGAGCGATGCTGCCAAGTTACAGTGGTTCAGGAAGATGGAAAATTACTATATTACAGATAAGTATGGTAAGGAGACCCACGCTGGTAACCAGACGCGAAGCTTCACTGCTGAAGAAATCAAGCAGCTGAAGACCTTTAACTCTCTGATTGAAAATGATGTGATCACTCGTCGTGAGAACAAGGATAGTGGGAATTACGGCCGAAATGGCTACCTGAGCCTCAGCCTCTTCTCACCGATTTACTCAGCCTTGAGCAATCCAAATGGAGCGCCAGGTGACGTTATGTTCCGTCGCACAGCCTATGAATTACTGGCAGCCAAGGGCTACCATGAAGGATTTGTCCCTTATGTTTCTGGTCAGTACTCTCAGGAAGCCTTCGATGAAGGGATGAAAACGTGGGATGGATGGTCTGGAAGAGATGTTGGTCTTGTGACAGACCAGAAAGTCTTGGAAAATGTATTTAAGGGTGAATATGACTCCTGGGTAGCCTTCAAGAAGGCTATGTACCAAGAGCGGATTGATAAGCTAACCAAGCTCAAACCAATCACTATTGAGTACGAACTCAGAAATCCAAATAGTACTAAGAAAGTAACCATTCGCTCTTATGCAGACATGCAAAGACTGATGGACGCAGCAGTAGCAGAGGATGTACGCAACATTACCAATGCTACTAGCCGTGTCGAATCTAGCTGGGTCAATCTGCTCAAGAAGAAGATTTACAACGCTTATCTTCGTGAGACAGACGACTTCAGACAGTCCATCTTTGAAAAATAAACTTCTTACAAAGATAGATACGAAAAAAGAAGATCCAAGTGATCTTCTTTTTTCTATGAAAATTGCTAGATTACTACTAAAAACGAATGGACTTACAAACCAATCTATAGATTTTTTATATCCTTCTTAGCATGTTTAGATAGAAATTTGAAATCATTCATCATCTAGTATACTCGTTTTGAAATTTCTTTTGTTTTTCATGAAAATATGATAAAATGATAGCTGTACAAATTTTTAAGGAGATTCAGATGAAAACAAATACACTTGCTCGCGTAAATGCGATTTTTGGTCTTATTTCTGGTATTGTCTTGCTGTTGGCTCCAGTTGTTATGTTTATGATAGCTGTCGGTGCTGCTGCAGCAACGGAGGACTCAGATGCCACAGTTGGGCTATTGACGATTTTTTCAATTATTTTATCATTGGTGAAAATTGCAATCTTGGTTTTAGGAATTGTAGCTATTGTTTATTACAAGGATGATGAGCGTGTGACTCCTGCACCGTCTGTCTTGTTTATCGTGGGTGGTGCTGTTGGATTGATCCCATTCTTGGGCTGGGTAGGAGGAATTTTGACAATCATTGGTGGCTCCCTCTACTTTGGACTTTTGAAAAAATTCGATGTTCAAGAATAACGACTTTTTGTTAGGAATATTTTTAAATAAGAGAAGGCGGTTAGCCTTCTTTTTTCTTACCAAGTAAGAGATAAATCTGATAGGATAAATAAACTTTTTAATTCGTAAAACCTAAAGCATTTATTTGAGACAAGGAACTCTTTTTGTAGTATAATGATGAATGTAAATTACCTATATCAAAATATAATCCTAGTTATTTTCTTGATAGAGGTTAAAAAGCGAGAGGATTTAAAATGAAAAAGATTTTTGGAGAGAAGCAGCATCGTTTTTCCTTACGAAAATTAGCAATTGGTCTTGTATCAGCTTCGATTTCAAGCCTATTTTTTGTGTCCATTGCTAGCAGTGGAACCGTATTTGCTCAAGAAAATGTAGCTGTTCACTACAAATATGTGACGGATACGGAGTTGAGTGGACAAGAAAAAGACTTGATTGTAAAGGACATTCCTAAAATTGCTGAAGATAGTGAGAGCACCTATTATCTAGTCTACCGTATGGATGAGAAAGCACAGCTAGGTCAGTTGCCCAATACAGGTGGGCAGAATAGCCTTACTAGTGTTTTAACTGGTGGAACCCTGGCTTCAATTGGCCTTCTTATTTTTGTTGTATCCAAAAAGAAAGGCAAGAAGAAAGCCCTCTTGAATGTGATTTTGGTAACAGGGATGGGCAGTGGTTTGGTTTCTTCGGTTCAGGCTATTGAAAATCAGCTTTTGCTACAATACAATCAGGAATACCAATTATCCCAAGGAGATAGTCTGCCTTTGCCACGCACCCTATCGGGTTATACTTACCTAGGCTATATTAAGCAAGACAAGGACTCTAGTCTGCAAGAAACTGCTGCTAGGGATCAGAAATTTGACTACACGGTTCAACCTCATTTTCAGACCAATGAAGGTGGGCAAAAGGTAGGAGATGAGCAGAAAAATCCATCTCCAACAAGCCCTGCTGACAAGCCAATCCCTTCTCAAGATTCATCCAATCAAAAGCCGTCCGGTATTGCTAGTGTGGATCCTCAGGATGAAGTCTTGGCTGGTCGTGTGAACAAACCAGAGCTCCTATACAAAGACCAAGAAATTGTAACCAAACTAGACTTTTCAGAAGTGGTTCAAGAAAATCCAGAACTAGCAGAGGGAACCATTCGTGTCAAACAAGAAGGTCATGTTGGGAAGAAGGTTGAAGTCGTTCGCATTTTCACTGTTGAAAACCAAGAAATTTCCCGAGAAGTTCTCTCGACCAAGGTAGAAGAAGCCTTGCCACGTATAGTAGAAAAAGGGACTAAGAAGGCAGTTGCTGCAAGTGAGGCACCTCAGTCTGCAAGAAAAGGAGAGCCTGAGACGCAGGCTCCATTACCAGAATACAATGGGAATCAAGCGGGAGCGATTGTAGCCCCAGAGACAGCTGAAAAACCAGAATATACTGGCACCCAAGCTGGAGCAGTCGTTGAACCCGAGCAAGTATCTCCATTACCTGAGTATCAGGGGACTCAAGCTGGTGCTATCGTCGAGCCAGAACAAGTTGAGCCAGAGGTTGGGGGTGTCCAGTCTGGTGCTTTGGTGGAACCAGAAACGGCTGAGAAACCAGAATATACAGGCGAGCAGTCTGGAGCAATCGTAGAGCCTGAACAGGTGCCACCGACACCAGAGTATACAGGAACTCAAGCGGGAGCGATTGTTGCCCCTGAAACAGCTGAAAAACCAGAATATACAGATACTCAATCAGGTGCCATAGTGGAACCAGAGCAAGTCGCTCCACAAGCTGAGTATCAGGGCACCCAGGCTGGTGCTATCGTTGAACCAGAAATCCAGTCTTCCCTTCCAGAGTATAAAGGCACCCAATCTGGAGCCATTGTTGAACCCGAACAAATTGCTCCTCTTCCAGAGTATACGGGTAATACCGAGCAAGTAAAACCGGAAACTCCAACAGAAAAACCAAAAGAAAAAGATCCAGAGAAGACGCTTGAGCTAAGAAATGTTTCGGATCTGGAGTTGTATAGTCAGATCAATGGTACTTACAAACAACATGTTTCTTTAGACAGTGTTCCAAAGAATACAGAAACTTACTTTGTCAAAGTCAAATCTTCGTCATTTAAAGATGTCTATCTACCAGTTTCTTCAATAACGGCTGAAACGAAAGATGGTCAGACAGTTTATAAAATTACAGCCAAGGCTGAGAAACTCCAGCAAGAGCTAGAAAATAAATATGCTGACAATTTCACCTTCTACCTAGCTAAGAAGGCTACAGAGGAAACGACAACCTTTACTTCCTTTAGCAACCTGGTCAATGCTATCAAGCAGAATCTCTCTGGAACCTATCATTTAGCAGCTAGCTTGAACGCCAACGAAGTAGAGTTGGGTCCTGATGAAAGATCCTATATCAAGGGCACCTTTACTGGTCAGTTGATCGGTGAAAAAGATGGCAAGCAGTATGCTATTTATAACTTGAAAAAGCCTCTATTTGAAACCTTGAGTGGCGCTAAAGTAGAAAAATTAAGTCTGAAAAATGTCTCCATTTCAGGGAAAGATGATATTGGTTCACTGGCCTATGAAGCCCAGAATGGTACAAAGATTCAGCAAGTTCATGTCGATGGTGTTCTAGCAGGTGAACGTGGTATCGGTGGTTTGCTGGCTAAGGCGGACCAATCAAGCATCACAGAGAGCAGTTTCAAGGGAAGAATTATCAACACTTATGAAACGACTGCTGCCTACAATATCGGTGGTCTGGTCGGTCATTTGACAGGAAACAGGGCTTTGCTGACGAAGTCAAAAGCGACAGTAGCCATTTCATCCAACACAAATAGTTCAGATCAGACTGTGGGTGGTCTTGCAGGTCTTGTAGACCAAGATGCGCAGATCCAGCATAGTTATGCTGAGGGTGATATTAACAATGTCAAGCACTTTGGTAGAGTCGCTGGAGTGGCAGGCAATTTGTGGGATCGAACTTCTGGTGATGTAAGGTATGCTGGAAGTTTGACCAATGTTCTCAGCGATGTCAATGTAACCAACGGAAATGCCATTACCGGTTACCACTACAATGGAATGAAGGTAAAGGACACATTCAGTAGCAAGGCCAACAGAGTCTACAATGTCACTTTAGTCAAGGATGAAGTCGTCAGCAAGGAATCCTTTGAAGAAAGAGGAACCATGCTAGATGCTTCTCAAATTGCAAGCAAGAAAGCAGCAATCAATCCTCTCACTCTACCAACAGTGGAACCACTCTCAACAAGTGGCAAAAAAGATAGTGATTTTTCTAAGGTTGCCCATTATCAATCTAAGCGCGCCTTGGCTTATAAGAACATTGAAAAATTGCTACCTTTCTACAACAAGGCAACTATCGTCAAATACGGAAATCTGGTCAATGAGAACAGCCTTTTATATCAAAAAGAACTCTTGTCAGCAGTTATGATGAAGGATGACCAAGTCATCACAGACATTGTTTCCAACAAAAAGACTGCAAACAAACTCTTGCTACACTACAAGGACCATTCATCTGAAAAACTCAATCTCAAATACCAGGCTGATTTCGCCAAATTAGCAGAATATAGTCTAGGAAATACTGGACTTCTCTATACGCCAAACCAATTCCTGTATGACCAATCTTCTATCATCAAGCAAGTCTTACCTGACTTACAAAAGGTTGACTACCACTCAGAAGCCATCAGAAAGACGCTCGGTATTTCTCCAAACGTCAAACAGACCGAGCTCTATCTAGAAGACCAGTTCGCCAAAACAAAACAACAACTGGAAGACAGTTTGAAAAAACTCTTGTCAGCTGATGCTGGACTTGTCGGTGACAATCCAGTCACCAAGGGCTATCTTGTAGATAAAATCAAGCACAACAAGGAAGCCTTGCTACTTGGCTTGACCTATCTGGAACGTTGGTATAACTTTAGCTATGGTCAAGTAAACGTCAAAGACCTGGTTCTGTACCATCTGGACTTCTTTGGAAAGGGAAATGCCTCACCACTCGATACTCTGATTGAGTTAGGTAAATCTGGCTTTAACAATCTTCTAGCTAAGAATAATGTCGATACTTATGGTATCAGTCTTGCCAGTCATCATGGAACGAAAGATTTGTTTAGCACTTTAGAACATTACCGAAAAGTCTTTTTACCAGATACAAGCACTAATGACTGGTTTAAATCAGAGACTAAGGCTTATATCGTCGAAGAAAAATCCACTATCGAAGAGGTGAAAACGAAGCAAGGACTAGCTGGCAGCAAGTATTCTATCGGTGTCTATGACCGCATCACGAGTGCCACATGGAAATACCGCAATATGGTCTTGCCTCTCCTAACCTTGCCAGAGAGATCCGTCTTTGTTATCTCAACTATGTCTAGTTTAGGATTTGGAGCCTATGATCGCTACCGCAATAGCGAGCATAAAGCGGGCAAGGCTCTCAATGATTTTGTAGAAGAAAATGCGCGTGAAACAGCCAAACGTCAGCGAGATCACTACGATTATTGGTATCGTATTTTAGATAATGAGGGACGTGAAAAACTCTATCGTACGATTCTCCTTTATGATGCCTATAAGTTTGGTGATGACACAACATCTGGAAAAGCTACAGTGGAGGCTAAGTTTGATAGCGCCAATCGAGCCATGAAGAACTTCTTTGGCCCAGTTGGCAATAAGGTAGTACACAACCAGCATGGAGCCTACGCAACAGGGGATGGCGTCTACTATATGTCTTACCGCATGCTCGACAAGGATGGCGCTATTACGTATACCCATGAGATGACCCATGATTCCGATCAGGATATTTACCTTGGCGGCCATGGTCGAAGAAGTGGTTTGGGACCAGAGTTCTTCGCAAAAGGCTTACTGCAAGCCCCTGACCAACCAAGTGACGCAACCCTCACCATCAACTCCATCTTGAAACACTCAACATCAGATAGTACAGAGGACTCCCGTCTGCAAGTCTTGGATCCGACAGAGAGATTCCAAAACGCTGCAGATCTTCAGAACTATGTCCATAATATGTTTGATCTCATCTACATGCTGGAATATCTCGAAGGGCAGTCAATTGTTAAGAAACTGAATGTTTACCAGAAAATGGCGGCTCTCAGAAAAATTGAGAACAAGTATGTGAAAGATCCAGCAGATGGAAATGAGGTTTATGCCACTAACGTAGTCAAAGAATTGACAGCAGAAGAGGCCCAAAAATTGACCAGCTTTGAGAGTTTGATTGACCATAACATCTTGTCAGCTCGTGAGTACCAGTCTGGCGACTATGAACGAAATGGCTACTATACAATTAAACTCTTTGCCCCAATCTATTCAGCTCTCAGCAGTGAGAAAGGCACGCCAGGGGACCTTATGGGACGCCGGATCGCTTACGAACTTTTGGCTGCCAAAGGCTTTAAGGATGGAATGGTACCTTATATCTCAAATCAATACGAAGAAATTGCCAAACAAAAAGGTAAAACCATCAATCTCTATGGTAAAGAACGTGGATTGGTGACAGATGATCTTGTTTTGGACAAGGTGTTTGAAGGCAGGTATGCATCTTGGGCTGCCTTTAAGAAAGCCATGTATAAAGAACGTGTGGATCAGTTTGAAAACTTGAAGCAAGTGACCTTCAAAGATCCGACGCAATCATGGATGAGCAATGCCACGAAAACCATTCAAAGAGTAAAAGAATTACAAGAACTGATGGACCAAGCTGTGCTACAGGATGCAGTGGCTCCTCGTTGGAGTAATTATGATCCAGAGATTGACAGTGCCGTTCATAAGTTGAAGAGAGCAATCTTTAAAGCTTATCTTGACCAAACAAACGACTTCAGAACCTCTATTTTTAAGAAATAAGGGTTGGAAAATGAAAAGGGAGGATCGACAGATCTTCTCTTTTTATGTTCGGATGTCTGAAAGCTGGTAGGCGATTTGTTTGTGACGGAGAAGGTCTTTTGTTTCTGGAGCAAATATGGTAGAATGATAGCTACTATAGAAGGAGGTTTTTATGGAGAGAGATAGATTGGTTCGACTCAATTGGAGATTGGGCATGCTGGCAGGTATAACCTTGCTTTTGGGACCTGTTCTACGATTTTTGCTATCCTATACTGGGGCCATCATCTATAAAGATCCTTCAAAAATGCTGGTTGTCACGGTTGCCTTTTCCCTGCTCCTGACATTTTTTAAGATTTTGATGATTGCATTAGGAACCTTTATGCTAATCTATTTCGAAGAAGACCAACAACTTCGAATGCTGCCATCTATTTTATTTATCATTGGTGGCGTGCTGGGCTTTCTTTCAGCGACCGAGTGGATAGGAGGATTTCTAATCATTAAAGGTGCTGTTACTTTTTCTAAATTTTTAAAAGAAGTCCGTGGTCTTGTCTGATAGTCTAGTGAAACAATCCGTTTGAGGGTTGTTTTTTATTTAAAGAATTATCTGGCGAAAGAATATGTTAGCAAAATGCTTTTTTTATAAGAAAACATGATGTAACTAAGAATACTAATCGTTTAATTGATGCTTAAAATAACAAATAATTGCAATTGTTTCTTGATTGAATATCGAGAATTAATAATAACTAGATGAGAGGACACTGTTCTCTCTTTTTAATTGATTTTAACTAGCTTTTTTGTGAAAAATTGTGTAAAATAGAATAGATAAACGAGGGAAACCTCGAAAAATAAAAGGAGAATCCATCTAATGGTAAAATTGGTTTTTGCTCGCCACGGTGAGTCTGAATGGAACAAAGCTAACCTTTTCACTGGTTGGGCTGATGTTGATTTGTCTGAAAAAGGAACACAACAAGCGATTGACGCTGGTAAATTGATCAAAGAAGCTGGTATCGAATTTGACCAAGCTTACACTTCAGTATTGAAACGTGCGATCAAAACAACAAACTTGGCTCTTGAAGCGGCTGACCAATTGTGGGTTCCAGTTGAAAAATCATGGCGCTTGAACGAACGTCACTACGGTGGTTTGACTGGTAAAAACAAGGCTGAAGCTGCTGAACAATTTGGTGATGAGCAAGTTCACATCTGGCGTCGTTCATACGATGTATTGCCTCCAAACATGGATCGTGATGATGAGCACTCAGCTCACACTGACCGTCGTTACGCTTCACTTGACGACTCAGTTATTCCAGATGCTGAAAACTTGAAAGTGACTTTGGAACGTGCCCTTCCATTCTGGGAAGACAAAATCGCTCCAGCACTTAAAGATGGTAAAAACGTATTCGTAGGAGCTCACGGTAACTCAATCCGTGCCCTTGTAAAACACATCAAACGCTTGTCAGACGACGAAATCATGGACGTGGAAATCCCTAACTTCCCACCATTGGTATTCGAATTCGACGAAAAATTGAACGTAGTTTCTGAATACTACCTTGGAAAATAATCTATAAACAGAAAGCCTAGGATTCCTAGGCTTTTTTGTTTTTGCTTCTAGTTTTCAACTAGTTGAAAAAGCGTTATAATGATAGTAAAGAGTGACTTGATTGTAAGAAAAGTAGATATGCTTGAAGCCCTGAAATCAGTAGAGTAATTCATTGCTTTAAACAGTAAATCAGTTGACAAAGTCCCTGCTTCTTGGTAGAATAAGAACTGTCGTAAAGACAAATAACTTCTTCTTGGTTACAGGCATGCCAACCTGTCACTCGGATGAAGCCAAATAAAAAGGAGAAACATCATGGCAATCTCAAAAGAGAAAAAAAATGAAATCATTGCACAATATGCACGTCACGAAGGTGATACAGGTTCAGTAGAGGTTCAAGTTGCTGTCCTTACTTGGGAAATCAACCACCTTAACGAACACATCAAACAACACAAAAAAGACCACGCTACTTACCGTGGATTGATGAAGAAAATCGGTCGCCGTCGTAACTTACTTGCATACTTGCGTAAAAACGACGTTAACCGTTACCGTGAGTTAATCAACTCTCTAGGACTTCGTCGTTAATCTGCTTTATTTTCCACTTACATTGCGTTGTCACCCTACCTCGATATACTAAAGTATTATCTTCGGTTACGGTTCCTAGCACTGTAAGGTAAAATAAACCAGATCATCTCCCTTCGGGGAGATTTTTTGTTTCACTAAAATTTTTATACAATCTTCGGTTCATCGCCTAGTCTATAAACGGTTTATCCGGCAAGAATCATGATGCTAAGGGCGTTAAAAATCCGTATGAAAATAGGGAAAGGAAACAGTGTTCGATGAACACAAGGAGTTTCATCTTTTTCACTAGGATTTTAGCCCGAGCTCAAATCAGCTCTCTGATATTCAGAGAGCTTTTTTATTGAGGTTTTATCGGTCATAATTTTGGAGACTACAAAAACGACCTTGGAGACCATCAGACGTATTGATAAGTTTTATCGGTCATAATTTTGGAGACTACAAAAACTTTCTGCGTTGGATGCGCCTTGGCGTTGTAGTTTTATCGGTCATAATTTTGGAGACTACAAAAACCTCAAATGGTATCAGCTAATGACACCATGAAGGTGCGCAGTTACTCGGCTTTTCAAGCCGAGTAACTGTCTGCAAGCCCCCTCGGAGAGTCCACACTTTACGAAGTAAAGTATAGTATGTTATACTTTACATGGAAGTAGTCACCGAATTCCAGTTAGAAATTACTTTGTAACTACGTTTTGAGGAGGAGTAAAATGCTTTCCTACGTTCGACATTACCCACTAGCGATAGCTAAATTAATGTGTCTGTGCTCTCCTAAAATCTGCTGATTTATTACTGACTAATACAGGAGGTTTTTATGGGACAGACAATCATATCTGCTATTGGTGTTTATATTTCCACCAGTATCGATTATTTAATTATTTTAATTATTTTATTTGCACAGCTATCACAGAATAAACAGAAATGGCATATTTATGCGGGGCAATATCTAGGAACAGGCTTACTTGTAGGGGCGAGTTTAGTTGCTGCTTATGTCGTTAATTTCGTGCCTGAAGAATGGATGGTTGGATTGCTTGGTTTAATCCCTATCTATTTAGGGATTCGCTTTGCAATTGTTGGAGAAGGTGAGGAAGAAGAGGAAGAAATTATTGAAAGATTAGAACAAAGCAAGGCAAATCAACTGTTTTGGACAGTTACATTGCTGACAATTGCGTCTGGCGGAGATAATTTAGGTATCTATATACCTTATTTTGCTTCGTTAGATTGGTCACAGACCCTCGTGGCGTTGCTTGTGTTTGTAATCGGCATAATTATCTTTTGCGAGATTAGTCGGATGTTATCCTCTATTCCGTTAATATTCGAGACAATTGAAAAATACGAGCGAATCATTGTGCCCATAGTATTCATTCTACTTGGACTATATATCATGTATGAAAATGGCACGATAGAGACTTTTCTGATCGTGTAGATTTTTTTTGTTTCACTAGGATTTTAGCCCGGGCTCAAATCAGCTCTCTAATTTTAGAGGGCTTTTTATGTTGTCACTTTACCTCGATATACCTAAGTATAATCTTCGGTTACGATTATTAGCACTGTAAGACCAACTATATTTATTTTTCTCATCTTGTTCCATTGTTGAAAATATGGTATACTTTTTATGAGAATTTTCTAAATTTTTAATTTTGTCTAAGGAGGTTTTCATGCTTTCCAAATTTTCTGGAAGCCGACAAGATTTGCAATTTGTGTTACTTTTAGTTATTTTACTAGGTATTTTAGGGATTTCTCTCTTTCTAGCAGTTTCAATGGGATCTGTTGCGATTGATTTAGGAGATACCTATCGAATCATTTTGAGCAGATTGGGATTTCCTCTTGAGATAGGAGAGGTTTCCAAGTCTACTCTTGCCATTGTATGGAATATGAGGTTCCCCCGAGTATTGTTAGGTCTGATAGTAGGGGTTGGTCTTTCTATGTGTGGTAGTGTGATGCAGTCCACAGTGAACAACCCCATCGCTGAGCCTTATGTCTTAGGAATTTCTGCGGGTGCAACTCTAGGGGCAACTTTGAGCATCATTATTGGTTTAAAATTGGTGATTAGCCTTGGAGCTTTCCTTGGAGCTATTTTGGCAACAATCGCTGTCCTTATCATTGCCTCTATGCAGGGCAGGATGACGACTTCTAGTCTGATCTTATCAGGAACGGTGGTCAATGCTCTCTTTCTGGCATTTTCCAACTTTATTATCTCAGTTGGCGCTAATGCGGACAGTGTGATGACCATTAAGTTTTGGACCATGGGTTCGCTTGCAGGGACTACTTGGTCTGACTTAGTCCTGCCAACTATAGTAGTAGGATTGGCCTTTCTATTTTTCACTACTCAGTATCGTGTTTTTAATGCGATGATGATGGGAGATGAGGCTGCTTTAACTTTGGGAATTCCCTTACGCTTCTATTGGTATCTTTACGTGACCGTGGTGGCTGTGCTGACAGCTGTCTTAGTGGCAACTTGTGGGATTATTGGATTTGTCGGTCTGATTACTCCACATTTAGCTCGAGGGTTAGTAGGAACGAATTACAAGAGGCTTTTTCCCGTTGCAACCTTGCTGGGTGCCCTCTTTGTCATCTGGGCAGATGTACTCTCTCGTATCATCATTCCAAATGCCGAGCTGCCGATTGGTATTTTCACAGCTTTAGTAGGTGCTCCCTTCTTTATCTACATTGTTGGAGGAAGGCGAAGGGAGGTGAGGGCCTGATATGGACTTGATTTGTCAGGATGTCCACTTTGGAATAGGAGAGAAAAAAATTCTCAAAGGAGTTTCTCTTAAGGTTGAGGGGCATCAATTTCACACGATACTAGGACCAAATGGAAGTGGAAAAACTAGCCTGCTTAAACTCCTCTATCGTCAGGAAAAGGCAGACAAAGGCTTGATAAGCCTAGATGGAAAGCCACTGGAGCATTGGTCACTCAAAGAAACAGCCAAGCAAATGGCAGTTGTTACCCAGTTTAATCAATTGCAGTTTGATTGTACAGTTGAGGAAATCGTCTTGCTGGGAAGAACGCCTCACCTCTCTTTTTTACAGAAGGAAAAGGAAAGGGATTATGCCCTCGTTCAAGATGCTCTCGTCAAGGTGGATATGCTTGAGAAGAAAACTCGTCTCTATTCGTCTCTGTCAGGGGGGGAGAAACAACGAGTCTTATTAGCCCGCGCCTTGGCGCAAGAACCGACTCTCTTGCTCCTGGACGAACCAACCAATCACCTGGATATCAAGTATCAGCTAGACTTGTTGGCCATTGTGAAGAATCTCAAGGTCAATGTTTTAGCTGTCCTACATGATATTCAACTTGCTTGTCGCTATTCGAATTATCTCTATCTGATGAAAGAGGGAGAAATCCTTTACCAAGGGACTCCAAAGGAGACCATCACCCCAGAGTCATTGCAAACTGTATATGGAGTTCAAAGTCAGGTTACTTGGACCGAGGATCAGCAAGCTATGATTCACTATTTATAAGAAAGAAAAGGAAAACAAGATGAAAAAAACACTAAGCATTTTACTCGTAACAGTAGCTACCTTAACGATGGCAGCTTGTGGCAATACCACTACAGAAAAAGCAACCACACAATCTAGCACGGAAACAAGTCAAAAGGCCAGCACAGAGACGACTTATCCGTTAACAGTCAAGACCTATGATGCTAAAGGGAATGAAGTCGAACAAGTCTTTGACAAGTCACCTGAAAAAGTTATCACCAACAATCTTTCAACCACTGAAATCTTATTGGAGTTAGGCTTGAAGGATAAAATTGCTGGCATGCTCAACCCTGACAATGCTGTAACAGACAAATACAAGGATGCGATTGCGACGATTCCTCAAATTGGGGACAAAAAAACAGTCTCACAAGAGACAGTCCTTTCTTATGAGCCAGATGCTGTGATGGGTCGAAACATGATGTTTTCTGAAAAATCCTTGGGGACAGTTAGCACCTGGAATGAAAACAAAATCCCAGTCTATACGCAAAAAGCTTCTCTTTCAACGATTCAGCAAGATTTGGGAAATATCGTAGAAGATGTCAAAAATCTTGGAATGATTTTCAATGTTCAGGACAAGGCTAATGAATACGCAGTCCAATTACAAGCTAAAATTGATGCTGTTAAGAAAGCAAACCCAGCAAGCCAAGGTGAAAAGAAAAAGGCTTTGATTATGGTTGCTTATAATGACGAAACCTTTGGTGCTTACAAGTCTGCTTTGCAAGAGAGCTTGTTGAATCAACTTGGTTATACCAACGTTGCAACGGGAACATCAGGCTTGACCTTGGAAAATCTCGTGTCAATGGATCCTGAGTTGATTATCTATGTGACCAGCGACCGCAATAAAAAATTGGATGCCAACGCAGTAGAGTTGATGAAGGCAAATGAAGTTTTAGAAAACGTTCCTGCAATTAAGAATCAAAAAATCATGACCATTTCTTACGATGAGTTGATGGACTATGGTCCAGCAGTGATTGATTCCCTTGAGAAAATCAATGACTTTATCAATAAATAATGAGTTTGATTGGGAAGGGATCCAAGTCAAGGTCAGCCTTCCTTCAACCTATGATCCCAATCAAATCTATCCAGCGATTCTCTTGAATGATGGAAACTTGGATTTTCTATCTTCCCTTTCAGAATCTGTGATTTTAGTGGGCTTGACCTCTAAAAATCGCCTAGATGACTACACTCCCTGGAAGGCACCTGCTCTGAGAGATGGAGCTCCAGATTTTGGCGGTCAGGCAAATGCCTATCATAGTCATTTATTTGGAGGTCTTTTAGACAAGTTGCAGTCGCTTTATCGCCTGGACAAAAATCGCCTTGCCTATGGGGGTTACTCACTAGGTGGTTTGACAGCAGTATACAGTCTTTTCCATTTTGACAAGGTCTCCTGTATCTTCTCTATCTGCGGTTCCTTTTGGTATCCTGATTTTGTGACTTACTGCAAGGAAGAAAAGGTGAGAAATTTAGATTGTTTGCTGTATTTACAGAACGGTCAAACAGAAGGAGCCCATCATACCAATCGCTTGGCTCAAGCACCAGTCTATGCTGAGCAGATCCATACTAGCCTTCAGAAGCACTATCCGGCTGGTCAGTTTGTCTTTGATTCTTATGGGCATCATGAGCAAGTGGTTGAGCGATTTCTAGTCTTTTCCAGCTGGTTGGCCCAAGAATGGGAAATTGCATAAAAGAAATATCCCTTGGTAAAAGCCAAGGGATAATTGTATTTTTTAACCAAGAGACTCTCTCTTCTTATCTGGATTCCAGATAAAGCTTGCGATGAAGGTAAAGATAATCGTTAGGATACCAACAATCACAGCAAGGAAGAGGGCAGGGATACGGACAAACCACCAGAGTGGATTTGGTTTTTTATCATTGTGCCATTGCTTGGTTTCTTCGTCCAAACGTTGGAATTCTGCTTGGATACGGTCTGCAACCATTTCAATCCCTTCATCATTCATTTTCTTGATGTCTGAGATATCGATTGGATTTCCAAAGTTCATATCGACACGTTCACGGCTAACCAAGCCCTTCAAGGTCATGGGACCGGTGTAGGTAACCGGCATGATACGGACCTTGGCCATTTTAGCAATCAAGGCAACTCCGCCTTTGACATCTGTCGAGTGGCGACTACCACTAGGAAACATGATAAGGGAACGGTCACTTTTTTTGAGAACATTGATAGGGTATTTGATAGCAGAGGCGCTAGGATTTTCCCGGTCGATAGGAAAGGCCCCACACATACGAATCCACCAGCCAAAGATGCGGTTGTTAAAAAGCTCTTTTTTAGCCATAAAGATGAACTGTTTTGGTTTGGTCGCAAAAGCCATGTAAACTGGATCCCACCAGGTACGATGAGGTGCGACCAGGATATAGTTTTCATCTTTACTAGGGATTTTATCAGTATTGTGGTAGTGGGCATTGCCGTTGATGGACCACAAAATTAGCATGACTAGTCCACGTAAATAAGTATAAAACATGAGATCTCCTTCGATTGTATTGCTTTTATTATTATACCTTATCAAAAGACTGCTGGCAAACTTTTTCAGTTATCAGCCAACAGTTTTAGATTGGATTAGAATTCTTTTAAAAAAAATGATATGATAGAATTTATGGATAAAAATAAGATAATGGGATTAACCCAAAGAGAAGTCAAGGAAAGACAGGCTCAAGGTTTGGTCAATGACTTTACCGCATCAGCCAGTACCAGTACTTGGCAAATCATCAAACGAAATGTTTTTACACTTTTTAACGCATTAAACTTTGTTATTGCCCTAGCGCTTGCCTTTGTGCAGGCTTGGAGCAATCTGGTCTTCTTTGCTGTTATCTGCTTTAACGCTTTTTCTGGAATTGTGACCGAACTACGTGCCAAGCACATGGTGGACAAGCTCAATCTCATGACCAAGGAAAAGGTCAAAACCATCCGTGAGGGTCAGGAAATTGCCATCAATCCAGAAGAATTGGTGCTGGGTGATGTGATTCGTCTGTCGGCTGGAGAGCAGATTCCTAGTGATGCGCGGGTTTTAGAAGGCTTTGCGGAAGTCAATGAAGCCATGTTGACGGGTGAGAGTGATTTGGTGCAAAAGGAAGTGGATGCCTTGCTTTTATCAGGGAGTTTCCTAGCCAGTGGCGCAGTTTTGGCTCAAGTCCACCATGTCGGGGCAGAAAACTATGCTTCCAAACTCATGCTGGAAGCTAAGACAGTGAAACCCATTAACTCCCGTATCATGAAATCGCTGGACAAGCTAGCTGGTTTTACTGGGAAGATTATCATTCCCTTTGGTCTGGCTCTCTTGCTAGAAGCCTTGATTTTAAAAGGCTTGCCTCTCAAGTCTTCTGTAGTGAATACTTCGACAGCACTTTTGGGTATGTTGCCCAAGGGAATCGCCCTTTTGACCATCACTTCGCTCTTGACTGCGGTGATCAAGCTGGGCTTGAAAAAGGTCTTGGTGCAGGAGATGTACTCTGTCGAGACCTTGGCGCGCGTGGATATTCTCTGTTTGGACAAGACGGGAACCATCACCCAAGGAAAGATGCAGGTGGAGGCCCTTCTTCCTTTGACCGAAGAGTATGGTGAGCATGCGATTGCCAGCATTCTGACCAGCTATATGGCCCATAGTGAGGATAAAAATCCTACAGCTCAAGCCATTCGCCAGCGTTTCCAAGGAAAGGTTGCCTACCCTATGCTTTCCAATCTTCCCTTCTCTAGCGACCGCAAGTGGGGAGCTATGGAGTTGGAAGGGCTAGGGACAGTTTTCTTAGGGGCGCCTGAGATGTTGTTGGACTCTGAAGTACCAGAAGCCAGAGAGGCCTTGGAACGAGGTTCTCGTGTCTTGGTCTTGGCTCTCAGTCAGGAAAAACTAGATCATCACAAACCACATAAACCATCTGATATTCAGGCTCTGGCCTTGCTGGAAATTTTGGACCCCATTCGAGAAGGAGCAGCAGAGACACTAGACTACCTCCGTTCTCAGGAAGTGGGCCTCAAAATCATTTCTGGGGACAATCCGGTCACTGTATCCAGCATTGCCCAGAAAGCTGGTTTTGCAGACTATCAAAGCTATGTAGATTGCTCAAAAATCACGGATGAGGAATTGATGGCCATGGCTGAGGCAACAGCCATTTTCGGACGGGTTTCTCCTCATCAAAAGAAACTACTGATCCAAACCCTGAAAAAAGCGGGTCATACAACGGCTATGACAGGGGACGGTGTCAATGATATTCTGGCCCTTCGTGAAGCAGACTGTTCGATTGTAATGGCAGAAGGAGATCCGGCAACACGTCAGATTGCCAATCTAGTTCTCTTGAACTCAGACTTTAATGATGTTCCTGAGATTCTATTTGAAGGTCGTCGGGTGGTTAATAACATTGCCCACATCGCTCCGATTTTCTTGATTAAGACCATTTATTCCTTCTTGCTTGCTGTCATCTGTATCGCCAGTGCTCTTCTAGGACGGTCTGAGTGGATTTTGATTTTCCCTTTCATTCCGATCCAGATTACCATGATCGACCAATTTGTGGAAGGTTTCCCGCCATTCGTTCTGACTTTTGAGCGAAATATTAAGCCTGTTGAGCCAAATTTCCTCAGAAGATCCATGCTTCGTGCCCTACCAAGTGCCCTTATGGTCGTCTTCAGTGTTCTTTTTGTCAAAATCTTTGGGGCTAGCCAAGGTTGGTCAGAGTTAGAAATCTCAACCCTACTTTATTATCTCCTTGGGTCTATCGGTTTCTTATCCGTATTTAGAGCCTGCATGCCATTTACCCTCTGGCGTGTGCTTTTGATTGTTTGGTCAGTAGGAGGCTTCCTGGCTACAGCTCTTTTCCCAAAAATCCAGAAACTGCTTGAAATTTCGACACTTACAGGACAAACATTCCCTGTTTACCTTGTCATGATGGCTGTCTTTACAGTGATATTTATCTTAACCAGTCGTTATCAAGCTAGAAAATAAAGAAAGGCTGCAATCTGTGGATTGCGGTCTTTTTAGGAGCGAGATTGCTAGCTGAAATATGGTATAATAAGAGGTAACAGAGTTTTGGAAAGAGAGAGAAGATGATTTCAAAGAGATTAGAATTGGTGGCGTCCTTTGTGACACAGGGGGCCATTTTACTAGATGTGGGGAGTGACCATGCTTATCTGCCTATCGAGTTGGTCGAGAGAGGCCAAATTGAGCGTGCTATTGCTGGTGAGGTGGTGGAAGGCCCCTACCAGTCTGCGGTCAAGAATGTTGAAGCTCACGGTCTAAAGAAGAAAATCCAAGTCCGTTTAGCCAATGGCTTGGCAGCTTTTGAAGAGGCAGACCAGGTATCGGTTATCACCATTGCTGGCATGGGAGGTCGTTTGATTGCTAGGATTTTAGAAGAGGGTTTGGACAAGTTAGCTAATGTAGAGCGTTTGATTCTTCAGCCAAATAATCGTGAAGACGACTTGCGCATCTGGCTACAAGACCACGGTTTTCAGATTGTAGCAGAAAGCATCCTAGAAGAAGCTGGCAAGTTTTATGAAATTCTAGTGGTGGAAGCTGGAGAGATGTACTTATCAGCAAGTGATCTTCGCTTTGGACCCTTCTTGTCCAAAGAGGTCAGTCCAGTATTTGTCCAAAAATGGCAAAAAGAAGCAAATAAGTTAGAGTTTGCTCTTGACCAAATCCCAGAGAAAAATCGAGAAGAACGTCAAGTTCTAGCTCATAAGATTCAAGCCATCAAGGAGGTGCTCCATGTTAGCAAGTGAAGTGATTAAACGTTATGAAGATTTTTGTCCTCAGGAATTTTCCATGGAGGGAGACAGTCGTGGCCTGCAAATCGGTACTTTAGACAAGGATATCCAAAGGGTCATGGTTGCCCTTGATATTCGTGAAGAGACGGTGGCAGAGGCTATTGAAAAGGGTGTAGATTTGATTATCGTTAAGCACGCGCCGATTTTCCGTCCGATTAAGGATTTGGTAGCTAGCCGTCCACAAAATCAGATTTACATTGATTTGATTAAGCATGATATCGCAGTTTATGTCAGTCACACCAATATTGACATTGTCGAGAATGGCCTCAATGATTGGTTCTGTCAGATGTTAGGTATCGAGGAGACGACTTATCTCCAGGAAACAGGCCCAGAACGTGGGATTGGGCGTATTGGTGACATTCAACCTCAAACATATGAAGAATTCGCCAGTCATGTCAAGCAAGTATTTGACCTAGATAACCTTCGCATGGTGCATTATCAAGAGAGTGATTTGAAGAAGGAAATTTCAAGAGTTGCCATTTGCGGTGGTAGTGGTCAGTCTTTCTATCCTGATGCTTTGGAAAAGGGGGCGGATGTCTATATTACTGGTGACATCTACTACCATACTGCCCAGGACATGCTGTCTGATGGCTTGTTGGCGCTGGACCCGGGCCACTATATCGAAATTCTTTTTGTTGAAAAAATTGCTGATCTCCTTGCACAATGGAAGGCAGAAAAGGATTGGACCATTGATATCATACCTAGTCAAGCATCGACCAATCCTTTCCACCATATCTAGTTAGAAAGAGAAAACAATGAAAAAAGTTGCCATTATTGGAGCAGGGATTGTAGGGGCAACTGCTGCCTACTACCTCTTCAAAGAAGCAGATTTAGAGGTGACCGTTTTTGACCATGGACAGGGTCAGGCAACCAAGGCAGCAGCAGGAATTATCAGTCCTTGGTTTTCCAAACGCCGTAATAAAGCCTGGTACAAGATGGCACGCTTGGGGGCTGACTTTTATGTGGGTTTGTTGGCCGATTTAGAAAAGTCTGGCCAGGAAATTGACTTTTACCAACGTTCGGGAGTTTTTCTCTTGAAAAAGGATGAATCCAAGCTTGAAGAACTCTATCAACTAGCTCTCCAGCGTAGGGAAGTATCTCCCTTGATAGGCCAGTTAGCTATTCTGGGCCAAGCGTCTGCAAATGAATTATTCCCTTGCTTGCAGGGATTTGACCGCCTGCTCTATGCTTCTGGTGGAGCGAGAGTCGATGGCCAACTTTTAGTGACTCGTTTGCTAGAAGCCAGTCAAGTCAAGCTGGTCAAAGAAAAAGTGAGTCTGACTCCTGTATCATCAGGTTACCAGATTGGTGAAGAGGTATTCGACCAGGTTGTTTTGGCAACAGGAGCTTGGTTGGGGGACATTTTGGAGCCTTTAGGATATGAGGTAGATGTTCGTCCTCAGAAAGGGCAACTCCGAGATTATCAACTTACCCAAGATATGGAATCCTATCCTGTTGTCATGCCAGAAGGGGAGTGGGATTTGATTCCTTTTGCAGGTGGGAAATTGTCCTTAGGAGCTACCCATGAAAATGATATGGGATTTGACTTGACGGTAGATGAAACCTTGCTCCAACAAATGGAGGATGCGGCCTTGCCTCACTACCCAGCCTTGGCTGAAGCTACTATAAGAGGTGAGCGAGTAGGAGTCCGTGCCTATACCAGTGATTTCTCCCCTTTCTTTGGGGAAGTACCTGACTTAGCAGGTGTCTATGCGGCTAGTGGCCTAGGTTCATCAGGCCTCACAACTGGGCCTATCATTGGTTACCACTTAGCTCAACTGATCCAAGACAAGGAATTGACCTTGGACCCAGTAAACTATCCAATTGCAAACTATGTCAAACAAGTAAAAAGCGAATAAGATTTTACTGAAATTTTAGCAGGTAGTTTAGGATGGCAAATGACATTCCCTATCAAAAATGATAAAATAAGAAAAAATAATCCGAGAATCGAGGAAAAAAGATGCAAGAAAAGATTTTGGTAACTGGCGGTGCCGGATTTATCGGAACCCACACTGTTATTGAATTGATCCAAGCAGGTCATCAAGTCGTTGTGGTGGATAATCTTGTCAATAGCAATCGTAAGAGTTTAGAAGTTGTTGAAAGAATCACAGGTGTTGAGATTCCTTTCTATGAGGCAGATATCCGTGACACGGATACCCTCAGAGATATTTTCAAGCAGGAAGAGCCGACTGGTGTCATTCACTTTGCTGGTCTGAAGGCTGTTGGTGAATCAACACGTATCCCTCTTGCCTACTATGACAACAATATCGCTGGAACTGTCAGCCTGCTAAAAGCCATGGAAGAAAATAACTGTAAGAACATCATCTTCAGTTCTTCGGCGACAGTTTACGGAGACCCTCATACAGTTCCAATCTTAGAAGATTTCCCGCTTTCAGTGACCAACCCTTACGGTCGTACCAAGCTCATGCTAGAGGAAATTTTGACCGATATCTACAAGGCAGACTCAGAATGGAACGTGGTCTTGCTTCGTTACTTCAACCCAATCGGAGCGCATGAAAGTGGAGATTTGGGAGAAAATCCAAACGGTATTCCAAACAACCTCTTACCTTATGTGGCACAAGTAGCCGTTGGCAAACTAGAGCAAGTACAAGTTTTCGGTGATGACTATGAAACTGAGGACGGAACAGGTGTTCGTGACTATATCCACGTTGTAGACCTAGCCAAAGGTCACGTTGCAGCTCTACAAAAGATCCAAAAAGGTTCAGGCCTTAACATTTACAACCTTGGAACAGGTAAAGGCTATTCAGTTCTTGAAATTATCCAAAACATGGAAAAAGCGGTAGGACGTCCCATTCCATACCGCATCGTAGAACGCCGCCCAGGTGATATCGCTGCCTGCTACTCAAACCCTGCAAAAGCCAAAGCTGAACTGGGATGGGAAGCAGAACTCAGCATCACCCAAATGTGTGAAGACGCATGGCGTTGGCAAAGCAAGCATCCAAATGGATTTGAAGACTAAGATGATGATCTCAATCATTGTCCCTTGTTTAAACGAAGAGGAAGTACTTCCTCTTTTTTATCAGTCTGTTGAAGCACTGCTTCCAGAATTGGGAGGAGAGATTGAGTATGTCTTTGTAGACGATGGCTCAAGTGATGGGACCTTAGACTTGCTAAAGGCCTATCGGCTGCAAAATCCTGCGGTACATTACATTTCTTTCTCGCGAAATTTTGGGAAAGAAGCAGCTCTGTATGCAGGCTTGCAGCATGCAACTGGAGACCTGGTGGTCGTGATGGATGCAGACCTTCAGGATCCTCCTAGTATGCTACTTGAGATGAAAGCCTTACTAGACCAAAATGCAGACTTGGACTGTGTTGGGACACGGAGAACTAGTCGGGAGGGAGAACCCTTTCTTCGAAGCTTCTGTGCCAATCTCTTTTACCGCCTCATGCAAAAAATTAGCCCAGTAGCCTTGCCCTCGGGTGTCCGTGATTTTCGGATGATGAGAAGGTCTGTGGTGGATGCTATTTTAGCCTTGACCGAATCCAATCGTTTTTCTAAGGGTCTCTTTGCCTGGGTTGGTTTTCGAACGCACTATCTTGACTATCCAAATGTCGAAAGACAGGCTGGCAAGACCAGTTGGAGTTTTAGGAAGCTCTTTTTCTACTCGATTGAAGGGATTCTCAACTTTTCAGATTTTCCCTTAAGTATAGCCTTTGTAGCGGGACTCCTATCTTGTTTTATTTCTTTTATGATGACTGTTTTTGTGGTGTTTCGGACCCTTATCTTGGGAAATCCGACATCTGGCTGGACCTCTCTGATGGCTGTCATTCTCTTTCTTGGAGGGATTCAACTCCTGACAATTGGGATTCTAGGCAAGTATATCAGTAAGATCTATCTGGAAACCAAAAAAAGACCACTCTATCTCGTTAAAGAAAAAAGTGATTTTTCTATTTTTGAAGGAAAAAATAGCCGGAAAAGACTATAATTTTACCTAGAAATATGCTAAACTAATAGATGAAGGGATTAAAGTGATAAAAAGAATCTACAATATCAATCTCCCTTTTAAACTATGACCGATCTTTTAGAAGTGCACGTGTAGGACAATTTTTGATGGCCTCTAGAACATCGCTGGTCTCAGTGATTTCTCTTTGCAATTCAACTGGATCATCGTAAAATCGAACGATTCCATTATCGTGATAATCAAAGAGTTCAGAATAGGTTTGGCAAAGCCCACAGGCGATGCATCGTTCAGGTATAAGTGTGAGTTTCATATTTATATTGTAATAAGAAAGTTTAAAAAATACAAGGAGTAAGGTATGGAAAAAGAACCATGGCAAGAAGATATTTATGAAAATAATGAGGAAGAATCAAGATCGGAACGTCGTCACCGTAAACAAAAGGGAAAAGGCGTTGTTGCCAATCGTGTCTTGACAGTTCTAGCTAGCCTCTTCTTTGTAATCGTTGTAGCAATGGTTGTCGTATTGATTTACCTTTCTACTGGAGGAAGCAACCGTACGGCTGCCTTGAAGGATTTTTATGATCCTTCAGCACCTGCTAGCAGTTCCACTTCAAAAGTGGAAGAGTCTTCATCTTCAAGCAGCAAGGTAGAGGAAACAGCTTCTTCTGAATCAACACCTTCACAGAGCAGTTCGGAAGAACATACTACAGAGGGTGAAGGAACACTTACAGTACAGCCTGGAGAGGGAGAAGCAGCTCTTGCACAACGTGCAGGGATTTCCATTGCCCAGTTGGAAGCTTTGAATCCTTCTCATATGTCATCTGGCTCTTGGTTTGCTAACCCAGGTGATGTCATCAAGACAAGATAGGAGTCGGAAATGAAGACAATTCAAATTGCTATTGATGGTCCTGCTTCCAGTGGTAAGAGTACGGTCGCAAAGATCGTCGCAAAAGATTTTGGCTATACTTATCTCGACACGGGTGCTATGTACCGTGCGGCTACCTATATTGCCATCAAACACCAAGTAGATGCTGAAACTGTAGACCAACTTCTTCATCTCCTTGACCAACATCCCATTAGTTTTGGGCGTTCGGAGGCAGGTGAACAACTTGTCTTTGTTGGTGATGTAGATATTACCCATCCGATTCGTGAAAATGAAGTGACCAACCAGGTTTCAAGCATCGCTGCCATTCCAGAAGTGCGTGAGAAACTGGTCTCTCTCCAACAGAAGATTGCCCAGCAAGGTGGTATTGTCATGGATGGACGTGATATCGGGACAGTTGTTTTACCACAAGCTGAACTCAAGATTTTCCTAGTAGCCTCTGTTGAAGAAAGAGCAGAGCGTCGTTACAAGGAAAATATTGCTAAAGGGATTGAGACGGACCTGGAAACTCTGAAAGAAGAGATTGCGGCACGTGATTACAAAGATAGTCATCGCGAAACCTCGCCTCTCAAACAAGCAGAGGACGCAGTTTACCTCGACACAACTGGATTGAGTATCCAAGAAGTAGTCGAAAGAATTGAATCAGAAGCAAAAAAATATATGTCCTAGGGACGAGAGGAGCAGGCTAAATGAAGCCTGCTCCTTTTCTCTCTTTTGCGCGCGTTTCAAAACAGCCTTTTTGGGAGAATTTTGATAAAATAGTAGTATCAATAAAAAGGACGGAAGCATGACAAAGAAAATCGTAGCCATTTGGGCCCAAGATGAAAAAGGTGTGATTGGGAAGGAAGATCGTCTCCCTTGGCATTTGCCAGCAGAGTTGCAACATTTTAAGGAAACAACTTTGAATCATGCTATACTGATGGGGCGAGTGACCTTTGATGGCATGGGACGTCGTCTGCTTCCAAAACGGCAAACCCTGATTTTAACGCGAAATAGCGAAGAAGTCATAGATGGGGCGCTCGTATTTCAAGATGTGGAGTCTGTTTTAGCTTGGTATCAGAGTCAGGAAAAAAATCTCTATATCATTGGCGGAAAGCAGATTTTTCAGGCTTTTGAGCCTTATTTAGATGAAATCATCGTGACGCAGATTCATGCTCAGGTGGAGGGAGATACCTATTTTCCTGAGGATTTTGACTTGTCTCTTTTTGAGACAGTCGCAAGCAAATCTTATGAGCGAGATGAGAAAAATAACTATGATTTCACCATCCAATACCGAAAGAGAAAGGAAGTCTAATGGAGCGCAGTATATTTGGATTTTTTACAGCTTTTTTGTGTGTGATCTGTATTTTGACTGGAGCACAGGCTTTTCGTAAGAAGCGCTATGGACTGTCTGCCTTACTCTGGTTGAATGCTTTTACCAATCTGGTAAACAGTGTCCATGCTTTTTATATGACCTTATTTTAGATAGAATGATAAATTAGAATGGAAGGAACTCATGCCTACAAATAGGAAAAATGATATGATAGTTTATTGCTCATTTTGTGGCAAAAGCCAAGAAGAAGTAAAGAAAATAATCGCTGGGAACAACGCCTTTATCTGTAATGAATGTGTGGAGTTGGCCCAGGAAATTATTCGGGAGGAGTTGGCCGAGGAAGTTTTGGCAGACTTGTCTGAAGTACCAAAACCAATCGAGCTCCTCAATATCTTAAACCACTATGTGATCGGTCAGGATCGTGCCAAACGTGCCTTGGCAGTAGCAGTTTACAATCACTATAAACGCATCAATTTCCACGATACGCGAGAAGAGTCTGAAGATGTGGATTTGCAGAAGTCAAACATCTTGATGATTGGTCCAACTGGTTCTGGGAAAACTTTCTTGGCTCAGACTTTGGCTAAGAGCTTGAATGTGCCTTTTGCTATTGCAGATGCGACAGCTCTGACTGAGGCTGGTTATGTGGGTGAGGACGTAGAAAATATCCTCCTCAAACTCTTGCAGGCTGCTGACTTTAACATCGAACGTGCAGAACGTGGGATTATCTACGTAGATGAAATTGACAAGATTGCCAAGAAGAGCGAGAACGTGTCTATCACACGTGACGTTTCTGGTGAAGGGGTGCAACAAGCTCTTCTCAAGATTATTGAGGGAACTGTAGCCAGTGTACCGCCTCAAGGTGGACGCAAGCATCCGCAACAAGAGATGATTCAGGTAGATACCAAGAATATCCTCTTCATCGTGGGTGGTGCTTTTGATGGCATCGAAGAAATTGTGAAACAACGTCTGGGAGAAAAAGTCATCGGTTTTGGCCAAAATAACAAGGCGATTGACGAAAACAGCTCCTACATGCAAGAAATCATCGCAGAAGACATTCAAAAATTCGGTATTATCCCTGAGTTGATTGGACGCTTACCTGTCTTTGCTGCTCTTGAGCAATTGACGGTCGATGACTTGGTTCGCATCTTGAAGGAGCCAAGAAATGCCTTGGTCAAACAATACCAAACCTTGCTTTCTTATGATGATGTTGAGTTGGAATTTGACGATGAAGCCCTTCAGGAAATCGCCAATAAGGCTATCGAACGCAAGACAGGGGCGCGTGGTCTTCGGTCTATTATCGAAGAAACCATGCTAGATGTTATGTTTGAAGTGCCAAGTCAGGAAAATGTGAAATTGGTCCGCATCACAAAAGAAGCTGTCGATGGAACGGAAAAACCCATCCTAGAAACAGCCTAGAGGTGACTATGGAAATCAATACACATAATGCTGAGATCCTGCTCAGTGCAGCCAATAAGTCTCACTATCCGCAGGATGAACTGCCAGAGATTGCTCTAGCAGGGCGTTCAAATGTTGGCAAATCTAGCTTTATCAACACCATGCTCAACCGCAAAAATCTGGCCCGTACATCTGGAAAACCTGGTAAAACCCAGCTCCTTAACTTTTTTAACATTGATGACAAGATGCGTTTTGTGGATGTACCAGGTTACGGCTACGCCCGCGTTTCCAAAAAAGAACGTGAAAAGTGGGGGCGCATGATTGAGGAGTACCTAACGACTCGTGAAAATCTACGTGCCGTAGTCAGTTTGGTGGACCTCCGTCACGACCCGTCAGCAGATGATGTGCAGATGTACGAATTTCTCAAGTATTATGAGATTCCGGTTATCATCGTTGCGACCAAGGCGGACAAAATTCCTCGCGGTAAGTGGAACAAGCACGAATCAGCAATCAAAAAGAAATTAAACTTTGACCCAAGTGACGACTTCATTCTCTTTTCATCAGTCAGCAAGGCAGGGATGGATCAGGCTTGGGATGCAATATTAGAAAAATTGTGAGGGAAAGAAATGGCAAAAACAATTCACACAGACAAGGCTCCAAAAGCAATCGGGCCTTATGTTCAAGGGAAAATCGTTGGCAATCTATTGTTTGCGAGTGGGCAAGTTCCTCTTTCGCCTGAAACTGGGGAGATTGTAGGAGAGACCATCCAAGAACAGACAGAACAAGTCTTGAAAAACATTGGTGCTATTTTGGCAGAAGCGGGAACGGACTTTGATCACGTTGTCAAAACAACGTGCTTCTTGAGCGATATGAACGACTTTGTTCCTTTTAATGAGGTTTACCAAACGGCCTTCAAAGAGGAATTCCCAGCTCGTTCAGCTGTGGAAGTAGCTCGTCTTCCTCGCGATGTGAAAGTCGAAATTGAAGTCATCGCAGAGATTGGATAAGCTAGTTGAAGTTTGGTTTTGCCAAACTTCTTTTGATATAAGGAGAGATAGATGACAAAAAAACAACTTCACCTAGTGATTGTGACAGGGATGAGTGGTGCAGGAAAAACCGTAGCCATTCAGTCCTTCGAGGATTTAGGATATTTCACCATTGACAACATGCCGCCAGCCCTCTTGCCAAAGTTTTTACAGTTGGTCGAAACCAAAGATGATGACCACAAACTGGCTTTGGTAGTGGACATGCGTAGCCGTTCTTTCTTCTCAGAGATTCAAGCTGTTTTGGATGAGTTGGAAAATCAAGATGATTTGGATTTCAAAATCCTCTTTTTGGATGCCAAAGATAAGGAATTAGTAGCCCGTTACAAGGAAACCAGACGGAGTCACCCTCTAGCAGCAGATGGTCGAATTTTAGATGGGATTAAGCTGGAACGTGAACTTTTGGCACCTTTGAAAAACATGAGCCAAAATGTGGTGGATACGACAGAACTTACCCCGCGTGAACTTCGTAAAACCATTGCTGAGCAATTTTCGGACCAAGAACAAGCCCAGTCTTTCCGTATCGAGGTCATGTCTTTTGGATTCAAGTACGGCATCCCTATCGATGCGGACTTGGTATTTGATGTCCGTTTCTTGCCAAATCCCTATTACCTACCAGAACTGCGCAATCAAACGGGGATGGATGAGCCTGTCTACAACTATGTCATGAAACATGCAGAATCAGAAAGTTTCTATCAGCACTTGCTTGCCTTGATTGAGCCGATTTTGCCAAGTTACAAGAAAGAAGGCAAGTCTGTTTTGACCATTGCAGTGGGATGTACAGGTGGACAGCACCGTAGTGTTGCCTTTGCCAAGCGAATCGCAGAGGACCTAGCTAAAAACTGGCCTGTCAATGAAAGCCATCGTGACAAAGACCGAAGAAAGGAAACGGTAAACCGTTCATGAGAAAACCTAAAATAACGGTGATTGGTGGAGGAACAGGTATCCCCGTCATTTTGAAAAGTTTGCGGGAAAAGGATGTTGAGATTGCAGCCATCGTAACAGTCGCCGATGATGGTGGATCTTCTGGTGAGTTAAGAAAGAATATCCAACAACTGACACCGCCTGGAGATCTTCGTAATGTTTTGGTGGCCATGTCGGATATGCCCAAGTTTTATGAGAAGGTTTTTCAGTACCGATTCTCAGAAGAGGCTGGCTCTTTTGCTGGTCATCCCCTAGGGAATCTCATCATCGCAGGCCTTTCTGAAATGCAGGGATCTACTTACAATGCCATGCAGCTACTAAGTCTCTTTTTCCATACAACAGGGAAGATTTACCCATCAAGTGACCACCCTTTGACGCTACATGCAGTCTTTAAAGACGGTTCTGAGGTGGCGGGTGAGAGCCATATTGCAGATCATCCAGGCATGATCGACCATGTCTATGTGACCAATACCTTGGATGATGAAACACCCCAAGCCAGCCGTCGAGTAGTCACTACTATTCTCGAGAGTGACATGATCGTCTTGGGTCCTGGTTCCCTCTTTACATCGATTTTACCCAATATCGTGATCGAAGAGATTGGACAAGCACTCTTGGAGACCAAGGCAGAAATAGCCTATGTCTGCAATATCATGACCCAACGTGGGGAAACAGAGCACTTTTCAGACAGTGACCATGTGGAAGTCCTCCATCGCCATCTAGGTCGGCCTTTTATTGATACGGTCTTGGTCAATATTGAAAAGGTTCCTAGAGAATACATGGATACCAACCGTTTCGATGAATATTTGGTACAGGTAGAGCATGATTTTGCTGGTCTTTGCAAGCAGGTTCCTCGTGTGATTTCTTCCAATTTCCTTCGTTTGGAAAATGGAGGAGCCTTCCATGATGGCGATTTGATTGTGGATGAATTGATGCGAATTATACAGGTGCGAAAATGAGTTTTACAGTTGCAGTAAAAGAAGAAATTCTTGGTCAGCACCATCTCAGTCGTCATGAATTATCAGCCATCATCAAGATGTCAGGTAGTATTGGTCTCTCAACTTCGGGCTTGACCCTGTCTGTTGTGACTGAAAATGCCAAGTTAGCTCGGCACCTTTATGAGTCCTTTCTCCATTTTTATGAAATCAAGTCAGAGATTCGTCACCATCAGAGAAGCAATCTTCGCAAGAACCGTGTCTATACGGTCTACACTGATGAGAGGGTACAGGAGCTTTTAGCTGATTTGCGGCTTGCGGATTCCTTCTTTGGTTTGGAGACGGGCATCGATCCTGATATTTTAGCAGATGAAGAAGCAGGTCGTGCTTATTTATGTGGGGCCTTTCTGGCAAATGGAAGTATCCGTGATCCTGAGTCTGGCAAATACCAGCTGGAGATCAGTTCTGTTTATCTGGACCACGCCCAAGGACTGGCCTCTCTCCTCCAGCAATTCTTACTGGATGCCAAGGTTATTGAGCGAAAGAAAGGTGCAGTTACCTATCTCCAGCGTGCAGAGGACATCATGGATTTCTTGATTGTGATTGGGGCCATGCAGGCGCGTGATAATTTTGAGCGCGTCAAGATTTTGCGTGAAACACGTAACGATCTCAATCGAGCCAATAATGCCGAGACAGCTAATATCGCTCGAACAGTTTCTGCCAGCATGAAAACCATCAATAATATCAGTAAAATCAAAGATCGAATGGGCTTGGAAAATTTACCCGTGGATTTGCAAGAGGTGGCTCAGTTGCGAATCCAGCACCCAGACTACTCTATCCAGCAGTTGGCAGATAGCCTCAGCAATCCCCTGACCAAGAGTGGTGTCAATCACAGACTGAGAAAAATAAACAAGATTGCAGAAGAGCTATAAAACCACGGATTAGTAAATCCGTGGTTCTTTTCTTATAAACTGGTTGAGTGTTTGGGTTGTACTTTTTGGTCAGGGTCGATGTAGTTGATAGCATTGTTCACAGCTGTAGGTGCTTCTCCAAGTCCTGTGGCAATCAAATCAATCTTTCCTTCGTAGTAGCAGCAGTCTCCGATAGCATAGATACCTGCTTGGCTAGATTCTTGTTTGCTATTGACGATAATCTTATGACGGTTGAGATCTAGACCCCAGTTTTTAAGATTTCCGACAGAAGACTTGAAGCCGTAGTTGACAAAGAGGTGGTCTACCTCAATCGTTTCGGCTTCATCCGATTTGACTTTTGTAATTTCCAGTTTATCAAGTGTTTTTCCATCTCCAAGGAGTTGGCTAGGAACGAATGGTGTCTTGATAGTCACAGATGATGCTTGCAGGGCTTGCACACTGTGTTCCAAGGCGCGGAAGTTATCTCGACGGTGAACGAGAGTAGTTGGGGCAATTTTTTCGAAAGCCAATGCCCAGTCAACTGCTGAGTCCCCTCCACCAAGGATGGTCACTTTCTTACCAGCGTATTGCTGGATATTGGCAACGTGGTAGTGGATATTTTCATAGTTTTCGACACCATCTAGTTCGAGCGGACGCGGTTTAAAGGCGCCACCACCCATGGCAATGATGACTGTTTTGGTCAGGTGGCTTCCCTTGTTGGTTGTGATGGTAAAACCTTCATCTTGTTTCACTATTTCAAGAACAGTTTCGTTGAGGTGAACAGGTGTTTCAAAGCCGTTTAGCTGTTCAATCAAGCGATTGGTCAACTCTTCTCCGGTTAAGTTTGGAAAACCTGGCACATCAAGGATTTGCTTCTCAGGATAGAGGATGGCTGGTTGACCACCGAGCTGGGGAAGAGAGTCAATGATTTTGACTTTGGCTTGGCGTAGGTGGGCGTAAAAGGCAGCAAAGAGCCCAACAGGACCGCCACCTACAATGGTAATATCATAGAGTTGAGACATGATTTCTCCTTCGTTTTTTCTAGTCAGTTTATTTTATCATAATTTTGCTTAATTTAAAATGAAGTAGGATAGGGAAAAAATAGGCAAAAAATGGTATAATGGTACAGAAAGTGTTTTGACGGGGAGGAGGCCAGGGATGAATTTTCAACAATTATCCAATTTACAATACTGGACGAGTTTGTTTTCAAGTCCTTGGACGATAGTCATCAATCTGATTGATATTCTCATTGTGACTTATATTTTATATCATTTTACCAAAGCGATTGCAGGGACCAAAATCATGATATTGGTGCGGGGAGTCTTGGTCTTTATTTTAGGTCAGATTCTGTCCAATATGATTGGTTTGACGACCATTTCCTGGTTGATCAATCAGATCATCACCTACGGGGTCATTGCAGCGGTAGTTATTTTTTCACCAGAGATTCGGACTGGTTTGGAACGATTGGGTCGGGCTACGGATTTCTTCTACAATGCTCCTATTAGTGCGGAAGAGCAAATGGTTCGTGCCTTTGTCAAATCAGTCGAGTACATGAGCCCGCGTAAGATTGGTGCTCTGGTTGCTGTTCAGCGAGTAAGAACCCTGCAGGAATATATCTCAACTGGGATTCCTCTAGATGCTAAGATTTCCTCTGAGTTATTGATTAATATCTTTATCCCTAATACTCCCTTACACGATGGTGCGGTCATTGTCAGAGAAGACCGGATTGCCGTAACTTCAGCCTACCTACCCCTGACTGAAAATACAGGAATTTCCAAGGAGTTTGGAACACGTCATAGGGCGGCGATTGGTTTGTCAGAAGTATCGGATGCTCTTACCTTTGTGGTTTCAGAGGAAACAGGCGGAATCTCAATCACCTATAATGGAGTCTTTAAGCATGATTTGACCTTGGAAGAGTTTGAAGCTGAATTGAGAAGAATCCTGCTTCCAACATCAGAGGAAAAACAAGGTCTGAAAGAGCGTCTGCTAGGAGGATTGAAACATGAGAAAAAATAGTCTTTATATCATTTCTTCCTTCTTTTTCGCCTGCATCCTCTTTATCTACGCGACTTCTACAAACTACCAGAATAGCAACAGTGCCAGACAAGTGCGGACAGAAACCTATACCAATACGGTTCTTAATGTCCCAATCGATATTCAGTATGACAGTGATCAGTACTTTATTAGTGGTTTTACATCTGAAGTGACCGTCTTTCTGACTGGGTCAAACAGAGTTGCTTTGGCGAGTGAGATGCAGGAAAGCACTCGGAAATTCAAGGTCAAAGCTGACTTAACCAATGTCAGTGTAGGAACCATCGAAGTTCCTCTAACCATTGAAAATTTACCGAGTGGTTTGACGGCTGTTGCAACTCCGCAAAAAATAACAGTGAAGGTTGGTAAAAAAGCAAAACGTGATAATGTAATTGTTGTGCCGGAGATTGACCCTAGCCAGATTGATTCTCGTGTCAAAATTGATACAGTCACTGTGTCTGATGAAAAAGTAACGGTTATTAGTGACGAGGAGACTCTCTCTAGAGTGGATCGAGTTATTGCCATCTTGCCGACGAGTGAACGGATAACAGGTAACTACTCGGCCTCTGTTCCACTACAAGCAGTTGACAAAAATGGGAATGTCCTACCAAGCGTCATTATGCCATTTGACACTACAATGAAAATTACAACCAAAACAGTATCGTCTAGCTCGAGTTCTTCGTCAATGACCTCGTCAACAGGGTCCTCGACTAGCAGCTCGTCTTCAACGAGTTCAGAAACAAAACCAGACTCGTCTAAACAAGAATAAATAAAAAAGTAGAAAAGGATGATTAACAAAATGGGTAAATATTTTGGAACCGATGGAGTCCGTGGAGAAGCAAACGTAGAACTGACGCCAGAATTAGCCTTTAAATTGGGACGTTTTGGTGGTTATGTTCTTAGCCAACATGAAACGGAAGCCCCTAAAGTCTTTGTAGGACGTGATACACGTATCTCAGGAGAAATGCTAGAATCTGCCTTGGTGGCAGGTCTTCTATCAGTAGGAATTCACGTCTACAAACTCGGTGTTCTTGCAACACCAGCAGTAGCTTATTTGGTTAAAACTGAGGGAGCTAGTGCGGGTGTCATGATTTCCGCTAGTCACAACCCAGCCCTTGATAATGGAATTAAGTTCTTTGGTGGGGATGGCTTCAAACTTGATGACGAAAAAGAAGCAGAAATCGAAGCCTTGTTGGACGCTGCCGAAGACACACTTCCTCGTCCAAGTGCCGAAGGATTGGGAACCTTAGTGGACTATCCAGAAGGCTTACGTAAGTATGAAGGCTACCTTGTTTCAACTGGAGCGCCTCTCGAAGGGATGAAAGTGGCCTTGGATACAGCCAACGGTGCAGCAGCTACGAGTGCTCGTCAGATTTTTGCTGATTTAGGTGCTCAGTTAACAGTTATCGGTGAGACACCAGATGGTCTGAATATCAACTTGAATGTGGGTTCTACACATCCAGAAGCTCTTCAAGAAGTGGTCAAAGAAAGCCAGTCAGCTATTGGTTTGGCCTTTGACGGAGACAGTGACCGCTTGATTGCTGTTGATGAAAATAGTGACATCGTTGATGGTGATAAGATCATGTACATCATCGGGAAATATCTTTCTGAAAAAGGACAGTTGGCTCAAAACACCATTGTGACAACGGTTATGTCTAACCTTGGCTTCCATAAGGCTTTGGATAGTGCTGGCATTAACAAAGCAGTCACTGCAGTTGGAGATCGCTATGTTGTCGAAGAAATGAGAAAATCAGGCTACAACCTAGGTGGTGAACAGTCTGGTCACGTTATCTTGATGGATTACAATACAACTGGTGATGGTCAATTATCAGCTGTCCAATTGACCAAAATCATGAAAGAAACAGGTAAGAGTTTGTCTCAACTGGCATCAGAAGTGACGATTTACCCACAAAAACTGGTCAATATCCGAGTGGAAAATGCCATGAAAGAAAAAGCCATGGAAGTACCAGCTATCAAAGCAATCATCGAAAAGATGGAAGAAGAGATGGCAGGCAACGGTCGTATCCTTGTCCGCCCAAGTGGAACAGAACCCCTCTTGCGTGTCATGGCAGAAGCACCAACAACAGAAGAAGTCAACTACTATGTAGATACGATTGCTGCTGTGGTTAAAGATGAAATCGGAATTGACTAAAGCCTAGAAAACTAGATGAAATGATAAAAATGTGGTACAATTGCATAGTAAATTGTAGCAAAGGGAGAGAAAAATGAATCTTAAAAGAGAACAAGAATTTGTTAGCCAGTATCACTTTGATGCTCGTAACTTTGAATGGGAAAATGAAAATGGCGCTCCTGAAACCAAGGTAGACGTGAACTTTCAGTTACTCCAACACGACCAAGAAAACCAAGTAACTTCGCTAGTTGTTATCTTGAGTTTCATGATTGTCTTTGACAAATTTGTCATCAGCGGAACAATTTCCCAAGTGAACCATGTGGAAGGTCGTATTGTTAACGAACCAAGCGAATTTAACCAAGAAGAAGTTGAAACCTTGGCACGTCCATGCTTGAACATGCTCAACCGTTTGACGTATGAAGTAACAGAAATCGCCTTGGATCTTCCAGGGATCAATTTGGAGTTTTAGTCATGAAATTAGCTGTCATTACAGATTCTTCCGCCTATTTAGAGGAGAAGACGCTGCAAAGAGAGAATCTATTTATCTTGGATATTCCTGTCAATATTGATGGGGAAGAGTATGTCGAAGGTGTCAATCTGACTGCTGAGGAATTTTATCAAAAAATGGCTCAGTCTGCTGAATTGCCTAAGACCAGTCAACCAAGTATTGCTAAATTGGATGAGATTCTAAGTTCCTTGAAAGAAGAGGGCTATACCCATGTCTTGGGACTCTTTCTTTCGTCAGGGATTTCAGGTTTTTATCAGAATATCCAATATATGTTAGACGAGTATGAAGGTTTGACCATTGCCTTTCCTGATACCCATATCACAAGCTCCCCTCTAGGATTTATGGTAGAGAGTGCCTTTGAATGGGCAGAACAGGGTGATGATTTTACTCAGATTCAGGAGAAATTGGCTATCCAAATCGCTGATAACTCAGCCTTTATCATAGTAGATGACCTTGATCACTTGGTTAAGGGAGGACGTCTATCAAATGGGGCTGCCATCCTAGGAAATCTTCTCAGTATCAAGCCCATTCTTTACTTCAATGACCAAGGTGTGATTGAAGTTTACGAAAAAGTTCGTACAGAGAAAAAAGCAACCAAACGTTTGGTGGAAATCATCAAAGAGTTGACAAAAGATGGGGACTACCGTATTACAGTCATTCATGGGAATGCTCCTCAAAAGGCGGCAGATTTGCGCCAACTCTTGATTGAGAGTGGTGTGAATTCTGAGATTCCAATTGTCAGCTTTGGTAGTGTCATTGGGACCCACCTTGGAGAAGGCAGTATTGCCTTGAGCTATACGCCAGTTGTCTAGAATGCTCTGGGCAGCTAACGTCCTTTGTATCTTGATAATTGAACACGCCTGGAACACTGTGTGAAAAAGATAGTTCTGATCAAGGAGTAGACACTCCTTGATCAGAACTCCTATTTTCACTTTGTGTTCTTGCAGACTTTGTATCTTAGACAGGAGTAGAGATGAGTATTCGAGTAATTATTGCCGGTTTTAAGGGAAAGATGGGCCAGGCTGCTTGTCAGATGGTCTTGGCTGATCTAGACTTGGACTTGGTCGCAGTTTTGGATCCGTTTGAGTCTGAGTCAGAGTGGCAGGGAATTCCTGTCTTCAATGATAAGGTTGACTTGGTTGGGTTTGAAGCGGATGTCTGGGTGGATTTCACCACACCAGCTGTTGCCTACGAAAATACACGCTTTGCTCTTGAAAATGGCTTTGCTCCTGTCGTAGGAACAACCGGTTTCACTAGTGAAGAAATTACAGAACTAAAAGAATTTTCCCGTAAGCAAAATATGGGTGGCTTGATTGCCCCTAACTTTGCCTTGGGAGCTGTCTTACTTATGCAATTTGCGTCCCAGGCTGCCAAATATTTCCCAAATGTGGAGATTATCGAGCTCCATCATGACAAGAAAAAAGATGCTCCGAGTGGAACAGCCATCAAAACAGCTGAGTTGATGGCTGAAGTTCGGGAGTCTATCCAGCAAGGTGCGCCCGATGAGGAGGAATTGATTGCGGGTGCACGTGGTGCTAATTTTGATGGCATGCGAATCCACTCAGTCCGTCTACCAGGATTGGTAGCCCATCAGGAAGTCATCTTCGGCAATCAGGGAGAGGGATTGACACTCCGTCATGACTCCTATGATCGCAGCTCCTTCATGACAGGGGTCAATTTGGGAATCAAAGAAGTTGTCAAGCGTCATGAGCTTGTTTATGGATTAGAACACTTATTATGAGATTAACACAAATGCCTTCTGAATTTCAGAAGGCTTTACCAGTATTAGAAAAAATTAAAGAAGCAGGTTTTGAAGCCTATTTTGTTGGAGGCTCTGTCAGAGATGCCATTCTCCATCGTCCCATCCATGATGTGGATATTGCGACTTCATCCTATCCAGAGGAAACCAAGCAGATTTTTCCGCGAACAGCTGATATCGGAATCGAGCACGGAACTGTCTTGGTTTTAGATGGTGACGAGGAGTATGAGGTAACCACCTTTCGGACAGAGGATGTCTATGTAGACTATCGCAGACCCAGTGCAGTTTCCTTTGTGCGCTCGCTAGAAGAGGACCTCAAGCGCCGTGATTTCACAGTTAATGCCTTTGCTTTGGATGAGACAGGCGAAATCATCGATTTGTTCCATGGTCTCAAAGATCTGGAAAATCAAGTCTTGCGAGCTGTCGGTATAGCCAGTGAGCGCTTCAATGAAGATGCTTTGCGTATCATGCGTGGTTTTCGTTTTCAGGCCAGTCTTGGTTTTGAACTTGAGCGAGAAACATTTGAAGCCATGAAATCCTTGACTCCGCTCTTGGAGAAAATCTCTGTGGAGCGTACCTTTGTTGAATTTGACAAACTCTTGCTTGCACCTTTTTGGCGTGTTGGCTTGTTTTCCATGATTGAGAGTCAAGCTTATGATTACCTCCCTGATATGGCAGATAGTCGAGAAAAGCTCCAAAAATTGTTTGATTTAGAGGCGAATTTCACCTTTGAGTCTTCTGAACAAGCCTGGGCGGCTCTCTTGTGGGTACTGGAAATTGAGGATGCTCAACCATTTTTGAAGCATTGGAAGACCTCACGCCAATTTACAAAGCAAGTACAGGATTTGCTGACTATTTTGGCTTTGCGTGAAAAGGGAGAATTGAGCAAGCGTGATTGTTACCGCTTTGACTTGGATTCCCTTTTACAAGCTGAACGTCTTCGTCAAGCCCAAGGAAAAGAGGTCAACCCCCAACTTATCACAGAAACTTACCAGAGTTTGACTATTCATGACAAGAAAGAAATCCAGATTAACGGTGGTATTTTAATCAAGGAATATGGTTACCAGCCAGGTCCAGATTTGGGAGATATTTTAACTGAGATTGAGTTTGCCATTGTCGATGGTGACTTGGAGAATGACCGTGATGCCATTCATACTTACCTGAGGGAGAAAAAATGAGTGATTTTATCGTTGAAAAACTAAGTAAATCCGTCGGTGACAAGACCGTTTTTAAGGATATTTCCTTTATCATCCATGATTTGGATAGAATCGGTCTCATTGGTGTCAATGGCACGGGTAAGACCACCCTTTTAGATGTTTTATCAGGTGTTTCAGGCTTTGATGGGGATGTCAGTCCTTTTTCAGCTAAAAATGATTACCAGATTGGCTACTTGACTCAGGATCCAGATTTTGATGATAGCAAGACAGTCTTGGATACGGTTCTATCCAGCGACCTCAAGGAAATCCAGTTGATTCGTGAGTATGAGTTAATCATGCTCAACTACAGTGAGGACAAGCAGGCTCGTTTGGAACAGGTCATGGCAGAGATGGATTCTCTCCAAGCCTGGGAAATCGAAAGTCAGGTCAAGACGGTCCTCAGTAAGCTAGGTATTCAGGACTTGTCGACTCCAGTTGGTGAATTGTCAGGTGGTCTAAGAAGACGGGTTCAGTTGGCGCAAGTTCTCCTAGGAAACCACGACCTCTTGCTTCTGGACGAGCCAACCAACCACCTGGACATTGCGACCATTGAGTGGCTGACTCTTTTTTTGAAAAATTCCAAGAAGACCGTTCTCTTTATCACCCACGATCGTTATTTCCTAGATGCACTATCAACGCGGATTTTCGAGTTGGACCGAGCAGGCTTGACCGAGTATCAGGGAAATTACCAGGACTATGTCCGCCTCAAGGCCGAACAGGATGAACGCGATGCCGCTCTCCTTCATAAAAAAGAACAACTCTACAAACAAGAACTGGCCTGGATGCGCAGACAACCGCAAGCGCGTGCGACCAAGCAACAGGCTCGGATCAATCGTTTCCACGACTTGAAAAAGGAAGTTTCAGATAATAGTAGTGAAACAGATTTAACCATGAACTTTGAGACCAGTCGAATTGGAAAGAAGGTCATCGAGTTTAAAGATGTTTCCTTCGCCTATGAGAACAAGCCTATTTTGAAAGATTTTAACCTTTTGGTGCAAGCCAAAGACCGTATCGGTATCGTTGGGGACAACGGTGTTGGAAAGTCAACCCTGCTTAACCTCATCGCAGGAAGTCTTGAGCCGACAGCAGGGCAAGTTGTGATTGGGGAGACCGTTCGTATCGCCTATTTCTCTCAACAAATCGAAGGCTTAGATGAAAGCAAACGGGTCATCAATTACCTGCAGGAAGTAGCAGAAGAGGTCAAGACTAGCGGTGGTTCTACAACTTCCATCGCTGAGTTGCTAGAGCAATTCCTCTTTCCACGTTCGACGCATGGAACCTTGATTGAGAAATTGTCTGGTGGCGAGAAAAAACGTCTTTATCTCCTCAAATTGCTCTTGGAGAAACCAAATGTTCTCCTCTTGGACGAGCCGACCAATGATTTGGATATTGCGACCTTGACAGTCTTGGAAAATTTCTTGCAGGGCTTTTCAGGTCCTGTCTTGACAGTTAGTCACGACCGTTATTTCTTGGATAAGGTAGCGACTAAGATTCTCGCTTTTGGGGATGGTAAGATTCGTCCTTTCTTTGGCCATTACACTGATTACCTTGACGAAAAAGCTTTTGAAGCAGAAACAGCAAGTCAAGTTCAAAAGGTCGAAAAAGAGAAAGTGGTCAAGGTCCGTGAAGACAAAAAACGCATGACCTACCAAGAAAAGCAGGAGTGGGCAAGCATTGAAGGCGATATTGAAGCCTTAGAAAATCGCATCGCTGCTATTGAAGAGGAGATGCAGGCAAATGGCTCCGATTTTGGTAAACTGGCTACTCTCCAAAAAGAGCTAGACGAGAAAAACGAAGAACTTCTTGAAAAATACGAACGCTATGAATACCTAAGTGAGTTAGCATGATGGAAGAAAAAATCATTAAACGTAGTCCCAAGAAAATCATTTGGAATGCCTTGTTTGGCCTAGCTTCGGTGCTTTTCTTCTTATTACCTCTCTATTATCTCCATTCGTATTCGGAAAAGGGGACGGGACTTCATACGATAAGTCTTTTGTTAATGCTGCTTGTACTTTTTTGCGCTGGAGTAGTCATTTATCAGACATACAGACTGTTAAGTTCCGATAAGGAATATTTGAGATGTACAGTTAAGGGGTTTTACTACAAACCGAATCCAAAGAAACCCAGTCATTTCTACGCTTGGGCTGATGTAGAGGAATTTTCCTTCTCTCGGATTCGAGGGAAGTATAGGGATTCCTACCGGATTGAAGTTGATTTTAAAAACAAGGAAAATGCGAAATCCCAATCACCTCTAGCCCTACTTAAGAAAATGTGTTTCCCTTTTCATCCGTCAGCAGATTTGATCATCCCTATCTTTCTACTAGATGTAGGTCTTCCTGAAAGGGTATACGAGACCATGAAGTACTATGAAAGAGAATGGCGTATCGAACAAAATCGTCAAGCAAGAAAACAGACAAAACAAGCTTCGAAAACCAGATCTTCCAAATAGCTATAAGCCCGTTTAGTTTAAAGAAAATCAATCAAAAAAGGCCCTATCCACTGGATAGGGTCATTGTTTGTCTTCTTTTTTAGTTTCCTGGTGGAAAATATTTTGCCAAGTCTCATGGTGACGCCATATACTAGTGTGGACGATGCCATCTAGCTCATAGCAAATGAGTTTGGTTTTTTGACTAATGGAAGTAATCTGAATGTCCTTGATTGTAGTAGGTAGTTCTTTTGCAACTTTATAAGCGCCCTTGTCCATCTGCTCTCCATCTTGACGGATATAGAGAAAGTCCTCAGCAAGGAGTTCTTCTAATTGATTTCCTTGGTCAATCAATTGCTCGCGCATGAGTAGTTTTTTATAGACATTGTCCAAAATTTCGTCCTCAGGTATGGGAGCTGGCTCGATATGAACATCGGTATCAAAGACTCCAAAACGCTCTTCTAGCATGGATTCGACCTGGTCTGCGATCTCATGACTTTCATAGACTGATAGGTCGGGATTCATCTCCAGCGTGATATCAAGGTAGATATTGCTACCGTAGGTACGCCCCCTTTGGGACTTGACCTTACTAATCTTTGGAATCTCCATGATGGCCTTTTGGTAGTCCTCCAGCAGACGGTCATCAAAACCATCTGAAAGACTGAAGGAAGACTCGATAAAGATATCATAGGCTGTCTTTAAGATAAAGAAAGTGATGATGATAGCGACCAGTTTATCCACGATTGGATAATTGAAACTGCTGGCTAGGATGGCAATGGAAGTCCCAAGTGAGGTAACAGCATCGGAAAGATTGTCCTTGGCGGCAGCCTTGAGGGCCTTGGACTTGGATTTTTTACTGAGGCGGGTATTATAGAGATAAACGGCGAACATGACCGCCGCAGAGACGACTCCGAGAGTTGCACCCAGAGGGTCGATAACTGTCTGTTCCCGACTGAGAATTTTTTGAATGGTGTCCCGAAGAACATCAAAGCCAACGTAGAACATGATGATGGAAGTAATCAAACTAGCCAAATCTTCAATCTTCCAGTGACCGAAACGATGATCACGGTCTGCAGGCTGGCGTGCCATACGAATACCGATCAGAAGAGCAACATTTCCGATAATATCGGATACGTTGTTGAAACCATCCGCTACCAAACTGGAAGAATGCAGGAGGTGACCAGTTGCCAATTTTGCTGCAGACAAGAGGAGGTAGGTCGAAATGCTGATAATGGCACCACGTTCCGCCAACTTGAGATTTGATATGGATTGATTCATCGGACTTCCTTTCTAGTGCTGAGATTCTGTTTTCATTATACTGGTTTTCATGGGAAAATTCAAATTTAGTCTTGTTTCATCGGATTTAAACCCTTGAAAATTGTTCAAATTTTGATATAATAGTACTACTCAAGGGAGTAGCTGGCAGAAACCTGTGATAGTGTCGTCATTCCGAATTTTATACTGCAAAGTATTCTTTCCGGCGCTATCTTAAACAGCGAGACTTGTTATGATTAACAGGTCTCTTTTTGTTTGTCATAAAACCAAAAGAGAGCTTGTTTTGCACACAAAGTCAAGGAGGAGACATATGTCAAAAGAACAAAAACGCCAAGCGTTTTATACTCAAAGTCCCGAAGAAGTCTTGAAGTCGGTTGAAGCAACTGAGCAAGGCCTTTCGTCAAGCGAAGCGCAGAAACGCCTAGCTGAATATGGGCGCAATGAACTCGAAGAGGGTGAGAAAAAATCTCTCTTGGTTAAATTCATTGAACAGTTTAAGGATTTGATGATTATTATTTTGGTTGCTGCAGCCATCTTGTCTGTCATAACTTCTGGTGGGGAAGATATTGCAGATGCCATCATTATTCTAGCCGTTGTTATCATCAACGCAGCCTTTGGTGTTTACCAAGAAGGAAAAGCAGAAGAAGCCATCGAAGCCCTCAAATCGATGTCTAGTCCAGCTGCGCGCGTTCTTCGTGATGGGCATATGGCTGAGATTGATTCCAAAGAATTGGTACCAGGAGATATCGTTGCCCTTGAAGCAGGTGACGTGGTACCAGCGGACCTACGTTTGCTAGAAGCTAATTCTCTTAAAATCGAAGAAGCAGCCCTAACAGGTGAGTCTGTTCCAGTCGAAAAAGACTTGACCGTCGAGCTCTCTGCAGATGCCGGTATTGGTGACCGTGTCAATATGGCCTTCCAAAACTCAAATGTGACTTATGGTCGTGGTCTTGGTGTTGTTGTCAATACAGGTATGTACACGGAAGTTGGTCATATCGCTGGCATGCTCCAAGATGCGGATGAGACGGATACACCACTCAAACAAAACTTGAACAACCTTTCTAAGGTCTTGACCTATGCAATTTTGGTCATTGCGCTTGTTACTTTTGTAGTCGGAGTCTTCATTCAAGGTAAAAATCCACTTGGTGAGTTGATGACCTCTGTTGCGCTTGCTGTTGCAGCCATCCCAGAAGGACTTCCTGCTATCGTGACCATCGTTCTTGCCCTTGGTACTCAAGTTTTGGCAAAACGAAACTCTATCGTTCGTAAGTTGCCAGCAGTAGAAACACTTGGTTCAACTGAAATCATCGCTTCTGATAAGACTGGTACGCTTACCATGAACAAGATGACAGTCGAAAAAGTCTTCTATGATGCAGTCTTACATGACTCTGCTGATGACATTGAACTAGGTCTTGAAATGCCTCTTCTTCGTTCTGTTGTTTTGGCTAATGATACTAAGATTGATGCAGAAGGAAACCTGATCGGGGATCCAACGGAAACAGCCTTCATCCAGTATGCCTTGGATAAGGGCTATGATGTTAAAGGATTTTTAGAGAAATATCCTCGTGTAGCTGAGTTACCGTTTGACTCAGATCGTAAGCTCATGTCAACAGTTCACCCATTACCAGATGGGAAATTCCTCGTAGCAGTCAAAGGGGCTCCAGATCAACTCTTGAAACGTTGTGTTGCTCGTGATAAAGCTGGCGATGTCGCTCCGATTGATAATCAAGTCAATGACTTAATTCACACAAATAACTCTGAAATGGCTCACCAAGCCTTGCGTGTCCTTGCGGGTGCTTATAAGATTATTGATAGCATTCCAGAAAACTTGACTTCTGAAGAACTGGAAAACAACTTGATCTTTACTGGATTGATTGGGATGATTGACCCTGAGCGTGCCGAAGCAGCTGAAGCAGTTCGTGTCGCTAAGGAAGCGGGAATTCGTCCAATCATGATCACGGGTGATCACCAAGATACAGCGGAAGCCATTGCCAAACGTTTGGGGATCATTGATGAAAATGACTCGGAAGACCATGTTTTGACTGGTGCTGAGCTCAACGAACTTTCTGATGAAGAATTTGAAAAAGTAGTTGGTCAATACTCTGTTTATGCGCGTGTATCTCCAGAGCACAAGGTTCGTATCGTGAAAGCTTGGCAAAAACAAGGTAAGGTCGTTGCCATGACAGGTGATGGTGTGAATGATGCACCAGCTCTGAAAACAGCCGATATTGGTATCGGTATGGGAATCACTGGTACTGAGGTTTCTAAGGGTGCATCTGACATGATTCTTGCGGATGATAACTTTGCGACTATTATCGTCGCAGTTGAAGAAGGACGTAAGGTCTTCTCAAACATTCAAAAGACTATTCAATATCTTCTTTCTGCCAATACAGCTGAAGTTTTGACCATCTTCTTAGCGACCCTCTTTGGATGGGATGTTTTGCAACCAGTTCATCTTTTGTGGATCAACTTGGTAACCGATACCTTCCCAGCTATTGCTCTTGGTGTTGAACCTGCTGAGCCAGGTGTTATGACCCACAAACCACGTGGACGTAAGTCAAGCTTCTTCTCAGGTGGGGTCTTGAGTTCTATCATCTATCAAGGTGTACTCCAAGGGGCACTGGTCTTGACCGTTTATGGCCTTGCTCTTGCCTATCCAGTCCATGTAGGAGACAACCAAGCTATTCACGCAGATGCCCTTACAATGGCCTTTGCAACACTCGGTTTGATTCAGCTCTTCCATGCCTACAATGTTAAGTCTGTTTACCAATCCATCTTGACAGTTGGACCATTCAAGTCTAAGACCTTCAACTGGTCAATCTTGGTATCCTTCATTCTTCTTATGGCAACCATCGTTGTAGAACCGCTTGAAGGTATCTTCCACGTAACCAAACTAGACTTATCACAATGGGCTATTGTTCTAGCTGGAAGCTTCTCAATGATACTTATCGTCGAAATCGTCAAGTTTGTTCAACGTAAACTTGGTCTTGATAAGAACGCGATTTAAAAAGAAAGTCATCTTCGGATGGCTTTTTTTGCATTTGAGGGAAAGGACTAGAAGTTGCCCCCTTTTGTGCTATAATAAAGTAAAGTTGTAAGGAGCGTAAGAGAATGGAAAAGAGAATTGTCCGAGATGTCTTATTCTTGTCGCAGGTCTCGAAACCTGCAAGTCAGGAAGACCTTTATCTGGCTAAGGATTTGCAGGATACCCTGCTGGCTAATCGCGAGACCTGTGTCGGTCTGGCGGCTAATATGATTGGGGTGCAGAAGCGCGTGATTATCTTTAATCTTGGTCTAGTTCCCATGGTTATGTTTAACCCCATTCTCCTTTCCTATAAAGGACCTTATGAGACAGAGGAAGGTTGTTTGTCTTTGACTGGGGTTAGAACGACGACTCGTTATGAAACGATTACGGTTTCCTATCGCGATAGCAAGTGGCAGGAACAGACTATTACACTGACAGGTTTTCCAGCTCAGATCTGCCAACATGAACTGGATCATTTGGAAGGACGGATTATTTAGGAGGAAGTCAAATGAAACGTATACTCTTTGAACTTGTTTTTATCGCAACGACCTGGTATATCTTTTTGCCTCCCTTCAATCTTACTAGCTGGGAATTCATCTTCTTTCTCTGTGGGCATCTGGTGGTGACGGGGATTTTGTTTAGTTTCCGCAAGGATTCCAATATCATCAAAACGGTTCATGTACGTCATGGCAAGGCTGCCAAAGATCTCAATCTAGAAGGATTCCTTTTTACCAAACTTAGTAGAGGATTGTTGCTGGCTGCAGGCCTTATCTTTGCCCTTGCTGGTCTGGTTAGCTTAGTGACATCAAGCTTTTTCCAAGCAAAAAACTATGCTCATGTAGTTTCTATCACAGAAAAAGACTTTAAAAATTTTCCTAAGAGTGATACCAGTAAGGTTCCAATCTTGGATCGGAGCACTGCAGAAAAAATTGGTGACCGTTATCTGGGCTCTCTGACAGATAAGGTATCCCAGTACGTAGCAGCAGACACCTATACCCAGCTGACGGTTGATGGCAAACCCTATCGAGTTACACCCTTGGAGTATGCCGATCCCATCAAATGGTTCAACAATCAAGCCAAGGGAATTGGCGAGTATATCAAGGTTGATATGGTGACAGGGAATGCGGAATTGGTAGATTTAAAAACACCGATGAAGTATTCGGACTCCGAGTATTTTAACCGTGATGTCAAACGTCATCTTCGGATCAAGTACCCAACCAAGATTTTTAAAACCCCGTCCTTTGAGGTGGATGATGAAGGAAATCCTTTCTATGTAGCAACCGTTTATCAAAAACAGTTTGGTCTAGGAGTACCTCGCCCTTCATCTGTTATTATCTTGGACGCTACTAATGGAGAAACCAAGGAATACAGCTTGGATGAAGTGCCAGAATGGGTGGATCGTGTTTATCCAGCAGAAGAAACCATCGAACAAATCAACTACAACGGCAAGTATAAAGACGGTTTCTGGAATGCCTTGATTTCCAAGAAAAATGTTACCCAAACGACAGAGGGCTATAACTATCTTTCTATCGGAAATGACATTTATCTCTACACGGGTGTGACTTCAGCAAATGCTGACGAAAGTAATCTAGGATTTATCCTTGAAAATATGCGCACTGGTGAAATCACCAAGTACAATCTAGCATCTGCAACCGAAGAATCTGCCCGTGCTTCAGCTGAAGGAGCCGTTCAGGAGAAGGCCTACAAGGCTACTTTCCCTATCCTTGTTAATCTCAATGACAAACCACTCTACATCATGGGCTTGAAGGACAATGCAGGCTTGGTCAAGGAGTATGCATTGGTTGATGCAGTAGAGTACCAAAACGTCATCGTAGCAGCTACGGTAGATGAACTCCTCAGTAAATATGCCAATAAAAACGACCTCGAGCTGGATAATGAAACGGTAGAAAACATTAAGGGAATCGTCTCAGACCTTAAATCAGCTGTCATCAAGGGTGACACCGTCTACTTCTTTAAAGTTGATGGCAAAATCTACAGGGTCAAGGCCTCAGTATCAGACGACCTTCCTTACCTTGAAAATGGCCAATCCTTCGAAGGTCAAGTTGGAAAAGATAATTACCTCAAAACCTTTAAAGTGCAGTAAATAAAGAAACCTCGGTATAAACCGAGGTTTTTCAGATGAAATTCTTGGTCGTGATTGAAAAATATGCTACACTAACAATATGAAAATTTTAATCCCAACAGCAAAAGAAATGAACACAGACCATCCTTGTATCCAAGCGTTCCCCTTGAGGGAAGAAAGTCAGGCAGTCCTTGAGGAGCTAGCTCGCTACTCAGCTAGTGAATTAGAGACCTTTTATAAAGTATCCGCCGAGAAAGCAGAGGAAGAGTACGCTCATATTCAAGCTCTAAAAGATTACAGAGCTAAGAACTATCCAGCCTTGAAACTTTTTGATGGTCTTATGTATCGTCACATCAAACGAGATGGTTTAACCGAGGCTGAACAAACCTATCTTGAAAATCATGTTTTAATTACATCAGCTTTTTATGGCGTAGTTCCTGCCCTATCTCCCATGGCTCCTCACCGTTTGGACTTCTTGATGAAGTTAAAAGTGGCTGGAAAAACCCTAAAGACTCATTGGAAATCAGCCTACGATGAAGCTTTGAGGGGTGAAGAAGTCATTTTTTCTCTCTTGTCATCAGAGTTTGAAACCGTATTTTCTAAGGAAATCAGAGAAAAGATGGTGACCTTCAAATTTATGGAGGACAAGGCTGGGCAGTTGAAAATCCACTCAACCATTTCTAAGAAAGCGCGTGGGGCCTTTTTGACCGCCTTGATAGAAGGACAAGTTCAAACAGTCGAACAAGCTCGTAAGCTCAGTTTCGCCGGTTTTGACTATCGACCTGATTTATCCAGTGACTTAGAACTCGTCTTTGTGAAACAAGCATAAAACCAGCTCATTCGAGCTGGTTTTTGCTTGATTAGTTGATGGCTGCAAGAAGGTCGTCCGCTTGTTTGGCAAGTGATGAAGCAGTTGCTTCTTCTAACACCAATTTTCCGTCTGCCCAAGCAGAGTCATTGACACGTGCAGCAGTGAAATCACCAACGACTAGTGTACGGATAAATGGCAAGAGATCTTTGTAAATAGCGAAGAGTTGATCGTGACCTGCATTGGCTACAGATGATACTGTGACAAACTTGTCTTGGAGGGCAGAAGCGCTACGTGTATCAGACAAGTCAAGAGCACGAGATAGCCAGTCAAGCAAGTTCTTCACTGTTCCAGGGATAGAGAAGTTGTAGACTGGAGAGAAGATCCAGATAGCATCGGCAGCAAGGACAGCTTCGCGAGCAGCAGCTACGGCTGGATGGGTTGGAACTTCCAAATCTTGGCTGAAGAGAGGAACAGCTGAGTAATCAAGATAGCTAACTTCCGCTTTTCCGGCAAGTGCTTTTTCAGCTTCGAGGGCCATTTGGTGGTTGAAAGAACCTTGGCGAAGTGAACCGACGATAAATAATACTTTTTTAGACATGATATGTCTCCTTTAGTTTAAAATTCAAAGAGCGAACCCTTTTGTTACCATCTATGTTACAACAAAAAATACTAATTAGCAATAATTTTGCTCACAAATTTTTAAATTTTTTTAAAATGTGGATTAAGTCTTCCTTTTCGCTATCTTCCAAGATGCTGAGTGCTTCTACGATAGAATCGATATGGTCAGGAAGAACCTCTTCAATTTTTTTGCGTCCTGCAGGTGTTAATTTCAGGAAAAAAGAACGACGGTCTTTTGGGTCACAAGTTCTAGAAATCCATCCATCTCGAACCATATTTCGAATGACAACAGTCATGTTTCCAGAAGTGGCCAACATTTTTTCAATCAAATCCTGAATGCGCAGTTCCCCTTTGCTATAGAGGGTTTCCAAAACTGAAAATTGAGTGGGTGTTAGTCCGTGTTCTTTAGCAGCCTTGGCTTCATAGGGTTTAAAACTTCGTATGGCCTTATTGAGGACGATAGCTGTTTTTAAGTCTAATTGATTATCGGAAATTTTTTCTTTCAAATATTGTTTCATAAGGGTATTCTATCAATAAATAAATAGAAATACAAGAGGCATGGATTTCATAGGGAAATTATCTCAGAAAGTTCCTATATTCACTTGTAATAAAGGAAGAGAGATGGTAAAATAGACGAGTGAAACTAAGACAGAAAAAAGCAAAAAACAAGCTACTTTTACAGTATGGAATCGGTATTTCTCTGGTACTGCTAGTCATGACGACTTCCTTCCTTTATCTGATATCACTCAGCATGAAACCCTATCAAGATGCTAGGGTTGAAGGAGAAAAACTAGCCAAGCAGTATGCAGAATTGGAACAGGCAGATCAGGTTGATTTTTATAATGGACTAGAAGGTTATTATAGCGTTTTAGGACATAATAAAAAGCAAGAGGCCATTACCGTACTGATTGAAAAGAATGACCATAAGATTTATGTTTATCAGCTTGATAAGGGGATTTCTCAAGACAAGGCAGCGACGATTTCGAGGGAAAAAGGAGCTAGCGACATTGATAAGATCACCTTTGGTCGTTATCAGGACAAGCCGATTTGGGAAGTTAAGTCAGGAAACCACTACTATCTGGTCGACTTTGAAACTGGAGCATTGATCCAATAAGGAGGACATATGAAACTATCCAAACGTGTACTAGAAATGGAAGAAAGCGTCACTCTAGCCAGTGATGCAAGAGCCAAGGCATTAAAAGCTCAGGGAAAAGATGTTCTTTTCTTAACCTTGGGACAGCCTGATTTTCATACTCCTGAAAATATTCAGGATGCGGCGGTGGAAGCGATTCGTGATGGACGAGCTTCCTTTTATACAGTTGCTTCAGGTCTGCCAGACTTAAAGGCTGCGGTTAATACCTACTTTGAACGCTATTATGGCTATTCTGTAGCAACCAACGAGATTACTTTTGCTACAGGTGCTAAGTTCTCTCTCTATACCTTTTTTATGGCTGTGGTCAATCCAGGTGATGAGGTCATCATCCCTACACCATACTGGGTCAGTTATGGGGACCAAGTCAAGATGGCAGAAGGTGTGCCGGTCTTTGTCCAAGCCAAGGAAGACAATCACTTTAAAGTAACGGTCGAGCAGCTAGAAGCGGCCCGAACAGATAAGACCAAGGTCTTGGTTCTCAATTCGCCATCGAATCCGACCGGTATGATTTACACTCGTGAGGAATTGATGGCTATCGGAAATTGGGCGGTTGAACATGATGTCCTCATCCTAGCAGATGATATCTATGGTCGCCTAGTTTATAATGGAAATGAATTTGTTCCAATTTCTAGTCTGTCAGAAGCGATTCGCAAGCAAACCATCGTGATCAACGGTGTATCTAAGGCCTATGCCATGACCGGTTGGCGGGTAGGTTATGCTGTAGGAAATCCTGAAATTATCGCTGCTATGAGCAAATTGACAGGACAAACAACCTCAAACCTAACTGCTGTATCACAATATGCTACCATTGAAGCCCTAACTGGACCACAAGACTCTGTCGAAACCATGCGCCAAGCATTTGAGGAACGGTTGAATACCATTTATCCTCTCTTGTGCCAAGTGCCAGGATTTGAAGTAGTCAAGCCCCAAGGAGCTTTCTATCTTTTCCCAAATGTAAAAAAAGCGATGGAGATGAAGGGCTATACCGATGTGACGGACTTTACAACAGCTATTCTTGAGGAAGTCGGCCTTGCCTTGATTACAGGAGCAGGATTTGGGGCGCCAGAAAATGTTCGTCTCAGTTATGCAACTGACTTGGACACCTTGAAAGAAGCCATTCGCCGTTTGCATCAATTTATGGAAAAATAAAACTCAGAATCTTCGTCATTTTGACGAAGATTTTTTGTATCGAAAATCTCGCGATTTTTCTCTAGTCGAACCTAGCTATCGCAGTCTATTTATGGTAAAATAATGAGTAATGACGTCTTCGGACAAGTTAAACGAAAAAAGGAAGATAGATTATGACAAAACGTGTAACAATTATCGATGTAAAAGACTACGTTGGTCAAGAAGTGACCATTGGGGCCTGGGTTGCCAACAAATCAGGAAAAGGAAAAATTGCCTTCTTGCAATTGCGTGATGGAACAGCCTTTTTCCAAGGAGTAGCCTTTAAACCAAACTTTATTGAAAAATTCGGCGAAGAAGTTGGTCTTGAAAAATTTGAAACGATCAAACACTTGAGCCAAGAGACTTCTGTTTATGTGACAGGAATTGTCAAAGAAGACGAACGTTCTAAGTTTGGTTATGAGCTCGATATCACAGACATCGAAGTGATCGGTGAATCTCAAGATTACCCAATCACACCAAAAGAACACGGAACAGACTTCTTGATGGACAACCGTCACTTGTGGCTCCGTTCTCGTAAGCAAGTAGCGGTCATGCAAATCCGTAACGCTATCATCTATGCAACCTATGAGTTTTTTGACAAGAACGGCTTCATGAAGTTTGATAGCCCAATTCTTTCAGGAAATGCGGCTGAAGATTCAACAGAACTCTTTGAAACAGACTACTTTGGGACACCAGCATACTTGAGCCAGTCAGGTCAGCTTTATCTTGAAGCAGGTGCTATGGCCCTTGGTCGTGTCTTTGACTTTGGACCAGTATTCCGTGCGGAGAAATCTAAGACTCGCCGTCACTTGACTGAGTTCTGGATGATGGATGCGGAGTACTCTTACTTGACACATGATGAGTCACTTGACTTGCAAGAAGCATATGTTAAAGCCCTTCTTCAAGGTGTTCTTGACCGTGCTCCTCAAGCCTTGGAAACTTTGGAACGCGATACAGAGCTTTTGAAACGCTACATTGCAGAGCCATTCAAACGCATCACTTACGATCAAGCTATTGACCTCTTGCAAGAGCATGAAAACGATGAAGATGCAGACTACGAGCATTTGGAACATGGAGATGACTTTGGCTCACCACACGAAACTTGGATTTCAAACCACTTTGGTGTGCCAACTTTCGTTATCAACTATCCAGCAGCTATTAAGGCCTTCTACATGAAACCAGTTCCTGGCAATCCAGAGCGCGTGCTTTGTGCAGACTTGCTTGCACCAGAAGGCTATGGAGAAATCATCGGTGGTTCCATGCGTGAGGAAGACTACGATGCCCTTGTCGCTAAGATGGAAGAACTTGGAATGGATCGTACAGAGTACGAATTCTACCTTGACCTTCGCAAATACGGTACTGTTCCACACGGTGGATTTGGTATCGGTATCGAGCGTATGGTAACTTTCGCAGCAGGTACAAAACACATCCGTGAAGCGATTCCATTCCCACGTATGTTGCACCGTATCAAACCATAAAAAGACTAAAACGCCCTAGGGGCGTTTTTTCAAAACACCATAATACTTGAAAGAAGAGGTGAGGGACATGTAAAGCACAGATTAACAAGTGACAAACACAAAGATACATATACACTTGTTAAAGGAGAAATGATGTTTAAACCAAATTATCGGAAGAATATCGGTCTCATGGCTGGAGTGGAATTTTTTGCCTTTCTGGGCATTACCAGCTTTTGGATTCTATTTCTCAGTCAAAACGGGATGTCGCTTTGGCAGATTGGCTTATTGGAAAGTATTTTTCACGCCACCAGTGTCATTTGCGAAATTCCCTCTGGAATGTTAGCTGACCGCTATTCATATAAAACCAATCTTTATCTCAGTCGGATTGCTGGGATTGCGTCGTCTATTCTCATGTTACTAGGACAAGGTAATTTTTGGATTTACGCACTCGCTATGGTGGTGAGTGCCTTGTCTTATAATTTTGATTCGGGGACGAGTGCAGCTATGGTTTATGATTCGGCCGTGGAGGCTGGATTAAAAGAGCGCTACTTGTCTATCTCAAGTTTTATGTCAGGAGTAGCAGAAGGAACTCGGTCTTTGGGGACCGTTTTAGCGGGATTTTTTGTCCATGGTCAATTGCACTTGACCTACTATATCATGATTGCCACTTCTATAATCGTCCTATTCTTAACTTGGATGCTAAAAGAGCCTAGTGTTAAAGCTCAAAAATCTGAGCGTCTGACCATGAAAAGGATTATGTTGACTGTCAAAGAGGAGTTGCGGAGAAACCCCAGTCTTTTTAGTTGGATGATTCTGTCCCAAATCATCGGGACACTGATGTGCATGTTTTATTTTTACTATCAAAATCAACTGCCGGACTTAGAAGGATGGCAGATTTCGATGGTCATGCTGATCGGCAGTGTTTTGAATATCTGGGCAGTTTATCTAGCGAGTAAGATTGGAAAGAAATATTCCGCCTTAAAGCTCTTTCCAATTCTTGTACTCTTAACGGGAGTGACCTACTTACTTTCCTACTTTGGTACGCCACTGATTTATATTTTGATTTATTTGATTAGTAACGCCTTATATGCTCTCTTTCAACCGATTTTTGACAACGATTTACAAAAGCGACTCCCAAGTGAGGTACGTGCAACCATGCTAAGTGTCTACTCCATGATGTTCAACCTGAGTATGATTGTTATTTTTCCTCTAACGGGTTGGCTGATTGATGCTATAGGTTTTGTAGTAGCCTTCATTTACTTAGGATTCTTTTTAGTAATAGTCGGATTTTCACTATTCTTCATTTTGAAAGAGATGGCCAGAGCTGTAGAACTGAAAGAGAATGTTATTTCTAAGCAATAGAGTTATTTTTCATTTTTATCTTTTTTCTCTTGCTATCTACTAGTATTTCTAGTATAATAGTTAATTGTGAGCAAACCTCACTTACCCCTTGCAAAGTCTTGGGGTCATTAGACCAAAAGGAGGAACATATCAATGGCTAAATACGAAATTCTTTATATCATTCGTCCAAACATTGAAGAAGAAGCGAAAAACGCTTTGGTAGCACGTTTTGACTCTATCTTGACTGACAACGGTGCAACTGTTGTTGAATCAAAATCATGGGAAAAACGTCGTCTTGCATACGAAATCCAAGATTTCCGTGAAGGACTTTACCACATCGTTAACGTTGAAGCAAACGACGACGCAGCTCTTAAAGAGTTTGACCGTCTTTCAAAAATCAACGCTGACATTCTTCGTCACATGATCGTCAAACTTGACGCGTAAGAAGGTAAATTATGATTAACAATGTTGTACTTGTAGGGCGTATGACTCGTGACGCTGAGTTGCGTTATACCCCATCAAATGTAGCAGTTGCGACTTTTACTCTTGCAGTAAACCGTACATTCAAGAGTCAAAATGGCGAACGTGAGGCTGATTTTATCAATGTCGTTATGTGGCGCCAACAGGCTGAAAATCTTGCTAACTGGGCTAAAAAAGGCTCTCTTATCGGGATCACAGGTCGTATCCAGACTCGTAGTTACGATAACCAGCAAGGACAACGTGTCTACGTAACAGAAGTCGTGGCTGAGAATTTCCAAATGTTGGAAAGCCGCGGAGTGCGTGAAGGACATACAGGTGGGGCTTATTCTGCACCAACTGCAGGTCAATCAGCACCTGCAAACCCAGTACCAGACTTTTCACGTTCTGAAAATCCATTTGGAGCAACAAATCCATTGGACATTTCAGATGATGATTTACCATTCTAATGGACAATTAATACTATAAAGGAGAAAAAACATGGCTCAACAACGTCGTGGCGGATTCAAACGCCGTAAAAAAGTTGATTACATCGCAGCAAACAAAATTGAATATGTTGATTACAAAGATACTGAGCTTCTTAGCCGTTTCGTTTCAGAACGTGGGAAAATCCTTCCTCGTCGTGTAACAGGAACTTCAGCTAAAAACCAACGTAAAGTAACAACAGCTATCAAACGCGCTCGCGTAATGGCTTTGATGCCTTTCGTAAACGAAGATTAAAAAAGAGGTCCGGGTGGACCTCTTTTTCATGAGCTTGAAAACTAGAAAGCGAATTAAGACCCTGGTGGGTCTTTTTTTCACGAGCTTTGAAACGAGAGAGCGAGTTGAGGTCCGGGTGGCCCTCTTTTTCAGACCCTGGTGGGTCTTTTTTTTTCACGAGCATAGAAATGTGATTGCGAGTTGAGCCCGGGTGGCCCTCTTTTTCACGAGCCTTGAAATGAGAGAGCAAGTTGAGGTCCGGGTGGGTCTTTTTTTCACGAGCTTTGAAACGAGAGAGCGAGTTGAGGTCCGGGTGGCCCTCTTTTTCAGACCCTGGTGGGTCATTTTTCACGAGCTTTGAAACGAGAAGGCGACTTCGGTCCAGTGGCCCTTTTTTTCAGACTTTTCCAGGACTCTGTTAGAATGGAGTCCCTTTTGACCTAGTAAGATTCTTTTGTCTTACTAGGTTTTTTCTTTTAATCTTTATTATCGTGCTATAATGGTAGGAGAAAGCTTTAAAGGAGCAACTTATGAAGACGATATGTTCAATTAGAAAAATGCAAGAATCTGACATAAAAAATCTATCTCGAGGATTTATCAGCCAAGGTTGGCCAAGTAGAGAGGAGATTTTAACTCGATACTTTAAGGAGCAAGAAAGTGGGGAGAGAGAAGTCTTAGTTGCAGAGGTTGAGGGTGCTGTAGCGGGTTACATTACGATTTTACCCGACGCTAAGCAGGGGCCTTTTGCTGGAATGGCTCCAGAACTTTCAGATTTCAATGTCTTTGAGCCCTTTCAAAATCAAGGTATTGGAAATCTCTTGCTGGAAGAAGCAGAAAAACGAGTTAGGCTCATATCGGATAAGGTGACCCTTGGTGTTGGGCTCCATTCAGGCTATGGTCCTGCTCAGAGATTGTACATCAAACGAGGCTATATTCCAGATGGTTCAGGTGTTTGGTATCGAAATCAGCCCTTGGAAATGAATGCTACTATTCAAAATAATGATGATTTAGTTCTGTACCTATCCAAGAAATTCGAATAAGAGATAGTGAATTTTTTTGAAGATAGGGGATTTCTCTACTTTATGGTATAATGGAAAGAGTGATGGAAAAGAGGTAGAGAGATGGATGCAAAATTAAAATACAAGGCAAAGAAGATTAAAATCGTCTTTTTTGATATTGATGATACCTTGCGTACGTCAAAGACGGGCTTTATTCCGGCGACAATTCCCACTGTTTTTAAGCAGTTGCGAGAGAAAGGAATTTTAACAGGAATCGCCTCTGGACGAGGTATTTTTGGTGTTGTTCCAGAGATTCGTGATCTTAAACCTGACTTTTTTGTAACCCTAAATGGGGCCTATATAGAAGATAAAAAAGGTCAAATCATTTATCAGCATCAGATTGCCAAAGAAGATGTGGAAGAATACATCGCTTGGACAAAACAAGAGGGGATTGAGTACGGCTTGGTTGGCAGTCATGACGCCAAACTCTCCACTCGAACAGAACTGATCAGTGAGGCTATTGATCCGATTTATCCAAACTTGGATGTGGATCCAGATTTTCATGAAAAAGTAGAGATTTATCAGATGTGGACCTTTGAGGAAAAAGGAGATGACCTGCACTTGCCAGATAGTCTCTCTGGTAAACTTCGCATGGTGCGTTGGCATGAACATTCATCTGATATCGTGCCTATTTCAGGTTCAAAAGCCACAGGTGTAGCCAAGGTGGTAGAGCATTTAGGCTTGAAACCAGAGAATGTCATGGTCTTTGGAGACGGTCTGAATGACTTGGAACTCTTTGATTATGCAGGAATTAGCATTGCCATGGGAATTTCCCATGAAAAAATCAAAGAAAAAGCAGATTATATTACAAAAACAGTAGAAAAAGATGGCATTTTTGATGCCTTAGAAGGATTTGGTATGGTAGAAAAAGAATTGCATTTCCCACAAGTAGACATTGAAACAGTAGAAGGTCCGTTGGCGACTATTAAGACAAATTACGGAGACTTGCGTATCAAGCTTTTCCCTGAGCAGGCTCCCAAAACAGTAGCCAACTTTGTTGCTCTTTCAAAAGATGGTTACTATGATGGTGTGATTTTCCACCGCATTATCAAGGACTTTATGATCCAAGGTGGAGACCCAACTGGTACTGGTATGGGCGGAGAGTCAATTTATGGTCAAGCGTTTGAGGATGAATTTTCAGAAGAACTTTATAATATTCGTGGTGCTCTTTCTATGGCCAATGCTGGACCGAATACCAATGGAAGCCAGTTTTTCATCGTGCAAAACCAACACTTGCCATACTCTAAGAAAGAGATTGCGCGTGGTGGTTGGCCAGAACCAATCGCTGAGATTTATGCAGAGCAAGGTGGAACTCCTCACCTTGACCGCCGCCATACTGTTTTTGGGCAATTGGTAGATGCAGCATCTTTTGCTGTCTTAGATACCATTGCAGCTGTTGAGACTGGTGCAATGGACAAGCCAGTTGAAGATGTGGTAATTGAAACGATTGAAATTGAGGACTAGGATGAAAATTGGTGATAAGCTAAACGGGCGTATTACAGGAATTCAGCCCTATGGTGCCTTTGTCGAGTTAGAGACAGGGGTGACAGGGCTGATTCACATCTCGGAAATCCGGACGGGATTTATTGAGAATATCTATGATATTTTAAAAATTGGTGATGAGGTTCAAGTACAGGTGGTGGATTTTGACGAATACACTGGGAAAGCCAGTCTTTCTATCCGTACTTTGGAGGAAGAAAAACATCAATTGCCAAGACGGAGACGTTTTTCAAATGATCGTATCAAGCACGGTTTTGCGCCACTTGCTCGAATGATGCCTGTTTGGACAAGAGAAGCCTTGGAGCATTTAAAAAAGAAGCCGTAAATACGGTTATTTAAATCATTTGTAATGTTAACATAGTTTGATATAATGGAAGTATGAAAGAAGAACAATTATTAAAATCAGGAGAGCGAATCAACCAGCTCTTTTCGACAGATATCAAGATCATTCAAAATAGAGAAGTGTTCAGCTATTCGGTGGATAGTGTTCTCTTGTCACGCTTTCCTCGCTTTCCTAAAAATGGCTTAATTGTGGACTTTTGTGCTGGCAATGGTGCAGTAGGACTTTTTGCAAGTAGTCGTACCAAGGCAAAAATTCTCTCTGTAGAAATTCAGGAGCGTTTGGCGGATATGGCAGAGCGTTCGGTTCAGTTGAATGGCTTGGAAGAGCAGATGCAGGTTATTTGCGATGATTTGAAAAATATGCCTGCTCGCATTCAGGGAAGTAAGGTGGACATGATTTTGTGCAATCCGCCTTATTTCAAGGTGGATCCGCATTCCAATCTGAACGAGAGTGAACACTACCTCCTAGCAAGACACGAAATTGCGACTAATCTTAAGGAAATCTGTCGAAGTGCTCAGAGTATTCTCAAGTCTAATGGTCGTTTTGTCATGGTTCACCGTCCAGATCGACTGTTGGATATTCTAGACATGCTTCAACGCCACAATTTAGCACCCAAGCGCCTGCAATTTGTCTATCCTAAACGAGAGAAGGAGGCTAATATGCTTTTAATCGAAGCTATCAAAGATGGATCTATTAGTGGCTTCAAGGTCTTGCCACCGCTCATTGTTCACAATGATGATGGTTCTTATACCCCAGAAATTCAAGAGATTTACTATGGATCATAAGGCCTACATGTATGTGGTAGAGTGTCGCGACGGTTCTTATTATACGGGCTATACAACGGATGTGAAGAGGCGCCTTGCCGTTCATAATAGTGGTAAGGGAGCCAAGTATACCCGAGCTCGATTACCAGTCAAACTTATCTATGTGGAGGCTTTTGCTAGCAAGGAAGAAGCCATGTCTGCAGAGGCTCTTCTCAAACGTAAGAAAAGACCACAGAAAGAACGATTTTTATCCGAAAATCAAGAGAAAAATCTAGCCAACCATATTGATGTCTAATGAGGAGTCCTTTGACTCCTCTTACTTTTGTCAAAAGAGGAAAAAAGTGCTACAATAAGGAGAATAAAGAAACGAGGTATTATCATGTCTAAGATTCTAGTATTTGGTCACCAAAATCCAGATTCAGATGCCATTGGGTCATCTGTAGCCTTTGCTTATCTTGCAAAAGAGGCTTATGGATTGGACACAGAAGCAGTAGCACTTGGAACCCCTAATGAAGAAACAGCCTATGTATTGAACTATTTTGGTGTTGAAGCACCACGCGTTATCACATCTGCTAAAGCAGAAGGTGCAGAGCAAGTCATCTTGACTGACCACAATGAATTCCAACAATCAGTGTCAGATATCGCTGAAGTAGAAGTTTACGGTGTTGTAGACCACCACCGTGTGGCTAACTTTGAAACTGCAAGCCCACTTTACATGCGCTTGGAACCAGTTGGATCAGCTTCATCTATCGTTTACCGCATGTTCAAAGAACACGGTGTAGCAGTTCCTAAAGAAATTGCAGGTTTGATGCTGTCTGGTTTGATTTCAGATACCCTTCTTTTGAAATCACCAACAACTCACCCATCTGATAAAGTCATTGCTCCTGAATTGGCTGAATTGGCTGGTGTCAACTTGGAAGAGTACGGTCTTGCCATGCTGAAAGCTGGTACAAACTTAGCTAGCAAATCTGCTGAAGAATTGATTGATATCGATGCTAAGACCTTTGAACTCAACGGAAATAAGGTCCGTGTTGCCCAAGTAAACACAGTTGATATTGCTGAAGTCTTGGAACGTCAAGCAGAAATTGAAGCTGCAATGCAAGCGGCCAATACAGCAAATGGCTACTCTGACTTTGTCTTGATGATTACAGATATCGTTAACTCAAACTCAGAAATTTTGGCTCTTGGATCAAACATGGACAAGGTCGAAGCAGCCTTCAACTTCAAACTTGAAAACAACCATGCTTTCCTTCCAGGTGCCGTTTCACGTAAGAAACAAGTGGTGCCTCAGTTGACAGAAAGCTTTAATGGCTAATAGTCTGAGTGATAGTTGAAATGAGGAAACGTTAGTTTCCTTATAGCTAAAGGGGTTTCGGCTCCTTTTTTTCTAGGAGAGAAAGATGTTAGAAAATGGTGATTTGATTTTTGTGAAGGACCTTTCAGATATGGGGCAGGCCATCCAGGCTTCTACTGGTAACTATAGCCATGTAGCCATCTTTTTGGACGGATTGATCTACCATGCTAGTGGGCAAGCAGGTGTTATCTGTCAAGAACCAGCTGATTTTTTTGAATCAACTCATCTCTACGATCTCTATACCTACCCAGAGCTGGAAGTTGACTTGGTAAAGGAGAGAGCTAGCAAACATTTAGGTGCACCCTATAATGCCTCTTTTTATCCAGATGGGTCTGGTTTTTACTGCTCCCAGTACATCGCGGAAATTCTCCCTATTTTTGAAAGTGTTCCGATGAAATTTGGGGATGGGGAGCAGGAGATTAGTGATTTTTGGAGAGAATATTATGGGAAACTCGAACTTCCTGTGCCTCTAAACCAGCCGGGGACCAATCCCAGTCAGTTGGCAGCATCTCCTCTTTTAGAATGTAAAGAAAGGAATCTTCATGATTCAGATTTTTAATCCCTCCCGTTTAACTGGACAGTCATTTTTTATAGATTTGGTGGACTATCTTGACCGTCATGATGATGTAATCCTCCGGGAAATCAAGGCTCAGTTTCCAGATGTGGCAGTTGATAAACTGATGGAAGAGTATATAAAGGCAGGTTTAATCCTAAGGGAAAATAAACGCTATTCCCTCAATCTCCCTTTTTTAGAATCTACGGATAATTTAGCCCTTGACCAAGAAATTTTTATCAGAGAGGACAGTCCAGTCTATCAAGCTTTGCTAGAGAATACTTTTGAGACAGAATTGCGCAATCAAACCAATGCTGCCATTTTAGTCGAATCTACGGATTTTGCTAGAGAAAAGATGACCCTGTCGAATTATTTCTACAAGGTCAAGAATCAATATCCTTTGACAGAAAAACAGCAGGAACTCTATGCCATTTTGGGAGATGTCAATCCTGAGTATGCCCTCAAGTATATGACGACGTTTTTACTCAAGTTCCTCAAAAAGGACCAGCTTATGCAGAAACGGCGTGATATCTTTGTTGAGAGTTTAGTCGTCTTGGGTTATATTGTTCAAAATGAAGAAGGAAAGTATGAGTTGGCTGTTGATTTTGACAAGGAACGCTTGTCTTTCTATTTGTCTTAATTGTTTGCTTTTGAGCAGATTGTTTGACTTTGCTAAAGAATAAGCATAAACTAAATGTAAGCGATAACCATTATCGTATTAAAACAAAAGGAGACAGAGCTATGTCACTTGAAAATAAATTGGAACAAGCAACTGGTGCTATCAAAGAAGGATTTGGTAAAGTTACTGGCGATAGCAAAACTGAAGCAGAAGGTGCTGTAGAAAAAACAGTTGCCAAAGCAAAAGAAGTTGTTGAAGATGCTAAAGGTGCTGTAGAAGGTGCCGTTGAAGGTCTTAAAAACTCATTTAAGAAAGAAGACTAAAAAATCAAGGGAAAACTTCCCTTGATTTTTTGATTTTATAGGTAACGTTCTGCGACAGCTGCGTCACCAGGGTAGGATTCTTTCACTCCATTGACGATTTGGTAGCGATCAGCACCCTTACCCGCAATAATCACGGCATCTAGTTCTTGATTTGTGATGGCCATCGCTGCCTTGATGGCTTGTTCGCGATCGGCAATCTTTTCAACAGGATGACTGATATAGCTGCTGATTTCTTCCGCAATCACCATTGGATCTTCATAGTTGGGGTCATCAGCTGTGAGAAAGACTTGAATCTCAGGATGTTGATTGAGGAGGAGACCAAAGTCTTTGCGACGACTCTCCCCCTTGTTTCCAGTCGAACCGAGAACCAGAGCGATTTTTCCAGTTTGATGAGTTTCAACTACATTGATGAGTTTTTTTAGACTGTCCCCGTTGTGGGCATAGTCGATGAAGACTTTAGCACCATTTTTCTGTGTGAGGACTTCCATACGTCCAGGAACTCGGGTTGCAGCGATTCCTTTTTTGATGTCCTCTAGACTAGCACCTAGACGAAGGCAGGCAAGTCCAGCAGCGACTGCATTTTCTTGATTAAAGTGGCCGATGAGTAGGATATCATAATCACCAGCGAGTTTACCTGTAGCTGAAAAGCTAAAGGCTTTGGAATTCTCGATTTGGTTGCTCGACTGACTACCGTAGAAATCATGCTCTTGATGTTCAACTTGCTCTTTCAAGACAGAAAAGTGGTCCATGTCGCTGTTAATGACAACTGCTCGGCTATTTTTCATCAAGAGACGTTTATGGTAGAAGTAATCTTCAAAAGTCGGATGCTCAATTGGTCCGATATGGTCAGGAGTGATGTTAAGAAAGACTCCTACATCAAAGGTCAGACCATAGACTCGATGGACTAGATAGGCTTGACTAGAGACTTCCATTACGAGATGGGTTCTACCATTTTTAACAGCCTGAGCCATCATGTCGAAAAGATCGATATTTTCAGGTGTTGAAAAGGAAGATTTAAAGAAAGTCTTGCCATCTAGAGTTGTGTTCATAGTTGACAAAAGGGCTGTTGGGTAGCGTTGAGATAGGATGTTGTATGCAAAGTAAGCTGCTGTTGTTTTTCCTTTTGTCCCTGTGAAAGCGAGAATTTTGAGTTTCTCTTGGGGATTACCATAAAATTCCATAGCAATCAAACTCATGGCTTTTTTGATATCGTTCACAACGATGACGGGGATACCGACTTCATAGTCCTTTTCTGCGACATACCAAGCTAAACCTTGACTTATAGCAGAAATGAGGTATTCTTTTTTAAATGCAGCGCCTTTTGCAAAAAATAGAGTATTTTCTTTGGTTGTTCGGCTATCGTAACTGATGTTGTCAAAAATAACATCGCTGTAGTTGTAGTGGTAATGTCCTTGGTCGATAATCTCACGGAAGAGACCATCATTTTTTAAAATGTCTAATATAGTTTCAATCTTTATCATACTTTCTATTGTAAACCGAAAGTCTGAATTTTACAAGTAACAAGGAAAAGTTTATAATGGAAGATAAGGAACTTTTCCTAGTTATCAAAATTGAATGAGGAAGCTATGTCTAACGAAAACAATCACCAGCAAGCCCAGATGTTGCGAGGGACTGCTTGGCTAACAGCTAGTAACTTTATTAGTCGCCTCCTTGGTGCTATCTATATTATTCCCTGGTATATCTGGATGGGGACTTATGCCGCTAAGGCAAATGGACTCTTTACTATGGGTTATAATATTTATGCTTGGTTCTTGCTGATTTCAACAGCGGGTATCCCAGTTGCGGTCGCAAAACAAGTGGCTAAATACAATACCATGCGGGAAGAAGAGCACAGCTTTGCCTTGATTCGGAGTTTCCTAGGCTTTATGACTGGCTTGGGACTGGTCTTTGCCTTGGTCTTGTATCTCTTTTCTCCTTGGTTAGCAGATTTATCAGGTGTTGGCAAAGATTTGATACCTATCATGCAGAGCTTGGCTTGGGCGGTCTTGATTTTCCCGTCCATGAGTGTCATCCGAGGTTTCTTCCAAGGGATGAATAACCTCAAGCCTTATGCTATGAGCCAAATCGCTGAGCAGGTGATTCGTGTCATCTGGATGTTGATGGCGACCTTCTTCATTATGAAGATGGGTTCTGGTGACTACTTATCAGCAGTTACCCAATCGACCTTTGCGGCTTTTGTGGGGATGGTGGCTAGTTTTGTAGTCCTGATCTACTTCCTAGCCCAAGAAGGTTTACTCAAAAGAGTATTTGAAACACGGGATAAAATCAATAGCAAGCGACTCTTAGTCGATACTATCAAGGAAGCCATTCCCTTCATCCTGACAGGATCAGCCATCCAGCTTTTCCAAATCTTGGACCAGATGACTTTTATCAGAAGCATGACTTGGTTTACCAACTACAGCAATGAAGACTTGGTTGTTATGTTTTCTTATTTCTCTGCCAATCCGAATAAAATTACCATGATTTTAATCTCTGTAGGAGTTTCCATTGGTAGTGTTGGCTTGCCACTTTTGACGGAGAACTATGTAAAAGGTGACTTGCAGGCAGCAGCTCGCCTAGTTCAAGATAGTATGACCATGCTTCTCTTATTCTTGCTGCCAGCAACGGTTGGAGTTGTCATGGTAGGAGAACCGCTCTACACAGTCTTTTATGGTAAGCCAGATAGTCTGGCTATGGGTTTATTTGTCTTTGCAGTTTTGCAGTCTACTATCCTAGGCTTGTATATGGTCTTGTCTCCTATGCTTCAGGCCATGTTCCGCAACCGCAAGGCAGTTCTTTACTTTATCTATGGTTCCATTGCTAAGATCATCTTGCAATTGCCAACCATTGCTATTTTCCACAGCTACGGTCCTTTGATTTCAACGACTATCGGCTTGATCATTCCGAATGTCTTGATGTACCGAGATATCTGCCAAGTAACGGGTGCTCGTCGAAAGATTATCTTGAAGCGAACTATCTTGATTACTATTTTGACCCTTGTCATGTTTATCTTAGTTGGTTTCATACAGTGGCTACTCGGTTTTGTCTTCCAGCCAAGTGGACGCTTCTGGAGTTTCCTTTATGTAGCTCTCATCGGAGGGCTTGGAGGAGGTCTTTATGGCTTGATGAGTCTACGGACACGACTCTTGGACAAGATAATTGGCCAAGCTCAAGCAGATCGACTACGGACACGATTGAAAATATCGTAAATGATTTATAAATAAAAGTTATAATTACAACCTTTCTATTAAAGAAAGGTTGTTTTATTGTTCAAAATATTAAAAAAGTAGAACTTTTTCTAAATTTAGTAGCAAAAAAATATGTTTTTTGACTTTTTCTTCAAAAAAAGCTTGACTAAATAAAACCAAAACTGTATAATATAACAAATATTTAAAACAGGAGGTTCTGGAAATGAAAAAGTCTAAGGCCAAGTATCTGACACTGGCAGGTGTCGTGTTAAGCGCAGGTATCCTACTAAGCGCATGTGGGAACTCAGCAAGTTCATCTAAAACATACAACTATGTTTACTCTAGTGATCCATCTAGTTTGAACTATCTGGCTGAAAACCGTGCAACAACCAATGATATTGTTACCAATTTGGTTGATGGTTTGATGGAAAATGACCAATATGGGAACTATGTTCCATCTTTAGCGGAGGACTGGACCGTTTCTAAGGATGGTTTGACCTATACCTATAAACTTCGTAAGGACGCTAAGTGGTATACATACGAGGGTGAAGAATACGCCCCTGTAACGGCTCAAGACTTCGTGACAGGTTTGAAATATGCTGCTGATAAAAAATCCGAAGCCTTGTACCTGGTTCAAGACTCTGTAGCAGGTTTGGATGACTATATCAACGGGAAAACAACTGACTTTTCAACTGTCGGTGTTAAGGCGATTGACGACCAAACAGTTCAGTACACTTTGACACGTCCAGAATCTTATTGGAATTCTAAAACAACTTCAACCATTCTCTTCCCTGTCAATGCAGATTTCTTAAAATCAAAAGGGGATGACTTTGGTAAGGTAGACCCTTCTAGTATTTTGTACAATGGACCTTTCTTGATGAAATCGTTTGTTTCAAAATCTGTTATCGAATTCAAGAAAAATCCCAACTACTGGGATGAAAAAAATGTCTTTGTGGATGATGTGAAATTGGCCTATTATGATGGTAGTGACCAAGATGCACTAGCACGTAACTTTGTAGAAGGAGTCTACAGCTATGCACGTCTCTATCCAAATAGCTCAAGTTTTGAAGGAATTAAAGAGAAGAACAAGGATAACATCATCTATAGTATGCAAAATGCAACTTCTTATTACATAAACTTCAACTTGGACAGAAAGTCTTATAACTTCACGTCTAAATCTTCAGATATCGAAAAGAAATCAACCCAAGAAGCAGTTCTGAATAAAAACTTCCGTCAAGCCTTCAACTATGCTTATAACCGTACAGCCTATGGAGCACAATCTCAAGGGGAGGACGGAGCAACAAAGATTATTCGTAACTTGGTTGTACCTCCAACATTTGTAAGCATCAACGGAAAAGACTTTGGCGATGTTGTTTCAGAAAAGATGGTCAACTATGGCCAAGAATGGCAAGGAATCAACTTTGCAGATGCGCAAGATCCATACTACAATCCTGACAAGGCTAAAGCTAAATTTGCAGAAGCTAAGAAAGAATTGGAAGCTAAGGGTGTGCAATTCCCAATCCACTTGGATGTATCTGTAGACCAATCAGCTAAAAAAGGTGTACTTGAAGCAAGCTCTTTGAAACAATCCATCGAATCTGTTCTAGGAGCTGAGAATGTGGTTATCGATATCCAACAGCTATCAACAGATGACTTTGACAACTCTAGCTACCTAGCTCAAACTGCAGCTCAAAAAGACTTTGATATCTATAATGGCGGTTGGAGTGCGGACTACTTGGATCCATCAAGTTATCTTGATATCTTAAATGTCAATAACGGTGGTATGTTGCAAAACATTGGTCTAGAACCAGGTGAGGTCAATGACAAGGCTAAGGCAGTTGGTCTGGATACTTACACTCAAATGTTAGAAGAAGCGAACAAGGAGCAAGATCCAGCAAAACGTTATGAAAAATATGCTGAAATTCAAGCTTGGCTCGTTGATAGCGCCCTTGCTATTCCAAACGTTTCTCAGGGTGGAACACCGACCTTGAGAAAGACAGTTCCATTCTCATCACCATTCTCACAAGCTGGAAATAAGGGTGTCGAATCATACAAGTATCTCAAGTTACAAGATAAGACTGTAACGGCTGATGAGTATGAAAAAGCTAAAGAAAAATGGTTGAAAGAAAAAGAAGAATCAAATAAGAAAGCCCAAGAAGAACTGGCAAAACACGTTAAATAACCAGTCTATTCAACAGGAAAAACGATAGTTTCTCAAGAAACTATCGTTTTTATATAGTTTGAAACTATAACTAGCTCTTGAAAACAAGAAAATGAGTTAGTAAAAATAAGTGGTACAATAGTTACTATAGATTTGGAGGTATTGTATGAGCAAAGAACGACACATCAACACAATTTTGGCCCAGGCTGGGATCAAGTCAGATGAGGCTACAGGTGCCTTGGTAACACCGCTTCATTTTTCAACCACTTATCAGCATCCAGAGTTTGGCCAGTCTACTGGATTTGACTATACCCGTACTAAAAATCCAACTCGCAGTAAGGCGGAGGAAGTCTTGGCGGCAATCGAATCAGCAGATTATGCCCTAGCGACAAGCTCAGGAATGGCTGCGATTGTACTGGCTTTTAGTGTTTTTCCAGTAGGAAGTAAAGTCTTGGCTGTACGCGATCTGTATGGGGGTTCTTTCCGTTGGTTCAATCAAGTCGAGCAAGAAGGCCGTTTCCATTTTACCTATGCCAATACTGAAGCAGAGTTGATTGCTGAGCTGGAAAATGATGTGGATGTTCTCTATATCGAAACGCCAACCAATCCCTTGATGTTGGAATTTGATATTGCAAAACTGGCAAAACTAGCTCATGCCAAGGGCGCCAAGGTTGTGGTGGACAATACCTTCTACAGCCCGATTTACCAACGTCCGATTGAAGACGGTGCGGATATTGTTCTTCATTCAGCTACCAAGTATTTAGCAGGGCACAATGATGTCTTGGCTGGGGTGGTTGTGACTAATAGTTTAGAACTATATGAACAATTGTTCTATAATCTCAATACGACAGGTGCGGTCTTATCACCGTTTGATAGTTATCAGTTGATTCGTGGTCTTAAAACTCTATCTCTTCGTATGGAACGTTCCACAGCCAATGCCCAAGAAGTGGTTGCCTTTTTGAAGGATTCACCTGCTGTCAAGGAAGTGCTCTATACTGGACGTGGGGGTATGATTTCCTTTAAAGTAGTGGATGAAAAGCGTATTCCTCATATTTTAAATAGCTTAAAGGTATTCTCTTTTGCGGAAAGTTTGGGTGGAGTGGAGAGTCTGATCACCTATCCGACGACTCAAACCCATGCGGATATTCCAGCAGAAGTACGCCATTCCTACGGTTTGACAGACGACCTCTTGCGCTTGTCTATTGGGATTGAAGATGCTAGAGATTTGATTGCGGACTTGCGCCGAGCTTTGGAAGGATAAGACAAATATGGGAAAATATGATTTTACAAGCCTGCCCAATCGTTTTGGACACCATACCTATAAATGGAAAGAAGCGGAAGCTGATCGAGAAGTTCTACCAGCCTGGATAGCAGATATGGACTTTGTGGTTTTGCCTGAGGTTCGACAAGCTGTACAAGCCTATGCGGATCAGTTGGTCTATGGTTATACTTATGCAAGCAACGCTTTGATTGAGTCGGTTCAGGATTGGGAAGCCAGTCAACACGGGTATCACTTTGACAAGGATGCTCTTTTCTTTATCGAGGGAGTGGTGCCAGCTATCTCAACAGCCATTCAAGCCTTTACAAAAGAGGGGGAAGCTGTTCTAATTAACACACCGGTCTATCCACCTTTTGCTCGCAGTGTCAAACTCAACAATCGCCGATTGATTACCAATCATTTGGTGGAAAAGGACGGGTTGTTTGAGATTGATTTTGACCAGTTGGAGAAGGAATTGGTGGAAGAGGATGTGAAGCTTTATATCCTTTGCAACCCTCATAATCCTGGGGGCCGTGTGTGGGAAAAGGAAGTGTTAGAAAAGATTGGTCATCTCTGCCAAAAACATGGTGTATTGCTGGTTTCGGATGAGATTCACCAAGATTTGGCCCTCTTTGGTCACAAACACCAGTCTTTTAATACCATTGATCCTGCTTTCAAAGACTTTGCCCTCATCTTGAGCAGTGCTACCAAGACCTTTAATATTGCTGGAACGAAAAATTCCTATGCTGTCATTGAAAATCCAAAGCTTCGTGTTGCTTTTCAAAAACGACAGTTGGCCAATAACCAGCATGAAATTTCAGGTTTGGGGTATTTGGCAACAGAAGCTGCCTACCGTTATGGCAAGAACTGGTTAGGAGAGCTAAAAGAAGTCATCGAAGACCACATTAACTATGTAGTGGATGTTTTGGGCAACGAAACCAAGATTCAGGTCATGAAACCCCAAGGGACCTATTTAATCTGGCTGGATTTTTCTGCCTATAACCTAACGGATGAGCGCTTGCAAGAGCTTTTGAAGAATAAAGCCAAGGTCATCTTGAACCGAGGCTTGGACTTTGGAGAAGAAGGGACCCTTCATGCCCGTCTCAATGTTGCCATGCCTAAAACACTTTTGGAAGAGGTTTGTCAACGCATCATGACCACTTTTGCTACACTTTAAGAATCGAGCCTTCTAGGAGAAAAGTCTTCCTGGAAGGCTATTTTCATAGGGGATAATATGGTATAATGAGGAGATAAGATAAAGGGGTAACTATGGCTAAATTGATTCCAGGAAAATTGCGCATGGAGGGGGTCACCCTCTATGAGACGGGCAAGATTGAGATCATCAAGGAAAAAGGGAATCGCCTCTATACACGTGTAGCTGGAGAAGATTTGCGCTACAGTTTAGAGGATGATCTTGTTTTTTGCGCTTGCGATTTTTTCCAAAAAAGAGGTTACTGTATTCACCTAGCAGCGCTCGAGCATTATCTGAAAAATGATGAAGAAGGTCAGGTGATTTTACAAACCTTAGAAAAAGGACATGAAGAGCAAGAAGAAGTTGAAACCAAGGTTAGTTTTGGTGGTAGTTTTTTGGAGCGTGTTCAACCTCAAAAACGAGAAGAGACATACACTTTGTCGGCTCTAGGCCAGGTGGAAGCTGGAACCAATCGCCTCCTTTGGACTCTTCGAATCGGTTTGCTTGAGAGTCAAAAATATTATGTCATCCGTGATATTCCACTCTTTTTGAAGGTCTTGGCCCAAAGCAAATCTTACATGATCGGGAAACACTATGAGAATAACTTGTTTTGGGAGGTTTTTAACGAATCGAGTCAAGAAGTTCTTACTTTTTTACGGGGCTTGATTGAGGAGGGGCTCAGTCAGGAACTCTTTTTCCCAAATCAAGGTCGTCATCTCTTTATTCCTCTGACCTTTTTTGAGCAGGGTGTGGGGTTATTGATGAACTTGGAAGATTTTCATTTTGACCACCAGCTTGATAGCTATGAGAATCTCCTCTTTCATGATTTAGATCCTGATGCAGGACTTTTCTCTTTTTCCGTGCAGGAGTACCCTGATTATTTTGAGATGGAAATCGCTGAAAGTGAGCGGGTCAATGTATTCTATGGAGGGGCGGTTCTCTTTCGTAAGGGCAATGTTTATCTCTTAACCCCTAAACAAATGAGTCTTTTAAAAGAAATCAATGAACTTCCTCAGGAAACAAAAGGGAGAAAATGCCTCCAGTTTGATACTGGAGATCGGGATCGATTGGCTTCCTGTCTTCCTTTGTTTGGACAGCTGGGCACAGTTTCTGCTCCTGAGCGCTTGCAAATCAGACCCTTTTCACCGATCTTTTACTTTGACAAGGAGAAGGATGGTCGTATCCGCTTGGATATCGAGTTTGATTATGGAGATATTAAGGTGACTAGTCGTCAACAGCTGGAAGAATTACCTTTCGCTAGCGATGCTGCCCTAGAAAGCCAGATATTTCAAGTTAGTTTAGGGGCTGGTTTTGAGGCTGATTTTCAGTCTTGGAGACAGGCTTTGAAGCCTGAGGTAGTTTACTCTTTCTTTCACCATACGATTCCTGCTTTTGAGAAGTTGGGTCAAGTTTTCTTGTCTGATGAGATAAATCAGCTCTACAGCCTTCAAACTCCTCAGGTTCAGATTGAGTCCAAAGGAGGACTGCTGGAAATTCAGTTTGACTTCCAAGGGATTGGGCAAGAAGAGATTAATCAAGCTCTTAAAGCCTTAACCAGCAATCAGGATTTCTATATCAGTTCTTCTGATCAAGTATTCTTTTTTGATGAGGAAACCAAGCAGATTCGTCAGAATTTGCAGGAACTGGGTGTTGAACTAAAAGATGGCTCTTTCAAAGCTAGGAAATCTTTAGCTTATAGTCTTTCTCAAATTTTTGAAGGTCGCGATCGGATAGCATTTTCGGAGGAATTTCAGCATTTGGCCCATGATTTGACCCATCCTGAGGACTTTCCTTTAGGAGCGGTACAGGTTCAAGCGAGTTTGAGAGACTATCAAGAAAAGGGTGTGCGTTGGCTCCAGATGCTCCATCATTACGGTTTTGGAGGCATCTTGGCAGACGATATGGGACTGGGTAAAACACTGCAGACCATTGCTTTTTTGACAAGTCAGGTTACAGAAGATAGTCGTGTCTTGATTTTGGCGCCGTCAGGTTTGATCTACAACTGGGCAGATGAATTCAGAAGATTTGCACCGCAGTTGGATTTGGCTGTTGTTCATGGTTTGAAAGCGAATAGAGAAGTGATTCTTTCTCAAAATCATCAAATCTATGTGACAAGTTATGCGAGCTTTCGTCAAGACAGTGACCTCTATCAAGAGATGTCCTTTGATTTTCTCTTTTTAGATGAGGCTCAGGTCATGAAAAATGCTCACACCAAGATTGCTCAGAGTTTGCGCCAGTTTGTGGTGCCAGCAGTCTTTGCCTTGTCAGGTACGCCCATAGAAAACCATCTAGGAGAGTTGTGGTCTATCTTTCAAATTGTGCTACCTGGGCTTTTACCGAACAAGAAAGAGTTTATGAAATTACCAGCTGAGCAGGTGGCGCAGTTTATCAAGCCCTTTGTCATGAGACGTAAGAAAGAAGAAGTTCTTACAGAACTGCCTGATCTGATCGAAGTCGTCTATAAAAATGAACTGGAAGACCAGCAGAAGGCCATCTATTTGGCCCAGTTGCAACAGATGCGAGAGCGTCTAGCGCAAGTGACAGATCAAGAATTCCAAAGAAGTAGGGTAGAAATCTTATCTGGCCTCATGCGATTGCGCCAGATCTGCGATACGCCAGCTCTCTTTATGGACGATTACCATGGCGCCAGCGGGAAACTCGATAGTCTCCGAGATTTATTGCTACAAGTGGCTGATGGTGGCCATCGGGTCTTGATTTTCTCACAATTCAAAGGAATGTTGGAAAAAATCGAGCAAGAACTTCCAGACTTGGGTTTGACTTCTTTCAAAATCACAGGCTCAACTCCTGCTCAAGACAGACAAGAGATGACCAAGGCCTTTAATCAGGGAGAAAGAGACACCTTTCTCATCTCTCTGAAGGCAGGAGGTGTCGGTCTTAATTTAACGGGAGCTGATACCGTCATCCTAGTTGACCTTTGGTGGAATCCTGCGGTTGAAGCCCAAGCTATCGGACGTGCTCATCGTATGGGACAGGAGCAGAAGGTAGAGGTCTATCGTTTGATTACTAAGGGAACCATTGAAGAAAAAATCCAGGAACTTCAAGAACAGAAAAAACATTTGGTTTCCCAAGTTTTAGATGGTACGGAGTCACGTGCGAGTCTCAGTCTGGCAGAAATTCGTGAAATTTTGGGAATTTCTGAAGCCAACACTTGAAAAATCAAGACAATACGCTATAATGAAGAGTTGAAAGGAAATACAAAATGAAACAAGATCGATTTCCATTGGTGTCAGATGACGAAATCATGCTGACCGAAATGCCAGTCATGGACTTGTATGATGAGTCAGACTTTATTAGCAATATCAAAGGTGATTACCGAGATAAAAACTATTTAGAATGGTCTCCTATTGTTGAGGAAGCTAGTGTAGTTGCTCCTGTGGTAAGCAAAAAGCCAGAACCAGCTCCAGAAGTAAAAAAAGTTGAAAAGACTTATGCAGAGTTGGCTCGAGAAGAGGCGCGTGCGGATCTAAAAAAGAAACGTTCAGCCAAGTATTTGACCCAAGACGTTAGTCATACTAGACGTCATTCTTCTTCAACTCATGCTCGTCATGGAAGCCAACCAACAGCACCATTTCAAAAGGAAAATCCAGGTGAGTTTGCTAAATTTAGCAAAAACTTGAGTCAGTCCCACTATATTCTAGCTGAAGAAGCTGGACAAGTAGCGACTCCGACTTTTGAAAATCAATCTGGTAAAGCTAAAAAGAACAACTATGATTTTCTGAAGAAGAGCCAGATTTATAATAAAAAGAATAAGCAATCAGAACAGGAACGTCAGGTTGCCCAAGAGTTGAACCTGACAAGAATCACGGAATAAGGGAGAAAAGCATGTCAAAGACATATCATTTTATTGGAATTAAAGGATCAGGGATGAGTGCCTTGGCCTTGATGTTGCACCAAATGGGGCATAAGGTTCAAGGGTCAGATGTTGAAAAGTACTACTTTACACAACGTGGTTTGGAGCAAGCAGGAATTACCATTCTTCCGTTTGATGAAAAGAATCTGCAAGGTGATCTAGAAATTATCGCCGGGAATGCCTTTCGTCCAGATAATAATGTTGAAGTTGCCTACGCTGATCAAAATGGCCTCAGCTACAAACGTTACCATGAATTTCTAGGGAGCTTTATGCGTGACTTTGTCAGCATGGGAGTTGCTGGAGCACATGGGAAAACCTCAACAACTGGTATGTTGTCTCATGTTTTGTCTCACATCACAGATACAAGTTTCTTGATTGGGGACGGGACAGGTCGTGGTTCAGAAAATGCTAAATATTTTGTCTTCGAATCAGACGAATACGAGCGCCATTTCATGCCTTACCACCCAGAATATTCTATCATCACCAACATTGACTTTGACCATCCAGACTACTTCACAAGTCTAGAGGATGTTTTCAATGCCTTTAACGACTATGCTAAACAAATCACGAAAGGTTTGTTCATCTACGGTGAGGATGCTGAGTTGCGTAAGATTACAGCCAATGCTCCAATCTATTACTATGGTTTTGAAGCTGAGGGCAATGACTTTGTAGCTAGCGATCTCCTTCGTTCAACAACTGGTTCGACCTTCACTGTTCATTTCCGTGGACAAGAGCTGGGGCAATTCCACATTCCAACCTTTGGCCGTCACAATATCATGAACGCGACAGCTGTAATTGGTTTGCTTTACACAGCAGGATTTGATTTGAACTTGGTTCGTGAACACTTGAAAACTTTTGCGGGTGTTAAGCGCCGTTTCACTGAGAAAATCGTTAATGATACGGTAATCATCGATGACTTTGCCCACCATCCAACAGAAATCATCGCGACCTTGGATGCGGCTCGCCAGAAATACCCAAGCAAGGAAATCGTGGCAATCTTCCAACCGCACACCTTCACTCGAACTATTGCCTTGTTAGATGATTTTGCACAAGCCTTGAATCAGGCAGATGCCGTTTACCTAGCTCAAATCTATGGATCTGCTCGTGAAGTGGACAATGGGGATGTCAAGGTAGAAGACCTAGCAAGCAAGATCACTAAGAAAAACCAAGTTATCACCGTTGAAAATGTATCGCCACTCCTTGACCATGATAATGCTGTTTACGTCTTTATGGGAGCAGGAGACATCCAAACCTATGAGTACTCATTTGAACGTCTCTTGTCAAACTTGACAAGCAACGTCCAATAGGAAAAACAAATGGAAATTCCAATTACTATAAGGCAAGCCACCTTATCAGATCTAGATGAAATTTTGGCGATTGAAGAAGCTAAATTTTCAGCAGAAGAGGCAGTGAGTCGACAATCCTTAGAAGAGTGTATCCGCAAGTCTGCGGGTACCTTTCTTGTAGCTAGGGATGAAAATCAGCTGGTGGGCTATGTTCTTGGGGCTGAAGTGTCAGAAACACACACTCAAGCACTCCTAAACCTTGAAATCAAGCGTTTAGCCATTCATCCTGACCATTGGAGACAGGGACTGGGAACTCTTCTTCTTGCAGCCTTGAAACAGGTGACAGTCGAACTAGATTATCAAGGTATTCTTTTGCAGAGTCCTGATGAACTACTATCTTATTTTGAAATGAATGGCTTTGTTGAAGAAGAAGTGACAGGGATTCAATATGACAGTGGTTCTGAATGGTATATGACTTGGGTCAATCCTTTTTATCAGGAGGAAGTATGAAAATCAGACAAGCAAGATTTTCGGATTTGGACCGAATTTTAGAGATAGAGCTAGAGAATTTCTCCCTTGAAGAAGCCATTCCTCGTTCGATCTTTGAGGCGCATTTACGTGAAATTCAGACCAGCTTTCTCGTCGCTGAAAAAGAAGGACGTGTCCTTGGCTACATTGAGGGTCCAGTCGTTCCACACCGTCACCTTCAAGATTTGTCCTTTACAGAAGAAATAGCGGACCACAGTCACAAATCTGGAGGTTATATCTCTGTTACCTGTCTATCCATTGCTAAAGAAGCACAAGCTTTGGGAGTCGGTAAGAGATTGCTGACGGCCCTAAAAGAAGTGGCTTTAGAGCATGAAAGGGAAGGTATCAACCTGACCTGCCATGACTACTTGATTCCCTATTATGAAAAACACGGCTTTGTTAATGAAGGATTATCCCAGTCAAGCTTTGCTGGGGAAACATGGTATGATATGGTTTGGCAGCCAGAAAATAAAGAAAACTAGCTAGGGAATGCCCTAGTTAGTTGCTTTTCTGCTACTTTTAAGATATAATATTATGGATTGTCAACAAGGAGGTAAAGCTTTTGACTGAAAAACAAAGAGATACAGAAAAATTAAGTTTTAAAGAGCAGATTCTACGTGACTTAGAGAGAGTGAAAGAACAAGATAGAAGAGAGAGAGAAGTTGAAATTCCAAATGTGAAAACTTCATCAACTCAGCCAAGTTCAGCAACTCCTTCAGATCTTGAACCAGAAACATCAACAGAAGAGTTGATGGCTGATTCCCTGTCTGTTGTCGATAAAATTCTAAAGAATGCACCAAGTGTTCCTCCACTTTCAAGTGCTAGAACTGATGAAACGGATGACCAAGAAGAGAAAGAGATTAGACAGCCAATCATTGATAAGATTGAAGTTGTAGAATCTGAAGAACCTCTAGTAGAGCCGATTCATCTGGCTGAAGAACCTGTAGTGGAACCTGTTCAACCTAAGGTTGAACCAGTTGAGCTTAAACCCGAAGAAAAAGAATTTAACGATACTCCAACCAAGGTAGCCGTAACCTATAAAACAGAAGACAAGAAAGAGGAAATCACCCCAGGAATGCCTGAAAGAGTTGAGCCTGTTTCTACAGAATCTAGCAGTGGATTAGCTGATGCTCCACGTCGTAGTCGTCGTCAAGGTGCAACATCAACTAAGAAAAAGAAAAAATCAAAAGCTAAAGGTTGCCTAGTAACAGTTCTAGTCTTCCTAGTACTCGTTGTAGTTGGCGGTTACTTTGGTTATGGTTATGTTCAAGATTCTTTGAAACCTGTGGATGCGAGCTCTAAGGACTACGTAACGGTTCAAATCCCAGACGGAGCCAATGTTCAAGAAATTGGAAGCACCTTGGAAAAATCTGGATTGGTTAAACATGGACTTATCTTTAGTCTTTATGCTAAATACTATAGCCATGCTAACTTGAAGTCAGGTTATTACAACTTGAAGAAGAGTATGAGTACGGATGAGTTGATTCAAGAATTGGAAAAAGGTGGGACTCCTGAAGCTCAGGCGCCTGTTCTTGCAAACTTGACCATTCCAGAAGGTTATACACTAGAGCAAATCGCTCAAACAGTAGGACAACTTCAAGGTGAATTTAAAGAACCTCTTACTGCGGATGCTTTCTTGGCAAAAGCTCAAGATGAGACCTTTATTTCCCAATTAGTAGCTAAGTATCCAAACCTACTTGGAAGCCTCCCAACAAAAGACAGTGGCGTTCGCTATCGTCTTGAAGGCTACCTTTTCCCAGCAACCTACACTATCAAAGACAGCACAACTGTTGAAAGCTTGATTGATGAGATGGTTGCTGCTATGGACAAGGCCATGTCACCATACTACGCAACGATTAAAGAAAAGAATCTGACAGTTAATGAATTGCTCAGCATTGCTTCTCTTGTCGAAAAAGAAGGTGCTAAGACCGAAGACCGCAAGAAAATCGCAGGTGTCTTCTATAACCGTTTGAATGTCGGCATGCCACTTCAAAGCAACATTGCTATCCTGTATGCTGAAGGCAAACTTGGTCAAAAGATTAGTTTAGCTGATGACGCTACAATTGATACAAATATCGACTCACCATACAATGTCTATACGCATCTTGGCCTCATGCCTGGACCAGTTGATAGTCCAAGTCTGGATGCTATTGAAGCAAGTGTAAATCAGACAAAGAGTGACTACTTGTACTTTGTAGCCAATGTTGAAGACGGTAAAGTATACTTTGCGACAACAAAAGAAGAACATGATCAAAATGTTGCAGAGCATATCAATAGCAAATTACCCCAATCAAGTAGTTCAAACTAAAATTATGTGGTTTTCCACATAATTTTGTTTTAAAAACCTAATAGAAAAAGAAAGTTGAGAAAAATGGCAGAAAAAACTTATCCAATGACCCTTGAAGAAAAGGAAAAACTTGAAAAAGAATTAGAAGAATTGAAACTCGTTCGTCGTCCCGAAGTTGTAGAGCGTATCAAAATCGCTCGTTCATACGGAGACCTTTCAGAAAACAGTGAATATGAAGCAGCAAAAGATGAACAAGCCTTTGTTGAAGGACAAATCTCTAGTCTGGAAACAAAGATTCGCTATGCTGAAATCGTCAACAGCGATGCAGTTGCACTGGATGAAGTTGCGATTGGTAAGACTGTAACTATCCAAGAAATTGGAGAAGATGACGAAGAAGTTTACATCATCGTTGGTTCTGCGGGTGCAGATGCTTTTGCTGGTAAAGTATCAAATGAGAGTCCGATTGGACAAGCCTTGATTGGTAAAAAGACTGGAGATACAGCAACCATCGAGACACCAGTTGGCAGCTATCAAGTAAAAATCTTGAAGGTTGAAAAAACAGCTTAATGAGAATAAAAAGGAGTAGGGGAGGCTTTTCGCCTCGTTCAACTCCTTTTTGGTTTTTTAGATGAAATGGGGGACTATATGAGTGAATACAAGAAGAAAAATAAAATGGAGCGTGGATTAACCAATCGCCATGTTCAGGTGATGGCCATTGCGGGAACAATCGGAACAGGACTTTTCCTAGGTGCTGGTCGCTCTATCAGCCTTACAGGACCTTCGATCATCCTGATTTATATGATTACAGGAGCTTTTATGTTTTTGATGATGAGAGCTGTTGGGGAGATGCTGTATCAGGATCCAGAACAGCATACCTTTATCAACTTTATCACCCGTCATTTGGGGAAAGGCTGGGGATATTTTTCAGTTTGGTCTTATTGGTTGTCTGTTGTCTTTATCGGTATGGCAGAAATCACTGCCATCTCAGACTATGTCCGCTTCTGGTTCCCTACCTGGCCTAGCTGGATGGTTCAGCTTGTCTTTTTAACGATTTTGGCTTTGGTCAACTTGATTGCGGTTAAGCTCTTTGGAGAAGTCGAGTTTTGGTTTGCTATGGTCAAGATTGTGGCGATTTTATCCATGATTGCCACTGGGGTCTTTATGGTTTTGACGGGCTTTAAGACACCGCATGGTGTTGCAAGTTTGGCAAATATCAGTGACCAGTTCTCTCTTTTTCCAAACGGAGTTATGAACTTTGTCATGGCTTTTCAAATGGTATTTTTTGCCTATCTGATGATTGAGTTTATCGGGGTGACAACTTCTGAAACAAAGAACCCTCGTCAGGTCTTGCCCAAAGCTGTTAAGGAAATTCCTCTCAGAATTATCTTCTTCTATGGGGGAGCTCTTATTGCGATTATGGCCATTATTCCTTGGTCTTATCTTAATTCTTCAGATTCTCCATTTGTAACGGTTTTTGAACTGGCGGGAATCAAGTGGGCAGCAGCTCTAATCAACTTTGTTGTCTTGACCTCAGCGGCGTCTGCTCTTAACTCAACTCTCTACTCAACAGGGAGACACTTATATCAGATTGCCCATGATTCGCCCAATCGTTTCTTAAAGGCCATCAAGGTCGATACCCTTTCTCGCCACAATGTTCCACAAAATGCCATCATCGCCTCAGCAATCTTGATTGCTCTCGCTGCCTTTATCAATGTGCTACCAGGTGTTTCAGATGCCTTTGCTTTGATTACGGCATCTTCATCAGGTGTTTACATCGCGATTTATATCTTGATTATGATGGCCCATCTAAAATACCGCAAGTCACAAGATTTCATGGCTGATGGCTACCTCATGCCTCAGTATCGCTTGCTTAATCCCCTAACCATCCTCTTTTTTGTCTTTGTTTTTGTGACTCTCTTTTTGCAAGAGTCGACTTTCTTGGGGGCAGTTGGTTCTGCTATCTGGATCCTTGTTTTTGGGATTTATAGTCAGTGGAAATTTAGAAAATAAATCATGAACTCATCAACTCTGTTTGGTGAGTTTTTCTAGTTTGACAGTCTATTGAAATAGGATTATAATCAAGCTGTAGCAGTTTATTAGGAGGTTTGGATGTACCTTAGATTGGAGAATATAGAGTCCGAGAAAGCGAGAGAAATCGCGAATCAAATTCGTGCTTATAATCGTTCAAAAAGAGAAGAGGCTGAGAGCGAACCACTGAATCTTTATCTCGAAGACGAAAAGGGCAATCTCATGGCGGGCTTAGTAGCTGAGACTTTCGGAAATTGGCTGGAAATCGAATATTTGTTTGTGAAAGAGGAGCTACGAGGACAAGGAATTGGTTCGAAACTACTGCAACAAGCAGAAAATGAAGCTAAGAATCGAAATTGTCGTTTTGCTTTTGTCAACACTTACCAGTTTCAAGCACCAGATTTTTATCTAAGTCATGGCTACAAGGAAGTCTTTACCTTGCAAGACTATCCCTATACAGGACAAAGATACTATTACCAAAAGGATTTGTGACCTAGACTTCTTTCCTTTGAAGAGGAGCTTAGCTAAGTGGCATAAAATAACGAATACTCTTTATCATGTAAGATGATAGAGAGTTTTTTTGTTAATAAAATATTACAAAATGACATTTATATATTGCATTAAGTTAGATATATGGTATAATGTTTTTAAAAGAAGCGTAACTTTTTAAAAAATAGAAGGAGGATGCAAGTGGCTAAAAATTTAAAGTTAAAACTAGCTCGTGTGGAGCTTGATATGACACAGGGTGATTTGGCAGAGGCTGTGGGTGTTACTAGGCAGACTATAGGCTTGATTGAAGCTGGGAAATACAATCCTAGTCTCTCCCTTTGCCAGTCTATTTGCAGATGCTTAGGCAAAACTTTAGATCAATTATTTTGGGAGGAAGAAGATGAAAAATAGAAAGAAACTTGTGATTAAAGATGAACGTACGGAAAAATTGGACGGAAACATTTCAGGAGAAATTCTCTTGGGAATTTGCCTATTTTTGGCACTGGAAATTTTTGCCAAAGTTTATATTTTCAATTTAACACTTTTGTCCTATTTACCAGAATTACTTTTATTGATTGGAGTCGGTTTGTATGCCATTATTCGCCGCATGTATGTTGGAATTGACATTCGAGATATTGTTGAGAATACTGGAAAAGAAAGAATTTTATCTGCTTTGGTATTCTCTATAGTGATTTTATTGATTGATATCGTTGGCAATCGCGAGGAACTGGTCAATCTATTGACTTGGAAGTACTCCCTAAAAGTTGTTCTAGCAGTTATCATCTATCTCGTTGGGAGTTTTTCTATGGATAGAGTTATCCTATACTTGAATCGCAGAAATCAGCAAGTTTGGGAGGAAGAAGATGAAAAATAGATTTTTTTATTATCAATTATTAGACGAAAGAGAAGAACAACTGATGAATAAAGCGGGGGCTGAAAGTTTCTATATCTCTATAGCTTTCTTGCTTTTATCTTATATGATTGCAGTATTAGCACCAAGTCTTTTTAATCCGAGAATGATTCTCATCATTATCATTATTGGAACTTCTTACTTTTTCGGCCGTGCTCGAGATTTGGGTGTGAACTACTATAGTCGTTTTCATTTTACAATTTTAGGGTGTTTGCTGGTGACTCTCGCTATTACAACTCTTTTGATGTTGCAGAATTATCAATTCAATATCGAAATTTATCAGCACAATCCTCTGAACGTTAAATACTTGTCTGCTTGGGCCATTACTTATCTGATTTACCTTCCTTGGGTTTTTATCGGCAATCTAGGACTTAAAAGTTATGGCGAATGGGCTCAAAAAAGGTTTGAGCGAGATATGGATGAACTGGAGAACGGAGAATAGCTTGTTAGCTTTTTATCCATCTCGGTAAAATGTGTTATAATAGTACTAATTTATCGGATGGTGTGAAAGTGGTAGAATACGTTCATACCTTTGTAAAGTAGGAAGAAGGAAAACATATGTATCCAGATGATAGTTTGACATTGCACACGGACTTGTACCAGATCAACATGATGCAAGTTTACTTTGACCAAGGAATTCACAATAAGAAGGCGGTTTTTGAGGTCTATTTCCGTCAGCAACCGTTCAACAACGGTTATGCGGTTTTTGCTGGTTTGGAAAGAATTGTACATTATCTTGAAGACTTACGCTTTTCAGATAGCGATATTGCCTACTTGGAGACGCTTGGGTATCATGGAGAATTCTTGGATTACCTACGAAATCTCAAGTTAGAACTAACGGTTCGTTCTGCTCAGGAAGGGGACTTGGTTTTTGCTAATGAGCCGATTGTGCAGGTTGAAGGACCTCTAGCCCAATGTCAATTGGTTGAAACGGCTCTCTTGAACATCGTTAACTTTCAAACCTTGATAGCGACCAAGGCAGCACGTATTCGTTCAGTCATTGAAGATGAGCCCTTGATGGAATTCGGGACACGTCGTGCGCAAGAAATGGATGCGGCTATCTGGGGAACACGCGCAGCCGTGATTGGTGGAGCCAACGGGACTAGCAATGTGCGAGCAGGGAAGCTCTTTGGTATTCCAGTATTGGGTACTCATGCGCATGCCTTGGTACAGGTTTATGGAAACGACTATGAAGCCTTTAAGGCCTATGCTTCAACCCATCGTGACTGTGTCTTTCTAGTAGATACTTATGATACGCTTCGCATTGGTGTGCCAGCTGCCATTCAGGTAGCGCGTGAACTGGGAGAGAAGATTAATTTTAAAGGTGTTCGTATCGACTCGGGGGATATAGCCTATATTTCCAAGAAAGTTCGCCAACAGTTAGATGAGGCTGGATACCCAGATGCCAAAATTTACGCTTCCAATGACCTCGATGAAAATACTATTCTTAACCTCAAAATGCAACACGCTAAGATTGATGTCTGGGGTGTCGGAACCAAGCTGATTACAGCCTATGACCAGCCTGCTCTTGGGGCAGTTTATAAGATTGTAGCTATCGAAGATGAAACTGGTAAGATGCGCAATACCATCAAGCTTTCAAGCAATGCTGAAAAAGTGTCGACACCAGGTAAGAAGCAGGTATGGCGGATTACCAGTCGTGAAAAAGGCAAGTCAGAAGGTGACTACATTACTTATGATGGTGTGGATGTGAGTGACCTGACAGAAATCAAGATGTTCCATCCGACTTATACCTACATCAAAAAGACCGTTCGAAATTTTGATGCCGTTCCTCTCTTGGTGGATATTTTCAAAGAAGGAACATTAGTTTACAACTTGCCTAGTTTGACTGAGATTCAGTCCTATGCTCGCAAGGAATTTGACAAGCTATGGGATGAGTACAAGCGCGTGCTCAATCCGCAGCACTATCCAGTGGACTTGGCGCGTGATATTTGGCAAGATAAGATGGACTTGATTGACAAGATGCGCAAGGAGGCCCTTGGCGAAGGAGAAGAAGAATGAGTTTGCAAGAGACCATTATCCAGCAACTAGAGGTTAAACCAGTGATTGACGCCCAGGAGGAAATTCGTCGTTCCATTGACTTCTTAAAGAAATACTTGAAAAAACACCCCTTTCTTAAAACTTTTGTACTGGGGATTTCTGGAGGACAAGACTCAACCTTAGCAGGGCGCTTAGCACAATTAGCCATGGAAGAAATGAGAGCAGAGACAGGAGATGACAGCTACCAATTTATCGCTGTCCGCCTGCCATATGGCGTGCAAGCTGATGAAGCAGATGCACAAAAAGCTCTCGCTTTCATCCAGCCAGATGTCAGCTTGGTTGTGAATATCAAGGAATCAGCTGATGCCATGACAGCTGCAGTTGAAGCGGCAGGAAGTCCTGTTTCAGACTTTAACAAGGGTAATATTAAAGCTCGTAGTCGTATGATTGCCCAATATGCCCTTGCGGGTGCCCATAGCGGAGCGGTCATTGGAACAGACCATGCTGCGGAAAATATCACAGGTTTCTTTACCAAGTTTGGTGATGGCGGTGCGGATATTCTTCCACTTTACCGCCTCAATAAACGCCAAGGAAAACAACTCTTGAAGGAACTTGGTGCAGACCCAGCACTTTATGAAAAAATCCCAACAGCAGATTTGGAAGAAGAAAAACCAGGTATTGCAGACGAAGTAGCCTTGGGAGTCACTTACAATGAAATTGATGACTACCTTGAAGGCAAAACAATCAGCCCAGAATCCCAAGCGACTATTGAAAACTGGTGGCATAAAGGCCAACACAAACGCCACCTACCAATCACCGTATTTGATGACTTTTGGGAGTAAAAATCTCCAGTGGAGGTTTTTAGCCTCTCACCTTGAAATAAAAAAGTGAGAGTTAGTCCTGGGGACCTTTTCAGCCCGAGTCTAGAAATGAGAAAGCGAGGAAGGTCCTGTAGACCTTTTTACCCTGAGTCTAGAAACGAGAAAGCGAGGCAGATTCGGTAACTCGTAGAGTTCGATTTTCGTTGTCTCACCCCCGCAACGATGACTAGGTTTGAAAAAGCTTGGTAAAGTGCATTTCAAACCAGACAGCGACTGCGTCAAGTAACTAAATGAAAAACTTGTTTTCTAGCTGTTACTGAGTATAGTCTTTTTACCCTGAGCCTAGAAATAAGAAAGCGAGGTAACATTATGAAAGCAATCGGTACGCAAATGTTACAGACAGAGCGTTTAATCTTGAGAAGATTTGTGGAGAGTGATGCGGAAGCCATGTTTCAAAATTGGGCTTCGTCTGCTGAGAATCTGACCTATGTCACCTGGGATCCTCATCCTGATGTTGAGGTGACTCGGAATTCGATTCGCAATTGGGTTGCTTCTTATGTCAATCCCAACTATTACAAATGGGCCATTTGTCTCAAAGAAAATCCTGAGCAAGTGATAGGAGATATCAGCATCGTTGAGATGAATGAGAAAGATTCAAGTTGTGAAATTGGCTATGTTTTAGGAAAAGATTATTGGGGCCGAGGTATGATGACAGAAGCCTTGAAAGCTGTCTTAGACTTTTGTTTTACTCAAGCAGGCTTTCAAAAAGTCAGAGCTCGTTACGCCAGTCTCAACCCAGCTTCAGGCCGTGTGATGGAAAAAGCGGGAATGTCTTATCTAAAAACCATTGCCAATGGTGTGGAGAGAAAAGACTATGTTGCGGATCTTATTTATTACCAGATAAGCAGGGAAGATAGGTGATTTTCTTTTCTGTTTCTATCAAAGTCAGACCTTGTCTGGCTTTTTTTGTGCCAGATTTCTGAATAAACTGATTAAATTCCTATTTTTTCCTATCATTGTCCCTGTTTTTTCTGGGGTTTTGGAGCTATAATAGTCCTATCAAATCAAAGAATGGAGGAAGGCAATGGACAATGTAATCTTTTTTATCAGTGTTTTTTTTGCTGGAATTCTTTCCTTCTTTTCTCCTTGTATTTTACCCTTGTTACCGGTCTATGCAGGGGTCTTGTTGGATGATAAGAATGATGCTCAGGCTTCTAGTGGAAAATTTTCAATCTCACTTGTTAGTTTATTGCGAACATTGGCCTTTATAGCAGGGATTTCTTTTATCTTTATCTTACTGGGTTATGGAGCTGGTTTTTTAGGCAATTTTCTTTATGCTTCTTGGTTTCAGTATGTGACGGGTGCGGTTATCATTCTCTTAGGCTTGCACCAGATGGAAGTCTTACATTTGCAGGGGCTTTACAAGGAAAAAAGGCTACAATTAAAGAGACAGGGGCAAAAGGGTAACGGCTATAGTCAGGCATTTTTACTGGGGTTGACCTTTAGTTTTGCTTGGACTCCATGTGTAGGGCCAGTTCTGGGGTCTGTTTTGGCCTTAGCGGCTTCAGGTGGCTCAGGTGCTTGGCAGGGAGCTGGTCTCATGTTGGTTTACACGCTGGGATTGGCGCTACCATTTTTGGTTCTAGCTCTTGCTTCCAGTTATGTTTTAAAACATTTCCGAAAACTCCATCCTTATCTCGGAACCCTCAAAAAAGTGGGTGGTTTCCTCATTATCGTGATGGGAATCTTGGTGCTTTTGGGAAATGCTTCCATTTTGACTACATTATTTGAATAGGGAGGAAAAAGAAATGAAAAAATGGCAAACATGTCTCCTTGGAGTAGGCTCCATCTGTTGCTTGGCAGCTTGTTCGGCTAAAAATATGTCAGACGAAGCTACTATGAAGGAGCAAAACAAAACAGAACAAGTCGGTGCGCAAACTGCGACTAAAGGTCAGGCGGTTGCTGATTTTGAACTAACAGGAGTAGATGGTAAGACCTATCGTTTATCTGACTACAAAGGCAAGAAAGTCTATCTTAAATTCTGGGCTTCTTGGTGTTCTATCTGTTTAGCCAGTCTTCCAGATACGGATGAAATTGCTAAGGATGCTGGTGATGACTATGTGGTCTTGACAGTGGTGTCTCCTGGTCACAAGGGAGAACAAGCGGAAGCAGACTTTAAGAACTGGTACAAGGGATTAGATTATAAAAATTTACCGGTTTTAATTGATCCGTCAGGCAAACTTTTGGAAAGTTATGGTGTTCGTTCTTACCCTACTCAAGCCTTTATAGACAAGGAAGGCAAGCTGGTCAAAACGCAACCAGGTTTTATGGATAAGGATATGATTTTAAAAACATTAAAGGAAATGGGGTAGAGAAAGGCTATGAATGATAAAGTAAAACTTTTTGTCTTGGCAGGGGTCATTCTCCTAGTCCTAACCGGTTTCTATTTTCTATTGATGCGAAATGCAGGGCAGACAGATAGCTCGCAAATTGAGAAAGCATCAGTTAGCCAAGGAGGAAAAACAGTGAAAAAAACAGAAGTGAGTAAAGACGCAGACTTGCACGAAATTTATCTAGCTGGGGGATGTTTCTGGGGAGTGGAGGAATACTTCTCACGCGTGCCCGGAGTGACAGATGCCGTTTCAGGCTATGCAAATGGTAGAGGGGAAACAACCAAGTACGAATTGATTAACCAAACAGGACATGCGGAAACCGTCCATGTCACCTATGATGCTAATCAAATTTCCCTCAAGGAAATCTTGCTTCATTACTTCCGCATTATCAATCCAACCAGCAAAAATAAACAAGGAAATGATGTGGGGACCCAGTACCGTACTGGTGTCTATTACACAGATGACAAGGATTTGGAAGTAATCAACCAAGTCTTTGATGAGGTGGCTAAGAAATACGATCAACCTTTGGCAGTTGAAAAGGAAAACTTGAAGAATTTTGTAGTGGCTGAGGATTACCACCAAGACTACCTCAAGAAAAATCCAAATGGCTACTGTCATATCAATGTCAATCAAGCTGCCTATCCCGTCATCGATGCCAGCAAATATCCCAAACCAAGCGATGAAGAATTGAAAAAGACCTTGTCACCTGAGGAGTATGCAGTTACCCAGAAAAATCAAACAGAACGAGCTTTTTCAAATCGCTACTGGGATAAATTTGAATCTGGTATCTATGTGGATGTGGCAACTGGCGAACCCCTCTTTTCATCAAAGGATAAGTTTGAGTCTGGTTGCGGATGGCCTAGTTTCACTCAACCCATCAGTCCAGATGTTGCCACCTACAAGGAAGATAAGTCTTACAATATGACGCGTATGGAAGTGAGAAGCCGAGTTGGAGATTCTCACCTTGGCCATGTCTTTACGGATGGACCACAGGATAAGGGGGGCTTGCGCTACTGTATCAATAGTCTTTCTATCCGCTTTATTCCCAAAGACCAAATGGCAGAAAAAGGCTATGCTTATTTACTAGATTATGTTGATTAAGAAGTCTTTCCTAAGCACTTAGAGAAGAATTTTGCTATACTGATACTAGTAAGTGACAAAGGAGCCGAGCATGACCTACACAATCTTAATCGTAGAAGATGAGTATCTAGTAAGACAAGGCTTGACCAAACTGGTCAATGTAGCAGCCTACGATATGGAAATCATCGGTCAGGCTGAAAATGGAAGACAGGCTTGGGAATTGATTCAACAACAAGTGCCGGATATCATTTTAACCGATATCAACATGCCTCAGCTAAATGGCATCCAGTTGGCCAGTCTGGTACGAGAAACCTATCCACAAGTGCATTTGGTCTTTTTGACTGGTTACGATGATTTTGATTATGCCTTGTCTGCCGTCAAACTAGGTGTCGATGACTATCTGCTCAAGCCCTTTTCTCGTCAGGATATTGAGGAAATGTTGGGGAAAATCAAGCAAAAACTAGATAAGGAAGAGAAGGAAGAGCAGTTACAAGATTTACTGACCGATAAGTTTGAAGGAAACATAGCCCAGAAGATCCAGTCTCATCTAGCTGACAGCCAATTTAGTTTAAAGTCTTTGGCCAGTGAATTGGGCTTTAGTTCGACTTATCTGAGCTCCTTGATTAAGAAAGAGTTGGGTCTGCCTTTTCAGGATTATTTGGTGCGAGAGCGTGTCAAACAAGCCAAGCTCTTGCTATTGACAACGGATTTAAAGATTTATGAGATAGCCGAAAAGGTTGGTTTTGAAGATATGAACTACTTTACCCAACGCTTTAAACAGATTGCAGGTGTGACCCCTCGTCAGTTTAAGAAGGGGGAAGGTCGATGAAGCGTTCTTCTCTCCTAGTCAGAATGGTTATTTCCATCTTTCTGGTCTTTCTCATTCTCCTAGCTGTGGTTGGGACTTTCTACTATCAATCTAGTTCTTCAGCCATTGAGGCTACCATTGAAGGCAATAGTCAAACGACCATCAGCCAAACTAGCCACTTTATTCAGTCTTATATCAAAAAATTAGAAACCACCTCTACCAGTTTGACCCAGCAGGAGGATTTGTTAGCCTATGCTGAGAATCCTAATCAAGACCAAGTCAAGGGAATCCGAGATCTGTTTTTGACGATCTTAAAGGCAGACCAAGACTTGAAAACGGTGGTGTTGGTAACCAAGTCTGGTCAGGTCATTTCCACTGATGACAGTGTGCAGATGAAAACTTCCTCAGATATGATGGCTGAGGATTGGTATCAAAAGGCTATTCATCAGGGAGCTAAGCCAGTTTTAACCCCAGCTCGTAAATCGGATAGCCAGTGGGTCATTTCTGTCACTCAGGAACTTGTTGATGCAAAGGGAGCCAATCTTGGGGTGCTTCGTTTGGATATTTCCTACGAAACTCTGGAAGCCTATCTCAACCAACTCCAGTTGGGCCAGCAGGGTTTTGCCTTTATCATCAATGAAAAGCATGAATTTGTATACCATCCTAAACGTACTGTCTATAGCTCAGCGAGTGAAATGGAAGCCATGAAACCCTATATTGAGACAGGGCAGGGCTATACTCCAGATCACCAATCCTACGTCAGTCAGGAAAAGATAGCAGGAACTGATTGGACGGTTATAGGCGTGTCTTCACTGGAGAAGTTAGATCAGGTTCGGAGTCAACTCATGTGGACCTTGCTTGCTGCTAGTGTTACATCTCTTCTTGCCTGTCTCTGCTTGGTGTGGTTCAGTCTCAAACGCTGGATTGCTCCTTTGAAGGATTTGAGAGAAACCATGCTGAAAATTGCTTCTGGTGGTCAGAATCTGCGTGCCAAGGAAACTGGTGCCCATGAACTGAGAGAAGTGACTCGACAGTTCAATGCTATGTTGGATCAGATTGATCAGTTGATGGCAGCTATTCGCAGGCAGGAAGAAACGACCCGTCAGTATGAACTTCAAGCCTTGTCAAGTCAGATCAATCCGCATTTTCTCTATAATACTTTGGACACTATCATCTGGATGGCTGAATTTCAGGATAGTCAGCGAGTGGTTCAGGTGACCAAGTCCTTGGCAACCTATTTCCGCTTGGCGCTCAATCAAGGAAAGGACTTGATTTTCCTGTCTGATGAAATCAATCATGTTCGCCAGTACCTCTTTATCCAGAAACAACGTTATGGGGAAAAGCTGGAGTATGAAATTGCTGAAGATCCTGACTTTGATAATTTAGTCTTGCCTAAACTGGTGCTACAACCCCTTGTAGAAAATGCCCTTTATCACGGCATCAAGGAGAAAGATGGACAGGGACATATTAAAGTTTCCGTCCAGAAAAAGGATTCAGGACTAATCATCCGCATTGAGGATGATGGTGTTGGTTTCCAAGCTACTAGCGATAGTAGTCAAAGTCAGCTCAAACGTGGGGGAGTTGGTCTTCAAAATGTTGACCAACGGCTCAAACTTCATTTTGGAGAAGATTACCAAATGAAGATTGATTCTATTCCCTCAAAAGGTACGACAGTTGAAATATACATAAATGGAATAGAAACTAGCTAACTCCCAGTCAATTCTGGGAGTTTTATGCGTAATTGGGCAAGCTTTCTAGGTTGTCTATCTTGCTAAAACGTAGAAAAAACGATATGATAGATAATGACAAAAGAGGTATCAAGTATGAAGGAAAAAGACATTCAAAGAGCAACAAGCCAGATTGTAGAAGATGTAATAGACAAGGCTAATTTGAAGCAAGGAGCTATCTTTGTTTTGGGCCTTTCTTCTAGTGAGGTGATAGGTGGTCAGATTGGCAAGGAATCCAGCCAAGAAATTGGCGAAATCATTGTGAAGACCATCCTAGATATTCTAGAGGAAAAAGGAATTCATCTAGCTGTTCAAGGTTGTGAACATGTCAATCGGGCCCTCGTCGTTGAACGTCAGGTGGCAGAGCAGTTTGGTCTGGAAATGGTCAGCGTCCTTCCTAGTCTCCATGCAGGAGGTTCAGGCCAGTTGGCAGCCTTCAAGTTTATGCAAGATCCAGTTGAAGTTGAATTTATCAAGGCTCATGCTGGATTGGATATCGGAGACACTGCAATTGGCATGCATGTCAAGCATGTTCAGGTTCCGATTCGCCCTGTACTGCGTGAAATTGGGTATGCCCATGTAACGGCTCTAGCTAGCCGTCCAAAACTCATTGGTGGTGCGCGTGCGCAGTATCCAGAAGATTCTATCAGAAAGTCATGAGAATGAAAAAAACAAAACAACAACTAGAAAAAATTACCAAATATTCCATTCGTAAGCTAACTGTTGGGGTAGGTCCTGTAGCCATTGGTGCCTTCCTTTTTGGTGCCAGTACCCTTTCAGTAGATAAGGTGCACGCCAATGAAGTCGGTGGTGCTCATAGTGTTCATTACCGTTATTTGGCGGAGCAGGAATTGACCGAGTCTGAAAAAGCCTTGATTCATCATGAGGTTCCTACAGAATTTCAAGATGAAGATATTATTTATGTAGTTTATCGCAAGAAGGAGACTAACAGTCAACAACTTCCATATACAGGAAGTAAGGAGCTTGCTTTGGCAGGTCTTGGATTGGCAACAGCCTCACTAGCGGTTCTATTAGTTTCTAAGAAACACCGTAGTAAAGTACTTGGGATTCTGTTAATCAGCTCTATCTGCATCAGCAATTTTGTACCTTTTACTGCCTTTGCATTTGAAAATAAAGAATTGCTTTCTTATAACCAAACTATTTCTGCATCTACACATGAAGGTTTGGCTAAAGGTGTTATTCATATTGAAGGATATGAGTATGTTGGTTACTTTAAAGAATCAAAATCGACTATCAACACAAGCAGTAAAAAAGGCGAATCTTTAGTTCAAGAACCGCAAGCAGCATATACTGGAAAGGTTGAGGCTAAAGGCACTCAAGAACCTGGTAAAGAGGGCGAGTCTTTAGCTCAAGAACCACAAGAAGCATATACTGGAAAAGTTGAGGCTAAAGGTACTCAAGAACCAGGCAAAGAGGGAGAATCCTTAGTACAAGAACCACAGGCGGAATATACAGGCAAGATTGAAGCTAAAGGTACTCAGGAACCAGGCAAAGAGGGTGAGTCTTTAGTTCAAGAACCACAGGCGGAATATACAGGTGAGCTTGAAGCTAAAGGTACTCAGGAACCAGGCAAAGAGGGTGAGTCTTTAGTTCAAGAACCACAGGCGGAATATACAGGTGAGCTTGAAGCTAAAGGTACTCAGGAGCCAGGAAAAGAGGGCGAGTCTTTAGTTCAAGAACCACAGGCGGAATATACAGGCAAGCTTGAAGCTAAAGGTACTCAGGAGCCAGGTAAAAAGGGCGAGTCTTTAGTTCAAGAACCACAGGCAGAATATACAGGCAAGCTTGAAGCCAAAGGTACTCAGGAAACGGGTAAAGAAGGTGAGTCGGTAGTTCAAGAAAAGTTACCTGAATATAAAGTAGCTGAGGGCGCGGTTACGAAAGAAACCACTACGGAGATTGACTATAAGATAGAAATTATCGAAGATCCAACCAAGTATACGGACGAAGAAACTGTCATCCAAGATGGAGAAAAGGGTAGTCAAATTACCAAAACGACTTATAAGGCTCTCGACGGTATTGAGACTGATCAAGTTTTAAATACAACAACCACTGTCATCAAAGAACCGGTTACTAAAAAAATAAGTCGTGGTACAAAACCAATTGAAGGAACTCTGGTAGAAGAAAGTCTTGAAAAGATTCCATTTAAGGAAGTTGTTAAAGAAGATGACCAACTGAAAAAAGGTGAAAGAGTTACTGTCCAAGAAGGAAAAGACGGACAGAAAAAGGTTATAAAGACTTACAAAACTATCAAAGGTTTAAAAACTGAAGAAGCACCGAAAGTTGTCGAACAGGTTTTGGAGTTGGATCAAGATCGTATCGTCAAATTAGGAACTAAAAACTTTGAAAAACCAGTATTGACCATCACAGCAGTTGAGCCTAAGGATTTGAAGCGTACTTCAGATGTTAAGTATAGTCTAGAAAATCCAAGTAAGGTAGCCATTAAATCTATCACCTTAACTCTGAAAAAAGGTGATGAGATTGTCAAAACTTTGACTATTTCACCAGACAACTTAACAGCTAGCCTGACAGATTTGCAGTACTATAAGGATTATAAACTCGAAACCAAAATGGTTTATGACCGTGGTGAAGGTGATGAAGAAGAAATTCTAAGGGAAGAACCACTAAGAATTGACCTCAAAAAAGTTGAAGTCAAAAATATTAAAGAAACAAGCTTAATAAGTGTTGATACTGATGGTGTTGAAACGGATAGTAGCTTCTTAACTTCTGTTCCAACTGATGTAAAACCATACTATCTAAAAATCGCTACGCATGATAATAAGGTGACCCGTCTTGCTGTGGATAAAATCGAAGAAGTTACTGTCGATGGAAAAACACTATACAAGGTCACTGCTAAAGCTCCTGATCTAGTTCAGCATACTAATGGTAATGAACTCAGTGAAGAATATGTTCATTATTTTGCCAAGCCAAAATCTCACGAAGAGAATGTCTACTACGATTTCAATGAATTGGTAAAAGCTATGCAGGCTAATCGTAAGGGGACGTTTAAGCTTGGTGCAGATTTGAACGCAGCAAATGTTCCAACTCCAAATAAACAATATGTACCAGGTGTATTTAATGGTCATTTAACAAGTGTTGATGGAAAACAGTATACCATTCATAATATCGCTCGACCATTGTTTGAGCGTATTGAAAATGCTTCTGTGAAGAATATCAATCTTGGCAATGTGAATATTAATATGCCTTGGGCAGAAAATATTGCACCCGTTGCAAGAATTGTTAAAAATGCTGTAATCGAAAATGTCAAAGTTACAGGCCATATTATTGCGAAAAATGATATTGCTGGTGTGGTTAATAAATTAGATGGTGAGGGCGCTAAAGTTAATAATGTTGCTTTCATTGGTAAAATTGATGGTGTTGGGGATAAAGGATGGAATCTTGCTGGTATTGTGGGTGAGATTTGGAAAGGCCATGCGAATAAAACATATGTAGAAGCTGATATTACAGCAACTAAGGCTCGGGTTGCTGGTCTTGCGTCTACTGTTGACAATAGTTCGGACCCTAATGGCATCGGTAAATATGGGACTGTACGAAATTCAGTTGCTAAAGGAACAATTAAAGTTAAATCACCTGTAGATGTTGGAGGTTTCATCAGTAAGAACTGGGTATGGGGCAAACTTGAAAATAATGTTTCAATGATGAAAGTTGAGAACGGTGAAGAATTCTATGGTTCCGGTGATATTGATTACGATGGGGGATACTTCACGAATAATGCTCTTGAAAGAAACTTTGTTGTAAAAGATGTTAGTGCGGGTAAACATTCGTTCAAATATTCTCGTTCACATAGAATTAGGGAAATTAGTCTCGAAGAAGCTAATACCAAGATTGATGCAATGGGAATCACTGCTGATAAGTTTGAAATTAAACCTCTAATTGAGGACACTCTTAACAATACGAAATCATTAGATAAGACCTATAAAGATACTCAAGACTACAGAATTGACCGGGAACTTGCTTATCGCAATATCGAAAAATTACAACCTTTCTATAATAAGGAGTGGATTGTCAATCAGGCCAATAAATTGGAAGCTAGTTCAAACTTGGTTACGAAAGAAGTTCTTTCTGTTACAGGTATGAAAGATGGGCAATTTGTAACTGACTTGTCAGATGTTGATCATATTATGATTCATTATGCTGATGGTACTAAGGAAGAAAAAGTTGTCACACGTAAAGCTGATTCTCAAGTCCAACAAGTTCGTGAATATAGTATTGAAGGATTAGGTGATGTTGTCTATACACCAAACATGGTTGTTAAAGATAGAACACAATTAATCAACGATATTAAAGCAAAATTAGCAGGTGTTGAATTGATTTCACCTGAAGTGCGTGCGTTAATGGACAAGCGGAACAAACCGCAAGAAAACACGGATGAACGAAAAAATGGTTACATTCGCGATTTATTCTTAGAAGAAAGTTTTGATGAAGTAAAACAAAATCTTGGAAACTTGGTGAAACAAATTGTTGAAAATGAAGATCATCAACTAAATGATGATGAAGCAGCTCAACGTGCTTTCATTAAGAAAGTTAAAGACAATAAGGCCAACATTATGATGGGGCTTGCTTATTTGAACCAATACTATGGCATTAAATATGATGAATTGTCGATCAAAGATATTATGATGTTTAAACCAGATTTTTATGGTAAGAACGTGAATGTCTTAGATCGCTTGATCACTATCGGCTCAAAAGAGAACAATCTTAAGGGCGACCAATCCCAAGATGCGTATAGTCGAGTGATTGCAGGTGCTACAGGTAAAGGAAGCCTTCATGAGTTTCTAACATATAACATGAAATTGTTTACAAATGAAACCGATATGAATGTTTGGTTTAAAAAGGCAATTGAAAAGAATGCTTATGTGGTAGAACAGCCATCACTGAACCCCGATTTTGCTCATAAGAAGTATCGTCTGTATGAAGGGATTAATAATGGCGTGCATGGTCGGATGATTTTGCCTCTATTAAACTTGAAGAACTCGCATCTCTTCATGATTTCGACCTATAATACCATTTCTTTTAGTGCTTTTGAAAAATATGGTAAAAATACTGAGGAGGCTCGTGAAGCCTTCAAGAGTGAAATCAATAAGAGAGCAAAAGAGCAGGTGAACTACTTAGACTTTTGGTCAAAATTAGCTGCTGATAATGTACGTAATAAGCTCCTCAAGAGTGAAAATAGTGTTCCAACACCTGTTTGGGACAATCATGATGCGCCTGGTATCGGTTGGGCAAACCGATATGGTCACAAGGATGGGAAACCAGATTATGCTCCGATTCGAGAGTTCTTTGGACGGATTCATAAATATCATGGCTATCAGTATGGATATGGTGCTTACGCATATATCTTTGCAGCTCCAAATCAGCAAGATGCTGTCTACTTTGTTATGACAGAGTTGATAAGTGATTTTGGTACATCGGCCTTCACGCATGAAACGACTCATGTTAATGATCGTATGGCTTACTATGGCGGTTGGTATCATCGTGAAGGGACGGACTTAGAGTCCTTTGCGCAAGGTATGCTCCAGTCACCATCGTTGACAAATCCAAATGGTGAATACGGCGCCTTAGGTTTGAACATGGCTTATGAACGTCAGAATGATGGCAATCAAATCTACAATTATGATCCAAATAAGTTAAAGAACCGTGAAGAAATTGATCACTATATGAAGAACTATAACGAGGCTCTGATGATGCTGGACCATCTAGAAGCAGATGCAGTTATTGGAAAACACTTGGACGACAACAGTAAGTGGTTCAAGAAGATGGACCGAGAATGGCGTACGAACGCTGAACGAAACAATCTGAAAGGCGAGCCACATCAATGGGATAAATTACGTGATTTAACGGATAATGAGAAGAAATTGACGATTACGAGCATTGATCAATTGGTTGATCATAACTTCGTTACAAAACATGGTATGCCAGGGAACGGACGTTATCGTTCGGAAGGTTTTGACAGTGCTTACCAAACCGTAAATATGATGTCGGGTATCTTTGGTGGTAATACTAGCAAGAGTACAGTTGGTTCGATTTCATTCAAACATAATGCTTTCCGTATGTGGGGATACTATGGTTATCTTAACGGATTTATTGGTTACGCTTCAAACAAATATAAGGCGGAAGCTAACAATGAAAACAAAGGGTTGTTGGGTGATGACTTCATTATCAAGAAAATCTCTAATGGGCAATTTGATACTCTTGAAGCATGGAAGAAACATTGGTATAAAGAAGTCTATGACAAAGCTCAAAACGGCTTCACTACAATCGAAATCAATGGCAGATCTATCTCTACTTATGCTGAGTTAAAGTCCTTATTTGATGAAGCTGTTCAAAAAGACCTAGATAGCTTGGAAAATCCAAATATAAAGAATCATTATAAAAATACTGAAGATCTTAAATGGAAGGTTTACAAACAGCTCCTTCAAAAATCAGATGGATTCTCTGGAAATTTATTTACCAAAACATCGTTATAAAGTCGAAATGACTAAAAAGGTAGATCAGCTTTGTCTGTATCTGCCTTTTTGTGCTATACTTAAGATATGCATAGAAAAACAGTGATTGATTTTAGGGCTTTGGGGGAGAGATACACCTTTACCCAGCCGATTAAAGAGTTAAAAACGAGAGATTTAGCAGAAGTGGCGGACTTGCTAGCACAAGTGGAAAGCTACCAAGAGCAAGGCTATTATGTCGTGGGCTATGTCAGCTATGAGGCTGCACCTGCTTTTGAGGAAAAGCTAGCAGTTCACAAGCTTCCTCTACTGGGCGAATATTTGCTTTACTTTACCGTTCACGATAGGGTGGAAACATCCCCTATTCCACTGACTTATGAGGAAGTAGATCTGCCTTCAAAGTGGCAGGAAGTAACGTCTGAAGCAGACTATGAAAAGGCTATTGGGCAGATTCACCATCATTTGCGTCAGGGGGACACCTATCAGGTCAACTACACCGTCCAACTCAAGCAAGACCTAAGTGCCAATCCTTTTGCCATCTACAATCGCATGGTGGTAGAACAGGAGGCGGGTTACAATGCCTATGTTGAACATGATGAGATGGCAGTGATTTCCATGAGTCCAGAACTCTTTTTTGAGCAAAATGACCGAGAATTAACGACTCGTCCAATGAAGGGAACAACCCAGCGGGGAGTGACTGACCAAGAAGACCTTGCCCAAGCTAGTTGGCTAGAACAGGATCCTAAAAATCGCTCTGAAAATATGATGATTGTAGACCTTTTGCGCAATGATATGAACCGTATTTCTGAAGTTGGATGTGAGCATGTAGAACGTCTGTGTCAAGTGGAGCAGTATTCAACCGTTTGGCAAATGACTTCGACCATCAAGAGTCAGTTACGACCGGATGTGGACTTGGTTGCCATTTTTCGCTCCCTCTTTCCATGTGGATCCATCACAGGAGCACCGAAAATTGCGACTATGGAAATCATCAAGGACTTGGAGCCACAACCCAGAGGAGTCTACTGTGGAACGATTGGTCTCTTACTTCCAAATGGGCGACGAATTTTCAATGTCGCCATTCGGACTATCCAACTGCATCAAGGGAAAGCCATCTATGGAGTTGGCGGAGGGATTACATGGGATAGTACTTGGGAATCTGAATACCGAGAAGTTCATCAAAAGGCGGCTGTTCTCTATCGTAAACAAGCTCGTTTCAAATTGATTACTACAGGAAGAGTCAGCCAGAAGAGCCTGCTATTTGAAGATCAACATCTGGAAAGACTGACAAAGGCGAGTCGTTATTTTGCTTATCCTTTTGATCTAGAAGAACTGAGACAAAAGATAGAGGAAGAGTGTCAAGCTTGTGATTCCCACCAAGACTACCGTTTACGAATTAGTCTCAGCAAATCTGGAGAGATAGAACTCAGTCGCCAAATCTTAGCCCCCCTCAGTCCAAGTTTCTGCAAAGCCAAACTTTGTCTGCAAGAAGCAGATTTGAATCAATCATTTACCTACTTCAAAACCACTCACAGACCGCACCTGAGCTTAGGGGAACAGGAAATCATTTACCATAATGTGGCAGGAGAGCTATTAGAAACCTCTATCGGGAATCTAGTTCTGAAAATTGCTGGAAAACTTTACACACCGCCTACCAGTCTAGGAATTTTACCAGGAACTTATCGTCAGCATTTGCTGGAAAGAGGACAGGTAGAGGAAAAAGTTTTGACTTTGGCAGACTTGAACCAAGCGGAGACTATCTATGGCTGTAATGCAGTCAGAGGCTTGTATGAGTTGGAATTAATAGTATTGTGAGTTTTATAGATTAATAGTTTTTAGTATATATTAATACATATTTGTGTTATAATGTAACCGTAAACAATAAAAATTTAAAGGAGATTTTTGATGAAAAAATCAAAAAAAATTTTAGTAACTAGCTTAGCAACTGCAACACTGGGACTTATTTCATTTGCGGATACAACTGGAGACTTTCCTTTTTCGGCTCAGCATGTTTCTGCTCAAGAAAAGGACGCATCTAAAAATGGTAAGGTTGTAAAAGAGAATACAACTTCGGCGCCAAATCAAGCTGAGAAACCGAAAACACCAGCGCCGAAATCAGCACCGAAACCAGAGCCAAAACCCGCGCCGAAACCAGAGCCAAAGCCAGCACCAAAACCAGCGCCAAAACCAGCTGAGAAACCGAAAACGCCAGCTCAAAAACCTGCTGAGAAACCTAAAAATATAAGTCCTAAAGAGGATAAGTCCAAATCTACAGCTCAGTCTGGTTGGGTAGGCTCATCGTACTATGAAAATGGTGCTAAAGTTACTAATAAGTGGATTTTTGATAAAAAAGCTAATTCTTATTTCTATCTAAATTCTTCGGGAAACTATGTCCAAAATGCTTGGGTAGACAATTACTATCTTAAATCAGATGGTAAAATGGCCAAGAATGAATGGATTTATGATAAAAACTATGGGTCATACTATTATCTAACAGCAGAAGGTAGCTACGCTCGCAACACATGGGTAGGTAATTACTATCTCAAATCAAATGGTAAGATGGCTAAAGGTGAGTGGGTTTATGATAAGAACTATGGTTCGTACTACTACCTAACAGCAGAAGGTAGCTATGCTCGTGACGCTTGGTCAGGCAACTACTATTTGAAATCAAATGGTAAGATGGCTAAAGGTGAGTGGATTTATGATAAGAACAATGGTTCATACTACTACCTAACAGCAGAAGGTAGCTATGCTCGCAATGCTTGGTCAGGCAACTACTATTTGAAGTCAAATGGTAAGATGGCTAAGAGTGAGTGGGTTTATGATAAGAACTATGGTTCGTACTACTACTTGACTTCAGAGGGAAGTTACGCTCGTAGTACTTGGGTAGGAAATTACTATCTTAAATCAAACGGTAAGATGGCTAAAAGTGAATGGGTAGATGGTGGTCGTTACTATGTAGGAGCTAATGGATTATGGGAAACCAAATCATCAACCAATAGTGAATATTCTGCTGCTTTAGAAAAGGCAAAGAGTTATAACTCGCTATTCCATATGTCAAAAAAACGTATGTATAGACAATTAACTTCTCAATTTGATAAATTTTCAAATGATGCAGCTCAATATGCTATTGATCATCTAAAAGCTGATTATAAGTATAATGCATTGTTTAATGCTAAGAACTATAGAAAATTATTTAATATGTCTAAATCTGGTCTTTTCAATCAATTGACTTCTTATATAGATGGCTTTACAGAAGAAGAAGCTAATTATGCCATTCAACATCTTGACGACTAATTATTTAGAATAACTATTTTAACACTGATTGACAAGTCAAGTGCAACAAAGTTGTTCCTCTAATTAAGAGAGTATCTTTAAAGCTGTTTGAGTGAACTCAAACAGCTTTTTTTGCGGACTATAGCCAAGTTCAAAATAGAAGGTTCTCCTATTGTCTTTCCACTTAGAACAGAATGGATTTTCCAATTTCAAAAAGGGGTTGGAGTTTATAGGTGTGAACAAAGGCATCTATGCTATGTCCCGTTGGTTTCTCTCCCATTACTTCTGTAAATTCTTTCAGAAAGTTGTCCGATAAACGATCTAGTTTCAAATAATAGCTGGCTTCTCTAGCATAATGATAACGGTTATAGGTAGCATCTGCATAACGGTGTAGGTAATAGATCTTCTGCCCATTGACTTATTTCACTTGTGTTATGGAACCACGATTCATTTTACGAGTAATAGTAGAGCAGTTTCCCCCAGTCTACGAGAAAACTCAGCAGATTTGAGTCCTACGTTTAAATAAGATTCAATTTCTAGTCGCTCAGCTTCAGATAAGTGCTTGTATGAGAATAATGAGTGGACATGTTCATCTTCCTTTATATTGTTTTTCGCAACTCTAGTATATCAGATGAACATGTCTTTTGTGTTGCACTTCATTTTAAAATAGGGCTTTCATAAATAGTTATTATTTGAGTGTAAAAAAATTAAGTATATGGTATACTATAGGTATAAATCATTAAAAACAATGGAGATTTTTATGAAAAAATCAAAAAAAATTTTAGTAACCAGCTTAGCAACTGCAACACTGGGACTTATTTCATTTGCAGATACAACTGGAGACTTTCCTTTTTCGGCTCAGCATGTTTCTGCTCAAGAAAAGGATGCGTCTAAAAATGGTAAGGTTGTAAAAGAGAATACAACTTCGGCGCCAAATCAAGCTGAGAAACCGAAAACACCAGCTCAAAACCCTGCTGAGAAACCAAAAACACCAGCACCGAAACCAGAGCCAAAACCAGCGCCGAAACCAGCACCAAAACCAGCACCAAAACCAGCTGAGAAACCGAAAACACCAGCTCAAAAACCTGCTGAGAAACCTAAAAATACAAGTCCTAAAGAGGATAAGTCCAAATCTACAGCTCAGTCTGGTTGGGTAGGCTCATCGTACTATGAAAATGGTACTAAAGTTACTAATAAGTGGATTTTTGATAAAAAAGCTAATTCTTATTTCTATCTAAATGCTTCGGGAAACTATGTCCAAAATGCTTGGGAAGGCAATTACTATCTTAAATCAGATGGCAAGATGGCCAAGAATGAATGGATTTATGATAAAAACTATGGGTCATACTATTATCTAACAGGAGAAGGCAGCTACGCTCGCAACACATGGGTAGGTAATTACTATCTCAAATCAAATGGGAAGAGAGCTAAAAATGAATGGATTTATGACAAAAACTATGGGTCATACTATTATTTAACAGGAGAAGGCAACTACGCTCGCAACACATGGGTAGGCAATTACTATCTAAAATCAGATGGTAAGATGGCTAAAGCTGAGTGGATTTATGACAAAAACTATGGATCCTATTATTATCTAACCGCAGAAGGTAGCTACGCTCGCAACAAATGGGTAGGTAATTACTATCTAAAATCAGATGGTAAGATGGCCAAAAATGAATGGGTAGATGGTGGTCGTTATTATGTAGGAGACGATGGTGTGTGGCAACCAAAACCAGCGCCAAAGCCAGCACCAAAACCAGCTGAGAAACCGAAAACGCCAGCACCAAAACCAGCTGAGAAACCGAAAACGCCAGCACCAAAACCAGCTGAGAAACCGAAAACGCCAGCACCAAAACCAGCTGAGAAACCGAAAACGCCAGCACCAAAACCAGCTGAGAAACCAAAAACACCAGCACAAAAACCTACTGAAAAAGCTAAAGAAACAACTCCTAAACAGGATAAATCACAATCTAAAGTTCAGTCTGGCTGGGTAGGAAATTACTACCTCAAATCAGATGGAAAGAGAGCTAAAAATGAATGGGTAGATGGTGGTCGTTATTATGTTGATTCTGATGGAAAAAAGGTTAAAAGTGACTGGATTTATGATAAAAACTATGGTTCATATTATTATCTAACAGCAGAAGGCAGCTACGCTCGCAACAAATGGGTAGGAAATTATTATCTCAAATCAGATGGAAAGGTGGCCAAGAATGAATGGGTAGATGGTGGCCGTTACTATGTTAATTCTGAAGGCAAAATGGTAAGGGGTAAATGGGTAGATGGTGGCCGTTACTATGTAGGAAACGATGGTGTGCGACAACCAAAACCAGCAGCCGGGAATCCATACTCAGCAGCTTTAAAGACAGCACAAGATTATAATAGGATTCATTTGTCAAAAAAAAGAATTTATGAGATGTTAATTTATGAAGGTTTTAATAGTGACACTGCACAATATGCTATCAATCATTTGCAAGCAGACTATAAGGCGAATGCCTTAGCTCAAGCAAGAGAATACCGAAAGAATGCCAATTTATCAAAGACAGAAATTTATGAGAGGCTAACTTCTCCTTATTTTAGAAAATTTACAAAAGAAGAAGCAGACTATGCCATTCAAAAACTAGATTTAACACCAGAAGGAAGCATTGCCCGCAATAAATGGGTAGGGGACTATTATTATAAATCAGATGGAAAGTTGGCCAAGAATGAATGGGTAGATGGTGGCCGTTACTATGTTAATTCTGAAGGCAAAATGGTAAGGGGTAAATGGGTAGATGGTGGTCGTTACTATGTAGGAAACGATGGTGTGCGACAACCAAAACCAGCAGCCGGGAATCCATACTCAGCAGCTTTAAAGACAGCACAAGATTATAATAGGATTCATTTGTCAAAAAAAAGAATTTATGAGATGTTAATTTATGAAGGTTTTAATAGTGACACTGCACAATATGCTATCAATCATTTGCAAGCAGACTATAAGGCGAATGCCTTAGCTCAAGCAAGAGAATACCGAAAGAATGCCAATTTATCAAAGACAGAAATTTATGAGAGGCTAACTTCTCCTTATTTTAGAAAATTTACTAAAGAAGAAGCAAACTATGCCATTCAACATTTAGGTGACTAATTTTTACAAATAGTGAAGCAAATGAGATGTTTTAATTTTGGCTTGTAGCCTGCAAACCTTTGCACAAATCTAACGATTTTGTTATACTATATCTGTAAGCATTTTCAATTAAAAAGGAGAATATGATGAGTCAAAAGATTATTGGGATTGACCTTGGTGGAACATCTATCAAGTTTGCAATTTTAACTCAAGAGGGAGAAATCCAAGAAAAATGGTCTATCAAGACTAATATTTTGGATGAAGGAAGCCATATTGTAGATGATATGATTGAGTCTATTCAACATCGTTTGGACTTGCTTGGATTGTCAGCTACGGATTTCCGAGGTATTGGAATGGGATCACCTGGTGTGGTTGACCGTGAAAAAGGGACTGTTATCGGTGCCTACAACCTCAACTGGAAAACCCTTCAACCAATTAAAGAAAAGATTGAAAAAGCCTTGGGGATTCCATTCTTCATTGACAATGATGCCAACGTAGCTGCTCTTGGTGAGCGCTGGATGGGGGCTGGTGAAAACCAACCAGACGTTGTCTTTATGACACTTGGTACAGGTGTTGGTGGCGGTATCGTGGCAGAAGGCAAATTGCTCCACGGTGTTGCTGGTGCAGCAGGAGAGCTTGGCCACATCACTGTTGACTTTGACCAACCAATCTCATGTACCTGTGGTAAAAAAGGCTGTCTTGAGACAGTTGCTTCTGCAACAGGGATTGTCAACTTGACTCGTCGATATGCAGATGAATACGAAGGCGATGCGGCCTTGAAACGCTTGATAGACGACGGTGAAGAAGTAACAGCCAAAACTGTTTTTGACTTGGCTAAAGAAGGGGACGACCTTGCTTTGATCGTTTACCGTAACTTCTCACGTTACTTGGGAATCGCGTGTGCCAACATCGGCTCCATCCTCAACCCTTCAACAATCGTTATCGGTGGTGGGGTGTCAGCTGCGGGAGAATTCCTTCTACAAGGTGTTCAAAAAGTCTACGACGAAAATACTTTCCCACAAGTACGCACAACAACTAAACTAGCTCTTGCAACTCTAGGAAATGACGCTGGAGTTATTGGAGCAGCATCACTTGTATTGCAGTAAAATAAAAAAGGAGAAAATTGCTTTCTAGAAGCGAGTGATTTTCCTCCTTTCTTTTTTTATGCTATACTAGTTAAGACTATAAATGAGGTGAGAGTAAATGACAAAAGCTGATACGATTTTTAAAGAGAATATTGAACGAATCCTCAAAGACGGCGTCTTTTCCGAGCAGGCACGTCCCAAGTACAAGGATGGGACTGTTGCCAACTCCAAGTACGTAACGGGTGCCTTTGCCGAGTATGATTTGTCTAAGGGCGAATTTCCCATCACAACCTTGCGTCCCATTGCGATCAAATCTGCCATCAAGGAAGTGCTCTGGATTTACCAAGACCAGTCTAATAGCTTAGAGGTGCTAAATGACAAGTACAATGTTCACTACTGGAATGACTGGGAAGTGGGGGATACAGGAACCATCGGTGAGCGCTATGGGGCAGTTGTTAAGAAACACGACATCATCAATAAAATTCTCAAACAGTTGGAAGCCAACCCTTGGAATCGTCGCAATATCATCTCGCTCTGGGATTATCAAGCTTTTGAGGAGACAGATGGTCTTCTTCCATGCGCTTTTCAGACCATGTTTGATGTCCGTCGTGTTGATGGGGAAATCTATCTAGATGCGACCTTGACCCAGCGTTCAAATGATATGCTGGTGGCCCACCACATCAATGCTATGCAGTATGTGGCTCTTCAGATGATGATTGCCAAGCATTTTGGATGGAAGGTTGGGAAGTTTTTCTATTTTATCAACAACCTCCATATCTATGATAATCAGTTTGAACAAGCAGAGGAATTGCTCCGTCGTGAACCGTCAAACTGCCAACCACGCTTGGTTTTAAATGTTCCTGATGGGACCAATTTCTTTGATATCAAAGCCGAGGACTTTGAGTTGGTTGACTATGATCCGGTCAAGCCACAGCTGAAGTTTGATTTGGCTATTTAAGAAAATAAAAAGAAGTTGAGATTTCTCAACTTCTTTTGTTGCTTAATGTGATACGCGGCGGCGAGCTGCTTTTTTGCGGTTTTCTTCGATGAAAGCTGCTTTTTGCTCTTCTGGCTCAATCACTTTCTTTTTAATTGCGTATACTGCACCTGCAACGGCAGCGACAGTTCCTGCGACACCTGTTACAAGACCTTTAGCGAATCCTTTAGCCATGAGTCTTCCTCCTTTATCTTCCCGATCAGCCAGGCTCCTCAAGAGGTAGCATTTTTCTGACCGACCTTTTTGTGATATAATAATAGTAACGAAAAAATGGGAATTTTTCAAGGAAAAAAGATGAAAACAAAAATAATTGTGATTGTTGGACCGACTGCTGTTGGGAAAACAGCCCTGGCTATTGAAGTAGCCAAGCGCTTTGGTGGAGAGGTGGTTAGCGGTGACAGTCAGCAAGTATACAGGAGGCTAGATATTGGGACGGCCAAGGCTAGTCCAGAGGAGCAAGCTGCAGTTCCTCATCATTTGATTGATGTCAGAGAGGTGACCGAGTCTTACTCGGCTTTTGATTTTGTTTCAGAAGCTAAGAAAGCTATTGAGGATATTAAAAGCCGTGGCAAGCTAGCTATTATCGCTGGAGGAACAGGGCTTTATATTCAGAGCCTCTTGGAAGGCTACCATCTAGGTGGGGAGACACCTCATGAGGAGATATTAGCCTATCGAGCTAGTTTAGAGCCTTATTCAGATGAGGAATTAGTCCATCTCGTGAAGCAAGCTGGCCTTGAAATTCCCCAGTTTAACCGTCGTCGTGCTATGCGGGCCTTGGAAATCGCCCATTTTGCTCAGGATTTGGAGAATCAAGAGACTTTGTATCAACCGTTGATTATCTGCTTGGATGATGAACGCAGTAAACTCTATGAGCGTATCAACCACCGAGTGGATTTGATGTTTGAGGCCGGGCTTTTGGCCGAGGCTAAGTGGCTTTTTGACCATTATCCAGATGTGCAGGCTGCCAAAGGCATTGGCTACAAGGAACTTTTTCCTTATTTTCGTGGGGAGCAGACACTCGAGGAAGCCAGCGAGAGTCTTAAACAGGCAACGCGTCGTTTTGCTAAGCGCCAGCTGACCTGGTTCCGTAATCGCATGCAGGTGACCTTTTATCAAATCGGAGAGTCTGGCGTGAAGGACCGCATTCTAAGCCAGATTGAGGAGTTTTTAAATGATTGAAACGGAGAAAAAAGAGGAACGGGTCCTGCTGATTGGTGTTGAGCTACAAGGCATGGATAATTTTGACCTCTCCATGGAAGAATTGGCCAGTCTAGCTAAGACAGCTGGGGCAGTTGTTGTAGATAGCTACAGGCAAAAACGTGAAAAGTATGATTCCAAGACTTTTGTTGGCTCTGGTAAGTTGGAAGAAATTGCGCGAATGGTGGATGCTGAGGAAATTACTACTGTCATCGTCAATAATCGCTTGACTCCACGGCAAAATGTCAATTTGGAGGAAATTCTTGGAGTAAAAGTCATTGACCGTATGCAGTTGATTTTGGACATCTTTGCCATGCGGGCTCGTAGCCATGAAGGGAAACTCCAAGTTCATTTGGCTCAGCTTAAGTACCTCTTACCTCGCTTGGTGGGACAAGGGATTATGCTTAGTCGTCAGGCAGGGGGAATTGGTTCCCGTGGTCCAGGTGAGAGTCAGTTGGAACTGAACCGACGTAGTGTTCGCAACCAGATTACAGATATCGAACGTCAACTCAAGGTGGTTGAGAAAAACCGAGCGACAGTTCGAGAAAAACGTTTGGAATCAAGTACCTTTAAGATTGGTTTGATAGGTTACACTAATGCTGGGAAGTCAACTATTATGAATATTTTGACCAGCAAGACCCAGTATGAAGCGGATGAGCTTTTTGCAACTCTAGATGCAACAACTAAAAGCATCCATCTGGGGGGCAATCTACAGGTAACCTTGACAGATACCGTTGGATTTATCCAAGATCTACCGACAGAGTTGGTGTCAAGTTTCAAGTCTACCTTGGAAGAAAGCAAGCATGTAGACCTTCTAGTTCATGTCATTGATGCCAGCAATCCTTATCATGAGGAGCATGAAAAAACGGTTCTGTCTATCATGAAAGATTTGGACATGGAGGATATTCCTCGTTTGACCCTTTATAATAAAGCGGATTTGGTGGAGGATTTCACGCCTACTCAAACACCTTATGCCCTCATTTCTGCCAAGTCGAAGTATAGTCGTGAGCAGTTGCAGGCTTTATTTTTAGAGAAAATCAAGGATATTTTTGAAGCATTTACCCTGCGCGTCCCTTTTTCTAAGTCCTACAAGATTCATGATTTGGAAAGTGTAGCGATTCTTGAAGATCGTGACTACCAAGATGACGGCGAAGTCATCACAGGCTTCATTTCTGAGAAAAATAAATGGAGATTAGAAGAATTTTATGACTGATATCAAATCATTAGCTCTCAAGTATGGTGGCTATACAAGTTTAGACAAGGTCTATCTGGACCAGCTTTTAGCTGGTAGGTCTGAAGAGGAGCAACTAGCTCTCATTACACCTCCACCCAGCGTAGTGAATGCCTACTTTGCCGAGCTGTACCAGAAAAAGAGCCCTCAAGCTGCGACGGATTATTATTCAGAACTTAGTCAGGAACTGAACCTCTATAATGCTGAACCAAGTTTCACTCTAGAAAGCAAGCCCTTTATTCGCCTCAATCTATCAGGAAAATCTTTTGGCTTTTGCTATGAGGAAGAAGGACTAGGTCGCATTTTCTCAGAGACTGAGGAAGCAATTACGGATGAATTACTCTTTGAGATTGCGCAAATTTTCCCTCATCAGTTGGTCTTTGAAAAGTCTGGAAAGATTTACATGAAAGCTGTCGGGGACGAGGAAGTGGTTAGTGTAGAAAATCTCACAGCTTTAACAGATTTGGAAAGCTTAGCTGATGGTCGCAAGCGTCTCAAAGGCTACAGCCAAGAGGATTTACTGCAAGAAGCTGCTGCTTTTTCTGGCAAGCGCTATTTCCGATCGGAAAACCGCACCGCTATGTTATATATTGATTAATTAGAAAGTATCGAATGGATATTCAATTTTTAGGAACGGGGGCTGGTCAGCCCTCCAAAGCCCGCAACGTTTCAAGCCTCGCCCTCAAACTCTTGGACGAGATTAACGAAGTCTGGCTCTTTGACTGTGGAGAAGGGACGCAAAATCGCATTCTGGAAACTACGATTCGACCACGAAAAATCAGCAAAATCTTTATCACCCATTTACATGGAGACCACATCTTTGGATTGCCTGGTTTTCTTTCTAGTCGTGCTTTTCAGGCTAATGAAGAGCAGACAGATTTGGACATCTATGGACCGCAAGGGATCAAGTCCTTTGTCTTAACTAGTTTACGTGTGTCAGGTTCTCGTTTGCCTTACCGCATTCATTTTCATGAGTTTGACCAAAATTCACTAGGGAAAATCCTTGAGACCGATAAATTCACTGTGTACGCAGAGGAACTGGACCACACTATTTTCTGTGTTGGTTATCGTGTCATGCAAAAGGATCTTGAAGGAACTTTGGATGCTGAAAAACTTAAGGCTGCTGGTGTTCCATTTGGCCCGCTTTTTGGAAAAATCAAAAACGGTCAGGATGTTGTTCTGGAAGATGGAACTCAAATTAAGGCAGCAGACTATATTTCAGCTCCTCGTCCGGGAAAGATTATTACCATTCTTGGTGACACCCGAAAAACCAATGCCAGTGTCCGTCTAGCTGTCAACGCTGATGTCCTTGTCCATGAGTCCACTTATGGCAAGGGCGATGAAAAAATCGCTCGTAATCATGGTCATTCTACTAACATGCAGGCTGCTCAGGTTGCTGCAGAAGCTGGAGCCAAACGCCTCTTGCTCAACCATATCAGTGCCCGTTTCCTTTCAAAAGATATCAGCCAGCTTAAGAAAGATGCTGCAACGATTTTTGAAAATGTCCATGTGGTTAAAGACTTGGAAGAAGTGGAAATCTAAAAGATTGAAAAAGGATAAGTATGCGAACAATTCTCATTACAGGTGCTAGCGGTGGCTTAGCCCAAGAAATGGTCAAACTTTTGCCAGATGACCAACTCATCTTACTAGGTAGAAATAAGGAAAAACTAGGACAACTCTATGGAAATCATGCCCATGTGGAATTGATTGAAATCGACATTACCGATGACTCGATCCTAGAGGATCTGGTAACTGACCTCTATCTCCGCTATGGTAAGATTGATGTCTTGATTAACAATGCTGGTTATGGAATATTTGAAGAATTTGACAAGATTTCTAATCAAGACATTCACCAGATGTTCGAGGTCAATACCTTTGCCCTGATGAATCTGTCTCGTCGCCTTGCGGAGCGCATGAAGGAAAGTCGAAAAGGCCATATCATCAATATCGTCAGCATGGCAGGATTGATTGCAACAGCTAAGTCTAGCCTCTACTCAGCGACCAAGTTTGCGGCTATTGGTTTTTCCAATGCTCTACGCCTCGAACTCATGCCTGATGGAGTCTATGTGACAACAGTCAATACAGGACCGATTCGTACTGCCTTTTTTGACCAGGCAGACCCAGATGGGACCTACCTCAAGTCGGTTGACCGCTTTCTCTTAGAACCAGATGCAGTGGCTAGAAAGATTGTCAAAACCATAGGAAAAAACAAACGGGAACTCAATCTCCCAGTTTTGTTGAACCTAGCCCATAAGTTTTATACCCTCTTTCCCAAGCTAGCTGATAAGTTGGCAGGGGGAATCTTTAACTATAAGTAAAAGGAGTTCCTTTTGTAAGGAACTTTTTTATGATATTTTACTGAGTGACAAGAAATGTTTGTTTTTTTGTTCTAAATCTACATTCACATTTTTTGAATCTTCTACAAATTTTAGAAAAAACAATCAAAAATATGATTTTTTGTGTTTAGGGTATTGAAATTTCCTATATTATTTTATAAAATAAGGATAAAAGGCTATAAAAAAGTAATGCGCTTGCAAAGAAATGGAAGCGGTTACTAAAGGAGGATTTTATGGAAAAAGGCTTTTGGAATCGTAAAAGAGTATACAGTATTCGTAAGTTTGCTGTAGGAGCTTGCTCTGTCATGATTGGAACCTGTGCTTTTCTATTTGGAGGAAGTGTTGTTGGAGAATCACCAGTTTTTGCCGATGAAACTCCTATTGCGCACACTGTAGAACAAGCAAAAGAGGAAAGTCCAGCAGTGGAGGAAAAACAGGATCAAGCAGTAGTAGAGAATAACGAGGCTGTAAGTGTCGATCAAGGTCAAGCTGCTCAAATTGAAGAAAGCAAACTAGAGAAGAAAGAAGATGAACCTGTAGCTCCGAAAGAGGAGAAAGCGTCACTAAAACCTGAAGAAACAGCTCCAAAGGTAGAATCTCAAGCTTCAAGTCAAGAAAAACCTATTAAGGAAGATTTGAAAGCTGCGACAAATGAAGAAGTAAATCAAATGATTGAAGACAGAAAAGTGAATTTTAATCAAAATTGGCACTTTAAACTCAATGCGAACTCTAAAGAAGCTGTGAAACCAGATGCAGATGTTTCGTCATGGAAAAAATTGGATCTACCACACGACTGGAGTATCTTTAACGATTTTGACCATCAATCACCTGCCCAAAACGAAGGTGGACAGCTCAATGGTGGTGAAGCTTGGTATCGTAAGACTTTTAAACTTGATGAAAAAGATCTCAAGAAGAATGTTCGTGTGACCTTTGATGGTGTCTACATGGATTCTCAAGTCTTTGTCAATGGCCAGTTAGTGGGACATTATCCAAACGGTTATAACCAGTTCTCATACGATATTACCAAATACCTCCACAAAGATGGTCGTGAGAATGTGATTGCTGTCCATGCAATCAACAAACAACCAAGTAGCCGTTGGTATTCAGGTAGCGGTATCTACCGTGATGTGACCTTGCAAGTGACAGATAAGGTTCATGTTGAGAAAAATGGTACAACCATCTTAACGCCAAAACTAGAACAACAGCAACATGGCAAGGTTGAAACACATGTGACCAGCAAAATCGTCAATACAGACGATAAAGACCATGAACTTGTAGCAGAGTATCAAATCGTTGAACGTGGTGGTCAGGCTGTAACAGGCTTGGTTCGTACAGCGAGTCGTACCTTGAAAGCACATGAATCAACAAGCCTAGATGCGATTTTAGAAGTTGAAAGACCAAAACTCTGGACAGTTTTAAATGATAAACCTGCCTTGTACGAATTGATTACGCGTGTTTACCGTGATGGTCAGTTGGTGGATGCTAAGAAGGATCTGTTTGGTTACCGTTACTATCACTGGACTCCAAATGAAGGTTTCTCTTTGAATGGTGAACGCATTAAATTCCATGGAGTTTCCTTGCACCATGACCACGGAGCACTTGGAGCAGAAGAAAACTATAAGGCAGAATACCGTCGTCTCAAACAAATGAAGGAGATGGGGGTCAACTCCATCCGTACAACCCACAACCCTGCTAGTGAGCAAACCTTGCAAATCGCTGCAGAACTTGGTTTGCTGGTTCAGGAAGAGGCCTTTGATACTTGGTATGGTGGAAAGAAACCTTATGACTATGGTCGTTTCTTTGAAAAAGATGCCACTCACCCAGAAGCTCGAAAAGGCGAAAAATGGTCTGATTTTGACCTACGTACCATGGTCGAAAGAGGCAAGAACAACCCAGCTATCTTCATGTGGTCGATTGGTAATGAAATCGGTGAAGCTAATGGGGATGCCCACTCTCTAGCAACTGTTAAACGTTTGGTCAAAGTTATCAAGGATGTTGATAAGACTCGTTACGTTACCATGGGTGCAGATAAGTTCCGTTTCGGTAATGGTAGTGGTGGACATGAGAAAATTGCTGATGAACTGGATGCGGTTGGATTCAACTATTCTGAAGACAACTACAAAGCTCTTCGTGCAAAACATCCTAACTGGTTGATTTACGGTTCTGAGACATCTTCAGCTACCCGTACACGTGGAAGTTACTATCGCCCTGAACAGGAATTGAAACATAGTAACGGACCTGAGCGTCATTACGAACAGTCTGATTATGGAAATGACCGTGTTGGTTGGGGTAAAACTGCAACCGCTTCATGGACTTTTGACCGTGACAATGCTGGTTACGCAGGACAATTTATCTGGACTGGTACAGACTATATCGGGGAGCCTACACCATGGCACAACCAAAACCATACACCAGTTAAGAGTTCTTACTTTGGTATTGTTGATACAGCTGGTATTCCAAAACATGACTTCTACCTCTACCAAAGCCAATGGGTTTCTGTTAAGAAGAAACCAATGGTTCACCTTCTTCCTCACTGGAACTGGGAGAATAGAGACTTGGCCTCTAAAGTAGAAGATGCACAAGGAAAGATTCCAGTTCGCGCTTACTCTAATGCTGCAAGTGTTGAATTGTTCTTGAACGGTCAATCTCTCGGAGTTAAGACCTTCAACAAAAAACAAACTAGCGATGGACGCACTTACCAAGAAGGTGCCAATGCCAAGGAACTCTACCTTGAGTGGAAGGTTGCTTACCAACCAGGTACTTTAGAAGCAGTAGCTCGTGATGAAGCTGGTAAAGAAATTGCACGTGATAAGATCACTACTGCAGGCCAACCAGCAGGTGTTCGCCTCGTCAAGGAAGAGCATGCAATCGCAGCAGATGGAAAAGACTTGACCTACATCTACTACGAAATCGTAGACAGTGAAGGAAATGTGGTACCAACTGCCAATAAATTGGTTCGTTTCCAATTGCATGGACAAGGTCAACTGGTCGGTGTCGATAATGGGGAACAAGCCAGTCGTGAACGTTATAAGGCACAAGCAGATGGTTCTTGGATTCGCAGAGCCTTTAACGGTAAAGGGGTTGCCATTGTTAAATCAACTGAGCAAGCAGGCAAATTCACGCTAACAGCCCATTCAGATCTCTTGAAATCGGACCAAGTCACCGTCTTTACTGGTAAGAAAGAAGGACAAGAAAAGACTGTTTTAGGTACAGAGGTGCCAAAAGTACGTACTGTTATTGAGAAAGAGCCAAAAATGCCGAAGACAGTCGGTTTTATCTACAGTGATGGCAGTCGTGAAAAACGTCCAGTAACTTGGTCTTCAGTTGATGTGAGCCAAGCAGGAGTTGTGACTGTTAAAGGTATGGCAGACGGACGCGAAGTTGAGGCCCGTGTCGAAATTCTAGCAATTGCAAATGAGCTTCCAACTGTTAAGCGTGTTGCTCCAGGAACAGACTTGAGCGCTGTTGACAAATACGTTTCTATTGCTGTAACGGATGGAAGCGTTCAAGAATACGAAGTTGATAAGTGGGAGATTGCGGAAACAGATAAAGCTAAACTGTCAGTTGCAGGATCACGTATTCCAATGACTGGCCAACTGGGTGGTGAGACTATTCACGCTACCCTTGTAGTAGAAGAAGGTGAGGCTGCGGCACCTGCAGTACCAACTGTAACGGTTGGTGGTGAAGCTGTCACTGGTCTTACTACTCAAAATCCAATGCAATATCGAACTCTTGCTTACGGTGCATCCTTGCCAGAAGTTGTAGCAAGTGCTGAAAATGCGGATGTTACTGTAGTCCAAGCAAGTGCAGCAAACGGCATGCGCGCAAGCATCTATGTTCAACCAAAAGATGGTGGCCCTCTTCAAACCTATGCAATTCAATTCCTTGAAGAAGCACCAAAAATTGACCACTTGAGCCTACAAGTAGAGCAAGCTAACGCACTTAAAGAAGACCAAACAGTGAAATTGTCCGTCCTCGCTCACTATCAAGACGGAACACAAGCAGTTTTACCAGCTGATAAAGTAACCTTCTCTACAAGTGGTGAAGGGGAAGTCGCAGTTCGTAAAGGAATGCTTGAGTTACATAAGCCTGGAGCAGTCACTCTGAAAGCGGAATATGAGGGAGCTAAAGGCCAAGTTGAACTCACTATCCAAGCCAATACTGAGACGAAGGTTGCGCAATCTATCCGTCCAGTAAATGTAGTGACAGACTTGCATCAAGAACCTACTCTTCCAACAACAGTAACTGTTGAGTATGACAAAGGTTTCCCTAAAACTCATAAAGTCATTTGGCAAGCTATTCCGAAAGAAAAACTAGACTCCTATCAAACCTTTGAAGTACTAGGTAAAGTTGAAGGGATTGACCTTGAAGCGCGTGCTAAAGTCTCTGTAGAAGGTATTGTTTCTGTTGAAGAAGTCAGTGTGACAACACCAATCGCTGAAGCACCACAATTACCAGAAAGTGTTCGTACCTACGATTCAAATGGTCACGTTTCATCAGCTAAGGTTACTTGGGATACGATTCGTTCAGAGCAATACGCCAAGGAAGGTGTCTTTACAGTTAATGGTCGCCTAGAAGGTACGCAATTAACTACCAAACTTCATGTTCGTGTGTCTGCTCAAACTGAGCAAGGAGCAAATATTTCTGACCAATGGACCGGTTCAGAATTGCCACTTGCCTTTGCTTCAGACTCAAATCCAAGCGACCCTGTTTCAAATGTCAACGATAAATTGATTTCCTTTAATGACCGACCAGCCAACCGTTGGACAAACTGGAATCGTACTAATCCAGAAGCTTCAGTCGGTGTCCTATTCGGAGATTCAGGTATCTTGAGCAAACGTTCTGTTGATAATCTAAGTGTCGGATTCCACGAAGACCACGGAGTTGGTGTACCTAAGTCTTATGTGATTGAGTATTATGTTGGTAAGACTGTTCCAACAGCTCCTAAAAATCCTAGCTTTGTAGGTGAGGAAAACCATGTCTTTAACGATCCTGCAAACTGGAAAGAGGTAAGCAATCTCAAAGCACCAGCTCAATTAAAAGCTGGAGAAATGAATCATTTCAGTTTTGATAAAGTTGATACCTATGCGGTTCGCATTCGTATGGTTCGACTTGATAGCAAGAAAGGAACATCTATCACAGAGGTACAAATCTTTGCGAAACAAGTTGCGGCAGCCAAACAAGGACAAACGAGAATCCAAGTTGACGGTAAAGAATTAGCAAACTTCAACCCTGATTTGACAGACTACTATCTTGAGTCTGTAGATGGAAAAGTTCCTACAGTAACAGCAAGTGTTAGCAACAATGGTCTTGCGACGGTTGTTCCAAGCGTTCGTGAAGGTGAGCCAGTTCGTGTCATCGCGAAAGCTGAAAATGGTGACATCTTAGGAGAATACCGTCTACATTTCACTAAGGACAAAGACTTACTTTCTCGTAAACCTCTTGCTGCGGTTAAACAAGCACGTTTGGTACAAGTAGGTCAACCACTTGAATTGCCAACTAAGGTTCCGGTTTACTTCACAGGTAAAGACGGCTATGAAACAAAAGACTTGGCAGTTGAATGGGAAGAAGTTCCAGCAGAAAATCTGACAAAAGCAGGTCAATTTACTGTTCGAGGTCGTGTCCTTGGTAGTGACCTCGTTGCGGAATTCTCTGTACGAGTGACAGACAAACTTGGTGAGGCCCTCTCAGAAAACCCTAACTATGATGAAAATAGTAACCAAGCCTTTGCCTCAGCAACTAATGATATTGACGACAGTTCTCATGACCGTGTTGACTATATCAATGATAGAGATCATTCTGAAAATCGTCGTTGGACAAACTGGTCTCCAACACCATCTTCTAATCCAGAAGTATCAGCGGGTGTGATCTTCCGTGAAAATGGTAAGATTGTAGAACGGACTGTTGCTCAAGCTAAACTTCACTTCTTTGCAGATAGTGGTACGGATGCACCATCTAAACTCGTTTTAGAACGCTATGTCGGTCCAGAGTTTGAAGTGCCAACCTACTATTCAAACTACCAAGCCTACGACGCAGACCATCCATTCAACAATCCAGAAAATTGGGAAGCTGTTCCTTATCGTGCGGATAAAGACATTGAAGCCGGTGATGAAATTAACGTTACCTTTAAAGCTGTCAAAGCCAAAGCCATGAGATGGCGTATGGAGCGCAAAGCGGATAAGAAGGGTGTTGCGATAATTGAGATGACCTTCCTTGCTCCAAGCGAATTGCCTCAAGAAAGCACTCAATCGAAGATTCTTGTAGATGGAAAAGAACTTCCTGATTTCGCTGAAAACCGTCAAGACTATCAAGTAACTTATAGCGGACAACGTCCAAAAGTTTCAGTTGAGGAAACAGACCAAGTGGCTTCAACAGTTGTAGATAGCGGAGACGATAGCCTTCCAGTACTTGTTCGTCTTGTTTCAGAAAGTGGAAAACAAGTCAAGGAATACCGTATCCAGTTGACCAAGGAAAAACCAGTTTCTGAGAAGACAGTTGCTGCTGTACAAGAAGAACTTCCAAAACTCGAATTTGTTGAAAACGATTTGGCCTACAAGACAGTTGAGAAAAAGGATTCAACGCTGTATCTAGGAGAAACTCGTGTAGAACAAGAAGGAAAAGTTGGTAAAGAACGTATCTTTTCAGCGATTAATCCTGATGGAAGTAAAGAAGAAAAACTTCGGGAAGTGGTAGAGGCTCCGACAGACCGCATCGTCTTGGTCGGAACAAAACCAGGAACCTCTCTTCCAGAAGACGAAGTGAAGAACCTAGTCCTTAACAGACCAGAACTTGTAGTTGAAGAAGAAACCATCGACTTCAAGGTTCAGGAGCGTAAGTCTGATAAGTTGTACCTAGGAGAAACTCGTGTTGTCCAAGAAGGTCAAAAAGGTATCCGTCTTCACTTGATTGAAGTGGAAAATGGAAAACGTCAGCTTAAAGAAACTTACGATAAAGTCGCTGTTCAAGATCGTATAGTAGAAGTTGGTACTAAACCAGGAACTTCTCTTCCAGAAGACGAAGTTAAGAACCTCGTTCTTAATCTTCCTGAGCTTATCTCAGAAGAAGAAATCATTGATTTCAAAGTTCAGGAACAAAAGAATGACAAACTTCCAGCAGGTCAAACTCGCATCCTTCAAGAAGGAAGACAAGGTATCCGTGTTCACTTAATCGAAGTTGAAAATGGCAAGCGAACTGAAAAAGATAGCTATGATAAAGTTATAGCTCAGGATCGCATCATCGAAGTCGGTACAGCTGGTGAAACGACCAAACCAGTACCTCAAGAAATTACAAAACCACAAGTATCAGAAAAAGCAGATACAAAAGAAATTGCTTCAAGTAAAGCTAATCAAGCTCAAAAAGAGCAGTTGCCAAATACAGGAAGTGCTGCAAGCCAAGTAGCAGTAGCAGCAGGTTTAGCTCTTCTCGGTTTGGGTGCAGGCTTAGTCGCCACTAAAGGCAAAAAAGAAGATTAGAGTTTAGTATTTTCAGGCTGTAGAATGCCTTATAGCTTAAAAGAGGCTGTGACAAAAAGACCAGAGGCTTCCTCTGGTCTTTTTAAGTATAGGAGTAAAAGAAAAACCCGGTAATTAAATACAGGGTTAGTGATCATTTTACCATCATCAATTCGACAATCATAGCTATGTAGATAATCAGGGTAAGGAGAAAACCAGCTCTCCAGAAGAATTTGATAAATTTAGGGTAGTAAAAACTTCTTTTTTTGAGGAGAAAAAAGATAACTAGGAGGATTGCTAGGAGAGAAAGGGTAACACCAAGTCGCGGTAGAAAGTTGTGGGTAAAGGCTTTAGCAGTGATAAGGTAGTACTCGAATACCAAAAGTGGAAAAGCTAAATCCGCGAAATTAAATCCTATTTTCCTAAGTCCGAAAAGCTTGGTGACAATAAAGCAAACTACCAAGGTTAAAATCAATAATAAAATAGATGCTATTTTCATTAAAATCATACCCATATTGTATCATAAAAAATCACTAAAGGAAACGAGAAACAGAGGATTTTATGGCAAAGGCAGGCTTTTGAGATTGTTAGTGATTTTTGTTATAATGAAGGTTATGAAATCTTATAATACCTTGAATGATTATTATCGAAAACTTTTTGGAGAAAAGACTTTTAAAGTTCCTATTGACGCAGGGTTTGACTGTCCAAATCGGGATGGAACTGTGGCTCATGGGGGCTGTACCTTTTGTACGGTTTCGGGTTCTGGAGATGCCATTGTAGCACCAGATGCCCCTATCCGTGAGCAATTTTATAAGGAAATCGACTTTATGCACCGCAAGTGGCCGGATGTTAAAAAGTATCTGGTTTATTTTCAAAACTTTACCAATACCCATGAAAAGGTGGAAGTGATTCGGGAGCGTTATGAACAAGCCATCAACGAACCTGGTGTAGTGGGAATCAATATCGGAACGCGGCCAGACTGTTTACCCAATGAAACCATCGAATATTTGGCTGAGTTGTCAGAACGAATGCATGTGACGGTGGAATTAGGCTTACAGACTACATATGAGACAACCTCTGACTTGATTAACCGTGCCCATTCTTATAAATTGTATGTAGAAACAGTCAAACGCTTGAGGAAATATCCTAAGATTGAGATTGTTTCCCATCTGATCAACGGACTGCCTGGGGAAACTCATGAGATGATGGTCGAAAATGTTCGCCGTTGTGTCACCGATAATGATATTCAAGGAATTAAACTGCACTTGCTTCACCTCATGACCAATACACGGATGCAAAGAGATTACCACGAAGGACGCTTGCAACTAATGAGTCAGGACGAATATGTCAAGGTCATTTGTGATCAGCTAGAAATCATTCCCAAGCATATCGTTATTCATCGGATCACAGGAGATGCACCTAGAGATATGTTGATTGGCCCCATGTGGAGCCTCAATAAATGGGAAGTGCTAAATGCTATTGAAACTGAGATGAGACGTCGAGGAAGTGTTCAAGGATGCAAGGTTGTAAAACAGGAGTTTGGAAATGAAAAGACCACTTGAGATGGCACATGATTTTTTGGCTGAAGTCGTGACAAAAGAGGATATCGTTGTGGATGCGACCATGGGGAATGGACATGACACGCTTTTTTTAGCCAAGCTAGCCAAGCAAGTCTATGCCTTTGATATTCAAGAGCAAGCTTTGGAGAAAACCCAAGACCGTTTAAATGAAGCAGGTTTAGAAAATGTCCAGTTGATTTTGAAAGGGCATGAGACACTTGACCAGTTTGTGACAGAAGCTAAGGCAGGGATTTTTAATCTGGGTTATTTGCCTTCTGCTGACAAATCCGTCATCACCAAACCTCAGACTACCATGGAAGCACTTGAAAAGCTCTGTCATTTGCTTGTCAAGGGTGGACGGATTGCCATTATGATTTATTATGGTCATGAGGGAGGAGACACCGAGAGGGATGCTGTTTTGGACTTTGTGAGTCAGTTGAACCAACAAGAGTACACAGTTGTGATTTATCGAACCCTCAACCAAGTCAATAATCCCCCGTTTTTAGTTATGATTGAGAAATTAGAAAGATATAGGCATGGATAAACAATACCTACGTGAGAAATTAGAGGCTATGCGCCAAAATTTTGTTGAGTCAACGCAGCATGAGCGAGCGGTTGGAGTACTCGACGAGGAGCATATGAGTAAGAAAATGCTCAAAATCAAGAAAAAGTTAGTAGCTCTTGAAATGGAACGGTGCCAGAAAAAAATTGAGCACAAAGACTGTTCCAAGATTGATCAGAAAATCCAAGAGCAGAAGGAGATATTTGAATCTTGCTGTAAAAAAGACTAAGGAGGAATTGCGTGGAATTACTCATTTACCTGATTCTATTTTTATTTGTCTTAATTGTTTCCAGTACGACTAATAAACTCTTGCCTTTTTTGCCCCTTCCCCTAGTACAAATCCTTTTGGGAATTGGCATTGGTCTCTTTTTGCCAAATACTGAATATCATCTCAATACCGAGCTGTTTTTGGCAGTTGTTATTGGTCCCCTACTCTTTCGTGAAGCTCAAGAAGCAGATATTACATCTGTTTTAAAACACTGGCGTATCATTGTCTACTTAATATTTCCAGTGATTTTCATCTCGACCTTGAGTTTGGGAGCCTTGGCTCATTTCCTTTGGCTCAGCCTTCCCTTAGCCGCCTGCGTGGCTGTTGGTGCAGCGCTTGGTCCGACGGATTTGGTAGCCTTTGCTTCTCTGTCTGAGCGTTTTAGTTTCCCAAAGCGGGTATCTAATATCCTCAAAGGAGAAGGACTTTTAAATGACGCTTCTGGCTTGGTAGCCTTTCGAGTGGCTCTGGCTGCCTGGACAACAGGTGCTTTTTCTCTTAGTCAGGCTGGGACTTCTTTAGCCCTGTCTATCATAGGTGGTTTTGCGGTCGGCTTTGTGACGGCAATGATCAATCGTTTCCTACATACATTTTTACTGAGTGTGCGAGCGACGGATATAGCCAGTGAACTTTTGCTTGAACTGAGTTTGCCTCTTATGACCTTTTTTATCGCCGAAGAAATCCATGTTTCAGGGATTATCGCAGTTGTAGTTGCAGGGATTTTGAAGGCCAGTCGTTTCAAGAAAATCACACTACTTGAAGCCCAAGTTGATACCGTTACTGATACTGTTTGGCATACCGTGACCTTTATGCTCAATGGATCTGTCTTTGTCATCTTGGGAATAGAATTGGAAATGATAGCAGAACCTATTCTGACTAATCCCCTTTATAATCCCCTACTTTTATTGGTATCGGTTGTTTTACTGACACTTTTACTTTTTGCCATTCGCTTTGTCATGATTTATGGCTTCTATATTTGGAGAACTCGACGGCTCAAGAAAAATCTTCGTAATTACATGAAGGATATGCTTCTTTTGACCTTCTCTGGTGTAAAAGGAACGGTATCTATTGCAACCATTCTTCTCATACCTAGTAATCTAGAGCAGGAGTATCCCCTCTTACTTTTCCTTGTAGCGGGTGTCACGCTATTAAGCTTTCTAACAGGTCTCTTAGTTCTTCCCCACCTTTCCGAGGAGCAAGAAGAAACCAAGGATTACCTCATGCACATTGCAATTTTAAATGAGGTCACAGGAGAGTTAGAAAAAGAACTGGAAGGGCATAAGAACAAACTACCCCTTTATGCGGCTATTGATAATTATCACGGTCGAATTGAAAACCTAATCCTTAGTCAAGAAAATAAAAGCGCCCAAGAAGACTGGGAGGCTTTAAAACTCCTCATCTTGAGTATCGAAAGCGATGGTTTAGAGCAGGCTTACGAGGAAGGGAAAATCGGTGAGCGTGGCTATCAAGTTTACCAACGCTATTTGAAAAATATGGAACAGAGCATCAATCGCAAGGTGGCTTCGCGCCTAACATATTACTTCCTTGTATCCCTCCGTATCTTGCGTTTTGTCTTGCATGAATTGCTGACCTTTGGCCAGACCTTCCGTAGTTGGAATGACAAGGAGCAACGTCGCCTTCGAGCTCTTGACTATGATCAAATATCCGAACTTTATCTGGAGAATACGGAGTTGATTATCGAAAGTTTGGAAAACCTAAAAGGAATCTACAAGAGTAGTCTGATTAGCTTTATGCAGGAGTCTCGCTTGCGTGAAACAGCTATTATCGGTAGTGGGGCCTTTGTCGAACGTGTTATCACTCGTATCAAACCAAACAATATCGATGAAATGCTAAGAGGTTACTACCTAGAACGTAAGTTAATCTTTGAATACGAAGAGAAGAAATTGATTACGACCAAGTATGCCAAGAAATTACGGCAAAATGTCAACAATCTTGAAAATTATTCTCTAAAAGAAGCCGCAAATACCCTACCCTATGATATGATGGAATTAGTCAGAAGAAATTAGTTTAGAAAATCAAATTGTATTAGGAGGATCGCAACATGAAAAAGTGGTGGAAAGAGCTGATGGAACGGCCCTTGTTGAAAGCTTTTTTACATTTTTATCAAGCTTCCGATAGTGAACTGACCAGTGTTGCGGTTGCCTACTATTGGTTGATTTCAATCTTTCCTTTGCTGATGATAGTGGTCAATATTTTGCCCTACTTTCAAATTCCGATTTCAAATTTTTTGCTCACCATCAAGGAATTTGTACCAGATACAGTCTATGATGTGGTTGAAAAGATTGTCCGAGAAGTTCTGACTCAACCATCGACTGGTTTGCTGAGTTTTGCAGTCTTGTCTGCACTTTGGACCTTCTCGAAATCGATGGATTTCCTCCAAAAAGCCTTTAATAAGGCTTATGGAGTGGCCAAGAGCCGAGGAATTATCTCCCATCAACTGATGAGTTTACTCGTCAGCTTTGGCTTGCAAATTCTTTTTGCCTTAGCCTTATTTTTGAGTATGTTTGGACGTATGTTGCTCAACCTCCTCAAAACTTACTGGCAATCAGACAGTCCTTTCTTTGATTATCTACAGGACTTTACAGGCCCTTTGATTTATGCCTTGCTCTTTGCCATCTTGGTCATGCTCTACTATTTCCTTCCAAACGTTAGAGTCCCTCGTATTCGCTACGTTTTTCCTGGTAGTATCTTCGTTTTGCTGACTCTTGTCTTTCTGTTGAATATCTTTTCTGTCTATTTCAATAACTATGTCAATCATCTGGTCGATGTTCGATTCTTCAGTTCCATTATCGTGGTGGTCATGATGTTCTGGTTTATTCTCATCGCTAAGATTTTGATTATCGGAGCAGTTATCAATGCCAGTGTGCAGAGTTTGAAGGATCCAAAGTTTAGTATGGAATAATTAGAAAAATCCCTATTAGGTTTTCTAATAGGGATTTTCTTAATAGATAAACATGGCATCTCCAAAACTGAAGAAGCGGTAGTGTTCTTGGATGGCATGGTGATAGGCATCTAGGACTAAGTCACGTCCGGCAAAGGCAGAAACCAACATGACGAGAGTTGATTTTGGCAGATGGAAGTTGGTTGAAAATGCATCCACGACCTTCCACTCATATCCAGGCTTGATAAAGATATTGGTCCAGCCAGAATCTGCTTGGATTTGTCCGTCAAACTTGGAGCCGATAGTTTCCAGCGTGCGGATTGAAGTAGTTCCTACAGCGATGACACGGCCTCCATTTTCCTTGACAGAGCGAAGGGTGGTAGCCGCTTCCTCAGAAAGTTGGTAGAACTCTGAGTGCATTTCATGTTCGTCCAGATTGTCAACAGAAACGGGACGGAAAGTTCCGAGTCCGACGTGCAGAGTGAGATAGACTAGATGGACACCTTTGGCTTGGATTTCTGCTAGCAGTTCTTTGGTGAAGTGGAGGCCAGCAGTCGGTGCAGCAGCAGAGCCACTTTCTTTAGCGTAGACCGTTTGATAACGTTCGCGATCATCTAGTTTTTCATGGATATAAGGCGGCAGTGGCATTTCACCTAGACTTTCCAAAACTTCTAGGAAAATTCCTTGGTATTCAAAGCGGACAATACGGCCCCCGTGGGTCAATTCTTCCGTAACGACAGCGCTGAGACGACCATCTCCAAAGCTGACGCGAGTACCGACCTTGAGGCGTTTGGCAGGTTTAGCTAGGACTTCCCACTCATCACCAGCAGTATTTTTAAGAAGGAGAAGCTCCACGTGGCCACCTGTTTCTTCCTTTTGACCATAGAGGCGGGCTGGGAGAACACGGGTGTCGTTCATGACAAGGGCATCACCTGGTTCCAACATATCAATAATAGAGTGGAAGTGTTTATCCTGAAATTCTCCCGTCTCACGATTGACGATGAGGAGTTTAGAGGCATCACGTTTTTCAAGGGGTGTTTGGGCAATCAATTCCTCAGGCAAGTGGAAATCAAAATCAGCTGTATTCATTTTTTCATCATTCTTTCTAACTTCTAATCTTATCCATTATAACACGTTTCAAGTTTGGACGCTCTTTTTTTAGAAATTAAATCGTTTTCACTTGACAAGAATTGGTCTATACCATATAATAAATATAGATTAAAATGGAGGATGAAAAGATGAAAGTTATTAAAGTTGAAAACCAAATCGAAGGTGGAAAAGTAGCTTTTGAAATTTTGAAGGAAAAGTTGGCCAATGGCGCTCAAACTTTGGGACTTGCGACAGGAAGTAGTCCACTTGAGTTTTACAAAGAAATCGTTGAAAGTGACCTTGATTTTTCAAATCTAACAAGTGTCAACCTTGATGAGTATGTGGGACTTGATGGGGACAATCCACAATCTTACCGTTACTTCATGCAAGAGAACTTGTTCAACCAAAAACCATTTAAAGAAAGTTTCTTGCCTCGTGGGGTTAAGGATAATGCTGAAGCTGAAGTTGAACGCTACAACCAAATTTTGGCTGACCATCCAGTTGATTTGCAAATCTTGGGAATCGGTCGCAATGGACATATCGGCTTTAACGAGCCAGGAACTCCATTTGATAGCCAAACACATCTAGTCGAACTTGACCAGTCTACCATCGAAGCTAATGCTCGCTTCTTTGACAAGATTGAAGACGTCCCAACCCAAGCCATTTCAATGGGAATTAAAAACATCTTGGATGCCAAGTCTATCCTTCTCTTTGCTTATGGTGAGTCAAAAGCAGAAGCCATTGCTGGAACAGTGTCAGGCCCAGTAACTGAAAATCTACCAGCAAGTAGCCTACAAAACCACCCTGACGTGACCATCATTGCAGATGCAGAAGCGCTAAGCTTACTTGAAAAATAAAACTGAAGAATAATGTTAGCCATTCAATCCTTTGGGTTGGATGGTTCTTTAACACTAAATTGATGTAAATAGAACGATGGTATAGGAATAGAATCGTACTTGGTCACTTGGTAGATAAGCATTACATAAAAGTAAGTGATAGTTGACAGAAAATAATATTTTTAAAAGGATTTTTTATGAGAGAATATTCAGTAACTTATAATAATTTAACAAAAAAATTAAAAGAGCATTATAAACAACATAAATTTAAAGGCCAAACTACTAGAAATGTTACATCTTTCGTAAGAAGCCATACCATCAATATTGAGACATTTCATGATCTAATTATGGAAATAGCAGAACTCTCATATAAAAATCCTGATGTTATGTTGTTTTATCGTGGACAAAATAATAACTATATAAAAAATAAATACGCTACTTTATATCCTACAATATATCGTTTAAATAGTGAGAAAGATATCAAATTTGAATTTGATATTTTAGAACAAGCATCGAGTACCTTAATGAAGGAATTAGAAAATAATAGTAGTGTTGATAAAGAAGAGATAAAAGAAATAAAGAAAATAAAGCTACTGCAATATTCAATATTACAGCACTATGAAGTATGTAAAACCCCACTATTAGATCTAACCCAGTCCTTAAAAGTTGCTTGTTCATTTGCTATATTAGACAATGTAGATAATACTGGATATATTTATGTATTAGGAATGCCTTATGTAAACGGTAGGATTTCGGTAGATTCTGAAGATTATATTACAAACGTAAGATTACTAAGCATAAGTTCTAGCTCTTCAAAAAGACCGTTTTTTCAAGAAGGTTATTTGGTACAGACAGAATTCATTTCTGATGACGATATAGAAAAAGGGGAATTAGATTTTAATAGAAGAATAGTTGCTATTTATAAATTTGAAAATACTGAGAGCTTTTGGGGCTCTGAAAGACCTATTGAAAAGGGAAATTTATATCCAGAAGAAGATATAATGAAAGATATTTGTGATAGACTTAAGGAGAGAAAATACGACTATATAGGAAATGAGGAGAATAGCGGAAATTTAATCGGAACATTTTTAAACTTGTGGAATAGCTTAGAGGATGAGATAAGGTATAAAACCCAACTTAATGATTTCCATAAAGGCTTAAAAGTACTTGTAAGTGGAAGAGATGAATTAAATAAAGAAGACAGAACAAACATAGATGAAATTCGTAGGTTTAGAAATAACCTTGTACACAATACTAAAGCAGTTTCAGATAAAGATTTAGAAAATAAAATTGAAGATTTAAAGAAATTATTAAAAGATTTAAAAATAAGGTTTGAAGACATCAATTAAATTTTTTTTAATGTTTATTAATAGCTTTGAAAAAGAAATATTACATACTAATGGTGGTTTTTAACTAGTTTCCTCTTGACATTTATTCATTTTGCATGTAAAATAGAATAGATCTTGAACTTGAAGGGAGTGAAAAAAATGTCTAAAACAGTAGTACGTAAGAATGAATCTCTTGACGATGCACTTCGTCGTTTCAAACGTGCGGTTACTAAAGCTGGTACTCTTCAAGAAACACGCAAACGTGAATTCTATGAAAAACCTTCTGTAAAACGTAAACGTAAATCAGAAGCAGCTCGTAAACGTAAAAAATTCTAATTTGAAATGAAAGGCTAGACTTGTCTAGTCTTTTTATTTTTAAATAAATACTGTAAATCCTGCAAAAAAAGGAAACTTCCAACTACAATTTGATATAATAGTAAGGAGAACTCGATTGAAGGAGGAAATTATGTCGGTTTTAGTAAGAGAAGTAATTGAAAAGCTCAGACTAGATATTGTATACGGCGAAGGCGAATTGCTTGAAAAAGAAATCAACACAGCGGACATTACGAGACCTGGTCTTGAAATGACGGGCTATTTTGATTACTACACTCCAGAACGGATCCAACTTTTGGGGATGAAGGAGTGGTCCTATTTGGTTAGTATGCCTTCTCAAAACCGTTATCAAGTTTTGAAAAAAATGTTTCTGCCAGAAACACCAGCGGTCATCGTCGCACGTGGCTTGGTGGTTCCAGAAGAAATGTTGAAGGCTGCTAGAGAATGCAAGATTGCGATTTTAACCAGTCGGACAGCAACCAGCCGTTTGTCTGGAGAGTTATCTAGTTATCTTGATTCCCGTTTAGCTAAACGTACGAGTGTACATGGTGTTTTGATGGATATCTATGGCATGGGAGTCTTGATCCAAGGGGATAGTGGTATCGGTAAGAGTGAGACAGGTCTAGAACTCGTGAAGCGTGGCCATCGTCTAGTAGCGGATGACCGTGTCGATATTTATTCTAAGGATGAGATGACTCTTTGGGGAGAACCAGCTGAAATTTTAAGGCATCTGCTTGAAATTCGTGGAGTTGGGATTATCGATGTTATGAGTCTCTATGGAGCAAGCGCTGTAAAAGATTCTTCACAAGTTCAGCTGGCTGTCTATTTGGAAAATTACGATACCCATAAGACTTTTGACCGTCTAGGAAACAATGCAGAAGAATTAGAAGTTTCTGGTGTAGCTATTCCACGTATCCGCATCCCGGTAAAAACAGGACGCAATATCTCTGTTGTTATTGAGGCGGCAGCAATGAACTATCGTGCTAAGGAAATGGGCTTTGATGCGACACGTTTATTTGAAGAACGTTTGACAAATCTGATCGCTCAAAATGAGGTGAAACATGATTAATCCAGTTGCATTTGAAATCGGTCCTTTTTCCATTCGTTGGTATGCCCTGTGTATTGTGGCAGGCTTGGTCTTGGCAGTCTATCTTGCCATGAAAGAAGCCCCTAAAAAGAAGATTTTGTCAGATGACATTCTAGATTTTATCTTAATTGCCTTTCCTATTGCAATTTTAGGTGCCAGACTTTACTATGTGCTTTTCCGCTTAGATTACTATCTTCAAAATCCAGGTGATGTGATTGCCATCTGGAATGGCGGTTTGGCCATTTATGGTGGTTTGATAGCAGGAGCTATTGTACTCTATATCTTCGCAGATAGAAAGTTGATTAATACTTGGGATTTCTTAGATATTGCGGCGCCGAGCGTTCTGATTGCCCAAAGTTTAGGCCGCTGGGGAAATTTCTTTAACCAAGAAGCCTACGGTGCAGCAGTAGATAGTCTGGATTATTTGCCAGGCTTCATTCGTGATCAGATGTACATTGACGGTAGTTACCGTCGGCCAACCTTCTTATATGAGTCGGTTTGGAATCTGATTGGATTTGCTTTGATTCTGATTTTTAGACGAAAATTAAAGGGAATCAGACGTGGTCATATCACTGCTTTCTACTTGATTTGGTATGGCTTTGGTCGTATGATTATCGAAGGGATGCGGACAGACAGCCTCATGTTCTTTGGTTTGCGAGTTTCCCAATGGTTATCAGTTGTCCTTATCGGACTCGGTATTTTTATCATACTTTATCAAAATCGAAAGAAAGCCCCTTTCTATCATACAGAGGAGGAAAAATAAATGTTAGAAGTTGCTTATATTCTTGTTGCCATTGCTTTGATTGTCTGTTTAGTCTATTTGACAATTACGATTCAAAAAGCAGGTCGAATGATTGATGAGACGGAGAAAACCATCAAAACCTTGTCTTCAGATGTAGATGTTACCTTACATCATACCAATGAATTGTTGGTAAAAGTTAATGTCTTGGTTGACGATATCAATGTTAAGGTTGCGACGATCGACCCACTCTTTACGGCGGTGGCGGACTTATCTGAGTCAGTATCTGACCTCAATAGTCAAGCTCGTGTCTTGAGCAAGAAAGCTTCATCAGCTGGATCAAAAACACTTAAGACGGGTGCTGGATTATCTGCACTCCGTGTCGCAAGTAAATTTTTCAAAAAATAAAAAAGGAGAAATCTCATGGGAAAACTATCCTCTATCCTTTTAGGAACTGTATCAGGTGCAGCTTTAGCCTTGTTCTTAACCAGTGACAAGGGCAAGCAAGTTTGCAGTCAAGCTCAAGATTTTCTAGATGATTTGAGAGAAGATCCAGAATATGCCAAAGAGCAAGTCTGTGAGAAATTGACAGAAGTGAAAGAACAAGCAACGGACTTTGTGCTGAGAACAAAGGAACAAGTAGAATCTGGTGAAATTACTTTTGAAAGTGTCCTTGATCAAGCCAAAACATGTGCACGACAAGCGACAGAAGCATCAAAAGAAACCTTTAACAATCTCAAGGAGCAATGGCAAGAACAGTCAGCAACTCCCGATGTTGCTGAAGACCAAGAAGAAATCATCATTGATATTACTGAAGTATAAGGTATCACCATCTCTGGTTCTGGAGATGGTGATTTTTATCTGGAAAGCAGTCTTTGTGGTATAATAAATAATATGCAGAAAAAACCAACGTCAGCCTATGTGCATATCCCCTTTTGCACACAGATTTGTTATTATTGTGACTTTTCAAAGGTGTTTATTAAGAATCAACCAGTAGATAGTTATTTGGAGCATCTGCTAGAAGAGTTTCGTTCTTATGATATCCAAAAGTTGCGAACTCTCTATATTGGAGGTGGGACACCAACAGCTTTGTCAGCTCCGCAACTAGAAGTGCTCTTGAATGGCTTGACCAAAAACTTGGACTTGTCAGTCTTAGAAGAGTTGACCATTGAGGCCAATCCAGGAGATCTAGACGTGGATAAGATTGCGGTTTTGAAACAGTCGCCAGTCAATCGTGTTTCTTTAGGTGTGCAGACTTTTGATGACAAAATGCTGAAAAAGATTGGGCGTAGTCACTTGGAGAAGGATATTTATGAAAATATTGACCGCCTCAAACTCGCTGGTTTTGATAATATTTCCATCGATTTGATTTACGCTCTACCTGGTCAAACTATGGCTCAGGTCAAGGACAATGTAGCTAAGGCTATATCGCTTGATATTCCCCATATGAGTCTTTATAGCTTGATTTTGGAGAATCATACAGTCTTTATGAACCGCATGAGACGTGGGAAATTGCCTCTGCCCAAGGAGGAACTGGAAGCGGAGATGTTTGAATACATCATTACAGAGCTTGAGCGAGCTGGTTTTGAGCATTATGAGATTTCCAATTTCTCTAAACCCGGATTTGAAAGTCGCCACAATCTCATGTACTGGGACAATGCCGAGTATTATGGTATCGGTGCAGGTGCTTCAGGTTATGTGAACGGAATTCGTTATAAAAACCACGGACCTATTCGACATTATCTAGGCGCAGTGGAGGCAGGAAATGCTCGGATAACTGAAGAACACCTGAGCCAAAAGGAGCAGATGGAAGAAGAAATGTTCCTAGGCCTCCGCAAGAAATCTGGGGTTTCCATGGCGCGATTTGAGGAAAAATTTGGACGATCCTTTGATGGACTTTATGGCGAAATCATCAGAGACTTGGTTCAACAAGGTCTTATGCAGATCGATGGTGATCGTGTCCGAATGACAAAGAGAGGTCTCTTTTTAGGAGACACTGTAGCAGAACGATTTATTTTGGAGTAGAACAATGGGCTTAACTTATCAAATGAAAATGAAAATTCCTTTTGATATGGCGGACATGAACGGTCATATCAAACTTCCAGATGTGATTTTGCTGTCCCTGCAAGTATCAGGTATGCAGTCGATTGAACTGGGAGTTAGCGACAAGGATGTGTTAGAACGTTACAATCTGGTCTGGATTATCACGGATTATGAAATTGAAGTGGTTCGCTTGCCTCGCTTTTCTGAAGAGATTACGATTGAAACAGAAGCATTGACTTACAATCGTCTTTTTTGCTACCGCCGTTTCACTATCTATGATGAAGCAGGTCAAGAAATCATTCGCATGGTAGCAACCTTTGTTCTCATGGACAGAGATAGTCGGAAAGTCCATGCTGTAGAACCGGAGATTGTTGCGCCTTACCAGTCTGAGTTTGATAAAAAACTCATCCGTGGGCCAAAGTATGTAAATCTAGAAGATCCAATCAGTAAAGACTACCATGTTCGTTTTTACGATTTGGATATGAATGGTCATGTCAATAATAGTAAATACCTAGACTGGATTTTTGAGGTCATGGGTGCCGATTTTCTAACCAAGTACATTCCAAAGAAAATCAATCTCAAGTATGTCAAAGAAGTGCGGCCAGGTGGCATGATTGCTTCAGCTTATGAACTCAAGGGACTAGAAAGCAAGCATGAGATTATCAGTGATGGCGAGATCAATGCCCAAGCTATGATTACTTGGCAAGAAATTGAAGGCAATTAGAAAGAGCGATATGACTTATAAAGGTTATTTAATTGATTTAGACGGAACCATTTACAAGGGGAAAGACCGAATTCCGGCAGGAGAGGTTTTTGTCCATGAGTTGCAAAAGCGAGAAATTCCTTATCTCTTTGTAACCAACAATACAACTCGTACTCCTGAGAGCGTTCAAGAGATGTTGGCTCAGAATTTTAATATCAACACGGCTCTATCGACTTTATACACAGCAACTTTGGCAACCATCGACTATATGAATGACTTGGGACTGGAAAAGACAGTCTATGTCATCGGTGAAGCGGGGCTCAAGGATGCCATTCAGGCGGCTGGTTATGTCGAAGACAAGCAAAATCCAGCCTATGTGGTAGTTGGACTGGACTGGCAAGTCGACTATGAAAAATTTGCCACAGCAACTCTAGCTATCCAAAAGGGTGCTCACTTTATCGGAACCAACCCTGACCTCAATATCCCGACGGAACGTGGTCTTTTGCCAGGTGCTGGTTCACTAATTACACTTCTTGAAGTAGCAACACGAGTGAAACCAGTTTATATCGGGAAACCAAATGCTATCATTATGGACAAGGCAGTTGAGCACTTGGGCTTGAAAAGAGAAGAATTGCTCATGGTTGGGGACAACTACCTGACAGATATCCGAGCAGGGATTGACAATGGTATTCCAACGCTCTTGGTGACGACAGGTTTTACCAAGGCAGAGGAAGTAGCGGACCTGCCAATTGCACCAACTCATGTCCTTTCGAGCCTTGCGGAGTGGGATTTTGATGAAAACTAAACTAACCTTTTGGGGAAGTATGCTCTTTCTCTTCTCCCTTTCTATTCTCTTAACCATTTATCTGGCTTGGATTTTCTATCCCATGGAGATTCAGTGGCTGAACTTAGAGAATCGAGTCTATCTAAAGCCAGAAACCATTCTTTATAACTTTCATATCTTGATGAATTACCTGGCCAATCCCTTTAGTCAGGTCTTAGAGATGCCAGATTTTCGTTCGTCAGCGGCTGGTCTACACCACTTTGCGGTGGTGAAGAATCTCTTCCACTTGGTTCAGCTAGTTGCCCTAGTGACACTTCCAAGTTTCTATTTCTTTGTTAGAAAGATTGTGAAAAAAGGCTTTTTAGCACTATATCGTAAAAGTATTCTGACTTTAGTACTATTGCCTCTGATCATTGGGCTTGTAGGAGTGTTGATTGGTTTTGAGCAATTCTTTACTCTTTTCCATCAGATTCTCTTTGTGGGAGACGATACCTGGCTTTTTGATCCAGCAAAGGATCGAGTTATTCTGATTTTACCAGAGACTTTCTTCCTCCATGCCTTTGTACTTTTCTTTGCCTTGTATGAAGGAATGTTTGGTTTCCTTCTTGCTAAAGCTTCAAGGAAAAAGTAGATAAAATTCTGTATTTTTAATAAAAAACGAGAGAAGTTACTCCACTCCCTATATATTGTTAGGTTATCCTAAAAATAAACTTGTAAAACAGGTAATTTTTACAGAAAAGAGTCTATTTTCTATGAAAAAATAGGCTTTTTTTCTAAAAATACCTAGTCAAGCGCTTTATTTTTTTGTATAATAGAAATAGCAAGTATAGATTAAAGAAGAGAAAAGCATGATTACACTATTTTTATCACCGAGTTGTACATCATGTCGTAAGGCAAAGGCTTGGTTAGAGACGCATAAAGTGCCCTTTCAAGAGCATAATATTATGACTAGTCCTTTAACAAGAAAAGAATTACAACATATTCTTTCCTTGACCGAAAATGGTACTGATGACATCATTTCAACTCGTTCAAAAATTTTTCAAAAATTAGATATTGATGTAGAGAGTATCTCGGTATCGGAGTTGCTTCAGTTGATTGAGCAATATCCTAGTCTTTTGCGTCGCCCAATTATTATAGATACCAAACGCATGCAGATCGGTTTTAATGAAGATGAGATTCGTGCTTTTCTCCCTCGTAGTTACCGTAAACAAGAATTGAAAGAAGCAACATTGAGAGCTGGTATAGGATAGATGAACAAACAGTATAGTTACCCACTAGATTTGTCGTGGAGCACTGAAGAACTTGCTTCAGTGCTTTCTTTTTTTAATGATGTTGAAGCTGCTTATGAAGATAAGGTAGAAGCAAAAAAACTGCTAGATTCTTATAGGGAATTTAAGTCTGTGGTTCCGAGCAAAAGTGAAGAAAAGCGCCTAGGTCGCGAATTTGAAACGGCTAGCGGTTACTCCTTCTATCATGCAGTTCAATTAGCAAAAGAAAAAAGAGAAGGGAAGATTTCTCTTGGAAACTAAATTTGAATTTGCCAAACAGATTGTGCAGGAAGCTGCTGCCTATATTTTGGCTCACATGAAAGAAGATTTACAGGTTGAGCGCAAGTCTTCCCCTACTGACTTGGTGACACGTTTGGACAAGGAGGTTCAGCAACTCTTGGTTGATCGGATCAGGTCCTCCTATCCTAAGGACTTGATTTGCGCGGAAGAGGGTTGTTTACGTGCTGCAGTCGGTCAAGGTTCCGTTTGGGTGATTGATCCCATTGACGGTACCAATAATTTTGTCGCCCAGCAGGAAGATTTTGCCGTGATGTTGGCTTATTTTGAGGATGGTGTGGGCAAATTTGGCATCATCTATGATGTCATGAAAGGCGATTGTTACCATGGTGGTGGTGCCTTTCCTCCTTGTCGTAATAATGATCCCTTACCGCCTTTTAAAAAGAAACCTCTTCAAGAATTTTTAGTTGCCGGTAACTCAAGTATGTTTGAAACCAATGAGTGGGGCTTGGGTGATTTGGGTCGAGCAGCGTTGGGAGTCCGTGTCTACGGTAGTGCGGCCATTAGTTTTTCCAAGGTTTTATCAGGTCGACTTCTGACTTACATTACCTACCTACAGCCATGGGACTACGCTGCGGCCAGTATCTTAGGGGAAAGTCTGGGTTATCGTCTTCTTACAGTATCAGGTGAGCCCGCTGATTTTAAAACGCGTCAGCCTGTCATGATGGTACCAATCGAGATGCAAGAAGAGATTCAGTCTTATATCTACGAAAGGAAAGAAAACTAAATGCAATTTCCAAAAGGATTTGTTGAAAAATATGAAGCGATACTAGAAGATGAGGCAAGAGATTTTCTTGCCTCTTTTAAACAGGAAGCAGTATCGGCTTTTCGGGTTAATCCCTTAAAAGAAAGTCAGTTGTCGTTTGCGGATGCTATTCCCCATACACCTTGGGGACACTATGGTAAGGTCTCAGGGAAGTCACCAGAGCACGTGACAGGTCTCGTTTATTCGCAAGAGCCTGCAGCCCAAATGGTGGCCCAGATAGCTCAGCCCCTTCCTGGCATGAAGGTCTTGGACTTGGCGGCAGCACCAGGTGGAAAATCCACTCAACTAGTAGCTTATCTGGCTAATCAAGGAGTCCTTGTTTCCAATGAAATTTCAAGCAAGCGGTCTAAGATTTTAGTGGAAAATATGGAGCGATTTGGAGCTACAAATGTTGTTGTAACCAATGAATCTGCTGATCGCTTGGCCAAGGTTTTTAAAGGTTATTTTGATGTGATTGTACTTGATGCCCCTTGCTCGGGTGAAGGGATGTTTCGTAAGCAGCCCGATGCCATGGATTATTGGAGTACCGATTATCCTAGCCAATGTGCTAGTCTCCAAAGAGAAATTTTAGAAGATGCAGTGACCATGTTGGCAGAAGGTGGCCGTCTGGTTTATTCGACCTGTACCTGGTCGCCAGAGGAAAACGAAGAGATTGTCCACTGGTTACTAGATACTTATGATTTTGATCTACTTCCAGTCGAGCATGTGAACGGTATGGTAGCAGGAATTGATCTTCCTGAAACGGCTAGGATGTACCCACACCATTTTAAGGGAGAAGGTCAGTTTGTTGCCCATTTGCAGTTTAAGGGAGAAAATCCAACACCCAAATTCAAACCCTGCAAGATCAATCTCAGTCGCGAACAGCAGAACTTGTGGCAAGAGTTTGCCCAAAAACATCTCAAAATATCACTAACTGGTCTTCTACAAACTTTTGGAGATCAGCTCTATCTTTTGCCAGAGATGCTACCTGATCTAGGGAAACTCAAAATTGCCCGAAATGGACTTCATTTGGGTACTTTTAAGAAGAAACGCTTCGAACCAAGCTTTGCTCTGGGACTAGCCTTAAAACCAAGTCAGGTGAAACAAAGGGTCGAAATCAATGGTGAGGACTTTGTAAAATATGTGGCTGGGGAAACAGTTCAGCTAGCTGAAAGTCTACCAAATGGCTGGTATCAAGTTGTGGTTCAAGGAAACGGTCTGGGCTTTGCAAAAGTTACTGGAAATGTTTTAAAAAATTATTATCCAAAAGGCCTCAGATTCAAGTGAAAAAACTAGTCAAAGAATCTATTCTATGTTATATTGGAAGTATGATTTTTTTCTGATAGTCTTTCATTTTTACTTATATTATGTGATGAACCGACTGGTCTTCAAGGGGCTTCCAGTCTATAAATCGTAAACCAAATCTTATCATCACTAATTGTCATGATAGGAACTGAAAGAAATCAGAACATTCATCATTATGTTCAAGGAGAAAAATAGTGAAAAAAAGAAAAAAGCTCGTCCTATCTCTTGCGACACTTTTGCTTGCAGGGTCTCTAGCGGGATGTGCAAGCTGGATTGATCGTGGAGAAACCATGACAGCCGTCGGTTCAACTGCCCTTCAGCCTCTGGTCGAAGCAGCAGCTGACGAATTTGGTTCAAGAAACATTGGAAAAACAGTCAACGTTCAAGGAGGAGGTTCGGGAACAGGACTTTCTCAAGTGCAGTCAGGAGCGGTTGATATTGGTAACTCTGACGTTTTTGCTGAGGAAAAAGCTGGAATTGACGCTTCAGCGCTTGTGGACCATAAGGTTGCAGTAGCTGGTCTGGCAGTAATTGTGAACAAAGAAGTGACTGTTGAAAATCTGACAATTGAGCAACTTCGTAAAATCTTTACCGGTGAAGTGACTAACTGGAAAGAGGTTGGGGGCAAAGACCTTGCAATTTCGATTATTAACCGTGCAGCAAGTTCTGGTTCGCGAGCAACCTTTGACAATGTCGTAATGAATGGTCAAGCGGCTATGCAGAGCCAAGAGCAGGATTCTAACGGGATGGTCAAGTCGATTGTATCCCAAACACCTGGAGCCATTTCTTACCTGGCTTTTGCCTATGTAGATGACTCGGTCAAGACCATGAAGCTCAATGGCTATGAGCCAACAACTGAAAATGTAACAACCAACAACTGGCCTTTGTGGTCTTATGAGCACATGTATACCCTAGGTCAGCCGAATGAGTTGGCGACTGAATTTTTAAAATTCATCCTCTCAGACGAAGCCCAGACTGGAATTGTTAAGGGAATGGGTTATATTTCCATTAATGAGATGAAAGTCCAAAAGGATGCTTCAGGTACCGTTACAGCAGTAGAAGGAGGTCAATAATGAATCAAGAAGAATTATCTAAAAAATTACTCTCTCCTTCAAAGAACTCTCGCCTTGAGAAGTTTGGTAAAGGATTGACCTTCGCTTGCCTTTCTTTGATTGTTATCATTGTGGCGATGATTTTGATTTTTGTAGCGCAGAAAGGCTTGTCGACCTTCTTTGTCAATGGGGTGAACATCTTTGATTTCCTCTTTGGACAGACTTGGAATCCTTCAGGAAAACAATTTGGTGCCCTGCCAATGATTTTGGGTTCCTTTATTGTAACAATTTTGTCAGCCCTGATTGCAACTCCCTTTGCTATTGGTGCTGCAGTCTTTATGACAGAAGTATCACCAAAAGGTGCTAAGATTTTGCAACCAGCCATTGAACTTCTCGTTGGGATTCCATCAGTTGTCTATGGATTTATCGGTTTGCAGGTTGTGGTTCCATTTGTTCGTAGTGTCTTTGGTGGAACTGGTTTTGGAATCTTGTCAGGGATTTTCGTTCTCTTTGTCATGATTCTACCAACTGTAACCTTTATGACAACAGACAGCTTGCGTGCTGTTCCCCGTCACTACCGTGAAGCCAGTTTGGCAATGGGAGCGACTCGCTGGCAAACCATCTGGCGTGTGACCTTGAAAGCAGCGCGTTCAGGTATTTTTACAGCAGTGGTCTTTGGGATGGCACGTGCCTTTGGTGAAGCCCTTGCTATTCAGATGGTGGTCGGAAACTCAGCAGTTATCCCAACCTCGCTAACAACGCCAGCTGCGACTTTGACTTCTGTTTTGACTATGGGTATCGGAAATACCGTCATGGGTACAGTTGATAATAACGTACTCTGGTCACTGGCCTTGGTATTGCTCTTGATGAGTTTGGCCTTTAACAGTGTGATTAAATTGATTACGAAAGAAAGAGGAAAGAAAAACTATGCACGCTAAGAAATTAGATAAACTTGCAACAGCTGTCCTCTATACCATCTCGGGTATCATCGTGACCATTCTGGCGTCCTTGATTCTCTATATCCTGGTTCGTGGTTTACCTCACATCTCTTGGTCCTTCTTGACTGGAAAATCTTCTTCCTATCAAGCAGGCGGAGGTATCGGAATTCAGCTTTATAATTCCTTCTTCCTTTTGGTTATTACCTTGGTTATTTCTGTTCCTTTATCCATGGGAGCGGGGATTTTCCTTGCTGAATATGCCAAAAAGGGTCCTGTGACCAATTTCATCCGTACTTGTATCGAAATTTTGTCTTCTCTACCGTCGGTCGTTGTGGGGCTCTTTGGTTACTTAATCTTTGTAGTCCAGTTTGAGTATGGATTTTCCATTATTTCTGGTGCCTTGGCCTTGACGGTCTTTAACCTGCCTCAGATGACTCGAAATGTTGAAGACAGTTTGAGACACGTTCACCATACCCAACGTGAGGCTGGTCTGGCCCTCGGAATTTCTCGTTGGGAGACTGTGGTCCATGTCGTCATTCCAGAAGCCCTTCCAGGTATCGTAACGGGTGTTGTCTTGGCATCTGGCCGTATCTTTGGTGAGGCCGCCGCTCTTATCTATACGGCAGGACAATCCGCTCCAGCCCTTGACTGGTCTAACTGGAATGTCCTCAGTGTTACCAGTCCTATCTCAATCTTCCGTCAAGCAGAAACCTTGGCTGTCCACATCTGGAAGGTCAACAGTGAAGGAACCATTCCTGATGCTACTATCGTATCAGCAGGTTCTGCCGCTGTGCTCCTCATCTTTATCTTGATTTTTAACTTTGGAGCACGCAAACTTGGAAGCTATTTACACAAGAAATTAACCGCTGCCTAAAGGAGAAGCCATGTCAAAATATAACTGGGATGAAAAGCATATCATCACCTTCCCTGAAGAAAAAGTGGCCCTCTCTACCAAGGATTTACATGTTTACTATGGTAAAAATGAATCCATCAAGGGCATCGATATGCAATTTGAAAAAAATAAAATTACAGCCTTGATTGGTCCTTCTGGATCAGGGAAATCTACTTATCTTCGCAGTCTCAATCGGATGAATGATACAATTGATATTGCCAAGGTCACAGGTCAAATCCTCTACCGAGGGATTGACGTTAATCGTCCAGAAATCAATGTCTATGAGATGCGCAAGCATATCGGAATGGTCTTCCAACGTCCAAATCCATTTGCCAAGTCTATTTACCGTAACATCACTTTTGCCCATGAACGTGCAGGTGTTAAGGATAAGAAGGTCTTGGATGAAATTGTAGAAACCTCTCTAAGACAGGCTGCCCTATGGGATCAGGTCAAAGACGACCTCCACAAATCAGCCTTGATGCTTTCTGGAGGTCAGCAACAACGTCTCTGTATCGCTCGCGCCATCTCTGTTAAGCCAGATATCCTCTTGATGGATGAACCGGCGTCAGCCTTGGATCCGATTGCGACAGCCCAGCTGGAAGAAACCATGTTGGAATTAAAGAAGGACTTTACCATCATCATCGTTACCCACAGTATGCAGCAGGCTGCCCGTGCGAGTGACTATACTGGATTTTTCTACTTGGGTGATTTGATTGAGTATGATAAGACGTCCAATATTTTCCAAAATGCCAAGCTACAGTCAACCAATGACTATGTAACGGGACACTTTGGTTAGAAAGGAAACAGCATGACAGAACCGATTTTGCAGGTTAAAGACCTGTCCGTTTATTACAACAAAAAGAAGGCCTTGAATAGTGTTTCCCTTTCTTTCCAACCCAAGGAAATAACCGCCCTCATTGGTCCATCTGGTTCAGGGAAGTCAACTCTTCTCAAGGCCATCAACCGGATGGGAGATTTAAACCCTGAGGTGACAACAACGGGGACAGTGATTTATAATGGTCACAATATCTATAGTCCTCGCACAGATACAGTTGAATTGCGTAAGGAAATCGGCATGGTTTTCCAACAGCCCAATCCATTTCCTATGTCTATCTACGAAAATGTTGTTTACGGACTGCGAATCAATGGAGTCAAGGATAAACAAGTCCTTGATGAAGCAGTAGAAAAGGCCTTGCAACGTGCTTCTATCTGGGATGAGGTCAAGGACCGTTTGCATGATTCGGCTATTGGTCTCTCAGGAGGTCAACAGCAACGTGTCTGTGTTGCTCGTGTTTTGGCAACCAGCCCTAAAATTATCCTCTTGGACGAACCAACTTCAGCCTTGGATCCTATCTCGGCTGGTAAGATTGAGGAAACCTTGTATGGTCTAAAGGATAAATACACCATGCTCTTGGTAACGCGTTCCATGCAGCAGGCTTCTCGTATCTCTGATAAAACTGGCTTTTTCCTAGATGGGAATTTAATCGAGTTTAACGATACGAAGAAGATGTTCCTCAACCCACAAAACAAGGAAACAGAAGATTATATTACAGGAAAATTTGGATAAGGAGTTGAATGATGTTACGATCTCAATTTGAAGAAGATTTAGAGAAATTGCACAACCAGTTCTACGCAATGGGACAAGAAGTGCTTTCGCAGATCAATCGTACAGTGCGCGCCTTTGTCACGCACGACCGTGATTTGGCAAAAGAAGTCATTGAAGACGATGCAGAAGTAAATGAATACGAAGTGAAGTTGGAAAAGAAATCATTTGAAATGATTGCTCTTCAGCAACCCGTTTCTCAGGACCTTCGAACAGTTTTGACCGTTCTCAAGGCGGTTTCAGACGTCGAACGCATGGGAGATCATGCAGTCTCTATCGCTGAGGCAACCATTCGTATGAAAGGGGAGCAACGTATCCCTGCCGTTGAAGAAGAAATCAAACAGATGGGACGCGACGTGAAGAATTTCGTCGAAGCAGCTCTGGATCTCTACCTGAACGGCACTGTGGATCAAGCCTACGAAGTAGCGGCTATGGATGAAAAAATCAACCATTACTTTGACAGCATTCGTGAATTGGCTACAGAAGAAATCAAGAAAAATCCTGAAGCTATTGTTACAGGACGTGATTACTTCCAGGTTATTTCCTTCTTGGAACGTATCGGAGACTACGCAAAAAATATCTGTGAATGGGTTGTTTACTTTGAAACAGGTAAAATTGTTGAATTATAAAGTATTCAAATGATAAAATGATTGTGAAAGCTTACTTTTTAATAGTAAGCTTTCGTTGTATTGATGTTTTTTTTATCAGAGGTGAGTAATGGACTACATACAGAATATAAGAAAAAAAGTTGGGAAAGATAAAATTATTTTAAATTTCACCTGTGGAATATTAAATCAATCAGGAAAAATATTATTACAAAAACGAGCAGATAAAGGAACGTGGGGATTACCAGGTGGTGCTATTGAATTAGGTGAATCGGCTTTAGAAGCTTTAGTGAGAGAGTTTTATGAAGAAACGGGAATCGAAGTGAGAGCGGAAAAACTCTTAAATGTTTATACTAAATATTCAGATAGTTATCCGAATGGTGATGAGGCTCAAGTTCTTACAATTTTGTATTTAGTTTCATCTGAAACTTTTATTTCTACAAATTCTTTTTCAAGTGATGAAACTTTAGAATTAGGATTTTTTGATCATAGGGACGTACAAAATATTGCAATCGTAAACCAGCAACATCAAGATATGATAAACGATTTTTTTGAAAATAAGTTCCCAATAGATAGATAAACTAATCTCGGAATTTTTATTTTTTGTAACTATATTTTATGAAAATGCAAGAAAAAACGTTGACAAGCATTTTCGAATGAGTTATAATTATTCATAAATAACAGAAAGGTCGTTTATTTATGAAGTTCAAGAAATGGATATTAGTAGTGTGTAGCATGCTAGCCAGCATGATTTTAGTAGCTTGTCAATCCAGTACGGATAGTTCCCAGTCTGCTGTGGATGCTATCAAACAAAAAGGGAAGCTAGTTGTGGCGACTAGCCCAGACTATGCGCCATTTGAATTCCAAGCCTTGGTTGATGGTAAAAACCAAGTGGTTGGTGCAGATATTGATATGGCTCAAGCGATTGCGGATGAACTTGGAGTTAAGCTTGAAATCTCTAGTATGAGTTTTGACAATGTCTTGACCAGTCTTCAAACTGGAAAGGCTGACTTGGCCATTGCAGGAATTAGTGCCACCGATGAGAGAAAAGAAGTCTTTGACTTTTCAATTCCTTACTATGAAAACAAGATGAGTTTCTTGGTTAGAAAAGCCGATTTAGACAAGTTCAAGGATCTTTCAAACCTCGCAAGTGCAAATATCGCAGCTCAAAAGGGAACTGTTCCAGAAACCATGGTCAAGGAACAATTGCCAAATGCTCAATTGACATCCCTGACCAATATGGGTGAAGCAGTCAATGAATTGCAGGCTGGGAAAGTGGATGCTGTTCATATGGATGAACCAGTGGCTCTTAGTTACGCTGGTAAAAACTCCGACCTTGTCGTTGCGACAGCTACTTTGACGATGAAAGATGGCGAAGCCAATGCCGTTGCCATCAAGAAGAATCAATCAGACTTGAAAGCAGTAGTCGATAAGGTTATCCAAAAACTGAAAGATGAAGGAACTTATCAAACCTATCTAGAAAAAGCAGCGAAACTAACAGAAGTTGAACAGTAAAAAAGAAAGCAGAGTTGGACTTTAATCCAATTCTGCTTTTATGTATTGTAATAGTGCTTCTAGATTTTCAAGAGAGACTTTGGCGAACTGATAAGGACAGGCATCCAAATAAGCCTTCTCAAAAAAGTCTAGTTTGAGTGAGCTGTGTTTCAAACTGGCAATTTTAGGATAATTTCTCAAATCAAGCAAAAGACCATCGTGTAGAGGATAGTAGGGCAAGGGACAGGTGTTTTTTTCAAGCACTTCCTTAATCTGAGCCTGATAGTTCTCCTGAAGGGTCAGTCTGGCCAGTCGATTTTTTTCAAATAACTGGCTATCGATGTAAAGAGAAAGAGCCTTTTGCATGATGAGATTGCTGTCATAGTCCAGGATATTTTTGTAGGAAACAAAGGTCTCTTTTAGAGCATTTGGGAGAATGAGGGCGGTAATACGAAGGGCTGGAAAGAGACTGGTTGAGAAGGACTTGATATAAATGACTCGATCCTTAGTATCCAGATAGTGGAAGGTTTGACCCTTTCTAGGATCTAAGTCCCCTAAATAGTCATCCTCGACGATATATACACCATACTGATTTGTTAGATCCAGAATAGCCCTCTTTTCCTGATCAGAATAGGAATGGCCTAGGGGATAGTGGAAGCGAGGAATGGTATAGAAAAACTTGATTTTCCCAGATTTGAACTGTTCTTCCAGTTCTTCAAGGTCAATGCCATCAATTCGGCGTTCAATGGTCTGGTAGGCCAATTCTTGAGCGACCAAGAGACGATTCATTCGGTGGTAAGTCGGCTGTTCAACCAAAATCTCCTCTCCCTCGCTCGGAAAGTTAATCTGAGAAAGGATAAAGAGAGCTTGCTGGGTGCCAGATGTTAGAACCAGTTGGTCGGGTTTGCAGTAGAGGGCTTGGTCAAAGAGGAGTTGATGGACAGATTGTCTCAGTTCCTCAAGGCCTTCTTGGTTGTCATAGTAGTTGAAGAGGTAGTTTTCTCTTCCAATCAGTGTTTCATTGACGCAGAGTCTGAAATCGTCATAAGCACTGGCGTGTTCGTCAGTGACTTCGATTTCCAAGTCCTGATGCTGGCCCTGTTCCAGAACATAGTAGCCACTCTGTGGTTTGGCATAGAGGTATTGTTCATGGCGTAATTCCAGTAGGGCTCGTTGGATAGTGTCCTTGCTACAGTGGAAGTCTTGGCTCAGTTGACGGATGGAGGGAAGCCGGCTACCTGTTGGAAATTTTCCTGATTCGATACCTTTTTTGAGAAAGGAAACAACTGCTTGGTATTTACTTTCTTTCTTCATTCCAGACCTCCGTTGATTTTGTTACATTGTACCTTTTTTTTGCCTGCTTGGCAATGGGAAAAGCATTTCCCCCTTTCACAACTAGGAGCAAATGTGGTATACTTAGAAAGTATGATGATTTATTGAACAGAAGATAAGAAAGAGAATGGATAGAAAAGTGCAGGAACCGGTTAAATTATTTCAATACAATACTCTAGGTGCCCTAATGGCAGGTCTCTATGGTGGAACCATGACAGTGGGAGAATTGTTGGAGCATGGTGACCTTGGTTTGGGAACCCTTGATTCGATTGATGGGGAGTTGATTGTCCTTGATGGCAAGGCTTATCAAGCCAAGGGTTCAGGTCAAACGCCTGAAATCGTCGAAGTGGCAGCGGATGCTCTTATTCCCTATGCAGCAGTGGTCCCTCATCAGGCAGAAGTGATTTTTCGTCAGCGCTTTGAGATGACTGATAAGGAATTGGAAAAGCGAATTGAGTCCTACTATGATGGGGAAAATCTTTTTCGCTCCATCAAGATTCATGGGGAATTTGCCCACATGCATGTACGAATGATTCCCAAATCAACAACAGACACCAAGTTTGCGGAGGTTGCTACCCATCAGCCTGAATATAGTCGTGAAAATGTATCGGGAACCATCGTTGGATTTTGGACACCAGAGATTTTCCATGGGGTCAGTGTGGCGGGTTACCATTTGCACTTTATCTCAGATGATTTGACCTTTGGTGGACACGTGATGGACTTTGTTATTAAGGAAGGCATAATCGAGGTGGGGGCTGTTGATCAATTGGACCAACGTTTTCCAGTCCAAGATCGCCAGTATTTATTTGCTAAATTTAACGTTGACGAGATGAAGAAAGATATTGATAAGTCAGAATAGGAGAAAAAGATGATATTACATATTATCCTCACCATGATCGCTTTAGTTCTCATTCTAGTAGGTGGAACTTGGTATGCCAAAAAACGGTTTAAAATCTCTCTTGCAGTGATGGGCTTGGGGGCAATCGCATTTTTTGTTTCTTCTCAAGTGTTAGAGAAGATGGTTCATCTTCTGGTACTCCATCCGCAAAAAGATGGAACCATTCCTCTCATGCAGGAGCAGCCTTTCTTATACGTCCTTTATGGAATCGCTATGGCTGCCCTCTTTGAGGAAACAGCTCGTCTTGTCTTTTTTAAATGGTTGGAGAAAAAGAGAAGTCTAGAAGAGAAAGACGCTTTGGCTTATGGCTTGGGACATGGAGGTTTGGAGTTGCTCTATCTTGGGATGGGAAGCTTGATCAGTTTGTTGATCCTCTTTTCACTCATCCAGTCCTCAAATACTGATGTGGCTAATCTTCTTCCAAAGACGACACTCGAAACGGTTCAGTCTCTTTCTGTGTGGCAGGTTTATTTACTAGGAGTTGAGCGTGTGCTTGCTCTGGTTCTGCAAATTGGTCTCTCTATCTGGGTCTATCAAAGTGTTCGTAAAAAGAAATGGATCTACCTCCTTGCTGCCTATGGTTTGCATGCCTTGTTTGACTTGGCTCCAGCCTTATCTCAGGTAGGCTGGATTGCAAATCCACTTGTAGTGGAGGGCATTCTTCTTGTAGAAGTACTGGCCTTTGTCTGGCTTACAAAATCTACATTTTGGAAAAAATCATCATAAAAAGAGGTTCACCTCTTTTTTTATGCAATGCTTTGATGCTTCCATTTTTCGGTTCGTCAAAAGCCTTTAAAAATGGTATAATGAAATGACTTTACAAAAGGATGAGAGATATGACATTAGTAACTAAAATACAAGAACAATTAGAAGGAATTGATATTCGTTTCAAGGAACCTTTGAAGACCTATACCTATACAAAGGTTGGAGGTCGAGCGGATTATCTAGTTTTGCCACGTAATCGCTATGAGATGGCGCGTGTCGTCCAATTTGCCAATCAAGAGAATATTCCCTGGATGGTGCTAGGAAATGCCAGCAATATCATCGTTCGTGAAGGTGGAATCCGTGGTTTTGTCATCTTGTGTGATAAGCTTAATAACGTTTCGGTTGATGGCTACACTATTGAAGCAGAAGCAGGAGCCAACTTGATTGAAACGACACGTATTGCCCTTCGTCATAGTTTGACTGGTTTTGAGTTTGCTTGTGGCATTCCAGGGAGCGTCGGCGGTGCGGTCTTTATGAATGCGGGTGCTTATGGAGGAGAGATTGCTCACATCTTGCAGTCTTGTCAAATTTTGACCAAGGAAGGGGAAATCGAGACCTTATCTGCCAAGGATTTGGCTTTTGGTTACCGCCATTCAGCTATTCAGGATTCTGGGGCCATTGTCTTGTCAGCTAAATTTGCGCTAGCTCCAGGAAATCACCAGGTTATCAAGCAGGAAATGGATCGCTTGACGCACCTACGTGAACTCAAACAACCTTTAGAATACCCATCTTGCGGTTCAGTCTTTAAGCGTCCAGTGGGGCATTTTGCAGGACAATTGATTTCAGAAGCTGGTTTGAAGGGCTACCGTATCGGTGGTGTTGAAGTCTCAGAAAAACATGCAGGCTTTATGATTAATGTAGCCGATGGGACTGCAAGAGATTATGAAGACTTAATTGAATCTGTCATTGAAAAAGTTAAAGAACATTCAGGTGTTACCTTAGAGCGAGAAGTTCGTATCTTGGGTGAACACGAATAACATTATTTTTACATAGCATTCAAAGATTGGGATTTTATCGCTAAATGAGGTTTAGGTCAATTTATTTCCTACGCTTGTATCTAGCATTCTAACAAGGTCCCAATCTGTTAATTTACGAAGAAGAAGGAATTTAGAGGAATTGAAAAAACCAATTATCGAATTCAGAAACGTTACTAAAGTTTTTGAAGACAGCAACACAAAGGTTCTCAAAGATATTAACTTTGAGTTGGAAGAAGGGAAATTTTACACTCTTTTGGGCGCGTCTGGTTCAGGAAAGTCAACCATCCTGAACATCATTGCAGGTTTACTGGATGCGACGGCAGGAGATATTTTACTGGATGGGGTACGGATTAATGACATCCCAACCAACAAACGAGATGTTCATACGGTCTTCCAATCCTATGCCTTGTTTCCACATATGAATGTGTTTGAAAATGTTGCCTTTCCACTCCGCTTGCGTAAGATTGACAAGAAAGAAATCGAACAACGCGTAGCGGAAGTTCTCAAGATGGTTCAGTTGGAAGGTTACGAGAAGCGTTCCATTCGTAAACTCTCTGGAGGACAACGTCAGCGTGTAGCCATTGCCCGTGCCATCATCAACCAACCCCGTGTGGTTTTGTTGGACGAGCCCTTGTCAGCGCTGGACTTGAAATTGCGAACAGACATGCAGTACGAACTGCGTGAACTGCAACAACGATTGGGGATTACCTTTGTCTTTGTCACTCACGATCAGGAAGAAGCTCTTGCCATGAGTGACTGGATTTTCGTTATGAATGATGGCGAGATTGTTCAGTCTGGAACGCCTGTGGACATCTATGATGAGCCGATCAACCATTTTGTTGCCACCTTTATCGGCGAGTCCAACATCTTGCCAGGAACCATGATTGAGGACTACTTGGTCGAGTTTAACGGCAAACGCTTTGAAGCGGTCGATGGTGGGATGAAGCCAAACGAGCCTGTTGAGATTGTCATTCGTCCAGAGGACTTGCGCATTACTCTTCCTGAAGAAGGCAAGCTCCAAGTTAAGGTGGATACCCAGCTTTTCCGTGGGGTTCACTATGAGATTATCGCCTATGACGAACTCGGAAACGAATGGATGATCCACTCGACCCGTAAGGCCATTGTGGGTGAGGAAATCGGTCTGGACTTTGAACCAGAAGATATCCACATCATGCGTCTCAACGAAACCGAAGAAGAGTTCGATGCTCGTATCGAGGAGTATGTAGAAATCGAAGAGCAAGAAGCAGGTCTGATTAACGCGATCGAGGAGGAAAGAGATGAAGAAAACAACCTCTAAACTCTTTGTAGTGCCTTACATGCTTTGGATTGCCCTTTTTGTCCTCGCACCTTTGGTCTTGATTTTTGGACAATCTTTTTTCAACATTGAAGGGCAGTTTAGTTTAGAAAACTATAAATCCTACTTTGCGTCACAAAACTTGACCTATCTCAAAATGAGCTTCAACTCTGTGCTTTATGCAGGGATTGTGACCATGGTGACACTGCTCATCAGCTATCCAACAGCCCTCTTTTTGACCCGTCTCAAGCACCGTCAACTCTGGCTCATGCTGATTATCCTGCCGACATGGATTAATCTGCTCCTCAAGGCCTATGCCTTTATCGGGATTTTTGGTCAAAATGGCTCTATTAATCAATTTTTGGAATTTATCGGAATCGGTTCGCAACAGTTGCTATTTACCGATTTCTCCTTTATCTTTGTCGCAAGCTACATCGAGCTTCCCTTTATGATTTTGCCGATTTTCAATGTCTTGGATGACATGGATAACAATCTCATCAATGCCAGCTACGACCTCGGTGCGACCAAGTGGGAAACTTTCCGCCAAGTTATCTTCCCTCTGTCTATGAACGGGGTGAGAAGTGGGGTTCAGTCGGTCTTTATCCCAAGTTTGAGTCTCTTCATGCTGACACGTTTGATTGGTGGGAACCGTGTTATCACGCTGGGAACGGCTATTGAGCAGAACTTCCTGACCAATGACAACTATGGTATGGGTTCAACCATCGGTGTGATTCTTATCCTGACTATGTTTCTCACCATGTGGGTGACCAAGGAAAGGAGAGAACGATGAAAAAATTTGCCAATCTCTACCTAGCCTTTGTCTTTATCATCCTATATTTGCCAATCTTTTACTTGATTGGCTATGCCTTTAATGCAGGGGATGATATGAATAGTTTTACTGGTTTTAGCTTGAGCCATTTTAAAACTATGTTTGGTGATGGTCGTCTCATGTTGATCCTCACCCAAACCTTTTTCTTGGCCTTTCTGTCAGCCTTGATTGCGACTGTTATAGGGACTTTCGGTGCCATCTATATCTATCAGTCTCGTAAGAAATACCAAGAAGCCTTTCTATCTTTTAATAATATTTTGATGGTTGCGCCAGACGTTATGATTGGTGCCAGCTTCTTGATTCTCTTTACCCAACTCAAGTTTTCACTTGGCTTTTTGACGGTTCTATCTAGTCACGTGGCCTTTTCCATCCCTATCGTGGTCTTGATGGTCTTACCTCGCCTCAAGGAGATGAATGATGACATGATTCATGCGGCCTATGACTTGGGAGCCAGCCAGTTTCAGATGTTTAAGGAAATCATGCTTCCTTACCTGACTCCGTCTATCATTGCAGGTTATTTCATGGCCTTCACCTATTCGCTAGATGACTTTGCCGTGACCTTCTTTGTAACAGGAAATGGCTTTTCAACCCTGTCAGTTGAGATTTACTCTCGTGCTCGTAAGGGAATTTCGCTGGAAATCAATGCCCTGTCTGCCCTTGTCTTTCTCTTTAGTATTATCCTAGTTGTTGGCTATTACTTTATCTCACGTGAGAAGGAGGAGCAAGCATGAAAAAACTCTATTCATTTTTAGCAGGAATTGCAGCAATTATCCTTGTCTTGTGGGGGATTGCGACTCATCTAGACAGTAAAATCAATAGCCGAGACAGTCAGAAATTGGTTATTTACAACTGGGGAGACTATATCGATCCCGAACTCTTGGAGAAATTCACAGAAGAAACAGGAATCCAAGTCCAGTACGAGACCTTTGATTCCAATGAAGCCATGTATACCAAGATCAAGCAGGGTGGAACGACCTATGATATTGCCATCCCAAGTGAGTACATGATCAACAAGATGAAGGACGAAGATCTCTTGGTTCCGCTTGATTATTCAAAAATTGAAGGCATCGAAAATATCGGACCTGAGTTCCTCAACCAGTCTTTTGACCCGGGCAATAAATTCTCCATCCCTTACTTCTGGGGGACTTTGGGAATTGTTTACAATGAAACCATGGTAGATGAGGCGCCCGAGCATTGGGATGACCTCTGGAAACCAGAATACAAGGATTCCATTATGCTCTTTGATGGGGCGCGTGAGGTGCTGGGACTCGGGCTTAACTCACTTGGTTACAGCCTCAACTCCAAGGATCCTCAACAGTTGGAAGAGACAGTGGATAAGCTCTACAAACTGACTCCAAATATCAAGGCCATTGTGGCCGACGAGATGAAGGGTTACATGATTCAGAATAACGCGGCCATCGGTGTGACCTTCTCAGGAGAAGCCAGTCAGATGTTGGAGAAAAATCCTAACCTCAAATATGTCGTTCCGACTGAGGCCAGCAATCTCTGGTTTGATAACATGGTCATTCCAAAAACCGTGAAAAACCAAGATGCAGCCTATGCTTTTATCAACTTTATGTTGAAACCCGAAAATGCTCTGAAAAATGCCGAGTATGTGGGCTACTCAACACCGAACCTACCAGCCAAGGAAATGCTCCCAGAGGAGACCAAGGAAGACAAATCCTTCTATCCAGACGCTGATACCATGAAACACCTAGAAGTTTATGAAAAGTTTGACCATAAATGGACAGGAAAATACAGCGACCTCTTCCTCCAGTTTAAAATGTATCGGAAGTAGGAGTTAGCAGGTATGAAACGAATCAGTCAAGCTGATTCGTTTTTTTAATAGAAGTTAACTTTTACAGCCTTATCTTTTTCTATTCTAGTTGCTTATTTGCTTGCCTAGTAGTATACTAAGTTTATACGAATAGAAAGCGGTAACAAAGATGAAAATATCTACTTTTTTCAAAAAAAGTTACTGGCCAACCTTTTTAATTGTTAACGAAACAATTATACTATTTCATTTAAAGGATGGCTTGGATCGGCAATATCTAACAATGGATTCCATATATTTGGTGATAGGTTACTTTATATTTGCAAATGTTTTCATAGCTATCTTTAGCAATTCAAAACTTTGGGATAAAAGTTGGGATAAAAAGAGTGATAGCAGTAAGAAAAAATATATTCTGAAAAAGTAATCTGAGATGTAGGGAATGGGTTATTTAAATAGGAATCATTTCCAGTTGACGCAGACTTAAAAAAACGATATAATACTAGAGTTGAGAATTGATTTTCAATCAACTTAGTCCAGAGAAATGGCGGTGCTGCGAGCCATCTAAGCTAGGAAATCATGCTACTCAATCAGACAATTGCATAAGAACAAGAGAATGACAAGTTCATTGAATGAAGGTGGTACCGCGGTTTTTCGCCCTTCGTGATGTGAGCTTGTCTTTTGATTTTTGGAGGTGTTTATGAAGACATTTCTCGTGAAACAAAAGTTTCGTCTTGGAGGCGAACGCTTTGATATCAAGGATGATAGAGGAGTGGTAAACTATCAGGTAGAGGGCTCTTTCTTCCAAATTCCTAAGACCTTTACTATCTATGACGCCTATGGTGAGCAAGTCAGTGAGATTAGTAAAGAATTTTTCACTTTGCTTCCTCGCTTTACTATCCAGTTACGAAACGGTTCCAATTTCGTCATTCGTAAGAAGTTGACCTTCTTTCGAGATAAGTATGAGTTTGATAATCTGGGACTTCGTATCGAGGGCAATATCTGGGATTTGAATTTTAAATTGCTAGATGATCGTGATCAGCTTGTCGCCGAGATTCGAAAAGAGATTTTCCATCTGACCTCAACTTACACCGTAACCGTCTATGAAGACTCGTATGCAGATTTGGTCATTTCCCTTTGTGTCGCGATTGACTATGTGGAAATGCTGGAAAGCCAATCAAATTAGACAAGTAAATAAGGAGATATTATGAAACAACTATCTAGTGCTCAAGTTCGCCAAATGTGGCTAGATTTCTGGGCAAGCAAAGGCCACTCTGTAGAACCATCAGTCAGCTTGGTTCCAGTAAACGACCCAACTCTTTTATGGATCAACTCAGGGGTTGCTACCCTTAAGAAATACTTTGACGGAACCATCATTCCTGAAAATCCACGTATTACCAATGCGCAAAAAGCTATCCGTACTAACGATATTGAAAACGTAGGGAAGACTGCGCGCCACCATACTATGTTTGAAATGTTGGGGAACTTCTCTATCGGGGATTACTTCCGTGACGAAGCCATCACTTGGGCTTATGAGCTCTTGACAAGTCCTGAATGGTTTGATTTCCCAGCTGAAAAACTCTACATGACCTACTATCCTGAAGATAAGGATTCTTACAACCGTTGGATTGAAGTAGGAGTAGACCCAAGTCACTTGATTCCAATTGAGGACAACTTCTGGGAAATTGGTGCGGGACCTTCTGGACCAGATACTGAAATCTTCTTTGACCGTGGAGAAGCCTTTGACCCAGAAAATATTGGCATTCGTCTTCTTGCAGAAGATATCGAAAACGATCGTTATATCGAAATCTGGAACATCGTCTTGTCACAATTTAACGCTGACCCTGCTGTTCCTCGTAGCGAGTACAAGGAATTGCCACACAAGAACATTGATACGGGCGCTGGTTTGGAGCGTTTGGTAGCTGTTATCCAAGGTGCTAAGACCAACTTTGAAACAGACCTCTTCATGCCAATCATCCGTGAAGTGGAGAAATTGTCAGGTAAGGTTTATGACCAAGATGGCGACAATATGAGTTTCAAGGTTATTGCAGACCACATCCGTTCGCTTTCATTTGCCATTGGGGATGGTGCCCTTCCAGGAAATGAAAGTCGTGGTTATGTCCTTCGTCGTCTTCTCCGTCGTGCTTCTATGCACGGTCAAAAATTGGGAATCAACGAGCCTTTCCTTTACAAACTCGTTCCAACTGTTGGAAAAATCATGGAAAGCTACTACCCAGAAGTGCTTGAAAAACGGGATTTTATTGAAAAAATTGTGAAGAGCGAAGAAGAGTCATTTGCCCGTACCCTTCACTCAGGTCAACACTTTGCCCAAGGCATCGTAGCAGACTTGAAAGAAAAAGGCCAAACAGTTATCGCTGGTTCAGATGTCTTTAAACTCTACGACACATACGGATTCCCAGTAGAGTTGACAGAAGAAATCGCTGAAGAAGCTGGGATGACTGTCGACCGTGAAGGTTTTGAAGCAGCCATGAAAGAACAGCAAGAGCGTGCGCGTGCGTCAGCTGTCAAAGGTGGCTCTATGGGCATGCAAAATGAAACCCTCCAAAACATTACAGTGGAAAGTGTCTTCAACTACAATGCTAGTCAATTGCCTTCTAAGTTGGTTGCTATCGTAGCTGAAAATGCTGAAGTAGAAGCTGTTTCTGAAGGAACTGCCTCTCTTATCTTTGCGGAAACACCATTCTACGCTGAAATGGGTGGACAAGTAGCTGACCACGGTCAAATCTTGGATGCTGTAGGAAACCTTGTGGCTACTGTGACAGATGTTCAAAAAGCACCAAATGGACAACCACTCCATACCGTTGAAGTTCTTGCACCGCTTGCTTTGAACCAAGACTACACTTTGGCAATTGATACCAATCGTCGTCATCGTGTTATGAAGAACCACACAGCGACTCACTTGCTCCATGCGGCTCTTCACAATATCCTTGGTCACCATGCGACTCAAGCAGGATCTCTTAATGAAGTAGAATTCCTTCGCTTTGACTTCACGCACTTCCAAGCCGTAACTCCTGAAGAGTTGCGTGCTATTGAGCAACAAGTCAATGAGAAAATTTGGGAAGCAATTGCTGTAGAAACTGTTGAAACAGATATTGACACTGCCAAGGAAATGGGAGCGATGGCCCTCTTTGGTGAGAAATACGGTAAGGAAGTTCGTGTTGTGACCATTGGTGACTATTCAGTCGAGCTTTGTGGTGGTACCCACGTTGGCAATACTTCAGAGATTGGCCTCTTCAAGATTGTCAAAGAAGAAGGGATCGGATCAGGAACTCGCCGTATCTTGGCAGTGACTGGTAAGGAAGCCTTTGAAGCTTATCGTGAACAAGAAGATGCTCTGAAAGCAGTCGCATCAACCTTGAAAGCACCTCAACTCAAGGAAGTGCCTCACAAGGTCGAAGGGCTTCAAGAGCAACTCCGTCAATTGCAAAAAGAAAATTCAGAATTGAAGGAAAAAGCCGCAGCCGCAGCCGCAGGTGATGTCTTCAAGGAAGTGAAGGAAGTCAACGGCCACCGTTACATTGCTAGTCAAGTTTCTGTATCAGATGCAGGTGCCCTTCGTACCTTTGCGGATAACTGGAAACAAAAAGACTACTCTGACGTGCTTGTCCTAGTTGCAGCTATCGGTGACAAGGTCAACCTTCTTGTAGCTAGCAAGACAAAAGACATCCACGCAGGTAACTTGGTTAAAGAATTGGCTCCAATCGTCGATGGACGTGGTGGTGGAAAACCAGACATGGCCATGGCAGGAGGAAGCAACCAAGCTAAGATTCAGGAATTGTTGGATGCAGTTGCAGATAAATTGTAAGAAAACATTTAGGATCTATCCATTTGGATAGGTCTTTTTGTGAATACAAAAAAGCCAAATCCGGTTGGACTTGGCTTGTAACTGATAGGTTTATTTTGTTGCCCAGACACTGACTGAACCCGCCGCTACTGGGAATTCTCCATAACCTTCAGCATTGATCGTAACTTGTGCTGGATGATTTTCAAGAAGATCAACAAAGGTTTGGCCAGCCCATTCTTGACCAACAAACATAGACTTGCTATTTTCTTGGTCGTTTGAGATAAGGACCGCGAGCGGTGTTTGGTTTTCAGCACCTGCACGAACCCACCCGATGCAGTTGGCATCGTCAAAGTAGTCTGTTTGCTCTCCATAGGCCAAGTCTTTTCGGATGGCTAGGAGACGGTCAAGAACTTCTCTGAAATCTTCTTGGGCATACTGCCCAGAAATTCCATAGTAGTCTCCATAAAAGACACATGGAAGGCCTTGCTCACGAAGAAGAATGAGCGCATAGGCTGCTGGCTTGAACCATTCTTGGACGGTTGATTCAAGTGCCTGTCCTCGTTGAGTATCATGGTTGTCAACGAAAGTGACAGCCTTGTCAGCCTTGACTTCAACCAAGCTATCAGTAAAGATAGTACGAAGGTCGTAGCTTGCTCCAGCCTGACTGGCTTCAAAGAAATTTTGGTGGAGATGCACATCGACAAGGTCAAAGCGCTCCTCAATTCTTTCAAGATAGTCCAGATTGGCTTCTTTGTCTGGATTCCAAAATTCACCAAAAACATAGAAATCTTCACCGTATTTTTCCTTCATATCACGGATAAAATTACCCATAAAGAAGGAGTCAATGTGTTTAACAGCATCCAAGCGGAAACCAGCAACTCCAGTCGTTTCCATGAACCAGTCAGCCCAGTCATAGATGTTTTGGATGACTTCAGGGTGCTTAAAGTCCAGGTCAGCGTACATGAGATAGTCGTAGTTGCCGTTTTCGTTATCGACCAATTCCTCGTTTGCCCAACCTTTATTGTCTCCTTGGATCAGGTAAATGCCAGACTTACGGCGCTTGGCATCATAGTCTGTACCTGTGAAATGGTACCAGTGCCATTCAAAGTCATTATAGGTTTTCTGACGTCCATCAAAAGTAAAGTGGGTCCATCCGTTGATAGTAAAGGGCTCACTTAGTTGAACTGTACGGTCTTCTGGATCGACTTCGATAACCTGAAAGGCTTCTAGTTTATCTGCTGCTGCCTTGTGATTAAGAACGATGTCAGCCATTGGTTGGATTCCGTGCTCCTTGAGAGTCTGAATCGTTTGGAGATAATCTTCCTTAAATCCATATTTAGTACGAACAGTCCCTTTTTGATGAAATTCGCCTAGGTCAAAAAGATCATAAACACCATAGCCTACATCTTTTTCGTTGGTTGCCTTGAAGGCAGGTGGCATCCAGACATGGCTGATACCAAGGTTTGCTAGGTGCTCTGCGTCATTTGTTAGTCGAGCCCAGTGCTGGCCGTCATGAGGCAGATACCATTCAAAGTATTGCATAAGTGTTTGATTTTGCATTGTTTTTCCTCTTGCTTATCAATGTTGTGTTTTATTCTACCATAAAGTTTAGAACTAGGCAAACGTTTGCGCAAGATTCTATACTCATTTCTAGAAATGTCTATTTTTTGAAATTCCCCATTATTTTTTCATTGGTCAGGAAAGAAGGATTAAAAAAAATGAATTGACTAAACTTTTTTTAACAAAAATGACACTTAGTAAACTAAAGTAAAAATGGACAAACGCTTTCTATTTTGAGAATTGTCACAAAATTTGCTATAATAGTAGCTATGAATAGAATTAGGGTCAGCAGACGTGTTGAAAAAAAGCTAGCTAAGGGTCTAGTTCTTTTGGAAGCGAGTGATTTAACAGATATTGAACTGACGGATCAGGAAGTCGAAGTTCTTAGTCAAGACGGGAAGTTTTTAGGGAGTGCCTATCTTTCTCAGCAGAACAAGGGCATTGGCTGGTTTGTCAGCAAGGAAAAGGTTGGTTTCAACCAATCCTTCTTTGAAATTCTGTTTCGTAAGGCCAAGGAAGCTAGAAAGCCTTATTATCAAGATGACTTGACTACTGCCTTTCGCCTTTTTAACCAAGAGGGAGATGGTTTTGGTGGTCTGACTGTTGATCTCTATGGAGATTATGCTGTCTTTTCTTGGTACAACTCCTTTGTTTACCAGATTCGTGAGCTGATCGTAAAGGCTTTTAAGGAAGTTTTTCCTGAGGTATTGGGGGCTTATGAAAAGATTCGCTTTAAAGGTCTAGACTACGAGTCTGCTCATGTCTATGGTGAGAAAGCGCCAGACTACTTTACTGTTCTTGAAAATGGTGTACTCTATCAGGTCTTTATGAATGATGGCTTGATGACAGGTATTTTTCTGGATCAGCACGATGTTCGTGGGAGTCTGGTAGACGGTCTAGCCAAGGGCAAATCCTTACTCAATATGTTTTCCTATACAGCTGCCTTTTCAGTTGCTGCAGCTATGGGAGGCGCGAGTGAGACGACTTCTGTTGACTTGGCAAAACGGTCTAGAGAGTTGTCAGAAGCTCATTTTCAGGCAAATGGACTCAGTACAGACAACCATCGTTTTATCGTCATGGATGTCTTTGAGTATTTCAGGTATGCCAAGCGAAAAGGCTTGACCTATGATGTGATTGTCCTGGATCCGCCCAGCTTTGCTCGCAATAAAAAACAAACTTTTTCTGTAGCTAAGGACTATCACAAGCTGATTTCCCAAAGTCTAGAGATTTTAAATCCGGGAGGCATTATCATTGCCAGTACCAATGCTGCCAATGTTTCCCATCAGAAATTTACAGAACAAATTGATAAAGGTTTTGCAGGAAGAAAATATCAGATCTTAAACCAATATGGTCTTCCAGCAGACTTTGCCTATAATAAAAAAGATGAAAGCAGTAATTACCTCAAGGTGATTAGTATGAAGGTTAGTAGATGAAATTAATCGTTTCAGTAATGCCAAGAAGTTTAGAAGAAGCCCAAGAACTGGATGCCACACGGTATGAAGATGCCGATATCATTGAGTGGCGTGCGGACTTTCTTACAAAGGAAGCCATTTTACAGGTAGCACCTGCAATCTTTGAGAAATTCGCAGGCCGCGAACTGGTCTTTACCCTTCGGACTCGCTCTGAGGGAGGAGAAATTGAACTGTCTTCTGAGGAGTATGTTCAAATCATCAAGGAAGTCACTCAACTCTATCAACCAGACTATGTGGATTTTGAGTACTTCAGCTACAAGGATGTATTTGAGGAAATGTTGGATTTTCCAAATCTTGTTTTGAGTTATCATAATTTCCAGGAGACACCTGAAAACATGATGGAGATCCTGTCTGAGTTGACTAGTCTTTCTCCAAAAGTGGTCAAGGTATCTGTCATGGCCCATACGGAGCAGGATGTTTTAGACCTGATGAACTACACACGAGGATTTAAAACACTCAATCCTGAGCAAGAATACGTGACCATTTCCATGGGGAAAATGGGCAAGGTATCACGCATTACTTCAGATGTGACGGGTTCGAGTTGGTCATTTGCTAGCCTGGATGAAGCGAGTGCCCCAGGTCAGATTTCTCTATCAAACATGAAAAAAATTAGGGAGATTTTGGATGAAGCTTGATGGCTACACACGTATGGCGGCTGTCGTTGCAAATCCCATTAAACACTCTATTTCACCCTTAATCCACAATAGGGCCTTTGAGGCGACTGCTACCAATGGTGTCTATGTGGCTTGGGAAATCGAAGCGGGGGACTTAGAGGAAACAGTCGCTAATATTCGCCGTTACCAGATGTTTGGGATTAATCTTTCTATGCCATACAAGGAGCAAGTGATTCCCTTTTTGGATGAATTGAGTGATGAAGCTCGTTTGATTGGGGCGGTTAACACCGTTGTCAATGATAATGGGAATTTAATTGGATATAATACAGATGGCAAGGGATTTTTTAAGAGCTTGCCTTCTTTTACAATTTCGGATAATAAAATGACCATTCTGGGAGCAGGTGGTGCGGCCAAATCCATTTTGGCACAAGCCATTTTGGATGGCGTCAGTCAGATTTCAGTCTTTGTTCGTTCAGTTTCCATGGAAAAAACAAGACCTTACCTAGACAAGTTACAGCAGCAAACAGGATTTAAAGTGGACTTGTATGCTTTAGAAGATCTTTCTGACCTGCAAGCAAAGATTGCCAAGTCGGACCTGCTCGTCAATGCGACTAGTGTGGGGATGGATGGCCAGTCGTCCCCAGTTCCAGAAAGCATCAATTTGCCAGAAACTCTCTTGGTCGCAGATATCATTTACCAACCCTTTGAAACACCATTTTTGAAATGGGCTAGAAGTCAGGGGAATCCCACCATAAATGGCCTTGGAATGTTGCTCTATCAAGCTGCTGAAGCTTTTCAACTGTGGACAGGTAAAGAAATGCCAACAGACGAGATTTGGCAGTCCTTGACAGAAAAATACCAATAATGAAAAGGAGAATCTACTATGAAAATCAGAATCGATATTCCGCATCATCCTTATGATATTCAGATTGAAAAAGGTTGTCTATCGCAAGCAGGTCAATGGTTGCGAGAACTCTGGCAACCTCAAAAAGTGCTTATCGTAACCGACAACCATGTAGCTTCTCTCTATGCAGAGAAGGTTAAACTCAGCCTAGAAGATGCTGGTTTTCAGGTAGTTGTTTTTGATTTCTTAGAAGGGGAAGAAAGAAAAAATTTAACCACTGTTCAGAAAGTCTATGAATTTCTGGTTAAGCAAGGTTTGACTCGTAGCGATGGGATTGTGGCCCTCGGTGGTGGTGTCGTTGGGGACTTGGCTGGCTTTGTGGCCTCTACCTATATGCGGGGGATTCACTTTGTTCAGATTCCGACTAGTTTGACAGCTCAGGTGGATTCTTCTATCGGTGGAAAGACAGGTGTCAATACTCCTTTTGCTAAAAATATGGTGGGAACTTTTGCTCAACCAGATGGGGTTCTGATTGACCCGCTGGTCCTTGAAACACTCGGGAAAAGAGAGCTGATTGAGGGGATGGGTGAGGTTATCAAGTATGGCTTGATTGAGGATTCAGAACTATGGGCTCTCTTAACGGAGCTGGATGGTTCTGTTGAGAGCATTCTGGAACATGCAGAGACTTTGATTGAACATTCTTGTCAGGTAAAGCGCAAGATGGTGGTTGAGGATGAGTTGGATAACGGTGTTCGCCTTTACCTCAATTTTGGCCACACCATTGGCCATGCCATTGAAGCAACGGCCGGTTATGGCAAAGTCATGCATGGTGAGGCCGTGGCCATGGGGATGGTGCAGATTTCCAAGGTTGCTGAGGAAAAAGGTCTTATGCCAGAAGGAATAACCCTGTCCATCAAAGAGATGTGCCAGAAATTTGGTTTGCCTGTTGACTATGAAAACTGGGATGTTGATAAACTTTATCAAGCTTTGACTCATGATAAGAAAGCGCGTGGGAACACCTTGAAATTGGTCTTGGTGCCAGAGCTTGGTTCGGCGAGCATTCACCCTGTTTCCTTAGAAGAGATGAAAGACTACTTGGTAAAATAAGGAGAACCTATGAGATATTTAACTGCGGGAGAATCACACGGACCCCGTCTGACAGCTATCATTGAAGGAATTCCTGCTGGACTTCCTTTGACAGCAGAGGACATCAATGAGGATTTGAAACGTCGTCAGGGCGGATACGGACGTGGTGGTCGTATGAAGATTGAGAGTGATCAGGTTGTCTTTACTTCGGGTGTTCGCCATGGGAAGACGACTGGGGCTCCTATTACTATGGATGTCGTCAATAAAGACCACCAAAAATGGCTGGACATCATGTCTGCTGAGGACATTGAAGACCGCCTTAAAAGCAAACGGAAAATCACTCATCCTCGACCAGGTCATGCCGATTTGGTTGGGGGTATCAAGTACCGTTTTGATGATTTGCGTAATTCCTTGGAGCGCTCATCCGCCCGTGAAACCACCATGCGGGTGGCAGTTGGAGCAGTAGCCAAACGTCTTTTAGCTGAGCTAGATATGGAGATTGCCAATCACGTTGTGGTCTTTGGTGGTAAGGAAATCGATGTTCCTGAAAATCTAACAGTTGCTGAGATTAAGCAAAGAGCTGCCCAGTCTGAAGTTTCTATTGTCAACCAAGAACGAGAACAAGAAATCAAGGACTATATTGACCAAATCAAACGTGACGGTGATACCATCGGTGGGGTTGTGGAGACAGTCGTCGGAGGTGTTCCAGTTGGCCTTGGTTCCTATGTCCAATGGGACAGAAAATTAGATGCGCGATTGGCCCAAGCAGTTGTCTCTATCAATGCCTTTAAAGGAGTGGAATTTGGTCTCGGCTTTGAAGCTGGTTACCGAAAAGGCAGCCAAGTCATGGATGAAATTCTCTGGTCTAAAGAAGACGGATATACTCGTCGTACCAATAATCTAGGTGGGTTTGAAGGTGGTATGACCAATGGGCAACCCATCGTTGTTCGAGGTGTTATGAAACCCATTCCCACTCTTTATAAACCACTTATGAGTGTGGATATCGAAACTCACGCACCTTACAAGGCAACCGTGGAGAGAAGTGATCCGACGGCTCTTCCAGCAGCAGGTGTTGTCATGGAGGCTGTTGTGGCAACAGTTCTGGCGCAGGAAATTCTTGAAAAATTTTCATCGGACAACCTAGAGGAATTAAAAGAAGCGGTAGCCAAACACCGTGAGTATACAAAGAACTATTAAGGAGTCTCTATGGCAAAAACCATCTATATCGCAGGTCTCGGTTTGATTGGTGCCTCGATGGCGCTTGGTATCAAGCGCGATCATCCCGATTACAAAATTCTAGGTTACAATCGCAGTCAGGCTTCGAGAGACATTGCCTTGGAGCGGGGGATAATTGACCGCGGAACGGATGATTTTGCCAGTTTTGCTCCTCTGGCAGATGTCATCATTCTGACCTTGCCGATCAAGCAGACCATTGCTTTTATTCAGGAGTTGGCAGGTTTGAACTTGAAAGAAGGCGTCATTATTTCAGATGCTGGCTCGACCAAGGCTGCCATTGTGGAAGTGGCGGAGGAATATTTGGCTGGCAAGCCTGTTCGCTTTGTCGGGGCCCATCCCATGGCTGGTAGCCACAAGACAGGGGCTGCCTCTGCGGATGTTAATCTCTTTGAAAATGCCTACTATATCTTTACTCCATCTAGTTTGACTAGTTCAGACACGCTTGAGGAAATGAAGGACCTACTTTCTGGTCTCCATGCTCGTTTCATTGAAATTGATGCCAAGGAGCACGATCGTGTAACTTCACAGATTAGCCATTTTCCCCATATCTTGGCATCAGGTCTCATGGAGCAAACAGCTGTTTATGCTCAAGAACATGAGATGACAAGGCGCTTTGCGGCGGGTGGTTTTCGAGATATGACCCGGATTGCAGAGAGTGAACCAGGTATGTGGACTTCCATTCTCTTGTCCAATCGCGAGACCATCCTAGAGCGGATTGAGGATTTCAAGAACCGCTTAGATGAGATTGGTCAGGCTATTAGCAAGGGGGAAGAAGAGCAGATTTGGAACTTTTTCAACCAAGCGCGTGAGCAACGTCAGGTCATGGAAATCCATAAACGTGGAGGCGTGGACAGTTCTTATGACCTCTATGTCGATGTTCCCGATGAAGAAGATGTTATCTTGCGGATTTTGGAATTGCTACGTGGGACTTCTTTGGTTAATATCCACATCAATGAGGAAAACCGTGAGGATGTTCACGGGATTCTCCAAATTTCCTTTAAAAATGCTCAGGATCTGGAACGAGCTGAGCGCTTAATTTCAGAAAATACGGACTACACAGTCGTCATCAAATAAGGAGAAAATCATGTCAAATATTTACGATAGTGCAAATGAACTTAGTCGTGGATTACGCGAATTACCAGAATACAAGGCTGTCAAAGCAGCTAAAGATGCCATCCAAGCTGATGAACAAGCAGGCAAGATTTTTGCAGATTACCTTGCCTTCCAGCAAGAAATCCAAGTCATGGCGCAAACTGGACAAATGCCAGATGCTTCTTTCCAAGAAAAGATGCAGTCTTTTAGCAAGCAAATCCAAGAGAACGCTCTTTTGTCAGATTTCTTTGCCAAACAGCAACAACTTTCGATTTACCTTTCTGATATTGAAAAAATTGTCTTTGAACCAATTTCAGAATTGCTAAAATAAGAAAATTATTTTGCTCATTATTTATAGGTATTTCTTTTAAGAGAATTTTTATTATTGGTAACTACTGTATCAGCTAGAGTTATTAGCATGGTCTGTTTAATAATGATTGTGGGTATGGATGTCTTTACTAATCAACAAAATACAAAACCAATTAAATAGGCTATTGAAAATCATAACTATAATACAAAACGAATTTGAAAGCTTCTAACTGTTATTTTCAACTTCAATTGATAAGTTAGGAATTTTTGATGAGATAATAAATACAAAAAAATTACGAAAAAGAATGAAATTTTTATTATCGATAAATCTTAGTTAAATGATGAACAATAGAAAATAGGAAATAATATGTCAAAAAAACTAATTGCTCTAATCGGAGTTCTTGTAGGAATTATCTTCATCAGTTTTATAGTGTTGACAAGTTCGTACAACAGTCTTGTAAGTAAAGATGAATCTGTGAAACAAGCAAACTCGAAGATTGAAGTGGCACTTCAACGTAGGGCTGACTTAATTCCAAATGTTGTAAATTCTGTAAAAGGGTACATGAAGCACGAAGAAGACATCTTTACAAAGATTGCAGATGCTCGTTCTAAGATTGGATCAGGAAATAAAGAAACAAAAAATGAAGGAGAGAGCGAATTAACGTCTGCTATTTCTCTATTGCTAGTTGTTCAAGAAAATTATCCTGAGTTAAAAGCCGATACACAAGTGTCTTCTCTAATATCAGAGCTTGAGGGAACTGAAAATCGTTTGTTTGTTACTCGTAAAGATTACAACGATACTGCAACAGAATATAAAAAGACCATTAGACGTTTTCCTACTAATATGATAGCTGGTTTGTTTGGTTTCCAAAGAGCTGAGTTAATTGAAGCAGAGAAAGATGCAAAGGTTGTCCCTAAAGTCAATTTAACTGATTAGTCTTGTGGGGTATCTCCTATGAAAAAGTTAATTTTACTCTTAATTACTCCTTTATTCTTTTTTATGCCTCTAGTGGCGGCTAATATAGCTGTTCCAGATCGTCCTTTAAATGGTATTTACGATCCTAACGGTTATTTAACCACTAGTGTTGCAGAAACGTTAGAGAGTATGAATGCTAGAAGTGAAACCCAAGTAGGTATTTACATTGTAGATACCCTGGATGATTCCAGTATCGAAGAGGTAGCCAATGAGGTTGCACGCAAATGGAAAATTGGGAAACAAGATTCCAACAGTGGAATTTTAATCGCTATTGCTATAAAGGATAGGAAGTTTCGTATTGAAACATCCAACGAAGCAGCAATTTGGCTTCCTGACTCGAAGGCTAGTTCTTTACTAAATGATTCGAAGCCTTACATGAAAGTAGGGAAATATACTGATGCTCTTAATAGAATTCTAGTAGGTATCTCTAAAGCCGAATCTGGGAAATCTGAAATCATAAACAAGAAAGAGAATAAGAATACTCAGCTTCCAAAAAGCTTAGAATACACAGCAATAATTATTGCATTCCTTAGGATATGCTTTAACTACATTCCGTTATTTATCTTGGTTTATGTACTTTTAGCAACTTGCTTCGATTACTTAAAAAGATGTCGCTTTTCTAAGTATGAGTACGAGGGAAAGGGGAAGCTGTATCCAGATTTTCCTAACTTTGTACCTAACGATACATGGACTGAAGAACGTAAAACGAACTATAAAAAAAATAAGCGTTTAATTAGGTCTCAGTATAACTACTCTGGATATAACAAACTATATCCAGACTCAAAAGGTTTTCTGCCTAATGATACTTGGACTACATTACTGATAGAAGCATACTACGCAGAAGTTGAAAGAAAGCAACTAGATAGGCTGAACCGCTCTCAATACTCTTATAATGGGAAGGGAAAACTCTATCCAAACGATAAAGATTTTGTGAAGAATGCTTCTTGGACTTCTGAGCTCAAAAAAAGCTACTATGCTTCACAAAGAGTACAGTCAAGTTCTTATGGTAGATTAGATTCTTCCACATCTGGATATGATACTGGTAGTTCTAGTTCATCTTGGTCTTCTGATGATTGGGATGGCGGAGGATTTGATGGTGGTGGCTCTTCAGATAGCTGGTAAATTGAAAATGAAAAAAATTGCTATTAAAGATCTTTAGGTTGAAATAAATCAAAAAGGTAAAAGTTTATTAAAAAATATTTTTAACTATCATAAAGTCAGAAATTTTTAAGAAGTTTCTGACTTTTTGTGATAAAATAAGAAAAGTATTGCAAGTATGAGGTCAACTATGAAACTAAAAACAAACATTCGCCACTTACATGGCAGTATCCGGGTTCCAGGTGACAAGTCTATCAGCCATCGTTCGATTATTTTTGGTAGTTTGGCTGAGGGAGAGACCAAGGTTTATGATATTCTGCGTGGAGAGGATGTGCTCTCAACCATGCAGGTCTTTCGTGACCTTGGTGTTGAAATTGAGGACAAAGATGGGGTTATTACCATTCAAGGTGTAGGCATGGATGGCTTAAAAGCGCCGCAGAACGCTTTGGATATGGGAAATTCTGGTACCTCGATTCGCCTGATTTCAGGTGTCCTTGCTGGTGCAGACTTCGAAGTAGAGATGTTTGGAGATGATAGTCTTTCCAAACGTCCTATGGATCGTGTGACGATTCCATTGAAAAAAATGGGGGTTAGCATTTCAGGGCAAACAGAGCGAGACCTGCCTCCCCTTCATTTAAAAGGGACGAAAAATTTAAGACCGATTCATTATGAGTTGCCAATCGCCTCTGCCCAAGTTAAGTCAGCCTTGATGTTTGCAGCCTTGCAGGCTCAGGGGGAGTCCGTTATTATCGAGAAAGAATGCACTCGTAACCACACCGAAGATATGCTACAGCAATTTGGTGGCCATTTAAGTGTGGATGGCAAGAAAATCACAGTCCAAGGACCACAAAAACTGACCGGACAAAAGGTTGTCGTGCCAGGAGATATTTCCAGTGCAGCCTTTTGGTTGGTCGCAGGTTTGATTGTTCCAAACTCTCGTGTGGTGCTGCAGAATGTGGGCATCAATGAAACGCGTACAGGTATTATTGATGTCATTCGCGCCATGGGTGGAAGATTGGAAATAACTGATATTGACCCAGTCGCTAAATCAGCAACCTTGAATGTCGAGTCTTCAGACCTGAAAGGAACGGAGATAGGTGGAGCCTTGATTCCACGTTTGATTGATGAATTACCTATTATTGCCCTTTTAGCGACACAAGCACAAGGTGTAACAGTCATTAAGGATGCTGAGGAACTCAAGGTCAAGGAAACAGACCGCATTCAGGTGGTGGCAGATGCCTTAAATAGCATGGGGGCGGCTATCACTCCTACAGCAGACGGGATGATTATCAAAGGGAAATCAAGACTTCATGGCGCTAGAGTCAATACGTTTGGTGACCATCGAATTGGAATGATGACAGCCATCGCAGCCCTCTTGGTTGCGGATGGAGAAGTGGAACTTGATCGTGCTGAAGCCATCAATACCAGCTATCCTAGCTTCTTTGATGATTTGGAGAGCTTGATTCATGGCTAAGGTATTACTCGGATTTATGGGGGCTGGCAAATCGACAATCGCTAGAGGATTGGACTCAGACTACATCGATATGGATGCCTTAATCGAGGAACGTTTGGGCATGTCCATTGCGGATTTCTTCGCTGAAAAAGGAGAAGATGCCTTTCGTCAGGTGGAGTCTGAAGTTTTAGCGGACTTACTAAAAACGGACCGAGTTGTGTCAACTGGTGGAGGAGTAGTCGTTTCTCAGAGAAATCGTGACTTGCTCAAACAAAATCCTGATAACATTTATCTGAAAGCAAATTTTGAAACCCTTTACCAACGGATCGCAGCTGATAAGGACAATCAACGGCCGCTTTTTCTAAATAATAGCAAGGAAGAACTGGCAGCTATTTTCCAAGAAAGACAAGCTTGGTATGAGGAAATAGCCAGTCAAGTTCTGGATGTGACCAAGTTAAGTCCAGAGGAAATTATAGAGGAACTGAGATGAAAATTGCCTATCTAGGTCCCAAGGGATCTTTTTCTCACCACGTTGTGAAGACTGCTTTTCCTAATGAGGAATTACAAGCCTTTGCCAATATCACAGATGTTATCAAGGCCTATGAACAAGGATTGGTGGACTATTCGGTGGTGCCAGTTGAAAACTCTATCGAAGGCAGTGTGCATGAAAGCTTGGACTATCTTTTTCATCAGGCGGACATTCAGGCTGTTGCAGAAATAGTACAACCCATTCATCAGCAACTGATGGCAGTTCCTGGTCATACTAAGATTGAAAAGATTTTTTCACACCCTCAAGCTTTGGCTCAAGGAAAAAAATTCATAGAGGAGCATTATCCAGAAGCCCAGCTTGAAGTGACGGCAAGCACAGCCTATGCAGCCCACTTTATCGCTGAACATCCAGACCAGCCTTTTGCAGCCATTGCCCCTAGAAACTCCGCTACTGAGTATGGTTTGGAATTGATAGCAGAAGATATCCAAGAAATGGAAGCCAACTTCACTCGTTTTTGGGTATTAGGGTCTGAGATTCCCACTATCCATATGCAATCACAAACTGAAAAAATGAGTTTGGCCTTAACCTTACCGGATAACCTTCCTGGTGCCCTTTACAAGGCTCTGTCAACCTTCGCTTGGCGAGGGATTGATTTAACCAAGATAGAAAGTCGTCCTCTCAAAACGGTACTAGGTGAATACTTTTTCATCATAGATGTGGATTATAGTGCCAAAGAGCTGGTTCATTTTGCCAGACAAGAACTAGAAACAATTGGGATCCAGTACAAGATACTGGGAACCTACCCTATTTTCACTATTAGGGATTTAGGAAAGGAGAGCCTATGAGCAAAGAAAGCCCGTTAAGTCATCATGAGCAGTTACGTTATGACTATCTCTTTAAGAATTTTCACTACCTCAATGATCGGGAGCGAAAGGAGTTTGATTACCTGCAGCAAAAGATGACAGGACCCAAGCAAGAAGTTCACCATTTCCAACAAGAAGAAAAAGAAGAATCTTGGGGTAGAGACATTAATCTTCCGACTTATGGAAATAGAAGTCGGGCTAAGAAACGTGAAAAGGTAGCTCCTCTACCTAAAGTCAAAAAGAAAAAGAGAAGAATTCGCTTCAAACGAATACTGACTTGGTTCTTGCTGTTGATTACATGTGTGGCTGCAGGGATGATTTTCATGTTTCTTCGAGGATTCCAGTCGGCAGCCAATCCAAGCAATAAGCCAGCTGATGCCAAGGCAGCCCAAGTAGAAGTCTTTAACGGTCAGGATACCAAAGATGGTGTGAATATCCTAATCATGGGGACAGATGGCCGTATTGGTCAAAATAGTGCGGAGACCCGTACAGACACAATCATGGTGCTAAATGTCAGTGGTTCGGATAAGAAGATTAAGCTCGTCAGCTTTATGCGTGACAACTTGGTTTATATCGACGGGTATAGTAAGATTGTAAATGGCCAGAAACAAACGGATAACAAACTCAATGTTGCCTACGAACTTGGGGAACAAGAAGGGCAAAAAGGAGCGGAAATGGTCCGCAAGGTTCTAAAAGATAATTTTGACTTGGATATCAAGTACTACGCCCTAGTTGACTTTCAGGCTTTTGCAACAGCTATTGACACACTTTTCCCTGAAGGAGTGACTATCGATGCTCAATTTTCAACTCTGAACGGTCAACCTCTGACAGAAGCCACAGTCGGAGATGATCTTCATGCAACAGAAACAGAGTCTCCAACCCAAACCATCAAAGTTGGAAAACAGCAGATGAATGGTTCTACCTTGCTGAACTATGCTCGCTTCCGTGATGATGATGAAGGAGACTACGGACGCACAAAACGTCAGCAACAAGTCATGTCAGCCGTTCTTGAGCAGATCAAAGATCCAACCAAACTCTTTACAGGATCTGAGGCACTTGGAAAAGTCTTTGCGATGACTTCGACCAATCTACCGTATAGCTTCTTGTTGACCAATGGTTTATCTGTCATAGAAGGCGCTCAGAATGGTATCGAAAGATTAACTATTCCCGAACTTGGTGACTGGGTAGATGACTACGATGTTTATGGAGGGCAGGCTCTCCTTGTCGACCAAAAAAAATACAAGACAAAACTCGCCCAAATGGGAATGAGATAGAAAACTCTTATAAAGAAAATCAAAGTTTAAATCACTAGCAAAAAAGTGGTTTAGGCTTTGATTTTTCTTACTCTCTGATGGATTTTTAAGGCTTTTTTATGGTATAATAAAATGATATAACTCGTTTTTGAAAAGAAGAGGAGAGATATGAGTGATTTGAAAGCGATTCAGGCTCGTAGTCTGGAAATGGCTGAATATTTCGTCGCATTTTGTAAAGAACATGACTTGTTGTGCTATCTCTGTGGTGGAGGGGCTATTGGTGCTCTTCGCAACAAGGGCTTCATTCCTTGGGATGATGACCTAGACTTTTTCATGCCTCGCAAGGACTATGAAAAATTAGTTGAACTATGGCCTCGTTATGCAGATGAGCGTTATTTTTTGTCAAAGAGTCACAAGGATTTTGTAGACCGTAACCTTTTTATTACCATTCGTGATAAGGAAACAACTTGTATCAAGCCTTATCAAAAGGATTTGGATTTGCCACACGGTTTAGCTTTGGATGTTTTGCCTTTAGATTATTATCCTAAAAATCCAGCTGAACGAAAGAAACAAGTCCGCTGGGCCTTGATTTATTCCCTTTTCTGTGCCCAAACTGTCCCAGAAAAGCATGGTGCAGTCATGAAATGGGGAAGTCGCATCTTACTTGGTTTGACACCAAAATCTCTACGTTATCGCATTTGGAAAAAAGCTGAGAAAGAAATGACCAAGTACACTTTATCAGAGAGTGATGGAATCACAGAATTATGCTCAGGACCTGGCTACATGAGAAACAAGTACCCAATCGCAGCCTTTGAAGATAATCTCTTCTTGCCATTTGAAGGAACTGAGATGCCTATCCCAGTCGGCTATGATGCCTATCTCAGCACTGCTTTTGGGGATTATATGACACCACCACCAGCAGACAAGCAAGTACCGCATCATGATGCCATTATAGCAGACATGGACAAGAGTTACACAGAGTACAAGGGAGAATACGGAGCATGATGGGAGAAAAAATAAGCGTTATCGTTCCAGTCTACAATGTAGAAGCCTATCTGGAGAAGTGTGTCGAATCCATTTTAAAACAGACCTATACCAACTTGGAAATTCTTCTTGTCAATGACGGCTCAACGGATACTAGTGGAGAACTGTGTGACCAATTAGCTCAAAGAGATCAACGGATTCGTGTCATTCACAAGGAAAACGGTGGCTTGTCTGACGCTCGAAATAGAGGGATTGAAGAGGCAAGTTCTGATTTGATTGGTTTTATCGATAGTGATGACTACATTGACGAAGATATGTATGAGACCCTTTACCGTCAAATGCTAGAAACCAATGCTGATCTTTCTATGTGTGGACATTATGATGTCTACCACCAAATTCCAGAAAAGCAAGTTGCAGCGATTCAGACTTGGGAATTAACTCCCCAAGAAGCCATTAAAATGGTTATGGAAGCTAAAATCCTCTCGGTCACAGCTGTCAACAAACTTTATAAAAAAGAACTCTTTGAACACCTACGATTTGAAATTGGCAAAATAGCAGAAGATGCCTTCATCATGATTGCCTTGATTCATCACTGTCGCAAGGTTGTCGCAACAAATGAGAAGAAATACTACTATGTTCACCGTGAAAATAGTATCACGACTCAAAAATTCTCCTTGAAATTCTTAAACGTTATTGAGGCTTATGAGCAAAACGCCGATATTATCAGAGAGAATTATCCTGAACTGGCAGATGTTGCAACCATGCGTTTAAACTGGGCTTACTTCTATGTATTGGATAGGCTCTTGGTTGATGCAGATTTCAAGGATAGGGTCTTAGAAGACCGTTTGATTGCCTATCTAAAGAAAAACACAAAGAACATTCTTTTAGATAGTCGTTTTACAAGAGCAAGAAAAGTGAGCTTTTTAGCTTTGTGCCTGAGTCGAAAATTGTATACGAAAATCTTGCTTGCACAAACTAAGCGTTAGGAGAAACAATGATTTCATTTATTGAAAAAAACTATTTTAAAATCAATCTGCTGTTTTTATCAGTTATATCTTTTTACTGTATGGCAGGCTTGATTGTCCCACTTCAGTCGATTTCGGCCAATAAATTTGTCACTCTTGGCATGACCCTCATGGGCGTTTTGTTGGGACTTTATAATTTCTTTATCAAAAAAGCCTATCTGACTGTCAGAAAAATTGAGTATTTGATTCTCTTTTTTATAATGAATATCCTGACCGCGGTCTTAGTTGTAAAGTATGGATTTTCAACAAACATAAAGAACTTAGTCGTCTTTTTCATCTATTTCTTTGCACTCTATCCAGTCTTTCAGTCTTTCACAGTGAAAAAAGCGCGTGTTCTATTTGATGTCTTCTTTTCAGTCATCACTGTCGCAAATACCCTAGGTGTTCTTGTCTCAATTTGGCAATTCTTCATGTTGCAAGGTTACCGCGTATTTGATTACAAGGGCTTATTGATCCGCCAAGGATTTGTAGAATCTCGTCTATTTGGGATCTTAGCTAGTCCCAACTATCTCTCTATTATTTCTTTGATGGTGATTATTTATTTGTGGATGCGCTTATCACTCTACAATACAGTCCTTAAAACTCTGGCTATCTCATCCATTCTGCTAAATTTTGCTTATATTGTATTGTCAGGTTCAAGGACAACCTATATCTGTTTGGTAGTCGTTGCTTTCTTTTATGCTTTAATGACGGCTAACTGGACTAAAAAAACTAAGTCACTTCTTACTGTTCTAGTGACAGTAGGATTGGTATTTGTCGGCTATAATGGTATCAAATATAGTAGCGATATTTACTTGAAAGCTCACTCAGCTCAAATCCAAAAAAACCAAGAAAATGGACAAAATGGGGACAACAATCTTTCCCTTGAGAGAACAGACACCAGCGAAGAAAATATCTCTAATAACCGTTTTGCTATTTGGCAGTCAACAGCTTCCTTTATTCCTAAACGTCCCTTATTTGGATATTCAGGTGGAAACTGGTATGAGTTAGGTAAAGAGTATGATGCTTCAGCCTATATCATCAAGCAACATTATCTTACTCACAACGGCTACCTTGAGTTGTTATTCTATGATGGTCTGACAGGTTTTATCCCGCTAGCTATCTTTATGCTTGCCTTCATCATTTCAAGTCTCAAGAAATATAAGAAAGACCTTCAAGAGGGTCGCCACAATCATGAATTGATCACCATTCTGTTAATGACTGTTGTTATTCTCATTTCTAACTTGTTCTTGAGTTCAACCTTCTATGGAATTTCACTACAGGGTTGTATCTTGTTTGTGATTTCAGGTTACTATTTCTCTGTTCTCTATAAAAAAAGAGATGGCTACAGAAAGCTAGATGAAGCAGAGATCAAAGAAGTTGAACTAGGTGTCATGGATTACATCCACAATCTCTGTCAAAAAGAGAACATCAACTATTCACTGGCTTATGGAACCTTGCTGGGAGCAGTAAGACACAAGGGCTACATTCCTTGGGATGACGATATTGATATCTCCTTGAAACGCGATGAATACGATAAATTGTATCAAGCAATTTTGCAAGACAATGACCCAGTCTACAAAGTGGTTTCTTGGGAAAATGACGCTCGGTACCCTTACCCATTTTACCGAGTTTATGATGCGCGAACAGTCTATGATAACAACTATATCGAAAATGATATCGATTTAGGAATTTGTGTGGATGTTTTCCCATTTGACTATTATGCTGATGTTAACAAAGACATGGTAAAACTAGATACTTACCGTCGTTTATCAGTCTATACTCTTTATGGCATCCATAATAAGAATGCAAAACTCAAGAATATCGTCCGATATCTACTTGTCCTTGTATTTCGTCTGACTCGTGTCAAAACTTGGAATCGAAAGATGAACATCCTATCTATGCAAGAAAAAGATGGAGACTTCATTGACTACCTCATGGAGAACAAAAGAGTTTCTACCAAGTTTGACAAGTCCTTCTTGGATACAACGATTGACAGTCCATTTGAAGATAGAGTTTACAAAATTCCTGCGGCCTATCAGCAAATCCTTTCTGCCATCTACGGAGATGACTTTATGGAAATTCCGCCTCTAGAAAAACGAGTGAAGCACGATGACTTCCTGGCATACATAAAGGAGGGATAGAAGGTGTTACAATGGTTAAAAAGAAGTTTAGCCAGCCTCTTAGGAGATAAGAAAGATCTGGTTAAAAACCTACCTATTATCAAGAGTTTAAATAAAAAAGCCAATATCGACTTGGATTCAAAGAGAAGCAATTTGCTCAAAGAAAACTTTGAAGATATTCTAAAGGCAATCTATCAATCTGAACTAAAATCCTACGATATCTGGTTAGATTTTGGAACTTTACTTGGATTCTACAGAGAAAATGATTTGATTACGCATGATTTAGATATGGACTTTGGGATTATTATCCCAGACTACGAAGCCTTTTTAAAGGATGAGAAAGTTCTTTTGGAGAAAGGCTTTGTTAGAACTAAAGAGTTCTATTACAATGATAAACTTGTAGAATTATCCTATAGTTACAAGGGCCTCAATGTGGATTTTATTGTCTATGATAAAAAGGAAGGTACCATCTCCTCAGATACTATTTTCTACATGACAAATGCCTTGGGAAATCCTACAAGATATGAAGTCTACCACTATGAATTGCCTTTTACAGCACTAAGTGAATGCAGTTTTAAAGAAATTCTAGTAAAAGTTCCAGAAAATACAAGAGAATACATTAGTTACTTGTATGGGGAGGATTTTGAAATTCCTAACACTCATTACAACTGGAAAGAAAATCCAATTTACAAACAAAGAGATGCTAACTTGGCTAAGGTCCTTTTAGGAAAATCTCTTTAGTAATATAGAAAAGAGGGGATAGTGAAGTTCTTCCTTGTTAACTCTAGTCCCTATTCTAGTGTGACAATCAGGCTTCTCCTTCCCTCTTTTTGTTTTATTATGACGGAAAGAAGCTAGAAAAGTTGCTACCAGGATGAATATCCCATCCTAGCTTCCGCTATCAAAGAAAGAAGTGGTTTATATGAAAAAGAAAGTGGAACCATGTTGGTCGGTCTTCATACGGTGAATGCTCAGACCTACTATTTTGGTCCGAACGGAGCTATGCAAACAGGTTGGAAACAGCTTGATGGCAATTGGTACTATTTCCAAGCTGATGGTTCTTTGTTAAAGAACGCAACAACACCTGATGGCTACAAGGTAAACGAAGAAGGTATCTGGAAACAGGCTGTTGCTGTTGTAAATAGCGAGGCAGTCAAGCCAGAACAGAAACAAGAAGCAAATTCTAATCTTGTTGAACATGAAAAACAAGATTCAAATCTAGAAGCCAATGCTTCTGATAAGCAAGAGTAAAGAAGAAAACACCCTGCTGATAGACATTATCTATCAGTAGGGTGTTCTTTTAATTTCTTTTAAGCTTAGCAAGTACTAAGTCTAGAGCATAGTGGAGTGTTTTATCTTTGGCGATAAAGAGGGTCAAGAGGTAATAAATACCACAAGCTGCAACAGTCGAGAGAACCATGAGAATCATGTTGAAGTTGACTGTATAAGAGTTGACTTGGAAAAGGAATTTAAACACAAAATAAATTGGGATGAAACCAAGGGATACAATAGTATAGCGTGTTAGAGTAGCAAAGATTTCTTTCAAATCAATCAGTTGGTGTTTCTGGATAAAGCGAATTTCCAAGAGAACGACGATAGTCTCCGCAAGAATGGTCGTAGCGATATAGTACTCTGGTGCGAAAATATTATTGAAATACAAGAGGCAGTTGAAGAGGATATTGGCTCCGCCACCAAGGAAGTAAAAGGCAGTCAAGCGATTTTCGTGGTCATTGATAAAGATAATTTGTTTACCAAGGATCAACTCGATGGCCCAGATGATGGTACGAAAGGCAAAGACACTTGTCACAATACCTGCTTCGAGGTATTTTTCAGAAGAGTAGATAACTGCCGCGTAGTTCCCTAATACCATAATCCCAATGCTGGTTGGAACGATGAGGAAGTAAAAGAGGGCAGCCCCTTGATTCAGAAGACTTTTATAAGAGGTGTAATCTTTCTTACCGAGATAGTAGCCGAGACGTGGGATACTCACATTGAGAGCCCCACTTAAGACACTGGCTATCAGCATGACAATACTGGAAGCAATAGTGTAGTAAGAAATGTAGTTTTCATCGGGTCCCTTGGTGATAAACATTCTATCAAGCAAGGTATAGAGCATGTTGGCGTTCGCTAAGAGAAGCATAGTCAAGAGCGGTTTAGATGCTTTGATTAATTCCACAAGACCAATTTTGACAAAGGAAACTTCTCTCTTGATCCAAAGAAAACTGAGCAGGTAGTTGAGGATGGTGGTTGCACTCATGACGATGGCATAAGGAACGATATCATCTGCAGTTTTAACAAAGGTAAAGATAGCAACCAGCATGGCAATCCGAATAATCAATGTCTTGTAGAGGATGAAGGCATAGTTTTCATAAGCCTCGTTCATCCATTCGATATTGAGGAATTGGAAGAGTGCCTGAGCTCCTAGGATATAGTAAAGGACTTTCAGGTTCACAATGCTGGTATCAAAGAAGATAAAGAGGAAGTAGATACCAGTCGTCAGTAGAGAAGTGAAAACCGAAATATAAAACAACTTAGAAAAGACATAGTTGATTTTATTCTTGTCGTCCTTAACCTTACTGATAGCACGAATCCCGTAGTTGTATATTCCAAAGGCTGCTAGTGGAATGACAAAGCTGGCCCAGGTATTGGCGGTATTGAAGTAACCGTAGTTGGATTTGCTGAGAATCCGCGTCAGATAAGGATTGGTTATCAGAGGAAAAACGATATTGAGAATATTGACCAGCAAGCTGGCCAAGGCATTTACTTTTATATTTTTCATTGAACTTTCTTTCTTAAATCTAAAATCATATCTAGTATTATATCACATTCTCGCTTCATTCTTTTGATAAAATCGTAAAAATCTAGTATAATAGATAGACTGAAAGTATGAGGTTACTAGATATGAAGATGAAACAAATTAGTGATACAACACTGAAAATCACGATGACTTTAGATGATTTGATGGATCGGGGGATGGAGATTGCAGACTTTCTCATTCCTCAGGAAAAAACAGAAGAGTTTTTCTATGCTATTTTAGATGAATTAGAGATGCCAGACAATTTCTTGGACAGTGGCATGCTGAGTTTTCGTGTAACACCAAAACCAGATAAGGTCGATGTCTTTGTGACCAAGTCTAAGATTGACCAAAACCTTGATTTTGAAGATTTGGCGGACCTACCTGATATGGAAGAGTTGGCCCAAATGTCGCCAGATGAATTTCTCAAGACGCTAGAAAAGAGTATCGCAGATAAGACCAAGGACGATATTGAGGCCATCCAATCTCTAGAACAGGTCGAAGCAAAGGAAGAAGAGCAAGAGCAGGTAGACAAGGAGACGGAGAGCAAGAAAGAACCTTATATCTACTATATCCTGCGCTTTTCAAGCCTTGGTGACTTAGTTGCTTTTGCAAAGACGGTTAACTATCAGATGGAAACATCTGAACTCTATAAGATGAATGGGCACTACTATTTGACAATCTTAGTCGATGTAGAAAATCATCCTAGTCCATATCCGGCCTGGCTCTTGGCTCGTATGCGTGAATTTGCAGACGATAGTGACATCAGTCGTTCAGTCTTGCAAGAGTATGGGCAAATATTGATTAACCATGATGCAGTTCTCGGTCTGCAAAAGATTCGTTCATAATTTTTAAAATCAATTTTCATTTATCAAGAAAGACGAATCATGGGATTCGTTTTTTCTTTTCTAGATCGAAATAGTGATTTACTATAATAGGAATTTTCACAAAATTCTGTTATAATGGCTATATCAGAAAATTTCTAGGAGACAAACATGACAGTTAAAATTGCTTTACTTGGATTTGGTACCGTTGCAAGTGGCGTACCATTCCTCCTAAAGGAAAATGGAGAAAAAATCGTTCAGTCAGCTCATTCAGAGATTGAAGTAGCCAAGGTATTGGTCAAGGATGAAGATGAAAAGAATCACTTGCTTGCTGCAGGGAATGACTTTAACTTTGTAACCAATGTAGATGATATTTTATCAGACAAAGATGTTACCATTGTAGTGGAATTGATGGGACGTATCGAACCTGCTAAGACCTTTATCACTCGTGCCTTGGAAGCTGGGAAACACGTTGTTACTGCTAACAAGGACCTTTTGGCTGTCCATGGCGCAGAATTGCTAGAAATCGCTAAAGAGCACAATGTAGCACTCTACTACGAAGCGGCAGTAGCTGGTGGGATTCCAATTCTTCGCACTCTAGCAAATTCATTGGCTTCTGATAAAATCACGCGCGTTCTTGGTGTCGTAAACGGAACTTCTAACTTCATGATGACTAAGATGGTGGAAGAAGGCTGGTCTTACGATGACGCTCTGGCCGAAGCTCAAAGACTAGGTTTTGCAGAAAGCGACCCTACAAATGATGTAGATGGGATTGATGCAGCCTATAAGATGGTGATTTTGAGCCAATTTGCCTTTGGGATGAAGGTTGCCTTTGACGATGTAGCCCACAAGGGAATCCGTAACATCACACCAGAAGATGTAGCTGTGGCTCAAGAGCTTGGTTATGTTGTGAAATTGGTTGGTTCTATCGAGGAAACTCCTTCAGGTATTGCGGCAGAAGTGACTCCAACCTTCCTTCCTAAAGCACATCCACTTGCTAGTGTGAATGGTGTAATGAACGCAGTCTTTGTGGAGTCTATCGGCATCGGTGAATCTATGTACTACGGACCAGGTGCTGGTCAAAAACCAACTGCAACAAGTGTTGTAGCGGACATTGTCCGTATCGTTCGTCGCTTGAATGATGGTACCATTGGTAAAGACTTCAACGAATATAGCCGTGACTTGGTCTTGGCAAATCCAGAAGATGTTAAAGCAAACTACTATTTCTCAATCTTGGCACCAGATTCAAAAGGTCAGGTCTTGAAATTGGCTGAAATCTTTAATGATCAAGATATTTCCTTCAAGCAAATCCTCCAAGATGGAAAAGAGGGGGACAAGGCGCGTGTAGTGATTATCACTCATAAGATTAATAAAGCACAACTTGAGAAGGTTTCCGCTGAGTTGGCCAAAGCTTCAGAATTTGACCTCTTGAATACCTTCAAGGTGTTAGGAGAATAGGATGAAGATTATTGTACCTGCAACCAGTGCCAATATCGGGCCAGGTTTTGACTCGGTCGGTGTAGCTGTTACCAAGTATCTTCAAATTGAGATCTGTGAAGAACGGGATGAGTGGTTGATTGAACACCAGATTGGCAAATGGATTCCACATGACGAGCGTAATCTCTTGCTTAAGATTGCTTTGCAAATTGTGCCAGACTTGCAACCGAGACGCTTGAAAATGACCAGTGATGTTCCCTTGGCGCGTGGCTTGGGTTCTTCTAGCTCGGTTATTGTTGCTGGGATTGAACTAGCTAACCAACTGGGCAAACTCAACTTATCTGACCATGACAAATTGCAGTTGGCGACCAAGATTGAAGGGCATCCTGACAATGTAGCTCCAGCTATCTATGGAAATCTCGTTGTTGCGAGCTCTGTTGACGGAGAAGTTTCTGCTATCGTAGCAGACTTCCCAGAATGTGATTTCCTAGCCTACATTCCAAACTATGAATTGCGTACCCGAGATAGCCGTGGTGTCTTGCCTAAGAAATTGTCTTACAAGGAAGCTGTTGCAGCAAGTTCGATTGCCAATGTTGCTGTTGCAGCCTTGTTGGCAGGAGACATGGTGACTGCTGGACAAGCAATCGAGGGAGACCTCTTCCACGAGCGCTATCGTCAGAACTTGGTGAGAGAATTTGCGACGATTAAGCAAGTAGCCAAAGAGAATGGTGCCTATGCAACCTATCTCTCTGGGGCTGGTCCGACGGTTATGGTTCTGGCTTCTCATGACAAGATGCCCAAGATTAAAGCTGAGTTGCAAAAGCAGTCTTTTAAAGGCAAACTTCATGATTTGAAGGTGGATACCCAAGGTGTTCGTGTCCAAGCAAAATAAAGAATAGAAGATAGGATGGGGAAAGTCTCGACTAGGGGGGTTCCTATCCTTTTTTTGAAAAGAAGTTTATACTCAATGAAAATCAAAGAGCAAACTAGGAAGCTAGCCGCAGGCTGCTCAAAACAGTGTTTTGAGGTTGTGGATAGAACTGACGAAGTTAGCTCAAAATACTGTTTTGAGGTTGTGGATAGAACTGACGAAGTTAGCTCAAAATACTGTTTTGAGGTTGCAGATGTAAGCTGACGTGGTTTGAAGAGTTTTTCGAAGAGTATTAGTTAAAAACTTGATAAAGGAGAAAAAAAGATGGCAGAAATTTATCTAGCAGGTGGTTGTTTTTGGGGTTTAGAGGAGTATTTTTCCAGAATTTCTGGAGTGCTAGCGACCAGTGTTGGCTACGCTAATGGGCAAGTCGAAACAACCAATTACCAGCTGCTCAAGGAAACAGACCATGCAGAAACAGTTCAAGTGATTTACGATGAGAAGGCAGTGTCACTCAGAGAGATTTTGCTCTATTTTTTCCGAGTCATCGATCCCTTATCTATCAACCAGCAAGGGAATGACCGTGGTCGTCAATATCGTACTGGGATTTATTATCAGGATGAAGCAGACCTGCCAGCTATCTACACAGTGATGCAGGAGCAGGAGCGTATGCTGGGTCGAAAGATTGCAGTAGAAGTGGAGAAACTTCGCCACTATATTCTGGCGGAAGACTACCACCAAGACTATCTTAAGAAGAATCCTTCCGGTTACTGTCATATCGATGTGACAGATGCTGAGAAGCCATTGATTGACGCCTCAAATTATGAAAAGCCTAGTCAAGAAGTGTTAAGGGAAAGTTTGTCAGCAGAGTCTTATCGTGTTACGCAAGAAGCTGCAACAGAGGCTCCATTTAGCAATGCTTATGACCAAATCTTTGAAGAGGGGATATATGTAGACATCACGACGGGTGAACCGCTTTTTTTCGCTAAGGATAAGTTTGCTTCAGGTTGTGGTTGGCCAAGTTTTAGTCGTCCGATTTCTAAGGAATTGATTCATTACTACAAGGACCTGAGCCATGGAATGGAGCGAATCGAGGTTCGTTCTCGCTCAGGCAATGCTCACTTGGGTCATGTTTTCACAGATGGACCTCAGGAGTTAGGTGGCCTGCGTTACTGTATTAATTCTGCCTCCTTGCGCTTTGTAGCAAAGGATGAGATGGAAAAAGCAGGATATGGCTATCTATTACCTTACTTAAACAAATAAAACTGAGAGGGCGGGGCTTCCCACTTTCTTCATTTCCAGAATAAGAATAGAAGGGATCTATGAAACACTTACTATCTTACTTCAAATCCTATATCAAAGAATCCATTTTAGCTCCCTTGTTCAAGCTACTTGAAGCTGTTTTTGAGCTCTTGGTTCCCATGGTGATTGCTGGGATTGTTGACCAATCCTTGCCCCAGAGAGATCAAGGACACCTCTGGATGCAGATTGGCCTACTCCTTATCTTTGCAGTGATTGGCGTTTTAGTAGCCTTGATTGCTCAATTTTATTCAGCAAAGGCAGCGGTAGGTTTTGCCAAGGAATTGACAAACGACCTCTATCGTCATATTCTTTCTTTACCAAAGGAAAGCAGAGACCGTTTGACAACTTCTAGCTTGGTCACTCGCTTGACCTCGGATACCTACCAGATTCAGACTGGTATTAATCAGTTTCTGCGTCTCTTTTTGAGAGCGCCTATTATCGTTTTTGGGGCAATCTTTATGGCCTATCGCATCTCAGCTGAGCTGACTTTCTGGTTTTTGGTCATGGTTGGTTTTTTGACAATCGTTATTGTTGGGCTCTCTCGTCTGGTCAATCCTCTCTACAGTGGTCTCAGAAAGAAAACGGACCAACTGGTTCAGGAAACGCGCCAGCAATTACAAGGGATGCGGGTGATTCGTGCTTTTGGGCAAGAAAAACGAGAGTTACAGATTTTTCAAACCCTTAACCAAGTTTATGCCAGATTACAAGAAAAAACAGGTTTCTGGTCTAGTTTACTAACACCTCTGACCTATCTGATTGTTAATGGAACTCTGCTTGTCATCATCTGGCAGGGATATATTTCTATACAAGGAGGTTTACTCAGCCAGGGTGCTCTCATTGCCCTTATCAACTATCTCTTACAGATTTTGGTGGAATTGGTCAAACTAGCTATGCTGATCAATTCTCTCAACCAATCCTATATCTCAGCCAAGCGAATCGAGGAAGTTTTTACCGAAGCTCCAGAAGATATCCATTCAGAATTAGATCAAAAGCAAGCTACTAGTAATCAGGTTTTACAAGTCCAAGAATTGACCTTTACCTATCCTGATGCAGCCCAGCCTTCTCTGAAAGGCATTTCCTTTGATATGACTCAAGGACAAATCCTTGGTATCATTGGAGGAACAGGTTCTGGTAAGTCAAGCTTGGTGCAAGTCTTACTTGGACTTTATCCAGCAGATAAGGGAAGCATTGACCTTTATCGAGATGGACGTAGTCCTCTTAATTTGGAGCAGTGGCGGTCTTGGATTGCCTATGTGCCTCAAAAAGTCGAGCTCTTTAAAGGAACTATTCGTTCCAACTTGACGGTGGGTTTCAATCAAGAAGTAACTGACCAAGAGCTCTGGCAGGCCTTGGAGATTGCGCAAGCAAAGGATTTTGTCAGTGATAAGGAAGGACTCTTAGATGCCCTAGTTGAGGCCGGAGGACGAAATTTCTCAGGTGGACAAAAACAAAGGTTGTCTATCGCCCGAGCAGTCTTGCGCCAAGCTCCGTTTCTCATCCTAGATGATGCAACCTCGGCCCTCGACACCATTACCGAGTCCAAGCTCTTGAGATCTATCCGAGAGAACTTACCTAACACGAGCTTAATCTTGATTTCTCAACGAACCTCAACTTTACAGATGGTTGACCAGATTCTCCTCTTGGAAAAAGGCGAGCTCCTAGCTATCGGCAAGCACGAGGACTTGATGAAGTCCAGTCAAGTCTATCGTGAAATCAATGCTTCCCAACATGGAAAGGAGGACTAGAATGAGACGACAATCTGCAAACCAGACGCTCACACGTTTGGCTAAAGACATTGCAAGTCACCCTTTCCTCCTTTTCCTAGCCTTCCTAGGAACTATTGCCCAAGTTGGCTTATCAATTTACCTACCTATTCTGATTGGGCAGGTCATTGACCAGGTCCTAGTGGCTGGTTCTTCACCAGTTTTTTGGCATATTTTCATTCAGATGATATTGGTAGTCATAGGAAATACTCTGGTACAATGGGCCAACCCTCTTCTTTATAATCGTCTAATCTTCTCTTATACCAGAGACTTGCGAGAGCGAATAATCTATAAGCTCCATCGTTTACCGATTGCCTTTGTAGATAGGCAAGGTAGTGGGGAGATGGTTAGTCGTGTAACCACAGACATAGAACAGTTGGCAGCAGGCTTGACCATGATTTTTAATCAATTTTTCATTGGTGTCTTGATGATTTTGGTTAGTATTCTAGCAATGCTCCAAATTCACCTCCTCATGACCCTTTTGGTCTTGCTGTTGACACCCCTATCCATGGTGATTTCACGCTTTATTGCCAAGAAATCTTATCATCTCTTCCAAAAGCAAACGGAGACAAGAGGGATTCAGACCCAGTTGATTGAAGAATCGCTTAGCCAGCAGACTATTATCCAGTCCATTAATGCTCAAGGAGAGTTTATTCAAAGATTGCATGAGGCTAATGATAACTACGCAAACTATTCTCAGTCAGCTATCTTTTATTCTTCAACGGTCAATCCTTCGACTCGATTTGTTAATGCGCTCATTTATGCTCTTCTAGCTGGAGTAGGAGCTTATCGTATCATGATGGGATCCACACTGACCATTGGGCGTTTAGTGACTTTTTTGAACTATGTCCAACAGTACACCAAGCCCTTTAATGATATTTCTTCAGTTCTAGCCGAGTTACAAAGTGCTCTCGCCTGCGCAGAGCGTGTCTATGCAGTCTTAGAAAGTCCTGAGATTGCTGAAACAGGTAAGGAAATCTTGACCAGCGACCAAGTCAAGGGAGCTATTTCCTTTAAACATGTCTCTTTTGGTTACCATCCTGAAAAGATTTTGATTAAGAATTTATCGATTGACATTCCAGCTGGTAGCAAGGTTGCTATTGTTGGTCCTACGGGTGCTGGAAAATCAACCCTCATCAATCTCCTCATGCGTTTTTATCCCATTAAATCGGGAGATATCTTGCTAGATGGTCGTTCCATTTATGACTATACCCGAGCATCATTGAGACAACAAATTGGCATGGTGCTACAGGAAACTTGGCTCAAGCAAGGGACCATTCATGACAATATTGCCTTTGGCAATCCTGAAGCCAGTCGGGAGCAGGTGATTGCTGCTGCCAAAGCAGCCAATGCAGACTTTTTCATCCAACAGTTGCCGCAGGGATACGATACTAAGTTGGAAAATGCAGGAGAATCTCTATCTGTCGGTCAAGCCCAGCTTTTGACCATCGCCCGAGTCTTTCTAGCTATTCCAAAGATTCTTATCTTAGACGAGGCAACTTCCTCCATCGATACTCGGACAGAAGTGCTAGTTCAGGATGCCTTTGCTAAACTCATGAAGGGACGAACAAGTTTTATCATTGCCCACCGCTTGTCTACTATTCAGGATGCGGATCTGATTCTAGTCTTGGTGGATGGTGACATCGTGGAGCATGGAAACCATCAGGATCTCATGGCTAGAAAGGGCAAGTATTACCAAATGCAAAAGGCTGCGACTTTTAACTCAGAGTAAGCCACTCCTATCCATTTTAAAATCTTAATGATACTAAAAGTTGCCTTCGGGTGACTTTTTTGTTACAATAGCTAGAAAAAATCAAGGCCTTAGAAGGAGAAAACCAATGAAAGTCTATCAGCATGTAAATATTGTGACTTGTGACCAAGATTTCCATGTCTATCTGGATGGTATCTTGGCTGTTAAGGATTCTCAAATCATCTATGTCGGTCAAGAGAAGCAAGAGATTTTAGATCAAGCTGAGCAGATTATAGACTATCAAGGGGCTTGGATCATGCCTGGATTGGTCAATTGCCATACCCATTCTGCTATGACAGGCTTGAGAGGAATCCGAGATGACAGCAATCTCCATGAATGGCTTAATGACTATATCTGGCCAGCAGAAGCAGATTTCACTCCCGACATGACTACCAAGGCGGTCAAAGAAGCTCTGACGGAGATGCTCCAGTCAGGAACAACAAGCTTCAACGATATGTATAATCCCAATGGTGTGGATATCCAGCAAATTTATCAGGCAGTCAAGGCTTCCAAGATGCGTTGTTATTTCTCACCGACCCTCTTTTCTTCAGAGACAGAAACAACTGCTGAGACCATAAGCAGAACACGTGCCATCATTGAGGAAATCTTAGGATATGAAAATCCAAATTTCAAGGTTATGGTAGCTCCACATTCTCCGTATAGCTGTAGTAGAGACTTGCTGAAAGCGAGCTTAGATATGGCAAAAGAGCTGGACATTCCTATCCATATCCATGTGGCGGAGACCAAAGAAGAGTTAGAAATTATCCTGAAACGATACGGCAAACGCCCCCTCGCCTTTCTAGACGAACTAGGTTACTTAGATCATCCGTCTGTCTTTGCACATGGGGTCGAGTTAAACGAACGAGAAATTGAACGCTTGGCAACTTCTCATGTGGCTATCGCCCACAACCCTATCAGTAACCTCAAACTAGCCTCAGGCATTGCTCCCATCATCCAACTCCAAAAAGCAGGAGTAGCAGTCGGAATTGCGACTGACTCGGTTGCTTCTAATAACAATCTTGATATGTTTGAGGAAGGACGGACTGCAGCCCTTCTTCAAAAGATGAAAAGTGGAGATGCCAGCCAGTTTCCAATCGAAACAGCTCTCAAAGCTCTGACGATAGAAGGTGCTAAGGTTCTTGGAATGGAAGAACACATAGGCAGTCTGGAAGTTGGCAAGCAAGCAGATTTTCTGGTCATTCAACCACAAGGGAAAATTCATCTCCAACCTCAGGAAAATATGCTCTCTCATCTCGTTTATGCAGTCAAATCCAGTGATGTCGATGATGTTTATATCGCTGGAGAACAGGTGGTTAAGCAAGGCAAAGTTTTGACAGTAGAGATTTAAAAAAATATTTCAAAAAAAGTCTGCAAAAATCTTGCATTCTTTTTTTGTCTATGCTATACTTATATACGGTTTGAAAAAACTGCCTAAGACAGTAGGGGAGCTCGACTCATAAGTATCCTACCGAGGACAAAACGTATCATGTAAAAAGAAGCGTATTGTACTTTCGTGTCTAGGTTTGGGCGCGTTTTTCTTTTGTAAAAATTCCCCAAGCAAAATAATTACGGAGGTGAACACACTAATGAGTGAAGCAATTATTGCTAAAAAAGCGGAACTAGTTGACGTAGTAGCTGAAAAAATGAAAGCTGCTGCATCTATCGTCGTTGTAGACGCTCGTGGTTTGACAGTTGAGCAAGATACAGTTCTTCGTCGTGAGCTTCGTGGAAGCGAAGTTGAGTATAAAGTTATTAAAAACTCAATCTTGCGTCGTGCAGCTGAAAAAGCTGGTCTTGAAGATCTTGCATCAGTATTTGTTGGACCATCTGCTGTAGCATTTTCTAACGAAGATGTTATCGCACCAGCGAAAATCTTGAACGATTTTGCTAAAAACGCTGAAGCACTTGAAATCAAAGGTGGTGCAATCGAAGGCGCTGTCGCATCTAAAGAAGAAATCGTTGCTCTTGCAACTCTTCCAAACCGCGAAGGACTTCTTTCTATGCTCCTTTCTGTACTTCAAGCGCCAGTGCGCAACGTTGCTCTTGCAGTCAAAGCGGTTGCAGACAACAAAGAAGACGCAGCTTAATCTTAAGCTACGCAGCGTAGCATAGCTACGAAAAAAACTATTATAAAATTTTAAAACTTATTTGGAGGAAATAACAATGGCATTGAACATTGAAAACATTATTGCTGAAATTAAAGAAGCTTCAATCCTTGAATTGAACGACCTTGTAAAAGCTATCGAAGAAGAATTTGGTGTAACTGCAGCTGCTCCTGTAGCTGTAGCTGCTGCTGGTGGTGCTGAAGAAGCTGCTAAAGATTCATTTGACGTTGAATTGACAGCTGCAGGCGACAAGAAAGTCGGCGTTATCAAAGTTGTACGTGAAATCACTGGTCTTGGACTTAAAGAAGCTAAAGAACTTGTTGATGGTGCACCAGCTCTTGTTAAAGAAGGTGTTGCAGCAGCAGAAGCTGAAGAAATCAAAGCTAAATTGGAAGAAGCTGGAGCTTCAGTTACTCTTAAATAAGAGGCATATACCAATTAGAATTCGGAATACTATAGTATCAGCCTTTTAGAATCGTGAACACATTTTAGAAACTGATAAATTAATTTAGTTTCCTGCCAAAAACCCTACCAAAAATTAATTTGGCAGGGTTTTTCTTTTTAATAAAAATATTTTGGAGAACAGTTGAATATTGTTCTCCTTTTTTTATTTTCTGGAGGGAAAATGACAAAAGAATTACAATCATCACGCTATATCGTCATTTCATTTTTAGTACGTGAAATGGGAATTGACATTGTTGAAGCCATCTCTCTTATGGCTGAATTAGAAAAAAGTGGCTTGGTTCGCTTGGAATCAAATGGCGATTTAATACTCAAAGAACTTGGAGGAGAGCTATGAAACGAATTACCGCAAATCAATACCAAACTTCAGAACGGTATTATAAATTACCTAAAATTCTTTTTGAGGATGAGAAATATATGGATATGAAACTAGAAGTAAAGGTGGCTTATTCTATTTTAAAAGATCGTTTAGAATTATCTCTCAGTCGTGGTTGGATAGATGAAGAAGGCGCGGTCTATTTAGTATTTTCTAATTCTAAACTGATGAGGCTGTTAGGTTGTTCGAAGTCAAAATTACTGTCCATCAAAAAAACTCTTAAAGAATATGACTTAATTGATGAAGTTCAACAGTCTTCAAGTGAGAAAGGAAGACTAGCTAATAAGATTTATTTAGGGGAATTATCTTCTACCCCAGTAGGTAATTCAAACAGGCCTAGTGTTAAAAAAAGACTAGGGCAGGTTGAAAATCAAACGGCCCCCGTCTCACATTCAGCCCCTAGTGAGACTGAAGTTAGTGAGACTAAATATAGTGAGACTGATTCTTTATTTATTGAGGATGAGGAGGATAGGAATACTCAACCTATCTTGAAAAGAAAAGTAGAAAAGGTCACAAAATATGATCGAGATTATATTTGGGGATTGGTACAAGATCAATTTAGACGAGAGGGTTTTTCTGAAACAGCCAGTGAAATTGCTATGAATGATTTTGAGAGAATCTATCAGTATGCTCTAGATAATGTCCGCTTTGTTAGACGTGCGGAAGTGCTTGCTGAATTTGTGTTTAACGGCTTGTATTCTGTTTGGAATAACCGTGTTAGAAAAGGAGGTGGTTAAATGTCGCCAATCGAGTGGATATTAGTTATGCTCATTTTCATTTCAAGTGGTTTGACTCTTTGGACATTAATAGTCGATCAGAAAGGGGTAATCAAGAAATGAAATTTATTGATTTATTTTCAGGTATCGGTGGTTTTCGACTAGGAATGGAAAGTGTCGGACACGAGTGTATTGGATTTTGTGAGATTGATAAATTTGCTAGAGAATCTTATAAATCCATTTTTCAAACGGAAGGAGAAATAGAATTTCATGACATACGAAATGTTTCAGATGATGAATTTAAAAAACTTAGAGGGAAAGTCGATATCATCTGTGGGGGATTCCCTTGTCAAGCATTTTCAATCGCAGGAAGACGATTGGGATTTGAAGATACTAGAGGAACTTTGTTCTTTGAAATTGCTCGGGCGGCCAAACAAATCCAACCACGTTTTCTTTTTCTTGAAAATGTTAAAGGCCTACTCAATCACGATAAGGGACGGACGTTCACCACAATCCTTACCACACTTGATGAGTTGGGGTTTGATGTTGAGTGGCAGGTGCTTAACAGTAAGGATTTTGGCGTTCCCCAAAACAGAGAGAGGGTGTTTATTATCGGACATTCTAGAAAGAAAGGTACCAGACTCTTATTTCCTTTCAGACGAGAAGGTCAAGCAACTAACTCTGAGATTTTAAAAACATTAGGAAATTTGAATCCATCAAAAAGTGGAATGAGCGGTAAAGTTTATTATTCAGAAGGTCTTGCGCCAACCTTAGTTCGTGGGAAAGGAGAAGGATTTAAGATTGCGATTCCTTGTATGACACCAGACAGATTAGATAAGAGACAAAATGGTAGACGCTTTAAGGAAAATCAAGAGCCGATGTTTACTTTAAATACTCAGGATCGTCATGGCATTGTCGTTGTTGGAGATTTACCCACTAGCTTTAAGGAGACCGGTCGCGTCTATGGAAGTGAGGGCTTATCTCCAACACTGACTACGATGCAAGGAGGAGATAAAATTCCCAAAATACTGATTCCAGAACCAATCCAATTTTTAAAAGTCAGGGAAGCAACTAAAAAAGGATACGCTCAAGCAGAGATTGGAGATTCAATCAATTTGGAAAGACCAAGTTCTCAGTATCGGCGTGGTAGAGTTGGAAAAGGTATAGCGAATACGTTAACAACTAGTGGTCAAATGGGAGTAGTAGTGGGTAGCTATGAAGGAGAAGATAAACAAGTTTATCATGTAGCTGGTGTCTTGATAGATGGACAATTTTACCGTCTGAGGATACGACGAATCACTCCTAAAGAGTGTTTTCGCTTGCAGGGCTTTCCTGATTGGGCTTTTGAAGCTGCGAGAAAAGTCTCTAGTAATAGTCAGCTCTATAAACAAGCTGGTAATAGTGTAACCGTTCCTGTGATTGCCGCGATCGCAAAGAAATTAAAAGAAATAGAGGAAAAAGATGAAAGCATTAAATAAAGAATCAATACTAGATTGTGATGAATTAGAAACAGAATTACATGATGCAGAAATCAAACAGCTGGATGAACAATTATTTCTGATGCCCAATTATCCATGTGAGTTTGAAGTAACATTTTTAGATGATTACCATAAAAAACACAACTACCCACTATTTTACGAGTCCTATCTTCAAAACGTTATGGAATTCCTTGAAAGTCAAGACATAAAGAATGGGGTTGATGCCTTTGTAGATGATCATCAAAATCTTGTTTTTGTTTTATATGGACAAGGCTATCGAGCCGAGGGAGAAGAGGGAATACTTACAACCCAAGTAACTGTAAAAGCTTATGATGAAGACAAGAAATCGATTAACTTCTCAAATTCATTAGATTCCTTAATCGTCTCAGAATATCAAATGGAACCGAATCTTTGGGAGGTCTCCCATGATTGATCTCTATCTAAGTAAAAATAGCCAAAGAAATCAACTTCTTTTGGATTTCTTTCAAAAGTATGGCATCGAGGTGTCTTGTCATTCGATTTCTGAAATGACAAAGGATAAATTAATTGAGATGATGAGCTATTCTTCAGATTGTTTTGAGTTTCTATCTCCCAATTTATTACGATTTAAGAACCGTGACAATCTAAGATTAACGGATTTCATTGAAATGATATTAAAAAATCCTGAACTATGCATCAGGCTTCCTCTTGCGGTTTCAAATAAGAGAGTTTATCCAAATCTGAATTTGGAAGAGGCTAGAGCTCTATTGCCAAGAGATACGAAACAATTGATTTACATGGAACAAACACATTATTTATCAAGTTAAAGGAGAAACAATATGGCTGAACGATTTTGGGAGAACTTGTCCATTATTTTGGCTGAAAGAAATATCAGCTGGATTGAGTTAACCAGAAAAATGTTTGCGGGAGAGTTTCACTATCCAAGTGAATTGAATCGTTTGTATCAAAAGATTCGCCACTATAAGATGGAACAACGAATGCCTCAAAGTCCATGGGTAGAAAGGATTGTGCAGGTATTAGATTTAGATTATGAAGATTTATTTCGGAGGTAACTATGAAAAGAATAATTCCAGTTTATATATTCCAACAAGTAAATGTCTTATTGGTATCCCTATACTTACTGAAATTGCTTTGTATTGGTGAGTTAACCATACTACAGATTCTCTATTGTGCGTCGCTCTTTTCTTTTTTATGGATGTATGGTCAACGAAAACAAGTGGTCAAGGTCAATATGAAAACTAGGATGAAATGGCTTGGTATTGGATTCGTTAGCCTACTGATTATAAGCCTATGTTTTAGTCTGATTCATGCTCAAGGAACCACGAATCAAGCAAACTTAATTGGCCTTCAACATCAGGTTCCTTGGTTTTCATTTTTATTGTTCTTAATCAATGCGAGTATGGTTGAAGAATTTCTGTATCGAGAAATTTTATGGAACTTGGTTAGAAAATTAGATATTCGAGTTGCTTTGACAAGTGTTTTATTTGCCTTAGCACATCATCCAGGAACCATTCTAGCTTGGTGTTTGTATGTATCGCTGGGGATGTTTTTAGGGCTTGTACGCTACAAATCGGACTTATGGGGCAGTATGGGGCTACATTTGGTGTGGAACCTACTAGTTTATAGTTTGCTGCTTTTTTAGACCAAATTAGCTTGTTTTAGGGAAATGAAATGCTAACGTTATGTAACAATGTTAGTCTTTTATTTCAAAATCTTTGTTTAGTAAGAATTTAGCTCTACAGGAAAATAAAAAATGTGATAAAAATTTCAACTACTCTTATCTATAATAAAGCTACCTGTTCTTTGAAAATTGAATCCACTCCGTCTTGATTAGCGTGCCTGTGTAAGTAGGGACTGAGAGTACTTCCCTGTGAAGGGCAACTGGCACAAGACGTGTGTGAGAATTTTCTAACAGACACGGAGTTTATCGTTTCCAGACTTAAACGATGCGACAAACTAGATAAAGGAGTTAATCATGAAGGTAGTAAACTTGTATGATTTGAAACAAATGGGAAATAAAGGTGGTTGTACCATCCAATTGATTCATCACTTTCCTTTTGGTATGGGCTTAGGACATCTCAAAAAAGACTACATTGAATTTAAACGTGTTGGTATCGTTGATGGGAAGGCAGTAGAAGTCACTCTTCGAGAACCTTATTCGAGAGATTTACTGCAGGTTGTCAAGTCGATTAAGCAACATAAGAAATTGATAGCTTATCGCTATAAAGAAGGAAAACTGCTATTTGTGAAGAAGGAGGCCTCAGATGTCCTCTGAACAACAGGAACGAATGGCAGTTCAATATGCAGAGCGTAGTCTTTTATTTACTGTAAGAAGTCTCTTAAAGATTCTAGAATGGTCTAGACGTCAGGCTTTAGCACAGGATTCCGCCTATAAGATAGGGGTGCAGAAATTAGAAGAATTGCTACAATCTCCCTATGCGATTGATACGATTAATCTGAAGAAAGATTTCTTAGACAAACCAATTGATATAGAGAAATTTAAGTCTTTTTTAGAAAAAGAAGAGATTCCTTTAGCCATCGCTTGGCAAGGGGATTCTCTGCATTTCTACACGAAAGACCGTTCGATTCTAGACAATCATTTAGACCATCTGTTAGAAAAGATGGTTAATGATCCAGAGAAATTAGCTGATTTTACCATGGATAAGTCATTAGACGATGCAATTGATGAGGCTAAATCCCAAATTACCTTTAGACAAGAAGGAGCCGTCAAACAGAAAGAGATGGTGAGATGATGTACAGTGGAAAGAAATTCCTACTATTCTCACTGTTAGGGATCTTACTAGGCTATCTTTTTCATCGTTTGACGCTTTTGTATGATTCCTATACTGGAAATAGCTTAGATAAATGGACTTATCTTCTAATGGAAGGTCAAGATGAAATTCTTCAGTCGCCATGGAATGTTTCCTTTACTGGAAAATCAAGTGCTTTTTTTCTACTAGGTTTTGTGATGATGTTGCTGGTTTATCTCTATTTAGAGACTGGTAAAAAACAATACCGAGAAGGGGTAGAATACGGGAGCGCCCGTTTTGGAACTCTAAAAGAAAAGAAGCTCTTTTACGGTAAGGAATTTTCTCATGATACGATCTTAGCACAAGATGTTCGTCTGACATTATTAGATAAAAAACCACCCCAATATGATAGAAATAAGAATATTGCGGTGATTGGAGGTTCAGGAAGTGGGAAGACATTTCGCTTTGTGAAACCTAATCTTATTCAGATGAATAGTTCTAATATTGTCGTGGATCCTAAAGATCATTTGGCCGAGAAAACAGGCAAACTCTTTTTAGAACATGGCTACCAAGTAAAGGTGTTAGATTTAGTCAATATGAAGAACTCAGATGGCTTCAATCCTTTTCGCTATATAGAGACAGAAAATGATTTGAATCGCATGCTGACGGTTTATTTCAATAACACCAAAGGCTCTGGCTCCCGTAGTGATCCATTTTGGGATGAAGCTTCTATGACTTTGGTACGAGCTTTAGCCTCTTACTTGGTCGATTTCTATAACCCACCTAAAACAAGAGAACAGCTCATAGAAGAAAGTCGTTTAAGTCAAAAGGAATATCAAAACTTGTTGAAACGTCAAAAAAAAGAAGTGGAAGAGCGAAAAAAACGAGGGCGTTATCCAAGTTTTGCTGAAATCTCAAAACTCATTAAACACTTATCCAAGGGTGAAAACCAAGAAAAAAGTGTCTTAGAAATTCTATTTGAAAATTATGCTAAAAAGTATGGGACTGAAAATTTTACCATGCGAAATTGGGCAGATTTTCAAAATTATAAGGATAAGACTCTGGATTCTGTTATAGCTGTAACCACTGCTAAATTTGCCCTCTTCAATATTCAAAGTGTCATGGATTTGACCAAAAGAGATACCCTTGATATGAAGACATGGGGCAAGGAAAAATCAATGGTTTACCTAGTTATCCCAGATAACGATAGTACCTTTCGCTTTCTTTCAGCCCTCTTTTTTTCAACCGTATTCCAAACTCTAACAAGACAAGCAGATATTGATTTTAAGGGTCAATTGCCTCTTCATGTGAGAGTTTACTTAGATGAGTTCGCAAATATCGGAGAAATTCCAGATTTTGCTGAACAAACCTCAACAGTCCGTTCTCGGAATATGAGTCTCGTTCCTATTCTTCAAAATATTGCCCAACTTCAAGGGCTCTATAAAGAAAAAGAAGCTTGGAAAACCATTCTTGGGAACTGTGATAGTTTAGTCTACTTAGGTGGTAATGATGAAGATACCTTTAAATTTATGAGTGGATTACTCGGTAAACAAACCATTGATGTTCGAAATACTAGTCGTTCCTTTGGCCAGACAGGTTCAGGATCCCTTTCTCATCAAAAGATTGCTCGTGATTTAATGACACCTGATGAGGTCGGAAACATGAAACGGCATGAATGCTTGGTTCGAATTGCCAATATGCCTGTCTTTAAAAGCAAAAAATACAATTCCACTAAGCATCCAAACTGGAAATACCTAGCCAATCAAGAAAGCGATGAACGGTGGTGGAACTATCAAATCAATCCTTTGAATCAAAGACAAGAAAATCATCTTGAAGGCCTTAGAATTCGTGATTTAACTTTTGAATCTAGTTTAAAATAAAAATAGAAAAGAGGAAATAGATGATTACGCATTTTAAAGGTTTTGTTTATGGAGTAGACGCAAGTGCTATGTTTGCACAAGCTATGTCTTTGTTACAGAAGGGATTGATTGCCGTTGGTGCCTTTCTTGTTATTGTAGGGATTGTAAACCTTGCAACCAACATTAAAGATGGTGGACCAGGTGTTCGAAATGCCATTCTTGAAATTGTCGGTGGTGTTATGGTAGGGGCTGCTGGAGCCTTTGTAACTCAAATTTCAATTTAGGAGGATAAACAATGACATGAATCTTAGTTTAGTCTCACCCTTTGTTTACCTTGCATCTGAAAAAATATCAGCTGAAAATTTATTTGAAGGATTTAATGTGGATTTACAATCTACGGTAGATCTGATTAAATCCCTATCTAGCTACAATCCAACCGTTTGGACTTATATGTCTAGTATTACTAAAAGTGTCATGCAGCCTCTTGGAGTTGCGATTTTATCAGTAGTTCTCATCTTAGAATTTTCAAAGATGGCAAAGAAAATTGCTAACTCAGGAGGAGCGATGACCTTTGAAGCATTAGCGCCGATGTTGATTAGTTATATCATGGTCGCAGTTGTAATTACCAACACTACCGTGATTGTAGAAGCCATCATCGGGATTGCGAGTCACGCCATTGAACAAGTGGCCTCGATTGTGGCTCACGGTGGGGCAAAGTATGATACCATCTCTGGATTAAAAGGTTCAGGCTTTATTGGTCGGATGATTGTAGGCTTTTTCGCCCTCCTCATTTGGCTTGTTCGGATAGTAAGTGCAGCCATGGTTAATCTTTTGGTATCTATTCGATTTATTCAACTCTACCTTATGATCCCATTTGCCCCTCTTACGATTCCAACATTTTTAAGTGATGAATGGAAGTCTATTGGTATTGGCTATTTAAAAAATATTATGGTCTATGCGGTACAAGGGGTTCTTATTTTTCTGATTGTTTCTCTTGTTCCTTTGTTTGAATCTGCTGGGAAAATAGCTGTTTCAAATGGTGCAGGAGTCCTGCAATCTCTTGCGATTATGTTTGGTAGTTTAATACAAGCTATCTTACTGATTATTGCCCTCGTTGGTTCTCAACGTACGGCTCGCTCAATCTTAGGTATGTAATTAGATAAAGGCTAGGAAGTGGTTGCTTCTTAGCCTTTTTAGAAAGGAAAGTCATGAATACACGTGTCTTTAAAGACATCTCAAAATACCAACACAGGGCTTGGTTAGGTTTCACCACAAGACAAATCATCTTTGTTTTACCAGCCTTTATTGTCACAATTATTGTTTTGGGCTTGAATCTCTTTTTCTGGCAATTTGGAGATTGGTTTGTTTACGGTTTTGTGTTTGCTTTTACCATCCCCCTAATGCTTTTTGGAGTCTATAAACCCAATGATTTATATTTTGAACATTATTTGAAATACCGTCTTCATTTTGAACTAACGGTTCCCCTACGCACAATTACAGGAAAGAAAGGACCTGAACATGAAAAGAAAATCAAATACATTAAAGAAACAAAAAACTTCAATGACTAAAAAAAAGGAAAAAGTTAAAGATAAAAAAGAGGAAGTTTTACCTTCTACGGCGAATACTCTTTCCTATCAAGCCCTGTATCAAAATGGTCTGATGCAGGTGAAAGAAGATTATTTCTCACAAAGCTATTTACTTGGTGATGTCAATTACCAGACCGTTGGTTTAGAAGATAAGGGCGCAATCATTGAGAAGTATTCTGATTTGATTAACTCTTTAGATGACCAAACCAACTTCCAATTGACCATCTTTAATAAAAGATTGAATTTAGAAAAGTTTAGACAAAGTGTTTTGTATGAGGAAAAAGAAGATGGATATGATACCTATCGTAAAGAATTGAATCGGATGATGAATCAGAATTTAGACAGTGGGGAAAATAACTTTTCGGCTGTGAAACTGATTAGCTTTGGAAGAAAGGACACTAATCCCAAACAAGCCTATCGTTCCTTGTCTCAAATTGGAGAATATTTCAAGAGTGGTTTCTCAGAAATTGATGCACGATTTGAATCCTTGGCTGGAGAAGAACGGGTGAACTTGTTGGCCGATATGCTTAGAGGAGAACACCATCTTCCTTTTTCTTACCGTGATTTAACGAAATCTGGTCAGACAACTCGTCACTTCATAGCGCCTAATCTCTTAGATTTCAAAAACAAGAATTACCTACAAATCAATGACCGCTTATTGCAGATTGTCTATGTGAGAGACTACGGCATGGAATTAGGGGATCAGTTTATTCGAGACCTCATGCAAGGAGATTTGGAATTGATTGTGAGCCTTCATGCTCAAAGTTCGACTAAGGCGGATGCGATGAAGAAACTACGAACAAAGAAGACCTTGATGGAATCCCAAAAGATTGGGGAACAACAAAAACTAGCTCGTACAGGTATCTATTTGGAAAAAGTAGGCCATGTTTTAGAAAGCAATATCGATGAAGCTGAAGAACTCTTAAAAACCATGACCGAGACAGGAGATAAACTATTTCAAACAGTCTTTTTGATTGGTGTTTTTGGTCAGGATGAAGAAGAACTCAAACAAGCCCTAGATACGATCCAACAAGTGGCCGGCTCAAATGACCTAATGATTGATAAACTTCCATATATGCAAGAAGCAGCCTTTAATAGTTTGCTGCCATTTGGTTGTGATTTTTTAGAGGGAGTATCACGGAGTTTATTAACATCCAATATAGCAGTGAACTCACCTTGGACTTCAGTAGATTTACAAGACCGTAGTGGGAAATATTACGGTATTAATCAAATCTCAAGCAATATTATTACCATTGATCGCAGCCTATTAAATACACCGTCTGGTCTGATTTTAGGAACATCTGGAGCTGGAAAAGGGATGGCAACCAAGCATGAAATTATCACTACCAAAATCAAGGAATCTGGTGAAAATACAGAAATTATCATCGTGGATCCAGAAGCAGAGTACAGTGTTATTGGACGGGCTTTTGGGGGAGAAATGATTGATATTGCGCCGGATTCCCAAACCTATCTCAATGTCCTTGACTTGTCTGAGGAAAATATGGATGAAGATCCTGTAAAGGTAAAATCAGAATTTCTTTTATCTTTTATCGGCAAGTTATTGGATAGAAAAATGGATGGAAGAGAAAAATCGATTATTGACCGAGTCACCAGACTCACTTATCAGTCTTTTAAAGAGCCTTCTTTGGAAGAATGGGTCTTTGTTTTGAGTCAACAACCAGAAGAAGAAGCGCAGAACTTGGCACTTGATATGGAACTTTATGTCGAAGGTTCTCTTGATATTTTTTCTCATAAGACCAATATTCAGACAGGATCTAATTTCTTGATTTATAACGTTAAGAAGTTAGGAGATGAGCTGAAACAAATCGCCCTTATGGTTGTTTTTGATCAGATATGGAATCGTGTCGTTCGGAACCAAAAATTAGGGAAGAAGACCTGGATTTATTTTGATGAAATGCAGCTTCTCTTACTAGATAAATATGCCAGTGATTTCTTCTTTAAATTGTGGAGTCGTGTCAGAAAATATGGAGCCAGTCCGACTGGAATAACTCAAAACGTCGAAACCTTATTGTTAGATCCAAATGGTAGACGGATTATTGCAAATAGTGAATTTATGATTCTCCTCAAGCAAGCAAAAAATGACCGAGAAGAACTGGTTCAACTCTTAGGCTTGTCAAAAGAACTCGAAAAATACCTTGTCAATCCAGAAAAAGGGGCAGGACTGATAAAAGCTGGTTCAGTTGTCGTACCCTTTAAAAATAAGATTCCTCAAGGTACTCAATTGTTTGATATCATGAGTACAGATCCTGATAAAATGGCTTCTAATTAAGGGGAAGGTAAATGAAGGATAAAAGAGAAATCATACGTGCCCGAAAGGCATTTAGAAGAAGTCTAAAAGATGAGAAGAAATTCTTGAAACAAGGAAAGAAGGAGGTGAAGAAACAGAAAAAAGATTCTGCTGTGCTGGATGAAAAAGCATGGAAAAAAGAGATAAAAGAAAAGCTAGAGGAGATGAGAGAAGCTTCAAAGGCTAGAGTAAAACAAGCAAATGAAGACTACAATCACATCCTTCAAAATACTTCTCCATCTCTTTTGAATCGGAAAGAATTAAGAGACAGACGATTGCCTCATGCTAGGAAACGATTGAAAATAGCCAAGAAGCAATTTAGAGAAGCCAAGGTACAAACAAAAGAAGAAAGAAAAGAGAGTCGTAAAGAAAGAAAAACCAATCAAAAATTTCTCTACGGTCAGGAAACAAAAGTAAAATCCAATTTTTTCTTTCAAGGGAAGAGTTTAGAAGAATTAAAAGCTAAGAAAGAAGTCAAGGCCGCAAAAGAAAATCTAAAATCTACTAAACAAGCCTATAAGTCCAAAAAAGTCAGTAGGAAAGCCAAAACTTTTCTTTATGTTCTTGGACGTGAAGAAGGAGAGTTAGCTTCAGAAAATGAAGATTTAGAAGGCTATCGCACGCTTCAAGAGACTATCAGAAAAGGGAAACGCTACAGTCGCCTTTCTTATAATCTCGGAAAAGCTAGTGTTAAAACAGGACAAGCAACAGGTCGTTTTACCAAGAAAAGACTGACCAACACAAAAGAGCGATACCATCATTTTAAGGATGGAAAAGGATGGAAACTAGCGAAAGATAACCCAAGTTCCTTTAAAAATCGGTTTCGAAAATTAAAGAAACAAGGTCTTACAAGCGTTCGAAATATCTATCAAAAACTAAAAGCAGCCTTTTCCTTCTTTACATTTGCGACTGGGAATCCTGTAACCTGGATAGTTGGAGGAATAGTCTTTCTTCTTTTACTTATAATGAGCTTCTTTTTAGGATTTTCATCTTCTAGTTTGATTCAACAAGATGAATTTGAATTAACAAAAGCTTATACCCACCTAACTTGGGAAGATGCAGAACATACTCGCACAAATGACAAAGGAATTACCTATTACACAAAAGTTGATGATGTGATGGGGTATATGAACTTTAAATTCCATGACTATGAGTTACACAAACCAGTTCACTTATTTAGTTCAGAAACTTACAAGGATTATCTATCTACTTTGTGGCATGATTTAAACGATGGGGAAGATTTGAAATCCATGCAAGACCTCTATGAAACTCCTAAGTATAAACTATCGAAAGACGATCAAGAGGAAATGAAGGAACTAAAAGAAGAAGGTGTGTATGCTTCCATGCAGGAATTGGACAATCCATTTGAGGGGAAAAGCAACGAAGATAGTCTAACCATGACTTATCGTTATGGATACTATGATTTAGACGGAAAACCTACCCTTCAGGAGTACATTCTACTAGAAGCAAAGGCTCACCAAACGATTGTCGCACCAATGGATGGAGTTGTATCTCTAGATGGCGACAATGTTATTCTCACTAACGGAAAAGGAGAGAATGAGAGTCGCTTAACCTTATATTCCATTCATAATGGCCGTGCGATTGAGGGGACAAGAGTCCTAACGGGTGATGTTGTTGGTGAAACACCAGACGATACAGGTTTGAAAGTTTCCTATCAAAAATATAAGAACAAGAAAGAAAAATTGGTGTATGTCAATCCGCAATTTTATTTTCCAAAAGTCATTCAACTTCAGACCACTATCTTACCTGCCATTGGTCAGTTTGGTGGAGATGAGTTTGAACGAGCGAAACATATTTATGAGTTTTTGAAATCTCAAGGGGCAAGCCCCCAAGCCATTGCGGCCATTTTAGGAAATTGGTCGGTAGAGTCTTCTATCAATCCTAAACGAGCTGAAGGGGATTATTTATCTCCTCCTGTTGGCGCTACCGATTCCTCATGGGATGATGAAACCTGGTTAGCGATAGGAGGGCCAGCCATTTATAGTGGTACTTATCCTAATATTCTTCATAGAGGTCTAGGTTTAGGTCAATGGACGGATACTGCAGATGGTTCAACACGTCATACAGCCTTATTGAATTATGCACATATCAAAAATAAGAAGTGGTATGATTTAGATCTCCAACTTGATTTTATGCTTCATGGGGATAGTCCTTACTATCAAAGTTGGTTAAAGGATTTCTTTGGAAATACGGGCAGTGCAGCCAATCTAGCCCAACTCTTCCTTACCTATTGGGAGGGAAATTCTGGTGACAAACTACTGGAAAGACAAACCAGAGCAACGGAATGGTATTACCAAATTGAAAAAGGCTTTAGCCAAACAAATGGAGGACAGGCAAAAAGTGACCCGCAATCCCTTGAAGGTGTTCGTGGAGACTTGTATGATTATTCTGTTCCTGGTGGTGGAGATGGTATGGCCTATGCCTATGGACAATGTACATGGGGTGTTGCGGCTCGTATGAACCAGTTAGGCTTAAAATTAAAAGGTAGAAATGGAGAAAAGATTTCAATCATTAATACCATGGGAAATGGTCAAGACTGGGTTTCGACAGCTTCAAGTCTTGGAGGGGAAACAGGTTCCACACCAAAAGCAGGTGCTATTGTTTCGTTTGTAGGAGGTACACATGGCACACCAGCTATCTACGGTCATGTGGCTTTTGTAGAGAAGGTCTATGATGATGGTTCTTTCCTTGTGTCTGAAACTAACTATGGTGGCAACCCTAACTATACCTTTAGAAAAATCTCCCAAGCAGATAGTGCAATAAGTTTTGCCTATACGACGAAATAAAAGAATCATGTCATCAGTTTAGGTGACATGATTCTTATTTTTTAGGTTCTATAATTTTTAGGGTTGATGGAAATTTTCCACCAACCCTATTTTAGTGTATACAAAAAGGCCAACATCCATTATATTAAAAGCGCTGAAACCTAAAACAAAAGGATGATGACCATATGAACAATATACTAGAAGCTACACTACAAATCAAAGATAAAAACATTATTTGGGATAATAAAGTTCAAGAGAAGATATTTAAAAAGAGAAAATCTTTATTTTATGCAGCTACTTATACGCATAAACCAGAATTTTGTACCGTTTGTGGGTGTGTTAGCCGAAATAATAATATCGTTAAAAACGGCACGAAAACATCTCGTATCACTCTCTGTTCTGTTTCAGGCCTAGCGGCCTACTTAAATCTACGCAAGCAGAGATTTCTCTGTAGAGAATGCGGCTCTTCATTTACCGCAGACACTAGTCGAATCGTAGAAAAACACTGTCATATCTCTAAACGCTTAAAAAACGAAATTAAATCAAAAATAAGTGAAACAGTATCTGAAACCTATATCGCAAAAGAAACAAATGTTTCAGTTCATACGGTAAGACGTATCATAGATGATACAACACGTTTACTAAAGATTAAACCATTACACGATTTACCTGAGCATTTGTGTTTTGATGAATTTAAATCCGTCAAATCTTCCGATAGTAATATGAGCTTCATTATTTGTGATAGCACTACACACAAGCTGGTCGATGTTGTACGAGATAGAAAATCTTACAGCTTGAAAAAGTATTTTCATCGTTTTGAGCCTAAGACTAGATTAAAGGTAAAAACTATCTCCATCGACATGTACTTACCGTACATTCAATTAATAAAAGAAATGTTTCCTAACGCTAAAATTATCATTGATCCTTTTCATATCGTACAAGCCTTAAATAGAGAATTAAATCGAACTCGGGTACGTGTCATGAATAAGCATCGCTATAAAGACTCTAAATTATATCGAAAGTTAAAACATTATTGGAAGTTAATTTTAAAGAACTCTAATGAACTTCAGAACTATAAATATAATCGTTATAAGCTTTTTGAAAGCTTCATAACAAGTAAAGGAATCGTAGATTATATCTTAGAAAAAAATCCATCTCTTAAAAATGATTATGAGGTTGTACATTCACTTCGTGAATGTATACAGGATAGAGATTATATAGAATTCAAGGAAACGATTGAAGCAGCTACGCAATTAGACCTATCTCCTGGTTTAAAAAGAGTATTAAAGACTCTTATGACTTACTTGCCATATATTCAAAATACTTGTGAGTATCCAACTAGAACAAATGGCCCTATTGAAGGAATAAACAATAAAATAAAAGTGCTTAAAAGAAATGCCTACGGCTTTAGAAACTATTACCATTTTAGAAATAGGATTATTTTAATAACAAAAATGTTTGGCCCAAAACAAAAAGGAATTAAGCAACAATTAGTTGCTTAATCCCTTCCTAAATTTCTTCATCAACACTATTTGACAAAGAGCCCTTTTTTAGTGCTCAAAATAGCACTCAATTTTAAATGGATTTGGTGTTCAAAAAATATAATCAAATGCAACAAACTAATTTCATTTTTAATAGGCACAATTAATTTTAGAAGATAGTACGAAAAAATATTGACTATTTTCTTTAGAATGTGTAAAATTTAGATAGATTATTTAAAGTGAGGTTTTTTTATCTTGTCTATATTAAAGAAGAAAGTTAATATGTTTAGTGTACTATTGAATGTGGTATTAATAGCTATTATAGCTATTGGAGTGCTATTTTTCTTACCTAAGGAACATAAATCAGAAGTCAAATCGTCAATTAATATCGAAAGTATTGAAAAAGTGAATGAAGTTGTATTTTTGAATGCGGGAATTAATGAAATTATTTCTGAAACAAAAACAACTCAAGTTTTTGGGTTTGATGTGCCGTTCTCTAAAAAAGCAGCATTAGTAATTTTAAATTATAAAGCTAAATTTGGAATTAAAAGTAGTGTAAAGGTTGAACAAATAAGCGAAAAAGAATATAAGGTTATTGTTCCAAAATTGGAAGTAATTGGTGTTGAACTTTCAAAAGATAATCCTTATGATTTATATGATAGTCATGGAGAGTTATTAAGTGGAACTACAGAAGATATTGATACTGGGAAATTGGTCGCTAACCAACTTTCTAGTGATAAACAAGCAGAGTATTTAGATAAATTTAAGAGTGAAATTAAAGAATCTGCAATCAATTATTATAAAACAATATTTTCTTCAATGGATTCTGAAGTAAAAGTAACTATAGAATTTACAGAATAATTTTTGAAATACAAAACCCTGGCCATCTCTGGTCAGGGTTTTGTGTGGTTCTATAATTTTTAGGGTTGATGGAAATTTTCCACCAACCCTATTTTAGTGTATACAAAAAGGCCAACATCCATTATATTAAAAGCGCTGAAACCTAAAACAAAAGAATGATGACCATATGAACAATATACTAGAAGCTACACTACAAATCAAAGATGCACACAATGAAGGTGTTACATTCCATTTCTTAGAGAATATTAAAGAAGTATTGCGTGATGAGAGTGGGAAAGTAACTGGTGTAAAGGTTATTACAATGGAACTTGGTGAATCAGATGAAAGTGGAAGAAGATCAACGCATGAAGTGGCAGGTAGTGAACATATTATTCCATGTGACCTTGTCGTTGCAGCAATTGAACAAAAGTAGACTTTAGTGTTCTAGATGAAAGGTAAAAATTTGACTTTCGGTCAACATCAGAATACAATAGAAATGAACTAATAACAGGGGATGCATATTTAGGTCCTCAATCTATCGCAACCGCAATTAAAGGCGGGTGAGAAGTTGCGACAGAAGTACATGAATCGTTTAAAGAAAACACATAAATAACTTGTGGTGCCTTTCGTTTTTTTACTGGGAAAATTAAGGAACTATAGTTATAAATCCTTAAATATATTAATATATTAACATGCGTATATTTATGGGAAGAAGGTTATGTCATCTATAGTTGTACTTCTGACGATAAGGTTGTTCGTGTACCAAAGGAAATTAAAGGTAAACCTGTTATCGCAATTGGAGAACGTGGTCTTGCGAACTTGAAACATTGTGAGGCAATCGTTTTACCAGATACAGTACGATATATTGGAAAAGGTGCGTTTACGATTGACAATAAGTTAAAGTATGTCCACTTTGGTAAGTCAATAGAAACAGTAGAAGATGATGTTTTCAACTCTGATAGTTCATTAGAATCAGTTGTATTCCCAGAAGGAACAAAGAGTATTGGAACATTAGTATTTTGGGGGACATCATCAATTAAATCTATTACAATTCCAGCAAGTGTAACAGAAATTACAGAATACTTCTATTTTGTGGATAACTGTAACCCAGATGTAGAAATCCATACACCTAAGGGATCAAAGGCAGAAGAAGTAGCTAAAGCAATGCAACTTAAAGTAGTAAATGACTAAAGGGGAATAGTATGAACAAAAAATTACTATCAGGCTTAGGGACTGACCCCAAAAAGTGAGAATTTAATAAAAACACCCTAGGGCTACCGTCTTCGGTATTCAACCGGAGACAGGTAGTCCAATTTTTGTTGGATTCTTTTTTCATTAGGTTCTTCATCAACACTATTTGACAAAGAGCCATTTTTTATAGAGTGACATATTTAATGCCATAGGCTGATAACTTACTTGATGATCGTCTTTAATCAATTGACTGTAAGCAACAAATCCGAACTATTCATATAATTGAATGACTTTAGGATGATTGATACTATCTAAAAATACCATCTGAGTTCCTACAATTGCTCGAAATTCTTCAATTTTTTGAATTACAATTTCAAATAACTCTTGTCCTGATAGTTTATTTAGCTTTGTGTTTTTGCCGAATTGACCGATAAGTAACACAGGGAGATAATCAATATTTTTGGGACTTTTCCCTTTTAGGACGAGTTTCTTTTTTAAGGATTTTTCTAAATCAGAAATATCAACAACTTTGAGAGATAAACTAAAGAATCCTATGATGTTATTTGTTTCAGTTTCTTCAACGATAAAATTACGAGAACGATGTTGTTTTTCAAAATTGGTAGCTTTATCAGATAGATAAGTCAACATCTCTTCATTACCGTTGAAATTAACATTTTCTAAAATGATAGTTTTAAATAGCTCCTGACCTTATTTCTCAGTTTTATCAGGAGCCAGCACTTGAATATTTTCAAGATATTGCTTAAGTAGTGTTACTTGAATTGTCATCTTACAGATACTTTGAAATGAGTTTATTTTTCGTTGGAGCGGTAGCGTCTTGTGATTCAATAGATTTCAAGATTGCTTGTAGCTTTTTAGATGGTTTATGATTAAGAATTTTTAGAGCATCTTCGTTTGTTAGTTTTATATCACGTGTTAAACTGATTATAGCCATTTGTTCTATCTCCTGTTTCTACTTAAATTCATTATAGCTTATTTTGAACAAAAGTTCACTCTAAAGATAGTGTATGTTTTCTATAGTGTATAAATCCAAAATAAGTTTTTCTCTTGCATTTGTAGCTCATATTCGTTAGAATAATTGTATAGATGAGTGGTCGGCTCATGGTCAATCTGATAGTAATCTTGGACATAAGGGCCAGGCGGTGGCGGTCACCAGAACAAAATCCGAAAGCAATCTTGGACGTAAGGGCCAAGCGGTGGCAGACACCAGAATAAACCGACTGACTAGGTGGCTTACAGGTTCTGTAAGTCATCTTTTTACTTTGATAATAATGTTTTATCATTTTAAGGAGAACGCAGTTTTGGCTCGTTCTCTTTTTTGTTGTGATACTTCTTTCAAGGAATATTTGGTAGGATTGGAGTGAAAAAAGATTAACTAGGAAAGAAGGAAGTATATGGAAGTCATTTATCAACGTGATTCGGATCAGGATGGACTGACTGATGCTCAAGAATTTGCGCTAGGAACCAATCCTCTTAGCGCAGATTCTGATGGTGATGGACGTTCAGATTTAGTAGAAATAGAAGAAGGAACTAATCCCTTAGAAAAGGATTTACAAGACATAGATCAAACAAGTATAACTGAACCGTCCTCAGTATTTATGGAAATGAAACAAAAGATTTCAGATATGATGGAGAGTCACTACAAGGAATTTATACAGGCTCTGATTAGTATTGAAACAGGGATTGAAAACGAACAAGACCTTGAAGACTTATATACTTACTACATGAGAACAGATGCTGTTTCTCTTTTGTCTAGTGATTTAGAAACCAGTCCTCAAGAGGTTGAAATGGAGATAGAGTTGTAGGGGAATCATGTGATTCTCCTATTTTCGTATAGATGAAAGGAGCGAGTATGGAAGTAATGCAATTATTGGCTATGTTTCGTGGAACAATTCCAAAAGATAGAGAGAAAATGGACCTATTTCTTCGTTATCAAGCGCAACATTTTGATGAGAAATGGCAGGACTTGGTAGAGAGTTTTTTGGCTGAAGAGGGCAAGATAGAAGAGATACCTCATGTGTATTCGTTTCATCAAGATATTGTTTCTTTCCTAGAGGCTAGTTCTGAAAATAATGACCAAGATTTAGAAAGTTACACAAGAAATTTTGGACAAGCAGGTCTAAGTAAATTATCTCAATTAAGTAATTTTGAGAAAAACTTGGTGCTAGAAGTCGCAACCTATAATCTTTTCACTCGATTTTACATCCAATCTGAAAAAGAGAAGCTAACACCATTAAGTGAGCTTGTATTTCATCAGAATCAGGATGTCAATTTAGTCAATGTCTATCGGGTTGCGAATAATCTATCTGGCCGCATTAGTAGAGATATAGAGGAGTTTCTTCTAATGGTTGATTCCAAAGAACTAAAAAAAGAAGTTCTTGAGATTCATTTTGAAGAAAAAGAAGGAGATGTTCTAGCCTATTTGGGTTCAGAATTGTTGGCTACTTTAGATATCGTTACGGATTTTGTCCATCATGAAGAAAACTACACACAACTCCCACTGACACAAAAGCTGAAGATTATTACTTATTTTGATGAAGTAAAGGCTATAAGAGAAAAGTCTAAGCAAGTAGAGGAAGCAGTCTTATCTTTAGATAATATTGACCAGGTAGAAGAAAATGTGGAAGTTCATTCCCTATCTAAAGTAGATAAAATTGTAGAAGAAGCTTTGAGGGAATATCCGATTGGTTCACAAGTAAGTTATAAAGGACAAGTATTTCAGTTGGTTTCAATTGAAAATGCACAGTTAAATGGCTTAGTTCGCCTAGAGCTATTCAATGATTCCAACCAGTTATTTGAAGAGAATCCTATCTTATACTTGAACAGTTTAGAAGAGATTGAACAAGTATTGTCTCATGTAGAACTTGAAAAAGAAGATTCAGAGATTGAGATGGATTCATCAAGTGAAAGTCAGGAAATAGATTTGTTTTCCTATCTGGAAGAAGAAAAGGAAAAGGATGATGAAACAGAATCAACACCACTTATTTCAAGTATAGAAGAGTTGGATACTCCTGTTCAAGATTTTGTTTTTCCAGATGATTTAGAGAACTTTTATCCTAAGACAAATCGAGAAAAAATTGAAACGAATATCGCCGCAATTGAACTTGTTAAAAGATTAGAAAAAGAGGGACGACAAGCGAATCCAGAAGAACAAGAGCTACTAGCTAAGTATGTCGGCTGGGGTGGTCTTGCCAATGAATTTTTCGATGAACTTAATCCAAAGTATGAAACAGAACGTTTAACTCTCAAGAGCTTAGTAAGTAAATCAGAATACTCGACCATGAAACAAAGTTCTCTCACAGCCTATTATACAGACCCAATGATTATTCGCCAGATTTGGCAAAAATTACTGGATGATGGTTTTGAGGGAGGAAGGATATTAGATCCTTCTATGGGGACTGGGAACTTCTTTGCGGCTATGCCTAGAAGTATACGAGAGAAATCAGAACTCTATGGAGTTGAATTAGACAGTGTGACTGGCGCAATCGCAAAACAACTTCACCCCAATACCCATATTGAAGTGCGAGGATTTGAAGAAGTTCCCTATCAAAATAATAGTTTTGATTTAGTCTTAACGAATGTTCCATTTGGAAATTTTCGCATTGCCGATAAAAACTATGATAAACCTTATATGATTCATGATTACTTTGTCAAACACTCACTTGATTTAGTAAGAGACGGAGGGCAAGTATCGATTATCTCTTCTATTGGCACAATGGATAAGCGGACAGATAATGTCTTACAAGAGATTAAAATCAACACTCATTTTTTAGGGGGAGTTCGGTTGCCGGATACGGCTTTTAAAACGATTGCAGGTACTCGAGTGACCACAGACCTCCTCTTCTTTCAAAAGGATCAAGCAAAGAATCTTCATGAGGAGGAGCTTGTCTTTAGTGGCTCTATTCCCTTTGAGGAGGATAAGCGTGTCTGGATCAATCCTTATTTTGATGGGAAATACAATACACAAGTTTTGGGTGAATATGAGGTACGTAATTTTAATGGAGGAACTCTCAATGTTAAGGGGGTATCAGAAACATTAGCTACTGACATAATGAAAGCATTCGAGAATGTGGAAGCACCTAAACCAATTGACAATTCTTTGAAAGCACCTGTTTTTATCAAAGAAGAAGTGGATAATTCTATCCCAAGTCGTATACGTGAGGACTTAGCGCTCTATTCTTTTGGATATGAGGGAAATCAAATTTATTACCGAGATACGCATGGCATTCGGAAAAGTTCAAAAGTAGACGAAATTAGTTATTATGTAGATGAGAAGGGAGAGTTTAAAGCTTGGGACAGTTCTTTGTCTGAACATAAAATAGATCGATTCGTGCAACTTCATTTGACAGATGAGGAAGCACTAGATGTTTACAAGTCAGAAGAAGCGAGTAAAAGGGGGAAATATAAGGGACTGTTCAAAAAAACTGTCTTTTATGAAAGTCCCTTATCGGATAAGGATATTAGTCGCATTAAGGGCATGGTTGATTTGAGAGAGACCTATCAATCCTTAATTGAAATTCAACGTCATCAAGATTATAGTCGGACAGATTTTCAGGTATTACTTAGTAAACTCAATCGTGACTATGACCGCTTTGTAAGTCAATTTGGATACTTGAATGCCTCCGTTAATCGGAACTTATTTGATAGTGACGATAAGTATTCTTTACTAGCAAGTTTAGAAGATGAATACATTGATTCTAAAGATCAGAAAGTAAAATATAAAAAATCTTTAGCCTTTGAGAAAGCATTGGTTAGGCCAGAGAGAGTGATTGCAAGAGTATCAACGGCTTTAGATGCCTTAAACTCTAGTTTATCGGATGGTAGAGGGGTTGATTTAGAATATATGGTATCAATTTATCCCGAACATAGCCAAGCTGCTATTTTAGATGAGTTAGGTGACCAGATTTTAATGGATCCAGAAAGCTATTTAAGAGGGGAAAGAAAATACCTTTCTAAGAACCAGTTTTTATCAGGAGATATTCTCAACAAGATAGAAGTAGTTCAACTATTAGTGGAGGAAAACAACCAAGAATATGATTGGAACCATGCTTTAGATTTGTTAGAATCTGTTCGCCCTCCAAGGATTCATCTGGCAGATATTGAATTTAAAATAGGGTCACGTTGGATTCCTCAATCCGTTTATGGTAAATTTGCCTTTGAATGTTTCACCAATCGTGAATTTGAATTGTCTTCGCCAGATGTTGAACAAGTCATTGAAGTGAATCCTGTTGATGGGCAGGTTCATTTAAGGACATCATTTGCTTATCGCTATCCAAGTGCCAAAGATAGTAGTCTTGGAGTTAGTGGGTCACGTTATGATACAGGAAGAAAGATTTTTGAGAATTTACTTAATTCGAACCAACCGACGATTACTATGACTATTACGGAAGGAGAAAAGAAAAAGACCATCACAGATTTGGAAAAAACCTCTGTTCTAAGAGCAAAAGAGCAGCATTTACAAGAGCTCTTTCAAGACTTTGTCTCACGGTATCCAGAAGTCCAACAAGTCATTGAAGAAAGTTATAATCGTCTTTATAATCGAACGGTTAGTCGAGAGTATGATGGTAGCCATCTAGTCATTGATGGCTTGGCACAAAACATCAGTCTTCGTCCTCATCAAGAGAATGCCATTCAAAGAATCGTAGAAGAAAAAAGAGCCTTATTAGCTCATGAGGTAGGTTCAGGAAAGACCTTGACCATGCTTGGTGCTGGCTTTAAATTAAAGGAGTTGGGGATGGTTCATAAGCCCTTGTATGTGGTGCCCTCTAGTTTATCTGCTCAATTTGGCCAAGAAATCATGAAATTTTTCCCTACTAAAAAGGTCTTTGTGACTACTAAGAAAGATTTTGTGAAGGCAAGAAGAAAACAATTTGTGTCACGTATTATTACAGGAGATTACGATGCCATTGTCATTGGAGATTCTCAATTTGAAAAAATCCCTGTCAGTAAAGAAAGACAGATGAATTATATTGAGGATAAACTCAATGAACTACGAGAGATTAAAACACATTCTGAAAATAAGTATACCGTTAAAGAAGCAGAACAATCAATAAGTGGCCTAGAGAAACAATTGGAAGAACTGCAACGCTTCAATCGTGATAGTTTTATTGATTTTGAGAACCTAGGGATTGATTTTCTCTTTGTAGATGAAGCACATCACTTTAAAAATATTCGTCCAATTACTGGACTTGGGAATGTAGCAGGAATTACCAATACAACTTCTAAGAAGAATGTGGATATGGAAATGAAGGTTCGACAGATTCAGGAAGAACATGATTTTAAAAATATTGTCTTTGCGACAGGGACACCCGTTTCCAATTCTATTAGTGAGTTATACACTATGATGAACTATATTCAACCAGATATCTTAAAACGCTATCAAGTTGATTATTTTGACTCTTGGGTAGGTGCTTTTGGAGAAATTCAAAACTCTATGGAATTAGCTCCTACAGGGGATAAGTATCAGCCTAAGAAACGATTTAAAAAGTTTGTCAATCTACCTGAATTGATGAAAATCTATAAAGAAACAGCCGACATTCAAACACAAGATATGTTGGATTTACCTGTTCCAGAAGCCCATATTATTCCTATTGAGAGTGAGTTAACTGAAAACCAGAAACTCTATTTAGAAGAATTAGTTATGAGGTCAGATGCGGTCAAATGTGGAACAGTCGATCCGAGTCAGGATAATATGTTAAAGATAACGGGTGAGGCAAGGAAACTAGCTATTGATATGCGTTTATTGGACTCTAGTTATAGTCTAGCAGACAATCATAAACTGCTTCAGGTAGTGGATAATGTTGAAAGAATTTATCGTGAGGGAATGGAAAATAAGGCTACTCAGATGATTTTTTCAGATATTGGAACACCTAAGAAAAAGGATAATGGCTTTGATGTCTATTCTGAAATAAAGGCTTTATTGGTTGATAGAGGAATCCCTAGTAAGGAAATTGCCTTTGTACATGATGCCAATAGTGATGAAAAAAAGAATAGTTTGTCTCGAAAGGTCAATGCAGGAGAGGTGCGGATTCTCCTTGCCTCAACTGAAAAAGGAGGAACAGGTTTAAATGTTCAGAGCAAGATGAAAGCAGTTCATCACCTGGATGTACCGTGGAGACCAAGTGACATTCAGCAACGCAATGGACGTATTATCCGACAGGGAAATGAAAACAAGGAAGTAGATATTTACCACTATATTACCAAAGGTTCGTTTGATAATTATCTATGGGCAACTCAGGAGAACAAACTCCGCTATATTAAGCAGATTATGACATCTAAGGAGCCGATTCGTGCTGCAGAAGACATTGATGAACAGACTATGACAGCTTCTGATTTTAAGGCGCTAGCAACAGGTAATCCTTATCTCAAATATAAGATGGAACTAGAGAATGATCTAACTCTATTAGAGAATCAGAGACGCGCCTTTCAACGCAGCAAGGATCACTATCGTAATACAATCTCTTACTGTGAAGAAAATATGCCCATTCTTGAGAAACGATTAAGTAAGTATGAAGGCGACATTCAACAGTCTGAAATGTCGAAAGACCAGGCATTTTCTATGACGGTAGGTAAGCAAGCTTTTGATCAACGAGCTGAAGCAGGGGAATCCCTACACCGTCTTATCCGTCATAATCAAGCTGACAGTATAGAATTTCGAACCTTAGCAAGCTATCGAGGATTTGACATTAAAATGCTTAGTCTTCCAACAAATCAACCTCTTCCTGAAACCTTCTCTGTTAAGATTGTAGGAGAAAATCAGTATTCTGTCGGTTTGGATTTGTATTCTCCTTTGGGAACGATTCAAAGACTCCAACATACGATTGATCACCTTAAGGAGGACCAAGTGAAAACTCAGAACTTATTGGATGAATTAAAGGATAAATGGACTACTGCTAAAGTAGAAATTGAGAAAAATTTTCCAAAGGAAGAGGATTATCAAACTAAAAAGGCCGAATACGATGTACTCGCGCCATTGATTGAAACAGAAACGGATTTAGATATTATTGATCAGGCCTTAAGACAATTCCACGAAAAAGGAAAAGAAAAGCAGGAACAACTTTCTTTTGAATTAGATTAAAAAATATATATAAATAGCGGACAAGAAAAGAAAAGCGCGGTAAAATAAAGATAGAAAGAAGCGAGGTAACGATTATGATGGAAGATACCTATTATCAATTAGAAGAGGCTTTGGTACAGGGATTTCAAACACCTGAAGAATACCAAGCCTACAAGGAGTTAAAGGAACATTATGAGGAAGTGACAGGGGATTACAGTTTTTCTAAACGAGAACTCACTAGTCAATTGGAAATCTCTCTTCAGAATCATCGAGGTGTGGACTTTGAAGAACATGAAAAAGAGGAGTATTTGGACTTAGTTCAAAAATTAGAAGAGTTTGATTCCTCTTTTGCCACCTATTATCGTCAATTGATTGACTAGAAAGGAGAAAGTCATGAATGATTTACTCCTTTTCCCAGTAATTTTTTTAGCAGTAGGAGGAATTCTCATTCTTTTATGGAGGCTCTTTCTTATTGCCAGTGGACTTTTCCTGATTGGTTTTGTCAGTTTTCTTATTTTCGTAGAAGTCTATGGAATTTATTTGTTCTTTACTGAACCTAGTTTATATTTTGATGATATCAGACAACATGGTTTAACTAGTTTTACGGCTGTGTACCTTTTCATCAATCTGATGTTGGTTATAGGATTCAGTTGGCGCTTCATTAACTCCATAAATAAGAAAAAAATGTGAACTTTTTAGATAGTTAAAAGACTTTATCTGAATCTAAATTCGGATAAGGTTTTTTATTTGCCTTGATTCTTTCATATACTTCATAGCTAAATTGGAGCAATAATTTATGAAAATCATTATCCTCACTATTATTACTTGTATTTATGGCTTGTTTATGTCGTTCAATATGAGAAAGAGCTCTTCTCAAATTTTCTTCTTTTAATTTGTTCATATTTATATTATAAACTGAAGACAGCTAGTTTTGATATTTTTCTCTGAACTGTATGATTTTGAGCCTGAAATGTAGGAATCACCTTTCGTTGTGGTGTGATAAAACTTACAAGTTCTTTTTGTTATTCTTGACCTAGTTTTTATAGAAAGAAGGTCTAAGATGTTAAATAAAGTCAAAACTAAAGCCTTAATTAGTGTTGGAGCAGTAGCCGCAACTAGCTTTATTCTCATGATGGGATATACTGCTGGTCAACATTCTACTGCTAAACAAAGTCGCAAAGAGATTGAATTGGCTGCAGCTAAACTTGTAGAGGATAAACAAGCAGAAGATAAAGCTACCATTTTGTCATCGGATACTGTAAAAGAATTTTTAACACAGTATTATACGAAAGAAAAACTCGGAGAAAATAATACACGTATTCAACCTTATATGACTGAATCAGCTTATTCTCAAGAATTGTCAAGTCAAAATGATGCCATGAACCAAGTGTATAAGGACTATATTTTGGATTATCATTTTGAAAAAGCTGATATCTTTGTCAATCAGACTACGAATCAAGCTATTGCCATGGTCTCTTATAATGTAACCTATGTATCTGATTTAAAGAATGCCAACCAATCAAAGACCAATCAGACAGAAACTAGAACGGTTAAGTTGTCTTATTCGAAAATACCAGGTAAGTTATTGGTCAACCAAGTACAGGTTTGGAAATCTGGGTTAGATGATTTAGATAAGGCCACTCCCAAAACTCTAGAAGAATCATCATCAATACCATCACTGCCAAATACTACGACAAAATGATGATATTGCATGGAAATAGAAGAATGTAAGCAAATTTCAATTCTTGATGTAGCAAGTCGTTTGGGTATCTCCTTTAAACAAGTTTCTAGCAGTGTCTATGAACATCCTGAACACGATTCATTCCGAATTTTTTCGAATACCAATACTTTTAAATGGTTTTCAAGAGATATTCAAGGTGATGTCATTGATTTTGTTCGACTTGTTAAGGGAACTTCCTTTAAAGAAGCTCTAACTTTTCTTTCTGAAGAACCTTTTCAAAAAGAAGCTGTTCAAGAAAATAGAGATAGTCCATTTTATTATCCTTTAAAGAGAATAGAAGATTCTAGCTGTAGTCTGGCTAGATATTATTTAACAGAACGTAGAGGAATCTCAGAAGAAATCGTACAAAAGATGATTCAACAAGGTTTGATAGCACAAGCCAGTTGGAAAACAAATGAAACTGTTGAACCTGTTATTGTTTTTAAAAGTTTTGATCATCGTCACAAACTGCAGGCAGCAAGCTTACAAGGAATTTATAAGAATCACTCTCTTCCTAGAGAAAGGTTAAAAACGATTCTAAAAGGAAGCCATGGATATGTTGGAATATCCTTTGACATTGGTAAACCAAATAGACTGGTCTTTTGTGAATCGTTCATCGACTTGATGAGCTATTACGAACTTCATAAACAAAGTCTAACTAATGTTCGTTTGGTATCTATGGAAGGATTAAAAAGGTCTGTTGTTGCTTATCAAACTTTACGACTAATAGCTGAAGAAAATCAGAAGTTGGAATTTTTAGATACAGTAACACCTTCAAAGTTATTGCATTTGATCAATACAATTCGTGATACCACCACCTATTTCGATAATCATCCTGATTTATTGACACTTGCGGTAGATTGTGATGATGCAGGAAAAGATTTTTCTGATAAGTTATCTCAATCAGGATTTCCTGTTTTACTGGATTTACCTAATAATGAATCTGGGAAAGAAAAAATAGACTGGAACGATATTCTTAGAGAAAAGAAATCAGATTTTCAATTTAAGCTTGAAACTGTAAAAGAGACATTTGGAAATCCACCAGTAAGACAATTATCTCAATGTTTAGAACTGTGATAACAAAATCAAGATGTTTTAGCTAATATTAGAATGAAGGAGGATCGTATATGACCATAATCGAGCGCTTAGAAGAAAAGGTCACTAGGCAAGAAAGCAAGGTAGCAAGAGAGACAGAAAAACTCGCTGCTTACAAAGAACAACTGGAGACAGCGATGTTTGCGACGTTCAAAAGGCGTCAAAGCATCAGTCACATGAGTTTTGAAGAAGCTCTTGACCATGCCTTTGGTAAAGAAAGACAATTCGATGATTCTGAATTTAGAAAGGATGAAATGAGTGAATGACAAAAGATTGGAATTTTAATCAACCATTAGAAAGTAAATCAGAAAATCAAGGGGATTCAGATAAAATTGCGGCCTTATTTGGAAATCATCAAGGAGGTAATGATGTAAATTATGAAGCAGCTTTTCAAAAGCGAAAACAAGCACCTGTGACGGAATCAAATTCTAGTTCTAAACCCAAAGTTACAGAGGTTAGAACAGGAAAAGAGACAGATATCACTACAAGTTATCAGCAACATCTTAAAAGACTTATTGCGGATAACAATAGCGATATTCAAAGTAGTCAAAAGAAAATTGAAGAGCTACATACGTTGATCGACACAAAGAATAAAGATAATAAGAAATTGCAGTCCATTTATGATGCGATTTCCGAATTACACTAAGCAGTCCTGATAGGCTGCTTTTTTTGAGAGGTTATAGATGTTTACAAAACTGTTTAAGAAAAACCAAGACAATAGAGATGTATTTAAGAAGCTAATTCATAGACTATCTGATATGTCTGTCCAAGATCTTGAAAAAATAGACCGACTGTTAGATATCATTTTCACTCCAGATCAAGGATCAGAACAACTAAAAACAGAAGCAACTTACAGAGAAGAAACTTTGGACGACACATTAAAGGAAGCTAAGAATCAACTTCATAAGGAACAATTGGAGAAGAATTTAGAGAGGTTTAGGAAAAATAGTCAATAATGCACCAAAATTGGTGCGTTATGCTTTTTTATGCTATAATTGAATTATAAAAATAAAGGAGTTTGCCATGATTGGAAAGAACATAAAATCCTTACGTAAAACACATGACTTAACACAACCCGAATTTGCCCGGATTGTAGGTATTTCTCGAAATAGTCTGAGTCGTTATGAAAATGGAACGAGTTCAGTCTCTACCGAATTAATAGACATCATTTGTCAGAAGTTTAATGTATCTTATGTCGATATTGTAGGAGAAGACAAAATGCTCAATCCTGTTGAAGATTATGAATTGACTTTAAAAATTGAAATTGTGAAAGAAAGAGGTGCTAATCTATTATCACGACTCTATCGTTATCAAGATAGTCAGGGAATTTGCATTGATGATGAATCTAATCCTTGGATTTTAATGAGTGATGATCTATCTGACTTGATTCATACGAATATCTATTTAGTAGAAACTTTTGATGAAATAGAGAGATATAGCGGCTATTTGGATGGAATTGAACGTATGTTAGAGATATCTGAAAAACGGATGGTAGCCTAGTGGAAATCCAAGATTATACTGATAGTGAATTCAAACATGCTCTAGCACGGAATCTTCGTTCACTGACAAGAGGAAAAAAGTCCAGTAAACAACCTATAGCGATTTTGCTTGGAGGGCAAAGTGGTGCCGGTAAGACTACAATTCATCGTATTAAACAGAAAGAATTTCAAGGAAATATTGTTATCATAGATGGTGATAGTTTTCGTTCTCAGCATCCACACTATTTAGAACTGCAGCAAGAATATGGCAAAGATAGTGTTGAATACACCAAAGATTTTGCAGGTAAAATGGTAGAGTCTTTAGTAACAGAATTGAGTCAATTGGGATACAATCTTTTGATCGAGGGAACTTTACGAACAGTTGATGTTCCAAAGAAAACCACACAACTCTTGAAAAATAAGGGATATGAAGTACAATTAGCCTTGATTGCGACAAAGCCAGAGTTATCCTATCTCAGTACCTTAATCCGATACGAAGAACTGTACGCTATCAATCCAAATCAAGCACGCGCAACTCCAAAAGAACATCATGATTTCATTGTATATCATCTAGTTGATAATACACGACAATTGGAAGAATTGGCTATCTTTGAAAGAATTCAAATTTATCAACGAGATAGAAGTTGTGTATATGATTCAGGAGAAGATATAATTTCAGCAGCAAAAGTGCTACAAGAATACCTCTTCGGAAAATGGAGCAAGGTAGAGGAAGAGATGTTGAAGGTGGGAGAAGAAAGATTGGAAGATTTAACTAATCGAAATGATTGTTAGAACACAAATTTTAAAGTAAAATCTACTGATAACTTTTGTTCATTTTTAAGGTGGTCGAAAAGTCTTTAGAATCAAAAAAGAAAAGGCGCTAGGACTGAGGAAACAGTTTTAACGCTAATCTTAAAAAAGTATAGCACAGGAAGTGATTTTTTGTGCTTTTTTACTGTCTTTTTTCAAATAAATAAAGCTGTTCAAGCCAATTTCTTCATAGGAGTTTAATTTTATTAGCTAAAAGTTATTTAATTTCAGTCATTATATTGATTTTTATCTACACTTAATAACAAACAATTAATAGCGAGTTGAGTAACTAATCTTTTATTTATTTCTTAAGTGATGAATAGATATAATCGCTCGGCCATTTCTTTTATTAATAGGAAAAATAAAGTGTACTTAGTAGTTATAGCATAATTTTTAAGTAGTATGAGTTTATAATAGCTTCCATTTTTGACTTTGAACAGATAATCCGTTAATTGAAGTATTTCATTATCTGTAAGTTGTATGCTGCTATCTAGTGTATCCATTTGTTCTATGCATCCACTCTTAAATAAAATTTTCAAAAGTCTCAAATTTTTAAAGTTTAGTTCTTTTAATGATGAATGTTCAGTAAATATAGTACTCACTTTTATTATTTATCAATAAGTGAGGAAAGATGATCCTCGTACTGTTTTTTTATTGAACTCTCGTTTAGAATATCAAAAATCTGTAATGCATCTCTCATTTTGGATATTCCAGATTGAGCTCCTTGTGCAAATTCGAGGTATCCTTGAGCATATAAGAATACAGTTTGTTCATAATAATTGAGTTCGTTATCTAGTAATCTAGATATTTCTTTGATTAAAAATCTACAATTGTTGTATTTCTTAACATCTATACTTGCAATTAAACAGTTAATAGCAAGTTGGGTTACTAATTTTTTATTTGTTTTATTTAAAGAGGAGTATATATAATTTTTCAACATTTCTTTAGTTAGTAAAAAATAAGAAGAATACTCTATGGTTCGGACACAGTTTCCTAGTAATATTATTTCGTAATAACCCCAATTTTCTATTTTGAAAAGATAATCTGTTAATTTTAATAATTCCTCGTCAGTAGGTTTATGAGAGCTATCAAGAGTATATATAATTGATTTTAACATTGTCCTATCAAAGTCTGTTAAATCGCTATTACAATATAGTGTATTCTTGAGTGATATAACACGATGTAGGGTATAATCTTCACGAATATGTTTTATAAGATTCATAAAGTTTTCACATTTTCCAAAATCGTTATTATGGATTATCAAAAATTCTTCTAATGATATATTAAGTTTATCAAGAATATTTATTAACCTACCACAAGATATCTCAGATTCCCCTCTCTCAAATCTAGAAATTTGTGATTTTGATAAATGTTCATCAGCGACAGAACTAATGCTAATTTGTTTTCCTTTACGAATTTTTCGAAGGGTTTTTCCTAAATTGAATTTCATATATTCCCACTTTCACAACAAAAACTATAATTTCTTTTCTTTATTGTACAATATAGAAAAGAAAAAAGGAGAAATAAGATGCTGAAGATTTCAAAATTTACTAAGTATTTACTAATATCGCTTTTATTTTTGGATATCATAATTATTGTAGGTGGATAGAGTGCTTAGGTGTACACTTAAGTCTTTGGGATTCCCCAAAGACTTACTACTACTAAAAATATAAAATGTACAATTAATTTTTAAGACATCTTAATGAAGTAACACGATGTAGGAGGGGGTGATACCAATGTATTATAGATAAGACGTTGCATGTTAACTATTAATTTAAAGAGTATTTAGTAAAATATTATGATTTTTCTAAACTAAATGAATATTTGAAAAAGGATAGTTGTGAGAACAGAAATAAAAAGTAATAAACTTAGTAAGTCATTTTTAAAGTTTCTAACAGCCCAAGTATTTATTATTCTTGCTGGAATATTGTTAGATATGGTTTTAATTCTCTTTGTATATCAAATGAGTCAATCGCTATTTGATACAAGTATGATTCTAGTTGTTGGATCTATTTCACGAATATTAGGAAGTATTCTACTTTCAAATATTTTTGACAAGATTTCAGCAAAGTGGATTATGCTAGGAGCATTGATAGCCAAAGTTTTTATTATTATACTACTCATATGTTCTTATAGATATATATATATTGTGTTAATATCAAAATTTTTATTGAGTTTATTAGATAGCGCTATTTCTCCTGCGCAAGGTGTATTGCTTGCAGATATAATTAAAGAGGATAGAATTCGTTTAAATGGTATTTTCTATACTGTCATTCAAGTATTTCAAACTGCTACTTGGACATTTGGAATACCTTTTGTTCTATTCCTTAATCCTTTTGCGGCATTTTGTGTGATTATTTTGATGATTACTATATCCTTGTGGCTCTTGAAGAAAATAGATACAAAAGATAGAGTGCAAACGAATTTACTCCCTTATTTTGAGAGATTGAAGCAGGGATGGTATGATTTGTTCCATATTACTGAATTGTGGAATATAACCATTATGGACACATGTGAATCAATTGCTAATGTGATTTGGACGCAAACTTTTCTATTATTTTTCACGACGAGTTTTTTGAACTTATCAGAGGAATGGTGGGGATTTCAAGGAGCTGCTTACTTTGTAGGTTCGATTGTAGGAGGAATTATAAGCATTAGATACTCTAAGTATATTTCTCAGTTTGGGGGAAAAGTTATCTTTTTTTCATCACTTGTGGTTGCTATTTTTACAGGTATATACGCTTTTAATAAAGTAGCTTTCTTGGCTCTTGTTATTAACTTTTTCATTGGAATTCCGTATCAAATTAGAGATTTGGTGCAACAATCATTAATACAAGAGAAGTCCCCTACTTATTCGATAGGACGTGTTTTTTCTCTAAGGCAATTAATATTAACGATTACTTCATCTGGCTCTTTGGCAATATTTAGCTATTTAAGTAGTCGGATTGGTATACAGGCTGTTTACCTGATTGCAACTATTATATACGCTATCGTAACTATTTGGATATTATTAAATAGAAAAATCATTAAATTTAAAATTGAGGAGCAATGAATATGAATGCTAGGTCGGACTCCTTTAGGAGCCCAACAAGAACTCATCTTACTGATTCTCACGAAACCAGCTTCATCTTGATACATCAAACGTACTTTGTTATAAGATCCCTCCTCTTTAAAGCGCTTACTTAAGGTATCGAATGTAGATTTTATTTTTAGACGTCTCAATTGTCTGAGCGTCTGCCTTCTTGGGATGTTCAGGTCGAGGAGTGACTGTTCGCCAACCATGGCGTTTCAGAAGATAATAGAAACCATCACGTGTGGAAATACGACCAATCTCTTTTTGATAGGCTTCAAATAACTGATTGACAGTTACAAATTCCCCAGCTTGAGCATCTTCTATATGGCGTTTTAGAAATGCTTTCTCTTCTTCATAAGTCATATATTCGCGATGGCGACAGCCACGGGTCTCTTGAAGAAGAGCATCCAAACCAAACTCCTTATATTTTTCAAATTCCTCCAAACAGTTGTTTTATTGCAATCTAGCAGATTCATGATTTCCGTATAACTCTTTTCTTTTGAGCGAAAATAAATAATCTGTAGTCGTTTGTGATATTTGGCGTACGATGAATCTCTTAGGAATTGTTCAATTTTTTGTATTTCCTCGTTTGTAAGTTTCATAACTACTATAATATGTTTTTTGATTTTAGGCTAGTATGAGTTTTTCCTCATCTATATTTAAGGATACTTGAAAGTTATATTTTAGAAAAACAATTATGGAGTTCTTAATACGGAATATAGTATAAATGCTGATTCAAAGTGGAGTTTTGTATGCTTTTTGCTTTTGTTGAGTATAAAATCTATTAACTAAAGTCGAACTACAAACATTAATTTAAGATGAAGTAAACTGTAACCTTCGAAATGTCTCTTACTCGATTTCAGAATGAATCACTGACATAGGATTGAAAGAACTAAGTATTTCTTTTTGTTTTGAATGAGATACGTGAGTATAGATTTGTGTGATTGATATAGAACTGTGTCCAAGAATTTGTTGAATATATCGAATATCTATATCATTATCTAGAAGCATTGTTGCAAAGCTATGTCTAAACATATGTGGTGTAATAGTTTTAGATAAGCTATTTTGTTCAACGATTCTCTTTAAAATTAAACGTACACTTTGCTCTGACAATGGTTTAGGCGAATGTTTCCCTGGGAACAAGAAATCATTGGATTCATTTCTTGTTTTATTTATATATGTTTCTAATAAATTGAATGTTTTTTGATCTCCTAAAAATAGGATACGTTCTTTCTTACCTTTTCCTATAATATGGAGTGTCTTATTGGACAGATTAATGTCTTTGAGATGAATGTGGCAAAGTTCAGAAATTCTGATGCCTGTTGAAAGTAAAAGTGAAATAATTAGTAGATTTCTTTCAGCGTGTTGTTTTTGATAGTCAGTTTTAGATACAATTACTTTCCGTTCTAAGTATATAAAAATGCTTTTCAGAATATCATACGGAATTGTTTTAGGCAATACTTTTTCAGTTCTAAATTGAAAGCGCAATTGATTGAAGGGATTCTCTTCAATTATGTTCTGGTATTTTAGATAGTTATAAAACACCTTCATACAAGCAATTTTTCTTCTTAATGTATTCGTTTTCATGTTAGATCGTGTCAACTCTTCGATATAGGATTCGACATTATCATAGTCTGAGTTATAAAATTGTATAAGATCATTCTTATAAGCACGAATCGTGTGTGAACTCAAACGCTTATGAGTTTTGCAATAATCTAAGTAAGTAGAAATAAGTTTATAATCCATAAAAATCTCCTTTATCAATAATCATGCTATTATAAACCTATTTGGGTGCTTTGTATAGTGATAATAAATTGTTATCGGTAGGAGGTTTAAATGTGATTTTTCTATGTTTCAGTATAAAGGATAGAGAGACAATTGCCGAAAAAATATTAAATCATCTATTAAGTTTTGGATTTGAGGTTTGGTATGACAGAAAAGACATTTTTTTAGGTGACAATAGATTCGATGTCAACTTAAAGAATGGAGCAGGTGGCAGTAACATTAAATATGCTGTTATAATTATAAGTGAAAGTTTCCAAAAAGGAGATTACTGCAACAGAGAATTAAATATTCTATGGCAACGTAAATTAAAGAATGAGGTATCTATATTCCCAATATTTTACAATATGCCTATTAATCAAATCCCCAAAAACTTTCAATTTCTTTTAGAATTTGTATGTAAATTTATTTCTAATAGTGATGAAAGCATATTTACTGCATATCACATTGTTTCAAAAATCACAGATGATTTATTGACGAAAACATACGATAAGACATTCCAATATTATGCAAATAATTGTCAAGACAACTATATAACCGAAATAATTATTCTATATTTATCTATGGATAGAAGTAATTACAATTCTAAAATGACAATACTATATTTACTTTATACGTATATTAAATCGACGAAGGATTTCTCTCAAATTCCTAGTTACTATTATTTTGGCTTTGAAAAATTATATTCATTCACAAAGTTAAATATCAATACAGATTTAAGGGAACTACAAATTTTAGAAAATTTATCTCTTTTACTGCTAAATTCATTTTATAAATAAGAGGCTGGGCAAAAAGTCAATTTTCGCAGACAATGAAGTAAATCCTCCCACAATAAAACGCATAGTATCAACGTTTTTCAAGGCTTGATATTATGCGTTTTTCTGGTTTTAAAGACTTTTGGCCCAACCCCTTAGGGTTTTCTATTTATTTCTTTAAGAATCTCAATAACAGTAGAAGTAATGTCTTCTATATCATTACTATTTAGTTTATTCTCATATCGTTCCAAATAATAGGGGAGATTATTTTCCTTTAAAGTAGTAAAAATTTTTTCAGCTGAGAAACCTGTTGATACTAATGGAATCACATTGAGTCCATTATCTTGCGAAACTTGAAATTCTGTAAGCACACCTTCACTATGAGTTCCCTCTTCAGATTGACCATATAAAAATATACTAGTTGAACAATTAGATATCATTTTTTCAATAAGGGATACTCTTTCCTCGTCTTTAGCAGGTTTATGTTTAAATGTGTGATCAATGTATGGCATAATGGTAAGTTTGTTATGAATATATTGTTCGCTCAATCCCATTAATTTTCTTGCAGAATTGGAAATAATATAGGAACCTAATCTCTTACCATCTCCACTATAAATATTATAACCATTATCAAGTAGTTTCTCAACAAGCGCCTTGCAAAGCTTATTAGCATAATTTTCTTCTTCAGTAGAAAAATCTCTAAAAGATCCTGAAATAAAAATATTTTTTTCTTTATAAAGCTGATGTAAATGGTGTAGAAAATCATCAATTTCATTGAAATCATCTACATATATAGTCTTTATATTATAACTGTTTTCAAAATATCTCTTTTCAATTTTCTCAAATTCAGGATGTTCAGTATCTTTAACAGCTACACGATAATGGAAATTATTCAAATGTGGAAGACTTCTTTTTATCTCAGATAAACAATTCAATACTAAGTTATCAGAAAAGCTATAACCTATAAAAATAAACGAATTTAGTATTAGTTCACGTTTTAGCTGTTCAAATAATACTTGTTGCTCAACTAAATACTTATTATAGTCATTTTCTGTAATAACCATGGATTTTGTATCTGTCAAAGATCCATTCATTTTAAAGACTTTGTATTTTTTATTTTCATTTATTTTTACTAAATTTTCACTATTGTAGATAACTGACGGAATCAACTGTGTCTCGTTTTCAATCATAGATTCGATGACGGTATCAAAATTGGTAGTCCAAAATTCAGTTATTGGTAATTGCAGTAATGCTTTAATATGTTTTGAATAATTTGTTGTTGTAACTTTTTTGGAGAAGGCGTTTGAAATATTGGTTTCTAAATAAGATCTACTCATATGGAGTTCGTAAAACTGGGCAAACTTATAAAAATTTGGTTCTTCTTTATCGTTAATTTCAAATTCTGATTCGAATAAATCTTTCCACGATTTACCTGTGAAATCATATGTGGCTCCTGCTCCACAAAATACAGCTATTTGATTTTTTCTTAATTTATCCACAATATTAGCTATTTCACTTTTATAGTCAGTAAAGTTCATTTTTTCTCCTACCGATAACAATTTATTATCACTAGTATACCATAAATTCATTTTTAGCAGCTTGATTTGTATAGTGATTTTTTAGTTAGAGTTAAATAGCAAACTATAGTATTGGCCAACAATGGCTTAAAACACTGTTTTAAAATTATATCTAATACTTTTGAGTTAATTACAAACTTACAACAATGATTATTTGTATATTTTAAAGGAAGTAAGTACAAATTTATTAGAAAATCGAGATTTTCTAAATGATTTATTCTGTTCAGATAGAAGATTTAGAAGCAGATTCTAATTTTGGAGTCGAGTATGAGGGTAATTTAGAAGTTTATTTTTATAAAAAAGTGGTGGCATATATAGTGGTAATTTTGAAAACGAGCTAGATATTTATTTCAATAACGAACTCTATGCAACTGTAATTTTGCAATAATAAAGTGAGTAAAAAATAAAAGGTAATATAAAGATTAAAAAGATATAAACCATTAAGAAGAAAAATAGTGATCAAAATTAATATAGAGTAAAGTAGATTCTGGAATGGTCTATTTTATATATTGAAGAAATTTGAAGTGTATTTTCCTGATAGATACAATAGTATACAAGACCAGTGAGAAGATACCTTAATCTTCTTAGTTAATATATTGAAAAAAATAGAATAGTATGCTATAATCCCATTAGGAGGAGTAGATAAATGAAACTTTTGAAAAAAACTATGCAAGTTGGACTAACAGCATTTTTCTTTGGTTTGCTAGCTACAAATACTGTATTTGCGGATACCACAGGTGGCCAATTTGTTGATAAGGATAATAGAAAATATTATGTAAAAGATGATCATAAAGCAATCTATTGGCATAAAATAGACGGTAAAACTTACTATTTTGGTGATAAAGGAAAAATGGTAGTTGGATGGCAATACTTAGAAATTCCTGGAACAGGTTATCGTGATAATTTATTAGATAACCAACCAGTTAATGAAATCGGCCTTCAACACAAGTGGTACTATTTTGGACAAGATGGGGTACTACAAGAATTTGTTGGCTGGAAAGCATTAGAGATTAAAACAAAAGACAGTGTTGGAAAAGAGTACGGGGAAAAACGTGAAGATTCAGAAGATAAAGAAGAGAAGCGTTATTACACGAACTATTACTTTAATCAGAATCATTCTTTAGAGACAGGTTGGCTTTATGATCAGTCTAACTGGTATTATCTAGCTAAAACAGAAGTTAATGGAGAAAACTATATTGGTGGTGAAAGACGTACAGGTTGGATAAATGATGGTTCAGCTTGGTACTATCTCGATACAACAACTGCTGCGATGCAAACAGGATGGCAATATCTAGGTAATAACTGGTACTATCTCCGTTCATCAGGTGCTATGGCAACTGGTTGGGTGAAAGATGGTTCAACTTGGTATTATCTAGATGCTCAAAATGGTGATATGAAGACCGGTTGGGCTTATGTTTCTAACAGTTGGTACTACCTTCGTTCATCAGGTGCAATGTCTACCGGTTGGGTGAAAGATGGTTCAACTTGGTACTACCTAAATGCAAGTAATGGAGATATGAAGACAGGCTGGTTCCAAGTCAATGGTAAATGGTACTATTCCTATGGTTCAGGTGCTTTAGCTGTTAATACTACAGTAGGTGGTTATTACGTAAACTACAATGGTGAATGGGTTAAGTAATGAAGGCTAATGTTAAACTGTAGTTGCTACTTAACATAGTAAAAGAGAGAGTCAGATTGATTCTCTCTTTTGTAATTCAAAATAATTTTAAGGAAGTTTTTATATGTGTTTGAAAAATTGTATAATCTATGTGATGGATTAAATTTCTACAAATTTTATAGAGTCAAAAAATAACACTATCATCAGATAATGTTATTTTTTTTGTTATCATTATAAAATTGTCTAGCTATTTCTTTAACATAATTTTCATATTTTACTGGAATTTCAGCATTAGAAATATAGTTTTGGTAATTGAAACTATCATCAATTGGATATTCACTATTTACTAGGCTCATAAAATTAAGGATTCTTCTCTTTTCAGTATCAGAATCTTATTTTTTTTTTAAGAGAGCTGAAGATAGGGGATCATAATCTTGTATACTGGTTCAAAATATGTTGTTGGACCATCAAGTGTTCTTGCAAGAGCAGAATGAGTTTTTTGATCTGGAACGGATTTACTACTTTACCACTTGTTGTATGAAGTTCTATTGATTTTTAATAGATTAGATAGCTCAGATTGGGAATAGTGTTTATCTATTCTGTGTTCTTTAAGACGAATACTAAAAAATATAAGCTAAAACTCCTATTGCCTTATTATGCAACAATTATGTCAAAATCTTTTTAAGATGCAAGAATAAAGCAATATTCATCTTATCTGTAATTACAATTTTGAAAAATTAACACCATTTATGTGATATAATATTAATAAATAACTATTCAAACTAATATGCGAGGTTTAGGTAGTCTGTATGATATCAAGAATAATATTACAAAACTTTAAACGTTATCAGAATGTTGATTTTACTTGTAATTCTGAAGTTAATATTTTTGTTGGGGAGAACGGTGCTGGGAAATCAACTCTATTATACGGGATTGGTTTAGTGCTGAGTGGTAGTCACAGTCAAATTGAAAGAAGTAGTTTGTCTAGTATCATTAATCAAGAAGCGATTTTAAAATTTATGGGTACAAGGGATATAAATCAGCTCCCTGAGGTCTTCATTGAGATTTATTTTGATGAATTAAGTACTGAAATTTCCTCTAACTTCAATATTGAAGGGAAACATAACTCTCAAAAAATCAAAGCTTTTGGACTTTCATTAAAAATAATTCCCAATCAAGATTATATAGCTGAAATTACTTCTGTCTTAAATGATAGTAAATGGACAGTCTTTCCATTTGAGTTTTATAGAGTTGAATTTTTGACATTTTCAGGGAAAACCTATTCCTCTTACAACAAACCATATAAGTTTCTACATTCAATGATAAATACAAGTCTTATTGATACACAACAAGAAATTCAAAAACGTATTCATGAGGTATATTTGGATAATATATCAGCTGAGAATAGAGCAAAAGTTAATCATCAATACAGGATAAATTCATTTAATTTTTTAAAGACTTTAAGGAAGGATGAACTGTTGAAGGAGAATGCTTCAGAATTCCAACTTCATTTTGAAGAATCAGAAAATTCATTTAGAAATTCAGTATCAGCTGTAAAAAATGGTGTAGATATAAAAAATTTAGGGCAAGGAGAAAAGGTATTATTAGGTGTTGAAAATGCATACAGTCATCTCAAGGAAACGGTTAAAATACTACTTATTGAGGAACCTGAGAATCATTTGAGCTTCCAAAACCTCCAGAAATTGGTTAGAATGCTAAGTTCAAATACAGGTGTTCAAGTTTTTATTGGGACTCATTCAAATATGATTGCTTCAAGATTGGGTGTAGACAATCTTCTTTTTTTAGATAATGGTCAGATATCTAAACTTAAAGGTTTGAAAAAAGATACTGTAAGATTTTTCAAAAAATCTACTAATCAAAATTTATTGAACTTCTCTCTAGGTAAGAAGATAATTCTTGTTGAGGGGAATGCTGAGTATATTTTAGTAGAGAAGTTTTTCGAAATACTCCACTCCAAAAAGCCTGAAGAATTTAATGTATCAATTATTTCTGTAGATGGATTAAGTTTTGAGAGGTATTTAGAAATTGCAACTAACTTTACTGATAAAAAAGTAGTAGTTATCACGGATAATGATGGTGATTACGAAAGTAAAGTACAGTCAAAATATAGTTCTTATCAACAATTCCAGAATATAAAAGTTTCTTCTGATTTAGATAATGATAATCGAACATTTGAGATATGCATTTATAATTGTAACTCGGATTTATTAGAGTCTTCAGGATTAACCAAATCTAATGATTTATTAGAATACATGCTCAGGGAAAAGGCTGAATTTGCACTGAGATTACTAGAACAAATGGAAACTGATAATATAAGGGGAAAATTTATTATACCCAATTATATTAAAGAGGCGATTGAATGGATAATAAAAGATTGATTCATGCTGTTGCTGGAAGTGGCAAAACAACTAAAATAATTGAAAGTATTGATCCTCAAAAAAGAAATCTTATCCTTACGTATACAGAGACGAACCAGAATACAATCAGAGCAAAGTTGATTGAAAAATTTGGCTATATTCCTGAGTCTACTTTTATTTTTGGTGTTTTTGAGTTTCTTTATAGTTTTTGCTTAGTGCCATATTTAGGGAAACGACCAAAAGGAATAAATTTTGATTATAAAACTCAAGGAAAATTTGATAAGACTGCTATAGATAATACTGGAAGAATTGTTCAGAATCAACTTTCTAAATCTCTATTAAGGGGTTCATTAATCTATAAGAGGAAAGAAATTAGATTTGATAATTCATATTTGGATAGAATTGATAAATTTTTTGATTGTATTTATGTAGATGAGTGTCAGGATTTTGAGTCAGATGATTTTGATTGGCTTTTAAGTTTAAGTAATCTTAATGCAGAAGTATTTTTATTTGGAGATTTTTATCAAAAAACCTTTAGTACTTCAAGGCGAGGTAATAAAGGAAAAGGGATCCATTCGAGTTTTGAGAATTGGTTAAAAGTTATTTCTGATTCAGGATATGAAATTGATTTATCGAGTTTGTCAAAAAGTTATCGTTGTCCCAAAATAGTTTGTGACTTTATTGTTGATAATTTAGCTATTGAAATTTTATCGCAGCGAGAAGAAAAGCTTTCTTCCCAAATTACTCTTATCGATTCACAGAAAAAAATAGAATCAATAATGACAGATGACAATATTATGAAACTTTTTTATCAAAAATCTTATGATTATGAATGCAAGAGTCAGAATTGGGGGGATAGTAAAGGCTCTGAATATGACAATGTTTGTGTAGTATTAAATCCAACATCATACAAATTATTCGCAGCTGATCGCTTGAATGAACTTTCTTCACAAACCAAAAGTAAATTTTATGTTGCGTGTACACGTACGAGGGGAAACCTATATTTTGTAAATCAATCCGATTTAGAAAAATATAGGAAGATGATGTAAGGGAAATATCGGATTAGGAGAAAATATGCGAATAGCTAAAAATTTATTTATAAAAAGACCAATGATGTGGCAGTATGTTCTATCACTTGTTTTGGAGATTCCAATTTTTATTTGGTTTATCAGAAATATTCCACAAGTCTTGTGGGAGTGGCTTGTAATGGTAGGTTATATAATAATTTCTTTTATATACTATATAATAAATCGTGGAGACATGAAATATTATTTTATTTCGATATATGATCAGTTAAATAAGAAATATTCTCCAACATTTTGGAAATATTTTTTAAGTTCGCTACTTACAAGTACTAAGTATATTTTTATGGGAATTGTTTTCCAAACAATGTTACAAAGTTTATTTGGGGAGTTAATTATACCTGGTATAGGAATTTCAGCTTATAGTTTTCCATTATTAGTAGCAATGTGTCTTATTCTATCGAAGATTTTATTCGATATAGCTAGGATGCCCCCTGTGTATCTTTTGATCTATATTACAATTCCTTTGTTTACTTTTTCTTTAGTAGGAATAGAAAAATCTTTGTTAAGTTGGACCTTTATATCTCTCATTTTGATAAGTATCGTTCCTCAATTTATAAGTGAAGATATAAAAAAAATATTATCAAATAATTTTTTAGAAAATTTGTTCGGAACTCAACAAGATATAAACTCCAATTTTGAAAAAGAATTTTTAAATTTAAAATATAAAATTTATATTTTTGTTCCTTTCTTTTATATTGCACTAATCGTATCTGAAAAGGTAATATATACAAATGGTTTTAATTATTTATTCAATTATATATTTGATAGACACGATGATATACAGAATATAAGTTATTTTTCTACACCTAATGTTATAATCACCTTAATAAAAGTGTTTCTTATTTTGTATCTTCTTATTCCTTATTTTGAATATAGTGACTTCATTATCAATAAAATAGCTAAGTTTTTGATAATGAAAATTGAAAGAAAAAGTGCTAATGTTGAATATAATGGTATCTATAATAGAGTAAGCTACACAAAAAAAGAATGGATAATTGATAAGTCAGATTTTTATAGTGGTTACAAGGGTTTATTTTTTAACAATAAAGAAAGGTGCTATTATTTATCTAAAAATGATATATTAATCTCAAACAAAAAGAAAAAGATAAGAATTAAACCTATGACTGAAGAAATTTTTAAAGTAGAAGATAATTATTATGTTAGTTATAAGTCGGATATCTTAAAAAAGCTTTCTAATAAGAAAAAAGTAGATGGTTTTAGACTACTAAATAAGCCTGATCATGCTGTATTACTTTTTCCTATAACGGTAATTATATTTGTTTTATTAGGTGCTTGGTTTTTTAAGCCACATTTTCATAATAGTTTTAGAGGTTATTACAGTAAAATAGACTGTGGTATCGCAATCCAGTCGACCGGACTACAAATTTGTGATGATACAGTTTTTGTAGACGGAGCAATATATAAATTGAATGAAGTTACAATGCAGATATTAGATAACGAAAAAAACGTGGTAGGTACATTTGATAAAAAAGGTATTGTCATAAAAAATAAGACAGGGAAAGATTCTTATTATATAAAATATTAGTTACTAATTTTTAACTACTCTGTAGTGTTTAAGTGGATTGTTATGAGAGCTTTTGCTCTCTTTTTTCATGTGATAACTTCTCCAATTATCCTCTGCTATACTTTTCTAAGCATGTAGAAATCTAGTTAAGATTTTTCAATGGGGGGGTTGGGGGCGAAGCCACCAAGTTATCTTATCGTTGGCTGTCAAAACTGGAAAGTTTTGGTCGGTTGGCGATATGATTTTTGGGATATTGTGGACACAATATCTGAGCTCGCAAAGCCTTACAAGATGATAGATTGTGTCTTTATGAGTTTCCCGTGGTTGACACGGGGGCGGGAATTATCCGACAATAGATAAAAGTGAGGAAGTAGTATGCCAGAACAATACAGAGACATTCGCAAAGAGGTTAATTTGACCACAAATGAATTAGAAATGATTGACATAATGATGAAAAATAAAGGATTTGAACACTTTTCTTCATTTGCCAGAAACAAGTTACTGGAAAACGAGTTAGAAATGACTGCTGAAAAGTGGTTCACTTTCTGGCAATCTCAAAAGCTAGAACAAATCAGTCTTGATGTTTATGAGATTTTAATCTTATCAAGGGCAGAACATCAAGTCACCCAAGAACATGTATCCATTCTCTTAACCTGCGTTCAGGAATTGATTCAAGAAATAGGGAACTCCATTCCTCTTAGTCAAGACTTCCGTAAAAAATACATGAGGTAGGCGCATGGAAAATCGTTACCGAACCAATCTAAAGAAAGTTTTTCTGTCTGATAGCGAATTGGGTCAGTTGAAACATTGTATCGACCAAAGCGGTTGTCAATCTTTTTCAGAATATGCTCGACGAACCCTACTTGATCCTGGTATGAATTTCATCACCATTGATACAACTGGTTATCAAGATTTGGTGTTTGAGTTGAAGAGGATTGGCAACAATATTAACCAGATTGCCCGAAGTGTAAACCAATCTCAGTTAATTTCAAATGATGAATTGCAGAACTTGAAAAAAGGAATCTCCGAATTGATAAGAGAGGTAGAGAAAGAGTTTAGTATTCAAGCTAAAAAGTTGAGGGAGTTTCATGGTCATCACTAAACATTTTGCCGTTCACGGAAAGAGTTATCGCAAAAAAATCATCAAGTATATTCTCAATCCTGAGAAGACCAAGAATCTTGCATTGGTATCGGACTATGGTATGAGGAATTTTCTGGATTTTCCTAGCTATGAGGAGATGGTGCAGATGTATCATGAAAATTTTATCAGTAATGATACGCTTTACGATTTTCGCCACAAAAGGCATGAGGAAAATCAACGACTAATTCATGCTCATCATATCATTCAGTCCTTTTCACCCGAAGATCATCTCACTCTTGAACAAATCAATCAGATTGGCTATGAGACAATGAAGGAGTTAACTGGTGGTAAATTTCGTTTTATCGTTGCGACTCACGTTGATAAAAATCACCTCCATAATCATATCATTGTTAATTCGGTTGATAACAATTCGGACAAAAAACTAAAGTGGAATTATAAAGTGGAACGAACTCTTCGCATGATTTCAGATAGATTTTCTAAAATTGCAGGGGCGAGAATTATCGAGAATCGCTATTCTTACCAGCAGTATAAAGTTTATCGTAAGACTAATCACAAGTATGAACTTAAGCAACGACTCTTTTTTTTGATGGAAAATTCTACCGATTTTGAGGATTTCAAAAAGAACGCCCCATTACTACATGTGGAGATGGATTTCAGTCACAAGCATGCTACCTTTTTTATGACGGACTCAACTATGAGACAAGTGGTGCGTGGTAATAAACTCAATCGCAAGCAAGCTTACACAGAAGAATTTTTCAAGAATTACTTTGCCAAAAGGAAAATGGAAGAGCTTATGGAATTTCTTTTACTCAAAGTTGATAGCTTAGAAGATCTGGTTAAAAAAGCAAAACTATTTGGATTAAATATCAAACCTAAGCAAAAGCATGTTTCTTTTCAATTTGCAGGAGTAGAAGTGAAAGAGACAGAACTAGACCAGAAAAACTTATATGATGTAGAGTTTTTCAAAGATTATTTTGAGAAGAGAAAAGATTTGAAAGCTCCAGAAGTTAAGGATTTAGTTCAAGTTTATCAAGAAGAGAGATTCTCCAAAGAAAAAGAACTCCCAAACAAGGAGAAGTTTTGGGAGTCTTATCAAGAGTTCAGGAGAAACAGAGATGCTGTTCATGAATTTGAGGTAGAGTTGTCACTCAATCAAATCGAAACAGTAGTGGATGATGGTATTTACATCAAGGTCAAGTTTGGTATTCGTCAGGAAGGGCTTATCTTTTTGCCTAACATGGAGCTCGATATGGAGGAGGAAAAGGTGAAGGTTTTTATCAGAGAAACAAGTTCCTACTATGTCTATTACAAAGATGATGCCGAGAAAAATCGGTATATGAAAGGTAGAACGTTGATTCGTCAATTCAGCTCTGAAAATCTAACAATTCCGTTCCATAGGGAAACAACTGTGGAGATGATAAAGGAGAAGATTGAGGAAGTGTATACTTTACTTGAGCTGGATATGGATAAGCACTCTTATATTACAATTAAAGATGATTTAATTCATGAATTAGCAGCTTCAGAATTGAGAATCAATGCTTTGCAAGAACGAGTGACAACCTTAAATCAAGTAGCAGAATATTTACTAGCTTCAGTTGAGAATAAGCAAAAAATGAAATTGAATCTTTCAAAATTGAATATAACTGATAAAATTGGCATTGATGTTGTTGAGAAGGAATTGAATGAGTTAGGTATCCAGATAGAATTAGAGAGTGATAGATATGAAAACATCGTATTTAAAGTGAATAAGTTTATCAATCGTTTGAGTAAGAAAATTTCAAAAGAAGAAGGGATATGTTTTCAAAAATAACCTATCTAGTCATTCTTTATATATAATTTGTATCTTTTGGTATAATAATTTGTATTTAAAATTTAATCATGTTACAATTAACATTGAAATCAAATAGAAAAGGAAGATGCAAATGTGGGTACACTATTAGCAACCAGATTAAAAAATAGACGAAAAGAATTAAAAATGTCTCAGCGAGAACTAGCTGAAGGGATTTGTAAACAGGGGCAAATTAGTCGATTAGAGAGTGGAGAGTTTACCCCTGGAGCGGATTTTCTGCATTCCCTTGCTAAGAAGTTAAAAGTTAGTATGGACTACTTTTTTGATGAGCAAATTGTAGAGGAGATTGATGAGTTATCAGAGTTTAAAAAATTAGCACAAACATTTATCACAAACCGAAATTATGAATCATTGAAATATATATATGAATTGGAGCGTGTAAAAGCTCATCGCTTATCTCTGGCAGATAAAATCTACATGGAATGGGTAAAGTCTCTGATAGATTATTATTTTTATGGTCACAAAGAAGATGCGATTACACGATTAGAGGAGGTAATGTCACAGTTAAGTGTCTCTGATTTGAATTACCTTCAAGTTTCAAATACTCTATTTAATTTTTATTATGATATTGAAAATTTAGAGCGTTTTAATGAAATTCGAGAAAAGTTAGAGTATCAAGTAAACCAACTAAATTTAAACACAATCAAAGAATTAGAGCTATTTATTAAGTTCAACTATAACGTTTGTCGTTACCTATGGTTACAGAAAAATATTGAAGAAGCTATTACGAAAATCACAGCTACTATAAAGCAATGTAAGGAGTACAGGACAACTTATCTATTAGCTGATTTATATTTATTAATGGGAAATGTAAGTAAGAATTTTTCTTCAAAAAGTTCAGTAAAAGAATATTTTGAGACTGCCCATCTCCTCTACAAACTTGGGGAAAACATGTCAATGGCTTTGAAAGTTGAGCATTACCTTGCAGATATAACAGAATAAGGAATACGGTGTTCTAGTGAGCATCGTTTTTTAAATCCAAATAAGATACAAAAAAGTATCAAATAAAAAAAAATAAAAAAATATTATAAAAAACTTGACAATATAAAATCGAAGTGCTAAAATAAGTACAAAAAATGAGAGGAGAGACATATGAAAAATTTGTTTAGGAAAGCGGTTACATCTCTAGTTTTGGGACTTACCCTTGTAGGGATAGGTGTAACTCTAAATAGCCAGTTAGTAGTTCAAAATCAATATGTTGCTTCTGAAGATATTGATCCTGGAGCTGCAAATTTATTTTAAAGTAATAGCCAAGCTGTTATTCGTACAAGATTTGTTCTACCTTTGTTGGTTTTGAATAAGCATATGATGTTGTTAAATAAGAATCTATTACCATAATATTTTATATTTATAATATGAATTAAAAATTTCAAAAATTAGGAGGGTATCTAATGTCTAATGTTGTTAAAATATACAATGATTTATCTGATGTAGGGAACCATGAGAATCATATCAAAAAAATTGGTATTTTCACAAAAAAATGTGGTAAAAGGGAAAAACTTCTGAAGTGTTTCTATGGCTGAAAACCTAACTTAGTTGCAATATCGGACTGATTAAAACTTTCTTCAAGATATGCTTATATCTGTAGGGAATAAATTATGGTAATATGTAAGTGGCTCATAGAATCTCCTCATGTCTGTTTGTGTTGTTTTGTACAGTTTTAACGATTTGTGAATCAATGGTTTTTTGTTGAACTTTTTATTGCAATTTATCGTACAAAATAAAACAAAAACATAAAAAATAGGAACAACGTAAGTGTATACAAATTAAAAATAAGAGAGTATAATAATAAATGAAAATATGATTTTTAAACAGGTCTAACCAAAACAAAAAAGGAAGGAGGAAGATGTTTAAATAAAAGATTATTATACCTTCATTCATTGAGAGTAATAATTTTAGTTTTTAGAAGGGGAAAGAATTTATAGAATTTAGCAAGCTCTCGCTAATGAATGAAATTAGCTAATGTGTTGTAAAGGAAACTATAAACTAGATTCTCCTCAATAAGATTGGAATGTGAGTAAGCTATGGTTAGAAAAAAAACTCTATTAATAATTATTGGGATTATTTTGCTATTTGGGGGTTATTATAGCTGGAAAGTATATCAAGACAGTACAAGAGTAATTATACCACTAGAGTCTTTACAAGTAAAAGTAATAAAAACTGATAAAGATTATTCTATATCTGCTAAAGCGGATCTAGATAATTTTGAACAAATCTCAAATTATCAAGCGATACAAATAGGTAATGATGTCTATTTATATTTTATGAAAACGAAGGCAATTTTTACAAAAACCACAGTAGATACAGATTTATCAAATATCCTGGTAGGTGATACAACGCAAGCCATTAACAACATATATGTCGTTAGTGGCGATGATATTGTCGTTAGATTCAATGATAGTAGGTATAATCACATCGATGTTTTGAAGTATACTGATAAAAAGTTGTTGCTTCGTTTAAATTAAAAAATACATTGCCTAAAAAGAAAGGAAAAAATATGTTAAAGAAATTTAAGTCATTAATATTCCTGTCTCTTACCTCGTTATCCCTTATTTCTGGGACTACTGCATTTGCCGCACATGGCTCATGGTTTTCTAATTTCCAATTTGATGCAAACGGTGTTTCAGAAGTAGGGACCTCTAATTCTTTTAATGAGGTAGGTCACTTTACTTTTAGGGTTGTTCGAGCAAATGGTGATTGGATTGGGTATAGTAATCACACATTAGGACCTGAACAATCGGCGTCTAATAATTACTGGGGGCAACCTGCTTTAGATAGACAGGGGCAGGTTATTATAAACGGTAGATATTGGCATTCACCTTGGTTTGATTCATAAAAACTTGTTGTCTGAATATTAGTGCTTTTTAAGCTAATGTCTAACCCTTCAAAATAGCAAAAATCTATCAGTTGAGTTACATTAGTATTATTCTAAATAACTCAACTTTTATTTTTTGGAAAATATACTATATATCCGGGGCGCTTAGTCATTTAATAAAAGTAAAATTATACTGATATAAATTTGATCTATTTTTAAATTTACTAGTACAACGATTTTACAACAGGTTCTCATATTATTTTTAGATGACACTGGAGAGTAAAAGGTATGTTGAAAATTTCAAATCTTAACAAAAAATACAAAGAAAAAATAGTTTTGGATTCAGTTTCACTTAATGTAGAAGACCCAAATAAAATTTATTCATTAATAGGTGAGAGTGGAACAGGTAAATCAACATTGTTTAATATTCTGTTTGGTTTAGATCAGGAATATGAAGGAGAGTATACTTTATTCAATCAAAACGCAAAAGAATATAGTTTAGATACATGGGCTAGGTTAAGAGAATCAAAGATAGGGTTAGTTTTTCAAGATTATAAACTTTTGGAAGACTTTACTGTTTTTGAAAATTTAAAATTAGCAAGTAATGCATCGGATTCAGATATCGAAAGTATCATGAAAGAATTAGATATTTTTGATTTGAAATCTAATTTTTGCTTTGAGTTAAGCGGAGGGCAGAAGCAGAGAGTAGCTCTTGCACGTGCAGCTATAAAAAACCCAAAGATTTTACTATTAGATGAACCTACAGGAAACTTAGATGGTTTAACTAGCCAATTAGTTTTTAAATATCTACAAAAACTTCGAAATCGTGGAATTCTTATTTTCTATATCACTCATGATAGAGAGTTGGCTAATTTGGCAGATGTTGTATATGAGATAAAAGATAAAACAATTAAAGAAATCAGAAGAATAGAGGAAAATGTAAAGTTATCTGATAATTTAAACGAAAATAATCGGGAAATTCCCTTTAACTTTACTATAGATTATGTAAAATTAAAGGGAATTCGAAATATTAAGAGGCAATTACTTTTGATAGTTCCTATGACTTTAATAATATCTATTTTTATACTAGGCTTTACTGCGTATCGTTCAGCTTCTTTACTTAGTTTTGAGCGTTTTTTTACAGGAATAAGTGAAAGAGTCATATTGGTATCTACTCAGCAACTCAATACCGATACAATAAAAGATTATAACGAAAATAATATACAAAGCCCTTATGATGGTAAGAGGATAGGCTTTTCAGAGAAAGATAAAAAACAAGTTGAATCTATTGATGGAATTGAGAAGGTAATTTTATTTAATTATGGTGTAAAATCTAACTATAACAATGCTTATAATAGTTTAAATTTAAGTTTTTCTGAAAAAGATTTTTCTAGTAAAATAGGAAAGTTTAACTATGGCTGGAATAAAATTTCTTCACTTTCATTCTATCTCCAAAAACTCAATGTTCCTAAATACTTTATTCCAGATTATAATTCGGAGAATATAATCCTGTTATCAGGTGACTATCCAAAGGATGATAGTAACGAAGTTTTAGTCCCAGATACTTTTGTTTTGCAACATTTCAATACTGAAGACTATCAAAAAGTTCTTGGGAAAGAGAGTGAGCTGGAAACAACGAATATATACACTAATGAAAAAAAGAATGATAAAGTAATAATTAGTGGTGTTTATCAAACATATTATCAAAATAGTTTGAAATCAGATTATCCAATCTACTCTTCTTATTTTGAAGAATCTAATCTTGAATATTTTTTAAGTCAACAATCATATGAGCATCACAAATATATATTATCGTTGACTCCTGAAACTTCAAAGGCTAGTAAAGAAATTATAGATAGTTATGATAATTATGTAAATGCTGTAGGGACAAGTAAAGATGGAATGTTAATAAAAATAACTGGCGATGTAGAGACTATTTCTAAAAATCTGCAAAAACTATTTCCTAAGTATAGATTAGCTTCCAGATATGATATGAGGTCGGGAACTTTTAGTGATATTTATGGTGGCTTAGTGAGAATATTGTTAGTTGGTTCGATTGTAATTTCACTGGTCATAGGAGCAGTAATTGCATTTTTAAATAAAGGGTATATAGTCAATAGATCAAAAGAGCTAGCTATTTTATATAGCTTGGGGTATAAGAAAAAGTATATTTTTTCAATAATATTTTTTGACAATATATTTATTTTTCTTTTATCTTTCTTTAGTGCGATGCTAATAACTACAGTATTAAATTTAGTTTATTTCAGTAAGACGGTGTACTTCTCTTATTTTTCATCATTATTATCATTATCAAATGTGGGATATATTTTTATGCTTGTTGTGTTGATGATGTTAGTATCAGATGTATGGGGATTGAGTACTGTTAAACAAAGGCAACTCCGAAAATTTTTGAACAATCAATTTTAACGATGTTAATCAAGAGTTTATTATACCAAGGTTTGCGAACACTCTTTAGTCTTAGTTAGAATGACTCATCATCAGCTTTTCTTGGGAAGGCAGAGAAGAAAATGGGCTCAACACCCGACTAACTTGGTTGCATAGTTTCTCAATGAAGCCAGCGGTTCACAGTTTCCCAATCTTGAAGTACGTGAATTAACAAAACTAGTCTTTCGATTTGTACTGACCCCCAAAAGTTGGACATTTTATTGGCTTTTTGTCAACTGTAGTGGGTTGAAGAAAAGCTAAGATCGAGAAAGGACGAATTTCGTCCTTTCTTTTTTGATGTTGAGAACGATGAAAATCCGTTTTTTGAAGTTTTCAAAGTTCCGAAAACCAAAAGCATTTCGTTTGATAAGTTTGATGAGATTATTAGTCGCTTCTAATTTTGCGTTAGAATAGGGTAACTGAAGGGCGTTGACGATTTTCTCTTTGTCCTTGAGGAAGGTTTTAAGACCGCCTGAAAAAGAGGATGAAGCAGCTTTAGATTGTCCTCAATGAGTCCGAAAAATTTCTCGGGATCCTTATTCTGAAAGTGAAAAAGCAAGATCTGATAGAGATTATAGTGGTGTTTCAAGTCTTCTGAATAGCTCAAAAGCTTGTCTAGAATTTTTCTATTCGTTAAGTGCATACGAAAAGCAGGGCGATAAAATCTCTTATGGCTGAGTTTACAACTATCCTGTTGAATGAGCTTCCAGTAGCGCTTGATAGCTTTGTATTCATGGGATTTTCTATCGAATTGATTCATGATTTGAACACGGACACAACTCATAGCACGGCTGAGATGTTGGATAATATGGAAACGATCCAGAACGATTTTAGCACATGGAAAAAGCTGTTTAGCTAAGGCATAGTAGGGACTAAACATATCCATCGTAATGACCTTCACCTGGTAACGAACGGCTCTATCGTATCGCAGAAAGTGATTCCGGATAACAGCTTGTGTTCTTCCCTCAAGAACAGTGATGATAACGTAGGCGGCCAACCATTGCCAACCTCAAAGAGAAAATCGCAGAGGTGAATCTTCTTATCGAATTAGACCTTAACAATCAGTCTTACTAGGAAATCAAAGATGAGTTAATCAAGGAAATCGCCCAGCTGAATTTGACCATTACAGATTTGCAGGATAAGGTTGCTCATCTAAACAAGATAGCAGAGGTCTTAATCAATCTCAACAACTCAGACCCAGAAAATAGAAGACTGGCAAAATATGACTATGCCAAGATGAACCTGACTTTAGCTATCAAACTGGAGCAGGTGGAGAAAGAAATCGAAGAAAATCAAAGATTTATGACTAAATTGATAGATGATTATGAATATAAGGTTAGGAGATTAGAGAATTTTATCAATATACTTGATAACACAAGAAATCAAAATGTTACTAAATTAGAACGGGAAACAAAATCAGTATAGTTATTTGAGATACCATGGAAAAATTATAAGGCTGATAGTATTAATTTCACTATCAGCCTTACAGGTTATTTAACGTTTCAGAAAAACTATAATGTCAAGATTAACTAAACAGTATCTAATTCTTTCAAATAATTTTCTATCTTCATCAACATTAAAGGATTGTTATAAATCTTACATAACTCTTTTGCTTCTATATAATAATTTTTGACTTCTTCTTTATCTAGAAATTTGGCTCCAGCATTTCCTACAAGAATAAGTAGAGGAGCCAGTTGGTAACTTGTCTGTCTTTGTTTACAGAGTTCAATCGTCTCAAGAGCTTCTTGGATGGCTTCGTTATATTTTTCCTTTGACACTAGGTAGTGAGCGTAGTTGTAACGAACTCTGATGTAGCCAAATAAAAACTCTTGATGCTCAAAATTTTTTGTCTGATATAACTCCATTAAATGAGAGTAGTTTGCCTCATATTCTTGTTCACGACCCACTAAGGAATAGAAATTAGATAGAGTATTCAATACCTTTAAATAAATCAGAGTATTTGAGGAGACTTTTAATAATATATTTTCCAATGAAGAAATAGCCTCACACTTACTGTGATATTGATAGAAGTCAATAATAGCTTTAATCCATTCAAGGTAAGTTCGGTCTTCTAGTGTTAGAAAAGTACTTCGTTCAATCTCTATTCTATAGATATATTCCAAATCGTCATAATTTCTGTCATCTAATAGTCGAGCAGATAATTGCTTGAAATTAGAGAGGTTAGATTTAATTTCAATTTGTTCATTAAAAAAATAATCTAATGGTACTTCAAGTCGTTGTGAGAGTTTGAACAAAAGGTCTGCGGAGGGAATGAAATGCCCTCTCTCAATTTTACTAATCTGGCTTTGTTCACAAATTCCTTCTGCAAGAGTTTGTTGGGAGAGTCTCAACTCTTTTCTTTTCAATCTGAATTTCTCTGCGAGTGTATTCATTAAAGATAATAAACCTTCCTATTTGTTTGCTTAATTTCATTATAAAATTTTTAGTTCAAAATAGCAAGTTAAAGGAATGAATAATTCTTTATGGTAATAAAAAAAAAAAAAAGTTCAAAATGCAATAAAAATGATTGACTAAATAATATATATGTGTTAGAATAAAAACAAGGAAACAGAAAGGGGTTTCATTGCGTGAGAAAAAAACGTGGAATTAAAAAATTAGTTACATTTGCATTACTAGGTGTTTTTATGTTTAGTAATACAATTCCTTACCAACAGTTTATTCAGAAGAATAAACAATTGGAGATTCGAGTGCAATCACAAAAGAAGTCCAATGGTCTTGATGTTGGGAAGGCTGATTAGTTGATTAAATGATGAAAATACTATTAACTATATAGTATTTCTGTTTTATCTAATTTTTAATTAGAAAGAAGGGATTCCAATGTACTAGGGTGTGATTTGTTGATACTTCTAAATGCAGTCATTGTTATAGTTAGATTTTAAGTGAAAGAAATGAGGGCTTTACGATGAAGAAAAGCATAAAAAAAATAATTACAACATCTTTACTTGCACTGACTTTAGCTGGTGCAGGTGGTTCGATTGTTTCAGCCGCAACAGTTTGGTATAAAGGTACTGCAGTTTATTGGAATTATGGTCGCACTGCTGGTCTTTGGAGCTATTCAAATGTTCAGTCTGGTGTTTACGAACACTCAGCATCTGCTAACGGGGCATTCTCAGGCTGGCGATCCCCTGGAGTAGAAGCACGTGCTTCTAGATTCATCGGAACTGGTACAGCTCAATGTTACTGGAATTGTAGGTAAGTACCTATGACATACAAAAACATGTTATTAGGTAAAATGAAATACTTAATCCTGTTTTTGATTGCCATCCAGAGTATCTTACTTGCTCTGGTGGCAATTTTTTTAGCAGGTTTACAGTATCAACAGTCATGGCAGAGTTATAATCATCATTCCGGGACCGTAACAGTTTATCTTCAGAAGTTAACAGAAGAGCAATCACAAGATGTATTTAATTATTTTTTAGAACAGAGTGACTTGTCCATATGGACAAAACGTTCTGAAAGTAGTGATACAGGAGAAGGTCCAAATAGGATTTATATAGACATCCTTGGTAGCTCTGCTGGTTTTTCAGATTTTGAAAGTACGGGTAAAATAGTTGTCTCACAACAACAATTTGCAAATTTATTATCTCATAGTGATAATAGTATGACTATTGGACTTGACAAAGGCTCAAATAATATGCTTTACGAGCTTCCAGATTTATTATTTAGCACACCTGTAGTCATTGAACGATTAGATTATACTTTCCAAAACACTAATACGATTAATGGGATATACCATATTAATGGTCTCCACGATGCTGTCTCAAGAGATAACTTTTTGCTACATCTTTCAAAGGTGTCAGGTATTTCTGTTGAGGATTTGACAAAAGAAAGTTTTGGAAGTAGTACTGATCAGGGAATTTGGGGAATAATACTTGCTATCAGCATCTTAGTAAATGCCTTCATTTTACTGATCCTATTCTTAATCTGTGTTCTTCAATCCTTTAAACATTTCGGAACATTGATTCTTTTAGGATGGGATAGAAAAGAATTATGGTCTGCTTTTTTCAAAAATTCTCTACTATTTTCAATCTACACTATTCCAATTATCTCTTTATGTAGTTGGTTGTTGTCAGGCTGGTCTAGTTTTGGTTTATCATCGTTTACTCTAGTTTTTGCTGGAGTCAGCCTCTCAGTCTTGTTGCTACTATTTATATTCATTATTCCAACGATTATTGTTTATTCGGTTTCTCCATTAGCCGCAATTCATAAACGATTACCAATGAAGCCTTTAATGGTAACCTGCTTGTTATTCTATACCTTGGTAGCTGGTTTGTTAATCGCAGTCAGTTACTCTTTAGATGCTCCAATGAATCAGTTTATTGATAATATGAAAGTATCTAGGGAGTGGAAGAATGTTGAAGATATGTACGTTATATCCAGCTTTGTTGAGGGAGATGATGTAGGTACATATGCAGGAACTACAAATTCCCTTGAGCGTAGTATGTATAACTTTTACCAGCGTATATCTAAGCTTCCAGGTGTCTATATTGCCCAAGGACAATTTCTTAATCAGGAGTCCCTTGATGCAGTCTATGGGACATACCAGCATGTCCCTAAAAAACCATTTTGGTATTTGAAATTCTCCTATAATTACCTGCAAGACCTAGGTATTCCCCTAAGTGATGAAGAGTTGCTAGAGATGAGGAATGGTACTCGACTTTATCTTCTACCTAACACGCTCAATACAGAAGAACTTGAGGTGATGAAGGCGTATTTACAGGAAAGTGTCACTGTAAAACCGGGAGATTTACAAACTAATTTCACAGAAAATCAGAAATTTATGTTCAAGGTTTATCAACCGTCTCGACCAATATTTACTTGGTCAGATTCTATTTCTTATGGTACAACTAGTGAGAATCCAGTTATTTTTGTCTCAACACCAGAGAATTTATATTTCATGGAGTCGGCAAACTTAGTTGTCAGTGGCTATAATGGTCTTTTGAAGATTCGTGATAGGGAAACGATGGAACAGGTAGTGTCCGTTTTAGAAACAGAATTTCCAGATTTAACGGATAATCGGTTGAGTTTTACAACTGTCAAGAACTTTATCAATGGTCTTCAAAAAGATCTGAGTTATACATTTTATCTTTTTGGCACGATCATAGCGATTATCATAATTACGATGATGGCTATTTTCTGGAGTTTTGTCTTAATGTACCGCTTGTTATTTGAGGAAAAATTGTATGTTCAATACTTTATGGGATTCTCACCATGGAAAAGATATATTGGTGTGCTTTCTCTCATTATTAGTTTTTCTGTGGTGGAATTAATCGTTTCTATCTTAGTGGGTTCTAAGTTGGGAATAGTCATGACACTAGCTACATTTGCTTTTCAGATAATGCTTCTTTACTTCAGCTTGTTCCGTAAAGAAGGAGAGAGTATCATACAATTATTTAAGGAGTAATCTCATGTCTAGAATTTCAGTACAAAATGTATCAAAACAATTTGGTTCAAGAGAAATTTTCAAAGACTTAAGCTTTGATATTGAGGAAAATGAATTTGTAGCTTTAGTAGGACCTTCTGGTTCTGGAAAATCGACTATCCTCAATATGATTGGACTATTGGATACTGTTGACAGTGGTAAAATCCTAATTAACGGAAAAGTTTTGCCTAAGGTAAATTCGCAATCAGCAGTTCATTACCGAAGGAATGTCATCAACTATCTTTTTCAATCCAATGCACTCATTTCTACATCTAGTGTGAAAGATAACCTGATGCTTGCCATGACTTTTTCGAATTTCTCTAGACAGGAGAAGGAGCAGAGAATCAAGGAAACGCTAGAATTTGTTGGTCTACAAAATCGGTTAAATAGTAAAATCAATGAATTATCGGGAGGTGAACAGCAGAGAATTGCGATTGTGAGAGCTATTTTAAAGCCCGGAGATATTGTCCTAGCAGATGAACCAACCGGATCGTTAGATCCTGAAATGTCTCAAAAAGCATTCGATTTGATTCGAACTTTGAGAGATCAATTTGGTAAAACAATTTTGGTTGTTACGCATAACATGGAGCAAGCACGGCAATGTGATAGGATCATTTCACTGGAGTCGGTTCTTGTAAATTAACTCAACCATTATTAGCACTTGATACGGTTACTTTTGATTATGGAATATCGAAGGTGGAGAGTTCAAACATGAAAAAATTTACATATGATATTATAAAACAGCCAAGTTTTTCTAATCGTTTGGAGTTAAAAACACATGTACTGGTTGAAAATCATATTGATGATGTCATTTGTCTGCATATCATTGCTAGTAATAAATTATTAGATATGGTTATTTTGAACCCATTTCAAAAGAAAACTATCTTTATTCCATGTTATTTTGAGGAAGATATTGTGAAAGTCAAAGATGATTATGAAGTTGAGTGGGATTTGTTAGGATTTCAAAAATTTAGAGCATTTTTGGTTTAGTAATATGTGTTGTAGGCTCAAAATATATGGTAAAAAGTAGCTTTGAAAATGAATTACCTCCAAAGATTTAGTTAAATAATGATTTAACACAAAAAGAAATTATTGAAGTTCTGGAAAGATGTTGTTTCAGTAGAAAAATAAGTCTTGAAAAACTGGATTTGAAGAATTATTTTGATTATATTGTTTCGGATGACAATTGCTATTGAAGATTCGTACTCAGGGATCAATTAGTGCTGGTATTGCTACTATTGGATATTACGATAACCGATTGCCTTTATTTAATGCTAAGGCAAATTGTAAGGCAAGAAGTATTGAACGTAATTCAATCACAACATGAGTTTTAAAATGTCTAGACGCACTTAGAAAAATAAAAAAAGTGATAGAGCAATTTTGCTCTATCACTTTTTTTATTTTTCTAAAAACAGCGGTAAAAATACATGATTTTTCACTCTTAATAGTGAAGTCTAAAAATTGAGAGAGTTTTATGAAAAATCGTTCACCGCCATTTCCTACCTTATCAAATCTATATAAGGAGGAATAAAATGGTGTATTTTATCTATGTGAATGGGTTAAAAGTCCCTGTTTCCAGAGAGGTTTACCGTGAGTATTGGAAGTTGACAAATAGGGAAAATTATCTTAATCGATTAGAAGTTCAACATCATGTTAGACCGTTTTCGGATTATACTGATTGTCAACTAACTGGTGTTAAGGCTGATGAGAAAATGGATATTCAAAAGATTATTGAGACTAAGGAAATCTTGCAACTATTGTGTGAAGCTCTGCTTACGCTTAATGATGATGAATTTAAACTTGTCAAGGATTTGTTTTTTGAGGACAAAACATTGAATGAAATTTCTCAGTCCTCGAAAGTCTCAATCACAACTGTCGCAAGACGAAGAGATAAAATTTTAAGTTATCTCAAAAAAATGTTGCAATGAAGCGGTAAAAATTGTCAAATTTTCACTCTATATAGTGAGGGAAAAATAATAGTTTTCTCCAATGACCCTTGACAACTGAATAGACCAAGGTGGGACGTTAATCATTTGTGGAGCAATTTAGCCAGACACGCTGTGATATGAGCGGGAACTGTCAGCTATAAAATAGAGTGGTACTCTATCTGCCATGACACAAGTGAGGATAATGATACTTCTAACCGTTTAGGCTGCCATCGTAAAAAGATAGCGGGTGAAACTCCCATGAGTAGTGATATCACCAATCATTCCCACTGAGATCAACTTAGAGTAACTTGTTATTAGGAGGGAATGTTTCGGAATAATCAGTAGTAAAATATAGTGTGCAACTTTTAATGCTTAATTTTTTATACTCCTGAAATATGCTGACTAATAGTCACATAATCAAAATGTTGGAATTTATAAGTGTGAATAAAAGTTTTCATACTATGCCCCCTTGTTTTTTCTTTTTTCACTTATGTGAAATCTGTCAGAAAGTCAGGCTAAATCTTATTTAGTTTCAAGTAATAGCTACCTTCTATAGAATGATAATGAAAATTCTAGATTGGATTTGCATAATACTGTTATCAGTAGATCTTCTATCATTGATTTGTTTCACCGGTATTACAGAATCTCGATTAGTTTTACAAGTAAAAATAGAATGTTTTCTATCCTAACGACGAGCAGTATAAGCAGTTTTTCCTTTGTTTAAATAAAACTAAAATTTAGTATTGTTCAGCTTCAGAGAAGTGCTTGTATGATTGATTTGTGAACATTTTTCTATAATTTTGCAATATTTTTGAGACTATAATATATTAGATAAACATGTCTTTTGTGTTTCACTTTATTTTACAATAAGACTAATTTTTGAAAGTCAGTAATTTTAAATAGTTGATAAAATCTTTGCTCTCAGACGGTTAATAGATATGCTTATGAGAAGTGTTTAATAAATTAATTTTAGTTCAAAATGTCCAGTTTGGACACTTTGAAAGATTTCTTAGTTTTATATATTATACTTTTCTCAGGAGAAAGCTAGATGTACAGACGTTTGAGAGATTTGAGGGAAGATCACGATTTGACCCAAAAACAAATAGCTAAAATACTTTCATTTACAAACTCAGCTTATGCTAAAATTGAACGGGGTGAGCATGCCTTGACTGCAGATGTATTGGTAACTCTCTCAAACTTTTACGATGTCAGTACAGACTATCTATTGGGATTGACAGATTTTCCTGATAAAATTCGCTTTAGAAAATAATCTCCTCAATTTCATAGAGTGTGAAAATGAGGAGATTTTTTATTTGTTCTTTGACAATTGAATAGTCCAAAATGGTACTTTCCTCATTTGTGGAGCAGATTTGAATGGCTCGCCATGATAAGAGCGATTTTAAAACCATCAATAAAATAGAGCGATACTTTATATGCCATGATACAAATGATATACAATGATACTTCTGACCGTTCAGGCTGCCACCGTAAAAGAGCAGCAAGTGAAATTCTTATGATGACTTCATCAGTCATGCCATGGAGGTGAAAAAATCTAAGAAAGGAAGTAGTAAAATCATGGAAACAGTAAACTATAAAGATTTAGTTGCGATTGGTTTTCCAGAGCACACATCGAGGAATATTATTAGACAAGCAAAAAAAATTGCTGTAAAAAAGTTTGAAGAAGCTAGAAAAAATGATAAGAATGCGGTACAATTAGGATGTTCACCTTTCGATAATAAAAGGTTAGGCATTGCTCCTAAAAATATTGTAGAAAATTTAATTGGTATTTCTTTTTCAGATATAGAAGGTGAGAAAGATGGTTATATCAAAGACAAAGAAATATAAAGGTGTATACAAAGATTCAAAAGGAAAAATTTACTTTCAAATTGAATTAGGAGTTGATCCAATAACTGGGAAAAGAATCCAAAAGAAAGGAAGGAAAAATCAACAGGGACTACCGTTTAATTCTTTTAAGGAAGCATATGAAGAGATACTTCGTTTAAAACATGAATTTGTGAACTCTACTATTAATAATAGTTTTCTAACTTTTAGAGAGTTTATGGAAGAGATATATTTAAAATATTATCAACAAAAAGTTCAATTTGTAACTTATCAGACTGCTTTACCACATCATCAGTTATTTATTAAGCAATTTGGTAGTAAAAAATTATCAGATATTAGTACTATTGACTGTGAAAGATTTCGCTTAGCTATTATAGACAAGTATTCTAGTAACTATGCTAAAAATATGTGGTCTAGATTTAAAGCATGTCTGGGCTATGCAGAAAGATTGGGTTATATTGATAGAGTTCCTTTTAAAGGATTAGATAATCCTAGAGGAAAGCACCCTGATACAAAATTTTGGACATTTGATGAATTTAAGAAGGTAATAAACTCTTTTGATATTAGTGAGTATGAGGGACTCCATAATTACATGACGATCTGGTTATATTTTATGACTGGTTTAAGAGTTAGTGAGGGTATTGCTCTTAAATGGGAAGATATTGATTTTGAACGTAAATGGATCCATGTTCATTCGACGATTGAGAAAGATAAAAACGGTGTATGGTATGCTAAACAACAAACAAAGACAGTAGCAGGGAATCGTAAAATTGATTTAGATGATTTTACAATTACAATACTTAAAAGATGGCGAGAAGTTCAAATCAAGAATGATGATAAAGATTATGTAATATCACGTTTTGGTGAGCCCTTGTGTAAGTCTACAATCTCTAGGATAATAAAAAGGCATGCTAGGGTTACTGGTGTACCAGAAATTACAGGGAAAGGATTAAGACATAGTCATGCATCCTATCTTATAAATGTATTGCATAAGGATACCTTATATGTTTCATATCGATTAGGACATGCTGATAAATCAACAACGTTGAATACATATAGTCACTGGTATTATTCAGGTGATTCAACAATTTCAGAAGAGATTACAAACAGTTTAGATAATCTTGGATTATCAATTTACCTACCAAATTCCTGCCAAAGTTGAAACTTGAGGAATTAACCCACTAATACTGGGAGAAAATAAGATTAGCAAATTGTTACTCTTAAATAATAGAGCAACTACATTAGTAGCTTAAAAAACTTATAAAACTGCTATTCCTAAGAATAGCAGTTTTTTCTTTTTAGAATGGTAAATCTACCTCTAAATTATAGTCTGATACGAAAGTTCTAGGGTGCTTTTTTCTAACAGTTACTAGAATCTTGATAGAAATTCGATTTTCTTCTTGACTCTGACCTCAGGTAAGGGATTATACTAATAGTAGATAAGAAAGGGGATTTATTATGCAAATCAATATGATTCGTTCAGATAAAGTTTACCAAGAGATGCTCGAGCTTCCTTTGGAAAAGAGAGAGGGCTGTTTTCGAGCTAAAATATTAGCACCTTTTGCTACGAAATACCAAACTCAACATATTCCTCTGAAAGCCAAGTATCCCGGAGGATTTGATGCTTTGTTCCTACTTGGTTTTATGAATCAGCTACCCGGAACTCTGTCAGAGAAGGATAGACCAGCTATCGACGCTCTGAGCTCTGATCAACTCTGGCAAGACTGCCAGAATACCATCAAGAGGAGTATTGGTCTTTTTGAGCAGGCTGGCTATGACTTAGAGGTTGAGGATTACCATTTTACTATTTTATTGGGCAACCCTGAAAAGCCCATGTTACAGCTCAATAAGGGTTATAGTGGAGATGGTGGAATTCCAGGCTACCTCATGCTTAGTCTGCTACCAAATGACTATACTTTGCCACGTGTGCAGGCAGCTCTGGCCCACGAGTGCAACCATAACGTTCGTTTCCAATTTATCAAATGGAACCAGCAGACGACATTAGCAGACTGGGTAGTTAGTGAGGGGTTGGCAGAGTCTTTTGCTGCTGAGCTCTATGGTAAAGATCTCATTGGGCCTTGGGTCACTTCAACTAGTTCCGAGCAGCTAGAAGAGATTAAGCATGTTATCTCAAGTCAGCTTCAGCTAACAGGAATGGCGGAAATGGCTCCTTATCTTTACGGTGATGAAATAGCTGAGATTCAAGGTCAACTACCAGTTGGAATGCCTTATGCTGCGGGCTATGCTTATGGCTATCATCTGATACAAGCTTATCTGAAAAAGACTGGCAAGAGCATTATTGAGGCTACTGTGACATCAACGGAAGAGATTCTAGAGGCGACGAAAGACTTTTGGAAATGACACTTTTGCTTGCAAATCTGCCAGAGTTTGATATAATGTAGGTAATTTTTGGAGGTAACTATATGCACTATAAAAGAGTTGAATTAAAAGTCACAAATCAGGGTATCCATGAGCGCAAGATTTTTCAAGGTGTTAAGATTTTCAGTCGTAGTAAGTTGTCCAAAGATCAGAAAAGCATTCTAACACAGAAGCTTTACCTGACTCCGAAGCAGAATATCGTTTACTATCAGCGAACAGATGTCAACTATGACCAGAACTGGCATCATCATAAGGACTATTATGAATTAGCTTATGGTCAGATGGATAGAGAGACGGTTTTTAAGGTTTGCCAAGATTTTGACGAACTAAGCCCTTTTCTGGAAAATGAGCTGCTGGAGAAGCTAAAAGAAAAGCAAATAGCAGGCAAATTTTTTGAAAAATTAGATATATAAAAATCCGGCTGCTTTGATAAGCAGTCGGATTTCTTCTAGTTTGATAGTGCTTAAACAATACCTTTACTATCATGGCATTGGCTACATTAGTATACTGCCATCTATTCATCTGATGAGAGGGATTTTATCATCCAGATATTCATAGCTGGGTGGCCGGCGGCGTTAGAAAGTGGTTCTTGCAGTGATGTGAAACCATAGTGTTGATAGATGGCTACAGCAGTAGCCAGTTCAGTAGAAGTTTCTAGATAAAGCTGTTCATAACCAGCTAGACGGGCCTCATGGAATATCCGCTTTATCAACCTACTGGAATAACCTTTGCCACGGCTATTTTTAGTGACATACAGTTTTTGTAATTCAGCAATCTTATCAGACACAGGTGCAAAGCCACCACAGCCAACCAGCTGACCTTCATCTTCCAGAATAAAGTAAGCTGCTCTCTCTTGCTGTTGATAATAGTCGGACAAATGATCTAGATGAGAATCAAAGTAGACAGTTCCAGGTTTGTCAAGCCCGAATTCTTCAAGACTAGCTCGAATGAGCTGCGCTACAGCTGGATTATCTCTTACTTCCATTGGCCGTAAGTTCATCATTTGTCCTCCGATAGGATGTATCGACTAATTAAACAATACCTTGTGCAATCATAGCGTTTGTTACGTTTTCGAAGGCAGCGATATTTGCTCCTGCAAGGTAGTCAGTACCAAGTCCGTATGTTTCAGCAGTTGTTTTAGCTGTATTGAAGATGTTTGTCATGATGTCTTTGAGGCGTCCATCAACTTCTTCACGGGTCCATGAAAGGCGAAGGCTGTTTTGGCTCATTTCAAGCGCTGATACAGCTACACCACCAGCGTTGGCAGCTTTGGCAGGTCCGTAAAGGATTCCGTTTTCTTTGTAGACTTTAATCGCATCAAGGTCACTAGGCATGTTAGCACCTTCAGATACACAGATAACGCCTTGAGCAACCAAACGTTTAGCTGCTTCACCGTTGATTTCGTTTTGAGTCGCACATGGAAGAGCGATGTCGTAGTTACCAGCGTAAGTCCATACAGAACCTTCATGGTAAGTAGCAGTTGCTTTCTCAGCTGCATACTCAGTCAAACGAGCACGGCGTTTTTCTTTAACATCAACCAAAAGATCGAAGTCAATACCATTTTCGTCGATGACATAACCATTTGAGTCAGATACAGAGATAACAGTTGCACCAAGTTCAGTCGCTTTTTGAAGAGCATATTGAGCTACGTTACCAGAACCTGAAATTACCACTTTCTTACCAGCAAAACTGTTACCATTAGCTTTGAGCATTTCTTCAGTGTAGTAAACCAATCCATAACCAGTTGCTTCTGGACGAATCAAGCTACCACCAAATCCAAGAGGTTTACCAGTCAAGACACCCGCATCAAATTGGTTAAGACGTTTGTATTGCCCGTAAAGGTAACCAATTTCGCGTCCACCAACACCGATATCACCAGCAGGTACGTCAAGTGATGGTCCGATGTATTTTTGCAATTCAGTCATGAAGCTTTGGCAGAAGCGCATCACTTCAGCATCAGTCTTCCCTTTAGGATCGAAGTCTGATCCACCTTTACCTCCACCGATTGGAAGTCCAGTCAAAACGTTTTTAAAGATTTGTTCGAAGCCGAGGAATTTCAAAATCCCTTGGTTTACAGTTGGGTGGAAACGAAGTCCGCCTTTATATGGTCCAACAGCTGAGTTGAATTGAACACGGTAACCACGGTTGACTTGGATTTTTCCATCACGGTCAATCCAAGGAACTCGGAAAGAAATTACGCGCTCAGGCTCAGTGATACGTGCCAAGATGTTTTCTTCGATATACTCGGGATGTTTTTCAAATACAGGTTCCAAAGTGCTGAAGAATTCTTCAACCGCCTGGAGAAATTCAGCCTCATGCCCGTTACGAGCTTTCACAGTTGCAAACACGCTTTGGATATAGTCTTTAGCAGATGTCATATCGTTCTCCTTTATTCTTGTCCTATTTTATTACGTGAGACATTATAGCAGAATTTTTTTTCAGTGTAAAGAAAAAAACGGAAATTTTCTAAAAATTCTCTCAATTTACAAAACCGAACGTTTTATATTGAAATTAGTTTCTCAAAGAGAAAATCTGAAAGTATGGTATAATATTAGAAATAAAAGGAATCTGGAGGATTAGAATCATGGTATCAACAAAAACTCAAATTGCTGGTTTTGAGTTTGACAATTGCTTGATGAATGCGGCGGGTGTTGCTTGTATGACGATAGAAGAGCTTGAAGGGGTTAAAAACTCAGCAGCAGGTACTTTTGTCACGAAGACAGCGACCTTGGACTTTCGTCAGGGCAATCCTGAACCTCGTTATCAAGATGTTCCACTTGGTTCCATCAACTCTATGGGCTTGCCAAATAATGGTTTAGACTATTATCTGGACTATCTTTTGGACCTGCAGGAAAAAGAACCAAACCGTACTTTCTTCCTTTCCCTAGTCGGTATGTCTCCAGAGGAAACGCATACCATCTTGAAAAAAGTCCAAGAGAGTGAGTTTAAAGGATTGACTGAGCTCAATCTCTCTTGTCCAAATGTTCCAGGGAAGCCTCAGATTGCTTATGATTTCGAGACAACAGACCGTATCTTGTCTGAAGTATTTGCCTACTTTACCAAACCTCTTGGAATCAAGCTCCCACCTTATTTTGATATTGTGCACTTTGACCAAGCAGCAGCTATTTTCAACAAGTATCCACTCAAGTTTGTCAACTGTGTCAACTCTATCGGAAATGGCCTTTATATTGAAGAAGAGTCGGTCGTGATTCGTCCTAAAAATGGTTTCGGTGGAATTGGTGGAGAATATATCAAACCAACCGCTCTTGCTAATGTGCACGCCTTCTACCAACGTCTCAATCCTCAAATCCAAATCATCGGAACAGGTGGCGTTCTGAACGGTCGTGATGCCTTTGAACACATCCTCTGTGGAGCCAGTATGGTACAGGTGGGAACCACCCTTCACAAGGAAGGCGTTGGTGCTTTTGAGCGCATTACCAATGAACTAAAAGCAATCATGATGGAAAAAGGGTACGAAAACCTAGAAGATTTCCGCGGGAAATTGCGCTATATTGATTAAATGAAATAGAAAAACAAGAAGAAAGGAGAGAAGATGCTAGCCATAGAAGAAAGTCAAAATTTGTCTTTATCAAACTTATCTAGCCTGACCTTATTTACAGGTTCGGACCAAGGTCAGTTTGAAGTTATGAAAGATCAGGTGCTGAGACAGATTGGCTATGATCCAGCCGACCTCAATTTTGCCTACTTTGACATGAAAGAAGTAGCCTATAAGGATTTAGAGCTGGAGCTGGTCAGTCTCCCTTTCTTTGCAGATGAGAAAATCGTGATATTAGACCATTTTGTCGATATTACAACAGCCAAGAAACGGTTTTTAACAGATGATGAACTCAAGTCATTTGAGGAATACCTTGACAATCCTTCACCGACAACCAAGTTATTAATTTTTGCAGAAGGAAAACTGGATAGCAAGAGACGATTGGTCAAACTGCTCAAGCGTGATGCCAAGGTTTTTGATGCAGTAGAAGCCAAAGAACAAGAATTGCGCCAGTATTTCCAAAAATGGAGCCAGACACACGGTCTGCAGTTTGTGGGGCAATCTTTTGAAAATCTACTTATCAAATCTGGTTTTCAGTTTAGCGAAATCCAGAAAAACCTCCTTTTTTTACAGTCTTATAAATCTGACGGGGTGATTGAGGAGAAGGACATTGTCGAAGCTATTCCAAAGACCCTGCAGGACAATATTTTTGATTTGACTCAGTTTATATTAGCTAAGAAGATTGATCAGGCCCGTGACTTAGTTAGAGACTTGACCCTGCAAGGGGAAGACGAAATCAAACTCATAGCTGTCATGTTAGGACAATTTCGGACTTTTACTCAAGTGAAAATCTTATCAGAGGCTGGTCAAACTGAATCGCAGATTGTAAGCAGTCTGGGTACTTATTTGGGACGCAATCCTAATCCTTATCAAATCAAGTTCGCATTAAGAGATTCGAGAGGGATTTCCTTGGCTTTTCTCAAGCGAGCGATTTCTTATTTGATTGAAACAGACTACCAGATTAAGACAGGTGTCTATGAAAAAAGTTACTTGTTTGAAAAGGCACTCTTGCGGATTGCGACAGAGGCAAATTGAGCAAAAAACTTGAAAAAAGAGGATGATTGCGTTATCATTTTCTTATAGAAAGAAAAAGAGGTATTACAGATGGCTATTATCTTACCAGATCTTCCATACGCTTACGATGCATTGGAACCATATATTGATGCTGAAACAATGCACTTGCACCATGACAAGCACCATCAAACTTATGTCAACAATGCCAATGCTGCTCTTGAAAAACACCCTGAAATCGGTGAAGACCTTGAAGCTTTGCTTGCTGATGTAGAATCTATCCCAGCTGATATCCGCCAAGCACTTATCAACAATGGTGGTGGACACTTGAACCACGCTCTTTTCTGGGAATTGATGACTCCTGAGAAAACTGCTCCATCAGCAGAACTTGCAGCAGCAATTGATGCAACATTTGGTTCATTTGAAGAGTTCCAAGCAGCCTTTACAGCAGCAGCTACAACTCGATTTGGTTCTGGCTGGGCATGGTTGGTTGTCAACAAAGAAGGGAAGCTTGAAGTGACTTCAACAGCAAACCAAGACACCCCAATCTCAGAAGGCAAAAAACCAATCTTGGGCTTGGATGTTTGGGAACATGCTTACTACGTGAAATACCGCAACGTGCGTCCTGACTACATCAAAGCTTTCTTCTCAGTGATTAACTGGAACAAAGTAGACGAGCTTTACGCAGCAGCTAAATAATAAAATATGGAGGGAAGAATTGTTCTTCTCTTTTTAAGGTTATAAAGCAGAAGTCTGACAGAATCGTCAGACTTTTTTCATTTTCAGGATATTCGTGCCAACTTGTAGAAAATATGGTAAAATAGAGTGTTAAGTAATCGTGGAAAAGGAAGACTATGCGTAAAGAAATTGCACCTGAATTATACAATTATAACAAGTTTCCTGGCCCAGAATTTCAGGTAAATGGGGATAAGGTTGAGACTGAAGGGATTGCTTTTACCTTGGTTGAAAATATCAAGGAGGCTTTCGATGTGACCGTCTTTAATCAGCGCTTTTCAGAAGTGTTGACCAAATTTGATTATGTCGTGGGGGACTGGAGCAATGAACAGCTTCGCCTTCGCGGTTTTTACAAAGACGAACGTACTGAGGAAAAAATTGAAAAAATCAGTCGCTTACAAGATTATCTTTTGGAGTACTGTAGTTATGGTTGTGCTTATTTTGTCTTAGAAAATCAAGCACCTAAGCGTGCGTCATTTGACAAGAAAATGCGTAAAAAGGAAGAGGAAAACCTTCCTAGAAGAGGAAAGAAACCTTCGCAAAACAAGAGAAAGCCAAATGCGGATAAGAGAAATAGACGTCGTCATAAGGACCAAAAGTCTCAGAAAGAGGACAAGGGACAGCGCCATTTTGTCATTCGTCAGAAATAGATAGAGAATAAGGAGAAGAGATGAAACCGTCTATTTATAGTTTAACACGTCAAGCCATGCAAGAATGGGTATTAGAACAAGGAGAAAAGAAATTCCGAGCAGATCAGATCTGGGAATGGCTCTACCGTAAACGTGTCCAGTCATTTGAAGAAATGACCAACCTTTCCAAGGGTTTGATTGCCAAGCTCAATGAGCAGTTTGTCGTAAATCCTTTGAAACAACGAATTGTACAAGAGTCAGCTGACGGTACTGTTAAGTATCTTTTTGAGTTGCCAGATGGCATGTTGATTGAGACTGTGTTGATGCGTCAACACTACGGTTTGTCAGTCTGTGTGACCACTCAGGTCGGTTGTAATATCGGTTGTACCTTCTGTGCATCAGGTTTGATTAAGAAGCAACGTGACCTTAATAACGGTGAAATCGTAGCGCAGATCATGCTGGTTCAGAAATACTTTGATGAGCGTGGTCAGGACGAGCGTGTCAGTCATATCGTAGTCATGGGAATTGGAGAACCATTTGATAACTACAACAATGTGTTGAATTTCGTCCGTACCATCAATGATGACAAGGGGATGGCAATCGGTGCTCGTCACATCACGGTTTCAACCTCAGGTTTGGCCCATAAAATTCGTGACTTTGCTAATGAAGGCGTACAGGTTAATCTCGCTGTTTCCCTTCACGCACCAAACAATGATCTTCGTTCAAGCATCATGAAAATTAACCGTGCCTTTCCGATTGAAAAACTCTTTGCTGCTATTGAGTACTATATCGAAACAACCAATCGCCGTGTGACCTTTGAGTATATCATGCTCAATGAAGTCAACGACGGTGTTGAACAAGCCTTGGAGCTGGCGGAATTGCTCAAGAACATCAAGAAATTGTCTTATGTAAACTTGATTCCCTATAACCCAGTTAGTGAACATGACCAATATAGCCGTAGTCCTAAAGAGCGCGTAATGGCCTTCTACGATACCCTCAAGAAAAAAGGTGTCAACTGTGTTGTTCGTCAGGAACATGGTACAGATATTGATGCAGCTTGTGGACAATTGCGCTCCAATACAATGAAACGTGACCGCCAGAAGGCAGTTGCAGCGGTAAATCCATAAAATGACTAAAAAAAGAGAATTAATCTTAAGGTTGGGAGTGGCTATTTACAGTCTTTGCATTGTCTGTTTTTGTTTTACCCCCCAGCCTCAACTTCCTACAGGAGTGGAAACTCCAGGTATTCAAACTTTTGGACGCCTGGTTTTTCTTTTAACTCCCTTAAACTCCCTTTGGAATCTGGGTGAAGTGACTAGTTTGGGACAAGTCCTTTGGATCTTTTTGCAGAACATTTTAAATGTCTTCTTGCTCTTCCCGCTGGTATTTCAACTGCTCTACCTCTATCCAAACTTGCGGCAAACTAAAAAAATCATCCTTCTCAGTTTTTTACTGAGTCTAGGAATTGAGTGTACGCAACTAGTCTTAGACTTTTTCTTTGATTTTAATCGGGTCTTTGAGATTGATGATTTGTGGACCAATACCTTGGGTGGCTATCTAGCTTGGGTTCTCTACAGAAAATTAAATGTAACTAAACTTACAAAGGAATTAAAATGAGTATTTTAGAAGTTAAAAATTTAAGTCACGGTTTTGGTGACCGTGCAATTTTTGAAGATGTCTCCTTCCGTCTCCTCAAGGGAGAACACATCGGTCTTGTCGGTGCCAACGGTGAAGGAAAATCAACCTTTATGAGTATCGTGACTGGTAAGATGTTACCAGATGAAGGAAAGGTGGAGTGGTCTAAGTATGTGACTGCTGGCTATCTAGACCAGCACGCTGTGCTAAAAGAAGGTCAAACTGTGCGCGATGTTTTGCGGACAGCCTTTGATGAGCTTTTTAAAGCAGAAGTTCGTATCAATGAACTCTATATGGAGATGGCAGAAGAGGGCGCAGATATCGATGCGCTGATGGAAGAAGTTGGCGAACTCCAAGACCGTTTGGAGAGTCGTGATTTTTATACTTTAGATGCCAAGATTGATGAAGTGGCGCGTGCCCTCGGTGTCATGGACTATGGTATGGATACAGACGTAACAGCCTTGTCAGGTGGACAAAGAACCAAGGTGCTTTTGGCTAAACTCCTCCTTGAAAAACCAGATATTTTGTTGCTTGACGAGCCAACCAACTACTTGGATGCTGAGCATATTGACTGGCTCAAGCGTTATCTCCAAAACTATGAGAATGCCTTTGTCTTGATTTCTCACGATATTCCTTTCCTGAATGATGTTATCAATATCGTATATCACGTTGAAAATCAACAGCTAACGCGCTACTCTGGAGATTACTACCAATTCCAAGAAGTTTATGCTATGAAGAAATCTCAACTGGAGGCAGCCTACGAACGCCAACAGAAAGAAATTGCAGACCTCAAGGATTTCGTGGCTCGAAACAAAGCCCGTGTTGCAACACGAAACATGGCCATGTCTCGTCAGAAGAAATTGGATAAGATGGATATTATCGAGTTGCAAAGTGAGAAGCCAAAACCATCCTTTGATTTCAAACCAGCTCGTACACCTGGGCGCTTTATCTTCCAAGCCAAGGACTTGCAGATTGGTTATGACCGTCCACTTACCAAGCCATTAAACCTCACCTTTGAACGCAATCAAAAGGTTGCCATTATTGGGGCAAATGGTATCGGGAAAACAACCCTCTTGAAGTCTCTCTTGGGCATTATCCCCCCCATTGCTGGAGAAGTTGAACGCGGTGATTACCTAGAACTTGGTTATTTTGAGCAAGAAGTAGAAGGTGGCAATCGCCAGACTCCTCTAGAAGCGGTCTGGAACGCCTTTCCAGCACTCAATCAAGCAGAAGTTCGTGCGGCACTTGCTCGTTGTGGTTTGACGACCAAGCACATTGAAAGTCAGATTCAGGTCTTGTCAGGTGGGGAACAGGCCAAGGTGCGTTTCTGTCTCTTGATGAACCGTGAAAACAACGTTTTAGTATTGGACGAGCCGACCAACCACTTGGATGTAGATGCCAAGGATGAACTCAAACGGGCGCTTAAAGAATACAAAGGAAGCATTCTTATGGTTTGCCACGAACCAGACTTTTATGAAGGCTGGATGGACCAAATATGGGACTTTAACAAGCTAACTTAAAGGCGCTAAAAAGCCAAGTCGAAATGACTTGGCTTTTTTGACTAGTAATTTAAAAAGCTTTCAACTTCAGATTTCTCAATTTCTTTACCGTAGTGGCAAATCGGACAAGAAACGAAATAACTTTTACCATAAGGGAAAAGTGGAATCCAGTAGAGGGTGAACTTGCGTCCAGTTTCTACAATCTCCCAAGTGTCAACATTGTTACAGTGACCACATTCGATCGCAGTTTGCGTATGTCCCAATTCTTTCTGATAACCTTTAGAACCCCAAAATAAAATCATATCATCGTCTCCTTATCTGTTGATGGCTTATTTTTTGCTGAAGTCGTAGTCCTTGACCACTTCGATACTGTCAATGGTGATAGCAGTAGTTGGTTTATCTTTTTCATCTTTTTCAGCCTTAGCAATCTTGTCGACAACATCCATGCCATCGATGACTTGACCAAAAACAGGGTGTTTGCCATCTAGGCTAGGATTTCCACCCTCTTTATAGGCTTCGATGATTTTCTTTGGATACTTGCTGGTAGGGAGTTTAGCAGAAATATCTGTTGAGTTTTGGTTGATGAAGAACTGGCTACCGTTGGTGTTTGGTTGACCTGTGTTAGCCATAGCAAGGGCTCCTCGGATATTGTATAGGTAAGGAGAGATTTCATTTTTGAAACCAGTTCCCTTGTCCTTCGTTTTGTCCTTATCATGCCAGATGGATTGGCCACCTGTACCATCTCCCTTAGGATCTCCAGTTTGGACCAAAGAAATCTATCGTGTCAGCTTTAATGGTGCACCGGCGAAGTTTGACATTCGTAGCGGGAGTCCTGACCACACCAAGATGGGGAAAGGATTTACCCTCTTAAATGAAGAATTTCAAATCATGGTGGATGCTTTTAAGGGAGATAAGTAAACAATAAGGAGTGGGATTATCCCACTTCTTTTTTTCATCAAAATTGAAACTATAATTACACCGAAAAAGCTAATTTGAAATAATTTAGTATAGAATTTCCACAATATTTTACAAAGGAGTTTTAAGAAAATGTGTGTTAAAATCAAAATAATTAGATAAATTTTGTTTTTAAAAATCAATTGCTTGATAAATCAAAGAAAAACGAATATAATAATATAAATTAGTTTAGTAAAATTAGTTAAGTAATGCACAAAGTTTTAAATCTGTTTTTAGAAGATTAAGATTAAAGTGTAATATTTATATAGATAAAATTAACCTTTAGGAGGAGTTTTATATGGGAGGACTTAAGAAATCCCTGTTTTTGGGTTATTCTCAGTCGTCTGTTTATGAGGTAGTGAATGAACTCAAGTCTCAAGTAAATGAGTTGGAAATCCGTAATTCACAGTTGCTTAAACCATTGAGGAACTTAAAGATAAAGAACTGTTTGTTTCGGAGGCTATTGTTGAGGCTAAACGTTTATCTATTGATATAATTTCAGAAGCTGAGGTTCAGTCTGAACAGTTAGTTAATGAGATGAAAACTCGCATCGAGCAATCAGTAGAAGAGCTCAAGCAGTTAAAGATTTGACTGCTGCAATTACTGCAGTCGAGTCAACAAAATCTAAGCTTATAGAGAAACCAAAACCGATTGTTGTTGAAAAAGATGAGACCAAGGTAGAAGTTAAAGCATATAATACTATTCATCGCGATAATGCAGACCTTGACAAAGGAACTGAAAAGATTGTTCAAGAAGGTAAAGATGGTAGTATCACTACGGTTGAACACATTGTCTTAGTTAATGGTGTGGAAACTGAACGCAAAGTTGTTTCAACTAATAAAATTGATGCAGTTAATCAAATTATTGAAGTAGGAACAAAAGAAGTAGTCACTCCAGTTAAACCGGTAGATCCAGTTAAACCAGCTGATAAAACTATTAATAATTTGGAAGTTTCTGAAAAAGTACAATTACCAAAGACTGGTACTGAATCAAATATTTGCTCAGCCCTAGGGATTTCACTTATGGCTGTTACAGTTCTTGGTTTATTCTTAAGAGAAAAAAAATATAGTAAGAAATAAAAGGGATAATTATGAAATTTGACAAACGAAAACGATTTGCTATTCGTAAAATTAGTGTAGGAGTAGCTTCGGTGCTTGTTGGGCTGTTTTTCGTCGGTTCGATGGTTAATGCACCTCAAGTAAATGCAAGTGAATTAAAAAGTGAAGAGGGGGTAGAGGTCAATAAGGGAGTTGAAGAAAGATCTACTAAGGAAGTAACCTCTGAGGAAATTAGTGTTCCAGAACCATATCGTGCCCCTGCGACTTTTGTAGCACCAACTACAGAAAATGATTCGACTGTAGTTTCAACCACTGAGTCAACTACGGAAGTAACTGTAAAAGAAACGGAAAAAACAACTGTTGCGATAGCTCCATCAACTGCACCATTAGCAGAAAAAAAGGCAGAACTTAAAGTTGATGAAAAAGAAGTTCCAGAAACTGAAGCTAAACCAGAGGTAGACGCTATTCTTCAACCTCTTAAAGAACAGTTGAACAATAGCATTCTTGAAGCAAAAGCTGTTAATCAAGAAGCTGAAAAACAAGAAGCTAAACTAGACGATAGTGAATCTAAAAAAGTTCTTTCAGATGCACTTCAAGCTTCAAAAGCAGAGTTGGTAGTAGCTCAACAACTTTCTGAAAAGGCTCAATTAACTAAAGCTGATTTAGAACTTAGCATTGGACGCCTTCAATCTGCCATCGAGTCCGTCTACACAGAAATGAAACGATCAGGTCACTCAGGTTTCGTATCATATATGCTTGCTGATAATGCGAGTACTCCGTCAGATGGTAAGACACCGTATATGACCATCGAGAACTATAGTGGTTTCCATACTCTCATACATAACGGTACAACTGTTGAAGTTAGATATAAGATGGGTCTTACTCGTATTACTTCTGATGAGGTTGAACTATCACAAGGTGCAAAAGATCTAGGCCTTACTTATGATCCAGTTGGAGAATATGTCTACGGGACTCTTAATCTTAATGGTGGAATCCCAAGCGGAACCTATGACATTGGTTTGGTTTCTAAAACCAATCCTAATGTGAAGGCAACTCTTCCTTTAACAATAACTAAACCACACTCATATGCCTTGTCTACTCTCTCTAACGACCGATTTGACTTATCTGCATCAAAAGCTAATGATTATTATGACCAAGCAACAGGCGATATGGGGGAAAATAATACTCGTGTTAATAAGTATACGATTCCAACAACACCATTTGGATATTACCTGACGCCTGGTTATAGTGATAATACACCTGTTACAGTAGCAGATGCTAAGCCTGATACACCAAAGTACAATACTGAGCTTGGGCTCTATGTTGCGGACGATTCTAGAGTAACTGCTTTCCCATCAACACCAGTTTTATTGGAGCGTATCGAACGTTTGGATACAACGCCAGAAGTAGAATATGAATTGGCAGTTACCGGAGATCCGTATGGTAAGTTTTATAGTGATGAAAATTGGATGGTTCATGACCCAAATCGCACGCCGTATCGACTACGCTTTACCAAACTCCCTGCTCAACAGGGTACATTTACGATTAAGTTTAAAACTATCGATAAACTGGGACAAGAACGTATCTTTAATGTAGAGTTAACTACAGAAGAACGTTCAAAAGCTACAACTGATGATGCCAACGGATTTTATCTTACAAATGCGGATGTCAAATTTACTCCAAATACTAAAACTGCAGTCTTAAATAAAGAGGGAATCGTATCAGTTCCTCGTTCAGATAAAGAACAAACTATTGGTAAGATTGAACTAAACAAGGTCAACGCTAAAGTTAAACCTGTTCGTTTCCCTGATGGTACTGAGTATGACGAAGCCACTCAAACCATTAAGAAAAAGGCCGGTGTTAAGCTAGCACCTGGTAAGTATAACTTTGAAGTACGTGCCATTGATGGTCACTTTGGAGATAATGCGCCAAACCGTGTCTTCCAGTTTGAGGTAACAGATGTTATCAGCCCAATTGACCACCAAGTCTGGAAAGAGGGAGAAAAGTTCCCAAGCATTCCAGTAACTCTTGAAGGTGGATCGACAATCGCGAATATTCGTGTAACGACTAATAGCGGAGACACCTACGCTACAGTAAGCTCTGATAATATCACTAAAACACTAGAAGGTTACGGGGTTCTTCAAACTACTGAAAACAAAACTGCACGTGTAGAAGTTGACTACTATAATGCCGATGGTGGTATCTCAACTACCTTTACAACCTTCACTTTTGAAGTTAAGCCACGTGATGGAATTGGAGTTGACCTTGATGTAACCAACCATGAACAAACCATCAAAGAAGGTGAAAAGTTCAAGGATATGGTCATCACTCACACTGATGGAGCAACTTTAAAAGTTGATACAGCAGCTCTTCCTAAGGGCACTCGCTATAATAAAGCAACAAAAACGATTGCTGGTAAAGGTTTAGTCGAAGGGACATACCGCATCAAAGTTATAGCAGAAAAAGATGGTCAAGCTGTACAAAAATATGTTACTTTAACAGTATTGCCTGGTCCATTGCATGCTGAAAACTATACTCGTGAAGTTACAGTCGGCGATGAAATCGATCCAATTGAAATTGCGATTCCAAATAGAGCAGAATTTTCTGGAGATATTCGTGGTGAACTTGGTCTTAACTATGATTATAATACAAAAATTCTTTCTGGAACTACAAATTCAGTTGGTACTAAAACATATACCTATAAATTAAAACGTGGTTTAGAAGAAGCTACTGGTACAATCACTATCACAGTTAAACCAAGACCAATTACGGTAAATAGTGGTGAACAAACGGTTGAAGTCGGAACTCCTATCACTAACTTTGTAATTCAACCGAGTGAACGTGCGGATATTGGATATATTCGCTATGGTACATTTGAAGCAGGAATCCAAAATCTACCTAGTGGTCTGACTTACGATCCTGATACAAAGACAATTTCTGGTACTCCAACTTCAGTGGGTGAGTTTACTGTTAACTATATAGCATACTATAAAGGCTTGGAAAATGATACTGCCCAAGGTACCTTTAAGCTTACTGTTACGAAGAAACCTATCCAAGTAACTGGTGGCGAGACTGAAGTTCAAGTATTGACTAAGATGACTCCTGTGAAGGTTGAGGCTTCAGAAGGAGCAACTATTTCAGTTGACCTTAATGACTATAGCAAACCTTCTAATCCTTTAACTGGCAAATATCCAAGTATTTTACCAGAAGGGGTCACTTATGATGAGTCAACTCATACCTTCTCGGGTACTCCTAAGAAACTTGGTATCTATCGTATCCCTGTTAAAGCTCGGTACGAAAATTTTTATGGTAATGACCAAGCTGATGGAGAGGTAGTTATTAAAGTTACCGAATCACCTGTTGCTATCGAGATTTCTAACAAAGAGCAAACTGTAACAGTTGGTGATGCTATTACTCCTGCAGTAGTAACTCACAATAATCTTTCAACTGTCACTATGAAGACACCATACGGCTTAGTAGAAGAATCTGAGATTAACGCTATTATCGCAGAATATGGTTTGACATATGATCCTGCTACTAAGACATTTACTGGCAAACCTACAAAAGCTGGTACTTTCACAATTCGTATGCAGGCTACTAACGCTGCTGAAGTGGGAGGAGCTTCAGCTATCGATACATTTACTCTTACAGTAAATCCTAAAGCTGAGAAAGGTCTTGATCTTAAAGTTTCTGGTGGTCGTCAACTTGTTCAACTAGGTAAAGCGATCACTGATATCACTTTAACTCACACTCCTGGTTCTGAGCTTACACTTGATGAAACAAGTCTTCCTGCTGGTGTGACATTCGACGCTGCTACTAAGACAATCTCTGGTACTCCAACGGCAGTAGGTAGTTACACAGCTAAAGCTACAGCAACCCTTGATGGCAAATCTGTATCTAAAGATGTCATCATCGATGTTGTGGATATCAAAGATGGTAAAGACGGAAAAGATGGAAAATCACCAGTCGTAACTGTTAAAGATAACGAAGACGGTACTCACACAGTTAAAGTTGTGAATCCAGATGGAACAACAACCGAGACAGTTATCAAGAATGGTAAAGATGGTAAGACACCAACTGTAACCGTTAAAGATAACCAAGACGGTACTCACACAGTTAAAGTTGTGAACCCAAATGGAACAACAACCGAGACAGTTATCAAGAATGGTAAAGATGGTAAGACACCAACTGTAACCGTTAAAGATAACCAAGATGGTACTCATACAGTTAAAGTTGTAAACCCAGATGGTGAAACAACAGAAACAATCATCAAAGACGGTAAGAACCCATCAGTCACAACAAAACGTGGTGAAGACTCAGAAGGTAACACAGGTACATGGGTAATCACACATGATCCTGCTGGAACTGAAACAGGTCGTACATTCGTTAAAGATGGTAAAGATGGTAAAGACGGTAAAGACGGTAAATCACCAGTCGTAACTGTTAAAGATAACGAAGACGGTACCCACACAGTTAAAGTTGTGAACCCAGATGGAACAACAACCGAGACAGTTATCAAGAATAGTAAAGATGGTAAGACACCAACTGTAACCGTTAAAGATAACCAAGATGGTACTCATACAGTTAAAGTTGTAAACCCAGATGGTGAAACAACAGAAACAATCATCAAAGACGGTAAGAACCCATCAGTCACAACAAAACGTGGTGAAGACTCAGAAGGTAACACAGGTACATGGGTAATCACACATGATCCTGCTGGAACTGAAACAGGTCGTACATTCGTTAAAGATGGTAAAGATGGTAAAGACGGTAAATCACCAGTCGTAACTGTTAAAGATAACGAAGACGGTACCCACACAGTTAAAGTTGTGAACCCAGATGGAACAACAACCGAGACAGTTATCAAGAATGGTAAAGATGGTAAGACACCAACTGTAACCGTTAAAGATAACCAAGATGGTACTCATACAGTTAAAGTTGTAAACCCAGGTGGCGAAACAACAGAAACAATCATCAAAGACGGTAAGAACCCATCAGTAACAACAGAACGTGGTGAAGACTCAGAAGGTAACACAGGTACATGGGTAATCACACATAATCCTGCTGGAACTGAAACAGGTCGTACATTCGTTAAAGATGGTAAAGATGGTAAAGACGGAAAATCACCAGTCGTAACTGTTAAAGATAACCAAGATGGTACTCACACAGTTAAAGTTGTAAACCCAGATGGAACAACAACCGAGACAGTTATCAAGAATGGTAAAGATGGTAAGACACCAACTGTAACCGTTAAAGATAACCAAGATGGTACTCACACAGTTAAAGTTGTAAACCCAGATGGAGAAACAACAGAAACAATCATCAAAGACGGTAAGAACCCATCAGTAACAACAGAACGTGGTGAAGACTCAGAAGGTAACACAGGTACATGGGTAATCACACATAATCCTGCTGGAACTGAAACAGGTCGTACATTCGTTAAAGATGGTAAAGACGGAAAAGACGGTAAGACACCAACTATTACTATCGAGTCTGGTAAAGACGAAGAAGGTCGTTCAGGTGTTTGGGTAATCGTACGTGATTCTGAAGGAAACATCACTAGCCGTAACTTTATCCGTGATGGTAAAGATGGTAAGACACCAAAAGTTCGTACTGAATCAGGTAAAGATAAAGAAGGAAATACTGGTGTTTGGGTAATCACCGAAGATGGCGATGGTAAGGAAACTAGCCGTACCTTTGTTCGTGATGGTAAAGATGGTAAAACACCAAGTATTACTACTGAACCTGGTAAGAACAAGGAAGGTCAATCAGGATACTGGATTATTATCAAGGATGGTGAAGGTAAAGAAACAAACCGTATCTTTATCCGTGATTGTGGATGTCCTAAGAAAGAGGATCCAAAACCGAAACCACAACCAGATCCGAAACCACAACCTCAACCGGATCCGAAGCCACAACCACAACCAGATCCGAAACCACAACCACAACCGGATCCAAAACCACAACCACAACCGGATCCGAAACCACAACCACAACCGGATCCGAAACCACAACCACAATCAGATCCAAAACCACAACCACAGCCAGATCCGAAACCACAACTACAATCAGATCCAAAACCACAACCACAGCCAGATCCGAAACCACAACCACAACTTCCACCTCAACCAATCGAAGACAAAGTTATCCCAATCAACAAGTTTAGAAATGGTGAGCCTCAAAAAGAATTACCAAACACTGGTACAGAGGAACTTCCATTCTTATCACTTGCTGCATTTATTGGACTAGCATCGGCTGGATTTGCATTGTCTCAAAAGAAAAGAGAGGAAGACTAATCATACTGTCTTTGTTAACAAAAGTCAGATCAATTTGAATAGTTTAAAAGAGAGAACAAAAATTCTCTCTTTTGTGTTGTTATATAGGGGAAAAATACATTTTAAAAAGGCTCTTTGTCAACTGTTGATGGCTTATTCTTTGCTGAAATCGTAGTCTTTCACCACTTTGATACTATCAATGGTGATAGCAGACGTTGGTTTGTCTTTCTCATCTTTTTCAGCCTTGGCAATCTTGTCAACAATATCCATGCCATCGATGACTTGACCAAAGACAGGGTGTTTGCCGTCTAGACTTGGATTTCCGCCCTCTTTATAGGCTTCGATGATTTTTTTTGGATACTTGCTGGTAGGGAGTTTAGCAGAAATATCTGTCGAGTTTTGGTTGATGAAGAATTGGCTACCGTTGGTATTTGGTTGACCAGTATTAGCCATAGCAAGTGCTCCTCGGATATTGTATAGGTAAGGAGAGATTTCATTTTTAAAACCAGTTCCAGTATCCTTGGTATTATCCTTACCATGCCAGATAGATTGGCCTCCCGTACCATTTCCTTTTGGATCTCCACCTTGAATCATAAAGCCATCTATTACACGATGGAAGGTAACGCCATTGTAGTAACCTTCTTTAGCGTGAGTTAGGAAATTTTCAACTGCTAGAGGAGCTAATTTTGGAAAGAGTTTGATACGAATATCACCTTGACTTGTGTGAAGGATAGCTTCAGCCTCATCTTCAGCTACTTCCTTAGAAAGTTGAGGGAAGTTAGCATTTTCATTTGTTAAGGCGTCTTTCAAATCTTTGGCAGCCTGAGCAGCTGCTTTTGAGCTTTCTTCTGCTGAGATACTAGAGTCGACATACTCATCGCCACGGAGACCACGTTGGATACTAGTACATCCAGCAAGGGCTACAGTTGATAGTAAAAGAAGGGTTGCTAGTTTTTTCATTGTTTTCCTCTCAAAAATTCATTTCTACCATTGTACCCTAAAAGGGAGGTGATTTCAAATGTTAATGATTTTACTAAAAATTTCTAGTAGTTAAAAAATCAAAACTCTGTCAAGTTTTTTTCTTGACAGATGTCAAAAATCTGCTATAATAGAACATGTGCTAAATAGCTCAGCTATTTCACCGAAATAAAAAAATAAGAAAAGAGACATTAAAAAATGGCAGTTAAAATCCGTTTGACTCGTATGGGTTCTAAGAAAAAACCTTTCTACCGTATCAACGTAGCAGACTCACGTTCACCACGTGACGGACGTTTCATCGAAACAGTTGGTACTTACAACCCACTTGTTGCTGAAAACCAAGTAACTTTGAAAGAAGACCGCGTTCTTGCATGGTTGGCTGATGGAGCTCAACCTTCAGATACAGTTCGCAACATCCTTTCAAAAGAAGGCGTATTGAAAAAATTCCACGATTCTAAATTCTCAAAATAAGTTTAAAGTAGGTTGACAGATGGATACGATTGAAAATCTCATTATTGCGATTGTGAAACCTTTGATTTCACAACCTGATGCCTTAACTATCAAGATTGAAGACACACCAGAGTTTTTGGAGTATCACTTGGATCTTGACCAAAGCGATGTCGGTCGTGTTATCGGTCGTAAGGGTCGCACTATCTCAGCGATAAGAACGATTGTCTACTCTGTCCCAACTGAAGACAAAAAAGTAAGAATCGTTATCGATGAAAAATAAAAAAGCGGGACAGATGTCTCGCTTTTTTGTGAGGAGGAGAAGATGAAGGATTTAACCTTTAGACAATTACAAGCTTACTTACTCGAACATTACCAGCAATCTCGAACTGAGGAAGGCCTCTTTATCAAGCTAGTGGAGGAAGTCGGAGAAGTAGCCGAGGTCTTGAATGGGCGCTCTGGTAGAAAAGAGGGTGTCCAGGACTCAAATGAGGAACTAGCCAAAGAACTGGCAGATATTATTCACTACACTGTCGCAATTGCGGCCATCAACGATATTGACCTAACCAAAACCATCTTTGACAAAGATAAGAAGGCTGCCATTAAGTACCAACATGAACGAGATTTGGAAGGATTTTTGGAAAACCTCCAAGAGAACTAGGAGTAATCTCTTTTCACTAATATGAAAGGTGTCTCCTAGCTTACGCTAGCTAGTAAGAAAGAATGAGAAAGCAATGAAACCAGAGGATTATGCATGGAATGAGTTTGAACGAACTGCCTATAAGACTAAAATGAATCACCTACCCAGTCCTTACAAAGTTGCCATTTGGGACGACTCTGAGAAAAGATTGGAACTAGAACAAATACTGGATAGACTTCCTCAGAAAGAACTAGCTCGATGGGCATTAGAGAACTCGCGAGATTTCTTATCTTTAATTGATATCGGTGATGAAGGTGAGAAAAATAAAATAATTCGGCAAGCTTATGAGGCTTTTGATGCACGATTGAGAAATGAGTTCTCACCTCATGAGTTGAGAAAAGCAGGTTTCGCAGCAAATCTCCTCTCTAAAAATGCCCAAAATCAAATCGCTAAGTACGCTGCCAGAGTCTTTGTACAAGCTATTTCAACAGCCCATATGAGAGGACACGGCATCGTTTCCGCGGATTATGCTATCAAAGTAAGGAATCTCTAAGAGGCAGACAAGTTAGAACTTGTGAGAAAAGAACGAGAAAAGCAGATCAGACTGGCTGACTCCTTTATAGGCAATGAAAAAGAATTTATCATCTTGAAAGAGTGATAGTGGGAATAAAATACTAATCCTAGAAATAGCATCTAGGATTTTACTATGCTAAAATGGAAAGACAGTCTCAAAATTTCTAGTTGATTTATCTTGAGAATAGCTACTTTTAAAGGGAGTAACAATCTATGAACGAGAAAACAAAAGCTTACCTAGCAGCCTTATCCTTTTCAGCAATCATTGGATTTTCTTTTTTATTTACAAAGATTGCTTTAGGCTATGCCAGTCCTCTCACCAACTTAGCGCATCGCTATACAATCGCTGCTCTGGTATTGGTCATCCTTCATCAAACCAAACTTATCAAAGTGAGTTTAAGTAGAAAAGATATTCTTTCTATTCTTCCTATGAGTCTTTTCTATCCACTTCTCTTTTTTATTTTTCAATCCTTTGCTTTACAGTATATATCGTCTTCTGAAGCGGGAATTTTACAAGCGCTTGTCCCGATTTTTACTCTCCTTTTGGCATCGGTCTTTCTCAAGGAAAAGACAAGTTTGCTGCAAAAGTTCTTTTTAATTTTATCCGTAGCAGGAGTAGTTTTCATCTTCCTTAGTAAAGGAGCAAACTTTAGCACTGAAACTGCTAGCTTGGGCTTTCTCTTGATGTTGGGATCTGTTCTCGCCAATGCGATAAACAATATCCTCAGCAAGTCCAAAGGAGGTCGCTATCGGGCTATGGATATGACAGCTGTTGTGATATTTGTTGGCTTCGTCACCTTTAATACGTTGAGTCTGACCTCTCACTATCTAGAGGGGAATATATTAGCTTACTTTGCGCCGTTTGGACAGCTGCCCTATCTGCTTTCCATCCTCTATTTGGGAATTTTAGCCTCTATCGTGACTGGTAGTCTTTCTATCTATGCTATCGTTCGCCTCGGCGCATCAACCGTCAGTGTCTTTGGCAATCTTGGAACAGTTTTGACCATTCTAGCCGGAGCTCTTATCCTCCACGAACCGATTTATAGATACCATGTGATAGGAGCAACTTTGATTATTGCTGGAATTTTAGGCATGAATCTGATGAGAAGAAAGTAAAGATTGCTTAGCAGTCTTTCTCTTTATCTAAATAATGCAGAAAATTCAAAATTTTTAATGAAATTAAGTTTAAAAAACGATGATTTTAATATAGCATGTTAAAATAGATAAAAAGAATACTACTAGGATAAAGAGGAGAGAGTGTAAAAATGAAGCAAAATGATATAGCTGAAGCTATTGCTTTTTATAACAGAAAACCCGAGATGTTGAAACGTCACCTTATAGCAGTCGTAGATTGTGATTTGGTTGTTTATCATCGTCCTGGAAACGCAAGTAAAGGGCATATTATTTTTTATCATGGAGCTTGTGGCCGTAGTCAGATGTGGGCCCACCAGTATGATGCTTTTGATGGATTTGACCTTTACTTTGTCAATGTTAGAGGGCAGGGTGAATCACCTATGAAAGTTGGCCTACCCGACTTGGAAGGCGCTGTTCAAGATATAGATGCCATTTTGTCCTATTTCCAGTTGGATAAGGTGATATTGGTTGGTCATTCTTGGGGAGGAAATCCACTTCAAGAGTATACCTATCGCCATCCAGAAAGAGTCCTAGCCTTGGTCATGGTAGATAGTTGGGGACAGCATCGATACCTATCAGAGAAAGAAAGAGGTCGAATCAAATATAGTTCTCTTATGTACAAAACGATTCCTTGGAAGGTGATTGCTGATAAAAACTCAAAAATGTGTACCGATAACCCTATCACAAGAGAATTGGTCAAGACTGCCATTATAGAAACAGGGCGAGATGTTTTCTTGAACCTTGGAATCACAGGTTTCTTGGCAGTCCATGAGATAGAAGGATATAAAGGAAATTCTCCCATGCTATTAGTAAGAGGAGAAAACGATTTTCCCAAACACCTAAAAATAATCTATGATGGTATCATTGCTCTAAATCCCAATGCGCGTCAAGTAACGATTTCAGACAGCAAACACCAACCGATGAATGACCACCCTAAAGAGTTTAATCAGATAGTTGGTGATTTTTTTGAAGAAGTAGTAGCCTTGTAAGATAGAACCTATCCAACTTGTGAAAATCCCTGGAACGTGATAGAATAAAGGATAAGGGTTTTTAATAAATCATTGTTATAGAATGAGTGGATTTCTTTATGAAGCGGTTTGAAGTAACTACAAAAATTGGCAGTCTCTCTGTTACTTATAAAAAGAAAAAGAAAGTGCTTGTTTGTCTAAATGGCGCAGGTTTGCTACCAAGTTATGAAAATTTTTCACTTATACTTGAAAAACTTCCTTCCACAATTGGTTATTTGACAATTGATTTTCCAAACACAGGTAGGAGTCCGATTCATGACCAATCTGGAAAAAATCTGGACAATTTTGTAGACGCGGTTTATGAAGTACTTGAAAAATTGGCGATTTCTGAATATATACTTTGTGTACATAGTTTGAGTGGAATTTTGGCTTGCAAATTGATGAGCAAATCAATTAAGTGTCAGGCTTTAGTAGCAATTGAACCAACAACTAAAAAAGTAATGTTTTCTGATTTTTCAGAAAATCCTTATCCAGAAATGGAAGAGCAGATGAGACTGATTGAAGAGTGTGGCCCCGAAGTCTATTTTAAGAACATAACTCAAGCAGCATTTAGCTCTGAAACTAATGAAGAAATCTGGGATTTAGTGCAAGAAAAAGATTCAGAGTTGGAAAGACAAGTTCCAGAATTTCATATATATTGTGAGATTACTGAGAAAGATTTTGAGAATGTATCTATAGAAGCTCATATTCCCGTTTTTATTTTTTGTCAGGCTTATAGAGAAAAAGAGTACAGAGAATCAGAGTATTGGACTTCCAATACTAAGCTCATTTTAGGAGGGAATCACCATTATTTACAATGGTCAGAATCAGAAAAAATTGCAGCCATCATTCGAGAATTGTCAGAATAAGATGGAAAGAAGGAGAGTACAGGAGACAAGATGAACTACTTTAATGTTGGGAAAATCGTTAATACGCAGGGTCTACAGGGTGAGATGCGAGTCTTGTCTGTGACAGATTTTGCCGAAGAACGATTTAAAAAGGGAGCAGAGCTTGCTTTATTTGATGAAAAAGATCAGTTTGTCCAAACAGTGACCATCGCAAGTCACCGCAAGCATAAGAACTTTGACATTATCAAATTCAAAGACATGTACCATATCAATGCGATTGAAAAGTACAAGGGCTATAGTCTCAAGGTCGCTGAGGAAGATTTGAACGATTTAGATGATGGTGAATTCTACTATCACGAGATTATCGGTTTGGAAGTTTACGAGGGAGACAACTTGATAGGAACTATCAAGGAAATTCTACAACCAGGAGCCAATGATGTCTGGGTGGTCAAGCGAAAAGGTAAGCGAGATTTGCTTTTACCTTACATTCCTCCAGTAGTTCTCAATGTTGATATTCCAAACAAACGGGTTGATGTGGACATCTTAGAAGGGTTAGATGATGAAGATTGATATTTTAACCCTCTTTCCTGAGATGTTTTCTCCGCTGGAACACTCGATTGTTGGGAAGGCTCGAGAAAAAGGGCTCTTGGATATCCAGTATCATAATTTTAGAGAATACGCTGAAAAGGCCCGTCACGTCGACGATGAACCATATGGAGGCGGTCAGGGGATGTTGCTCCGAGCCCAACCTATTTTCGATGCCTTTGATGCAATTAAAAAGAAAAATCCCCGCGTCATTCTTCTTGATCCTGCAGGTAAAAAGTTCGATCAAGCTTACGCTGAGGATTTGGCTCAAGAAGAGGAACTGATCTTTATCTGTGGTCACTACGAAGGGTATGACGAGCGCATCAAGACCTTGGTAACCGATGAAATTTCCCTAGGAGATTATGTCTTGACTGGTGGTGAATTGGCAGCCATGACCATGATTGATGCGACCGTGCGCTTGATACCAGAAGTGATTGGTAAGGAGTCTAGCCACCAGGATGATAGCTTTTCTTCAGGTCTTCTCGAATATCCTCAGTATACACGCCCTTATGACTATAGAGGCATGGTCGTGCCAGATGTGCTCATGAGTGGGCACCATGAAAAGATTCGCCAGTGGCGGCTCTATGAGAGTCTAAAGAAAACCTACGAGCGCAGACCTGACCTGCTAGAAAACTATCAACTGACAGCCGAAGAAGAAAAGATGCTGGCTGAAATCAAAGAAAACAAAGAATAAAGGAGAACCTTATGCAAGTAATCAAACGTAATGGAGAAATTGCTGAATTTGATCCAGATAAAATTTACCAAGCTGTCCTAAAAGCAGCTCAAACAGTTTATGTTTTGACTGATGACTTACGTCAAAACCTAGCGCAAGTTACTAAAAAAGTCGTTTTGGACTTGGAAGAAGCAAAAGTAGAACGTGCCACTATCAGCATGATCCAGTCAATGGTTGAGCACCGCTTACTTGGAGCTGGCTACATTACCATTGCAGAACACTATATATCTTATCGCTTGCAACGTGATTTGGAGAGAAGTGGCTATGGTGATCATATCGCAGTTCATCTTCATTTTGAACAAATCCGTTAAGAAAAAGAGTGGGATGCAAAGAACATCTCACTCTTTCTTAAATAGACTTTTCTGAGCTTTTTGTACAGTTGAGGGAACGAAACGAAGTCGCTTAATGTCACTGATACGAATGATTCGGGTCACGTTTTTTGAAAAATTTTTGACGATAATTTGTTGGCGATTAGCATCGTGTTTGACAATATCACCCGTAAAACTTGTCTCAGCAAGTATGACATGAACAGCCGTCTTTTTCTGGATGGCTTGTTCAATCATAGCAGTGAGGGAGTTATCCTGGATTTGCGGATGATCATCATTCCCATTGAGAAAACCATGTAGTTTATCTAGAACTAGTTTGAATGTCTGTCTCATAGAATCCTCCCTTCTTATATATCCACATTATATAAAATTTTCTTAAAAACCACAAGATTTTTACGAATAGACTATAGAAAGCATATCACATAAAGGAGTTAAAATGGCAGAATTTACATTTGAGATCGAAGAACACTTGCTCACCTTGTCTGAAAATGACAAAGGATGGACAAAAGAACTAAATCGCGTTAGCTTTAATGGAGCACCAGCAAAGTTTGATATTCGTTCTTGGAGTCCTGACCATACTAAAATGGGCAAAGGAATCACGCTTTCCAATGAAGAATTTCAGGTAATGGTCGATGCCTTTAAAGGGGGACAATAAAAAGAATCTTGAGTGCAACTCAAGATTCTTTTTTTAGGACACAATATAGTCACAGAGAGAAGTCTTAGACAATTGAATGAAAGTCTCTCTATACTCTTCAGGTGGAATTGGATTATCTTTACGAATCCAGACTTCAATGAAAGAGATTGCCATGGTCGTAATGATATAAGCGATGTCCTCTTTATTAAAATTATATTTCAGTTGGTAATTGACATTCTTTAGTACCCACTCTGAGTATATTCCACGCAGAAATTCCTTCCAACATGGGTCGACTTGTGTGGTATACAAGGTGTTAATAACTTCTCTTTTTTCGTATATGAGAGGAAGTATATGGTCTGCTAAAAAGCTGATAGGATCTCCATCATTGCTAGGGCAGTACTTATTAAAGACGTTAAAAATGTGCTGATTGGTCTCTTCGTGAATGTATTCGATAATATCTTCAAAGTTGTTAAAATGCTTTTGATAAATCGCTTGTCGTGAAATACCAGCTTCAGCTGCGATTTCAGTCATGGTAAAAGAAGAGCGCAGAGGGTTCTTCTTAGCAAGTGTGATGAGTGAATTAATAATTAAGTCACGAGTATTCTTTGGCATGATTTCACCTTTCTATTTATAATTATTTACAGTTGTTTTTGAATGAAGAAAAATCAGAATGTTCAAGTTAATATAAACAATCAATGAAATTAAATTTTCTGAATCTTTTAGGTAGCTCTATTGTATCACAAATAATTTATAAAATATAGCTCAATCAGTGAAAATGCGTTTTCTGAAAAGTATACAATTGCTAAGCATTCAAAATCAATGGAAGCTTATTCGGTTTGAATCAATTAGAATACTTTTCTACTTTGCATATCGTGAATAGCTGTAATTTGAAGAATAAAACGATTAATATTCATACCGGTATAAGAATAGTCAAGTAGCTAAATAGTGTACAGTTGATTCTTAGAAAGGAAATAGTCCAGAACAATGGTTCTGGACTATTTTTTTATCTTGAAAAATATGGAAGACTTTTCAATCGTTCGAGTAGGGGACGACTAATGAAACTAATGGCAATAATCTTACCAAGATCAGGGAGGATAAAGGGAAGGACACCGACAGCTAGTGCCTTATCGAATGGCATCCCGGCAAGGAAGTGGAGGCTGAGAATACCTCCTACAAAGACGAGGGAGTCACCCAAGAGGTTGGCTAGGAAAATGCGAATGTAGCCACTATTTTGATGGATGAGATAAGATGTAAGTCCAGCATAGACAAGGTCGAACCAAAGATAGCCTGCACTTGGGCCGACTAAAACGTGAAATCCAGCTCCTCCCCCTGCAAAAACAGGTAAACCAATGGCACCCAGCAAGAGATAGAGAGCTACAGATAGAACAGCTTCTCTGGGTCTAAAAACAGTAGCAATCAGACCGATCGCAAAGTTTTGCAGAGTGAAGGGGACAGGACCGATAGGGAGACTGATTTGTGCCAATACGGCGATGAGAGCAGCACCGATAGCAGGGATAGCATAGATATGAGCTTTTTTCAAAACTGTTAACCTCTTTTCAAAATTATAGTAACTATTATACTAATTCAGAAGAAAAAGTCAACCTATTTTTTATAACAAGGTAACAATTTTGTATCAGCCGATTTTGCAAGTAAAAAGAGACCACATGTGGTCTCTTTCGGCAATTAGCGCATGGTCACAAATTCTTCTGAGGCAGTTGGGTGGATAGCTACTGTAGCATCAAAGTCCGCCTTGGTTGCTCCCATCTTAATGGCAACAGCGAATCCTTGAATCATCTCATCCACTCCGTAACCAAGTCCGTGAAGTCCAACAACTTTTTCATCAGCACCTGCGGTGATGAGTTTGAAGCGAGACTCTTGACGATGGTTTGTAACGGCTGAGTACATAGATGCAAAGCTTGACTTGTAGACTTTGATGTTATCTTGGCCGTATTCTTTGATAGCTTGATCCTCAGTTAAACCAACGGTTCCGATTGCTGGGTGGGAGAAGACAACAGTAGGGATAGTCGTGTAGTCCATCTTAGCATTTGTTTTCCCGTTGAAGATGCGTTCAGATAGGGTGCGTCCTGCCTTGATGGCTACTGGGGTCAGTTCCTTCTCACCAGTAACGTCTCCAAGGGCGTAGATGCCATCTACAACTGTATTTTGATACTCATCCACTTGGATAAATCCACGTTGGTTGAGTGTGACGCCAGCCTTTTCTAACTCCAGACCGTCTACATTTGGACGGCGACCGGTAGCCCAGATAACTTGGCTTGCAGTGTGACTAGAACCGTCTTCAAAATGAATGGTAATACCTTGCTCCGTTTCTTCGAGCTTGACGGGTACCTTATGTGTGTGCAAAGGTAGCCCTGTTTTTTCCATTTCATTGACAAGTCCTTCAACGATGTAGCTGTCAAAACCACGCAAGGGACGATCGCGACGGACAAACAAATCCGTTTTTACTCCTAGCGCGTGGAGAACACCTGCTAATTCAACGGCGATATAACCAGCTCCAAGAATCGCAACGGATTCAGGAAGTTGCTCCCAAGCAAAGACATCGTCTGAGCTACCACCAAGTTCAGCTCCAGGGATAGTTGGAATGCTTGGACGAGCGCCAGTCGCAATCACGATATGTTTGGCACGAATCAATTCACCATTAACGCTGACCGTATGAGCATCAACGAAATGAGCACGACCTTCAATCAAATCAACACCGTTGCGCTTGAAACTTCCATCATAAGATGAGCGAGCACGGTCGATGTAGGCTTCACGGTTTTGACGAAGTTTTGCGAAATCAAATTGAACATCTGAACTTGTAAAACCGTAGTCAGGGCCGTAGTGGTGGAAGCTTTCAGCGATTTGCGCTCCATACCACATGATTTTCTTAGGAACACAGCCAACATTGACGCAGGTTCCACCTAATTTTTTTTCCTCGATAACAGCTGCTTTAGCACCGTGTTCACCAGCTCGGTTCATAGTGGCAATGCCGCCGCTTCCTCCACCGATGGCGATGATATCATATTCTCTCATAGAAAACTCCTTAAAGCTTTGATAGTCATATTCTATCGTTTTTATTTTTTGAATGCAAAAATCTGCTACGATAAAAAAAATTATAAAAACGCTTGCCAAATTCAAAAAGATATTGTATTATATATCTAGCACAATAATCCAATAAACGAATACCGAACGAAATAATGATCCTGAATTGTCATTGTTTCTATCTGAACTGTCATTGTTTGGGTTTGGTATTTCTGATATAATGGTTTTTGTAAGGCAAAAGAATAAAGGAGCTTAAAAATGAAAAGAAATAAGAAGGCAAAAAAATGGCAATTATACACAGCGATTGGTGTTGCCAGTGCTATTGTTATCGGTGCTGCGGGGATTTTGATTTTTAGACAACCTTCCCAGTCAGCAGTCAAGGAGGAAACCTCTCATATCGTTACTGCTAAGGAAGGTTCTGTTGCTTCATCGGTTCTCTTGTCAGGTACGGTTACAGCAAAAAATGAACAATACGTTTATTTTGATGCTAGTAAGGGAGATTTAGATGAAATTCTCGTTTCGGTTGGAGACAAGGTCGAAGAAGGGCAAGCTTTGGTCAAATACAGCAGTGCCGATGCCCAAGCTGCCTATGATGCAGCCAGTCGAGCAGTTGCAAAGGCCGACCGTCATATCAATGAGTTGAACAAGGCTCGTGAAAATGCAAACTCTGCACCAGTTTCACCACAAGTTCCAACTGAAGCTGGACTTCCAGAGCAAGCGCCTGCCGAAACTTCTTCCGTATCCTCTATTGATTCTCAAATCAGTGATGCCAAAGATAACCGTGCAGATGCTGTGGCTCAGCTCAACAAGGCTCAAGCTCAGCTAGATGCTGCAACTGTCCTCAGTACACTAGAAGGGACTGTAGTTGAAGTCAATCGTAATGTTTCCAAATCGCCAACAGGTAATAGCCAAGTGGTAGTACATGTCGTAAGTAATGAAAACTTACAGGTCAAAGGGGAACTGTCTGAATACAACCTTGCTAATCTTTCTGTTGGGCAAGAAGTTACCTTTACTTCGAAGGTTTATCAAGATAAGAGCTGGACAGGTAAAATCAGCTATATTTCTGATTATCCTAAAAACAACGGAGAAGCAGCAAATGGAGCTCTTGGAGGGAATACTGGATCTAAGTACCCTTATACTGTTGATGTGACTAGCGATATCGGTGAGTTGAAACAAGGCTTCTCAGTCAGTGTTGAAGTCAAAAACAAAAGTAAAGCCATCCTTGTTCCTTTGACAAGTGTTGTTACCGAAAATGACAAAAACTATGTCTGGCTCGTTGACGACCAGAAAAAAGCGAAGAAGGTAGAAGTTACTTTGGGGAATGCGGACGCAGACAACCAAGAAATTACTTCAGGTTTGACAGACGGTGCCAAGGTCATCAGTAATCCAACATCTTCCTTGGAAGAAGGAAAAGAGGTGAAGGCTGATGAAGAAATTAATTAGTCTAAAAAATATCTGCAGGAGTTATCGAAATGGTGACCAAGAACTGCAGGTCCTAAAAAATATTAACTTAGAAGTTCAAGAAGGTGAGTTTGTCGCCATTATGGGACCGTCCGGTTCTGGTAAATCTACTTTGATGAATACCATTGGAATGCTGGATACACCAACCAGTGGAGAGTACTATCTTGAAGGTCAAGAAGTTGCAGGTCTTGGAGAGAAACAACTGGCCAAGGTCCGCAACCAGCAAATCGGCTTTGTCTTTCAGCAGTTCTTTCTCTTGTCCAAACTCAATGCGCTTCAAAATGTCGAATTGCCCTTGATTTACGCTGGTGTTTCGGCTTCAAAACGACGGAAATTGGCTGAGGAATTTCTGGAAAAGGTTGAGCTAACGGAGCGCAGTCATCATTTGCCTTCCGAGTTATCAGGTGGTCAAAAGCAACGTGTAGCGATTGCTCGTGCCTTGGTAAACAATCCATCTATCATCCTAGCTGACGAACCGACAGGAGCCTTGGATACCAAGACAGGAAATCAAATCATGCAACTGTTGCTGGAGTTAAACAAGGAAGGGAAAACCATTATCATGGTCACGCATGAACCTGAGATTGCTGCCTATGCCAAACGCCAGATTGTCATTCGCGATGGTGTTATCTCATCAGACAGCGCCCCAGTAGAAAAGGAGGAAAACTAAGATGCAGAATCTGAAATTTGCCTTTTCATCTATCATGGCTCATAAGATGCGTTCCTTCCTCACCATGATCGGGATTATCATCGGAGTTTCGTCTGTCGTCGTCATCATGGCTCTGGGAGATTCCATGTCTCGTCAGGTCAATAAAAACATGACCAAATCACAAAAGGATATTCATGTCTTTTTCTCTCCTATCAAGAGCAAGGATGGCTCCTTTACTCAGCGCCAGTCAGCTTTGACGGTCAGTGGGAAAGAAGAGGATGTTCATGTTGAACCACCAAAACCACTCGAATCTTGGGTCAAGGAGGCTGCCAAACTCAAAGGAGTAGACAGTTACTATGTCACTAACTCGACTAACGTCACCCTGTCTTATAAGGATAAGAAGGTTGAACGGGCGACTTTGACTGGTGGAAATAGCACCTACATGAACGCAGTTGAAAATGAGATCGTTGCTGGTAGAAGTCTAAGACCGCAAGACTACAAGGAATTTGCCAGTGTGATTTTGTTGGATGAAGAACTAGCCAAGAGTTTGTTTGATAGTCCAGAAGCTGCGGTTAATCAAGTCATCTCTGTCAATGAATTTAGTTACCGTGTGATTGGCGTTTATACAAGTAATGAAGCTAAAACTGCTAAAGCTTTTGGGATTGGTGGTCTTCCAATTACGACCAATATCTCTCTCGCAGCTAATTTTAATACTGATGAAATCTCGAACATCGTCTTTCGTGTCAATGATACTAGTCTAACGCAGACCTTGGGTCCAGAGTTGGCTCGAAAACTGACTGAGATTGCAGGTCTTCAACAAGGGGAGTACCAAGTTGCGGATGCAACTGCCGCCTTCCAAGAGGTACAACAACTATTTGGATTTATGACCACTGTTATCAGTGCCATTGCAGGGATTTCACTCTTTGTTGGTGGTACAGGTGTTATGAATATCATGCTGGTTTCGGTGACAGAACGCACGCGTGAGATTGGTCTGCGGAAGGCTCTCGGAGCTACACGAGCTAATATCTTAGTTCAGTTTTTGATTGAGTCCATGATCTTGACCTTGCTAGGTGGTATCATTGGCCTAGTTAGTGCAGCAGGCTTGACAATGTTAGCGGGTATCCTATTGCAAAATATGATTGCAGGTATCGAAGTTGGGGTGTCCCTCCCAATTGCTCTCTTTAGCTTGGCTGTGTCAGCTAGCGTTGGTATGATCTTCGGAGTCCTGCCAGCCAATAAAGCCTCTAAGCTTGATCCAATCGAAGCCCTTCGTTATGAATAAGATATAGAGCAGAAAAAACAAGATGGACATTTGTTTGTCTTGTTTTTGTATGGATTTTCCTATCGGAAATCACTAAAAATATGATATAATGAAGTGTTAGAAAAACAGGTTTCATTAGCCTGGAAAGGAAAAATTATGTCTGAAAAGAATTTTTATATTACAACACCGATTTACTATCCATCTGGTAAACTTCATATCGGTTCTGCCTACACAACTATCGCATGTGATGTCCTAGCACGTTACAAACGCCTGATGGGCTACGATGTCTTTTATCTAACAGGTCTTGACGAGCATGGTCAAAAAATCCAGCAAAAAGCAGAAGAAGCTGGTATTACACCACAAGCTTATGTTGATGGGATGGCAGTTGGCGTCAAAGAACTCTGGCAATTACTAGATATCTCATACGATAAATTCATCCGTACGACGGATGACTACCATGAAAAAGTAGTGGCGCAAGTTTTTGAACGCTTGCTTGCTCAAGATGACATCTACCTAGGTGAATATTCTGGTTGGTATTCAGTCTCAGATGAGGAATTCTTTACAGAAAGCCAGCTTGCAGAAGTTTTCCGTGATGAAGCTGGAAATGTAACGGGTGGTATTGCCCCATCAGGTCATGAGGTTGAATGGGTTTCTGAAGAGTCTTACTTCCTTCGCCTCAGCAAATACCAAGACCGTTTGGTAGATTTTTTCAAATCTCATCCTGACTTCATCACTCCAGATGGCCGTCTCAATGAAATGCTACGTAACTTCATCGAGCCAGGTTTGGAAGATTTGGCAGTGTCTCGTACAACCTTTACATGGGGAGTACCAGTCCCATCAAATCCAAAACACGTTGTCTACGTTTGGATCGATGCCCTTCTTAACTATGCGACAGCTCTTGGTTACGGTCAAGATGAGCATGGTAACTTTGACAAGTTCTGGAACGGAACAGTCTTCCAAATGGTCGGAAAAGACATCCTTCGTTTCCACTCCATCTACTGGCCAATCCTTCTTATGATGTTGGATGTTAAATTACCTGACCGCTTGATTGCCCATGGTTGGTTTGTCATGAAAGACGGTAAGATGTCTAAGTCTAAAGGGAATGTCGTTTATCCTGAAATGTTAGTAGAGCGCTATGGACTGGATCCACTTCGTTACTACCTCATGCGTAGCCTTCCAGTTGGTTCAGATGGAACCTTCACTCCCGAGGACTATGTAGGCCGTATCAACTATGAATTGGCAAATGACTTAGGAAACCTCCTTAACCGTACGGTTTCCATGATCAACAAGTATTTCAATGGACAAATCCCTGCCTATGTAGAGGGTGTAACAGAGTTTGATAATGCTCTTGCTCAAGTAGCAGAGCAATCTATCTCTGACTACCATACACACATGGAAGCAGTTGACTACCCACGTGCACTTGAAGCAGTCTGGACCCTAATCTCACGTACTAATAAATACATCGATGAGACAGCTCCATGGGTACTGGCTAAGGACGAAGCGCACCGTGACCAATTGGCAAGTGTGATGAGCCACTTGGCGGCTAGCCTTCGTGTCGTCGCTCACTTGATTGAGCCATTTATGATGGAAACCAGTCGTGCAGTCTTGACACAACTTGGTCTAGCAGAAGTTTCTAGCCTTGAAAACTTGAGCCTGGCTGATTTCCCTGCAGATGTAACAGTAGTTGCTAAAGGAACACCAATCTTCCCACGTCTCGATATGGAAGAAGAAATCGCCTATATCAAGGAACAAATGGAAGGCAACAAGCCAGCCGTCGAAAAAGAATGGAATCCAGATGAAGTCGAACTCAAACTAAACAAGGAAGAAATCAAGTTTGAAGACTTCGATAAGGTTGAAATTCGTGTCGCAGAAGTCAAAGAAGTTTCTAAAGTAGAAGGTTCTGATAAGTTGCTTCAATTCCGCTTGGATGCTGGTGATGGTGAAGACCGTCAAATCCTCTCAGGAATTGCCAAATACTATCCGAACGAACAAGAATTGGTAGGCAAGAAGGTACAAATCGTTGCCAACCTCAAACCACGCAAGATGATGAAAAAATATGTCAGCCAAGGGATGATTCTCTCAGCTGAACATGATGGTAAATTAACCCTTCTCACAGTTGATCCAGCTGTACCAAACGGAAGTGTGATTGGCTAATAGCAAAAAACCAACGTTAGACACGTTGGTTTTTCTTGTTGTTTGCGAGATTTTCTAAGAAGTGGTCCATTTCCTTTTGCGACCGGAGGACAATTACTTTCTCTGGATAGGTTTCTTGAACCCGTTGATAGCGTTCTTTAGCATTTTTTGTCCGCCCATCCCAGAGAATCCATCGGATAAATTCCAAGTCAAAGCGTTCAGGGCAACCTGCAGCCATGCTTTTTCGAACTTGACCTCTGTATTTGAGATAACGCTTAAAGGCCCTCAGTAAACAAGTCCAGGGTGAAAAATTGAGGAAGATGATTTGGTCAGCTTTTAACATTCTTTCCTCGTAATAGCACCAAGAGTAGTTGCCATCGATGACCCAGTCTGAGTGATTAGTGAGGAAGTTTTTCATCTCGGCTTTCATCCAATCACGATCACTGTCTTGCCAGCCTGGTTGAAATTGGAGGGTGTCCATATGCAGTTTGGGAATTGAGTAGAACTGGGATAACTTTTGTGCCAGAGTTGATTTCCCAGCTCCAGAATAGCCGATGATTGCGATTTTCATTTTCTACCTTTTCGTAATGGAGGACAAAAAAACAGCCTCTGTGGACTGTTTCTTATTTAGCAAGTTTAGCTGAAAGACGAGCTTTATCGCGGCTTGCTTTGTTTTTATGAATCAAACCTTTAGTTTCTGCTTTGTCGATAGCTGAGCTAGCAGCACGGAAAAGTTCTTCAGAAGGGTTTGCTTCGAAAGCTTTGATAGCAGTACGCATAGCTGATTTTTGAGCTGAGTTTTTTTCGTTTTGTTTAACGTTCAATTCAGCGCGTTTGATAGCTGATTTAATGTTTGCCAATGTTCTTACCTCCATATTTACTAACTATACTATTATATCTGAAAACTTATGTTTTGACAAGGGGAAATTATTTTTTTAGGTAAATTTCATCGATTTCATGGTTTTTAGTCTTGTGGAGAATAACCTCGGCACGATTCCTTGTTGGTTCAATATAGTTTTGTAGATTTGTAAGGTTGATATCACTCCATACTTGGTGGGCAAAAGACTCTACTTCCCCTATTGGCATTTGCGTAAAGCGGTGGTAGTAGCTGTCTGGATCGTTTTGGGCAAAGCTGAGAAGTTTCAAAAAGCGGTCTAAATACCAGCTTTCAATGTCCTCGACAGCGGCGTCTACGTAGATGGAAAAATCAAAGAAGTCGGTGATGTAAAGACGCTCATTTTGAGGATTCTGAAAGACATTGATTCCTTCAACAATCACAAAATCTGCAGCCTTAACACATTGTTTCTCACCAGGAACAATATCATAAACCTCATGAGAATAGACAGGAATATCAACGTCTTGGCCATTTTTTAGGCGGTCAAGAAAATTCAGTAAGGCCTCCATGTTATAACTCTCTGGAAAACCTTTGCGATTTAAGATCCCTTGGTCAATTAACGTTTGATTGGGATAGAGAAAACCATCAGTCGTCACTAACTCCACAGTGGCGTCAGTCACTGTACGAGACAGAAGGATTTGAAGAAGTCGGCTAGTTGTTGATTTGCCAACGGCAACACTTCCTGAAACTCCGATGATGAAGGGCTGAGATTTACTCTCTCTTTGGAGAAAAATTCCCTTAGAGAAGGCTAAATCCTCTTTGGTGCGTTTGTAAATTTGGATGAGATGAGCTAATGGTAAATAAATATCTGTCACATCTTGTAGGCTGATTTGGTCGTTAAAACTCTTGATTGAGTCTAGTTCTTCTTCCGTCAAGGGAGGAGTTGACTTGCGGTGCAAGGACTGCCAGGTTTCACGGCTGATTTTTTCAAAATGTAAAAATTCGTTGGTCATATTCTTTCCTCGTTCGATATCTTAGTATATCATATTTTTCATCTAAAAAGAGAATGAAATTCGATATCTCTCATTCTGATTTTTGAAAGTTGCTATAAGTTGCTCTAAAAGGTAAAAATAGAGGAAATAATACTGAAATTCTTTAATTATTATTATAACAGATTTAGTTTGTTTGTTGAATTTTAGCTTTGTAAACGATTTTATATTTCCTTAAATTATGGTAAAATAGTTTTATGAGTAAAATGTATTATGCAGAAAATCCTGATGCAGCTCACGATATTCATGACTTGAGAGTAGAGTTGCTGGGACATAAAATGACCTTTTTAACGGACGCAGGTGTCTTTAGTAAAAAGATGATTGACTTTGGTAGTCAGCTTTTACTAAAGTGCCTCGAGGTTGAAAAAGGCGAGCGAGTGCTAGATGTCGGCTGTGGATATGGTCCCCTTGGCATTACTTTGGTCAAGGCTTATGGAGTTCAAGCAACCATGGTTGATATCAATAATCGTGCTCTGGACTTAGCGCGAAAAAATGCTGAGAGAAACCAAGTTTCAGCAACTATTTTCCAATCCAACATCTATGAGCAAGTTGAAGGGAAATTTGACCATGTCATCTCCAATCCTCCGATTCGTGCGGGCAAGCAAGTTGTTCATGAGATTATCGAAAAGAGCATGGATTTTCTGGAAGACGATGGCGACTTAACAATCGTTATTCAGAAAAAACAGGGTGCACATAGTGCCAAAAGCAAGATGGAAGACGTTTTTGGAAATTGTGAAATCATAAAGAAGGACAAGGGGTATTATATCCTTAGGAGTGTGAAATCATGAGAGCAGTTGATTTAATCCAAAAGAAACGAGATGGTCAAGAACTGTCTTCAAGTGAAATTAAGTGGCTAGTAGAAGGCTATGTGGCTGGAACAGTCCCAGACTATCAAATGTCTGCCTTTGCTATGGCGGTTTATTTCAAAGGAATGACCACACGTGAGATTTCTGACCTGACGATGAACATGGTAATGACGGGGCAAGAGTTTGATTTGTCAGCCATAGAGGGCATCAAAGTAGATAAGCACTCAACAGGTGGTGTTGGTGATAAGGTGACCTTGATTTTAGCTCCTTTAGTAGCCAGTTTTGGTGTTCCAGTAGCCAAGATGAGTGGTCGTGGACTAGGACACACTGGTGGAACCTTAGATAAGTTAGAAGCAATCAAGGGCTACCAAGTGGAACGTAGTCAAGAGGATTTCATCAAACAGGTTCAAGATATTGGTGTATCTGTCATTGGTCAGTCTGACCAGCTGGTTAAAGCAGACAAACTTCTCTATGCTCTTCGTGATGTGACAGCGACAGTCGACACTATTCCTTTGATTGCTAGCTCTGTCATGAGTAAGAAAATCGCTGCTGGGGCAGATGCCATTTTGCTAGATGTGACCGTCGGTGAGGGTGCCTTTATGAAGACTGTTGAGGAGGCGCGCGAATTGGCTCAAACCATGGTTGATCTTGGAAAGGCTGTTGGAAGAAAGACAGTAGCAGTTATTACCGATATGAGTCAACCCTTGGGTCGAGCTATTGGTAATCGTCTCGAAATTCTAGAAGCAATCGAAATTCTTCAAGGAAAAGGTCGAGAAGATATCAGTCACTTTATCTGTGAACTAGCTCAGATCATGCTTAGTTTAGCAGATGTTGAGAAAACGATCGAGGAAATCCGTCGACACCTGGAAAATGGACAAGCCCTTGCCAAATTTGAAGAAATGGTGGCGGCTCAAGGCGGTGATCTAGAAGATCTCTACCGCCCAGTAAATGTTGCCCATGTAGTGGATATCCCAGCTCAAGAGTCAGGTGTCATTTCAGCCCTTCCAGCTATGGATTTTGGCCTATATGCCATGAGATTAGGAGCTGGTCGCGCAGTCAAGACTGATGCTTTAGACTATGAAACTGGAATCGTTTTTGAAAAGAAAGTTGGTGACTCAGTTCAAAAAGGAGAAATTGTTGCAAAAGTTTATACAAATGGAAAAATTTCTTCTGAACTAGTTACAGAATTTCAAAAATATGTTAAAATAAATGATGGAGTGCAAAGTTTACGAGAAATTATAGAAATTATCTCATAAAACTAAGGAGAATCCGAATATGAAATTAAATAAATACATTGATCATACGCTTTTAAAACAAGATGCAAGTCAAGAACAAATTGATCGTTTGCTATCTGAAGCGCGTGAGTATGATTTCGCCAGTGTCTGTGTTAACCCGACTTGGGTTGCTTATTCAAAGGCGGGGCTTGAAGGTTCAGATGTAAAGGTTTGTACAGTAGTTGGTTTTCCTTTGGGAGCAACAACTTCAGCTGTCAAAGCTTTTGAAACAAAAGAAGCTGTTCAAAACGGTGCAGATGAGATTGATATGGTTATCAATGTCGGTGCCCTCAAATCAGGAAATCGTGATTTAGTTGAATCAGACATTCGTGCTGTCGTAGAAGCAAGTGGCGACAAGCTAGTGAAGGTTATTATTGAAGCTTGCTTATTGACTGACGAAGAAAAGGTTATGGCCTGTCAATTATCCCAGAAAGCAGGAGCTGACTTTGTCAAAACATCAACTGGATTTTCAACTGCTGGTGCCACTATTGAGGATGTTCGGTTGATGCGTAAAACAGTCGGGCCAGATATGGGTGTTAAGGCGGCTGGTGGAGCTCGTTCATATGCGGATGCCGTTGCTTTTGTGGAAGCAGGTGCTACCCGTATTGGAACATCCGCTGGTGTAGCAATCTTAAAAGGAGAATTGGCTGATGGCGACTACTGAGTTAATTGAACTAGCAATTGAAACCAGCAAGAATGCCTATGTTCCCTATTCTCACTTTCCAATCGGAGCTGTCTTAGTTGCCAAGGACGGTAGCATTTATACGGGTGTCAATATCGAGAATGCTAGTTATCCCTTGACTAACTGTGGGGAGCGTACAGCTATCTTTAAAGCAGTCTCTGAGGGACAACGGGAGTTTTCAGAATTGATTGTCTACGGTCAGACTGAGAAACCTATCTCACCATGTGGAGCTTGTCGCCAAGTCATGGTTGAGTTTTTTGAACAAGATCTAAAGGTGACGCTTGTCGCCAAAGATAAAACGACGGTCGAGATGACGGTCGGGGAGTTACTTCCATACTCATTTACAGACTTGAACTAGTCTGTGCTGCTCACTGAGTGGCAAGGGTCCTTGTGACCAAACAATCCATACTTGCAACATCGTTGCGTATCTTATTTAGGAGGTTCAGTAATGAACAAGAAACAATGGCTAGGCCTTGGTCTAGTTGCAGTAGCAGCATTTGGACTTGCTGCATGTGGTAATCGCTCTTCTCGTAACGCAGATTCATCTTCAACTGTGAAGACAAAAGCTGCAATCGTAACGGACACTGGTGGTGTTGATGATAAATCATTCAACCAATCAGCTTGGGAAGGTCTTCAAGCTTGGGGTAAAGAGCACAACCTTTCTAAAGATAAAGGTTACACTTACTTCCAATCAACAAGTGAAGCAGACTATGCTAACAACTTGCAACAAGCAGCTGGAAGCTACAACTTGATCTTCGGTGTTGGTTTTGCCCTTCACAATGCAGTTGAAGAAGCAGCAAAAGAGCACACAGACTTGAACTATGTTTTGATCGATGACGTAATCAAAGATCAAAAGAACGTTGCAAGTGTTACTTTCGCGGATAACGAAGCAGCTTACCTTGCAGGTGTTGCAGCTGCTAAAACAACTAAGACAAAACAAATCGGTTTTGTAGGTGGTATGGAATCTGAAGTTATCTCACGTTTTGAAGCTGGTTTCAAAGCAGGTGTTGCATCAGTTGACTCATCTATCAAAGTACAAGTAGACTACGCTGGTTCATTCGGTGACGCTGCTAAAGGTAAAACAATCGCTGCTGCACAATACGCTGCAGGTGCTGACGTTGTATACCAAGTAGCAGGTGGTACTGGAGCAGGTGTCTTCTCTGAAGCGAAATCACTCAACGAAAGCCGTCCAGAAAATGAAAAAGTTTGGGTTATCGGTGTTGACCGTGACCAAGTGGAAGAAGGTAAATACACTTCTAAAGACGGTAAAGAATCTAACTTTGTCCTTGCTTCTACTTTGAAACAAGTTGGTACAACTGTAAAAGATATTGCTAACAAAACTGAAAAAGGTGAATTCCCTGGTGGACAAGTGATCGTCTACTCATTGAAAGATAAAGGGGTTGACTTGGCAATAACAAACCTTTCAGAAGAAGGTAAAAAAGCTGTTGAAGATGCAAAAGCTAAAATTCTTGACGGAAGCATTAAAGTTCCTGAAAAATAATGGATAAAAGTCATTTCTTAGGAAGCGGCCATCGGTCGCTTCTTTAAGAATTGAGACAATTTTTGTCTCAATAGAGCTTGTTAATGTGATTAGCAGGTTTTATTGAAATAAAATAAACCTCTGAAAGGAAGAGCATATGGCACACGAAAATGTCATTGAGATGCGGGATATTACCAAGGTGTTTGGTGAATTTGTAGCAAACGACAAAATCAACTTGCAACTGCGAAAAGGTGAAATCCATGCACTTTTAGGAGAAAATGGAGCGGGTAAATCCACTCTAATGAATATGCTGGCGGGACTTCTTGAGCCAACTAGTGGTGAGATTGAGGTGAATGGTCAGGTTGTAAAACTAGACTCGCCATCTAAAGCTGCTAGTTTGGGAATCGGAATGGTTCACCAACACTTTATGTTGGTTGAAGCTTTTACAGTAGCTGAAAATATCATTTTAGGGAGTGAAATCACTAAGAATGGTGTGCTAGATATAGCTGGTGCTACTAAAGAAATCAAGGCTCTTTCTGAACGTTATGGTTTGGCAGTGGATCCTGCTGCTAAGGTGGCGGATATTTCCGTTGGTGCCCAACAACGTGTAGAAATCTTGAAAACACTCTATCGTGGTGCTGATATCCTTATCTTTGACGAACCTACAGCGGTATTAACTCCTTCGGAGATTGATGAGTTGATGGCCATTATGAAAAACCTTGTTAAAGAAGGTAAATCCATCATCTTGATTACCCACAAGTTGGATGAAATCCGTGCAGTCTCTGATCGTGTTACGGTTATCCGTCGAGGAAAATCTATTGAGACTGTTGAAATTGCAGGAGCGACCAATGCAGATTTGGCTGAAATGATGGTTGGACGTTCCGTATCCTTTAAGACAGCCAAACAAGCAGCCCAGCCGAAAGATGTGGTCTTGTCTATCAAAGACCTAGTTGTCAATGAAAACCGTGGCGTACCAGCTGTGAAGAACCTTTCTTTGGATGTTCGTGCTGGTGAAATTGTTGGTATTGCGGGTATTGACGGAAATGGTCAGTCAGAACTGATTCAAGCTATCACAGGTCTTCGGAAAGTTGAGTCTGGTAGCATTGATTTGAAAGGCAAGTCAGTTGTCGGTATGCATCCTCGACAAATTACTGAGATGAGTGTGGGGCACGTTCCAGAAGACCGTCATCGTGATGGTTTGATTTTGGATATGATGATTTCGGAAAACATTGCTCTTCAAACCTATTACAAAGAACCGCTCAGTAAAAATGGTATCTTGAACTATGCCAATATTACTTCTCATGCTAAGAAATTGATGGAAGAATTTGACGTTCGTGCTGCTAGTGAGTTTGTTCCAGCAGCAGCTCTCTCAGGGGGAAATCAACAAAAGGCCATTATCGCCCGTGAGATTACCCGTGACCCAGATCTCCTCATTGTTAGCCAACCAACACGTGGTTTGGACGTTGGTGCCATTGAGTACATTCACAAACGCTTGATTGAAGCCCGTGATAATGGTAAGGCAGTCCTTGTTGTCAGCTTTGAATTGGATGAGATTTTGAATGTCTCTGACCGCATCGCTGTTATCCACGATGGGAAGATTCAAGGTGTTGTGACACCAGAAACAACCAATAAACAAGAACTTGGTGTCTTGATGGCTGGCGGAAGCTTGGGAAAGGAGAAGAGTGATGTCTAAAAAATTACAACAAATTTCGGTTCCCTTGATTTCTGTATTCTTAGGAATCCTGCTTGGAGCTATTGTCATGTGGATTTTCGGCTACGATGCTATTTGGGGTTATGAGGAATTATTCTACACAGCCTTTGGTAGTCTTCGTGGAGTAGGTGAAATTTTCCGTGCCATGGGGCCTCTAGTCTTGATTGGTCTTGGTTTTGCGGTTGCCAGTCGTGCAGGTTTCTTTAACGTCGGTTTGCCAGGTCAAGCTCTTGCAGGTTGGATCCTCAGTGGTTGGTTTGCTTTGTCAAATCCTGATATGCCGCGTCTCATCTTGATTCCATTAACAGTGATTATCGCTTTGATTGCAGGTGGAATTGTTGGTGCGATTCCAGGTATCCTCAGAGCCTATCTGGGTACGTCAGAAGTTATCGTGACTATCATGATGAACTACATTGTACTGTATGTGGGAAATGCCTTTATTCATGCCTTCCCTAAAGATATCATGCAAAGTACAGACTCAACGATTCGTGTCAGTGCAAATGCAACCTACCAGACGCAATGGTTGTCTGAGTTGACTGGAAATTCACGTATGAATATCGGGATTTTCTTTGCAATAATTGCTGTAGGAGTCATCTGGTTCTTGCTCAAGAAAACAACTCTCGGTTTTGAAATTCGTGCAGTTGGTCTTAACCCAAATGCTTCTGAATACGCAGGTATCTCTGCAAAACGTACAATCATTCTTTCGATGATTATCTCAGGAGCATTGGCAGGTTTAGGTGGAGCAGTCGAAGGTCTAGGAACTTTCCAAAACGTATATGTCCAAGGTTCTTCATTGGCTATCGGGTTTAATGGTATGGCAGTTAGTCTACTAGCTTCAAATTCACCAATTGGAATTCTATTTGCAGCCTTTCTATTTGGTGTTCTTCAAGTTGGCGCACCTGGTATGAATGCGGCGCAAGTGCCCTCAGAGCTCGTTAGTATCGTAACAGCATCAATTATCTTCTTTGTCAGCGTTCACTACCTAATCGAGCGCTTTGTCAAACCAAAAAAACAAGTAAAAGGAGGTAAGTAAGTATGTCTATTACAACAATGCTAACCCTCTTGGTATCATCCATGTTGATTTATTCAGCACCGCTTGTATTTACAAGTATCGGAGGCGTTTTCTCTGAACGTGCTGGTGTTGTCAATGTTGGTCTTGAAGGAATTATGGTTATGGGTGCTTTTTCTGGAGTAGTCTTTAACCTTGAATTTGCAGAACAACTTGGAGCAGTAACTCCATGGATCTCCTTATTAGTTGGGGGACTTGTTGGAGCAATCTTCTCCATCATTCACGCAGCAGCGACTGTTCACTTCCGTGCGGACCATGTTGTCAGTGGTACGGTATTGAACTTGATGGCGCCCGCTTTAGCAGTCTTTTTGGTCAAGGTTCTTTATAACAAAGGACAAACGGATAATCTAACCCAGACTTTTGGACGTTTTGATTTTCCAATTCTAGCTAATATCCCAATCATTGGAGATATCTTCTTCAAGTCAACAAGTTTACTTGGTTACCTTGCGATTGCCTTCTCATTCTTAGCATGGTTTATCCTTTTCAAAACACGCTTTGGTCTTCGACTTCGCTCGGTTGGTGAACACCCTCAAGCAGCGGACACCTTGGGAATCAACGTTTACAAGATGCGATATCTTGGAGTTATCATTTCAGGATTCCTTGGTGGAATTGGGGGAGCGATTTATGCTCAATCAATTTCTGTCAACTTCTCAGTGACAACTATTGTCGGTCCTGGATTTATCGCTCTTGCTGCGATGATCTTTGGTAAATGGAATCCAATCGGTGCTATGCTTTCAAGTCTCTTCTTTGGACTCTCTCAAAGTTTGGCCGTTATTGGATCTCAACTTCCTTTCTTGCAAGGAGTTCCTACGGTATACCTTCAAATCGCGCCTTATGTTTTGACAATTCTTGTCTTGGCAGCCTTCTTCGGAAAAGCAGTTGCTCCTAAGGCAGATGGGATCAACTACATCAAATCAAAATAAGCATACAAAAAAACGTCAGTTTAAACTGGCGTTTTATTTGTTAGGATTTTGATGGGTTAGGTTCAATCCCCAAGGGACAAGATTTTCAGTTTTGTTTTTGATGCGTGTGATATTATCCTTGTGACGAATGATAATCAAGCTAGCAAGAGCTAAGATAATTACGATAAAAAGAAGGTCATAGCTACTTAAGATAAACCCCAATAGTGGGAAAATCAGAACTCCAATTACAGCAGCAATAGAAGCAACAACGCTAGATAGTGAAATCATACTACCTAGATAGAGGGTTCCAAAGAATACGATTGCTAGATAGAGACAAAAAACAGGCGCAAATCCGAAAATAACTCCAGCGCTTGTTGCGACAGCCTTGCCCCCTTTAAACCCTGCAAAGATAGGAAAGGTATGTCCTATTACGGCCAAAAGTCCAAAGACAAGAGGTGATACACCTTGTTGGTGGAAAAGAATAGGAAGTAGAGTGGCCAAGGTTCCTTTAAAGAAGTCAATCACAAAGGTTGCCATACCTGCCTTCTTACCTAAAATACGGAAAGTATTGGTCGTTCCAGTATTTCCAGAACCATGTTCACGCAGATTTGTTTGAAAAAAGATTTGTCCAATCCATAGACCAGACGGAATCGAACCTAGCAAATAAGCTAGAATTAATAATACAAATGTCATCATAGACCTATTATACCATGAAATGGTATAGAAAGTCAGAGAATATCCTGTGAAATTGTGACAGCTGAATGGGAAAAATTTTGCAAAATCCTTAGAAAACCTGTAAAATAGTAAAGATGAACAAATAGGAGGTTCCTTGTGTCAAAAAAGGAAATCAATATTAATAACTACAATGATGACGCCATTCAGGTGCTAGAAGGGTTGGATGCAGTCCGTAAACGTCCGGGGATGTATATCGGATCGACTGACGGTGCTGGTCTCCATCACCTAGTCTGGGAAATTGTGGACAATGCAGTCGATGAAGCCTTGTCTGGATTTGGTGATCGCATTGATGTGACCATCAATAAGGACGGGAGTTTGACCGTTCAAGACCATGGTCGAGGAATGCCGACTGGGATGCATGCCATGGGAATTCCAACCGTTGAGGTTATCTTTACCATTCTCCACGCCGGAGGGAAATTCGGTCAAGGGGGTTATAAGACATCTGGTGGTCTCCACGGAGTGGGATCTTCAGTCGTTAATGCCCTATCAAGTTGGCTGGAAGTTGAAATCACCCGTGATGGAACGGTTTATAAACAACGATTTGAAAATGGTGGTAAACCCGTCACAACCTTGAAGAAAATTGGTACAGCACCCAAGTCTAAGACAGGTACCAAAGTCACTTTCATGCCTGACGCGACGATTTTCTCTACGACTGACTTCAAATACAATACCATTTCAGAACGACTCAATGAGTCAGCCTTTCTCTTGAAAAATGTGACCTTGTCTTTGACAGATAAGCGAACAGATGAAGCAATCGAATTCCATTATGAGAACGGGGTACAGGACTTTGTTTCTTATCTCAATGAAGACAAGGAAACCTTGACGCCAGTCCTATACTTTGAAGGCGAAGACAATGGTTTCCAAGTGGAAGTTGCCCTCCAGTATAATGATGGATTTTCAGATAACATTCTATCCTTTGTCAATAACGTACGTACTAAAGATGGTGGAACGCACGAGACAGGACTCAAGTCTGCTATCACTAAGGTCATGAATGACTATGCGCGTAAGACAGGTCTCCTCAAGGAAAAAGATAAAAACCTTGAAGGTTCAGACTATCGTGAGGGACTAGCGGCCGTTCTTTCTATCCTAGTTCCTGAAGAACACCTCCAGTTTGAAGGACAGACCAAGGACAAACTTGGAAGTCCACTAGCTCGCCCGATTGTGGATAGCATTGTTGCAGAAAAATTAACTTTCTTCCTCATGGAAAATGGAGAACTAGCTTCCAATCTTATCCGTAAGGCTATCAAGGCTCGTGACGCTCGTGAAGCAGCACGTAAGGCGCGTGATGAGAGTCGAAATGGTAAGAAAAATAAAAAAGATAAGGGCTTATTGTCTGGTAAATTAACACCAGCTCAGTCTAAAAACCCTGCCAAGAATGAACTCTATCTGGTCGAGGGGGACTCTGCCGGTGGTTCTGCCAAGCAAGGTCGTGACCGTAAGTTTCAGGCTATTTTGCCTCTTCGTGGTAAGGTTATCAATACAGCCAAGGCCAAGATGGCAGATATCCTCAAAAATGAAGAAATCAATACCATGATTTATACCATCGGAGCGGGTGTAGGGGCAGATTTCTCCCTTGAAGATGCCAACTATGACAAGATCATTATCATGACCGATGCCGATACCGATGGTGCCCATATCCAGACCTTGCTCTTAACGTTTTTCTACCGTTACATGCGTCCCCTAGTTGAGGCAGGCCATGTCTATATCGCCCTTCCGCCTCTTTACAAGATGTCCAAAGGGAAAGGTAAAAAAGAAGAAGTGGCCTACGCTTGGACGGATGGTGAGTTAGAAGAACTCCGCAAGCAGTTCGGCAAAGGCGCTACCCTCCAACGCTACAAAGGTCTAGGAGAGATGAATGCGGACCAGCTCTGGGAAACAACCATGAATCCAGAGACTCGAACTCTCATTCGTGTCACAATTGAAGACTTAGCACGCGCCGAACGCCGCGTCAATGTCCTCATGGGAGACAAGGTCGAACCACGTCGTAAATGGATTGAAGATAATGTTAAGTTTACGCTGGAAGAAGCGACAGTGTTTTAAGGAGTATGAATAATGGATAGTTCCGGACATTCGATTTTTGGTAGTTACTTGGGTTTGATTTTCTTAGTTTCTTTACCCTCGGCTATTCTTGCATTCTACATTAACAGTCGAAAAAAAAGTTTCCAGGGATTATATGCACCGATTGTATTTACTTTATTTATGATCTTGATGCTTTTATTCAATATGGATTCCTCAGAATCCAGTGCTTTGGTGGCGTCTGCTATCATGCTTTTTATTGGTTTTCCTTTGATAGCAGGAGCCTTAGTATACACACTGATTCGATTGTGTTACGTCTATCCGGAGAAACGGTGGAAGGCTTTTTTGATTTTCCTATCCTATGTTTTAGGTCCTCTATCTGTGGGTATTCTGGGATGGTATGTGGTAAATTTAGTTCAGATCCATCTGTTGACATTCTTGGTAATGATTTTGATGATTCTAGTTTCCTATCTTCCTCCTCTCTATCTCCATTACACCAAACGAAATCAGTAAGACACAGAATACTTTTTGGTTGGGTATAGTGATTAATTGCTTAGATTATGTCAGAGATGGCCAATGGTTTACGATTTATAATGAAAAATAATTTCAAACTGCTCTAAGCGATGAAGGAGTGAAATATGAGAACAGAATCCTAAATGCTTGGACTGATTTTAAAAACAGCTGAAACTTTAAAAGTTGATGCTGGCAAGAACTCAAGTATCTCCTCCTCAATAATCTGACGGATGACCTCACTCAGGCCAGTTTCTTTAAGGGTGTGGATGTTCATGTTATTACGAAGGGTATAACCTTTACCAGACAGGGGAGTTATGAAGTTCAAGTAAAGGTGACGATCATCTTTTGTATGTAAATAATCGCTAAAACTATTGGAGGTGCGGTATTGATTACGTTATTAATGTTGCCTTTTTTCCTTGTTCTCCTAGCCATTTTTGGAATTATATATGATTTAACGACCAGTAAAGGTAGAAAAGAGTGTGCTCGCACAGTATCCTTGTTTATATTGAACATCCTCACTATTGGTATCTGTCTATTAGATCTACCAATGGAAAGTAAACCATACTCAGGAATAGGGTTTATCTTATTTTATGCACTTGTGTTCACCCCTTTGATGATTGTTTTTTCACTATATACTCTCTATAGAATTGGAAAACATTATAGGTATTTTAAGAGTAAGTTTGCTATAACACTCCTATTCAATGCTATTTTACTTTTCCTTCTTTCATTAGTAAATACTTTTGTATTATGGAGAAGCTTTCAAATATATCATAGAAACGATATGAATTTGTTTTATTTTATTTTAATCGTTTTGGGGATTTGTTCAACTATCCAATTGATAGTAGGCGAACTTGAGATGAAAAGAATACGAGGCATCCAAAAACAAGAGGAGCAAGACGGCAATGAAAAGTAATTCTATAAAAGATATGTGCAGACAACATAGAAGTGAAGCGCAAATGCTGAGATTAATTTTACAGGTAGCCGAAAATATACAAGTCGAGGCTGTCGCTATGTCTGGTTCACGGACAAATCCAAAAGCACCAAAAGATGAATTTCAGGATTACGACGTGGTTTATGTTGTGGATGACTTAGACACTCTAACAAGCAATCTTGCTTGGTTGGACCAGTTTGGCGCTCGTATCATTGAGCAGCATAATATCCTAGGAAACCGTCGTCTCTATCTCATGCTCTTTGAAGATGGCAACCGTATTGATTTGACTCTATGTCCTAAAGAGTATATCAAGGAGTGGGTAGAAAGCGAAGCGGATTTCACGGTGCTAGAGGACACTAAGGGCTTGTTTGCGCCATATTCTCCAAATCCTCAGCGTTACTGGACAAGTCCAGCTAGTCAGATAGATTTTGAAAAAGCCTGCAATGAATTTTGGTGGGTTTCTGCCTATGTGGTCAAAGGAATCTGTCGCAAGCAACTACTCTACGCTACTGACCATCTCTATGGGATTTGTCACCAAGAACTCCTGAAGGTCTTAGCCTGGCAGGTAGCAAGTGATAAGGGGACTGTCGATATTGGCAAGAACTACAAGTATCTCTTTAACTATTTACCTACTGAGAAAGAAAAGGAATTCTCAAATCTGCTTGATTTCTCCAGTTTAGACAAAATCACTCAGCCTTTATTTGCTACAATGAAACATTTCCACCAAGAAGCTCAATACCTTGCTAACAAGATGGGTCTTGACTATGATAAGGAAGTGGCAGAGAGGATGATTGAGTATGCTGAGGAGAGACTTTCAAATCACTAACTAAAAAAAATATATAATTTAAAAGATTAAACTACAGAAAGGATCGTTTGGTTATATATAGTAACTGAACACGAGACTAATTTCTGTAAATTATCCCTTATTCTATAAAAACCTACTCTACATTCTTTGAAAGGAGTTGAACATGCCCTAAATACTGTGTGAAAAAGATAAATTTCCTTTGTATTTTACGGGCTCTGTATCCTATATGAGTAACATTCAAAATATGTCCCTTGAGGACATCATGGGAGAGCGATTTGGTCGCTACTCCAAGTACATCATTCAAGACCGGGCTTTGCCAGACATTCGGGATGGGTTGAAGCCGGTTCAGCGTCGTATTCTTTATTCTATGAATAAGGATGGCAATACATTTGACAAGAGCTACCGTAAGTCTGCCAAGTCTGTCGGGAACATCATGGGGAATTTCCACCCACACGGTGACTCTTCTATCTATGATGCTATGGTCCGTATGTCTCAGGATTGGAAAAATCGTGAGATTCTAGTTGAAATGCACGGTAATAACGGTTCTATGGATGGGGATCCGCCTGCGGCTATGCGTTATACCGAGGCGCGTTTATCTGAGATTGCCGGTTATCTTCTTCAGGACATTGAGAAGAAGACAGTTCCCTTTGCTTGGAACTTTGACGATACCGAGAAAGAACCGACGGTATTGCCAGCAGCTTTTCCAAACCTCTTGGTCAATGGTTCGACTGGGATTTCGGCTGGTTATGCCACAGATATTCCACCACATAATTTGGCCGAAGTTATCGATGCGACAGTCTACATGATTGACCACCCAACAGCCAAGGTGGACAAGCTCATGGAATTCTTGCCTGGACCAGATTTCCCGACAGGAGGGATTATTCAGGGTCGTGATGAAATCAAGAAGGCCTATGAAACTGGGAAAGGGCGCGTGGTCGTTCGATCTAAGACGGAGATTGAAAAGCTAAAAGGTGGTAAGGAACAAATCGTTATCACTGAAATTCCTTATGAAATCAATAAGGCCAATCTGGTCAAGAAAATCGATGATGTTCGTGTTAATAACAAGGTGGCAGGGATCGCTGAGGTTCGTGATGAGTCTGACCGTGATGGTCTTCGTATTGCTATTGAACTCAAGAAAGATGCTAATACAGAGCTGGTTCTCAACTATCTATTCAAATATACTGACCTGCAAATCAATTACAACTTTAACATGGTGGCGATTGACAATTTCACACCTCGTCAGGTCGGGATTGTTCCAATCCTGTCTAGCTATATCGCCCACCGTCGCGAAGTCATCTTGGCGCGTTCCCGCTTTGACAAGGAAAAGGCTGAAAAACGTCTCCATATCGTTGAAGGTTTGATTCGCGTGATTTCGATTTTGGACGAAGTCATCGCCCTTATCCGTGCTTCTGAGAACAAGGCTGATGCTAAGGAGAACCTCAAGGTTAGCTATGATTTTACAGAAGAGCAGGCTGAGGCCATCGTTACCTTGCAACTGTACCGTTTGACCAACACCGATGTGGTTGTCTTGCAGGAGGAAGAAGCAGAACTTCGTGAGAAGATTGCCATGCTTGCGGCAATTATCGGTGATGAACGGACTATGTACAATCTCATGAAGAAAGAACTTCGTGAGGTCAAGAAGAAATTTGCGACTCCACGTTTAAGTTCTTTAGAAGACACTGCGAAAGTCATCGAGATTGATACAGCTAGTCTTATCGCCGAGGAAGATACTTATGTCAGCGTGACCAAGGCTGGTTACATCAAGCGTACTAGCCCACGTTCCTTTGCAGCTTCTACGCTGGAAGAAATTGGCAAGCGTGATGATGATCGTTTGATCTTTGTACAGTCTGCCAAGACAACGCAACACCTCTTGATGTTTACAACTCTTGGAAATGTCATCTATCGACCAATCCACGAGTTGGCAGATATTCGCTGGAAGGATATCGGAGAGCATCTGAGCCAGACCATTACAAACTTCGAAACTAACGAAGAAATCCTTTATGCTGAAGTCGTGGATCAGTTTGAGGATGCGACAACCTACTTTGCTGCAACTCGTCTTGGTCAAATCAAACGCGTAGAACGCAAAGAATTCTCTCCATGGAGAACCTACAAGTCGAAGTCTGTCAAGTATGCTAAGCTCAAAGACGAGACAGATCAGATTGTAGCAGTAGCTCCGATTAAACTAGATGATGTACTCTTGATTAGCCAAAACGGTTATGCCCTTCGTTTCAATATCGAAGAGGTTCCTGTTGTCGGTGCCAAGGCTGCAGGTGTTAAGGCTATGAACCTGAAAGAAGATGATGTCCTCCAATCCGCCTTTATCTGTAACACCTCATCCTTCTTCCTCTTGACCCAACGTGGTAGTTTAAAACGTGTTTCTATTGACGAAATTCCAGCAACCAGCCGTGCCAAACGAGGACTACAAGTCTTGCGTGAGTTAAAAAACAAACCGCATCGTGTCTTCTTAGCAGGAGCAGTTGCAGAGCAAGGTTTCGTTGGTGATCTCTTTAGTACAGAAGTGGAAGAGAACGACCAAACACTGCTTGTCCAATCTAACAAGGGAACAATCTATGAGAGTCGATTGCAAGATTTGAACCTATCAGAACGTACTAGCAATGGAAGCTTTATCTCAGACACCATTTCAGATGAAGAAGTTTTCGATGCTTACCTGAAAGAAGTCTTGAAAGAGGAAAAAGCAAATCTGTAAAGAAACAGTCCAAGTGACTGATTTCTTTTTGTTGAGAAAATTTTCAGAAAATTACAAATAATACTTGAAATTTTAGTAGAAAAGTGTAGAATAGAACACATAGTTTGAATAGTATAAAGGAGAAACACATGACAGTTGCAATTGATTGGGAAAATCTTGGCTTTGCTTATATGAAATTACCTTATCGTTATATCGCTCATTACAAAAATGGACATTGGGATCAAGGGGGATTAACAGAGGACTCGACTCTCCATATTTCTGAATCTTCTCCAAGTCTCCACTATGGACAGCAAGCATTTGAAGGTCTGAAAGCCTATCGTACCAAGGATGACAGTGTTCAACTGTTCCGTCCTGACGAAAATGCCAAGCGTCTGCAACGTACTTGTGACCGTCTTTTGATGCCACAAGTTCCGACAGAAATGTTTGTAGAAGCTTGTAAAGCAGTTGTGCGTGCAAATGAGGAATACGTACCACCATATGGAACAGGTGGAACCCTTTATCTTCGTCCACTTTTGATTGGTGTTGGGGATATTATTGGGGTTAAACCAGCAGAAGAGTATATTTTCACCATCTTTGCTATGCCGGTTGGTAACTATTTTAAAGGTGGTTTAGTCCCAACCAACTTCTTGATTCAGGATGAATACGACCGGGCAGCTCCAAATGGTACGGGTGCGGCCAAGGTAGGTGGAAACTATGCTGCTAGTCTCCTCCCAGGTAAAATGGCCAAGTCACGCCAATTTTCAGATGTTATCTACTTAGACCCATCTACACATACAAAGATTGAAGAAGTCGGATCAGCCAACTTCTTTGGAATTACAGCGAACAACGAATTTGTTACGCCATTAAGCCCATCTATCTTACCATCTATTACCAAGTACTCTTTGCTTTACTTGGCTGAACACCGCTTGGGCTTGACACCGATTGAAGGCGATGTCCCGATTGACAATTTGGATCGTTTTGTAGAGGCAGGTGCTTGTGGAACAGCAGCAGTTATCTCTCCAATTGGGGGCATCCAACATGATGATGAATTCCATGTTTTCTATAGTGAAACAGAAGTAGGTCCTGTAACACGTAAACTCTATGATGAATTGACCGGTATCCAATTCGGTGATGTGGAAGCACCAGAGGGATGGATTGTCAAAGTGGACTAAATGACATGAAATAAAGAAGAACTCCATACAGTTGTAAGGGCTGAAATGGAGTTTTTTCTTGCTAGTTTGCGCATTTTCTTGTACAATAGAAAAAGTGAAAAGAGGTAAAGTATGAGTAAAAAAGATAAGAAAATTGAAATTCAATTAACAGATGCAAAAGTGACCGTTGGAAAAGACAGTTATGAAGGTTACGTTTTGACGATTGGGAAAAAGGTTATTGGTGAAATTGCCGAATTAGATAACCAATTTGCCATCATAAAGAATGGAAATGTCGATAGTTTTTATAAAAAACTTGAAAAAGCTGTGGAAATTTTGATTGAAAACTATAATTTGACAAAATAATACTTGTTTTATTGAAAATTTCATGATATAATAGTTCTCGTTAAACATTGGAGAGATAGCGAAGAGGCTAAACGCGGCGGACTGTAAATCCGCTCCTTCGGGTTCGGGGGTTCGAATCCCTCTCTCTCCATTTATCAATGGGGTATAGCCAAGCGGTAAGGCAAGGGACTTTGACTCCCTCATGCGTTGGTTCGAATCCAGCTACCCCAGTTCTTAGGTAATAAATTCAAGATAAAAAGAAAATATCTTAGGGTATTTTATTTTTATAATTGAAAGACGTGAACGATATGAACATGTCCTTGCGGGTGCTTAGGAAAAAAATTATAAGTATGTCAAGTTTAGAAAAAACTTGATTGTTGGAGGATTTTTTAGATGAACGAATTTGAAGATTTGCTAAATAGCGTTAGCCAAGTTGAGCCTGGTGATGTTGTTAGTGCTGAAGTATTGACAGTTGATGCGACTCAAGCTAACGTTGCAATCTCTGGGACTGGTGTTGAAGGTGTCTTGACTCTTCGCGAATTGACAAACGATCGCGATGCAGATATCAATGACTTTGTTAAAGTAGGAGAAGTATTGGATGTTCTTGTACTTCGTCAAGTAGTTGGTAAAGATACTGATACAGTTACATACCTTGTATCTAAAAAACGCCTTGAAGCTCGCAAAGCATGGGACAAACTTGTAGGACGCGAAGAAGAAGTTGTTACTGTTAAAGGAACTCGTGCCGTTAAAGGTGGACTTTCAGTAGAATTTGAAGGCGTACGTGGATTTATCCCAGCTTCAATGTTGGACACTCGTTTCGTACGTAACACTGAGCGTTTCGTAGGTCAAGAATTTGATGCTAAAATCAAAGAAGTTGACGCTAAAGAAAACCGCTTCATCCTTTCACGTCGTGAAGTTGTTGAAGCAGCTACTGCAGCAGCTCGTGCTGAAGTATTCGGTAAATTGGCTGTTGGTGATGTAGTAACTGGTAAAGTTGCTCGTATCACAAGCTTCGGTGCTTTCATCGACCTTGGTGGTGTTGATGGATTGGTTCACTTGACTGAATTGTCACACGAACGTAACGTTTCACCTAAATCAGTTGTAACTGTTGGTGAAGAAATCGAAGTGAAGATCCTTGATCTTAACGAAGAAGAAGGACGCGTTTCACTTTCACTTAAAGCAACAACACCTGGACCATGGGATGGCGTTGAGCAAAAATTGGCTAAAGGTGATGTAGTAGAAGGAACAGTTAAACGTTTGACTGACTTCGGTGCATTTGTTGAAGTATTGCCAGGTATCGATGGACTTGTTCACGTATCACAAATTTCACACAAACGTATCGAAAATCCAAAAGAAGCTCTTACTGTTGGTCAAGAAGTTACTGTTAAAGTCCTTGATGTTAACGCTGACGCAGAACGTGTATCACTTTCTATCAAAGCTCTTGAAGAACGTCCAGCTCAAGAAGAAGGACAAAAAGAAGAGAAACGCGCTGCTCGTCCACGTCGTCCAAAACGTCAAGAAAAACGTGATTTCGAACTTCCAGAAACACAAACAGGATTCTCAATGGCTGACTTGTTCGGTGATATCGAACTTTAATCAAATTGATAATCGCAAAATCCTTTGTTTAAAACAAGGGATTTTTCTTTTGTCTCTTTCTCATTTTTGATATAATAGTTCTATGTTAGATTCAGAAAAACAATCACAATATCAATTGTTAAATGAGGAACTCTCTTACTTACTAGAAGGTGAGACCAATGTTCTTGCCAATCTTTCAAATGCTAGTGCCCTCCTAAAATCTCGCTTCCCCAATACTGTATTTTCAGGTTTTTATCTGTTTGATGGTAGCGAGTTGATTTTAGGGCCTTTTCAGGGTGGTGTTTCTTGTATTCGCATTCCGCTTGGAAAAGGCGTGTGTGGAGAAGCTGCTGAGTTTCAAGAGACTGTTTTAGTTGGCGATGTGACCACCTATCCAAACTACATTTCTTGTGATAGTATGGCCAAGAGTGAAATCGTGGTTCCCATGCTCAAGAATGGTCAATTGCTGGGTGTCTTAGACCTGGATTCTTCACTTATTGATGATTACAATGCCATTGACCGTGATTACTTGGAACAATTTGTCGCTATTTTGCTTGAGAAGACAGAATGGGACTTTACGATGTTTGAGGAGAAAGCCTAATGTATCAAGCACTTTATCGAAAATATAGAAGCCAAACTTTTTCACAATTAGTCGGACAAGAGGTTGTGGCAAAAACTCTAAGACAAGCTGTTGAGCAGGAAAAAATTAGTCACGCTTATCTTTTCTCAGGTCCTCGTGGAACTGGTAAAACCAGTGTAGCCAAGATTTTTGCCAAGGCAATGAACTGTCCGAACCAAGTGGACGGGGAACCATGCAATAACTGCTATATTTGTCAGGCTGTGACAGAAGGTAGCTTAGAAGATGTTATCGAAATGGATGCGGCTTCGAATAACGGAGTTGATGAAATCCGAGAAATTCGTGATAAATCCACCTATGCTCCTAGTTTGGCTCGTTATAAGGTCTACATTATTGACGAGGTTCATATGCTGTCTACGGGAGCCTTCAATGCGCTTTTGAAGACTCTTGAGGAGCCAACTCAGAATGTTGTCTTTATCTTAGCGACCACCGAATTGCATAAGATTCCAGCAACTATTTTATCGCGTGTTCAACGTTTTGAGTTTAAATCGATTCGAACGCAAGATATTAAGGACCATATCCAAACTATTTTGTCAAAAGAGAATATCAGTTCTGAACCAGAGGCTGTGGAAATCATTGCTAGACGGGCTGAAGGTGGAATGCGGGATGCCTTGTCTATTCTGGATCAAGCCTTGAGTTTGACGCAAGGGAATGCTTTAACGACGGCTATTTCTGAGGAGATTACAGGCACTATTAGTCTATCAGCTCTAGATGACTATGTGGCCGCCTTGGCCCAACAGGATGTCTCAAAAGCGCTCGATTCTTTGAATCTATTGTTTGAAAATGGCAAGAGCATGACACGTTTTGTGACGGATCTCTTGCAGTATTTGCGTGATCTACTGGTTGTTCAGACAGGTGGCGAAAATACTCATCATAGTCCAGTTTTTATGGACAATCTAGCTCTGTCTCAGGAAAGTCTCTTTGAAATGATTCGTCTAGCGACAGTGAGTTTAGCAGATATGAAGGCCAGTTTGCAACCTAAGATTTATGCTGAAATGATGACCATTCGTTTAGCGGAAATTAAGCCTGAATCTGCGGTTTCGGGAGCTGTTGAAAGTGAAATTTCTGCACTGAGACAGGAAGTCGCCCGTCTCAAACAAGAGCTTGCTAATGTAGGAACAGCTCCTAAACAAGTTGCCCCAGTCCCTAGTCGTCCAGCCACTTCCAAGACAGTCTATCGAGTGGATCGCAACAAAGTTCAGTCTATTCTGCAAGAAGCTGTTGAAAATCCTGATTTGGCACGACAAAACTTGATTCGCCTCCAGAATGCGTGGGGAGAAGTGATTGAAAGTTTAGCTGGACCAGATAAGGCTCTTCTCGTAGGTTCTCAACCAGTTGCGGCCAATGAACACCATGCTATTTTAGCCTTTGAGTCTAATTTTAATGCTGGTCAAACCATGAAACGGGATAACCTCAATACTATGTTTGGCAATATTCTCAGTCAGGCAGCTGGATTTTCACCTGAGATTCTGGCTATTTCTCTAGAGGAATGGAAAGAGGTTCGAGCAGCATTTTCAGCTAAAAACAAGTCTCCTCAAGCTGACCAAGAGGTGGAAGAAGAGAGTCTGATTCCAGAAGGATTTGAATTTCTTGCTGATAAAGTCATGGTTGAAGAAGACTAAAAGTGGATTTCATGATACAATAATCTTATGAATAGACAACAATTTATCATAATAGCGTTATTCACGGCAGCTGAGACTTATTTTTTCAATGAATCCTTGATGACTGGTCGATACGTTATGGCAGCTTTTTGGGCGATTTTACTCTTTCGAAACTTTAGGTTAAGTTATGTGATAGGAAAAATTGTAGACGCTATTGATCAGCACCTAAACCGCAAGGATTAGCCCCCAGCTTCTAAACAAAATCAAAGCCTTTTAGGCTTTTTTTTGTTATACTAGTAGAGTATATTTATTGACCTTTTGTCCTATTTTTTAGGGATTGTAAGCAATTTCCTAAAGTATTGAGCAAAATGTTTGAAAAAGAAAGGAACTATCATGTCAGTATTAGAGATCAAAGATCTTCACGTTGAGATTGAAGGAAAAGAAATTTTGAAAGGAGTCAATCTGACTCTGAAAACAGGAGAAATCGCAGCTATCATGGGACCGAATGGGACTGGTAAATCAACTCTTTCTGCAGCTATCATGGGAAACCCTAACTATGAAGTCACAAAAGGTGAGGTCTTGTTTGATGGTGTAAATATCCTTGAGTTGGAAGTGGATGAGCGTGCGCGTATGGGACTTTTCCTTGCTATGCAATATCCATCAGAAATTCCTGGAATTACAAATGCTGAATTTCTTCGTGCAGCTATGAATGCTGGTAAAGAAGATGACGAAAAAATTTCAGTTCGTGAGTTCATCACTAAACTAGACGAGAAAATGGAATTGCTCAACATGAAAGAAGAAATGGCAGAGCGTTACCTAAACGAAGGCTTCTCTGGTGGTGAGAAAAAACGCAATGAAATTCTTCAACTCTTGATGTTGGAACCAACTTTTGCCCTTTTGGATGAGATTGACTCAGGTCTTGATATTGATGCCCTTAAAGTTGTATCGAAAGGTGTGAATGCTATGCGTGGTGAAGGCTTTGGTGCCATGATCATCACTCACTACCAACGTCTCTTGAACTACATCACACCAGACGTGGTACACGTGATGATGGAAGGTCGTGTTGTTCTTTCTGGTGGCCCAGAATTGGCTGCCCGTTTGGAACGTGAAGGATACGCAAAACTAGCTGAAGAACTTGGCTATGACTACAAGGAAGAATTGTAATTCCCTCGTATCTTTTAGGAGAAGTAAATGACTAAAGAAACTATTAAACTTTTTTCAGAAATGCACGCTGAACCAAGCTGGTTGTCCGAACTCCGTCAAAAAGCTTTTGATAAGATTGAGAGTTTGGAATTACCAGTTATCGAGCGTGTGAAATTTCACCGTTGGAATCTGGGAGATGGAACCATTACAGAAAGTGATCCATCAGCAAATGTTCCAGACTTCACAGCTCTAGATAATCACTTGAAGTTGGTTCAAGTTGGAACTCAAACAGTTTTTGAACAAATTCCAGTTGAGTTGGCTGAACAAGGAGTAGTCTTTACAGACTTCCACTCAGCTTTAGAAGAAATTCCAGAACTCGTAGAAGAATTCTTCATGTCATCTGTTAAGTATGACGATGACAAGTTGGCAGCCTACCACACAGCTTACTTTAACAGTGGTGCGGTTCTCTACATTCCCGATAATGTTGAGATTGCAGAGCCAATCGAAGGGATTTTCTACCAAGACAGTGATAGCGATGTGCCATTTAACAAGCATATCCTCATCATCGCTGGTAAGAACAGTAAGATTAGTTATCTTGAACGTTTAGAGTCACGCGGTGGAGGCAGTGCAAAAGCAACTGCCAATATCACAGTTGAAGTGATTGCTCGTTCTGGTGCGCAAGTCAAGTTTGCAGCGATTGACCGTCTAGGTGAAAATGTTACGGCCTACATTAGCCGTCGTGGTAAATTGGGCAACGATGCAAGCATTGACTGGGCGATTGGTGTCATGAACGAAGGAAATGTCGTTGCAGACTTTGATAGCGACTTGATTGGAAATGGTAGCCATGCTGACCTTAAGGTTGTAGCCCTATCAAGTGGTCGTCAGGTGCAAGGGATTGATACTCGAGTGACAAACTATGGTTGCAACTCAATCGGAAATATTCTTCAACATGGGGTTATTCTTGAAAAAGCAACCTTGACCTTCAATGGTATTGGCCACATTATCAAGGGTGCTAAGGGAGCAGATGCCCAACAAGAGAGTCGTGTTCTCATGCTTTCAGACCAAGCACGTTCAGATGCCAACCCAATTCTTTTGATTGATGAAAATGATGTTACTGCAGGCCACGCGGCTTCTATCGGTCAGGTGGATCCTGAAGACATGTACTACCTCATGAGCCGTGGCTTGGACAAGGCAACTGCAGAACGTTTGGTTGTTCGTGGTTTCCTAGGTTCTGTAATCGTGGAGATTCCAGTCAAGGAAGTTCGTGATGAAATGATAGCAACTATCGAAGAAAAATTGTCAAAACGCTAAGGGGAAGCCTATGTTAGATGTAGAAGCGATTCGCAAGGATTTTCTAATTTTAGACCAGATTGTTAACGATGAACCTCTGGTCTATCTGGACAATGCTGCGACGACACAAAAACCACTAGCAGTTCTTGAAACAATCAACCGCTACTATAAGCAGGACAATGCCAATGTTCACCGTGGGGTTCATACTTTGGCAGAGCGTGCGACAGCATCTTATGAAGATGCTCGTGAAACCATTCGTCAGTTTATCAATGCTGGTTCTACAAAGGAAGTACTCTTTACTAGAGGAACGACGACCAGTCTTAACTGGGTAGCGCGTTATGCTGAGGAAATCCTGACTGAGGGAGACCAGGTTTTGATTTCTGTCATGGAACATCATTCCAACATCATTCCATGGCAGGAAGCCTGCCGTAAGGCTGGAGCAGAGCTTATCTATGTCTATCTCAAGGATGGAGCTCTGGATATGGATGACTTGAGGGCTAAATTGACTGACAAGGTCAAGTTTGTTTCTCTAGCTCATGCTTCAAATGTCCTAGGAGTGGTCAATCCGATCAAAGAAATCACACAAATGGCTCACCAAGTTGGAGCTATTATGGTGGTGGATGGTGCTCAATCTACGCCTCATATGAAGATTGATGTTCAGGACTTGGATGTGGACTTCTTTGCCTTTTCAGGTCATAAGATGGCTGGTCCAACTGGTATTGGTGTCCTTTACGGTAAAGAAAAGTATCTGGAGCAAATGTCACCAGTTGAATTTGGCGGTGAGATGATTGATTTTGTCTATGAGCAATCTGCTAGTTGGAAGGAATTGCCTTGGAAATTCGAGGCTGGTACTCCTAATATGGCAGGGGCAATTGGACTAGCTGCTGCAGTGGATTATCTAGAAAAGATTGGTATGGATGCCATTGAATCTCATGAACAGGAATTAATCGCATACGTCTATCCAAAACTGCAGGCGATTGAAGGACTGACCATTTATGGTTCACAGGACTTGTCTCAACGTTCAAGTGTCATTGCCTTTAACCTAGGCGACCTTCATCCTCACGACCTTGCGACTGCTTTGGATTATGAAGGAGTGGCTGTTCGAGCGGGTCACCACTGTGCCCAACCCTTGCTCCAGTATTTGGATGTTCCAGCAACAGCTCGTGCAAGTTTTTATATCTACAATACCAAAGCAGATTGTGACAAGCTAGTCGATGCCTTACAAAAGACAAAGGAGTTTTTCAATGGCACTTTCTAAACTAGATAGCCTTTATATGGCAGTGGTAGCGGACCATTCGAAAAATCCACATCACCAAGGGAAGTTGGAAGATGCTGAGCAAATCAGTCTCAACAATCCAACCTGCGGGGATGTTATCAACCTCTCTGTCAAGTTTAACGAGGAAGATCGCTTGGAAGATATCGCTTTTCTAAACTCTGGTTGTACCATTTCAACTGCTTCTGCTAGTATGATGACGGATGCAGTTTTAGGTAAAACAAAGCAAGAAATTTTAGAATTAGCAACTATTTTTTCAGAAATGGTTCAAGGGCAAAAAGATGAGCGTCAAGACCAACTTGGAGACGCGGCTTTCTTATCAGGTGTTGCCAAATTCCCTCAAAGAATAAAGTGTGCAACCCTAGCTTGGAATGCTCTCAAAAAAACAATTGAAAATCAAGAAGATAAATAAGAAACATAGAAATATATAATGAAAGAAAGGATATTATGGCTGAAGAAAGAGTAGAACCAAAACCAATTGACCTTGGTGAATATAAATTTGGTTTCCATGATGATGTAGAGCCTGTCCTATCGACAGGAAAAGGACTCAACGAAGGTGTTATTCGTGAATTATCTGCTGCCAAGGGTGAGCCTGAGTGGATGTTAGAATTTCGATTGAAATCTTACGAAACCTTTAAGAAAATGCCCATGCAAACTTGGGGAGCAGACTTGTCAGAGATTGACTTTGATGATTTGATCTACTACCAAAAACCATCTGACAAACCAGCCCGTTCTTGGGATGACGTTCCTGAAAAAATCAAAGAAACCTTTGAACGGATCGGGATTCCTGAAGCTGAGCGTGCCTATCTAGCTGGAGCTTCTGCCCAGTATGAGTCAGAAGTAGTTTACCATAACATGAAGAAAGAATTTGAGAAGTTAGGTATCATCTTTACAGATACAGATTCTGCCCTCAAGGAATACCCAGACTTGTTTAAGCAATACTTTGCGAAGTTAGTACCGCCGACAGATAACAAGTTAGCAGCCCTTAACTCAGCAGTATGGTCTGGTGGAACCTTTATCTACGTACCGAAAGGGGTCAAGGTAGACATTCCGCTTCAAACTTACTTCCGTATCAACAACGAAAATACTGGTCAGTTTGAACGTACCTTGATTATTGTCGATGAGGGAGCAAGTGTCCACTACGTAGAAGGATGTACTGCGCCAACATATTCAAGCAACAGCTTGCATGCGGCTATCGTAGAAATCTTTGCTTTGGATGGAGCTTACATGCGCTACACAACTATCCAAAACTGGTCTGATAACGTCTATAACTTAGTTACAAAACGTGCTAAGGCACAAAAAGATGCTACTGTTGAGTGGATTGATGGGAACTTGGGTGCCAAAACGACTATGAAATATCCATCTGTTTACCTTGATGGAGAAGGAGCGCGTGGGACCATGCTTTCGATTGCCTTTGCCAATGCAGGGCAACACCAAGATACTGGTGCTAAGATGATCCACAATGCTCCACATACGAGCTCGTCTATTGTCTCTAAATCAATCGCTAAAGGTGGAGGAAAGGTTGACTACCGTGGACAAGTGACTTTCAACAAGAACTCTAAGAAATCTGTTTCTCACATCGAGTGTGATACCATTATCATGGATGACTTGTCAGCATCAGATACCATTCCATTTAATGAAATCCACAACTCGCAAGTTGCTCTGGAGCACGAAGCCAAGGTATCTAAGATTTCAGAAGAACAACTCTACTACCTCATGAGCCGTGGTTTGTCAGAATCTGAGGCAACCGAGATGATTGTCATGGGATTTGTCGAACCTTTCACAAAAGAACTTCCAATGGAATACGCTGTTGAGCTTAACCGCTTGATTAGCTATGAAATGGAAGGGTCAGTTGGATAAAAGAAAACGGAGAAGCAAATGGGATTCTTAAAAAAATTATTTGGTAATGTTGAAAAAGCGAATAAAGGTGAAATTCCTGTCGAGGAAATTGTTCCACCATTTACAAATGATTTAGCTGAAGAAGCAGATGATTATTGGAGAGAAATGGAAGAGCTTCTTTTGATAAACGCTGTCAAGGCTGTTGGTGGTCCCGATGCCGTAGAGCGTGCTTTTGTTCTTACAAATTTTAAGAAAAATCAAGAAACCTTTGAACTCTTTTATCAGGTAGATGGTCAATTACTTTCTTGGCGAGAGATGGACGCAAGTGTTGTTGATAAAATCAGCAATCAACTCCTTCCGCAAGCGGCAGAAGTAGCGCGTGCAGTAAATGAAAATTATGAAGAGGCAAATGTACCGGTAATCGACTACGCTATGCTTCAGTTTGAAACTGCAACCATGGCTTGGTTTGGACGGAAGCTTACAACAGCTTCACCAGAAGCACAACTGACTTTTGAAGAATTGGTATCTGGTTGGCGCGCTATTTTAGAACAAGAAGTTCCAAACCGTCCTTTAGATAGTGACCGTCCCTTCCCTTACTTTGAAGTTTAGAATTCCCAAATCCCCAAAGAACTTCCAATGGAATACGCCGTTGAGCTAAACCGCTTGATTAGCTATGAAATGGAAGGGTCAGTTGGGTAAGAATATGCAGAATCTGAACAGGAAGTCTTCCTGTTCAGAATTTTTTTCAAAAATGAACCTAATAAATATTCACAAAAATACTTTTATGTGGTAAAATAAAACAATTACATTTAGTGGAGATGAAGTATGAATATTTTTAGAACCAAGGATGTTAGTCTGGGACGAACGGAAATGCGTCGCCATTTGAAATTATGGGATTTGATTTTACTAGGAATTGGTGCCATGGTAGGGACAGGGATTTTCACCATTACAGGAACAGCAGCTGCTACATTAGCTGGTCCTTCACTAGTTGTTTCCATTGTAATTTCTGCTTTATGCGTTTCTTTATCAGCTCTCTTTTTTGCGGAATTTGCCTCTCGTGTGCCTGCAACAGGAGGTGCTTATAGTTACCTCTATGCAATCTTAGGAGAATTGCCAGCCTGGATTGCCGGTTGGTTGACCATCATGGAATTCATGACGGCCATATCGGGTGTAGCGTCTGGCTGGGCAGCTTACTTTAAGGGCTTACTCAGTAATTATGGTATCTCCATGCCCCAAGCCTTAAATGGCACTTTTAACCCCGAACAAGGCACCTATATCGATCTTTTACCTATTTTGGTGCTTGCTTTGGTAACAGGTGTAGTATTATTGAATTCCAAGGCAGCCTTGCGCTTTAATTCGCTTTTAGTGGTCTTGAAATTCTCTGCTCTAGCTTTGTTTATCCTAGTTGGGATTTGGCATATCAAACCTGAAAATTGGTCAAATTTTGCACCTTTTGGCTTTGGTCAGCTTTATGGCGGAAGTACTGGAATAATGGCAGGAGCTTCTTTGATGTTCTTTGGTTTTCTCGGTTTTGAATCGATTTCGATGGCAGTTGATGAAATTCAAAGTCCGCAAAAGAATGTTCCTCGAGGAATTGTCCTTTCTCTGTCAATCGTCACTATTCTCTATGCTTTGGTAACCTTAGTATTGACAGGGATTGTTCACTACAGTAAGCTCAATGTGGACGATGCAGTAGCATTTTCATTACGGAGTATTGGTATCGGCTGGGTGGCAAATTATGTTTCGCTTGTAGCCATTCTAACCTTGATTACTGTGTGTATTTCCATGACCTACGCCCTTTCTCGAATGATTTATAGCTTAGCACGTGATGGACTTTTGCCTCAAAGCTTCAAACAACTAAGCAAAAACAGCCGAGTTCCAAAGAATGCAACCATCTTAACAGGGATTGCTTCAGCCATTGCTGCGGGCATTTTCCCCTTGGCAAGCATTGCCGCCTTTCTAAATATCTGTACACTAGCCTATCTCATCTTACTTGCTTATGGCATTATCAAACTCAGAAAAGATAAGGGTATGCCAAAAGAAGGAGAGTTCAAAACTCCTTTAGTGCCGCTTTTGCCAATCCTTTCCATTCTTATCTGTCTTTCCTTTATGCTTCAGTATACCAAGGAAACATGGATTGCCTTTGGACTTGCTTTGTTGGTTGGACTAGTGATTTACTTTACTTATGGTTATCGTCATTCTACACTTTCTAAACAAAAATAAAAGCTGGAATTTCCCAGCTTTTTTGTTTTATTCTTTTATGTAGGTAAATCCTTCCCCAAGAATCTCATGAGCTTCAGTGATGGTAATAAAGGCTTGAGGATCTATATGGTGAATCATATCCTTCATTTTAACGATTTCGTTTCGACCGACGATACAATAAATGATTTTCAAATCTTTCTTACTGTAGTAGCCTTGACCAGAGATATAGGTCACGCCACGTCCTAGTTCTTCATTGATTTTATCAGCCAATTGCTCAGGATACTGAGTGATAATCATAAATCCTTTACCAGCATAGCCCCCTTCACCGATCAAGTCAATAACACGAGCGATGATAAAGTCAAACAAGAGAGTATAGGTAACAAGACGAAGATCTTGGAAGATAATTAAAATTAACATTAGGATAAAAAAGTCAATCCCAAAGAGCAATTTACCAATTGAGATATTGGTGTATTTATTGAGGATACGGGCAACAATATCTGAACCACCAGTAGTCCCACCAGCATTAAAAATAACTCCTAAACCGACTCCCAGTAAAACACCAGAAACTAGCGAAACGATAATGAGATCCCCTTGTAGGTCAAACTGTAAAGGAATTTTTTCAAAGACAGCAAGCCAGACAGAAAGGGAGATAGTCCCCAAGAGACTGGTGTAGAGAGTTTTAGGACCAAATATTTTCCAGGCAAGGATAAATAAAGGAATATTGATCAAGAGGTTCATCAGTGAGACTGGAATTTTAAAGAGGTAGAAGGTAATGAGTGTAATACCTGTCGCACCACCCTCAAATAGATGATAGGGAACTACAAAGTAGGTGAGACCAAAGGCATAAATAGCTGCCCCTAGTATGATAGTGATAATAGGCTGAACTTTTCGAATCATGATTCTCCCTCGCTTTTTCTATAGATAGATTATACCAAAATTTCAAGCGTTTTAATTGGATCTCTTATGATTTTTTAACAAAATTTTGATATAATAAAAGTGATAAATCCCTATCTTATTGAAAAGAATAGAAAGATTGAAATTATGACACAAGTAAAAATTGTAACAGATTCTTCTGTTACCATCGAACCAGAAGTAGTAAAAGAGTTAAATATTACGGTTGTGCCGCTATCCGTTATGATCGATAGTGTGCTTTATTCGGACGCAGATTTGAAAGAAGGGGAGTTTCTTCATCTTATGCAACAAAGTAAGAATCTGCCGAAAACTAGTCAGCCTCCAGTAGGAGTGTTTGCTGAGGTTTTTGAAGAACTAGGTAAAGACGGTAGTCAGATTCTCGCGATTCACATGTCCCATGCCTTGTCAGGAACTGTTGAAGCTGCTCGTCAAGGAGCGAGTCTCTCAACTGCTGATGTGACGGTTATTGATAGTTCTTTTACAGACCAAGCTATGAAGTTTCAAGTAGTTGAAGCAGCTAAACTTGCCCAAGAAGGGAAAGATTTAGAAACCATCCTAGCTCATGTAGAAGACGTTAAGAATCATACGGAACTCTATATCGGTGTTTCAACATTAGAAAATCTAGTTAAGGGCGGACGTATTGGACGTGTGACGGGATTATTAAGCTCTCTTTTGAACATCCGAGTTGTGATGCAGATGAAGAATCATGAACTCCAGCCTATCGTTAAGGGACGAGGTGCTAAGACATTCAAAAAATGGCTTGATGAATTGACTGAGACGCTCTCGCATCAATCAGTGGCTGAGATTGGAATTTCATATGCAGGTACAAATGAATGGGCAAATGAGATGAAGAACTTGTTGCAAACTTATGTAGAAAAACCAATCTCTGTATTGGAAACAGGGTCTATTATTCAAACACATACGGGAGAAAATGCCTGGGCTATTCTAATTCGTTACAATTCCTAAAAAAATAGAGAAAAATCGTTAGAAATAGTGTTTTTGACTTGACCTATAGCCAATTTTAGGATATGATTATATTTGTTAATTAGAAATTATTTGGAGGATTTATTAACATGGCAAACAAACAAGATTTGATCGCTAAAGTAGCAGAAGCTACAGAATTGACTAAGAAAGATTCAGCAGCAGCAGTTGACGCTGTATTCGCAGCAGTAACTGAATACCTTGCAGCTGGTGAAAAAGTTCAATTGATCGGTTTTGGTAACTTTGAAGTTCGTGAGCGTGCTGCACGTAAAGGTCGCAACCCACAAACTGGTAAAGAAATCAAGATCGCAGCTTCTAAAGTTCCAGCATTCAAAGCTGGTAAAGCTCTTAAAGACGCTGTTAAATAATGATACTTTAATAAGCCTATTGTATCAAGCCTTCTAGCTTGGTCGATAGGCTTTTTTTGTTGCTTTGGGGTATTATTGGGGCAAAAAGAAAAAAGAAAAAGGTTCCCATGATGAGAACCTTCTTTTCATTAGTTTTTAGAAGCTGCTTGGAATTCAGGGTTTTTCCATGCTTCATTAATAATTGCTTGCAATTCTTTTGCAGATGCTTGCATTTTTTGTGTTTCAGCGTCGTTCAATGGGATGTTAACTGGACGAACGATACCGTGTGCACCAACGATAGCTGGTTGACCGATAAAGACGTTCTCAACACCGTATTGTCCTTCTTGGAATACTGAAAGTGGAAGTACTGCATTTTCGTCATCAAGGATAGCGCGAGTGATACGAGCAAGGGCAACTGCGATACCGTAGTATGTAGCACCTTTCTTGTTGATGATTGAGTAGGCAGCATCACGAACTGAGATGAAAAGTTCAACAAGGTCAGCTTCGTTCAAGTCACGGTTAGCTTGCAACCAGTGTTCCAATTTAACACCGGCAACGTTAGCGTGAGACCAAACAGCGAATTCTGAGTCACCGTGTTCACCCATGATGTAGGCATGGACTGAACGAGCGTCAACACCGATTGTTTCAGCAAGTGCTTGACGGAAACGAGCTGAGTCAAGAGAAGTACCAGAACCGATAACGCGTTCTTTAGGGAATCCAGAGAATTTCCAAGTTGAGTAAGTCAAAACGTCAACTGGGTTAGCTGCTACAAGGAAGATACCATCGAAACCAGAAGCAACAACTTGCTCAACGATTGATTTGTTGATTGCAAGGTTTTTACCTACAAGGTCAAGACGAGTTTCACCTGGTTTTTGAGGAGCACCAGCAGTGATAACTACAAGGTCAGCGTCAGCACAGTCTTCGTATTTTGCAGCGTAGATTTTTTTAGGTGAAGTGAAGGCAAGGGCATGGCTAAGGTCTTCTGCGTCACCAACCGCTTTTTCAAACAATTGAGGAATTTCAATGATTCCAAGCTCTTGTGCAATTCCTTGGGTAACAAGCGCGAAAGCATAAGATGAACCTACGGCACCGTCACCGACAAGGATCACTTTTTTGTGTTGTTTAGTAGAAGTCATTTTCTAAACATCTCCTTCAATTTTTTTAGGGAATTCCCCAGATATTTTCATTCTATCACTTTTAAAAAGCTTTGTCACGGAAATGCCCTCTTGTTCTCGATGTAAACGTTTTAGTGATTTCCAAAGACTGAAATGATCTACACTTTATGGTATAATATATCTAGTTACTAATTGTGAAATGAGGCATTTATTAATGCAGGATAAAAACTTAGTGAATGTTAATCTGACAAAGGAGATGAAGACCAGCTTTATCGACTACGCCATGAGTGTTATCGTAGCGCGTGCTCTTCCTGATGTTCGAGATGGCTTAAAACCAGTTCACCGTCGTATTCTTTACGGAATGAATGAACTAGGTGTTACTCCAGACAAACCCCATAAAAAATCAGCCCGTATTACAGGGGATGTCATGGGTAAATACCACCCTCACGGAGACTCGTCTATTTATGAGGCTATGGTTCGTATGGCCCAGTGGTGGAGCTATCGTTACATGCTCGTTGATGGACATGGAAACTTTGGTTCTATGGACGGGGACGGTGCTGCCGCACAGCGTTATACTGAGGCACGTATGAGCAAGATTGCTCTGGAAATGCTTCGTGATATCAATAAAAACACAGTTGATTTCGTAGACAACTACGACGCCAATGAGCGTGAACCCTTGGTCTTGCCAGCTCGTTTTCCAAACCTTTTGGTCAATGGGGCAACTGGGATTGCCGTAGGGATGGCTACCAACATTCCTCCTCACAACCTAGGTGAAACCATCGATGCCGTTAAGCTAGTCATGGACAATCCAGATGTGACTACTAAGGACTTGATGGAAGTCTTGCCTGGTCCAGATTTTCCAACTGGTGCCCTTGTTATGGGGAAATCAGGTATTCATAAGGCCTACGAAACTGGTAAAGGCTCCATTGTTCTTCGTTCTCGTACTGAAATCGAAGAAACTAAAACTGGCCGTGAACGAATTGTTGTAACGGAATTTCCATACATGGTCAACAAAACCAAGGTCCATGAACATATTGTTCGTTTGGTTCAGGAAAAACGGATTGAGGGTATTACAGCAGTACGAGATGAATCCAACCGCGAAGGGGTTCGTTTCGTGATCGAAGTGAAACGCGACGCGTCTGCCAACGTTATCCTTAACAATCTTTTCAAGATGACCCAGATGCAAACCAATTTTGGTTTCAACATGTTGGCGATTCAAAATGGTGTACCAAAGATTTTGTCCCTTCGTCAAATTTTGGATGCTTATATCGAACATCAAAAAGAAGTGGTTGTTCGTCGTACACGTTTTGACAAGGAAAAAGCAGAAGCGCGTGCGCACATCTTAGAAGGTCTTTTAATCGCGCTAGACCATATTGATGAAGTGATTCGTATCATTCGTGCCAGTGAAACAGATGCCGAAGCACAAGCTGAGTTGATGAGCAAGTTTAAGCTTTCAGAGCGTCAAAGTCAGGCAATCCTTGATATGCGTCTTCGTCGTTTGACAGGATTGGAACGTGATAAGATTCAGTCTGAATATGATGAATTGATCGCCTTAATTGCAGATTTGGCAGATATTCTTGCCAAACCAGAACGTGTGGCGCAAATCATCAAAGACGAGTTGGATGAAGTCAAACGCAAGTTTGGTGACAAACGTCGTACTGAGTTGATGGTCGGAGAAGTCTTGACACTTGAGGACGAAGACCTGATTGAGGAGACGGATGTCTTGATTACCCTTTCTAATAAGGGCTACATCAAACGTCTGGACCAAGGTGAGTTCACTGCCCAAAAACGTGGTGGCCGTGGGGTCCAAGGTACTGGCGTTAAGGATGATGACTTTGTGCGTGAGTTGGTTTCAACCAGCACCCATGATCATCTGCTCTTCTTCACTAATAAAGGACGTGTCTACCGCCTTAAAGGTTATGAAATCCCAGAATATGGTCGTACAGCCAAGGGCTTGCCAGTTGTCAATCTTTTGAAGTTGGACGAAGGCGAAAGCATTCAGACCATCATCAATGTTGATTCTGAGCGTAGTGATGATGCTTATCTCTTCTTCACAACTCGTCACGGTGTCGTGAAGAGAACCAGTGTCAAAGAATTTGCAAATATTCGTCAAAATGGACTTAAGGCCTTGAATCTCAAGGATGAGGATGAGTTAATCAATGTCTTGCTGACAGAAGAAGATACCGATATCATCATTGGTACCAAGTTTGGTTATGCTGTTCGTTTTAATCAATCAGCTGTTCGTGGCATGAGCCGTATCGCGACAGGTGTCCGAGGAGTCAATCTTCGTGAAGGAGATACAGTAGTTGGCGCAAGTGTTATTACTGACCAGAATGAGGTCCTTATCATCACTGAAAAAGGTTATGGTAAGCGTACCCTTGCTACTGAATATCCAACTAAAGGCCGTGGTGGTAAAGGAATGAAGACTGCCAATGTTGCTGAGAAGAATGGTCCTCTTGCAGGCCTCCTCACTGTTAAAGGTGATGAAGACCTAATGATTATCACGGATACAGGAGTCATGATTCGAACAAACGTTGCCAATATTTCACAAACAGGACGCTCAACTATGGGAGTTAAGGTGATGCGTCTAGATCAGGATGCTAAGATTGTGACCTTTACAACGGTTGCTGCAGCAGAAAAAGAAGAAGTTGGGACTGAAATTGAAACAGAAGGTGAAGCATAATGTCTCGTAAAAAAACGAAAAATAAGAATAATAAGAGAAGAAATCTATTTATCAATATTCTAGCCGGTTTCTTGATTCTTCTTTCCCTAGCCTTGATTTTTAATTCAAAGATTCGTGATCTCTTTTTGGTCTGGAATACCAATAAATATCAAGTCAATCAGGTTACTAAAGAAAATATAGATGAAAATCTAAAAACCGAAGGAAATTTTGATTTTGACTCTGTTAAGTCTATTTCATCTGAAGCTGTATTGGCTTCACAATGGGATGCCCAAAAGCTTCCAGTTATCGGTGGGATTGCTATTCCTGAAGTAGAAATCAACCTGCCTATTTTCAAAGGTTTGGATAATGTAAACTTGTTCTATGGAGCAGGGACCATGAAACCAGACCAAAAAATGGGAGAAGGCAACTATTCTCTAGCCAGTCACCATATCTTTACTGCTGAAAATGCGAGCCAGATGCTCTTCTCACCTTTGGTCAATGCCAAAGCAGGTATGAAGATTTATCTGACGGATAAGGACAAGGTTTATACCTACGAAATTACTGAAGTTAAACGTGTCACACCAGACCGTGTAGATGAAATCGAAGATCGTGACGGTGTAAAGGAGATTACTTTGGTTACTTGTGTTGATTATGATGAAACCGAGCGTATAATCGTCAAAGGTATCTTTAAAGAATCAAAAGCTTATTCTGAGACTTCTGAGGATATTTTGAAGGCCTTTAATAAACCATATAAACAACGTTATTAAGAATGAATGAACCAGTGAAGTGCTATTTCACTGGTTTTTTATATGAACAAATAGAATCAAAATAGTTCTTATGAAAAAGGATAGGAAGGCTTAGGATAAAGATTTTTAAGATAAATATTTTAGAATTTTACAGAAAACGCTTTCTAGAAAAAAAGAATTATGTTATAATTATCACAAATAAAAGTTTTAGGAGTTTTCTATGGTCTCATCAGAATTTATCTCAAAGATTGAATTTGCTTGTAAGAAGAAAGAAAGTCTTTATAGCCAAAGTAAGTTTAAATATGCGATTCGTTCCATGTTTGCAGGTGCTTTTCTAACATTTAGTACGGCTGCGGGCGCAGTTGGAGCTGATTTGATTAATAAGATCGCACCAGGTAGTGGTCGTTTCCTTTTCCCATTCGTTTTTGCTTGGGGATTAGCCTACATTGTTTTCTTGAATGCTGAGTTAGTCACTTCAAACATGATGTTCCTAACCGCGGGCAGTTTTTTGAAGAAAATTTCATGGAGAAAAACGGCTGAGATTCTACTTTACTGTACCTTCTTCAACCTTATTGGTGCTCTTATAGCAGGTTGGGGCTTTGCCCACTCAGCAGCCTATGCAAATCTAACACATGATAGCTTCATTTCAGGAGTTGTAGAGATGAAGTTAGGCCGTTCTAATGAGCTTGTCTTGCTTGAAGGTATTTTAGCCAATATCTTTGTAAACATTGCCATTCTTTCATTCGTTTTGGTGAAAGACGGCGGGGCCAAACTATGGCTTGTCTTATCAGCAATTTACATGTTTGTATTCTTAACAAACGAGCACATTGCTGCGAACTTTGCTTCTTTTGCGATTGTTAAGTTCAGTGTAGCAGCAGATTCCATTGCTAACTTTGACATACCTAATATTCTTCGTCACTGGGGTGTAACCTTTGTTGGAAACTTTATCGGAGGAGGCCTCTTGATGGGTCTTCCATATGCCTTCCTCAATAAAAATGAAGATACTTACGTAGATTAAGAAAATGAGCACGATTGATTCGTGCTTTTTTCGTTTTTAAAATAGAGTAATAGCTATTTCTTATATCAAAATATAGAAAACGAATATTTGTAAACTATAACTTAAGGTGCTACAATATCCTTAATCAAACTATTTGGAGGTCGTTTTATGACTCGTGATTTTAAATTTGAAACCTTACAACTACATGCTGGTCAAGTTGTGGATCCAGCAACTAAGTCTCGTGCAGTGCCGATTTATCAGACAACATCCTTTGTTTTTGATGATACGCAGGAAGGTGCCGATTTGTTTGCCTTGAGAAAACCAGGTAATATCTATACTCGTATTACAAATCCTACAACGGCTGCTTTTGAAGAAAGAATTGCAGCTCTCGAAGGTGGTGTCGGAGCTCTTGCAACAGCATCAGGTATGGCTGCAGTGACTTATACGATTTTGGCGCTTGCCCATGCTGGTGACCATGTTGTAGCGGCATCAACTATTTACGGTGGAACCTTCAATCTATTGAAAGAAACCCTTCCTCGTTATGGGATCACAACTACCTTTGTCGATGTGGATAATTTGGAGGAAGTTGAAGCAGCTATCGGTGACAATACAAAACTTGTCTTGATTGAAACCTTAGGGAATCCCTTAATTAACATTCCTGACTTGGAAAAATTGGCTGAGATTGCGCATAAACATCAGATTCCACTTGTTTCTGACAATACCTTTGCTACACCTTATTTGATTAACGTCTTCTCTCACGGCGTAGATATTGCTATTCATTCTGCGACTAAGTTTATCGGTGGTCATGGTACGACTATTGGTGGTGTTATCGTGGACAGTGGTCGTTTTGACTGGGAAGCTTCAAGGAAATTTCCGCAGTTTGTAGAGGAGGATCCTAGCTACCATAACTTGAGCTATACTCGCGATGTTGGGGCAGCAGCCTTTATTATCGCTGTTCGTGTTCAATTGCTTCGTGATACAGGTGCTGCCTTGTCACCATTTAATGCCTTTCTCTTGCTCCAAGGGCTTGAAACTCTCTCTCTTCGTGTCGAACGCCATGTGCAAAATGCAGAGAAAATTGTTGATTTCCTTGTTAACCATCCTAAGGTAGAAAAAGTAAACTATCCAAAACTAGCTGACAGTCCTTATCATGCCTTGGCTGAGAAATATTTGCCAAAAGGTGTTGGTTCAATCTTTACCTTCCATGTTAAAGGCGGAGAGGCAGAAGCTCGCAAGGTAATTGATAATTTGGAAATCTTCTCTGACCTTGCAAACGTGGCAGATGCCAAATCCCTTGTGGTCCATCCTGCGACAACCACTCACGGTCAGTTGTCAGAAAAAGATCTAGAAGCAGCAGGAGTCACACCAAACCAAATCCGCTTGTCGATCGGTCTTGAAAATGTAGAGGATTTGATTGAAGATTTGCGTTTGGCCTTGGAAAAAATTTAAAGTAACAGATATAAACAGTGGGTTTCGACTCGCTGTTTTTGATTTTCCCTTAGGCATGATATAATGGTTACAGAAGTCTAGAAAGAGGAAAGTTATGAACGAAATCAAATGCCCCAACTGTGGGGAAGTCTTTACAGTAAATGAGAGCCAGTATGCTGAACTTTTATCTCAAGTGAGAACAGCTGAGTTTGATAAGGAATTACACGATCGCATGAAGCAAGAGCTTGCCCTAGCTGAGCAGAAGTCTATGAATGAGCAACAGTCTAAACTTGCTCAAAAAGACCAAGAAATTGCGCAATTACAGAGTCAAATCCAAAACTTTGATACAGAGAAAGAACTGGCTAAAAAAGAGGTTGAACAAACAAGTCATGAGGCTTTATTGGCAAAGGATAAGGAAGTACAGACCTTGGAAAACCAATTGGCTACCTTGCGTTTAGAACATGAAAATCAACTGCAAAAGACCCTTTCTGACTTAGAAAAAGAACGGGATCAAATTAAAAATCAGCTCCTATTGCAAGAAAAGGAAAATGAGTTATCTTTGGCTTCTGTTAAGCAAAATTACGAAGCCCAGCTCAAGGCGGCCAGTGAACAAGTCGAATTTTACAAGAATTTCAAAGCCCAACAATCTACAAAAGCTATCGGGGAAAGTCTAGAACACTATGCGGAGAGTGAGTTTAACAAGGTTCGCAGTTTTGCCTTTCCAAATGCCTACTTTGAGAAGGATAACAAGGTTTCTGCGCGTGGGTCTAAAGGCGACTTTATCTTCCGTGAATGTGATGAAAATGGGGTGGAAATCATTTCCATCATGTTTGAGATGAAAAATGAAGCGGACGGAACAGAGAAGAAACACAAGAATGCAGATTTTTACAAGGAATTGGACAAGGACCGTCGGGAGAAGAACTGTGAGTATGCTGTTTTGGTAACCATGTTAGAAGCAGATAACGATTACTTTAACACGGGTATCGTGGATGTCAGTCATGAGTATGAAAAGATGTATGTGGTCCGTCCTCAGTTCTTTATCCAGTTGATCGGTCTTTTGCGAAATGCTGCGCTCAATTCCCTAAAATACAAGCAGGAGTTAGCGCTTGTTCGTGAGCAGAATATCGATATCACCCATTTTGAAGAAGACTTGGATGCCTTTAAACAGGCTTTTGCTAAAAACTACAACTCTGCTTCAACCAACTTTGGTAAAGCTATTGATGAAATCGACAAGGCTATCAAACGCATGGAAGAGGTCAAGAAATTCCTAACCACATCCGAAAACCAACTCCGCTTAGCTAACAACAAGCTTGAAGATGTTTCAGTCAAAAAATTGACCCGCAAAAATCCAACAATGAAAGCGAAATTTGAAGCATTGAAGGGGGAATAGAAAGCAACACATGAACGGTATTATCAACTTAAAAAAAGAAGCGGGCATGACCTCGCATGATGCGGTTTTTAAACTGCGTAAGATTTTGGGAACTAAGAAAATTGGTCATGGTGGGACCTTGGATCCGGATGTGGTGGGTGTTTTGCCTATTGCGGTGGGCAAGGCAACCCGTATGGTCGAGTTCATGCAGGATGAGGGCAAGGTCTATGAGGGGGAGATTACTCTGGGCTATTCAACGACGACAGAGGATGCCAGTGGGGAAGTGGTTGCTGAGACCCCTGTTTTGTCGCCCTTGGATGAAAAGCTTGTCGATGAAGCGATCGCTAGTCTGACTGGGGCTATCACCCAGATTCCTCCCATGTACTCAGCTGTCAAGGTAAATGGGCGTAAGCTCTATGAATATGCGCGTGCTGGTCAGGAGGTGGAGCGTCCAGAACGTCAGGTAACTATTTATAGCTTTGAGCGGACCAGTCCGATCTCTTATGAAAACAATCTTGCACGCTTTACTTTTCGCGTAAAATGCAGTAAGGGAACTTATATCCGTACCTTATCGGTTGACTTAGGAGAGAAGCTGGGCTATGCAGCCCATATGTCCCATTTGATACGGATGAGTGCTGCAGGTTTGAAGCTAGAAGATGCTCTTACCTTGGACGAAATTGCTGCAAAAGTGGAGGCTGGGCAACTGGATTTTCTTTATCCCTTAGAGATTGGAACAGGGGATCTTGTCAAAGTTTTTCTAAGTCCAGAAGAGGCTACAGAAGTGCGCTTTGGTCGTTTTATTGAGCTAGACCAAACGGACCAAGAATTAGCTGCCTTTGAGGGAGACAAATTGCTAGCTATTCTAGAAAAACGGGGCAATCTCTACAAGCCAAGAAAGGTTCTTGGCTAGTCTAACTGGAGTGTGGGGATGGATTTGTTTCCCCTAGACTATCCAAATCAGACTATAAATTTGGCTAAAAATATGATAGAATAGACGACGGATAAAAAAACGGAGGATAGCATGCAAAATAGACCAATCATTATCGGAGTGACAGGTGGTTCTGGTGGTGGTAAGACTAGTGTTTCAAAAGCCATTTTATCTCATTTTCTTGATGAGAAGATTGCCATGATTGAGCATGATTCATACTACAAGGACCAATCTCATTTGACCTTTGAAGAGCGTGTCAAAACCAACTACGACCATCCTTTTGCCTTTGATACAGACTTGATGATCGAGCAAATTAAGGAGTTGTTGGCAGGGCGTCCGGTGGACATTCCGACTTATGACTATACTGAACATACACGGAGCAACAAAACCTATCGTCAAGAGCCTCAAGATGTCTTTATCGTTGAGGGAATTTTGGTCTTGGAGGACAAGCGTCTGCGCGATTTGATGGACATCAAGATTTTTGTGGATACAGATGATGATGTGCGCATTATTCGTCGGATTAAGCGGGACATGGAAGAGCGTGGCCGTAGTTTGGATAGTGTGATTGACCAATATCTGGGTGTGGTGAAACCCATGTATCACCAGTTCATCGAGCCAACCAAGCGTTATGCGGATATCATTATTCCTGAAGGTGCCAGCAATACAGTCGCTATTGACCTTTTGACAACCAAGATTTCTAAGATTTTGGAAGAAGCTCGTAATAGCAAATAATCAGATGAGGAGGCCTAGCCTCCTTTTTCTATTTTTCCTTTCGTTTCGGTATGCAAAAGGAGATTTTTAATCATATTTTTGGTATAATAATACCCATGGAAAAGCAAGAAAATGAATAGTAGGTGGAGATGGAAAAGTATTTATCAGTAACAACTTTGACCAAGTATCTGAAAATGAAATTCGATAAAGACCCTTACTTGGAACGGGTCTATTTAACTGGCCAAGTTTCCAACTTTCGTAAACGACCTACTCACCAATATTTCTCTCTAAAAGATGACCATGCGGTTATTCAAGCGACCATCTGGTCAGGGATCTATCAGAAATTAGGCTTCGACTTGGAAGAAGGGATGAAGATCAATGTAATTGGGCGTGTGCAGGTCTATGAACCGAGCGGTAGCTACTCTATCATCATTGAAAAAGCTGAGCCTGATGGGGTTGGGGCGCTTGCGATTCAGTTTGAACAACTCAAGAAGAAACTGACAGAAGAAGGTTTATTTCAAGAACGCTTCAAGCAACCTATTCCCCAGTTTGCTAAGCGAATCGGTGTGGTAACCAGTCGCAGTGGAGCTGTTATTCGAGATATTATCACGACCGTCAGCAGACGTTTTCCTGGTGTCGATCTCCTTCTCTATCCGACCAAGGTACAAGGTGATGGAGCTGCGGAAGAAATTGCTCGAAATATTGCGCGTGCCAATCAACGTGAGGACCTAGATGTTCTCATCATTGGTCGTGGTGGTGGTTCCATCGAGGATCTCTGGGCCTTTAACCAAGAGATTGTGGTACGGGCTATTTTTGAATCCCGTTTGCCCATCATCTCTAGTGTTGGTCATGAGACAGATGTGACCTTGGCAGACTTTGTGGCTGATCGTCGTGCTGCGACGCCAACAGCTGCAGCTGAACTGGCAACACCTGTAACAAAGTTGGATCTCTTGACCCATTTGCAAAATCAAGAAAAACGGATGACAACAGCGGTTCAGAATGTCCTGTCAAGGAAAAAAGAGGTTTTGAAAAAATGCAGTCAGTCAGTCATCTTTAGACAGCCAGAGCGCTTGTATGATGGTTATTTGCAACGGTTGGATCAGCTGCAACTGCGATTAAAACAAAGTTTGCGAACACGGATTTCTGATAGCAAACATTTAGTCCAAGTAAAGACGCACCAACTGGTGCAATTATCACCTGTTACCAAAATTCAACGCTATCAGGATCGGCTTGCTCAGTTGGACAAGCTCCTTCGTAGCCAAATGGCTTTGGTTTATGATGCCAAGGTTGCTGAGGTTAAGCGACTTTCGGAAGCCTTGCTGATGTTGGATACGAGCCGAATTGTGGCGCGTGGTTATGCTATTGTAAAAAAAGAAGAGACAGTTGTGGATTCGGTTGAGAAGTTGAAGAAAAAAGACCAAGTGACGCTTTTGATGCGAGACGGTCAAGTAGAATTAGAGGTTAAAGATGTCAAAACAAAAGAAATTTGAGGAAAATCTAGCAGAATTGGAGACCATCGTCCAAAGTTTGGAAAATGGTGAAATTGCTCTGGAAGATGCGATTGCTGCCTTTCAAAAGGGCATGGTCTTGTCAAAAGAACTCCAAGAGACCTTGGACAAGGCTGAAAAGACCTTGGTCAAGGTCATGCAAGAAGACGGAACAGAAAGTGATTTTGAATGAAGAAGCAAGAAAAATTAGCTCTTGTGGAGTCGGCTTTGGAAGACTTTTATGGAGATCAGCAGTTTGCTTCTAGTTTACGAGAGTCTGTTCTCTACTCCATTCATGCTGGCGGCAAGCGTATTCGTCCTTTTCTCTTGTTAGAAGTTCTGGAATCCCTGCAAGTAGTTATCCAACCAGCACATGCTCAAGTGGCAGCGGCCTTGGAAATGATTCACACAGGAAGCTTGATTCATGATGACCTTCCTGCCATGGATGATGACGATTACCGTCGGGGGCGCTTGACAAATCACAAGAAATTTGGCGAAGCGATGGCCATTTTGGCTGGAGATGCCTTGTTCCTAGATCCCTATGCCTTGATAGCGCAGGCAGATTTGCCAAGTCAGATCAAGGTGGATTTGATTGCCAACTTATCCCTTGCTTCAGGAAGTCTGGGAATGGTGGCAGGGCAGGTTTTAGATATGGAAGGCGAACACCAACATTTGTCTTTGGAAGAACTTCAGACCATTCATGCCAATAAAACAGGTAAGTTACTAGCCTATCCCTTCCAAGCAGCTGCTATCATAACTGAATTAGCGCCTGAAATCCAAGCAAAATTGAAAACTGTGGGTGAATTGATTGGACTGGCTTTTCAAGTCAGAGATGATGTGCTGGATGTGTCAGCTAGTTTTGAGGAAATCGGCAAGACTCCACAAAAGGATTTGCAGGCTGAAAAATCAACCTATCCAGCCTTGTTGGGCTTGGAGGAGGCCATTACCTTTTGTAACCAAACCCTTGATCAAGCCAAGGTAAAATTAGATGAAATTTCCCAGCAAGTCAGCTTTGAAACAGAACCGATTGTGAAAGTAGTAGAAAGTTTGAGAATCAATGGCTAAGGAAAGAGTGGATGTACTAGCTTATAAACAGGGTTTGTTTGAGACACGAGAACAAGCCAAGCGGGGTGTTATGGCAGGGCTTGTTGTGGCTGTTCTTAATGGAGAGCGTTTTGACAAGCCAGGAGAGAAAATCCCAGATGATACTGAGTTAAAACTCAAAGGTGAAAAACTCAAGTATGTCAGCCGGGGTGGCTTGAAACTGGAAAAGGCCTTGCAGGTCTTTGATTTGTCAGTGGATGGGGCGACCACGATTGATATTGGGGCTTCTACTGGTGGCTTTACCGATGTCATGTTGCAAAATGGTGCTGAGCTTGTCTACGCGGTGGATGTTGGGACCAATCAGTTAGCCTGGAAATTGCGCCAAGATTCTCGGGTTGTCAGCATGGAGCAGTTTAATTTTCGTTATGCTGAAAAGACTGATTTCGAAAAGGAGCCGAGCTTTGCCAGTATTGATGTGAGTTTCATTTCCCTCAGTCTGATTTTGCCTGCCTTGCACCGTGTCTTGGTTGATCAAGGTCAGGTGGTAGCTCTGGTTAAGCCCCAATTTGAAGCAGGTCGTGAGCAAATCGGGAAAAATGGAATCATTCGCGATGCCAAGGTTCATCAAACTGTCCTTGAATCTGTCACTGCTATGGCGGTTGAGCAAGGCTTTTCTGTGCTTGGATTAGACTATTCACCAATCCAAGGAGGACATGGAAACATCGAATTTCTGGCATATTTGAAAAAGGAAGAGGGAGCAAGCAATCAAGTTGCCCCCGAAATAGAAAAAGTTGTAGAGAGAGCACATAGAGAATTTAAAGATGAATAAAAAAGAGAGACTTGAAAAAATTAGAAGATTTGTAACAGATTACCAAATCGGAACACAGGAAGAAATCGTTGAGCATTTAAAGGAAGCAGGTATCTCTGCCACTCAAGCAACTGTATCGAGAGATATCAAAGAGCTTGGTATTGTTAAAATTCCTTTGAAAAACAACACTTATATCTATGAGTTGCCAAAATCAATTGTGAAGAGTTTGCAGTTGGCTGAGAATAACATCGAAGGTTCTCAAGTAATGGGTAACATGCTTAACCTCAATGTCATTCCTGGGAACACAGTATTTGTGAAAGGTCAGCTGGTTGCAGCATTTTCTGATAAGATTTTTAGCTGCATTGCGGATGACAATTCAATCTTGATTGTGGCAAAAACAGAGGAAGCAGCTAAGGAAATATCTGAACAAGTTAAAAAATGGTAGGTCGATATGTTACTTGAAATTTCGATTAAAAATTTTGCCATTATAGAGGCGATTTCGCTAAATTTTGAAAAAGGCATGACAGTCTTAACTGGTGAAACAGGTGCCGGTAAATCAATCATTATCGATGCCATGAACATGATGTTAGGAGCTAGAGCGGCTACGGATGTCATTCGTCATGGTGCTCCCAAGGCTGAGATTGAAGGGCTTTTCTCTGTTGAGAATAGTCATTCTTTACAAGAACTCTTTGACGAGCAAGGATTGGAATTGGGGGATGAGATTATCATCCGTCGTGAAATTCTTCAAAATGGGCGAAGTGTAAGTCGCGTCAATGGACAGATGGTCAATCTTTCTGTCCTGCGTGCAATCGGCCAGCATCTTGTCGATATCCATGGGCAACATGACCAAGAAGAGTTAATGCGTCCACAACTTCATATCCAAATGTTGGATGAATTTGGTGATGCAGCATTTTTTGAGTTGAAACAAGCCTATCAGACAAGCTTTGACGCCTATCGCAAAATGCGTAAACAAGTTCTTGAAGTCAAGAAAAATCAGCAGGAACACAAGTCTCGCATTGAGATGTTGGAATTTCAAATGGCAGAGATTGAGGCGGTAAATTTGCAAGCGGGTGAAGATGTTAGTCTCAACAAAGAACGAGATAAACTCCTCAACCACAAAAATATAGCAGATACCTTGACAAATGCCTACACTATGTTGGACAATGAGGAGTTCTCCAGCCTAGCAAATGTCCGTTCCGCTATGAATGACATGGAAAGTATCGAAGAATACGACCCTGAATACCGTGAAATTTCAAGTTCTCTATCAGAGACCTACTATGTTTTAGAAGATATTACAAAGCGTTTGGAAGATATCATCGAAGATCTAGATTTTGATGGCAATCGACTCATGCAGGTTGAAAATCGCTTAGATTTGCTCAACACGATCACACGTAAGTATGGTGGGACAGTTGATGAGGTCTTGCTTTACTTTGCCAAGATTACGGATGAGTACAATCTCTTGACAGGGAATAACCTTTCTTCCGAAGATATGGAAGCAGAGCTTAAAAAATTGGAAGTCAATCTTGTTGCGTTAGCAAATCAGCTAGCTTCAGCCCGCCATGACTTGGCCCAGCAGCTAGAAGCAGAGATTAAACAAGAACTGCAAGATCTTTATATGGAGAAGGCTCAATTTCAAGTTCGCTTTAGCAAGGGCAAATTCAGCCGTGAAGGAAATGAAGCAGTTGAGTTTTACATTTCTACTAACCCAGGTGAGGACTTTAAACCCTTGGTCAAGGTGGCATCAGGTGGGGAATTGTCTCGTCTCATGCTAGCCATCAAGTCTGCTTTTTCTCGTAAGGAAGGTAAGACCAGTATTGTCTTTGATGAGGTGGATACGGGAGTTTCAGGTCGTGTTGCTCAAGCTATTGCTCAGAAGATTCACAAGATTGGCCAACATGGTCAGGTTTTAGCTATTTCTCACCTACCACAAGTAATTGCCATTGCGGATTATCAATTCTTTATTGAAAAGATTAGTGATGAGCACTCAACGGTGTCGACGGTTCGCCTCTTGACTTTAGAAGAGCGAGTAGAGGAAGTTGCTAAGATGTTAGCAGGAGAGAATGTAACAGAAGCAGCCCTTACCCAAGCGAGAGAATTATTGCAAACGAGGGAGAAATAAATGACAGACTATTATGTGATTGGAGATGTCCATGGAAAAGCAGGTATGCTGGAAGACCTTCTCAAAACATGGGATGGTCGCACCCAGTTGCTTTTTCTAGGGGATTTGATTGACCGAGGTGAAGATAGTCGCCGTGTTCTAGAAATGGTCAAGGACCTGGTGGACAATCAAGGGGCTATCTGTCTATCAGGAAACCATGAGTATATGTTTTTGACTTGGTTGGACAATCCTGAAGAAAGCTATGACCACTATCGTCGAAATGGTGGTGATACAACTATTAACTCAATTTTAGGTCGTCCCTTGGATGCCCCAGTTGACGGGGTGGAGGATGCCAAGCGTGTTGCCACCGAAGCAGCAGACTTGGTCGGATTTATTCGTCAAATGCCTTTTGTCGTTGAGACAGACAAGTATATCTTTGTGCATGCTGGTATTGATTTGACCTTGGATGATTGGCATGAAACGACTGATTACAAGAAAGTCTGGCTCAGAAAACCATTCCACGAAGCGGCCAATCATACTGGGAAAACCATTGTCTTTGGGCATACACCAGTCTATGGTCTACTAGATCAGAAACCAGGTACGGCTGACCTTTGGGTGACAGAAGATGGTAAGGTTGGGATGGATGGAGGAGCTGTTTACGGAGGTGTCCTTCATGGAATCGTCTTTACAGACCAAGGAATGACAGAACACCACTTTATCGAAAATGATGGCTTTGTTGCCGAAGATTAGTACTCCTTACAGGGTATGGTCTTGTCAAAATATTAAAAACAATTTATAATAAATAGATACCCTGAAAGGAAGAGAATCATGAATTTAGAAGAATTGAAAAAACGACAGGAGAAAATCCGGAACTTTTCTATTATCGCCCATATTGACCACGGGAAGTCTACTTTGGCAGACCGTATTTTGGAAAAGACGGAGACGGTTTCTAGTCGTGAAATGCAAGCCCAGCTTCTGGATAGTATGGATCTTGAGCGTGAACGTGGGATTACCATCAAACTTAATGCCATCGAGCTCAATTATACTGCTAAAGATGGGGAGACCTATATCTTCCACTTGATTGACACGCCTGGACATGTGGACTTTACCTATGAAGTGTCGCGTTCTCTAGCTGCCTGTGAAGGGGCGATTTTGGTGGTCGATGCAGCCCAAGGGATTGAGGCGCAGACCCTTGCCAATGTTTATCTAGCCTTGGATAATGATTTGGAAATTCTTCCTGTTATTAACAAGATTGACCTACCAGCGGCCGATCCTGAGCGAGTTCGTACAGAGATTGAGGATGTCATCGGACTAGATGCCAGCGAAGCAGTTTTAGCTTCTGCCAAAGCTGGTATTGGTATTGAAGAAATTCTCGAGCAAATCGTAGAGAAAGTTCCCGCACCAACTGGTGATGTTTCAGCTCCACTCAAAGCCTTGATTTTCGACTCAGTTTATGATGCTTATCGTGGGGTTATCCTCCAAGTTCGTGTCATGGACGGAGTTGTTAAACCTGGCGATAAGATTCAGCTCATGAGCAATGGAAAGACCTTTGATGTGACGGAGGTCGGAATTTTCACTCCGAAAGCAGTAGGACGTGATTTCCTAGCCACAGGTGACGTTGGTTATATTGCGGCTTCTATCAAGACGGTTCAAGATACTCGTGTCGGTGATACAGTGACCCTAGCAAGCAATCCTGCCACAGAGCCACTTGATGGTTACAAGCAGATGAACCCTATGGTCTTTGCGGGTCTTTACCCAATTGAGTCAAACAAGTACAATGACCTTCGTGAAGCACTTGAGAAACTGCAGCTCAACGATGCTAGCTTGCAGTTTGAACCAGAAACATCTCAGGCCCTTGGATTTGGTTTCCGTTGTGGATTCCTTGGACTCCTCCATATGGATGTTATCCAAGAGCGTTTAGAGCGCGAGTTTAACATCGACCTCATTATGACAGCTCCTTCTGTTATTTACAAGGTTAACCAAACTGACGGTGAGTCTATGGATGTCTCTAACCCATCAGAATTCCCAGACCCAACTAAGATTGCGACCATTGAAGAACCTTATGTCAAGGCGCAAATCATGGTTCCACAGGAGTTTGTCGGAGCAGTTATGGAATTGGCTCAACGTAAACGTGGGGACTTTGTAACCATGGATTATATTGATGACAATCGTGTTAATGTCATCTATCAAATTCCACTTGCTGAAATTGTCTTTGACTTTTTTGATAAGCTCAAGTCTTCGACGCGTGGTTATGCAAGCTTTGACTACGAATTGTCAGAGTACCGTCCATCGAAGTTGGTCAAAATGGATATCCTTCTCAATGGAGATAAGGTGGATGCTCTTAGCTTTATCGTCCACAAGGACTTTGCCTACGAACGTGGGAAACTCATCGTTGATAAGCTCAAGAAAATCATCCCTCGTCAACAGTTTGAGGTGCCAATTCAGGCAGCTATTGGACACAAGATTGTGGCTCGTACGGATATCAAGGCCCTTCGTAAAAACGTACTTGCCAAGTGTTATGGTGGTGACGTTTCGCGCAAACGCAAACTTCTTGAAAAACAAAAAGCTGGTAAGAAACGTATGAAAGCTATAGGCTCAGTAGAAGTTCCACAAGAAGCTTTCCTTAGCGTCTTAAGCATGGACGAAGAATAGAAATAGAAAACTAAACTCTTGAAGATTTTTCAAGGGTTTTTTCTATTTTTGATAAACGTAAGCTATCAAATGCGAAAGCTGAATAAATGTAAAAATCAGATTATCATGTCTTCTTTTTATGATTTTTACGAATAGATAGATGAGTAGCAAAAGAAATGGAGTTGTATATGAAAATTACAAACTATGAGATTTACAAATTAAGAAAAGCAGGCTTGACCAATCAACAGATTTTAACTGTTCTTGAATATGACGAGACTGTAGAGCAGGAACTTTTGTTAGGAGATATTGCTGAAATCTCTGGTTGCCGCAATCCTGCTGTCTTTATGGAACGCTATTTCCAGATAGATGATGTGCAGTTGGAGAAGGAGTTTCAAAAATTCCCATCTTTCTCGATTCTAGACGAGTGTTATCCTTGGGATCTGAGTGAGATTTATGACCCTCCAGCTCTTTTGTTTTACAAAGGGAATCTGGATTTATTGAAATTTCCCAAGGTTGCTCTTGTAGGGAGTCGTTCTTGTTCCAGCCAAGGTGCTAAGTCGGTCCAGAAAATTATCCAAGGTTTAGAAAACGAGTTAATCGTGGTTAGTGGCTTGGCCAAAGGAATCGATACCGCTGCCCATATGGCTGCGCTCCAGAATGGAGGGAGAACGATTGCTGTAATCGGAACAGGATTGGATGTTTTTTATCCACGTGCTAACAAACGCTTGCAGGAGTACATTGGAAATCATCATCTAGTGCTAAGTGAGTACGGTCCAGGTGAAGAACCCTTGAAATTCCATTTTCCAGCCCGTAATCGTATCATTGCAGGATTGTGTCGTGGAGTTATTGTGGCAGAGGCAAGGATGCGTTCAGGAAGTCTCATTACCTGTGAACGTGCCATGGAGGAAGGACGCGATGTTTTTGCTATTCCAGGGGACATTCTTGATGGCCATTCAGATGGTTGCCACCACTTGATCCAAGAGGGAGCAAAACTGGTCACAAGTGGTCAAGATGTGTTGGCTGAGTTTGAATTTTAAGGAGAAATTGATCATCCAAATAAACTTTTCTACTATATATAGGAGTTAAGTCTTGACAGCTATAGAAAAATGGTTTACACTTTATAAAGTTTATTACTTTGAAAAGGTGTGATAGTGTGGCTACGGCAACAAAGAAGAAAAAATCAACAGTTAAAAAAAATCTAGTCATCGTAGAGTCTCCTGCTAAGGCGAAAACGATTGAAAAATATCTAGGCAGAAATTATAAGGTTTTAGCAAGTGTCGGGCATATCCGTGATTTGAAAAAATCCAGTATGTCTGTCGACATTGAAAACAACTATGAACCGCAGTATATCAATATCCGTGGAAAAGGTCCTCTCATTAATGACTTGAAAAAAGAAGCTAAAAAGGCCAATAAAGTCTTTCTGGCAAGTGACCCGGACCGTGAAGGAGAAGCGATTTCCTGGCATTTGGCTCATATTCTCGATTTGGATGAGAATGATGCCAATCGTGTGGTCTTTAATGAAATCACCAAGGACGCAGTGAAAAATGCTTTTAAAGAACCTCGCAAGATTGATATGGACTTGGTCGATGCCCAACAAGCTCGTCGTGTCTTGGACCGCTTGGTAGGCTATTCGATTTCGCCAATTTTGTGGAAAAAGGTCAAGAAGGGCTTATCAGCAGGGCGCGTGCAGTCTGTTGCCCTTAAGCTTATCATTGACCGTGAAAATGAAATCAATGCCTTCCAACCGGAAGAATACTGGACAATTGATGGTGTCTTTAAGAAGGGAACCAAGCAATTTCAAGCTTCTTTCTATGGTATGAATGGCAAAAAGATGAAATTGACCACCAACGAAGAAGTCAAAGAAGTCTTATCCCATTTGACTAGTAAAGATTTCACAGTAGACCAGGTAGATAAGAAAGAACGCAAACGCAATGCGCCCCTACCTTATACGACCTCAACCATGCAAATGGATGCTGCCAACAAAATCAATTTCCGTACTCGTAAGACCATGATGGTTGCCCAACAGCTTTATGAAGGGATTAATATCGGTACAGGTGTGCAAGGTCTGATTACCTATATGCGTACAGACTCGACTCGTATCAGTCCAGTAGCTCAGAACGAAGCTGCAAGCTACATTAACGACCGTTTTGGTAGCAAGTATTCCAAGAATGGTAGCAAGGTCAAGAATGCCTCAGGTGCTCAGGATGCCCACGAAGCCATTCGTCCATCTAGTGTCTTTAACACACCTGAAAGCATCGCAAAATACTTGGACAAAGACCAGCTTAAGCTCTATACCCTTATCTGGAACCGTTTTGTAGCTAGCCAGATGACGGGAGCTATCTTTGATACCATGGCTGTCAAGCTCTCTCAAAATGGAGTCCGGTTCGCAGCAAATGGTAGCCAAGTTAAGTTTGATGGTTATCTTGCTATCTACAATGACTCTGATAAAAACAAGATGTTGCCAGATATGGCTGTTGGAGATGTGGTCAAGCAGGTCAATAGCAAGCCAGAACAACATTTCACCCAACCGCCTGCTCGCTATTCGGAAGCGACTCTTATCAAGACCTTGGAAGAAAATGGTGTTGGTCGTCCTTCAACTTATGCTCCGACCATTGAAACCATCCAGAAACGCTATTATGTTCGTCTGGCAGCCAAACGCTTTGAACCAACAGAATTAGGAGAAATTGTTAACAAGCTCATCGTTGAATATTTCCCAGACATCGTAAATGTGACCTTTACAGCTGAAATGGAAGGAAAACTGGATGATGTCGAAGTTGGAAAAGAACAGTGGCAACGTGTTATTGACGAATTTTACAAACCATTCTCCAAAGATGTAGCCAAGGCTGAAGCTGAAATGGAAAAAATTCAGATCAAGGATGAGCCAGCTGGATTTGACTGTGAAGTCTGTGGAAGTCCAATGGTGATTAAGCTAGGCCGTTTTGGTAAATTCTATGCTTGTAGCAATTTCCCAGAATGCCGTCACACACAAGCGATTGTTAAGGAGATTGGTGTCGAGTGTCCAAGCTGTCATCAAGGACAAATCATTGAACGCAAAACCAAGCGCAATCGAATCTTCTATGGTTGCAATCGCTACCCAGAATGTGAATTTACTTCTTGGGATAAACCAGTTGGACGTGATTGTCCAAAATGTGGTCACTTCCTTATGGAGAAGAAAGTCCGTGGTGGTGGCAAGCAGGTTGTGTGTAGTAATGGCGACTACGAAGAAGAGAAAATTAAATAAAACGAAGTGTCCTGAAAATAAATTTCAGGCTCTTTTTACTTGAAGCTTGACAAATTTCCTCACTTTGTGGGAAACTAGTAGAAGATTATTTCAATTAGGAGAAGACATGCGTATTATTTACCTCAGTATTGGTTTTATTTTTTTGGCTCTAGCTCTTGTAGGTGTTGTCCTGCCGCTCTTGCCAACAACGCCCTTCCTTTTGCTATCAATTGCTTGCTTTTCCAAGTCTTCAAAGAGATTTGAAGACTGGCTTTATCACACCAAGCTCTATCAGACTTATGTAGCTGACTTTCGCGAGACCAAGTCAATAGCGCGAGAACGAAAGAAAAAAATCATCGTATCTATCTATATCTTGATGGGGATTTCTATCTATTTTGCCCCTCTTTTGCCAGTCAAAATCGGTCTGGGAGCCTTGACTATCTTTATCACCTACTATCTCTTTAAAGTCATTCCTGACAAAGAATAGATAAAAATAGTAGTTATTTGCCTTGATAAAAATGAAAGCATATTTAAATAATATGATATAATAAATTAAAAGTAATCTTCAAGGAGAATCAAATGATTTACGAATTTTGTGCTGAAAATGTGACCTTGCTTGAAAAAGCGATGCAGGCTGGGGCTCGTCGAATCGAACTTTGTGATAATTTAGCAGTTGGCGGGACAACACCAAGCTATGGAGTAACCAAGGCAGCTGTTGAATTGGCAGCTAACTACGATACGACCATCATGACCATGATTCGTCCACGTGGTGGCGATTTTGTTTATCATGAATTGGAAATTGCCATCATGCTCGAAGACATTCGTTTAACTGCTCAAGCAGGTAGCCAAGGGGTTGTCTTTGGTGCTCTAACTGCTGATAAGAAGTTGGATAAGGCTAATCTTGAAAAATTAATCGCCGCATCAAAAGGAATGGAAATTGTCTTCCACATGGCCTTTGATGAATTGGGCGATGAAGACCAGTTGGAAGCCATTGACTGGCTCAGCCAAGCTGGTGTCACTCGTATTTTGACTCGTGCTGGCGTATCTGGTGACTCGTTAGAAAAACGTTTTGCCCACTATCACAGAATTTTGGAACATGCAAAAGGTAAAATTGAAATCTTACCAGGCGGAGGGATTGACTTGGACAACCGTCAAACCTTTATCGACCAACTGGGCGTGACGCAACTTCACGGTACTAAGGTTGTCTTTTAAAAAATAGAAAGGAACTGCTAGCTTTGGGTAGCAGTTTTCACTTATGTTTGATATTTTTAAATCCTATCAGTTTAATCAAGAAAAAGCCAATGCTTATGATTTTATAGAAAATGAGGGAGTCTGGAGCGACACTTTCCAGATTTTGGATGGAGACTTTGTCATGACTGTGTCCATCACAACGGATAATGTGAGCTTTCAAGTTTTTGATCAGGAGACTGGTGACCTTTATCCTCAAGTTCATATGGAAAGCATGAGAGGGACTTTTGTTGGAAGTGTCCGTCAAGCCTGTCTGGAGATTCTCTATCAGATTCGGAAGGCTTGTTTTGATGTGCAGGATTTTATCTGCCCTCAGACTAAGCGCATCATTGCTCAAGTTCAAGAAAAGTATGGTGATCAGTTGGAATATCTATGGGAAAAATCGCCTGATACAGCTGTATTACGTCATGAAGATAGTCAAAAGTGGTATGCTGTTTTAATGAGAATTCCTTGGGATAGGCTAGATAAGGCAAGAGAAGGGCAAGTGGAAGCCGTCAACCTCAAACATGACTGCGTTGCTGACTTACTCTCACAAAAGGGCATTTATCCTGCCTTTCATATGAACAAACGTTACTGGATTAGTCTTGCTCTTGATGATAGTTTATCGGATAACGAAGTTCTAGATTTGCTAGAAATCAGTTGGAATTTGACATTGAAAAAGTAAGGAAATTCCCTTGTGTTTTCAAATACTTTCAATTAGCAAAATATTCTTTACTGAAGAAATTTTCAGAAAATATTGGATTTTTTCTTGACAAGAGATTTTTCCTATGATAAAATACTTAACAAGACATCAAACGAAGGAGAAAGTCAAACATGAAAACAGCTAAGTTTAATCAATTTGCTTTGTTGTTGAGGTACTCGGGCTAGTGCAGAAGCATTAGTCCTGTTTGGCTTACCAAGCGGGAGTAAATCAACATCTCGCTTGGGTTTCCGAGCGAGATGTTTTTTCTATACTGAAATTTTGAAGGGGGAATTCTCATGCGTAGAGTTGAGTTTTTAGATACCAGTCTCCGTGATGGTGAGCAGACACCAGGCGTTAACTTTTCAATCAAGGAAAAGGTCGCCATTGCAAGACAGCTGGAGAAATGGGGGATTTCGGCTATCGAAGCTGGTTTTCCAGCGGCGAGTCCAGATTCATTTACAGCAGTTCAGGAGATTGCCAAGGTCTTGAAGAAAACATCGGTGACAGGTTTGGCCCGTTCGGTCAAGTCTGATATAGATGCTTGTTATGAGGCGCTAAAGGATGCCAAGTATCCTCAGGTTCACGTCTTTATCGCGACCAGTCCGATTCACCGTAAGTATAAGCTCAATAAGAGCAAGGAAGAGATTTTGGAAGCAATCAGTGAACATGTTTCTTATGCTCGTTCTAAGTTTGAAATTGTCGAATTTTCTCCAGAGGATGCGACCAGAACAGAATTGGATTTCCTCTTGCAAGTTGTTCAGACAGCTGTGGATGCAGGTGCGACCTACATCAATATCCCTGACACGGTTGGATTTACGACGCCAGAGGAATATGGTGCCATCTTCAAATACTTAATTGAGAATGTCAAGACCGATCGTCAGATTATCTATTCTCCTCACTGTCATGATGATCTCGGAATGGCAGTAGCTAATAGTCTTGCTGCTGTTAAGAATGGAGCAGGACGAGTCGAAGGAACCATCAATGGTATCGGGGAGCGAGCTGGCAATGCTGCTTTGGAAGAAATTGCAGTGGCGCTTAATATTCGCCAAGATTACTACCAAGCAGAAACCAGTATTGTCCTAAACGAAACCATCAATACGTCAGAAATGGTTTCTCGCTTCTCAGGTATTCCAGTTCCTAAAAACAAGGCGGTTGTTGGAGGAAATGCCTTCTCTCATGAATCGGGTATTCACCAAGATGGAGTCCTTAAAAATCCTCTTACCTATGAAATTATTACACCTGAATTGGTTGGTGTCAAGAGTAACAGTCTTCCGCTTGGAAAATTGTCCGGTCGCCACGCTTTTGTAGAAAAACTAAGAGATTTGGCTCTAGACTTTACTGAAGAAGATATCAAACCACTCTTTGCTAAGTTCAAGGCACTAGCGGACAAAAAGCAAGAAATCACAGATGCAGATATTCGTGCTCTGGTAGCTGGAATCATGGTTGAAAACCCAGAAGGCTTTCACTTTGATGATTTACAACTTCAAACCCATGCGGATAAAGACATTGAAGCAATTGTCAGCCTTGCTAATATGGATGGTGAGAAGGTTGAGTTTAATGCGACCGGACAAGGTTCTGTAGAGGCAATCTTCAACGCTATCGATAAGTTCTTCAATCAATCCGTTCGCTTGGTGTCTTACACAATTGATGCGGTGACAGATGGGATCGATGCCCAGGCTCGTGTCTTGGTCACTGTTGAAAACAGAGATACAGAAACCATCTTTAACGCGGCAGGTCTTGACTTCGATGTATTGAAGGCTTCGGCGATTGCTTATATCAATGCCAATACCTTTGTTCAAAAGGAGAATGCTGGTGAGATGGGGCACAGCGTTTCCTACCGAGACATGCCTAGTGTGTAAAGGAGAAGGCTATGGCAAAGAAAATAGTAGCTTTAGCAGGGGATGGAATCGGTCCAGAAATTATGGAAGCTGGTTTAGCGGTTCTGGAAGCTTTAGCCGAAAAAACCAACTTTGACTATGAGATAGATAGACGCCCCTTTGGAGGTGCAGGTATTGATGCTGAGGGGCATCCCTTACCTGATGAGACTCTCAAGGCATGTAGAGAAGCAGATGCTATTCTCCTAGCGGCTATTGGTAGTCCCCAGTATGATGGGGCAGCGGTTCGGCCTGAACAAGGCTTGCTTACTCTTCGTAAGGAACTCAATCTCTATGCTAATATTCGCCCCGTAAAAATATTTGAAAGTCTCAAACATTTGTCACCTCTCAAACCTGAACGAATTGCTGGTGTGGACTTTGTCGTGGTGCGTGAGTTGACAGGAGGTATTTACTTCGGTGACCATATCCTTGAAGAGCGCAAAGCGCGTGATATCAACGACTACAGTTATGAGGAAGTGGAGCGGATTATTCGCAAGGCCTTTGAAATTGCAAAAAATCGAAGAAAAATCCTTACCAGCATCGACAAGCAAAATGTTCTAGCGACATCAAAACTCTGGCGCAGAGTGGCTGAGGAGGTTGCCAAGGATTTCCCAGATGTGACCTTGGAACACCAGTTGGTGGACTCAGCTGCCATGCTTATGATTACCAATCCTGCTAAATTTGATGTCATCGTGACAGAAAATCTTTTTGGAGATATTCTATCAGATGAATCAAGCGTTCTATCTGGCACACTTGGTGTCATGCCATCTGCTAGTCACTCTGAAAATGGCCCAAGTCTCTATGAGCCCATTCACGGTTCGGCACCTGATATTGCTGGTCAGGGAATTGCCAATCCTATTTCCATGATTTTATCAGTAGCCATGATGTTGAGAGATAGTTTTGGATGTTTTGAGGATGCAGAGCGTATCGAGCATGCTGTAGAAGCCAGTTTGGCAGCAGGAATTTTAACGAGAGATATAGGAGGAAAGGCTTCTACCAAGGAAATGACGGAAGCCATCATTGAAAGACTATGAAGATAAACGAAGGAATTACCGTTACTCTTTTGATTTGGAATCTTTTGATATTTATAATCTATGGCATTGACAAATCCAAGGCAAGAAGAGGTGCTTGGCGCGTCCCAGAGAAAATTCTCTTGACGATAGCACTTGTCTGTGGTGGATTTGGTGCCTGGTTAGCAGGAATGATCTTTCATCACAAGACTCGAAAATGGTATTTTAAAACGGTTTGGTTCCTTGGCATGGTAACCACACTAGTAGCCCTATATTTCATTTGGAGGTAATGGATGGCAGGAAAATCGATTTTTGATAAATTATGGGAACGTCATGTCATCACAGGAGAAGAGGGGCAGCCCCAACTCATGTATGTGGACCAGCACTATATTCATGAAGTGACTAGTCCCCAAGCTTTTCAAGGATTACGAGATGCAGGACGCAGATTGAGACGACCAGACTTGACATTTGGAACTTTTGACCACAATGTACCAACTGTCAATATCTACGATATTCGAGATGTGATTTCTAAGGCTCAAATTGATAAGCTTGCTGAAAATGTTGAGGAGTTTGGGATTGAACATGCTGCCCACGGTTCTGAAAAGCAGGGAATCGTTCACATGGTAGGTCCAGAAACAGGACGGACGCAACCAGGAAAATTCATCGTCTGTGGCGATAGCCATACAGCTACCCACGGAGCTTTCGGAGCTATCGCCTTTGGGATTGGGACTAGTGAGGTTGAGCATGTCTTCGCTACCCAGACCCTCTGGCAGGTCAAACCCAAGAAAATGCTGGTAGAATTCACTGGTGTTCCTCAAAAAGGAGTTTATTCCAAGGATTACATTCTCGCCTTGATTGCCAAGTACGGCGTTGCTTGTGGTGTAGGCTATGTGGTGGAATATCGTGGGCAAGCGATTGATGCTCTGACCATGGAAGAGCGAATGACCATCTGCAATATGTCCATCGAGTTTGGCTCTAAAATGGGCATTATGAATCCAGATCAGACCACTTTTGACTATCTCAAGGGACGAGAATGTGTTCCAGAGGATTTCGAGGAGGCGGTGGCTGATTGGAAAACCCTTGTCAGCGATGAGGATGCTGTCTATGATAAGGTTATCCAGATGGATGTCTCAGACTTGGCTCCCATGGTGACCTGGGGAACCAATCCTGCTATGGGTGTTGACTTTGACAGTAGCTTCCCAGAAATTAAGGATATGAATGATGAGCGAGCGTACAATTACATGGACTTGGAGCCTGGTCAAAAGCCAGCAGATATTGAACTAGGTTATATCTTTATCGGATCTTGTACCAATGCTCGTCTCAGTGACTTGCAACTGGCTGCGCGATTTGTCAAAGGGAAGAAAATTGCTCCCAATCTAACAGCAATTGTAGTTCCAGGCTCTCGTCCTGTGAAACGAGCCGCTGAGAAGTTGGGCTTGGATAAGGTCTTCTTAGATGCTGGCTTTGAGTGGAGAGACCCAGGTTGCTCCATGTGCCTGGGGATGAATCCTGACAAGGTCCCTGATGGTGTACACTGTGCCTCAACCAGTAACCGCAATTTTGAAGATAGACAGGGATTTGGTGCTAAGACCCATCTCTGCAGTCCAGCCATGGCAGCTGCAGCGGCTATCGCAGGGCGCTTCGTAGATGTTCGGAAAATGCCAGAGGCCCAGTAAGGAGAGGATATGGAGAAATTTACAGTTTATACGGGAACGACCGTTCCTCTCATGAATGATAACATTGATACTGACCAAATCCTTCCCAAGCAGTTTCTCAAGTTAATTGATAAGAAAGGCTTTGGTAAGTATCTCATGTATGCTTGGCGTTATCTGGACGATAACTACACTGAGGATCCAGACTTTGTCTTTAACCGACCTGAATATCGAAAAGCCAGTATCCTCATCTCAGGGGATAACTTTGGGGCAGGTTCTTCGAGAGAACACGCAGCTTGGGCTCTAGCCGACTATGGTTTTAAGGTTGTGATTGCAGGATCTTTCGGAGACATTCATTACAATAATGAACTCAATAATGGCATGTTGCCCATTGTCCAGCCCAGAGATGTTCGAGAGAAACTAGCCCAACTCAAACCGACTGACCAGGTAACTGTGGACTTGGAACAACAGAAAATCATCTCACCAGTTGGAGAATTCACTTTTGAAATTGATAGCGAATGGAAACACAAACTCTTAAATGGTTTGGATGATATCGGTATTACTTTGCAGTATGAAGATTTGATTGCTGCTTATGAAAAACAACGCCCAGCCTATTGGCAGGAATAGAATAAAAATAGAAAAGGAACTATAGAACTATGACAAAACACATTCAATGGAACGGAACACTTTCTCAAGAAGGCTATGACATTTTAAAAGGTGAGGGCGGATGTATCGTTTGCCCCACAAAAGTTGGTTACATTATCATGACGAGCGATAAGGCAGGTCTTGAACGCAAATTTGAAGCTAAAGAGCGTAACCGTAACAAACCAGGTGTTGTGCTTTGTGGTAGCATGGACGAGCTACGCGCTTTAGCACAACTCAACCCAGAAATTGAAGCCTTCTACCAAAAACATTGGGACGAAGACATTCTCCTTGGTTGTATCCTTCCTTGGAAACCAGAAGCTTTTGAAAAACTCAAAGCATACGGTGATGGCCGTGAAGAACTCATGACTGACGTTCGTGGTACTAGCTGTTTTGTCATCAAGTTTGGTAAAGCTGGTGAACAGTTGGCTGCAAAACTTTGGGAAGAAGGCAAGATGGTCTATGCCTCATCAGCTAACCCATCTGGTAAAGGAAACCGTGGTAAGGTGGAAGGTATCGGTCAACGTATCGAAGGAGCAGTGGACCTTGTCATCGAAGCAGACGACTATGTGGCATCTATCCAACCTGACAAAACGATTGAAACTCGCTACGAGCAAGGTGTGATGGTATCTATGGTTGATAAAGATGGTAAGCTCATCCCAGAACAAGGAGGAGACCGTTCAATCTCACCAGCACCAGTCGTGATCCGTAAAGGACTTGACATTGATAAAATCATGATGCATTTGTCAGATACCTTTAACTCATGGGACTACCGTCAGGGTGAGTATTACTAAGATAAAAAAGAGTCTAGTGTTAAGAGGGAATAAAACCCTCTACTCTAGGCTTTTTCTTTAGAAATTCTTTTCATTTCCCATAGGATATGATATTCTATATATGAAATATATAGTTTTTTATTCGAACATTATTATAAAAGGAGTAAGATTGATGGATAAAAGAAAGGTTAGCTTGGAAGATTTTTATGCTTGGTATCAAGAAAATAAAATAAGATTAAGAGAAGATGCATTTAAATATAGTGTTCACAATGAAAAATTACGTGAAGAATTTCTTAAAGAATGGCCACTTGATAGAATTTTAACCATGTCTATCGATGAATACGTCATTGGGAAAGGTGCTAAAAGTAATTCTTTTTGCTATGCTCTTGAGATAGGAAAGTACCAATCATTATTTATGGGGATTGGTGGAGGAGGTTCTTCAAAATTTGGTATTTATTGGAATGAGGATACCAAAAGCTATAAGAATCAAGCAAATAAAATCATTCCAGAATCAGAACTAGAAGACCGATTTAACAAATTAAAATCGGATTTGTATGAGATCATCCAAGCTGGTAGAATGTTGGATTTCAATAATCCTATCTTTGACATGAAACAGTCAAAGAATGAATTTATTAGGCGTTCTGCAGTGGTAACAAAACTACTTTGTATTTATTCTGAGAATCCTTCTTTTTTAGGAGTAAATATGAATAGTCAAAATGAATTTTGGAATAGGTTGATTCCCCAAAGCAATCAAGGAGGGCCCTATCGTCAGAATCATGAGATTTGTAAACTGTTTTCTAAAACATATCCTGAACTAGAATCTTCAATGTTGGGTAGTATTTTATTTGAATATTCAAAAGATTTTATAGACAGTGATAATAAGCAAGGAGAGAAAGAAATGTCTGAACAAAATAATATTCATCATCCCTTGAGTAATATCTTGTTACAATCCAAAAACCTCATCCTCCGTGGTGCTCCTGGCACAGGAAAAACTTATCTTGCTAAAGAAATTGCGGCAGAGCTAACGGGTGGTAATGAAGATCAAATCGGCTTTGTACAGTTTCACCCATCTTATGATTATACGGATTTTGTAGAGGGTTTGAGACCGGTATCAAATGGCGATGGAGCTATTGAGTTTAGGCTACAGGATGGTATTTTTAAAGATTTTTGTCAGAAAGCAAAAGAAGCCCAATTGATTGGAGGACAAGATAATTTTGATGAAGCTTGGGATTCTTACTTAGAATATATAAATGTTGCTGAAGAAAAAGAATATATAACAAAAACATCTTACTTATCTGTCAATAGTAGACAAAATTTGTCAGTAAATTATGATAGTGGTGTTCCAGGATGGTCACTACCTCGCAAATATGTTTACGAGTTGTATAAAGATAAAAATTATAATAAGCAAGAATACTACAAAAGTGGTGGAAGAACTGTCCTAGAAATATTGAGAAAGAGATTTGGTCTGAAAGAATACCTTTCTCCAACAGAGGTTGACACAGACAAGAAATTCGTTTTCATCATCGATGAGATCAATCGTGGGGAGATTTCTAAAATTTTTGGCGAACTCTTTTTCTCTATCGACCCTGGTTATCGTGGTGAAAAGGGAAGTGTTTCTACCCAATATGCCAATCTACACGAAACTGATGAAAAGTTTTATATCCCTGAAAATGTCTACATCATCGGAACTATGAATGATATTGATCGTTCAGTGGATACCTTTGATTTTGCTATGCGTCGTCGTTTTCGTTTTGTTGAAGTTACTGCTGAAAGTCAAGTTGCTATGTTGGATAAAGAACTGGGTATTCATGCTGAAGAAGCTAAAACTCGACTAAGGAACTTGAATGTTGCTATCGAAAATGTTCAGGAGCTAAACAGTCATTATCATATCGGACCAAGTTATTTCCGTAATTTAAAAGAATTGGATTATGATTATGAATTACTCTGGTCTGATTATCTCAAACCACTTTTGGAAGATTACTTGCGTGGTTCTTATGAAGAAGACGAAATACTGAATACTTTGAAAAAAGCATATGATTTGACAAATCAGCAAGATATTGGTGATGACGATGCAGTTAACTGACAATCAACAGGCCTTAAACAAAGAAGAGTTTATCACAGAATATCCTAAAATTAGTCAAGTTCTTTTAGATAGAACTCTAGATAATCTTTCTCAAGAAGATAGTATCTTTATATTTCCAAACGACCTGAAAAATTCTCCTGATTTGGATAAGGACCAAAAGATTTTGGAAACAGTCAATCAGAAAATTAAAACAGGGAATGTGATTGGATTTCTGGGGTGTGGTCAGGAGAGATTAACCATTTCTTCTCGCTTTTCGAGTAAAAGTGATGACTATTTTTTGCATTATCTATTGCAGAAAGTTCTAAATATCAATCTCACTAGTTTGGATGTTGGTTTATCGCGCGAGGAAAGACTCTATCAGCTTTTAATCTACCTCTTTCCAAAGTATCTGCAAGTCGCTCTCCGAAAAGGTCTTTATAAGGAATACCAAAGATTTTCTCATAACGATAGTCATGTAAAGGGAGTGATTGATGTAAGAAATCATCTCAAGAAAAACCTTCCTTTTATGGGAAATGTTGCCTACACAACGAGAGAATTCACCTATGATAATCCCCTCATGCAGTTGATCCGTCACACTATTGAATACATTAAAAACCAGAAAGGCATTGGTCAAGGAGTATTTGATAATCTCTTAACTAGTCGTGAAAATGTATCTGAAATCGTGCGTGTAACGCCCTCTTATAAACTAGCTAATCGTGCCAAGATTATCAGAATGAATAAAATCAAACCTATTCGACACGCCTATTTCAGAGAGTATAGAAAGTTACAGGAGCTTTGCCTGATGATCCTAAATAGAGAGAAGCATGGGTTAGGATATCAAGAGCAAAAAATCCATGGTATTCTTTTTGATGTTGCTTGGCTTTGGGAAGAATATGTTCATACCTTGTTGCCAAAAGATTTCATCCATCCACGAAATAAGGATAAGACGGACGGAATTTCAGTATTTTCTAATCGTGAAAGAAAAGTATTTCCAGATTTTTATCATAAAGAGTTAAAAATAGTTTTAGATGCTAAATATAAAGAACTGGAGTTCACTGAAAAAGGAATCAACCGTGAGGACTTATTCCAGCTGATTTCCTATTCTTATATTTTAAAAGCTGAGAAAGCTGGTCTTGTTTTTCCGAGCAAGGACAAGGTTATTGATATTGAAATAGGAAAGCTAGCAGGTTATGGAGCTTTGTTGAAGAAGTGGTCTATTCGAATACCTCAGAATGCCTCATCCTATAGTGCATTTTGTGAAATGATGGAAAATTCAGAAGAAAATTTTAAAGCGCTTATTGATGAAGAAGTGGGGAGAAACTAATCTCCTCATTTTTTATCTTAAAATCATAAAAAACGAACATTATTGTTTTATAATTGAAATTATTTGACAAAAACTGTACTTTGGTTTATAATGAATCAAGGAAACGTCGCAAAAGGCGTAGGGATGCGCAAGCATAGGTAGGTCATTACAAGAGAAGCGAGACATCGATATGTTAAATGAATTTCCAATTTTTGATTACGAAGATATTCAGTTGATCCCTAATAAATGTGTCATTAAAAGCCGTGCAGAAGCGGATACAAGTGTCACACTTGGAAATCACACTTTCAAACTACCTGTTGTACCAGCCAACATGCAGACGATTTTGGATGAGAATGTCGCAGAGCAACTGGCTAAAGGCGGATACTTCTACATTATGCACCGTTTTGATGAGGCGGGACGCATTCCTTTTATCAAACGCATGCACGTTCAAGGGCTCATTGCTTCCATTTCTGTTGGTGTCAAGGATTACGAGTATGACTTTGTTAGCCAGCTCAAAGCTGATGCTCCGGAATATATCACGATTGATATTGCTCATGGTCATGCAGATAGTGTGATTTCAATGATTCAGCACATCAAGAAAGAATTGCCAGATACTTTTGTCATTGCTGGAAATGTGGGAACACCAGAAGCTGTACGTGAATTGGAAAATGCAGGTGCGGATGCTACCAAGGTTGGAATTGGTCCTGGTAAGGTTTGTATCACCAAGGTTAAGACTGGTTTTGGTACAGGTGGTTGGCAGTTGGCAGCACTACGCTGGTGTGCTAAGGCAGCTCGTAAACCAATCATCGCTGATGGTGGGATTCGTACTCATGGCGATATTGCCAAGTCTATCCGTTTCGGTGCTAGCATGGTTATGATTGGTTCTCTTTTTGCAGGACATATCGAAAGCCCAGGAAAGACGATTGAAGTCGACGGCGAACAGTTCAAAGAATACTATGGTTCAGCTTCACAATACCAAAAAGGAGCTTATAAAAACGTGGAGGGAAAACGCATCTTACTTCCTGCAAAAGGGTATTTGCAAGATACCCTTACCGAGATGGAGCAGGATCTGCAGAGTGCCATTTCCTACGCAGGTGGACGCAAGGTTGCCGACCTTAAACATGTTGATTATGTGATCGTGAAAAACTCTATCTGGAACGGAGATGCGTCCCACTAATGGACGCATACTCCACCCCAAAAAACTTGTTATTAGAGCAAATTTCTGTTATAATAAGACAAGTTTCCACCCTTAGTGTAATGGATATCACGTAAGATTCCGGTTCTTGAGATGGGGGTTCGATTCCCTCAGGGTGGATGTAAACAGCCTAAAAAAGCCTTATTTAAAGGCTTTTTTCTTTATACTGCCCCTAAAATTGAAAATTGTCTTCTAAAAAATGCTCAATTCCCCTCCAGTCCCGTTTTAAAGTGACTCAGGGTGCTTTTTTTGATATAATAAGAGGGACTGTTATCAGTTAGAAAGAGGTTGGTATGAAAGAATTACAAACTGTACTGAAAGACCGTTTTGCAATCGAATTTGCAGATAAAAAGCTACTAGAAACTGCCTTTACTCATACGAGTTATGCTAATGAGCATCGCCTCTTAAAAATTTCACACAATGAGCGCTTGGAATTTTTAGGAGACGCTGTTCTGCAATTATTGATTTCAGAATATCTGTATAAAAAATATCCTAAGAAACCAGAGGGCGATTTGTCCAAGCTCCGTGCTATGATTGTCCGTGAGGAGAGTTTGGCTGGTTTTGCGCGTGATTGCCAGTTTGATCAGTTTATCAAGCTAGGAAAAGGGGAAGAAAAGTCTGGTGGGCGCAATCGTGACACCATTCTTGGCGATGCCTTTGAAGCCTTTCTGGGAGCATTGCTTTTAGACAAGGATGTTGCTAGAGTAAAAGAGTTCATCTATCAAGTCATGATCCCCAAGGTTGAAGCAGGTGACTTTGAAATGATTAAGGATTATAAGACACACCTGCAAGAGCTACTCCAGGTCAATGGCGATGTGGATATTCGTTACCAGGTGACCTCTGAAACGGGACCTGCTCATGATAAGATTTTTGATGTAGAAGTCCTGGTTGAAGGCAAGAGTATTGGAAAAGGCCAAGGGCGTTCTAAAAAATTAGCTGAGCAAGAGGCCGCAAAAAATGCAGTTGAGAAAGGGCTGGATTCATGTATTTAAAGGAGATTGAGATTCAGGGATTCAAGTCCTTTGCTGACAAGACTAAGGTAGTCTTTGACCAAGGTGTGACAGCTGTCGTTGGGCCCAATGGATCTGGAAAGTCAAATATCACAGAAAGTCTGCGATGGGCCTTGGGGGAGTCCAGTGTCAAGAGCCTTCGTGGTGGCAAGATGCCCGATGTCATTTTTGCTGGGACTGAAAGTCGGAAACCATTGAACTATGCTTCTGTTGTCGTAACCTTGGATAATGAAGATGGTTTTATCAAGGATGCGGGGCAGGAAATCAAGGTAGAGCGCCATATCTATCGTAGTGGTGATAGCGAGTATCGGATTGATGGTAAGAAAGTCCGTCTGCGTGATGTACATGACCTCTTCTTGGATACCGGTTTGGGACGGGATTCCTTCTCTATTATTTCCCAAGGGAAGGTTGAGGAGATTTTTAATTCCAAGCCTGAAGAACGCCGTGCCATTTTTGAAGAAGCTGCTGGAGTTTTAAAGTACAAAACTCGAAGAAAAGAAACAGAGAGCAAACTGCAACAAACTCAGGACAACCTAGACCGCTTAGAGGATATTATCTATGAGTTGGACAATCAAATCAAGCCCCTTGCAAAACAAGCCGAGAATGCTCGTAAGTTTCTAGACTTGGATGGTCAACGCAAGGCTATTTACTTGGATGTTTTGGTCGCTCAGATTAAGGAAAACAAGGCTGAACTAGAGCTGACGGAAGAAGAACTAACTCAGGTTCAGGAACTTTTGACTAGTTATTATCAAAAGCGTGAAGAGTTAGAAGAAGAAAATCAAGGTCTTAAAAAGAAACGCCAAGATCTCCAAGCTCAAATGTCCAAAGACCAAGGAAGTTTGATGGATCTGACGAATCTGATAAGTGATTTAGAACAAAAATTAGCCCTATCAAAACTGGAGTCCGAGCAAGTAGCCCTCAATCAACAAGAAGCACAAGCCCGTTTGGCGACTTTGGAAGACAAGAGAAAGGCGCTAAGTAAGGAAAAGGTTGAAAAAGAAGCGAACCTGGAACAGTTAGAGGAAAGTCTAGCTGAAAACAACAAGGAACTCAATCGTTTAGAAGCGGAGTTGTTGGCATTTTCAGATGATCCTGACCAAATGATCGAGCTCCTGCGTGAACGTTTTGTTGCGCTTTTACAAGAAGAAGCGGATGTCTCAAACCAACTGACCCGCATCGAGAATGAGTTGGAAAACAGCCGTCAGCTGTCTCAAAAACAAGCAGATCAACTTGAGAAATTGAAAGAACAGCTTGCTACAGCTAAAGAGAAGGCTAGTCAGCAAAAAGACGAGCTTGAAACCGCCAAGGAGCAGGTTCAGAAATTATTGGCAGACTACCAAGCCAGTGCCAAGGAACAAGAGGAACAGAAAGTTTCTTACCAAGCCCAGCAGAGCCAACTCTTTGACCGTCTGGATAGTCTCAAAAATAAGCAGGCTAGAGCCCAAAGTTTGGAAAACATCCTTAGGAATCATAGTAACTTTTACGCAGGTGTTAAGAGTGTTCTCCAAGAAAAAGACCGCCTAGGTGGGATTATTGGTGCAGTTAGTGAACATTTGACCTTTGATGTGCGTTATCAAACTGCGTTGGAGATTGCACTTGGAGCTAGCAGTCAGCACATCATCGTAGAAGATGAGAACGCGGCGACTAAGGCTATTGATTTCCTCAAGCGCAACAGAGCCGGTCGTGCAACCTTCCTTCCATTGACAACGATCAAGGCTCGTACGATTTCTAGTCAGAATCAGGATGCTATCGCATCAAGTCCAGGCTTCCTTGGTATGGCTGATGACTTGGTGTCGTTTGACAAGAGACTAGAAGCCATTTTCAAGAACTTGCTAGCTACGACAGCGATTTTTGATACTGTAGAACATGCGAGTGCCGCAGCTCGTCAAGTTCGCTATCAGGTTCGCATGGTGACGCTTGATGGTACCGAATTGCGCACAGGTGGTTCCTACGCGGGGGGTGCCAATCGTCAAAATAACAGTATCTTCATCAAGCCAGAGCTGGAGCAATTACAAAAAGAAATTGCTAAAGAAGAAGCTGACTTGCGGTCAGAAGAAGCGAGTTTGAAGACCTTGCAAGATGAGATGGCGGTATTGGCAGAAAGATTAGAAGCTATCAAATCTCAGGGTGAGCAAGCTCGTATCCATGAGCAAGGCTTGTACCTCTCCTATCAACAAACCAATCAGCAAGTGGAAGAGTTAGAGACTCTTTGGAAACTTCAAGAAGAGGAATTAAATCGCCTATCTGAAGGAGATTGGCAAGCAGACAAGGAAAAATGCCAAGAGCGCCTTGCCAGCATTGCCAGTGAAAAGCAAAATCTGGAAGCTGAGATTGAAGAGATTAAGTCTAACAAAAATGCTATTCAAGAACGCTATCAAAACTTGCAGGAACAGATTTCTCAAGCGCGCTTGCTTAAGTCCGAACTGCAAGGACAAAAGCGGTACGAAGTGACTGATATAGAACGCTTAGGTAAGGAACTAGATAGCCTCAATCTCGAACAAAAGGAAATTCAGCGCCTTCTCCAAGAAAAGGTTGATAATCTTGAGAAGGTTGATACGGATTTGCTAAGCCAGCAGGTGGAAGAGGCCAAAACTCAGAAAGCCAATCTTCAACAAGGTCTGATTCGCAAGCAGTTTGAGTTGGATGATATCGAGGGTCAACTGGATGATATTGCCAGCCATTTGAATCAGGCTCGCCAGCAGAATGAGGAGTGGATTCGCAAGCAAACACGTGCTGAAGCTAAGAAAGAAAAGGTCAGCGAACGCTTGCGCTATCTACAAGCTCAATTAACAGACCAGTACCAGATCAGCTACACAGAGGCACTAGAAAAGGCTCATGTACTGGAAGACCTAACTCTGGCAGAGCAAGAGGTTAAGGATTTGGAGAAGTCTATTCGCTCACTGGGTCCTGTCAACTTGGACGCTATAGACCAGTATGAAGAAGTTCACAACCGTCTGGATTTCCTCAATAGCCAACGGGATGATATTTTGTCTGCGAAAAACCTGCTCCTTGAGACCATCACAGAGATGAATGATGAGGTTAAGGAACGCTTCAAATCAACCTTTGAGGCGATTCGTGAGTCCTTTAAAGTGACCTTTAGACAGATGTTTGGCGGTGGTCAGGCAGACTTGATATTGACTGAGGGTGACCTTTTAACAGCTGGTGTGGAGATTTCTGTCCAACCACCAGGTAAGAAAATTCAGTCACTCAACCTCATGAGTGGTGGTGAAAAAGCCCTATCGGCCTTGGCCTTATTGTTCTCTATCATTCGAGTCAAAACTATTCCTTTTGTTATCTTGGATGAGGTAGAGGCGGCACTAGACGAAGCCAATGTTAAACGTTTTGGGGATTACCTCAATCGCTTTGACAAGGATAGTCAGTTTATCGTTGTGACCCACCGTAAGGGAACAATGGCGGCAGCAGACTCTATCTATGGGGTTACCATGCAAGAATCAGGTGTTTCTAAGATTGTTTCGGTTAAGTTAAAAGACTTGGAAGAAACAGTAGACTAGTTACCAAATGATAGCATCTCTTAGGAGGTGCTATTTTTTAAAACTCATAGCTTGAATTGTCTATCAAGGTCAGTTCAGGCGCAAAAAACGACATTTGGGATTTCCTCTTAGCGAAAATACTTGCTCTATGATATAATAGTTTCATGATTACAACAGTACCTATTAAGAACGAAAAAGACATTGCAGTACCGGGGAAAACAGTCCTTGTCCTAGGTTATTTTGATGGCATCCACAAGGGGCATCAGAAACTTTTTGAAGTGGCCAGTAAGGCTTCGATGAAGGATTATTTGCCAGTTGTCGTGATGACCTTTACGGAGTCGCCAAAACTTGCCTTACAACCTTATCAACCTGAGCTCATGCTTCACATCGTCAATCACGAGGAACGGGAGCACAAGATGAAGTGGCACGGAGTAGAGGCTCTTTTCTTACTGGATTTTAGTAGCAAATTTGCTAGTTTAACGGGTCAAGAATTCTTTGATACTTATGTTAGAGCTTTAAAACCAGCCATTATCGTAGCGGGATTTGATTACACGTTTGGCTCAGATAAGAAAACCGCAGATGACCTGAAGGATTATTTTGATGGAGAGATTATCATTGTTCCTCCGGTCGAGGACGAAAAGGGCAAGATTAGTTCCACACGGATTCGTCAAGCTATTCTTGATGGAGATGTCAAGGAAGTCAACCATCTACTAGGCACACCTCTCCCAACCCGTGGCATGGTCGTTCATGGAAATGCCCGTGGGCGTACTATCGGTTATCCAACAGCCAATCTGGTCCTCAGAGATCGAACTTATATGCCGGCAGATGGTGTCTATGTAGTCGATGTCGAAGTGCAACGTCAGAGATATCGTGGAATGGCAAGTGTTGGAAAAAATGTTACCTTTGATGGAGAAGAGCCACGTTTTGAAGTCAACATTTTTGACTTTTCAGATGATATTTATGGTGAGACAGTCATGGTCTACTGGCTGGACCGTGTCCGTGATATGGTCAAATTTGACTCCATCGACGAGCTCGTAGACCAACTCCAGAAAGACGAAGAAATTGCTCGGAACTGGAAGGATGGAGATTCTGTCATTCAAGGGTCTCAGGTATAGAAAACGTCTGAAAAAGCTACTAGAAGGATTAGTTCTTTTCTAGTAGTTTTGAAAGTGTGATATAATACACTTTCAGTCCTCTTAGTTACCTATTTTAGCAACTATTTATGTTCAAAATTATAGACGAGGCTTTATTATGCAAACGCAAGAAGAAATGAATGTTCTGGTACCGGAAAAATTAGCAGAAATTGAGCGTGATCATGGTATCAGAGTTTTATGGGCTATTGAATCTGGTAGTCGTGCTTGGGGATTTGAGTCTCCTGATAGTGACTTTGATGTGCGATTTATCTACAAACACAAGCAGGATTTTTATCTCCGTTTGAATGAACAGCGTGATGTTATCGAGCTACCAATTGACGATACTTGGGATGTGAGTGGCTGGGATTTAGACAAGACTTTAAAACTCCTTTACAAGTCTAACCCTACACTATTTGAATGGTTACAGTCTCCAATTATTTATCAACAAACGGATTTTATTGATCGCATACGTCCACTTGCCAACCAGTATTTTTCTGAGAAAAAAATGCTGTATCATTACTTGAATACTGCTAGAACTCAAATGAATAAGTATCTTTCAGGAGACAAGGTCAAACCTAAAAAGTATTTCTATGCGCTGCGTCCTATTTTGGCCTGTCGTTGGATTGAAAAATACCATTCTGTTCCTCCAATTTTATTTGACGATTTGGTCAAAGAATTGCTTCCTGATGAGATGAAAGAGCATGTATCAAGATTGCTTGATATCAAGGTAAAGGGACCTGAGGGTATGGAAATTGATCCGATTATGCCGATCCAATACTACATCATCAAAAATATCAAAGAGTTGGATGCATACGTTCAAAGTGTTAGTGAGGAAAAGAAAGACTGGAGAGCTCTAAATCAATTTTTCCTTGAAGAATTAGAGCACGACTGAGGTTTTTTATGGGTAAATGGACATGTAAATGTGGGCAAGCTATGAATGATTACCGAGCGCCCGATCCAAATGCTTATTCAGTTTATTCAGATGAGTTGTTTGAAGAAATCATAAATAAAGCTGACGACCATAATAAAATTTCTTATGATGATATTTCTGAAGCGTCATTTTATATGTGGAAGTGCCCTGAGTGTGGTAGTTTCATGGTTTTTGGCGAAGAGGGGGATGGAGATCACTTTACTTTTTATGAGCGCCAAGAAGTAGAAAAGGTAGAGCCTCTCTTTGATCCAGATCAAGAGTTAAATCTTGTTGTGGTTGAGTTTCAGGAGGGAGGGAATGGTTATACTTATATTTGTGATGACCCAAATATCCATATAGGACACGCTGTTATTGTCCCAGTAGGGAAGGAAAATACTGAAAAAACTGCTTTAGTTGTACAGAAGTATCATGCCCTACCAAAGGATATCACTTTTCCTGTTGAAAAGTTAAAACGTGTCATTCGTAGGTATTCACATTTCGACCAACTCACTTCGAAAAACGTTTTTAGAAATATAATAAAGCTGGGAAGAATTCTTGATGCTTGCTCCAAAAATGTTAAACCTGCTAATCAGCAATATTATAGTATCAAAACTCCCTTAGGCTATTTCTGGTTAGAATTAAATGGAGTTCCAATTCCAATGAAAATTACGCAGGTTCAAGTCAAAGATACAAAGTACCAAGTAGATGGTGCCCTTTATATTAAGCCTTCAGAGATTAACTGTAGAAGATTCTATGAATTGGAGTTATGTGCAGATTTTGATATTGATGCCTCGAGATGGATCGATGTTCTCTCTGATGAAAATGTTTGGGGCAATAGCTGGGAACTAAATGGTCTTCAATTTGGAATTACTGCAGGGGAGTCTCCAGAATTTGAAGACGAAGTTGTAGCGAGAAAGTATAGTCGTGTCCCACTTTATTATGACTGGCACCCTGAATTTGAAGATTATTATGGCTTCAGTTTAGCTTGGAAAAAATACGAGTCTGATAGCGATTTGTCAATTTTTTTCTATACAACGTAAGAAGCAGGAGGATATGTATGAATCAAGCATGGGATTTATTGTTTGAGGGTAAGATTAATGAGGCTAAAAAATTAGTTGAAGCTGATTTTTTATTGGAAACTTGCACAGATTTTAGTTTGTTAAATTTGATGGGGTATATTTATCTTGAAGAGCAAAAATACAACGAGTGCTTAAGTATCTATCAGCGTTACATTGACTTAGCACGAACTAAAAGCGACCCAGAAAATGAACATATAGGCTATCATCAGTTAGCCATGGTTTATCGTGAAATGAATGAATTTCAAACAGCCCTTTTCTATATCGAAAGAGAGCAAAAAGTCATTGAAGAAGCTTTTACAGAGGATACCCTCAAATCTTCTGTTAACAATTATGAGCAAGGTTATTTACGATTAAAGTTAGGAAAAGTAGCAGAAGCATTCATGTATATGGAACAGTCCTTAAAACAAGCTTTGCAAACAGATGATTTGATTGCCCAAGCTTGTGCCTATAGAGGTTTAGGAGAGATTGGTTCGATACAAAATCCTGAAGAATCACATGAAAATTTTTTACAAGCTATCGTTCTTTTTGAAAAGGCAGGCGATCAGATTGGTGCTCAAGAGGTTAGAAAATTGCTAAATAATAAAAAGTAGCCTTGTCAGGCTACTTTTTATTAAAACACGCGATATACATAAGGATTTTCTGGTTTGTCTACTTTTGTGAAACTCTCAACTTCCAGTGTTGGGAGTTTTTGTTTGAGTTCTTTATGGTATTGGAGGGTCAGGGTTCCTTTGGCAGTGATCCAGGTATTGTCAGGATACTGGCGTGAGTTTCCCTTGGTCAAGAGTCCATATACTCCAGAGTCGGCTATACAGTGGATGATTCCAAAGCGAAAGAGGAACTGGCTATCTGGATGGCTAGGATCGTTATAGACAAAGCCTGTAAACTCTATTTTCTTTCCTTCAAACTCTTGTGGATAGTCATAGAGAACTTCCATGACCTCCATATAGTTTTCGTCTGTAACCTGAATGGTCGGCTGGGCGAGGTATTTATCAGCTGTAGCCCTCATTTCCTTTTCATAAGCAGATTTGGAAAAATAGGTACTGGTATCGGGTTTGAGGTATTGACTGGATGTTCCTTCGCTTGCCTGAATGGCTGTGTTGATTCCCTCGGCAAGTGGGAAATGATAACCTTTGGCAGATACAGTTCTCGAGTCCAAACTTACTGTCGGAAAGGCAACCCCAATCAACAGAGGTAGTGACAGTAAAAGGATACTGATTCGTCTAGCTCGACGACTTTCCAAATGGCTGTGAGAATTGATTTTCTTGATCCAGATGTAGAATTGGACCAGAGCCAACAGAAGAGAAAGGAGCATGGAAATATAGACTAGATAGGAATAGTGGAGGTTGATGTAGTGACTGAGCTTGCCAGATAGCTGCAGATAAAGGGTCAGAGCAAAATAACCTAGTAGAATGATAAATCGGATCATAGCATCACCCCCAACACGTAAGAATAAAGCAAGACAAGCACGGTCACGATGCCCATGAATTGCCAGATGAAGCGCGCTTTTAGATAGTGTTTCATCATGAGGAGATTTTTGATATCAAGCATGGGGCCAATGACCAGAAAAGCAAGGACTGGCGCTAGGCCGAAGCTCGAGAGGAGAGAAGCACCGATAAAGGCGTCCGCCTCGCTACAAAGAGAGAGGAGAAAGGCTAGAAACATGAGCAAGAGAATCGCAAGGACTGGACTTGCGCTGATAGAGGTCAAGATCCGAGTCGGGACATAGACCTGCACGATAGCCGCAAAGAGACAGCCAAAGACCAAGTAACGCCCCATATCGAAAAACTCATCAATAGCTTGTATGAAGACCTGAAATACTTTTCTAGCGGGACCCAAGTGTGAAAAGTCATGTTCATGGCAAGCGATAGAATTCTCTTTTTGAATGGGTCCTTTCCAGAAAAATCCGAGGAAAATTCCAAGCACCAAAGCAATCACAATGGCTCCAAGCGCTCGCAAAAAGGCAAGTTTTATTGAATTGCCAAAGGCAGAATATGTTGCGAAAAGAACGATAGGATTGATAATGGGAGCAGTCACCAGAAAGGGAACGGCCGTGTAGCTGGGTACTTTCTTTTCCAAAAAACGATTAATAATTGGAACGATTCCACATTCGCAAGAAGGAAAGAGAAAGCCAATGAAGGTACCAAAAAAGATCCTCCCCCAACGATTGCGAGGAAGAAACTCATAAACTTTATCAGGTGTGATATAGACCTCAATCAACCCCGAAATGAGACTCCCAATCAAGACAAAAGGAAGGGCTTCAATCATGATGGAGAGAAAAATAGCCCCCGCTTGTAATACACTAGGAGGAAGAGATTGGAAAACAGTCATCTATTTTTTCTTCTCAACTTTTTCTTTTTTGTCTTTGTCATCTGGAAAAGTGACTTGTGTTAAGTCAGGAAGTTTGGCGAATTCTTCAAACATCTTGTCCAAGTCATCCGTTTTTGTAAATTTAACAGCCATGGGCCTACCTCTTTTCTACATTCTACCTCTATTATACTATTATTTTCTTGAAAAGGGATTATTTTGATAATCAAAGAGGTAAAAAAGGGTAGGACGAAACAAGGGCTGTCCCTTATGGTATAATATCCATACCTCTGATACTTTCTTTGAGTAGTTAGCCAAACTTTTTGTTCAGTAATATACCTATTTGCTGATTAATTTCTATTGTGGTGTTAATTTCATAAACTTCAGTGTGTTTGATGAACTACTCAAAACTTATTACCGCAAAATCAATAACGCCGTTTTTAGCGGTTAGATTGTTAATAAACACTGGTAAGTTGATTGCTGGTAGGCATCCTATAAATTCGGTGCAGATCCATTTTGGTATCAATGCCCAAAAGTTTTGTTGGTTGATTTTATTGCCAAGTTTGACTAATTCTGTTTAACGTTATAGTCGTTCATAATTTCTTTATTAATTAATTTATTAATACTCGAGAAGGATTACTCTGTTTGTTAAGGAAATCAAGCTTTTTTTATGTAAGATTTACAGTCTGGAAATAAATCTCCAAATTCGAATTGAAAGAGTATCTTGAGGAGAAAAATCCGATATATGGGCAGACAATGGTGTTTTAGAGTGTGGATTATTGGGGAAAGTATATTACAGGCTAAAAGGTTGATTGCTATCTTCAAAGATTTTACTTCATCTGAATACTCAAGCAGACAAGTGCATCTTAGGAATTTTATCGTTACTTGAATCATGAAACATCTGAAATTTTTTTCATCAACTTGCTTCCATTCTAACTTAAAATTATTAAAAAGAGATAGCTTGATTCTTTCTCTAGTTTTTTGAAGAAATTGGAAGTTCGTAAGCAACAAGAAGATTGTGAGAACTGACTCAAAATATGCTATAATAGAATCAGAAAAATTTGAAAAACCCGAAGGGTACCCTTCCTTTATTATATTCATAATAAAGGAAGGGTACCCTTCCTTTATTATATTCATAATAAAGGAATCCTATCAGTCCTTCGCTAAATTATAACTGAAAGGTAAACTTTATATGAAACAAGAACTGGAACACCTTCTGGCACAAAATGACACCTTTATGGTGGAAGGTGTGATCAATAAGAATAAATTAGCAGTGCTTGCAAGACAATATAATCCTGAACTTCTTAATATCTTGATGAGTGATGAAAAAATCTCTAATCACTTCTTTTCTAAGCTGGAGACAGGTATTCTCGTCTTTAAGAAGGATGTCTTTTTACAGTTTCTCAACAACAAGGAGTTCTTACCAGATAGCTTTACCGCGTATAAAACTAAAATTGGGTTAGCGACAGGTGAGAAGTACCTGTCTGAAAACAATGATGTTGTATTGAATTTTCCATACAAAGATTGCATACTTGAGGGTGGACAGACTAAGGATGATGCTAAACGTCAAGAGATTTTCTTTAACGAAACGCTTGCACCAACGGAAATTAATCGTTTACTGGATGATAAGGTTTTGACCAACTTTAAACGCTATGACGAAACTGGCGAGCATAACGTGGAAGAGATAAAAGATACTGATAATCTTATCATTAAAGGGAATAATCTTATCGCTTTGCATAGTTTGAAAAAACGCTTTGCTGGAAAAGTTAAGTTGATTTATATTGATGTTCCTTACAATACAGGGAATGATAGTTTCAGATATAATGATAGTTTTAATCATTCATCGTGGTTAACTTTTATGAAAAATAGATTAATAATTTCAAAAAAGCTACTGTCAATAGATGGCTTAATATTTGTACAATGCGATGATAATGAACAAGCATACTTAAAAGTTATGATGGATGAGATTTTTGGTAGTGAAAATTTTATAAATTGTATTGCTGTAAAAATGAGTGAAGCAAGTGGTGTAAAAATGAATCACGCTAAATCTAGAATGCCTAAACTAAAAGAATATATTTTATTGTACAAAAAAGAAGGTTTTAGAGAATTCAATGAAATAGATAAGTATCGAGTAGATACTTGGGATAATGAAAATAATATATTTTTGGAGAATTTTTCTATTACTGATAGGCAAAGATTAATAGATATTGAAACTCAGGATGAAAATAGTGATGAAGAAGTGTTTGAAGCTAACGAAATACTTAGAGATGTTATAAAAGTGTCTTTATCTGATAAGATAAAGGAGATGAACTTTAAAGACGAGGATGATAAAAACAATTGGTTGTTTGAAAACAGTTATAGAATCGTCAAAACTGCAGGCTCTTCTGGTTATGCTAAGATTGTTAAGTCTTTAGAAAGTATACCAGACCAACAATTGGCTTCAGCACTGTCTAAGAAAAAAACAATTTTTTATTATATTACAGAATTTAACCGAGAAACGAAGCAACCACGGCTACAAGTTATTTTTGCAGATTCGAATATTTTCAAAAATCCATGCGATTTTTGGCAAGATATAAAAACAACAGGAGCGATAGCAAACGAAGGAGGAGTTCAATTACCTAATGGCAAAAAGCCTGAAAAACTTCTTCAGCGAATAATAAAAATGTCAACAAAGGAATCAGATGTAGTTCTCGACTATCATTTGGGGAGTGGAACAACAGCTGCAGTTGCTCACAAGATGAACCGTCAGTATATTGGTATTGAGCAGATGGATTATATTGAAGAACTAGTTGTTAATCGTCTCAAAAATGTAATTAATGGTGAGCAAACGGGAATCTCAAAAGATGTCAATTGGACTGGTGGTGGAAGTTTTGTCTATGCTGAATTGAAAAACGATGCTCAAGACTTCAAAAATGCCATTATCCAAGCGATAACGACAGAAGAATTATTAGAACTGTTTGAGCTTGCGAAAAAATCTTCCTTCTTATCTTATCGCATTGACCCTAAAAAACTGAAAGCAAATGAATTCGAAAAGCTTTCCTTAGCAGAACAAAAGCAAATTATGTTTGAGATTATTGATAATAACAATCTTTACGTGAATTACTCGGATATTGACGATATTGATTACGGGATTTCCGCTCAAGATAAAAAGCTCAATCATGCTTTCTACGGAAAGGAACAGTAAGCTATGACTTTCATTTACGAAACTTATGATACGGTCAGTCGGTCAGGCTTCAAAAACTTTCGAGTAGATTTGCCAGATTACATTACTAAAAACCTGAAACACTCTTTGCGTCTTTATCAAGAGGAAGCGATTGGACGCTATTTATACTATAAATCAGATGAAAATCGTGCGATTCCAGAGCAAGTCCTCTACAATATGGCGACTGGTTCTGGGAAGACGCTTTTGATGGCGGCGGTTATCTTGGAAAAGTACCAGCAAGGCGAGCGAAACTTCATCTTCTTTGTCAATAACGACAATATTCTTACCAAAACCAAGGATAATTTCTTGGTGAGCTCTTCTGGTAAGTACCTTTTTGCGGACAAGATTGTCATGGACGGGCAAATCGTGACAGTTCGTGAAGTGATGGATTTTTCAGATAGTCGTGAAGATAGTATCAATATCGTTTTCACCACCATCCAAAAACTCCACCAAGACCTGAATTCGCCACGAGAAAATCGTCTGTCTTATGAGCAGTTCAAGGATATTTCTGTTGTCATGTTGGCGGATGAAGCCCATCACTTGAATGCTGGATTGGATACAAACGAGAAAAAAGACAACACTAGCTGGACGTCTACCATTGAAGCTATCCAGAACACCGCTAAAAAATCCAGTATTTTTGAGTTTACGGCAACGATTGACCTAACAAATCCAACCTTAGCTCAAAAGTACGAAAAATCCTTACTTTTCAAATATGATTTGAAGGAATTTCGACTGGATAAATATTCAAAAGATGTTCTCTTTCATCTGGTGGATGGCGAAATCAATAATCGTATGTTGCAGGCTATTATCATCAGCCAATATCGCAAGAAAATAGCGCTAAAAAATGGCATCAATCTGAAACCTTTGGTTATGTTCAAATCGCAGAAGATTGCTGAGAGCCAAGAAAACTTAGATGCTTTTTTAAGCTTGCTCGAAAATCTTACTCCAGCAGATATTCAAGCGCAACGTGAGCTTGTTTCAGAAATGGATGAAAAATCCAGTATCTTAAAAAAAGTGTTTGCTTACTTCGAGACAGTTGGCATTTCTGATGCTGACTTGATTGCAGAGCTTCAGGAAGATTTTCGAAAAGAACGTCTGCTATTAGTGGACGGGAAAAACAAGAACAAAGACAGACTCACTCTCCTCAATACCTTGGAACAACCAACAAATGAAATCCGTGCGATCTTTGCCGTGGATATGCTTAATGAAGGCTGGGACGTTCTCAATCTTTTCGATATCGTCCGTCTTTATGACACCCGTGATGGTAAGACTACAAAAAACGGATTTGTCGCTGGGAAAACCACCAATACCGAGAAGCAGTTGATTGGCCGTGGTGCTCGTTATTATCCTTTTGTGATTGGAGATAATTTTGATGAAAAATACACTCGAAAGTTTGATGAGAATGAAAACAACGAACTTCGAGTGATTGAACAACTTCATTATCATTCTGCGAACAACCCTCGCTATATTTCAGAACTCAAGCAAGTCTTGCGCGAATCTGGGATTTATGATGACCAAAATCTGGAAGAACGTGAGCTCAAACTTAAGGAGTCTTTCAAGAAAACTCGAACCTACACAGATGGCGTCGTTTGGATGAATAAACGCCTCTCTTATGAGCAGCTACTTGAACAACGTCAAGGAAGTCTATTTGATACGAATTTCATCCCCAAATCTTTCGAAGTCAAACTCCCAACCCACGGTGTGCGAGATATTGAGGCATTTGATGAAGGAAATTATGTTTCGGAATCATTAGAGGCGATTACCTTCAAATTCGGCAAAGTTATCAGCAACAATATTGTCAGAACGGCTATCAATCGCAATAAAAAGTTCTCGTTCGATAATCTACAGAGAGCCTTTGTAGGATTGTCAAATGTTGTTGGATTTATCAATATGCTTTCAGATATTGATATGCGAGTGGAGTCTCAGTACAAACTAGTGGAGGATTTAACTCCAGACGATAAACTATACATCACGGAAAAACTTCTCCATCACATTGAAAAAGATTTAATTGCGACCGAAGAGCGATACTTTGGTTCTGAAAAATTTGAACAGTATAAGATCAAAGACTTGTTCGCAGATACTATCCTGCGTAAATACACCATTCAATCTGGTAGCGATAAAGAAATGGGACTATCGCAAAAAGATCCGAATAATAGAATTTATGTCAATTTAGATGCGCTAGATTGGTATGCTTATGATGACAATTATGGAACGAATGAAGAAAAATACTTAATTAAGGCTCTCCAAGATGTCATGGCAGACCTAGAAGAAAAATGGACGGATATTTACTTGCTTCGAAATGAAAAAGCCGTGCGGATTTATAGCTTCGATAAAGGGCGAGCCTTTGAGCCAGACTTTCTGATGTTTGCGAACGACAAGAAGACTGGTAATGCTTCATGGCAGATTTTCATCGAGCCAAAGGGAGCTCAATTAATTGCGACAGATAGCTGGAAAGAAGATTTCTTGCTACAAATCTCTGAGCTAGATGAGGCGAGAACGCTAGTTGATGATGATCGTTATCGTATTGTAGGTTTGCCGTTCTTCAATGAGATGATAAGTAAGGACGAGGTCAAGGAACAACTACGGACACTTTAATACATATCTTGAGTAGGAGATAAGAAAATGTATATTTCTAAAATTAAACTAGTAAACTTTAAGAGTTTTAAAGGAGAGCATGTTATTGAATTCTCGGAAGGTGTAAATTTTTTCGTAGGAAACAATAACTGTGGTAAGACGACAATTTTTAAAGCAATTGAATTCATTCAGAGTGGAAAAAACAAGTTAGATTTTATAACTCAGGGTCATGAGACTGAAAATATATCTGTCGAACTTGAATTCAAAGGTGCAGATCTCAGTGAAATAGTTAATGATGAAAATCTAAATCTTAATAAATACAGTGACTATGTAATCGACAACGAAGATGGTACGTATAGTCTTAGGGTTTTAAGGTCGTCTCAGGAATGTGAAGTAACGCAAGGCAAAAAAACAGTTTCTTTAGATATCTCAAAAGTAAGGATTTATAATCCAAATTCAACCGAGGAAGATGATATAAAGAGGTTTGAAAACCCCACAGGTATTGATAAAACGATTACTGCGTTATTTGATGCTCAGTTTGTATATTCGGATATAAGGAATGAAGATTATCAAGATTTTGGTAAGACCAAAATAATAGGTAAAATAATTAATGACATAACAAAAGATTTTCAAAAAGGCGATACCTGGAGAGAATTTCAAGATGCTCATAACAAAACTTTTGGAGATGAAGGGTTGGGTAGAATTCTTGAAGGAATTGCGACTAAAATTTCCTCCGTGTTGAGAGAGCAGTATGGAGATGGTGAGGTACAATTTAATTTTGGATTGCCTGAAATTGATAATTTCTTTAAGACGGGTAGTCTTCTTCTTTCGGATAATGGTATTTCAACTTCTGTTTCAGAAAAAGGTACTGGAATGCAACGGGCATTAGCTTTAAGCTTAATTCAAGTTTATGCTGGTGTGCTTGATAATGAAGAGGAAACATTATCTAAGCCAATTATGTTTTTTATTGATGAGCCTGAGACATTTTTACATCCTAAAGCTCAAGATAAACTTATCGATTCACTCAATAAAATTTCTGAAAAGTATCAAGTTTTTATTACGACTCATTCTCCTTACCTGTTAAAAAAGTTTGATTGTAGAACTCAGCAAATCAATATTTTTTCCAAGAATGGCGACGGGGTAAATTTTGTATCGGATAAGCGGGAATTAAATTTATTCGGAACCACCTCACCGACAATAGGAGAAATAAACTACATTGCTTTTGGAGTAAACAGCGTGGAATTTCACAATGAACTATATGGATTTATCCAAGCAAAAGCTATTGATGAGGATGAAAAAAATTACTCCGAGAAAGGATTCGAAAAATGGCTTGTAGGTAAAGGTGTAGCTCAAGATAAAGACTATCATCGTTTATTAAAAAACGGGGATACTCAACAAGAGCAAAAAACTCTTCCAACCTTAATTCGCAACATCATACATCATCCAGAAAATCAAAATAACAGCTATACTACAGAAGAGCTGGAAGAATCAACAGAATTACTTTTGAATATTTTACGTGATTTAGTGTAAAATACACAGGATGTCTTGATATAGATGTCCTTTTTTGGTTTATGGAAATATTATCATTTTGGACTGCTGTTTGCTCTGTGGTATAATAGATTCATGGATAAAAAATATGAAAAAATCTCCCAAGATTTGGGAGTAACCTTAAAGCAAATCGATACCATTCTAAGTTTGACGGCTGAGGGGGCGACAATTCCCTTCATCGCGCGTTATCGCAAGGACATGACTGGTAGTCTGGATGAGGTGGCGATTAAGGCCATTATCGACTTGGATAAAAGTCTGACAAATCTCAACGACCGTAAAGAAGCTGTCTTAGCTAAGATTCAAGAACAAGGCAAACTAACCAAGGAATTGGAAGCAGCTATTTTGGCAGCTGAAAAATTAGCAGACGTAGAAGAACTCTATCTTCCTTATAAGGAAAAACGTCGGACCAAGGCAACCATTGCCCGTGAAGCTGGACTCTTTCCTCTTGCTCGCTTGATTTTGCAAAACGTAGATGGCTTAGAGAAAGAAGCTGAGAAGTTTGTCTGTGAAGGATTTGCGACTGGTCAAGAAGCCTTGGCTGGTGCGGTTGATATCTTGGTCGAAGCCTTATCGGAAGATGTGACTTTGCGTTCACTGACCTATCAGGAAGTGTTGAGACACTCTAAAATCACTTCACAAGTCAAGGATGAAAATCTTGATGAAAAGCAAGTTTTCCAGATTTATTATGATTTTTCAGAGACAGTTGGTAATATGCAGGGCTATCGAACCTTAGCCCTCAATCGTGGGGAAAAATTAGGCATCTTGAAAGTCGGCTTTGAACATGCGACGGATCGTATTCTAGCTTCCTTCGCTGCCCGGTTCAAGGTGAAAAATGCCTATATAGATGAAGTTGTTCAACAGTCAGTTAAGAAAAAGGTCTTGCCTGCTATCGAGCGCCGTATTCGGACAGAATTAACCGAGAAGGCAGAAGAAGGAGCAATTCAACTCTTTTCGGATAATCTGCGCAATCTCCTCTTGGTTGCTCCACTGAAAGGGCGCGTGGTTCTAGGCTTTGACCCTGCCTTTCGTACAGGTGCCAAGCTGGCTGTCGTCGATGCGACGGGGAAAATGCTGACGACCCAAGTCATCTATCCTGTTAAACCAGCTTCAGCTCGTCAAATCGAAGAAGCCAAGCGAGACTTGACCGACCTGATTGGCCAGTATGGCGTAGAAATTATTGCCATTGGAAATGGGACGGCCAGTCGTGAAAGTGAAGCCTTTGTAGCGGAAGTTCTGAAAGATTTTCCTGAGGTCAGCTATGTCATCGTCAATGAAAGTGGCGCTTCCGTATACTCTGCCAGTGAACTTGCTCGTCAGGAGTTTCCAGAATTAACCGTTGAAAAACGCTCGGCTATTTCTATCGCCCGTCGTTTGCAAGATCCGCTTGCCGAATTGGTCAAAATTGATCCCAAGTCAATCGGTGTCGGGCAATACCAGCACGATGTCAGTCAGAAGAAACTGTCTGAAAGTCTGGACTTTGTCGTGGATACCGTAGTTAACCAGGTCGGTGTCAATGTCAATACAGCCAGCCCAGCACTTCTTTCCCACGTAGCTGGACTCAATAAAACTATCTCTGAAAATATCGTCAAATACCGTGAAGAAGAAGGAAAAATCACTTCACGCTCTCAAATTAAGAAAGTTCCTCGTCTCGGTGCCAAAGCCTTTGAGCAAGCTGCTGGTTTCCTCCGTATTCCTGAAAGTAGCAATATCCTTGATAATACAGGAGTTCATCCAGAGAACTATGCTGCCGTCAAAGAGCTTTTCAAACGCTTGGATATCAAAGACTTGAATGAAGAGGCACAAAGTAAGCTTAAGTCCCTTTCAGTTAAGGAGATGGCACAGGAACTGAATCTCGGCCCAGAAACCCTTAAAGATATCATTGCCGACCTTCTTAAACCAGGTCGAGATTTCCGGGACTCCTTTGATGCACCTGTGCTTCGCCAAGATGTCTTGGATATCAAGGATTTAAAAGTCGGCCAGAAGCTGGAAGGTGTGGTGCGTAATGTCGTTGATTTCGGTGCATTCGTTGATATTGGGATTCACGAAGACGGCCTCATTCATATTTCCCACATGAGTCGCAAATTTATCAAACATCCTAGTCAAGTGGTGTCTGTTGGAGATTTGGTAACGGTTTGGGTTAAGAAAATCGATACCGAGCGTGAAAAAGTTAATCTGTCGCTCTTAGCTCCAGATGAAACTGACTAAGTACGTTCAGTCTGTTTCCCTCGAAGACTTTGGTATACCTTTTATACACCAAGCCCGGTGGAATTCTCGTCTGCGAACGACAGGTGGGCGATTTTTCCCTAAGGATGGGCATTTGGATTTTAATCCCAAGGTCTATAATGAACTTGGTTTGGAGGTTTTTCGGAAAATCGTGCGCCATGAACTCTGTCACTATCACCTTTATTTTCAGAAAAAGGGTTATCGACATAAGGACCGAGATTTCAAGGAACTTTTGAAAGAAGTGGATGGACTACGCTTTGTCCCCCCTTTGAAAGACCAAAACACCTACCTAGTCTATCAGTGTCAATCCTGTCAGCAAACTTATCAGCGCAAGCGTAGGATTGATACCAAACGCTATCGTTGTGGCGTCTGCCGTGGTAAACTCGTCATCTTAAATCGGCCTAAGGACTGATGTTTGTGAACCTGTTTCATGCTATACTACTTGTAAGAATACCGAAAGAGGAACAAATCATGAATAATAAATTTTATAAAATGAAACGAAATAGTATGGTATCGGGAGTTTTAGCTGGTCTATCAGACAAGTGGAATTTTGATGTGACTCTAGTCCGCTTTCTCTTTGCTATTTTTACCATATCAAATTTTGGGATTGGCGTGATTATCTACATCATCCTAGCCTCTATCCTGCCAACTAAGGAAGAAATCGAAGCAGAAATGTATGGAACAGGACCACGCAAACGCAAGGAAGCCGAAGCCATTGATGACAATGATGGACGGTTTTGGTGAGTTGGATTTTGAAATAGTTTACAGACACTTTCCTTATTTCTCAAAGAAGTCAGAAAAAGAAGTGAACCCTTAACCCTTGCATCCGCAAGGGTTTTCTTCTTGCCTTTCTTTTATGGTAAAATATTGATAGCGAAATTGCTTGATATTCTTCAATCTTACAAAAATGTAAGATTAAAGTCTCTTTTGTAAGGTTAGGTTATGGCAGGCTACCTTTTTTTGCGATAAACTAGACTCATAAAGAACAAAGGAGCAAAACCATGAAAAGAATTTTACAAAAGAAAACAAGAAAACCAAGTCAAAAAGATATCGAGCGTGTTCAACTAGGATGCGCTATGATGCAAGCACAGTTTCAATTGATGGGATATTAAGAAGGGGAAAATCATGACACTTTTAGATGTAAAACACGTTCAAAAAATCTACAAAACACGTTTCCAAGGCAACCAAGTTGAGGCCCTCAAGGATATTCACTTTACCGTAGAGAAGGGTGACTACGTTGCCATCATGGGTGAGTCTGGTTCTGGGAAATCAACCCTGCTCAACATCCTAGCTATGCTGGATAAACCAACTCGAGGTCAGGTTTACTTAAACGGAACAGACACAGCCACTATTAAAAATTCACAGGCTTCGAGTTTCCGTCGTGAGAAGTTGGGATTTGTCTTTCAGGACTTTAACTTGCTAGATACCCTGTCTGTTAAGGACAATATCTTGCTTCCGCTAGTGTTATCTCGAAAACCCATCACAGAGATGATGAAGAAATTGGTAGTGACAGCTGAAAATTTGGGCATCAACCAATTGCAAGAGAAGTACCCTTACGAGATCTCAGGTGGTCAAAAGCAGCGGGTAGCAGTAGCACGCGCCATCATCACTGAACCTGAAATTCTCCTTGCGGATGAGCCAACAGGGGCACTTGACTCCAAGTCATCTGCAGCTCTTCTAGATGTTTTTGATGAAATCAATGAGCGAGGGCAAACCATTCTCATGGTAACCCACTCAACGGCAGCAGCCAGCAGGGCCAAGCGAGTTCTCTTTATCAAGGACGGCATTCTTTACAACCAAATCTACCGTGGAGACAAGACAGAGCGTCAAATGTTCCAAGAAATCTCTGATACTTTGACTGTTATGGCAAGCGAGGTGAATTAGTATGTTCCGATTAACCAATAAGTTAGCGGTATCTAATTTGATTAAAAACCGCAAACTCTACTATCCCTTTGCCCTTGCTGTTCTCTTAGCAGTGACCATCACCTATCTCTTTTACTCACTGTCACTTAATCCTAACATTGGCAAGATCCGAGGGGGAGAAACTATCTCTATGACCCTTGCTCTCGGAATGGTGGTTGTTACCATCGCTTCTGGAATTATTGTCCTTTATGCCAATAGTTTTGTCATGAAGAACCGCTCCAAGGAGCTGGGTGTATATGGTATGCTGGGTCTTGAAAAGCGCCATTTAATCAGTATGGTTTTTAAGGAGCTTCTTATTTTTGGTTCCTTAACCTTGACAGCTGGTCTCGGCCTAGGAGCTCTCTTTGATAAGCTAATCTTTGCCCTTCTTCTGAAGTTGATGAAGATGAAAGTGGAGCTCGTTTCGACTTTCCAACCAATTGTCTTTATCCTAGTTCTCATCGTCTTTGGAGCTATCTTCCTAGGTCTGATTTTTATCAATGCCTTTCGCATCGCACGCATGAATGCCCTTCAACTCTCTCGTGAAAAGGCCAGTGGTGAGAAAAAAGGACGTTTCTTAGGTCTTCAAACTATACTAGGTTTGATTAGTATGGGAGCGGGTTACTACCTAGCAGTAACAGTTGAAAATCCACTTTCTGCTGTTCTTATTTTCTTCGTAGCAGTCTTGTTGGTAATCTTTGGCACTTACCTCTTGTTTAATGCAGGGATTACAGTATTTCTGCAAATCTTGAAGAAAAACAAGCGTTACTATTACCAACCCAACAACATGATTTCCGTATCCAATCTCATTTTCCGTATGAAGAAAAATGCGGTTGGTCTGGCAACGATTGCTATTCTCTCAACCATGGTCTTGGTGACTATGTCTGCTGCAACGAGTATCTTTAAGGCATCAGAAAACTTCAAGAAGGTCATGAATCCACATGATTTTGGGATTACAGGACAGAATGTTGGAAAAGAAGACATCGAAAAACTCTTGAACCAGTATGCTAGTGATAAAGGATTGACTGTCACAAAGAAAGAAGTCCTTACATACAGTAACTTTGGTGTAGCAAATCAAGAAGGTACGAAATTGACAATCTTTGAGAAAGGTCAAAATCGTGTTCAACCGAAAACTATTTTTATGGTCTTTGACCAAAAAGACTACGAGAATATGACAGGACAGAAACTTGCACTTTCGGGTAAGGAAGTTGGATTGTTTGCTCAAAACAAGCAACTTCAAGGTCAAAAAGAACTGACTCTGAATGACCAGACTTACACAATTAAAGAAGAAATCAAAAAAGATTTTATTCTTGAACATGTCCCAAATCAGTACAATATTCTAACTTCGGACTATAACTATCTGGTTGTTCCTGACTTACAAGCCTTTCTTGACCAGCATCCTAACTCTTCCATCTTTAATCAATACTATGGTGGTATGAATGTAACGGCTAGTGAGGACGAGCAGCTTAAAATTGCAGATGAATATTCAAAATTCGTCAACAACTTTAATAGAGAATTAAACAAAGAAGGAAGCTATGTTTACGGAAGCAATCTGGCTGATAGTAGTGCGCAGATGAGTGCTCTCTTTGGTGGAGTCTTCTTCATCGGTATCTTCCTCTCTATCATCTTTATGGTGGGAACGGTTCTCGTCATCTACTACAAACAAATCTCTGAAGGATATGAAGACCGTGAACGCTTTATCATTTTGCAAAAAGTCGGTCTCGATCAAAAGCAAATCAAGCAAACTATCAACAAACAGGTCCTAACTGTTTTCTTCCTCCCATTGCTCTTTGCCTTCCTACACCTTGCCTTTGCCTATCATATGCTTAGCCTCATCCTAAAAGTCATTGGGGTGCTAGATGCGACCATGATGTTGACTGTCACTTTATCCATCTGTGCTATCTTCCTCATCGTCTATGTCTTAATCTTTATGATTACCTCAAGAAGCTATCGCAAGATTGTGCAAATGTAAAAAAAAGATACCTCGATATTCATCGAGGTATTTCTTTATCTTAAATGCTGAAGAGTTGTCCAAACAGGTAAGTCACTCCCATGGTGAGAAGTCCGATACAGAGGTTACGGATCATAGCAGTTTTCGTAGGTGCCTTGCCTAGTTTAGCACTGGTATAGCCAGTGACGAGAAGGGAAAGGGCAACGATAAAAACAGTAGCAGGAATGCGATAATCACTTGGAAAGACAGTGATCGAAAGCATGGGAGGAAGACTTCCCAGTACAAAGGCGATAAAGCTAGAGATTGCAGCATGCCAAGGATTGGTAAATTCTTCGTACTCGATACCGTATTTTTCCTCAACCAAGGCTTTGAGTGGATTCTTTAAAAAGGCCTTGTTGGTCAAGAGTTGGGCTGACGTTTCACACTCACCATTTTGAAGGTAAGCAGCATAGAGGGATTGTTTTGCAGATTCGATGTCCTTATCCAAGAGCAACTGTTCTCTAGCGACAGCGGCTTCTTCCGTGTCTTTCTGAGTCGATACAGAGACATATTCGCCACCTGCCATAGAAAAAGCACCAGCGAGGATAGCGGCCAATCCTGATAGAAAGATAATCCAGATATTGCTTGTCGCACTGGCAACACCGATAACGACTCCAGCGATGGAAATAATCCCATCATTGGCTCCCAGAACACCTGCGCGTAGGATATTGAGTCGGCCTGCAAAGTTTGCATCAATTTCATGTTTTATTTCTGTCATAGTCATCTCCTTTCTTTTCATTATAGAGAAAAGAGTAGGGGAAAACAATCTTTTTAAACTATCTGAAAAAAGTTCTACGATTCTAATTTTTAGGCCTTTTGAAGTTTCTCCGAAAAAGTAGTGCTATCCTACTGTACTGGACCTTTTTAAACTTATCTATGGTATAATAGAAGATAGATTTATCAATTGGAGTATGAAGGATTTTATGATTAAACTTGTAGCAACCGATATGGATGGAACCTTTCTAGACGGAGAGGGTCGGTTTGATATGGAACGCCTCAAAAACTTGCTTGTTTCCTACAAGGAGAGGGGAATTTATTTTGCTGTGGCCTCGGGTCGTGGCATCTTATCCCTTAAAAAGCTATTTGCTGATGTGCGTGATGAAGTGATTTTTATAGCTGAAAATGGGAGCTATGTTGAGTTTCATGGGGAGGATATGTATGAGGCTACTATGCCTCGGGATTTTTACTTGAGCACTTTTGAAGCTTTAAAGAAATCACCTTATTTTAACGAAAGAAAAATGCTTCTGACAGGGAAAAAAGCTTGTTATGTATTGGAAACAGTGGATGAGACTTATCTAAAGTTAAGTAGTCACTACAATGAAAACATTCAAAAAGTAGCACGTTTGGAAGATATCACGGATGAGATTTTTAAATTCACTACTAACTTTACTGAAGAAACGATAGAAGCTGGAGAGGCCTGGGTCAACGAAAATGTTCCTGGTGTGAAAGCCATGACAACAGGTTTTGAATCCATCGATATTGTCTTGGACTATGTTGATAAGGGTGTGGCTATTGTTGAGCTGGCAAAAAAACTTGGTCTCACCATGGATCAGGTTATGGCGTTTGGCGATAATCTCAATGACCTTCACATGATGCAGGTTGTTGGACATCCAATCGCTCCTGAAAATGCGAGACCAGAGATTTTAGAATTAGCAGAAGCAGTGATTGGCCACCATAAGGACCAATCAGTGATGACTTATATGGAGGGCTTGTAATGGCAGATATTAAATTGATTGCACTCGATTTAGATGGAACCTTGCTGACAACGGATAAAAAGCTGACAGATCGTACCAAGGAGGTCCTCAAAGCTGCGCGTGATCGTGGCATCAAGGTCGTTCTGACAACAGGTCGTCCTTTGAAGGCTATGGATTTCTTTCTCCATGAGCTAGGGACTGACGGTCAAGAGGATGAGTACACCATCACCTTTAATGGTGGTCTGGTACAGAAAAATACTGGAGAGATTCTCGATAAAACCGTCTTTTCAATCGACGATGTGGCACGTTTGTACGAGGAAACTGAAAAACTCGGACTTCCGTTAGATGCTATTTCAGAAGGAACAGTCTATCAAATCCAGTCGGACCAAGAAAGTCTCTATGCTAAGTTCAACCCAGCCTTGACTTTCGTACCTGTCGCTTTTGAAGATCTATCTAGTCAGATGACATATAATAAATGTGTGACCGCCTTTGCCCAAGAACCTTTGGATGCAGCGATTCAACAGATTTCTCCAGAATTGTTTGACCAATACGAAATCTTCAAATCGCGTGAACTCTTATTGGAATGGTCGCCAAAAAAAGTCCACAAGGCAACAGGTTTAGCGAAATTAATTAAACACTTAGGAATCGACCAAAGCCAAGTCATGGCTTGTGGGGACGAGGCCAATGACCTTTCTATGATTGAGTGGGCAGGTCTGGGAGTTGCCATGCAAAATGCAGTTCCAGCGGTTAAGGAAGTTGCCAATGTGATTACCCCCATGACCAACGACGAGGAAGCCGTTGCCTGGGCTATCGAAGAATACGTGCTAAAGGAGAACTAGAATATGGGATTATTTGACCGTCTATTCGGAAAAAAAGAAGAGCCGAAAATTGAAGATGTTGTAAAAGAAGCTCTGGAAAATCTTGATTTGTCAGAAGAAGTTGAAGAAAACCAAACGGCAGTCGAAGAGACAGCGACGGACAAAGTGGAAGAAACACCTGCTCAAGAAGAAACCCCACAGATCTCGACAGAAGAAGTTATTGAACCAGAAGCAGTCGAGGAAACTGCTCAGGAAGAGCTTGAGCTAGAATCTGATGAACTGGAACGATTCCAAGAGTCAGAAAAAATTCTAGAAGAAGAGAACCAAGAAACTGTAGAAGAGCCTGCATCTGAAGTAGTAGAAGACGAACTTCCTCAGGTTGAAGAAACCGTTCAGGAAAAATATGACCGCAGTCTCAAGAAAACGCGTACGGGATTCGGTGCTCGTTTGAATGCCTTCTTTGCCAACTTCCGTTCAGTCGATGAAGAATTCTTCGAGGAATTGGAAGAACTGCTCATCATGAGTGACGTCGGTGTGCAAGTCGCTTCCAACTTAACAGAAGAACTACGCTATGAAGCTAAACTCGAAAACGCTAAGAAGCCAGACGCACTTCGTCGTGTCATTATCGAGAAATTGGTTGAACTCTATGAGAAGGATGGCAACTACGATGAAAGTATCCACTTCCAAGATGGTTTGACAGTCATGCTCTTTGTCGGAGTCAATGGTGTTGGGAAAACAACTTCTATCGGGAAATTGGCTCATCGCTACAAACAAGCTGGAAAAAAAGTCATGTTGGTTGCGGCAGATACCTTCCGTGCGGGTGCTGTGGCCCAGCTAGCAGAATGGGGTCGACGTGTGGCTGTTCCTGTTGTGACGGGACCTGAAAAGGCTGATCCAGCAAGTGTGGTATTTGATGGGATGGAACGTGCTGTAGCAGAAGGGATTGATATTCTCATGATTGATACAGCAGGTCGTCTGCAAAACAAGGACAACCTCATGGCTGAGTTGGAAAAGATTGGTCGTATTATCAAACGTGTCGTACCAGACGCGCCACATGAAACCTTCCTGGCACTCGATGCTTCAACTGGACAAAATGCCTTGGTGCAAGCTAAAGAATTTTCTAAAATCACTCCTGTTACCGGTATTGTATTGACTAAGATTGATGGAACTGCCCGAGGTGGTGTTGTTCTGGCTATCCGCGAAGAACTCAATATCCCTGTAAAATTGATTGGTTTCGGTGAAAAAATCGATGATATCGGTGAATTCAACTCCGAAAACTTTATGAAAGGTCTCTTAGAGGGCTTGATTTAATACAAAATAAATATCCTGCAAGTCAATCTTGCAGGATATTTTTGTTATTCTAAACGACCTTCTTCACGATAGGCGATATCTGGTTGCCAGGTCCATTTGGCTCCATACTTCTCAAGTAAGTCAAAGCTAGCTTGTGGTCCCATGCTTCCAGCTTTATAGTCATGAAGTGGGGCACTATTTTCAGCCCAGAGCTTTTCGATACGGTCAATCAATTTCCACGAAGCACTTACCTCATCCCAGTGGCTAAAATTGGTTGAGTTGTTATTCAAGACATCGTAGATTAATTTCTCGTATGGGTCTGGTGAGGCTCCAGTAGCAGTAGCATCTGTACGGTAATCCAGAGAGCTTGGTGCCAGGTTAAATTCTTCACCGACTTGCTTCCCATTGAGGCTGAGAGAGAATCCTTCAGTTGGTTGGATATAGATGGTCAAGATATTTGGCGCTAACGGTTCTCCAAAGATAGAGTCCATTTGCTTAAAGACGATATTGACATGAGTCCCTTTTTCAGTCAGACGTTTCCCTGTACGGAAGAAGAAGGGAACACCACGGAAACGATCGCTGTCTACAAAGAAGGCGCCAGATGCGAAAGTTTCTGTTGTAGATTCAGGATCGACGTTTGGCTCGCTACGATAGGAAATGTATTTCATGCCATCGATTTTACCAGAGCGATATTGACCACGGATAAACTGTTCCTTCAATTCTTCCTCAGTTGGATGATAGAGGTTTTTAAAGACCTTTATCTTTTCAGCACGAATCTCATCCTTTGTAAAGCTAGCTGGTTTGTCCATGGCTAGAAGAGAGAGGAGTTGAAGAGTATGATTTTGCACCATATCACGAAGGGCACCAGATTGATCATAGTAGCCACCGCGTTCTTCTACACCCAAGCGTTCCGCAAAGGTAATCTGAACATTATCGATGTGTTCGCGATTCCAAACATTCTCAAAGATCATGTTGGCAAAACGAACAGCAAAGATACTCTGAATCATCTCTTTACCTAGGTAATGGTCAATACGGTAGATTTGCTCCTCATCAAAGGCTGCAAGGAGATCTTCATTGAGTTTGCTAGCTGTTTCGTAGTCTGTACCAAATGGTTTCTCAACGATCAAGCGCTCAAAACCTTTGCCATCAACAATGTTTTCAGATTTGAGGTGCTTGGCAATAGTTCCAAAGAACTGAGGTGCCATAGACAAGAAGAAGAGCTTATTGTGTTCAGCTTGGTATTTTTCGTTAAGCTCAGCTTGTAATTGGCGCAAAGCAATGTAATGTTCCGTATCGTTCACATCATGGCTTTGATAGTAGAAGTGGCTAGCAAATTCTTGGGCTTGCTCGGTACTATCTGCCAAATCAAGGATGGATTCGACAACTACAGATTCAAAATATTCCTTACTCCAAGGTCTACGAGCTGTTCCGATAACAGCAAAATGCTCAGAGAGATTGCCTGATTTATAGAGTCTGAAAAGGGAAGGGTAGAGTTTGCGTTTAGCTAAATCTCCACTCGCACCGAAAATTGTAACAATAACCTTTGATGACATCTAGCTACCTAATTTCTATATTTTTTCCTAGTTGGACTAGGGATGAGATTTCCTCATTATCATAGTTTTTATTTTATCATAATTTTCAAAAAAAACAAAAAATCCAATACGCAATTAAAAAACTGTAAGGAGAACCTTACAGTTTTGTTTTATACATTTAAGACCTTGTCTAAAAATTCTTTTAGACGAGGGTGTTGCGGATTATCAAAGATTTGATCTGGTGTCCCATCTTCCAGGAATTCACCATCAGCCGTAAAGATAACACGGTTGGCTACCTGACGAGCAAATCCCATCTCATGGGTTACGATAATCATGGTCATGCCTTGCTCTGCTAATTCCTTCATAACGTTTAGTACATCTCCGACCATCTCAGGATCAAGAGCGGAAGTTGGCTCATCAAAGAGCATGATATCAGGATTCATGGCAAGTCCACGAGCGATAGCTACACGCTGTTTCTGACCACCTGATAGGCTATCTGGGTTAGCATTAGCTTTGTCTGCAAGACCGACTTTCTCCAGCAACTCCATCCCCAATTTTTCAGCTTCTTCTTTTATCATTCGTTTGTGTTCAATAGGTGCAAAAGTGATATTTTCTAGGACGGACATGTGAGGAAAGAGGTTGAAATGTTGGAAGACCATTCCCACGTTTTCACGAACATGGTCGACATTGGTTGACTTTTCAGTCAAATCATAACCATTCACAGTGATGTGACCACTCGTTACCTCCTCGAGAAGGTTAAGGCTACGGAGGAAAGTGGATTTACCAGAACCAGAAGGACCGATGATACAGACAACATCTCCTTCATAGAATTTAGTCGTAATGCCTTTTAAAACTTCGTTTTTTCCATAATACTTATGCAAATCATTTACATCAATTTTTAGTTTTGCCATTAACGAATCCTCTTTTCTAAGCGTTTCGCTAGTCTAGTCAAAAGCGTGATAATTACAAGATAGAAGATAGCAAGGATTGCATACATCTTGAAACTTTGGTAGTTACGGGCGATGATGATCTTACCAGTTTGGAAAAGTTCCACCAAACCGATAGCAGATACGATGGTTGTATCTTTAAGAGCGATAACGAATTGGTTGACAAAGTTTGGCAACATCAATTTAGTCGCTTGTGGCAAGATAATCTTACGCATGGTTTTTCCATAAGAGATACCAAGACTGCGGCTGGCCTCCATTTGTCCAACTGGAACAGCTTGAATCCCGCCTCGAACAATTTCAGCGATATAAGCTGCCGCATTAAGTGAGAGGGCGATAGTACCAGCTACAAAGTCATTGATTGGACTTTGTTGGCCTGTAATGGACTCGATGAAGTTTGGAATTCCCCAGAAGATGAAGGCTGCAAGAATCATCAATGGAATTCCTCGAATAACATCAACGAAAATCTCAGAGATTAGACGAAGAGATTTGTATGGACTAACGCTAAACATACCGAAGATAATCCCGATGACAATGGCAATTGCAAATGAAATAAGCGCTAGAGCAAGAGTGATTCCAAGTCCACTAAGAAGTTGTTTGTAGTTGTTTTGAAGCAAGCCCCAGATAGTAGTTTCGTCAACCGTACTTGTAGAGTTAGTTGAAGTTTCGCTAGCTAGATACTTGTCAAGAATCTTTTGGAATTCTCCGTTAGCTTTGAGGTTCGCAAGTCCATTATTGAACATCTGGATCAATTCAGGGTTTGTTCCTTTTTTAACCGCAAAGGCGGTTTCACCGATTGGAGTTCCAGCGATTGGTGTTTTCAATTTTTGACCTTGGCTGATAGAATATTTGAGAACAGGCTCGTCATCCATCACGGCATCGATAGATCCAGTGTTCAGACTGTCATACATAGATGCGCCATCTGCAAAGGTTTTAATCTTATAACCGTATTTGCTTTGGTTCTCAGTAAGGAAGGTTTGAGAGGCAGTTCCGTTTTTAACACCGACAGTTTTATCCTTGAGGTCTTCATAAGAAGCAATTGTGCTTGATTCTTTCACACCGAGAATCGTATTTGCTGTGTAGTATGATTCTGAGAAGTCAAAGGTTTCCTTACGGGCATCTGTTACAGACATACCAGCAATGATACCATCTGCTTGTCCTGCTTGAACAGCACTGATTGCTGCGTCAAATCCTGGGTTGGTAATTTCAATTTCAAAACCTTGATCTTTGGCAATGGCCTTGATGAGGTCCATATCAATACCAGTGTATTGATTGCTTGAATTTTGAAAGACGAATGGGGCGAAAGATGAGTCGCTGGCAATAATGTACTTGCTCTTCACTGGAGTAGCTTTTTGTCCAGCAGCAGTAGTTGTCGTTGGGGTTGCCGTAGTTGTAGAAGCTGTCCATTTTTGGATGATTTGCTCCAAGCTACCATCCTTCTTCATTTGTGCTAGAGCTTCGTTAAACTCGGTAACCAAGTGTTCATACTTGCTACCTTTCTTGACACCAAAGGCAAAGCTTCCAACAGCCTCACCATCCATATTGATGCTGAGATCTTGTCCTTGGTTAATCGCATACTCAATAACAGGTTTGTCATCCATGATGGCATTTACAGCACCAGCACTTAGACTGTTATTCATCAAATCACCTGTATCAAAGGTTTTAATAGAGAAACCGTATTTATCTTTGATACTTTCGAGGAAACGTTGAGCGGCAGTTCCGTTCTTAACTCCAACTGTTTTGCCGCTAAGATCCTCATATTTGGTGATTTTATTTGCCTTTGTGGTAGCAATGACAACTTTTGTATCATAATAAGTATCAGACATGGTAAAGACATTTTCACGTTCTTTTGTTTTTGTCATACCTGCCATAATAGCATCTGCTTGACCTGACTGCACCGCATTTACAGCTGCATCAAAGCCAGGATAAGACATTTGGATGTTCCATCCTTTGATTTCTGCGACTTTATTGATAATATCAACATCAATCCCTTTATAGGTTTGATCTGAATCTTTAAACTCAAAAGGTGCGTAAGCTGTATCAGACACAATCTTAACAGTATCAGCTTTTGCCATACCTAGTGAGAAAATGGGAAATAAAATGAGCAAACATGCTAGTATTTTTTTCTTCATTTTTAGTCTCCTTTTCCGAATATTTTCCCATTATATCAGAAAATGAATGAAAAGGCAAATTTTATGGATTTTATGTGAGAAAATGTAACATAGAACCCTCGCTCTTACCAACCTAGAGAAGAGTCTGAAAAGTAAATTTATGGTAAAATAGAAGGATAGAAAAATGCAGATGAGGCACTTATGATTAATAGAATTACAGATAATACATTTAAACTAGTATCAAAATACGAACCTTCAGGAGATCAACCCCAAGCGATTGAGCAGTTGGTTGACAATATCGAAGGTGGAGAGAAGGCCCAAATTTTGATGGGGGCGACGGGTACAGGGAAGACCTATACCATGAGTCAGGTCATTTCCAAAGTCAATAAACCAACTTTGGTCATTGCCCATAACAAAACCCTAGCTGGTCAGCTCTATGGGGAGTTTAAGGAATTTTTCCCTGAAAATGCTGTTGAGTACTTCGTATCCTACTATGATTATTACCAACCCGAGGCCTATGTTCCTTCGAGTGATACCTATATTGAGAAGGATAGCTCAGTCAATGACGAGATTGACAAGCTCCGTCACTCAGCGACTTCAGCCCTTCTGGAGCGCAATGATGTCATCGTCGTAGCTTCAGTCTCTTGTATCTATGGTTTGGGTTCGCCAAAGGAATATTCTGATAGTGTTGTTAGTCTTCGTCCAGGTCTGGAGATTTCTCGTGATAAACTCTTGAATGACTTGGTGGATATTCAGTTTGAACGCAATGATATTGATTTCCAACGGGGAAGATTTCGTGTGCGTGGGGATGTAGTGGAGATTTTCCCAGCTTCCCGAGATGAACACGCTTTTCGAGTAGAGTTTTTCGGGGATGAGATTGACCGTATCCGTGAAGTTGAGGCTTTGACAGGTCAGGTATTGGGAGAAGTCGATCATTTGGCGATTTTCCCTGCTACTCACTTCGTAACCAATGACGACCACATGGAGGTTGCGATTGCCAAGATTCAGGCGGAGTTGGAGGAGCAGTTAGCTGTCTTTGAGAAGGAAGGCAAACTGCTAGAAGCCCAGCGTTTGAAACAGAGGACAGAGTATGATATTGAGATGCTACGTGAGATGGGCTATACCAATGGTGTCGAAAACTACTCTCGTCATATGGATGGTCGAAGCGAGGGAGAGCCTCCTTATACGCTTCTCGACTTTTTCCCAGATGATTTCTTGATCATGATTGATGAAAGTCACATGACCATGGGGCAGATCAAGGGTATGTACAATGGAGACCGTTCGCGTAAGGAAATGTTAGTAAATTATGGCTTTCGTTTACCGTCAGCCTTGGACAATCGTCCTCTCCGTCGTGAAGAGTTTGAAAGCCATGTGCACCAGATTGTTTACGTTTCAGCAACACCAGGCGACTATGAAAATGAACAGACCGAGACAGTGATTGAGCAAATCATTCGTCCGACAGGGCTTCTAGACCCAGAGGTGGAAGTTCGTCCGACTATGGGACAGATTGATGACCTCCTAGGTGAAATCAATGCTCGTGTTGAGAAGAATGAACGGACCTTTATCACAACCTTGACCAAGAAGATGGCAGAAGACTTGACCGACTACTTCAAAGAAATGGGCATCAAGGTCAAGTATATGCACTCGGATATCAAGACCTTGGAACGGACAGAGATTATCCGCGACCTACGCTTGGGTGTTTTTGATGTCTTGGTCGGAATCAATTTGCTCCGTGAAGGGATTGACGTACCCGAAGTAAGTTTGGTTGCTATTCTAGATGCTGACAAGGAAGGTTTCCTTCGTAACGAACGTGGCCTCATCCAGACCATTGGACGTGCTGCCCGTAACAGCGAAGGACATGTCATCATGTATGCGGACACGATGACTCAGTCTATGCAACGTGCTATCGATGAAACGGCCCGTCGTCGGAAAATCCAGATGGCTTATAATGAAGAACATGGTATCGTTCCACAAACCATCAAGAAAGAAATCCGTGATCTTATTGCCGTGACTAAAGCTGTTGCCAAGGAAGAGGATAAGGAAGTCGATATCAATAGCCTCAACAAACAAGAACGCAAGGAACTCGTCAAAAAACTGGAAAAACAAATGCAAGAAGCCGTCGAAGTGCTTGACTTTGAACTGGCAGCTCAGATACGCGATATGATGTTGGAAGTCAAGGCGTTGGGGTAGTGAAGGAGAAAAATAAATGGATCTTACTATCAAGCAGATGGAAACCCCTGAAGAGATAGAAGGTAAGTCCCTCGTTCATTGGCAGACGTGGAGAGAGGCTTATGACGACCTTTTACCTGCAGGATTTCAGGAGACAATGACATTAGAAAGATGTCGATTCTTTAGTCAAAAATATCTAGAAAATACATTGATTGCGATGGATGGCATGAAGGTAGTTGGTTTTATCAGTTATGGAAACTTTCGTGATGTGGCTATTCAAGCTGGCGAAATTATTGCCTTATATGTTTTAAAAGACTATTATGGAAAAGGTATTGCTCAGAAGTTAATGAAGGAAGCTCTGACGACTCTTGAACAGTTCTCTGAAATATTCTTATGGGTATTAAAAGAGAATAAGCGAGCCATTGCTTTTTATCAAAAAATGGGTTTTACTCTTGATGGTCAAGAAAAAATACTTGAACTTGGAAAACCGATCACTCAAATTAGAATGGTATATAAGAAATCATCAGAATTTGAGAGTTAAATGCAAGGACAGTTGTGATTTGTTTTCAGATTGCAAAATCAACAAATGATTACGTTTTAAAATATATTTTAAATAGAGAGAAGTTATTATGAAAGTAAAAGAGGCGAATTATAAGAAATCATCAGGGTTAGATTCTGTTCGTTTTTGGTTACAAGGGCATCGATTTGTCAAATTTATGCTTGATATTTTCTTTTATATCATCTTGTTCCTAGTGATAGAATTCACAACATCACAGAACAAAAGCATTCCAGCTGATTTTCGGTACAGAGAACTCTTATTTCCTTTGCAATTGAATCTTTTTATCTTGGGTAATAGGCTTTATGCTCTCTTTTTGTCAGTGAAAACAAAAAAAGAAAAGACCCTTAAAAAATTCTGTGAACCCTTTATTTATATCAATGTCCTTAGCTTCATTTTTCAACTGATTGGCGTCAGAAAAAGAGGAAGAGTCGTTCTCTCACCTTTGTTTTCACTGGAGTCTTCCTATATCTGGTTCCCTATTGTCGTCTACCTTCTGGTCTTGATGTTAACGTTGGCAATCTTCTTTCTCTCTAAAGCTTCAAAAAAAGGGGTAGATGAAAATGAAGATGAGTAGACAAATGAAGTACAAGACAAAAGAAAAGTCTTCTTGGACTAAGATGATTTATCTTTGGATGGAAAGGCACCGAAGGATTGGTCAACTCCTGGATACGAGTGTGTTATTCGCATCTTTGTTTGTATCATTTCTTGCTGCCTCTTTCATTGGTTCTCCATTCCCAAACTTAAACTATCTTTCTCCCTTAAGCTTTAATCTTTTCCTTCTGCTCTTATCAACCTATTTCCTTGTCTTTCGTTTTAGTAGTGATAAACTTCAGAAATGGCGTTACTTTTCATGGGGATTTATTGGGTTCAATGGTCTTCTTTTTCCCTTTCATCTCTTGGTAGGTCTGAATTGGCTAGGACGTCGTAAGTCAACGAATTTCCCCCCCTATAATTTCTATGGATCCAGCCTATGTCTGGGCTCCTATTGTAAGTTATCTCTTTTTCTTTTTCTTGGGGCTGGGTATTCTGCTTTTGATTATACAGATAGAAAAGAGAAGAAGGAGGCGTAAATGGAACGAAAGATTAAGAAACCAAAGAAGATCAAACAAAAGAACAGAAAAATGAGAAAAATCCATAAAAAGTATTCTTTGATAGCTCACGTCCAATTGTGGATGGGAAGGCATCCAAAGCTTGCTTCTTTTATGGATGGTGGCATAATATTATTTTCTATTTTTGGTATCATGTATGTGTTGTTCGGGACGTCACTTATCCCGAAACCATATCAGGAAATGTCTTATGTTTTGCCAATTATTATGAATTTTGTCTTTTTGGTGCACACACTCTATCAAGGTATTTTTAGAGATGGTTTTAGTGAAAAGACTTCAGTACAAGAATTTTTAGAACCTTTTCTATACATAAATGGACCTATTTTTCTTCTCCACTTAATTGTTGGAGTGAAAGGGAGAAATGTTAAAAAAATTCCTTCCCTATTATCTGTTGATTATCGCTACATCTGGCTTCCAATTGCTACCTATCTAATCTTTTTCTTCATTCCAGCGATAGTGATAGTGATTTTGAAATATAAGGACAAAAAGAGGAAAAATCATGACAAAAGAAAATCGAATTAAGTTATTTTCATTTAAAACACTCTATTTGGCTTTGTTGACCTTTGTGGTTCTTCATTTGGTGTTGTTGGTTTTTGGACTATCTTTTACGCCGATTTTGTGGAATAGTTGGTTTTTCATTTTTTGTTTAACCTTCTTAATCCATCCCTGGAGAATCTTTTATAGAATAAGAGATTTTCAATGGTACCACCTTATTTTTCAAATATTTAGTGGATTGGTGGCACTTTATCTTTGGTTTGGAGCATTTTTTGCTTTGTCTATTATGTCGGATTCAGTCATCCCTATCAATATAGACTATCACATACAAGATAAAGAAATCATCATTGTTAGAGGTTTTTTGGCCCGTACTACTTATGAACATCACGAGTTGATTAATCCATTCATCATGAAATCTGATATCAAGTTCGAAAAAGGCATATAACAACTTAGAAAGCGAGCAAATCTATGTCCCGTGCGCAAGCAACCATTTTAACCAACATCTGTCTAATCGAAGATCTAGAAAATAAGCGAGTAGTCATGCAATATCGCTCTCCTGAAAACAATCGCTGGTCTGGCTATGCCTTTCCAGGAGGACATGTTGAGAATGGCGAGGCCTTTGCCGAGTCTGTCATTCGTGAGATTTATGAAGAAACAGGTCTAACGATTCAGAATCCCCAACTGGTCGGTATTAAAAATTGGCCCTTAGATACAGGTGGGCGCTACATCGTCGTTTGCTATAAGGCGACAGAGTTTACTGGAACTCTCCAATCCTCAGAAGAAGGAGAAGTTTCTTGGGTAGAAAAAAACCAGATTCCTAACTTGGATCTGGCCTATGATATGCTGCCTTTGATGGAAATGATGGAAGCACCTGACAAGTCTGAGTTCTTCTATCGCCACCGTACAGAGGACGGCTGGGAGAAAGAAACTTTTTAGTTCTATGATTAGTTGATAGGTGTTATTCTTTAAAGGAAGGTACTGAAATATAGGCTAAGTATGGCGAAGTAAGCCAACTGATTATTTCTAAAATTCTTATTATTCTTTTCTATCTATATTTTGAACAATCTCCACCTTCCATTCTGAAATCGGAGATTGTTTTATTTTATGCTATAATCTTAAGATGTGAAAGGAAGTACCAGAAAATGGATGATAAAGTAATTGAACAATATGCAAAACAAGATAATCTTGATATTAGAGTAAACATACATAAGAAGTATTCAAAAAATAAATTAGGATTTAACAATTGGATATTTTCCAACTACCAAATCACTAATGAAGTAAAGGTTCTAGAATTGGGATGTGGTACAGGAGAACTGTGGAAAAGTAACAGTGATTCTATAGATAAAATGAAGCAGTTGGTTATTACAGATTTTTCTAAAGATATGGTAAAAACAACGAAGTCAGTGATTGGAAATAGAGACAATGTCGACTATGAAATAATGGATATTCAAAAGATTTCTTTTGAGAATGAAACATTTGATATTGTTATTGCAAATATGCTTCTACATCATGTAAATGATATTCCTAAAGCGCTCTCTGAGGTGAATAGAGTCTTAAAAACAGGCGGAATTTTTTACTGTGCTACATTTGGTGAAAATGGAGTTGTAGATTATTTGGCAGGCTTATTTAAAGATGAGGTTAATCAAGATTTGGAAAATAAAACTTTTACTTTACAAAATGGCGAAAGTTACCTAAGTAGGTACTTTAACTCTGTCGATATATTGCTCTATGATGATGAGTTACAGGTAACTAGTATAGATGACCTAGTTAAATACATCCAATCCTTTAAAGGAATTTCAGAAATAGGTTCGTTAGAAGAAGAAATAATACGTAAAAGATTGGAAAGTGAGTTTAATAATGGTATGTTGATCATTCCTAAAGAATATGGTATGTTTATCGCTCGAAAGTAAAATTAAGGGAACGAAATTGTAAAAAATTATTGAGAAGATTTTCAATGTAAAATTAAAGGGATAGTGTTTAGAGCATGTTACAGCTAATTCTCCATATATAAACCTCAAATTTTTAGATTTGAAGAAGTATCTTGGGTGCAAAAAGACCAGATTCCAAACTTGGAACTGGCCTATGATATGCTGCCTTTGATGGAAATGATGGAAGCACCTGACAAGTCAGAGTTCTTCTATCGCCACCGTACAGAGGACGGATGGGAGAAAGAAACCTTCTAGTCTTTTACTAAATAACCAAGTTTATCCAAGGCCTCCTCGATATAGTGGAGGTCTTGTTGTGTTTCGGCTTCAACAAGGTGGTAATGGGTGCCATCTGTCAATTCAGAAAGTGGTCTAAAGTCAGAGTTCTCGACTTGCTCTAAAAAATGTTGGACATCTCTACGACAAGTGAGTTTGAGTAGGGTTTCAATTTCTCCATAAACTGGATGGTCGATCAAAGTATTCTGAACACGGCCACCATTATCTACAATAGCTAGAAGTTCTTGACCGATTTCTTCCATCTCATGTTTGACCTTGAATAGTTTGTGAACGTAAGGACTGGTATTATTTTCTTTATAGATATAGCCACGATTGGTAGATAGGATAGGAGCTCCATCTGCTCGGAGAATAGCGATATCCTGTACAATGACTTGGCGCGTAACATGAAAGTGTTCAGCCAAGGTTTGGCCATTGAGGGCTTTTGGTGCCTCTTTTAACAGTTTGAGAAGAGCTTGTTTGCGATCCTTTGTCATAGTTTTTCCTTTTAGCGACGTTTTCGAAGCACTTTAAATACAGCTAGTGCTAAGGTATAGTCTACCATACTATGGACAATTGTGCCAAAACCAACTAGGACAAAGAGAACATAAAACATATTTTCAACATTTGTCCCTGAAGTAGCATAGAAGATGATACAAGCTATTACTTCAGCTATAGCATGAACAACACCCAAAACAAAGTTAAAAATCCAAGATGTCTTCGGTTTATCCAAGGTTTCAGGGAATTTCTTTAAGTACAAAGCCCCCAAAGTACCAAAAACGATGTGAGAGAAGGCGCGCAGGACGATAACCATGGGATAGCCTGCCATCAGGAAGCCAAGACTAGAAGCAATAATCACAAAAGCAGCCATCAAAGGCGAAAGAAACATGGCGATAAAGATGGGGATATGACTTCCCAAGGTGTAAGAAGCTGGTGGGATAACGATTTTAAAAGGCATAATGATTGGAATCAAAATCGCTATTGCAGTGAGTAGGGCAGTCATGGTCATAAACTGCGTTTTTTTTCGTATATCCATAAGAACCTCCATTTATCTGTATATACATAAGTATAGTACAATAAATAGTCAGCCAAGTCAAGGTTCAATATTGATTTTTAAGACATATTTGGTTAAAATGTGGTAAAGAATAATAGGAACTGAGGAGAAATTGTGATGATACTTTTTGTTTACCTAATCGTGGTAATCGTGATGATGTCAAAGCAGAAAAAAGAAGGGAAAGTAGTCTCAGGTTGGACTCGCTTCCTAGTTTATAGTTTATTGGTCCTTTCGTTAATCTCTCTATTAGCAGGTGTTTTGGCTCTTTCACTTGTCTTTAATCCCTTAGTAGGATTTTACTATATGGAAGTTATAGGAATCATGTTAGAAATTGTTCATTTTGTCAATATGATGATTACTTTGGGTTTGATTTTATTGTCGGTAAGTATATACTTGGATAGTCAGAGAAACCAAGAACCAACTCCTCTTTCGCATCATGTAGTGAGACTCGGTGTTCACATTCTTTTGATTATTCTCATGCATTAAATATGAAAACTCCACTTTCATTACGAAAGTGGAGTTGTTTTATTTTTTCAAGGTTTGTAAACGTGGGACAATTGCTACTGTTAGAACTGCAGAGATGACAAGCTCAGCAATTGAGTTGGTTGAAATAACAGTTGCAAGGAGTTTTTGGATATTTCCATCGAAGACATTTCCAAAAAGGAAGAAGATTCCCCCAAGTACAAAGACTGTATTTGTAAGTGAACCAAGAGCTCCGGCAATGATGAGACCCGTTCTGTTTTTCAATAGTTTATAAACTAGATAAGGTGTCAGACCAATCAAAACGCGAGGGACAATAGCGATAATCGCAGAATAGATGTTTCCGTTCGGTACGAATGGAGAGAAGAGGTAGCTGGTTGGAAGGATTGTAATCGTGTTAACCGTCAAGCTGAGTAGCCCCATCAAGAAACCGAGTGTAACACCAACTCGTGGGCCGTAAATAATACTTGCAATAATAACAGGAATATGCACGATAGTTGGTTTAATTGGGAATGGGAATAGATTAAATAAGAGTGAGCTCAGAAAGTGAATGACCAACATGGTCGCAAAAAAGATAGCAATCGGGGCAATATTAGAGCGTTTTTTCATTGAGTGTTTCCTTTATTCTTTCTAAAATAATATCCAGGTCTGCCAAAGCTCCCCTTCCGTAGTCTCCACAAGCAAGTAAGGATTCTTTTGGAGAGATAAGCTTGTAACCATATGTTTCTAAAGTTTTAAGGTTTGTCTGAGTTGCCGGATGGTCATACATCTTTGTATTCATGGCTGGAGCTAAGAGTTTAGGGATGTGACTCGGTAGGGCAAGAGCCGTACTGGTCACCATATTATCCGCAAAACCGTGCGCAAGTTTGGCAATGGTATTAGCAGTAGCAGGGACAACGATAAAAAGGTCTGTTTCTTTTCCTCTTTCGATATGATTGACTTGATCAGGATAGGGTTCCTGCATGACATCAAGGTGAACTGGATTTTGTGAGAGTACCTGTAGTGTCAAAGGCTGGATAAACTCTCTTGCCGCTTCGGTCATTAAGACAGTGACATCATGGCCTTGTTTTTTCAAAGAACTGACTAAATCAGCTGCTTTATAGGAGGCAATGGAACCTGTCACTGCGATTAGAATGTTTGCCATGGCTTTCCTTTCTATGAATCGTAAGCATGAATTTTCTCAAGGAGAAGTTCTGCTATTTCTTCTTTGGTTTGAACGGTTTGAAGACGATCTTTCTCAACAAAGATTGCCCGATGCTGATATGCTGAGATTTGAGTCAGGTCATTTGCGATGATTATGTTAGCCTGGTTCTTGACAAGACTCTGTCTTGCAACTTCAATAAGATGATCTTCAGTAACATCAACCAACAGTTTGAAACCAATCAAATGAATAGAAGGATTCCACTCTTTGACTAGAGAGATGATTTTGGGTGTTTTTTTCAAAAATAAAACCTGCACCTCATCAGTTGAAGAAATCTTAGCTTCTTTATTTTTCTTATCTAATAATTCTTCCAGATTAGAACTCGTCTTAACTTCATCTAGTCCAGTCATATAAACAGGAGTGTAGTCAGAAACTGCCATCGAATGAATCAAGACCTGATAATCTTGAACACACTCTTTCATTTCTAAAAGAAGATCATTCGTATTTTTGATTTCTAGAATGGTTAGATGGGGATGAGGTTCTGGCTTAAGAGCACTAGGAGTCGTAATCAGACAAACCTCATGACCAGTAGCAAGTAGGGTTTCGGTGATGATTTTCCCCAAGCGACCAGTCGAGTGATTCGTGATAGAGCGGACGCTATCGATTGCTTCACTTGTACCGCCTGACGTAACTAAAATTTTCATAGGACTATTGTACCAAAAAATAAAATAGAATCAAAAGAAAGCGTTTGTTTTTTTATCTAATTTTCCTGCAAGATTATAGTTTTTGGCTATAAAAACTTATAAAAAGTAGAAAAGATGACTAAAATTGGACTTAAAACTTGATGTTTATAAACTTTACTAAGCTTTTTGTATGTGAAAAAACTTTTTTTGTGTTATAATGAGTTATCATATTAGAGGTTAGAGGAGTTTGCTATGAAAACAGATATTGAAATCGCACAGAGTATTGAGTTGAAGCCAATCGTGGATGTTGTGGAGAAACTTGGGATTTCTTACGATGATTTGGAGTTGTATGGAAAGTACAAGGCTAAGCTCAGCTTTGATAAAATTCGAGCAGTTGAGAGCAATCCAGTTGGGAAATTGATCTTGGTTACTGCCATCAACCCAACACCTGCTGGTGAAGGGAAGTCAACCATTACCATCGGTCTTGCAGATGCCTTAAACAAAATCGGCAAGAAAACCATGATTGCCATTCGCGAACCGTCACTTGGTCCAGTAATGGGGATTAAGGGTGGTGCCGCTGGTGGTGGTTATGCGCAAGTTCTTCCAATGGAAGACATCAACCTCCACTTTACTGGGGATATGCATGCCATTACAACTGCTAACAATGCCCTTTCTGCATTGATTGACAACCACTTGCACCAAGGAAATGAGCTGGGAATTGACCAACGTCGTATTATTTGGAAGCGTGTTGTAGACTTAAACGACCGTGCTCTTCGCCATGTGACTGTTGGTCTTGGCGGTCCTCTAAATGGTATTCCACGTGAGGATGGTTTTGATATTACAGTTGCTTCTGAAATCATGGCGATTTTGTGCTTGGCGACGGACATCGAGGACTTGAAACGCCGTTTGGCGAATATCGTTATCGGATATCGTTACGACCGTACTCCTGTTTCTGTAGGTGATTTGAAGGTTGAAGGTGCCTTGGCTTTGATCTTGAAAGATGCCATTAAACCGAACTTGGTTCAGACAATTTATGGTACACCTGCCTTTGTACATGGTGGTCCATTTGCCAACATTGCTCATGGATGTAACTCTGTTTTGGCAACAAGCACTGCCCTTCGCTTGGCTGATTATACTGTTACTGAAGCTGGTTTTGGTGCAGACCTTGGCGCTGAGAAATTCCTTGATATCAAGACACCAAACTTGCCAACTTCTCCAGATGCGGTAGTCATTGTTGCAACCCTCCGTGCTCTTAAGATGAATGGTGGTGTGGCTAAAGATGCTTTGACAGAGGAAAATGTTGAGGCGGTTCGTGCAGGTTTTGCCAACTTGAAACGCCACGTTGAGAACATCCGTAAATTTGGAGTGCCTGCAGTTGTTGCGATTAACGAATTTGTTTCTGATACTGAAGCTGAAATCGCAGCCTTGAAAGAACTCTGTGCTTCTATTGATGTGCCAGTTGAACTAGCAAGTGTCTGGGCTGATGGCGCAGAAGGAGGAGTAGCGCTTGCTGAAACGGTTGTTAAGACTATCGTTGAAAACCCAGCTAACTATAAACGTTTGTATGACAATGACCTTTCTGTTCAAGAAAAGATTGAAAAGATTGTTACTGAAATCTACCGTGGTAGCAAAGTGAACTTTGAGAAGAAAGCTCAAACGCAAATTGCCCAAATCGTTCAAAATGGTTGGAATAAATTGCCAATCTGTATGGCTAAAACTCAGTACAGTTTCTCTGATAATCCAAATGCACTTGGAGCCCCAGAAAACTTTGAAATTACCATTCGTGAATTGGTACCAAAATTAGGTGCAGGCTTCATCGTTGCCTTAACTGGTGATGTCATGACCATGCCAGGACTTCCAAAACGACCAGCAGCTCTCAACATGGATGTTGAAAGTGACGGAACCGTTCTAGGATTGTTCTAAGATTTAGATGATATTAAAAGAGTTTGGAAATGCTATCCAAGCTCTTTTTCCTGTCAAAGAATAACCTCAATTTCATTTGAAAAATACATGTTTTGTAAGCACTGATGAAAATTTGGCTTATCAAAGTGTTCTCTGTAAAGTTTCTATTTTACCTGATTTCTGATATAATAGAAACATTGACTTCAAGAGTAAGGAAGAGAAGATGAACGCATTATTGAATGGAATGAATGACCGTCAGGCTGAGGCGGTGCAAACGACAGAAGGCCCCTTGTTAATCATGGCGGGGGCTGGCTCTGGAAAGACTCGTGTTTTGACCCACCGTATTGCTTATTTGATTGATGAAAAAATGGTCAATCCTTGGAATATCTTGGCCATTACCTTTACCAACAAGGCTGCGCGTGAGATGAAAGAGCGTGCTTATGGTCTTAATCCAGCTACTCAAGACTGTCTAATTGCGACTTTTCACTCCATGTGTGTTCGTATTCTGCGTCGTGATGCAGATCATATCGGCTACAATCGTAATTTCACTATTGTAGATCCTGGTGAACAGCGAACCCTCATGAAACGAATCCTCAAGCAATTAAACTTGGACCCTAAAAAATGGAATGAACGAACTATTTTGGGGACTATTTCCAATGCTAAGAATGACTTGATTGATGATGTGGCTTATGCTGCCCAAGCTGGAGATATGTACACGCAAATCGTGGCCCAGTGTTACACAGCCTATCAGAAAGAGCTTCGTCAGTCTGAGTCCCTTGACTTTGATGATTTAATCATGTTGACCCTGCGTCTTTTTGATCAAAATCCTGATGTCTTGACCTACTACCAGCAGAAGTTCCAATACATTCACGTGGATGAGTACCAAGATACCAACCATGCCCAGTACCAATTAGTCAAACTCTTGGCATCTCGCTTTAAAAATATCTGTGTAGTTGGAGATGCTGACCAGTCCATCTACGGTTGGCGTGGTGCGGATATGCAAAATATCTTAGATTTTGAGAAAGACTATCCCAAAGCCAAGGTTGTCTTGTTAGAAGAAAACTATCGCTCAACCAAAACCATTCTCCAAGCCGCCAATGATGTCATTAAAAATAATAAAAATCGTTGTCCTAAGAATCTCTGGACTCAGAATGCTGATGGGGAGCAGATTATTTACTATCGTGCAAATGACGAACAAGATGAGGCTGTTTTTGTAGCCAAAACCATTGATGAACTTGGTCGTAGCCAAAACTTTCTTCACAAAGACTTTGCAGTTCTTTATCGGACTAATGCGCAATCTCGTACTATTGAGGAGGCCCTCCTCAAGTCTAATATCCCTTATACTATGGTTGGTGGGACCAAGTTCTACAGTCGTAAGGAAATCCGTGACATTATCGCTTATCTTAACCTCATTGCCAATCTGAGTGACAATATCAGTTTTGAGCGCATTATCAACGAGCCGAAACGTGGAATTGGGCCAGGTACTGTTGAGAAAATTCGCGACTTTGCTAATATGCAAGATATGTCTATGCTGGATGCTTCAGCAAATATCATGTTATCTGGTATCAAGGGTAAGGCAGCCCAGTCTATCTGGGAGTTTGCCAATATGATTTTGGATTTGCGAGAGCAACTGGATCAATTAAGCATAACAGAGTTGGTTGAAGCAGTTCTTGAAAAAACAGGTTATGTCGAGATTCTTAATACCCAAGCAACCTTAGAAAGCAAGGCTCGGGTTGAGAATATCGAAGAGTTCCTATCTGTTACAAAGAATTTTGACGACAATCCTGATAGTCAAGAAGAAACAGGTTTGGATAAACTCAGTCGTTTCTTGAATGACTTAGCCTTGATTGCGGATACGGACTCTGGTAGTCAGGAAACATCGGAAGTGACCTTGATGACCTTGCATGCTGCTAAGGGGCTTGAGTTTCCAGTCGTCTTTATCATCGGGATGGAGGAAAATGTCTTTCCTCTTAGTCGAGCAGCTGAGGATCCTGATGAGCTGGAAGAAGAGCGCCGTTTGGCCTATGTCGGTATTACGCGTGCTGAAAAAATCCTCTATCTAACCAATGCCAACTCTCGATTACTGTTTGGGAAGACCAACTATAACCGTCCAACACGTTTCATCAATGAAATCAGTTCGGACTTACTTGAATATCAAGGCTTGGCTCGACCAGCTAACACCAGTTTCAAGGCTTCTTATAGCAGTGGTGGGATTGCTTTCGGTCAAGGTATGAGCTTAGCTCAGGCGCTTCAAGAACGGAAACGCAAGGCTGCACCAAGCTCTATCCAGTCAAGTAGTCTCCCGTTTGGACAATATACAGCTGGAAATAAAACTGATACGAGCGATACCAACTGGTCTATTGGTGACATTGCCCTTCACAAGAAATGGGGAGAAGGCACTGTTCTGGAGGTCTCAGGTAGTGGCGATACGCAGGAACTGAAAATCAATTTCCCAGAAGTGGGGCTGAAAAAACTCCTAGCCAGTGTTGCTCCAATTGAGAAAAAAATCTAATTTTCCATCCTTCTCACGAATAATAAAGTGAGGAGGATTTTTATGTACAGCATTTCATTCCAAGAAGATTCACTTTTGCCTAGAGAAAGACTGGTTAAAGAAGGAGTAGAGGCACTGAGCAATCAAGAATTGCTAGCTATACTACTCAGAACCGGAACGCGTAAGGCTAATGTTTTTGAAATTGCCCAAAAAGTGTTGAATAGTCTCAACAGTCTAACTGATTTGAAAAAAATGACCCTGCAGGAATTGCAGAGTCTGTCTGGTATTGGACGCATTAAAGCTATTGAACTACAAGCAGTGATTGAACTGGGGAATCGCATTCACAAGCATGAAACCCTTGAGATGGAAAGTATTCTCAGCAGTCAAAAGCTAGCTAAAAAAATGCAACAGGAACTTGGCGAAAAAAAACAAGAGCACCTAGTGGCGCTCTATCTCAATACTCAAAATCAAATCATTCATCAGCAGACTATCTTTATCGGATCGGCGACACGTAGCATTGCTGAACCGAGGGAAATCCTTCACTATGCCATCAAGCATATGGCGACTTCTGTTATTTTAGTCCACAATCATCCTTCAGGTGCAGTAGCACCTAGCCGAAATGATGATCATGTAACCAAGTTAGTCAAGGAAGCCTGTGAACTAATGGGACTGGTGTTTCTGGATCATCTGATTGTCTCTCACTCTGATTACTTTAGTTACCGTGAAAAGACTGATCTGATTTAAAGTTCATTAACAACATAGTCAAATAGTGTTTTATCCTTGGGGCGATTTTCAAATAGAAATTCTGGATGCCATTGGACGCCGAGAAATGGGATGTCATCTGTTGTTACGACTGCCTCGATAATCCTATCCTTGGGATCATAGGCCACAACCTTTAAATTTGGAGCCAAATTCTTGATACTCTGATGGTGGAAGGAGTTAATATGAGAGATTTCTCCGTAAATTTCTCTGAGAACAGTATCTGGTTCGGTAAGAAGTCGCTGGGTAGTGTATTCGGCTGAACAATCCTGCCAGTGGTCTTCGATATCTTGATGAAGTGTGCCTCCCATGGCAACATTAAAAAGCTGGGTACCACGACAAACAGAAAAAATCGGTTTTTTCTGCTGGATAGCTTCTTTGATAAGAGCTAGTTCAAAGATATCCCTTTGTAAATGGTAGTCATCGCTGTCAATTATTTTTGTCTCACCATAGAATTTTGGATCGACATTTTGCCCACCAGTTAGGATGAGTTTATCAATCATACTGATATAGTAATGTGCCATTTCTTGGTCACCAATCGGAAGGATAATGGGAATTCCGCCAGCGTCCTTGACTCCTTCAACAAAGCCTTTTGCTGCATAGCTCATCATGATGTCATCATCTGGATGAGCTTTTTCATTTCCTGTAATCCCAATAACTGGTTTATTCATAAATGCTTTCGCTTTCTAATCCTCTTTTCGCATAAAATAGAGGAGAGTTTGGAGTTCACTTGTCAAATCAACGTACTGAACGACCACATCTTTTGGAAGGTGCAGGTGGACAGGAGAAAAACTGAGAATACCTTTTACACCAGCATCAACCAAGAGGTTGGCTACTTCTTGAGATTTGACACTTGGAACAGTTAGGATAGCAGTTTTAACGTCTGCGTCCTTAATCTTTTCCTTGATTTGAGATATACCATAGATGGGAATCCCATCAGCAGTCTCAGTACCAACTTCAGGATGGTCATCCAGGTCAAAGGCCATGATAATCTTCATTTTGTTGCGCTCGTGGAAGCGGTAGTGGAGAAGGGCATGCCCCATATTACCAATCCCAACCAACATAACATTGGTGATGGAGTTATCATTTAGGAGGTCAGCAAAAAACGTCATGAGTTTTTTAACATCATAACCAAATCCACGTCTTCCTAGTTCACCAAAGTAGGAAAAATCACGACGGACGGTCGCCGAATCGATACCGATAGCCTCTGCAATTTGTTTAGAGTTGGCACGTTCGATTTTTTCTGCATGAAATCTCTTGAAAATTCGATAGTAAAGTGAGAGTCTTTTTGCTGTTGCTTTTGGAATAGCAGACTGTTTTTCTTTCACAAAATCACAACCTTTCTATTCTTCTATTTTATAGAATCATTGTGAAAAAATCAACAAAAATAAGAAAAAACTAAGAAAATTCTTAGTTTTTATCTAAAAAATGAACTTGTGATAGAAATCGATAGAGATCTCCGACTAAACCTTGGTAGATTACTTTATCATGAAAGGTTAAAGAGGTTACCAGAAATGTATCTGGTAGCGTTACGCATCCTGATAGGGATAACATGAGCTCATCGTAGTCAGTGTATTCAAGTATGCGCTCAATTTGGTAACTATCTAGGTAGGTGAGACGATACATGAGGCCTTATCTTTCCTCTTTAGTGAAAATCCCACGTTCTACAAGACTATCCATGAGGAAGTAGAATTTTTCTTGGTGGATATGGTGATCATCTGATTTAAAGATATCTACCAATCGAAGACCGGACTTATCAGTAATATTGAGTTTAACACCTGTAAGGTCTTTATTGATGATGATTTTTAGTTTGAAACCTTCACCACTATTAGGTACTTTCTCAAGTAGACGAGTCAGTTCGTAGTTTCCTACTTTTGTTTCAAAGAAAGTATTGTCTTTCAGTGTGAACTTTTTAACAGTTGGACTAAGTGTATAGTTGTAGCGACAGTTTTGTAGTTTAATGGTTTTTTCGAATGCCATTAGTTTAATCTCCAATAATATTTTTTAAGGTTTGTGCGAGTTGTTTCAGTTCTTCCTCAGTATTGAGAGGAGAGAGACTGATACGGACAGATTCTTTTAAACGAGGCGAATCGGGTCCATAGAAAGCTTCGAGTACATGACTGGTTTGCACAATACCAGCAGTACAAGCGGAACCAGTAGAAATTGAAATTCCCTCAAGGTCTAACCGAAGTAAAAGCAAATCATTTTTCTGACCAGGAAAACCGATATTTAAAACATAAGGCAGTTGGTTGCGACTTTCATTGAGATAGTAGTCTAAATCGGCAATCTCTTCTAGAAAAACCGTTTTAAGGGAACTTAGTTTTTGGTAATGTTCAACTTGATAATCCAGATCTTCTTTGAGAGCAGCAACCATACCTACAATGGCTGCAAGGTTTTCTGTTCCAGCCCGTTTTTTTTGCTCTTGGTCCCCACCGTGAAGGTAGGAATCAAAGTCCATAGATGAAGCGTAGAGGAAACCAACTCCTTTTGGACCATGGAACTTGTGAGCAGAAGCGCTAAGGAAATCAATTCCTAATTCTTCGGGATGAATAGGAATCTTCCCGATGGCTTGTACAGCATCTACATGATAAGCAGCAGGATGGTCTTTTAAAATATGTCCAATATCAACAATAGGCAAGAGACTCCCTGTTTCATTATTAGCATACATAGTTGAAACGAGGATGGTATCGTCACGTAAAGCTTCTTGAATCTGTTGGGCAGTGATTTCTTGATTTTCTGGTTGGATGATGGTCGCTTCAAAGCCAAAATGTTGAACCAGATAATCAATGGTCTCAAGGACAGAATGGTGTTCAATAGCTGTAGTGATAATATGTTTGCCACGTTCCTGATGACGGAGACAATAGCCAATGATAGCTGTATTGTTACTTTCTGTACCACCAGACGTGAAAAAGATATGTTGAGGTTTGGTTCCAAGTAAGTGAGCCAAGTCCTGACGAGCTTCACGGAGCAGTTTACCAGCATAACGACCATGACTGTGAATACTTGAAGGATTACCATGGGTTTCTTGCATAACCTTGGTCATTTCTGCGATAGCTACAGCTGACATAGGTGTAGTTGCAGCATTGTCCAAATAAATCAAAGAATCACCTTATTTCTTTTTGTTGTAGGCAAAGAGTGGGCTAACTGGTTTTCTTTCATGAATACGGATGATAGCATCACCGAGCAATTCGCTAGCAGTAATGTAACATACATTTTTAGGAGTTCTTTCTTTTGTTGCTACAGAGTCCGTTACAAGGATTTCTTTAATGTTAGTTGCGTCTAGAAGTTCAGCAGCACCTTCTACAAAGAGGCCGTGACTAGAGACCGCATAGATTTCAGTTGCCCCTTCGCGTTCAACGATTTTTGCTGCTTCAGAGAAAGTACGACCAGTATTTAGGATATCGTCAATCAGGATGGCTTTCTTACCTTCAACATCCCCAATGATATAGCCCTCACTTCGTTCTGAGTCATCTTGAGCATAGTCAATGATAGCGATTGGAGCATCCAAGTATTCAGCTAAGCTACGAGCGCGTTTAACACCAGAGTTTTTTGGACTAACCACAACGACATCAGAACCAAGAAGACCTTTGTCACAGTAGTGTTTAGCAAATAGAGGAATTGTATAAAGATTGTCCACAGGAATGTCGAAGAAACCTTGTACCTGTACAGCATGGAGATCGAGAGTTAGAACACGATCAACCCCAGCTTTTACCAACATATTTGAAACCAATTTAGCTGTCAGTGGTTCACGGGAAGAAGCGATGCGATCCTGACGCGCATAGCCAAAGTAAGGAAGTACGACGTTGATACTATGAGCACTGGCGCGAACACAGGCATCAACCATAATCAATAATTCCATCAAGTGGTTGCTAACTGGGTAGCTTGTTGATTGAATGATATAGACGTCATACCCCCGAACACTCTCTTCGATATTGACTTGGATTTCACCATCAGAAAATTGACGTGAAGATAATTTTCCAAGAGGGACACCAACAGTATCAGCAATCTTTTGAGCGATTTCTGGGTTAGAGTTTAGGGTGAAAAGTTTCATGTTGTTTCTATCTGACATTATAGACCGTCCTCTGTAAACTTTGTGAATCTTCTTTGGAAAAGTTTCTTTTTCTTAATGAAGATTCTATTATTTTTATCTTTTCTATTTTACCAAAAAAAGGAGATTATTTCAGCTTTTTTTCATGTTTTTAATGAATCGAATTAATTTTGATGGAGCCTTCTGGTAAGTTATGTGATTTTCATCTAAAAATTGCTGAAAATCGACTTTTCCTTGTTCAAAATTAGTGACTTCAATTTCCAGTTCGTAGTCGGTTTGACCAAAGTAATGGCTTTGATCTAAGGCCATCAAACCGATATCGGTTTCCATTTCGTAACGAATCGTTTCAAGACAACCCAGAATAAGCCAGTCATGGCTTTCAATACCAATCTCAGTAAGTTTCTCCAGAACCATCCCTTGAGGTAGAATCTGTTTTTCTAAATAATATTCAGCTTCTGGAAGAGTCATTTTTTGATTGTATTCCATATTTCCAATAGTTTGAGGAACTTTCAAGGTTAATTCAGCGAAATCTGAAAGGGCGCGAATGCGCATGGCAACCTTTTTTTCGCGCAACTGGAAATCTGGCGTGTCAATATAGTAGTTTTTTTGGTGAATAGGAGATATGTGGGCAAACTGTTTTTTTAAATGATTGTAGTCATCTTTTTTCAGTAGTGTTTTCAGTTCAATTTCTAATTGTTTCATTTTTCTAACCTTTTCTTTATCTTTGAAAGCGGATTTATGGTATAATGTACAATGTATTTATTGTATAAGATTGTAGTGAAAAAATCAAAAATTTTTAACAGCACAATCTCATACTAAAAGGGAGAAAATATGACCATAGAATGGGAAGAATTTTTAGATCCTTACATTCAAGCTGTCGGCGAATTGAAGATTAAACTTCGTGGGATTCGCAAACAGTACCGTAAGCAAAACAAGCATTCTCCGATTGAGTTTGTAACTGGTCGGGTAAAACCGATTGAAAGTATCAAAGAAAAAATGGCTCGTCGAGGAATTACTTATGCAACTCTGGAAAATGACTTGCAAGATATCGCAGGGCTACGTGTCATGGTTCAGTTTGTTGATGACGTGGAAGAAGTTGTTGCAATTCTACGTAAACGTCACGATATGAGAGTCGTTCAGGAACGAGATTATATCAACCATCGTAAGGCGTCGGGTTATCGTTCTTATCATGTTGTTGTCGAATATACTGTAGATACGATAAATGGGGCTAAGACCATTCTCGCCGAGATTCAAATTCGGACCTTGGCTATGAACTTTTGGGCTACCATTGAGCATTCTCTCAATTATAAGTACCAGGGGGACTTTCCAGAGGAAATAAAAGAAAGATTGGAAATCACTGCCAAAATTGCTCATCAACTAGATGAAGAAATGGGCAAGATTCGAGATGACATTCAGGAAGCTCAGGCACTCTTTGATCCTTTGAGTAGAAAACTAAACGACGGTGTAGGAAATAGTGACGATACAGATGAAGAATACAGGTAAGCGAGTTGACCTCATAGCTAATAGAAAGCCGCAGAGTCAGAAAGTTTTACATAAACTGAGGGAAAAACTCAAAAAACAGCATTTTATAATTAATGATACAAATCCCGATATCGTTATTTCGATTGGTGGAGATGGGATGCTTTTGTCTGCTTTTCACAAGTACGAGAACCAGTTAGACAAGGTTCGATTTGTAGGTGTACATACAGGACACTTGGGATTTTACACGGATTACCGTGACTTTGAGTTGGACCAGTTGGTTACCAATCTCCAACTGGATTCTGGAGCCAAGGTTTCTTATCCAGTCCTGAATGTCAAAGTGACACTTGAAAACGGTGATGTAAAAACCTTCCGTGCTCTAAATGAAGCGAGCATCCGTCGGTCAGACCGCACCATGGTTGCAGATATCATCATTAACCACGTTCCATTCGAGCGCTTTCGTGGAGATGGTGTGACTGTCTCAACGCCTACTGGGAGCACTGCCTATAACAAGTCCTTGGGTGGAGCGGTTTTGCACCCGACCATTGAAGCCTTGCAGTTGACGGAGATAGCGAGTCTTAACAACCGAGTCTATCGCACTCTGGGATCATCGATCATTATTCCCAAAAAAGATAAGATTGAGCTCTTGCCGACTCGTAATGACTATCACACGCTATCTGTTGACAATAGTACCTATTCTTTCCGAAATATAGAACGGATTGAGTACCAAATCGACCATCACAAGATTCACTTCGTAGCGACTCCAAGTCACACTAGTTTCTGGAATCGTGTAAAAGATGCCTTTATCGGCGAGGTGGACGAATGAGGTTCGAATTTATCGCAGATGAACATGTCAAGGTCAAAACCTTTCTGAAGAAACACGAGGTTTCTAAAGGACTGTTGGCTAAGATAAAGTTTCGAGGTGGGGCTATCCTAGTCAATGATCGACCTCAGAATGCGACTTATCTCTTAGATATTGGAGATAGGGTTACCATAGATATTCCAGCAGAGGAAGGCTTTGAAACCCTCGAAGCCATTGACCGTCCTTTAGATATCTTGTATGAGGATGACCACTTTTTGGTTTTGAATAAACCTTATGGACTAGCCTCCATTCCCAGTGTCAATCATTCCAATACCATTGCGAATTTTATCAAAGGCTACTATGTTAAGCAGGAATACGAAAACCAGCAGGTTCATATCGTGACCAGACTGGATCGGGATACATCTGGTTTGATGCTCTTTGCCAAGCACGGTTATGCTCATGCACGATTAGACAAGCAACTGCAACGAAAGTCTATCGAAAAACGTTACTTTGCCTTGGTTAAGGGCAATGGGGATTTGGAACCAGAAGGGGAGATTATTGCCCCGATTGCGCGTGATGTGGACTCCATTATCACGAGACGAGTTGCCAAGGGTGGAAAATACGCCCATACCTCTTACAAAGTTGTAGCGTCTTATGGAGATATTCACCTGATCGATATTCGATTGCATACTGGGCGAACCCATCAGATCAGAGTGCATTTTTCTCATATCGGTTTTCCCTTGTTGGGAGACGATCTCTACGGAGGAAGTCTAGACGATGGGATTCAACGACAGGCCTTGCATTGCCATTTCTTATCATTTTATCATCCTTTCTTGGAGCGTCAGCTAGAGCTCGAAAGCCCCTTGCCAGATGATTTTAACAATCTTATTACTCAGTTATCAACTAATACTCTTTAAAATCTATTTTGAGTATAATTTAATTTCTTAAAGGAGAAAACTCATGGAAGTTTTTGAAAATCTCAAAGCCAACCTAGTTGGCAAAAATGCTCGTATTGTTCTCCCTGAAGGGGAAGAACCTCGTATTCTTCAGGCAACCAAACGCTTGGTAAAAGAAACAGAAGTTGTTCCTGTTTTGCTTGGGAACCCGGAAAAAATCAAAATTTATCTTGAAATCGAAGGGGTTATGGATGGCTATGAAGTCATTGACCCTCAACACTATCCTCAATTCGAAGAAATGGTCACTACCTTGGTTGAACGTCGTAAAGGTAAAATGAGTGAAGAAGGTGCTCGTAAGATTTTGCTTGAAGATGTCAACTACTTTGGTGTCATGCTCGTTCACATGGGCTTGGTTGATGGGATGGTATCAGGTGCTATTCACTCGACAGCAGCAACTGTTCGTCCTGCGCTTCAAATCATTAAAACTCGTCCAAATGTATCCCGCACTTCAGGTGCCTTCCTCATGGTTCGTGGAACAGAACGCTACCTATTTGGGGATTGTGCCATTAACATCAATCCAGATGCAGAAGCTTTGGCAGAGATTGCTATCAACTCAGCTATTACAGCTAAAATGTTTGGCATCGAACCTAAAATTGCAATGTTGAGCTACTCTACTAAAGGCTCAGGTTTTGGTGATAGTGTTGATAAGATTGTTGAAGCAACAAAAATTGCGCACGATTTGCGTCCTGACCTTGAAATCGATGGAGAATTGCAATTTGATGCGGCCTTCCACCCTGAAACTGCAGCATTGAAAGCTCCAGGAAGTAACGTTGCTGGGCAAGCAACTGTCTTTATCTTCCCTGGTATCGAAGCAGGAAATATTGGTTATAAGATTGCAGAACGTCTTGGTGGCTTCGCGGCGGTAGGTCCAGTTCTGCAAGGTTTGAACAAGCCAGTAAACGACCTTTCTCGTGGATGTAACTCTGATGATGTTTACAAGTTGACCCTTATCACTGCTGCCCAAGCGGTTCATCAATAAGAAATAGGCCTCTTTCCTATAGGAAGAGGCTTTTTAGCGCTAAGAAAAGGACAGTTAGAAGCTTCTATGTTATACTAGATATATGTTAGATTTGAAAGAATACGGTGTTGACATGTGGCCAGAGGAGAAGATTTCCTCTTTCCGTGAGAAACTCCTCAACTGGTACGATGAAAACAAACGGGATTTACCCTGGCGAAGAAGTAAAAATCCTTATCACATCTGGGTTTCTGAAATCATGCTTCAGCAGACTAGGGTAGATACGGTTATTCCCTACTATGAACGATTTTTGGACTGGTTTCCAACTGTTGAAAGTTTGGCAAATGCGCCTGAGGAGCATTTACTGAAAGCTTGGGAGGGGTTGGGCTATTATTCCCGCGTACGCAATATGCAGTCGGCGGCTCAGCAGATTATGACAGACTTTGAAGGGAAATTTCCAAACACTTACGAAAGGATTTCTAGCTTGAAAGGGATTGGCCCCTATACTGCGGGAGCAATTTCCAGTATCGCTTTTAATTTACCCGAGCCAGCAGTTGATGGCAATGTCATGCGAGTTTTGGCACGCCTGTTTGAGGTCAACTATGATATCGGAGTTCCCAGCAATCGCAAGATTTTCCAAGCCATGATGGAAATCTTGATTGATCCGAAACGACCAGGGGATTTTAATCAAGCTTTGATGGACTTGGGCTCTGATATAGAGTCTCCGGTTAACCCTCGACCAGAAGAAAGTCCTGTTAAGGAATTTAGCGCAGCCTATCAGAATGGAACCATGGATCGATATCCGATTAAAGAACCTAAGAAAAAGCCTCTTCCAATTTATCTCAAGGCTTTGGTTGTGCGCAATGATCGAGGTCAATATCTACTAGAGAAAAACGAAAGCGAGAAACTGCTGGCTGGATTTTGGCATTTCCCCTTGATTGAGGTCGAAGAATTTTCTAGAGAAGATGATCAGCTAGATCTTTTTTCTCAAGTCAAAGAGGAAAGCAGAGCTTTTGGACCAAGCCCCCAAGAAAGTTTTGAGCAGGATTATGATTTGGAGGTTGTTTGGTCTCATCAAACTTTTGAACAAGTCAAGCATGTCTTTAGTCATCGTAAATGGCATATTCAAATCCTATCAGGTCAGGTGACAGGGTCAAAACAGTTCTCCGACAGAGAAATTCGCTGGCTCTCTCCTCAGGAGTTTTATGATTATCCACTTGCGAAACCTCAACAAAAAATTTGGCAGGCTTATAAAACAGCTCTTGGAGATGGGGACTGGGATTAGCCATTTGTGTCTTCTTTGCATTTTTTTGTTATAATAGAAAAAGAAAAAGGTGATCTTATGAAAAAAATATTAATTGTAGATGATGAGAAACCAATCTCAGATATTATTAAGTTCAATATGACCAAAGAAGGCTACGAAGTTGTAACAGCCTTCAACGGTCGTGAGGCAATCGAGCTATTTGAAGCCGAGCAACCCGACATTATTATCCTAGACTTGATGCTACCTGAAATTGATGGTTTAGAAGTAGCCAAAGCCATTCGCAAGACCAGTAGTGTTCCTATCATTATGCTCTCAGCTAAGGATAGCGAGTTTGACAAGGTTATCGGTTTGGAACTAGGTGCAGACGATTATGTTACAAAACCTTTCTCAAACCGTGAGTTGCAGGCGCGTGTCAAGGCCCTTCTTCGTCGCACTGAGCTAATCGCAGTGGATAACCAAGAAGAAGATACTAAATTACAAAGTCTTCAAATTAGAGATTTAGAGATTCTTCCAGATGCTTATGTAGCCAAAAAATATGGAGAAGAATTGGATTTAACTCACAGAGAATTTGAGTTGTTGCATCACTTAGCTTCTCATCTAGGTCAAGTTATTACCCGTGAACATCTCCTTGAGACGGTTTGGGGTTATGATTATTTTGGTGATGTTCGTACTGTCGATGTTACCATTAGACGTCTACGTGAGAAGATTGAAGACACACCAAGTAGACCTGAATATATCTTAACTCGTCGTGGTGTGGGTTATTATATGAGAAATAATGATTGAAGTAATTAGACAAATAATTTTAACCAGAGATTTCGTCTTTGTACTCATTTTAATTGGTTTTATCATGCTTGTTAGCTTTCTCTTGCTCGAAGGCCGTAGAGATAATATTCGACTCAAACAGTTAAATCAAAAGATTAAAGATTTAATTGCTGGTGATTATTCTCAGGTATTAGACATGCAGGGGAATACTGAAATCACTAACATTACGAATAACTTAAATGATTTGTCTGAAGTAATTCGTCTAACTCAAGAAAACCTTGAGCAGGAAAGTAAAAGATTGCATAGTATCCTATCATACATGACTGATGGGGTTCTTGCAACAAATCGTCGTGGTCAAATCACTATGATTAACGATATGGCTAAAAGACAACTTGGAGTTGAAAGTGATGACGCGCTCAATCAAAACATTTTAGAGTTGCTCAAGATTGAAGATGAGTACGAGCTTAGAGATTTAATTACGCAAAGTCCTGAAATGATGATTTATTCCCAAAATGTAAATGGGGAGTATATTAGTTTGCGTGTGCGTTTTGCCTTGATTCGTAGAGAATCCGGCTTTATCTCTGGTTTGGTAGCAGTTCTACATGATACGACTGAACAAGAGAAGGAAGAACGCGAGAGAAGGCTTTTCGTTTCCAACGTTAGTCATGAATTGCGAACTCCATTGACCAGTGTAAAATCTTACCTAGAGGCCTTGGATGAGGGTGCATTATATGAAGCTGTTGCTCCTGATTTTATCAAAGTATCTTTAGATGAGACCAACCGTATGATGCGAATGGTGACGGACCTCTTGCATCTTTCGCGTATTGATAATGCAACTAGCCATTTAGATGTTGAATTGATTAACTTTACAGCTTTCATTACGTTTATCCTAAACCGTTTCGATAAGATACGAGCCCAGGATCAAGAAAAGAAATACGAGTTGGTTCGTGATTATCCCATTACATCGGTCTGGATTGAAATTGATACAGACAAGATGACTCAGGTAATCGATAATATTCTTAACAATGCCATCAAGTATTCCCCTGATGGTGGGAAAATTACGGTTAGCATGAAAACTACTGATGACCAGATGATTTTATCTATTTCGGACCAAGGACTTGGAATTCCTAAAGAAGATTTACCGAAGATTTTTGACCGTTTCTACAGGGTTGATAAGGCTAGAAGTCGTGCCCAAGGTGGGACTGGTTTAGGTCTAGCTATAGCAAAAGAAATCATCAAGCAACACAATGGATTTATCTGGGCTAAGAGTGAATACGGCAAGGGTTCTACCTTTACCATTGTTCTTCCTTATGATAAGGATGCTGTAAAAGAAGAAGTTTGGGAGGATGAAGTAGAAGACTAGAATGAGTGAAAAAGGCTTTAAATACAGTATTTTAGCATCGGGTTCTAGTGGTAATTCCTTCTATCTAGAAACCCCTAAGAAAAAGATTTTAGTAGACGCAGGATTATCTGGTAAAAAAATTACAAGCTTATTGGGTGAAATCAATCGTAAACCAGAAGATTTGGATGCTATTTTGATTACGCATGAGCATGCTGATCATATACATGGTGTTGGAGTTTTAGCTCGTAAGTATGGCATGGATCTTTACGCCAATGAAAAGACCTGGCAAGCTATGGAAAATAGTAAGTATCTAGGTAAAGTTGACTCTTCACAAAAGCATATCTTTGAAATGGGGAAAACCAAAACATTTGGAGATATCGACATTGAGAGTTTTGGAGTTAGCCATGATGCAGTTGCTCCCCAATTCTACCGTTTTATGAAGGATGACAAGAGCTTTGTTATGCTGACGGATACAGGTTATGTTAGTGACCGTATGGCTGGCATTGTCGAGAATGCAGATGGCTATCTGATCGAGTCAAATCATGATGTTGAAATTCTGAGAGCTGGCTCTTATGCATGGCGACTCAAGCAACGGATTCTGTCTGACCTTGGCCACCTCTCGAATGAAGACGGTGCAGATGCCATGATTCGCACACTTGGGAATCGTACCAAGAAAATTTACCTAGGACATCTATCTAAAGAGAATAATATCAAGGAGCTAGCCCACATGACCATGGTCAATCAGTTAGCTCAAGCAGATCTAGGAGTAGGAGTGGATTTTCAAGTTTACGATACGTCTCCAGACACTGCAACACCTTTAACGGATATATAAAAATGAACACCAAGTGGTGTTCATTTTTAATGAATCGTAGTTTTAAATTTATGCTATAATAAATTCATAAGCGATTATAATGGAGAAATATAAATTGAAGAAGACTTGGACATTTTCAGATTACTATGACACAATCATATTATTATTAGCATTGATATCTGTGGTGCTAGTTATTTTTGGATTTATGGATGTTATAGATTTGCATAATCCGCCTTACAATATTATTGATTTAATGATTTGGATAGTGTTTATAGTAGACTATCTATGGCGTTTCTTTACTAGTAAAGAAAAATTTCGTTTCATTATTGATAATATTTTTGATTTATTGGCAATCCTTCCATCAAATGCTATTTTTACAGTTTTCCGTTTGGGACGTATTTTTCGTTTAGCAAAATTAACAAAATTAGTTAAACTTACAAGGTTATTAAGAATAATTGGCTTAAGTGGAAAATTAGAAAGAAAAGCTAGTAGATTACTACGAACGAATGGCTTGCTTTATATCTTATATGTCAATGTATTTATTGTATTTGTTGGAAGCTCAATCTTCTCAGTTGTAGAGGAGAAGGCTTTCTCAGATAGTCTTTGGTGGGCTATTATTACAGTAACAACTGTTGGTTATGGTGATATAGTCCCAAGTTCAATATTTGGGAAATGGTTAGCAGTAATCTTAATGCTAGTGGGAATTGGAACGATTGGGATGCTAACTAGCGCCTTAACTAATTTTTTTGTTAAAGAAAATTCTAATGAAGAATCCAAATTAGATGAACTACAGAATGAATTAGTTATGCAAAGGCGTTTAGTCGAGAAGCAGGCTGAAAGGATTGAAGAACTTCATAAAATGGTACAAGAATTGCTTAAAAAGTATTAGTTTAGAAAAAAACAAAAACCACTCAAACGAGTGGTTTTTATAATCCAGCAAATTCTTTGATTTCTTGAGCTGACATAGAAGAATCACAACGGACCTTAATCTCACCATTTTCAACATGAACGAATCCCGGAACAGTTGGGATACCATAGCGTGAACGGAAATCTTGCAAAGCATTGAGTTGGCTAGGTTCTTCGCTATTGATGAAGTAGATGTGTGCTTTGGTTTCAGCTACGACGCCTGCTAATGTACCAGCAAATTTACGGCAGTAAGGGCAAGTTTTGCGACCGATGAAGAAGGTTGCTGTTTCTTTCTTATCGAGTGCTTCTTGGGCGCGTGAAACTGTAGTCACTTCAAGGTCTTTAATATCTTCTAAAAACTGATTCATAAGAATACCTCTCTTTTTTTGATAAAACTAGTATGCCACAAAGTTTCTAAAATTGCTCGAATTTGATACGAAAAAAAGAAGAGATTGGTTTATCTCATCTTTTAGCTTGCTTATTTTACAAAGGCATTGATTTCTGCTTCGATGTTGGCAATCTTAGCTTGTGAATCTTCGTTGCTTTCACCCACAACGGCAATGTAGAACTTGATTTTTGGTTCTGTACCAGAAGGGCGAACTGCGATCCAAGAACCATCCGCAAGAGTGTATTTCAATACATCACTCGGAGGAGTCGTCAAGGCTGTTACAGTACCATCAGCAGCAGTAGAAGTTTGTGCTTTGAAGTCTTCTACAACAGTGATAGCTGTTGTGTTCCATTCTTTTGGAGCATTGTTACGGAACTTAGCCATAATCGATTTGATTTGTTCAGCACCGTCTACACCTGAGAGAGTTACAGAGATAGTCTTTTCAGCATAGTAACCATACTCTTTGTAGATTTCCTCGATACCGTCAGCAAGAGTCAAACCACGTGAACGGTAGTAAGCAGCAAGCTCAGCAACGACAAGAACGGCTTGGATAGCGTCTTTATCACGTACGAATGGTTTAATCAAGTAACCGAAGCTTTCTTCAAATCCCATCATGTAGGTGTGGTTGTGTTTTTCTTCGAATTCTTGAATCTTTTCAGCGATAAATTTGAAACCAGTTAAGACGTTGAACATAGTTGCGCCGTAGCTTTCAGCAATCTTCGTTACCAAGTCAGTTGATACGATTGATTTGCAGAGGGCTGCATTTTCAGGAAGAGTTCCAGCGTTTTTGTGAGCTTCCAAGATGTATTTAGCCATGATGGCACCGATTTGGTTACCTGAGAGGTTGAGGTAGCTGCCATCTTTTTGAAGAACTTCAACTCCAACACGGTCAGCGTCCGGGTCAGTTGCAACAAGAACATCTGCACCAACATTGCGTCCGAGTTCTTCAGCAAGGGCAAAGGCTGCTTGGCTTTCTGGGTTTGGAGATTTCACAGTTGAGAAGTCAGGGTCAGCCGTTGCTTGCGCTTCAACGACTTGAACAGAGTCAAATCCAGCTTGGGCAAGAGCACGGCGAGCCAACATTTCCCCAGTACCGTGAAGTGGAGTGTAGACAATCTTCATGTCTTTACCAAATTCTTCAATCAAGGCAGGGTTGATGTTAACGTCTTTAACTTCTTTGAGATATTCTGCATCGATTGCTTCACCAATAACTTCAATCAAACCAGATGCTTTTTCAGCTTCGACATCAGCAACTTCAACAGCAAATGGATTTTCGATGGCACGAATAAAGGCTGTCAAAGCATCCGCATCATGTGGAGGCATCTGTCCACCATCTTCACCATAAACCTTGTATCCATTGAACGGTGCTGGGTTGTGGCTAGCAGTGATCATGATACCTGCAAAGCAGTTGAGGTGACGAACAGCGAATGAAAGCTCTGGAGTTGGACGAAGACTTTCAAATACGTAAGATTTGATACCGTGTTTAGCAAGAACTGCTGCAGATTCAAAGGCAAACTCTGGTGAGAAGTGACGGCTATCGTAAGCGATGGCAACACCACGTTCCTTTTCATTTCCACCTTTTGACTCAATCAAACGAGCCAAACCTTCAGTTGCTTGACGGACAACATAGATATTGATACGGTTAGTACCAGCTCCAATCAATCCACGCATACCAGCAGTACCAAATTCAAGATTGGTATAGAAGGCGTCTTCCTTTGTCTTTTCGTCCATGTTTTCCAAATCTTGACGAAGGTAGTCTGGAAGTTCAGCAAAATCAAGCCATTTTTGATAGTTTTCTTGGTAAGTCATTGAGCGTCTCCTTTATTTTAAAATTGTTTTAATCGGCTTCATTATACCATGATTTAGGATTTTAGTAAAACGTTAGCATAGGCGCTATTAATCGAATCGAGCTTTTTTCATTTCCCTAAAAAAGGCTAAACAAGAGTTTATAACTAAACGGTTTCAAATTGAATTCCTAATAAATTTAGAAAAATATATAGAAAAAGTTTTCAAAGAAAAAACGTGACTTCCTATTGATTCTCTAAAACGATGCTTCTATACTTAAAATAAGTTTTTGAAAAAATTTAAGCTATTATTCTATAATTTTAAGTTTTTTTTAAAAGGTTCGGTTTCTATTTTGAATTTTATTATCGCTATGGTAGAATATAGTAAATAATAAAAGGAGAAATTCTATTATGAAAAAAATTCTTAAGCATTCTGCTTTGCTGGTATCAGCTTTAGCACTTGTTGCTTGTGGATCAACAAAGAAGGCAAGCGACAACGGTACTGCCTCAAACTCCAACTTTGAAGTATCTGTTAAAGATGGTATGTTTGTATTGCCTAAAGATGAAGATTCATCTTCAAGCTACCTTGCTCTTCAGGTTGAAATCAAAAACAACCGTGATAAAAAGTTCAGTTTCACTAGCCGCGATATCACCCTTTACAATGAAAAAGATGAAAAAGTAGAACCAATTCAAATCTATGAAAGCGACAGCAAGACTAAATTCATGTCTTATGGAGATAGCATCTCTAAAGGTAAGAGTGTAGCTGGTTATGTTGTTTATGAAGTAGACAAAGATGCTAAATATGAGCTTCATTTTGCACCTAGCTTTTACGAAGATATCAAAGAGGACTCTAAAAAGAATAACGACGTAGCTATCAAAGTTGATCCAAGCAAATACGAGGATCACATTGATGAAGCTAAAGAAGTAATGAAAAAATATGTTGATGCCGTTTACCTTAATGGAGAAAGCTCAGGTGGCGGAACAAACCTAAGTACATCTGATAACAAGGCTCAAGTCGTATCCCTTGCAGATGATAAAAAATCTTCTGATGGTGATGCTGAATTTACAAACGATGTGAAGGCTGATAGAGAAGAGTTCATCAAGAAATTTGTAGAATCATTCGGAAAAGGTTTCTACAACTACAAACCATCAGACGCAGAGCTTCGTACATTTGCTGAGGCGTATATCAAAGCAAACTCTAAACGAGCAAAAATTGATTACAAAGTTAAAACATACTTGCCAGACTACGCAGTTATCTATGTAAGACCTGAAACGATTGACTTGGACAACTTGAATGTCTATGAATTGAGCCGTAAATTCTACGACGAAAACAAAGGTAAGTACAGCAACTATTCAGAAGCTATGAAAGCTGGTGAGAAGTACATTTTAGAAAATGCTCCAAGCCAATTTGAATCAACTCCTCTAGATACTAGCAATAGTATGAGAAAAGAGGGCTATGAAATCAAAATGACGAAGAAGGATGGTAAATGGACAGTCGATACCTCTTCTAAGAACTATGATTTAAAAGATATGGCTCGCACATTCCGTGGAGGCATTGGATACTAAAATAAAAAGTTCGAGTTTATACTCGAACTTTTTTCATTGCAATTGTCTAAAATTGAAAAAGATAGTAAAATAGAATCATGATTATTTTACAAGCCAATAAAATTGAACGTTCTTTTGCAGGAGAGGTTCTTTTTGATAATATCAATCTGCAGGTAGATGAACGCGATCGGATTGCCCTTGTTGGAAGAAATGGGGCAGGAAAGTCGACTCTTTTGAAGATTTTAGTTGGAGAAGAGGAGCCAACTAGAGGGGAAATCAATAAGAAAAAAGACATCTCTCTTTCCTACCTAGCCCAAGACAGCCGATTTGAGTCTGAGAATACCATTTATGACGAAATGCTCCATGTTTTTGATGATTTACGGCGTACGGAAACACAACTGCGTCAGATGGAGTTGGAGATGGGTGAGAAAACTGGAGCTGAACTAGATAAACTCATGGCAGACTACGACCGTTTGTCAGAGAATTTTCGTCAAGCTGGCGGTTTTACCTACGAAGCAGACATTCGAGCGATTTTAAATGGTTTCAAGTTTGATGAGACTATGTGGCAGATGAAAATTGCTGAGCTTTCAGGTGGTCAAAATACTCGGCTTGCTCTTGCAAAAATGCTCCTCGAAAAACCAAATCTCTTGGTCTTGGATGAGCCAACCAACCACTTGGATATTGAAACCATTGCCTGGTTGGAAAATTACCTAGTCAACTACAGTGGCGCTCTCATCATTGTTAGTCACGACCGTTATTTCTTGGACAAGGTTGCAACAATTACGCTCGATTTGACCAAGCATTCTTTGGATCGCTATGTGGGGAATTACTCTCGATTTGTTGAGCAAAAAGAACAAAAAATGGCAACTGAGGCAAAAAACTATGAAAAACAGCAGAAGGAAATCGCTGCTCTGGAAGACTTTGTCAATCGCAATCTAGTAAGAGCTTCGACAACCAAACGTGCCCAATCGCGCCGTAAACAACAGGAAAAAATGGAGCGCTTGGATAAACCTGAAGCTGGTAAGAAATCAGCTAATATGACCTTCCAGTCTGAAAAAACATCTGGTAATGTTGTCTTGACAGTTGAAAATGCAGCCATTGGTTATGATGGGGAAATTTTGTCAGAACCGATAAATCTTGACCTTCGTAAAATGAATGCTGTTGCGATTGTCGGACCAAATGGTATTGGGAAATCAACCTTTATCAAGTCAATAGTAGACCAGATCCCTTTAATCAAGGGAGAGAAGCGTTTTGGTGCTAATGTTGAGGTTGGCTACTATGATCAGACTCAAAGTAATCTAATACCAAGTAATACTGTACTCGATGAACTTTGGAATGATTTTAAACTGACACCAGAAGTTGAAATCCGCAACCGCCTTGGTGCCTTCCTTTTCTCAGGAGATGATGTTAAAAAGTCAGTCGGAATGCTGTCAGGTGGCGAGAAAGCTCGTTTGTTGCTTGCCAAACTTTCAATGGAAAACAATAACTTCCTGATTTTGGACGAGCCGACCAACCACTTGGATATTGATAGCAAGGAAGTGTTGGAAAATGCCCTGATTGACTTTGATGGAACCCTTCTGTTTGTCAGCCACGACCGTTATTTCATCAACCGAGTAGCCACTCATGTTTTGGAATTGTCTGAGAATGGTTCGACTCTTTACTTGGGAGATTATGACTACTATGTTGAGAAGAAAGCAGAAGTAGAAGCGATTCAGACAGAAGAAGCTTCAACTAGCAATCAAGCAAAAGAAGCAAGTCCAGCCAATGATTATCAAGCACAGAAAGAAAGTCAAAAAGAAGCCCGTAAGCTCATGCGCCAAATCGAGAGTTTAGAGGCTGAAATCGAAGAGTTAGAAACTCAAAGTCAAGCCATTTCTGAACAAATGCTGGAAACCAATGATGCTGAAAAGCTCATGGAATTGCAGGCTGAACTGGATAAAATCAGCCATCGTCAGGAAGAAGCTATGCTTGAGTGGGAAGAATTATCGGAGCAGGTGTAAGAAATGGAACATCTTGGAAAGGTATTTCGTGAATTTCGAACAAGTGGGAAATACTCCTTAAAAGAGGCGGCAGGTAAATCATGTTCAACTTCTCAATTATCTCGCTTCGAGCTTGGGGAGTCTGATCTAGCAGTTTCTCGTTTCTTTGAGATTTTGGATAATATTCATGTGACTATTGAAAATTTCATGGACAAGGCTAGGGATTTTCAAAATCATGAACATGTTGCCTTGATGGCACAGATTATTCCGCTTTACTACTCAAATGATATTGCAGGTTTTCAAAAGCTTCAAAGAGAACAACTTGAAAAGGCTAAGAGTTCGACCAATCCCCTCTATTTTAAGCTGAATTGGATTCTGCTACAAGGACTGATTTGTCAAAGAGATGCTTATTACACGATGAGGCAGAGTGATTTGGAAAAGGTAGCAGATTATCTTTTTCAAACAGAAGAATGGACTATGTATGAGTTGATTCTTTTCGGAAATCTCTATACTTTCTACAATGTGGACTATGTGGCTCGAATTGGCAGAGAAGTGATGGAGAGGGAAGACTACTACAAGGAAATTGGTCGGCATCGAAAACTTGTTTTGATTTTAGCTCTTAACTGTTACCAGCATTGTTTGGAAAATCGATCCTTTGCGGATGCGGACTATTTTGAGGGCTATGTGGAGAAGTTAATTGGAAATGGTATCAAGCTTTATGAGCGCAATATCTTCCATTATCTCAAAGGTTTCGCCCTCTACCAGAGAGACTTGAAAGAAGAGGGTTGTAGTCAGATGCGGGAGGCCATGCATATTTTTGCTGTGCTTGGACTTCCAGAGCAAGTGGCTTACTATCAGGAACATTATGAAAAATTTGTAAATCCTTAAATTTCCCAAATAAGGGAAAAATAAAGAGACTCCTTTCAGTTTTGATACAATAGTTTCAAAATTTGAGAGGGGTTTTTTATATGAATCGACATGCAATCCAGTTGATTAGTCGTGGTGCTATTAATAAAATAGGAAATATGCTCTATGATTATGGAAACAGTGTTTGGTTGGCATCAATGGGAACGATAGGGCAGACTGTTCTTGGGATTTATCAAATTTCTGAACTCGTCACATCGATTCTGGTCAATCCCTTTGGCGGAGTGATTTCAGACCGATTTTCGCGTCGCAAAATTTTGATGACGACAGACTTGATTTGTGGCGTTCTTTGCTTAGCTATTTCTTTCATCAGAGATGATAGCTTGATGATTGCTGCCTTGATTTTTGCCAATATTGTTCAGGCGGTTGCCTTTGCATTTTCTCGTACAGCCAATAAAGCCATTATAACTGAGGTTGTAGAGAAAGACGAGATTGTGACCTATAACTCTCGCTTGGAGTTAGTTTTACAGGTTGTAGGAGTCAGTTCTCCGGTGCTTTCTTTTCTCGTTTTACAATTTGCCAGTCTCCATATGACGCTCGTTTTAGATGCCATTAGTTTTTTTATCGCATTTACCTTAGTAGCTTTTCTCCCAAAAAAAGAGACTCAGGAACAAGAGAAAAAGACTTTCAGCTGGAAAAATATTTTTGCTGATATGAAAGAAGGGATTCGCTATATTTGGCGCCAGCAAGAGATCTTTTTCCTTTTGGTAGTAGCTTCCAGTGTTAATTTCTTTTTTGCAGCTTTTGAATTTCTCCTCCCTTTTTCAAATCGACTATACGGGGTAGAAGGAGCTTATGCAACTATTTTAACTATGGGCGCTATTGGTTCGATTATCGGAGCTCTTCTAGCTAGCAAAATAAAGGCAGGTGTTTATAATCTTTTGATTCTATTGGCTTTGACTGGAGTTGGAGTTTTTATGATGGGGTTACCACTGCCAACTTTTCTTTCCTTTTCTGGAAATTTAGTTTGTGAACTGTTTATGACGATATTTAACATTCACTTTTTTACTCAGGTTCAAACCAAGGTTGAGGGGGAATACTTGGGAAGAGTACTAAGCACCATTTTTACCTTAGCCATCCTATTTATGCCGATTGCAAAAGGCTTTATGACGGTGCTACCAAGTGTCCATCTCTCTTCTTTTCTGATAATTGGAAGCGGTGTTATCATCCTGTCTTGTTTATCCCTCGTTTATGTGCGAAGTCATTTTAAAAAAGAGTTATAATTTCTCTTTTTTAGAAAATATTTCATTACGAATCATTTTTCAGTCCTTCTCTATTGTGAGGAGGGCTTGCTTTGTGGTAAAATGGGATTATGAATGAAAGAATGAATGAGTTAGTTGCCTTACTTAACCGCTATGCGACCGAGTACTATACGAGTGACAATCCCTCGGTTTCAGATAGTGAGTATGATTGCCTCTACCGAGAGTTGGTCGAATTGGAAGCCGCCTATCCGGATCAAGTTTTAGCAGACAGTCCAACTCATCGTGTTGGTGGTAAGGTTTTAGATGGTTTTGAAAAATACAGTCATCAGTATCCTCTTTATAGTTTGCAGGATGCTTTTTCACGTGAAGAGTTAGAAGCTTTTGATGCGCGTGTGCGAAAGGAATTACCTCATCCCACTTATATCTGTGAGTTGAAAATCGATGGTTTGTCTATCTCTCTTACCTATGAGAAGGGGATTTTGGTCGCTGGGTCGACGCGTGGAGATGGTTCTATTGGTGAGAATATCACTGAAAATCTCAAACGCGTTAAGGATATTCCTTTGACCTTGCCAGAAAAACTAGATATCACAGTTCGTGGGGAGTGTTACATGCCACGCGCTTCCTTTGAATTGGTCAACCAAGCTCGCCAAGAAAATGGAGAGCCTGAATTTGCCAATCCTCGTAATGCGGCGGCTGGAACTTTGCGTCAGCTGGATACAGCAGTAGTTGCCAAGCGCAATCTTGCGACTTTTCTCTATCAAGAAGCAAGCCCTTCTACTCGTGATAGCCAAGAAAAAGTCTTGAAGCATCTTGAACAACTTGGTTTTGTAGTTAATCCTAAACGAATCTTGGCTGAAAGCATGGATGAGATATGGGATTTTATCCAAGAAGTAGGACAAGAACGGGAACATCTACCTTACGATATTGATGGAGTGGTTATCAAAGTCAATGACTTAGCAGGTCAAGAAGAACTCGGTTTTACAGTTAAAGCGCCTAAGTGGGCAGTGGCCTACAAGTTCCCTGCTGAGGAAAAAGAAGCCAAACTACTCTCAGTTGACTGGACAGTAGGCCGTACTGGGGTTGTCACGCCAACTGCCAATTTGACACCTGTTCAGCTTGCTGGTACTACCGTTAGCCGTGCGACCCTACACAACGTAGACTATATTGCTGAAAAAGATATTCGCAAAGACGATACGGTTATCGTTTATAAGGCTGGAGATATCATTCCTGCTGTTTTGCGTGTGGTAGAGTCCAAGCGTGTTTCTGAAGAAAAACTAGATATTCCGACTAACTGTCCGAGCTGTGACAGTCAGTTACTTCATTTTGAAGATGAGGTTGCTCTACGTTGTATCAATCCTCGCTGTCCAGCCCAAATCATGGAAGGCTTGATTCACTTTGCCTCTCGTGATGCCATGAATATTACAGGCCTTGGTCCTTCCATAGTTGAGAAGCTCTTTGCTGCTAATCTAGTTAAGGATGTAGCGGATATTTACCGTTTGAAAGAAGATGATTTCCTCCTTTTAGAAGGTGTCAAGGAAAAGTCTGCGTCAAAACTGTATCAGGCTATTCAAGCATCTAAGGAAAACTCAGCTGAGAAGCTTTTATTTGGCTTGGGAATTCGCCATGTCGGAAGTAAGGCTAGTCAGCTCTTGCTCCAACATTTCCATACGATTGAAAATCTGGCTCAGGCAGATCCAGAGGAAGTGGCAAGTATTGAAAGCCTGGGTAGCGTAATCGCCCAAAGCCTTCAGACTTATTTTGCTACAGAAGGATCGAAGATTCTTTTAGACGAGTTGAAAGAAGCTGGAGTTAATCTGGACTACAAAGGGCAGACAGTAGTAGCAGATGCAGCCTTGTCAGGTTTGACAGTTGTATTAACAGGAAAATTGGAACGTCTCACGCGCTCAGAAGCCAAAAGCAAACTCGAAAGTCTGGGAGCTAAGGTAACAGGCAGTGTATCCAAGAAAACAGATCTAGTCGTAGCAGGAGCGGATGCAGGAAGCAAGCTCCAAAAAGCGCAAGAACTTGGTATTGAAGTTCGAGATGAAGCTTGGTTGGAAAGTTTGTAAAGAATAGCAGCCAGCTAGGTCTTAGATAGTCAGAAACTATCTCTCCTGAAGTGTTTTTACATAGATTGAGTCTATTGTCAGTCAGAGATTCAATCGCTGAATCTATCAGCACCACATAAAAAATTAAATTGAAATTAGAAATTAGGAAAAGAAATGTATAGATACCCAGTAGTCATCCATTTTCATCGAAAAAATGGGGATTATACTGCTTGTTCATTTAGTAGAAAACAGGCAGACAATGTTGAAAAATTGTATTATGAGAATGACTTTTTTGGAGCAAAGTTCTCTTTCACAGTTACAAGTCAAGAAAAGTTAGAAAACCTAAAATTCTCAGTTGAGATTGATGGAAAAATTAAGGAATATCCAGTGCGTTATAACTACTATCCGCTTCTGACAGAGGTTTGGATTTTAGAGGGTGACGAGACGGTTTATTATTCTGAAAACCCAGCCATTGCTAGTCCTTACTACAAAGATCAAAATCCATTTGCTTTTGATAAAGCAATCCATAGCGCTAGCTACGATCATCACTGGGGCTACCAAGGAGAACTAGGTTATAGTCTTTCAGATTATCAGACAAGCTTTAAACTTTGGGCTCCTACAGCTACAGCTGTACAGGTGGTTGTCTATGAAAATACCAGCAACGATGCTCCGATTTGGAAAACCTATAATCTAGAACGTGGGAATAGCTATTCATATAGTCATAAGTACAATACCATTGGTGTTTGGGGTCTAGATTTAGATGAAAATCTTGCTGGCAAGGCTTATCAGTATCAGATTGAATTCCCTCATCACAAGAGTTTGACAAGAGATCCTTATACAATTGCAACCAGTCCTGACGGAAAACGTTCTGTTATTCTCTCACACAAAGAGAGACAAGTAGATGGATTTGAAGTCAAACATGGGACAGAAGCTCCTTGGCGTTTGGAAAATCCATGTAAAGCTGTTATCTGTGAAATGCATATCCGAGATTTGACCAAATCTCCAACATCTGGAGTGGCAGAGCATCTCCGTGGAACCTTCCTTGGGGCTGCGCAGACAGGAACGACTAACCAATTCGGACAAGCAACCGCCTTTGACTATATCAAAGAACTTGGTTGCAACTATGTTCAACTTCAGCCTATCTTTGATCGCCATAAGGAGTACGATGAGGAAGGAAACGTAACCTATAACTGGGGCTATGATCCTCAAAACTACAATGCACCAGAACCAAGTTTCTCTAGCAATCCAGATGATCCAGGACAAGTCGTTCGTGATCTAAAAACGATGATTCAGGCCTATCATGATGCAGGAATTGGTGTCATCATGGACGTGGTTTATAATCACACCTTCTCAACGGTTGATGCGCCTTTCCAAACAACTGTACCAGATTATTACTACCGCATGAACCCAGATGGAACCTTCCAAAATGGTACAGGTGTAGGAAATGAAACAGCCAGTGAACATGAAATGTTCCGTAAGTACATGATTGATTCTCTCCTATACTGGGTGAAAGAATACAATATTGATGGTTTCCGTTTTGACTTGATGGGTATTCATGATGTCAAAACCATGCAAGCGATTCGTTGGGCGCTAGATGAGGTTGATCCCCGTATTATCACTTATGGAGAAGGCTGGGATATGGGAACAGGTCTTGCACCTTATGATAAGGCCAAGAAGGACAATGCCTACCAGATGCCAAATATCGGATTCTTCAACGATGATCAGCGTGATGCGATCAAAGGAGGAGAAGTTTATGGTGCAATCAAGTCAGGATTTGTAAGTGGTGCAGCCACCGAACCTATCGTAGCCAAGGCTATTCTTGGTAGCCGAGAGTTGGGTTCTTATCTGAGTCCAAACCAGGTTCTCAACTATGTTGAAGCCCATGACAATTACAATCTTCATGATTTACTAGCGACTCTTCATCCTGATCAAAGTTCAGACCAGATTATGCGCAAGGTTGAGACAGCGACAGCAATGAACCTTCTCATGCAAGGAATGTCCTTTATGGAAATTGGCCAAGAATTTGGTCGAACCAAGTTAATTCCGACAGGAGAACATGGACAACTGACTCCGGCAGACCGAGAACGTGCTATGAATAGTTACAACGCTCCTGACAGTGTCAACCAAATAAACTGGGATTTGATCAATGAAAGACAAGAAAGCATTGACTTTGTGCGTCAGATTATTCGACTGAAAACACAAACTAGCGCCTTTTCTTATCCTACATACGAGGAAGTTTACCGTCATGTCTTTGTCCACACGGCTGCAGAAAATAGCGGATGGATTGTTTACGAGATTCACGGGGGACCAGAACATCTATTGGTCGTATTCAATGCCAAGGGAACTTCCTTCTACTTTGAAAATGCAGGAAATCTAGAAATGCTTGTGACAAATAGTCGTTCAAAGGAGTCGAATGTAATCGACAATACTAGTGTCGCAGTGCTAAAAGTACTCTCTTAAATTCATAAACTAAAAAGGGTTAGATTGTCTAATCCTTTTTGTTATGTATAAGTTTTTAATGAGGAGTAGAATTAAGTGTCAAACTATTTGAAGAATCAAGTTTGTGAAAAAAATCTCAAAATTTTCACAAAAAGGGTTGTAATTTTCTGAAAATTTGTTAAAATAAGTTTTAATCATTTTCAGGAGGAAACGGATTTGACAAACTATCAGAATTTAGTAAACGGAAATTGGAAATCATCAGAGAATGAAATTACAACCTACTCTCCTATTAATCAGGAGAAGCTTGGTACTGTACCAGCTATGAGTCAGGCAGAAGTTGATGAAGTGATGAAAGCTGGTCGAGCAGCGCTATCTGCTTGGCGTGATTTGGCACCCGTAGAACGTGCGTCCTATCTGCATAAGACGGCAGATATTTTAGAACGTGACAAAGAAGTAATTGGAACGATACTTGCCAAAGAGGTGGCAAAGGGAATTCAGGCAGCTATAGGAGAAGTAGTCCGTACAGCTGATTTGATTAGATATACTGCTGAAGAAGGATTACGTATCACTGGTCAAGCCATGGAAGGTGGTGGCTTTGAAGCTGCAAGTAAAAATAAAATGTCCATTGTACGCCGGGAACCCGTTGGTATCGTACTTGCCATTGCTCCATTTAATTATCCTGTAAATTTATCTGCATCAAAGATTGCTCCAGCTTTGATTACAGGAAATGTCGTTCTGTTTAAGCCACCAACACAAGGATCAATATCAGGTCTCTTATTGGCCAAGGCTTTTGATGAAGCAGGTATTCCAGCTGGAGTATTGAATACCATTACTGGACGAGGTTCTGAGATTGGAGATTACATTATTGAACACAAAGAAGTGAACTTTATCAACTTTACGGGTTCAACACCAATTGGTGAGCGAATCGGTCGCCTGGCTGGTATGCGGCCTATCATGCTTGAACTTGGTGGAAAAGACGCAGCTATTGTATTAGAAGATGCTGATTTGGAACATGCAGCCAAGCAAATCGTAGCTGGTGCCTTTAGTTATTCAGGGCAACGTTGTACAGCTATCAAGCGTGTATTGGTCGTTGATAGTGTAGCAGACAAATTAGCAGACTTACTCCAGGCTGAAGTTGCAAAACTAACAGTTGGTAATCCTTTTGACAATGCTGATATCACTCCTGTTATTGATAATGCTTCAGCTGATTTCATCTGGGGATTGATTGAAGATGCTCAGGAAAAAGGAGCCAAAGCGCTTAGCCCAATCAAACGTGAGAATAATCTCATTTGGCCAGGACTTTTTGATTATGTCACAAGAGATATGAAATTAGCCTGGGAAGAACCATTTGGACCCGTTTTACCGATTATTCGTGTCGCAGATGTAGAAGAAGCGATTGCCATTGCAAATCAATCTGAGTTTGGACTTCAGTCATCTGTATTTACAAATGATTTTAAAAAAGCTTTTGAAATTGCTGAAAAACTTGAAGTGGGAACAGTTCACATCAATAATAAAACACAACGAGGACCAGATAACTTCCCATTTCTCGGTGTAAAAGGATCCGGTGCAGGGGTTCAAGGTATCAGATATAGTATAGAAGCCATGACAAATGTTAAATCTATTGTTTTTGATTTGATATGAAATAACCTTAAAAGTCAGGACAAGATTCCTGATTTTATTTTCAATATAAATTTACTATAAAAAGGGAATACGAACAATAGTATATAAATTGAAAAGAATATATGTGAATAAACATTATTTTTTGTCAAATAGATGAAAGTACTTAAAATCTTAAGATAATTTTTTGAAGGCTTTCATAAAAATATAACATTAATTACGGAAATCTCTTGAAAGTTCCCTTAAAAGATAGTATAATAGAAATATAGAAAACGCTTACAAAAAGAAAGGGGATTGAATGAACAAATTTGAAGCTTTAAGAACCTTTACAACTGGAGAGAATATCCATCTTCAGCATTATCTCGGAGCACATAGAGAGGAGCTTAACGGAGAATTAGGGTATACATTTAGAGTTTGGGCACCAAATGCTCAAGCAGTTCATTTAGTAGGTGACTTTACTAACTGGATAGAAAATCAAATTCCTATGGTTCGAAATGAATTTGGGGTTTGGGAAGTTTTTACTAGACTAGCTCAAGAAGGGCAAATCTATAAATACCATATCACTCGTGCAAATGGTCATCAGATTATGAAGGTTGATCCTTTGGCCCTCCGTTTTGAAGCACGCCCAGGTACAGGAGCTATTCTAACAAATATTCCTGACAAGAAATGGAAGGATGGTCTTTGGTTAGCACGTAGAAAACGGCTAGGTTTTTCTGAACGACCAGTCAATATCTATGAAGCGCACGCTGGCTCTTGGAAGAGAAATCCAGATGGTAGTCCCTATAGCTTTGCACAACTAAAAGAAGAGTTGATTCCTTATCTTGTTGAGATGAATTATACTCACATTGAGTTCATGCCTTTAATGGCGCATCCGCTTGGTTTGAGTTGGGGATATCAGCTCATGGGGTATTTTGCTCTAGAACATTGCTATGGCCGACCAGAAGAATTTCAGGATTTTGTTGAAGAATGCCATTTAAATAACATCGGTGTAATTGTGGACTGGGTTCCAGGTCACTTTACTATCAACGATGATGCTCTTGCTTATTATGATGGAACTCCGACTTTTGAATACCAAGACCACAACAAGGCCCATAACTACGGTTGGGGAGCTCTTAACTTTGACCTTGGGAAGAATGAAGTTCAGTCTTTCTTGATTTCTAGTATCAAACACTGGATTGAGTTTTATCATTTAGACGGTATTCGAGTAGATGCGGTTAGCAACATCATCTATCTCGACTACGATAATGCTCCATGGACTCCAAATAAAGACGGCGGGAACCTCAACTACGAAGGCTATTATTTCCTTCAACGTTTAAATGATGTGATCAAGTTAGAGCACCCAGATGTGATGATGATTGCAGAAGAAAGTTCGTCAGCTACCCAGATTACTGGTTCGAAAGAGTCAGGTGGACTTGGCTTTGACTATAAGTGGAACATGGGCTGGATGAATGATATTCTTCGTTTCTATGAGGAAGATCCTATTTATCGTAAATATGATTTTAATCTAGTGACTTTCAGCTTTATGTATGTTTTCAAAGAAAACTACCTCTTACCGTTTTCACACGATGAAGTCGTTCATGGCAAGAAGAGTATGATGCACAAGATGTGGGGCGATCGCTACAATCAATTTGCAGGCTTGCGCAATCTTTACACCTATCAAATTTGCCACCCTGGTAAGAAATTGCTCTTTATGGGAAGTGAATACGGTCAATTCTTAGAATGGAAATCTGAAGAGCAATTAGAATGGTCAAACTTAGAAGATTACATGAACTCTAAGATGAAACACTTTACTTCGCAGCTTAATCAATTTTACAAAGACCATCGTTGTCTTTGGGAGATTGATACTAGCTATGACGGTATTGAAATCATCGATGCAGATAATAGAGATCAGAGTGTCCTTTCCTTTATTCGTAAGAGTAAAAAAGACGAGATGTTAGTCTGCGTCTTTAATATGGCACCGGTTGAACGTAAAGACTTTACAATCGGACTTCCTGTCGCAGGTGTCTATGAAGAAGTTTGGAATACAGAATTAGAAGAATGGGGAGGAGTGTGGAAAGAACACAATCAAACGGTTCAAACTCAAGAAGATTTATGGAAGGATTATGAGCAGACCTTGACCTTTACCCTGCCTGCAATGGGAGCAAGTATCTGGAAGATCAAGCGTCGTTTGAAACCGACTAAGCAAAAAGAGTAGAATACTATTGATTAGGTAATGATGTAAGATGTTACTAGTTGGTTTACTTGGATTGGACTTGAAACACAAGAAAAATGGACTTCCTATTATTTTTATAAAAAGTTTGACTTCCGACCTTCTTACGATTTTAACGTTCACATGTCTATAAAAAGGAGTAGAAAATGAAGAATGAAATGCTAGCTTTGATCCTTGCGGGTGGGCAAGGAACACGTCTCGGAAAACTCACTCAAAGCATTGCCAAACCAGCGGTGCAATTCGGTGGGCGCTACCGTATCATTGACTTTGCGCTTTCAAACTGTGCTAACTCTGGGATTCACAATGTCGGTGTTATTACTCAGTACCAGCCTCTCGCCTTGAACAACCATATCGGAAATGGGTCCAGCTGGGGCTTGGATGGTATTAGTTCAGGGGTCTCAATCCTGCAACCTTATTCCGCAAGTGAAGGAAACCGTTGGTTTGAAGGGACCAGTCACGCTATCTACCAAAATATCGACTACATTGATAGTGTTAATCCTGAATATGTTTTGATCCTTTCAGGTGACCACATCTACAAGATGGATTACGATGATATGCTTCAGTCCCATAAGGATAACAATGCCAGTTTGACGGTAGCTGTCCTAGACGTACCTCTCAAAGAAGCTAGCCGTTTTGGTATCATGAATACAGATGCCAATAACCGTATCGTTGAATTCGAAGAAAAACCTGCGCAACCTAAGTCTACAAAGGCTTCTATGGGGATTTATATTTTTGACTGGAAACGACTTCGTAATATGCTTGTTGCTGCTGAAAAGAGCAATGTGGATATGTCAGACTTTGGGAAGAACGTTATCCCTAACTATCTCGAGTCTGGTGAAAGTGTCTATGCTTATGAATTTAATGGCTACTGGAAAGATGTTGGTACGATTGAGTCACTTTGGGAAGCCAATATGGAGTATATTTCACCAGAAAATGCCTTGGATAGCCGTAATCGTCAGTGGAAAATTTACTCAAGAAACTTGATCTCACCACCCAACTACTTTGGAGCACATGCACACGTTGAGGATTCATTGGTCGTGGATGGCTGTTTTGTAGATGGAACGGTTAAACGTTCGATTCTATCAACAGAAGCACAAGTACGTGAGGGAGCGGAAGTCGTTGATTCTGTCATTATGAGTGGGGCTATTATTGGCCATGGAGCAAAGATTACTCGTGCTATTATTGGTGAAGGTGCCATTATTGCAGACGGCGTAGAAATTGACGGAACTGACGAAGTACAAGTAGTAGGATACAATGAAGTAGTGGGGGTAGCAACAGATGAAGATTGATAAATATTCAGCCATTTTAGGAAACACAGTTGGTTTTCATGATATGTCAACGTTAACAGAACACCGTCCGGTAGCTAGCTTGCCTTTCGGTGGGAAATACCGTTTGATTGACTTCCCCCTTTCCAGTCTTGCAAATGCACGTGTTCGTAGTATCTTTGGTATTTTCCAACAAGATAATATCAGTTCTGTATTCGACCATATCCGTTCGGGTCGTGAGTGGGGCTTGTCAACACTTCTAAGTCACTACTATCTAGGAATTTACAATACTCGTGTTGAAAGCAGTACAGTTGGAAAAGAGTATTACCAACAGCTACTTACCTACTTGAGACGTTCAGGTTCAAACCAGACCGTTTCGATTAACTGCGATGTGCTGGTGAATATTGACTTGAATCAAGTCTTCCACCTACACAATACAACGAAAGGTCCGATCACAGTTGTATATAAGAAACTTCCGAAGAAAGACATTTCAGATGTGAATGCTATCTTGGAAATTGATGAAACTGACCATGTTCGTTCGCACAAACTCTTTGATAACAAATCTACGGATGAACTCTTCAACATGTCTACAGATATCTTTGTTGTGGATACTCCTTGGTTGATTGAACGACTTGAAGAAGAGGCTCAGAAAGAATATCCTGAAAAGTTGCGTTATGTTCTCCGCGATTTAGCTGCAAAAGAAGGAGCTTTTGCTTACGAATACACAGGCTACTTAGCGAACATTCATTCTGTTCAGTCCTATTATCAAGCAAATATCGATATGCTTGAATCTAAAAAATTCTACTCTCTTTTCTCACCAAATCAAAAGATTTATACCAAAGTTAAGAATGAAGAACCAACCTACTATGCGAATACTTCAAAAGTAAGTAATTCTCAGTTTGCTTCTGGTAGTATCATTGAGGGTGAAGTAGTTCAGTCAGTCCTATCTCGTAACATTTATGTTCACAAAGATAGTGTGGTGAAGGACAGCATTTTATTCCCTCGAGTTGTGATTGGTCAGGGTGCCCAAGTTGAATATGCTATCTTGGACAAGGGTGTTGAAGTTGCGGACGGTGTTGTCATTCGAGGAACAGCAGAACATCCAGTTGTAGTTAAGAAGGGTGAAACAGTAACAGAGGACATTTATTCATGAAAATTTTATTTGTAGCAGCAGAAGGAGCACCCTTTTCAAAAACAGGTGGTTTGGGCGATGTCATTGGCGCACTTCCTAAATCACTTGTAAAAGCGGGGCACGAAGTTGCAGTTTTCTTGCCTTATTATAATATGGTAGAAGCTAAGTTCGGAGACCAGATAGAGGATGTTCTCCACTTTGAAGTTAGTGTAGGGTGGCGTAGACAGTACTGTGGTATTAAGAAAACGGTCTTGAATGGAGTTACCTTCTACTTCATTGATAATCAATATTATTTCTTCCGCGGTCATGTGTACGGTGATTTTGACGATGGTGAACGCTTTGCCTTCTTCCAACTGGCTGCTCTAGAAGCAATGGAACGCATTGACTTTATCCCTGACCTTCTCCATGTCCATGATTACCATACAGCCATGATTCCCTTCTTGTTAAAAGAAAAGTACCATTGGATTCAAGCATATCAAGGAATCAGAACAGTTTTAACTATTCATAATTTGGAATTTCAAGGTCAATTTTCTGAAGGAATGTTGTGGGATTTGTTCGGTGTTGGCTTTGAACGCTATGCTGATGGCACCCTTCGCTGGAATGATTGCCTTAACTGGATGAAGGCTGGTATCCTATACGCGGATCGTGTCTCAACCGTATCTCCTAGCTATGCACATGAGATTATGACCAGTCAGTTTGGTTGCGGTTTGGACCAGATTCTTCGCATGGAGTCAGGTAAGGTTTCAGGAATTGTTAATGGAATCGATACTGATCTCTATAATCCAGAGACAGATGCTCTTTTAGACTATCATTTTGATAAGGAAGATTTGTCTGGAAAAGCTCAAAACAAAGCAAAATTGCAAGAGAGAGTTGGTCTACCAGTGCGAGCAGATGTTCCTCTTGTTGGGATTGTCTCTCGTTTGACGCGCCAAAAAGGTTTTGATGTTGTGGTAGAAAGCTTGCACCGTTTCTTACAGGAGGACGTTCAAATAGTCCTTTTAGGTACAGGAGATCCTGCTTTTGAACATTCCTTCTCATGGTTTGCTCAAGTCTATCCTGACAAGCTATCAGCAAATATCACTTTTGACGTCAAACTTGCTCAAGAAATTTACGCAGCTTGTGACCTTTTCCTCATGCCGAGCCGTTTTGAACCATGTGGCTTGTCACAAATGATGGCTATGCGTTACGGAACTCTACCATTGGTTCATGAGGTTGGCGGACTAAGAGATACAGTTCAATCCTTCAATCCGATTGAGGGAACTGGTACTGGATTTAGATTCGACAATTTAACACCATACTGGCTTAACTGGAGTTTCCAAACAGCCTTGGATGTTTATAAGTACCAGCCGGACGTTTGGAGAAAACTACAAAAACAAGCTATGGAATGTGATTTCTCATGGGATACAGCTTGCAAGTCTTATCTTGACTTGTACCATAGTCTAGTCAACTAATAGATAAAATCGTATGATTCTTTCATACGATTTTTGGGCTGTTTAGAAAAGAGGAGAGGTGATGACTCAAGTAATGGGGCTCTGTGTTATGGATGTTGATGGCACCCTGATAGAAGAGGAAGTGATTGATCTTTTAGGAAGAGAAGCAGGTTGCGAATCCGAAATTTCGCAGATTACAAGCCAGGCAATGCGAGGTGAATTGGACTTTGAAACAAGCTTAAGAGCAAGAGTGGCTTTGTTAAAAGGTCTTCCGATTTCGGTCTTTGATACTGTCTTCAAATCCATTCACCTGTTCAAGAATGCTCAAGAATTTATCTCCATACTTCAAAACAAGGGCATGCTAGTAGGTCTAGTGTCTGGTGGATTTACACCAATAGTTGAGAGATTAGCAAAATCCCTTGGTATCTCCTATTTCACTGCTAACCAGTTGGAAGTCAAAGACGGCTTTTTAACTGGAAAATTAGTCGGTGAAATTGTGACAGGTCAAGTAAAAAAAGCTACTCTTGAGAGATGGAGAAAGGAATTAGGACTTTCCAAAGAAAGAACGATTGCCATCGGTGATGGGGCTAATGACCTCTTGATGTTAAAGTCAGCAGGTCACGGCATAGCCTTTTGCGCCAAAGAGATCGTAAAAGCAGAGATAGCTTGTCATGTAGATACGAGGGATTTTTTGGAAGTTCTTCCTTTGATTGATTTCTTAGAATGAGAGGGAACTATGAAAATTGTAATTGCACCTGATTCTTTTAAAGAAAGTTTGACAGCAGAAGAGGTCGCTCAAGCTATAAAAAAAGGCTTCAAACAGTCAATAGCGGATGTAGAATGTCTGCTCTGTCCTGTTGGTGATGGTGGGGAAGGAACTGTGGATTCGATTCGCCATTCTCTTGAACTTGAAGAAAAATGGCAAGAGGTTACGGGACCTTTTGGTCTAAATGAAGCAATGCGCTACTTTCAAAAAGATCAAATAGCGCTCTTTGAAGTTGCTGACTTGGTTGGTCTTGGGAAGATTCAGCGGGAGAAACGAAATCCTCTTCGCATCCAAACTAGAGGTATTGGAGAGTTGATTCGCCATCTCATTAATCAAGGAATGAAGAAAATCTATATCGGTGTTGGTGGTACGGCAAGTAATGATGGCGGAATTGGTATTGCAGCTGCTTTGGGTTATCACTTTTATGATAAGAAGGGAAAAGAATTGCCTGCTTGCGGTCAGACTTTGCTTGAGTTCGAGTCAGTTTCAGACAGTGAGTTGTATAGGATTCCTGAAAATGTGAAAATCCGCATTTTAGCAGATGTCGTGAGCCCTTTATGTGGTCATCAAGGAGCGACCTATACATTTGGAAAACAAAAGGGCTTGGATCCTGCTTTGTTTGAGACAGTAGATTTGGCTATACAGCGGTTCTATGAAAAATTTTCACCATCAACCCTGTCTCTTAAAGGAGCAGGAGCCGGCGGTGGGATTGCAGCTGGGCTCTGTGCCTTTGCTGAGGCTAGTATCGTATCTGGAATTGACACTTGTTTGGACTTGATAGACTTTGACAAGCAGGTTGAAGATGCTGACTTGGTTATTGTTGGAGAAGGCAGGCTGGACAGTCAAAGCTTCGCTGGGAAAGCTCCTATCGGTGTAGCAAAAAGAACTCCTAAGGGAGTTCCTGTTATCGCTATTTGCGGTAGCCTTTCTGAGGATTTGCCTCCCCTACCATTTGAAAATATACAAGCAGCATTCTCTATCCTAGAGAAAAGTGAGCCTTTAGAAGACAGTCTGAAAAAAGCAAGCCTCTATTTGGAGCACACAGCTACTAATATTGGTCGTTTATTAAACATGAGAGGTCATTAACCAAACCATTTTTTCCAGATAGATTTTTTAGAGGCCTCTTCCTTTTTCTCTTCCCATAGGTTTGGAAAAGCCAGTCGAAGATCCTTCTCATCCACTTGAACAGGTTCGTTCGAATGGATAACTAAGCCTAAAGGAGAAGAAGCGTGATCCTCTGATACAATCGTAGCTTGACTATTGGTTTTCTTAGCTTCCTTTAGGTAGAATACTTGTTTGTCAAACTCGATAGTTGGCGAAATCTTCACAAAAAGAGTCTCTGTCTTTTCTTGAAAGTTTTCCAAAATCGTTAAAAATCCTTTTTGTAGCTGAAGGCTATTGGCTATCTCAACATCCGCATAACCTAGAACTCTTTCCTCGAAAGTACCGAGGTAGCGGCGTTGTTCGTCAGGGTTTAATTTCGGCCCACCATGAGCTTTTTCTAGTAGTTGTTTTGATAAATCTGTCATAGTTTGATTTTACCATAAATAACGTTGAAGTCCAAAATAAAATCTCCTTCTATACTTAGAAGGAGATCAATACTACTTAATTATTCTTCTTGATATATTCTAATATATCTGAAACTTTTTTATCAAGTTCAGAAAAAATAGTGAAATCTTTAGAAATCAAGTATTTATTAAGTTCTTCTTTGTTTGTACCTGTTTCAGAACTTCCGTCAGTCTTACTAATTAAATAAGAACCATTTGAATACAAAATTATATTCTCGCCAGAGGGAAGTTGTATAGTGTAAGATCCGCCACTGTCTTTTGAAACAAAACTACCATCAGGACCTTGGTATTGATAGGTTTTATCTTGGTCAAGATATACAAGCGAAACTCCATCTTCCTGTAAAATTGTAAAATCTTTGCCATTGGTTCCAATTTTACTACCATCAGTATAAGTAATAGTAGAAGTTCCGTCACTATTTTTTTCAACAATCTTGTTACTATTATGGGAGCAAGCTGTTAATAAAAAAACTGCTAAAAACAAAATAGTGAAAATGGATTTATTTTTCATTATTAGTCTCCTTAATTATTTGTCTTATAATATGGTAACAAATTTAAGTCAATTTTTAAAGTGATTTATCGATTTGATATAAAATTGTAAAATATTTTATCACTATTCATTCCTTAAATTGTTACTTATTAACACTATCCACTAATTGAGAGACAAAAATTTTTAACTAGAATTAACAGAATGATTTGAAAGCGATTACTTAACAAACTTAAGGAAAATTTGCACAAAGATAACGTTTTTTCTTGAAAAAGGTCTCTTTTTAAGGTATCATAGAGGTGTAAAAAATTTAACTCAAAGGAGAGTAAAAAATGTCAATTATTACTGATGTTTACGCTCGCGAAGTCCTAGACTCACGCGGTAACCCAACACTTGAAGTAGAAGTTTACACTGAATCAGGTGCTTTCGGACGTGGTATGGTTCCTTCAGGAGCTTCTACTGGTGAACACGAAGCAGTTGAACTTCGTGATGGTGACAAATCTCGTTACGGTGGTCTTGGTACACAAAAAGCTGTTGACAACGTAAACAACATCATCGCTGAAGCAATCATCGGCTACGATGTACGTGACCAACAAGCTATCGACCGTGCTATGATCGCACTTGACGGTACTCCTAACAAAGGTAAATTGGGTGCTAACGCAATCCTTGGTGTGTCTATCGCTGTAGCTCGCGCTGCTGCTGACTACCTTGAAATCCCACTTTACAGCTACCTTGGTGGATTTAACACTAAAGTTCTTCCAACTCCAATGATGAACATCATCAACGGTGGTTCTCACTCAGATGCTCCAATCGCTTTCCAAGAATTCATGATCGTACCTGCTGGTGCACCTACATTCAAAGAAGCTCTTCGTTGGGGTGCTGAAATCTTCCACGCTCTTAAGAAAATCCTTAAATCTCGTGGTCTTGAAACAGCCGTAGGTGACGAAGGTGGATTCGCTCCTCGTTTTGAAGGAACTGAAGATGGTGTTGAAACTATCCTTGCTGCGATTGAAGCTGCTGGCTATGTTCCAGGTAAAGACGTATTTATCGGATTTGACTGTGCTTCATCAGAATTCTACGATAAAGAACGTCAAGTATACGACTACACTAAATTCGAAGGTGAAGGAGCTGCTGTACGTACTGCTGCAGAACAAATCGACTACCTTGAAGAATTGGTAAACAAATACCCAATCATCACTATCGAAGATGGTATGGACGAAAACGACTGGGACGGTTGGAAAGCTCTTACTGAACGTCTTGGCGGTAAAGTTCAATTGGTTGGTGACGACTTCTTCGTAACAAACACTTCTTACCTTGAAAAAGGTATTGCAGAAGGTGCTGCTAACTCAATCCTTATCAAAGTTAACCAAATCGGTACTCTTACTGAAACATTCGACGCTATCGAAATGGCGAAAGAAGCTGGTTACACTGCTGTTGTATCACACCGTTCAGGTGAAACTGAAGATTCAACAATCGCTGACATCGCAGTTGCAACAAACGCAGGACAAATCAAGACTGGTTCACTTTCACGTACTGACCGTATCGCTAAATACAACCAATTGCTTCGTATCGAAGACCAACTTGGTGAAGTAGCTGAATACCGTGGATTGAAATCATTCTACAACCTTAAAAAATAATCGTTGATTTAACAACGTTTTAAGCCCCTCGGATTTTATCCGAAGGGCTTTTTATGTGCAAGACTCAAAAATGAAAAATAACTTATGGTATAATAGACAAAAACACTTGTATTAGAAAGAAACTATGTCTAAAGAAATTGATATTGAGTACTATCACCAGCTAGCCTTGCAAAAGCAGAAGGAGCATCGTAAAGTTTTAGCAAATCTAAAGAAAAAGCCACCAAAGAATCTAGATAAGATTGCCCAGCAGATTCACGAAGAAGTTTTTGCTGAGATCGATTGCACTGCATGTGCTAACTGTTGTAAGACCTTGGGACCCGACTTTAAAGAAGCCGATATTACTCGTATTGCGAAGTATTTTAAGATGAAATTACCAGCCTTTGAAGCAGAGTTTTTACAAGTTGATGAAGATGGTGACAAGGTTTTCAAATCCATGCCCTGCCCCTTTCTAGGAGGAGATAATCTCTGCTCCATCTATGATGTTCGTCCAAAGGCCTGTCGTGAATTTCCCCATACAGATCGTAAAAAGATCCATCAAATCAACCATTTGACGATTAAGAATACCTTGACCTGCCCTGCAGCCTATCTCTTTGTTGAGAAATTAAAGGATAAGTTATAGAAATTTACACCTTTAAATCTTGTACAAAGATTCTAGGGCGGAAGTATCTGATATCTGTTAGACTATAAATAGAATTGAACACGGTCTAAAAGCTGTTCGAAAAAGATAAAATTTCTAAGACTAGAATCTCTAGCGTCAATTTTTCTGTTTTCACTTTGCTTTTAAGGACTTTTGTATCTTGTGGAGGTAAGAAGAAACGAATATGATGCATCAATTCAATCAAACTATGGATTATTTGGAGGAGCAGCTGACTGGAGAAGTTGATATGAAAATATTTCATCAGTTATCGGGCTATTCTTACCCTCTCTTTAGCAGAATCTTTTCCATCATGGCAGATATGACATTAGCAGAATACTTGCGCAATCGCAGGCTGTCAGAAGCAGTGACAGACTTGCGGGAAAGCTCTGACAAAATCATTGACATAGCAATGAAGTACGGCTATGAATCTGCGGATTCCTTCAGCGCAGCCTTTAAGAAATTCCATGGGGCAACACCCTCAGAAGTTCGAAATGGAAAACCTTATCGGTTTTTTCCTAGACTTCAATTATCCTTAAAGATTACAGGAGGAAAGAACATGGATATCAAGATTCAAAAGAAACCTTCTTTTACTGTGGCAGGCGTCCTATTGGAAGCAATTGACAATAGCCAGTGTCCGTCTGCATGGGAGCAGCTCTATGCCAATCACAGCTTAGAAAGCCTAGAAAGTTTGGGTAGTGGCCAATCCTTTGGTGTCTGCTCGGATGTCAAAGAAGGTGAAATCATCAACTATATGGCTGCCTATGATGTGACGGATAAAGCTAAAGCAGAAGAACTGGGTTTGTCAATCAAAGACATATCTGAAGCTGAATATGCTATCGTACCAGTCAATGGGGCTATACCAACAAGCATCCAACATGCTTGGAAATATGTTCTAGAGATTTTTTTCCCAGAAACTGGCTATCGCCACTCAGGAGCGCCAGACTTTGAAGTCTATACTGAAGGAGATATGTCGTCCCCAGACTACCAAATGGAACTCTGGATACCAGTCATCAGGGACTAAATCATTTTCTGATTTTTTATAAAGATGCAAACTAAACTCTGTGGAAAGAATCTCTACAGAGTTTTTAATTGTTGACATTCATGTCCGTAAATCACAAATACCATATTTTTTGTTTGGATTTTATGGGGCATGAGTATCGTTTTCTCGGTATAATAGTCCCATAGAAGATAAGGAGGCATGAATATGCAGATGTATTTTGGAGATGTGTCGCTTTGCTATAGCTATTCATTGGCAATGGCACTAGAAACCTATGGTTATGACTTTAAAGCAGAGTTTTTAGAGGCAATTATGGTGATGGGAAATGGCGCTAGTATCGTGAAGGAAGATGAGGAGCACCCTCTAGTATTCTTTGATAATGGAATGCCAGACCTTTCCATCTCCCATTCCTTAAAAATACTAGGATTTGACTATGAGGATTTCTATCTAAAAGATGGAGCAGAAGTTAATTTGGAAGAGATTAAAGGAAAGTTGGAAACCTTTCTGTCCAATGGACCTGTCGTACTTGGACCTCTTGATATGGGACATTTGACTTACAATCCCAATCACACAATCCTTTATGGTGTGGATCACTTCGTAACCGTGTATGGCATTGATGGTCAATATCTCTATTTGCATGATCCAGCTGGTTTTGCCTGTATGAAGGTTACTTTTACTGACATTATAGAAGCTTGGAAGGCGGAGGATATTGACTATAAGCGTGGAGCTTACTCCATGTGGGGAAATTTTAAGAAGGTCAAGAGTCCTAGTCAGACTGAAATCTTTCAGGAAACTGCAAGGATTATGAAGAACCGATATCTGAATGGTCAAAGTAGTGTTTTGGAATGTTATGCAAAAGCAGTTGCTGAAAATGGCTTAAATACCGAGCAAAAACAATTGCATCAGTATTTCAGCTTTAATCTTGCTGCTGTTCGAAATCTCTATCTCAGTAAATTCTTAAAAGACCATGATCCAGAAGGGGCCAGATTAAAAGAAGAATTAGCTTCTTTATTTGGCCAGGCCCACATTTCATGTTTAAAAGAAGATTACCAAGAACTAGCTCACTTGCTCTATCAGATAGCAGAAGTAGATGGTCGCTTTAGAGATTTATATGTAAACTAGTGACTATAAGCATAAAATAACTAGTCAGTAAAAGCAGTTTTTCGTAAAATGAAGAACTGCTTTTTGATTATGGTATAATGAAGTAAGAAAATACCTTAACCTAATTGAAAATGAAGGGAGAACGTCTATGCCTAGACCAAAAACAAAAGAGGAATTAGTGCTAGCCTCTAAGGAAAACTATGAAAAGCTCAATCACTTTATATCTAAATTAAGTGAAGAGGAACTACAGACTCCATTTGATTTTTCAAAAGACCAGAAGAAAAAAGAAGCTCACTGGAAAAGAGATAAAAATCTGCGGGATGTCCTGATCCATCTCTATGAATGGCATCACTTACTTTTGACCTGGGTAAATTCCAATCAAAAGGGTCATGAAAGACCTTTTCTCCCTAAACCTTATAATTGGAAAACTTATGGAGAAATGAATGTCGCTTTTTGGAAGAAGCACCAGAGAACGTCCTTAGAAGAAGCGACCAAACTCCTCAATCAATCGCATAAAGAGGTTTTAGAGTTGATGGAAGGCTTCAGCAGTGACGAATTGTTCACAAAAGGTGTCTATAAGTGGACGGGAGGAACAAGTCTAGGCTCCTACTTTGTGAGTGCCACTTCCAGTCACTATGATTGGGCTCTGAAAAAACTCAAAGCTCATCAGAGAAATTGTAAGAATAGCTAGTTGAAGTGCTATTGAAATTCACCAAAGGTTCTTCTAAGCTTCGAATAGCTTCATTCTCGTGATTTTAGAGCTATTCTGGCTTTAGAATCCTTCAAAAATTAAAATTTAAGGCTATCATAGACTTAGAATAGCCCTAAAACATTTATTTTAATGTAATTCTAAACTTAGAATTACAATGATATTAAAGTAATAGAGCTGCTCGATGCTTAGAATGCCTTGATTCTGAGAAATCTTGACTATAAACTGATTCGAATGTTTTTTTCTGATATAGGATGATAGATAGATGGGTGAGATAATGAACATGCAAAAAGAGAAAGTTAGAAAAGAGTTGGTGTCCCTCTGTTTGGGAGAGTTCACAGCCGTCCTATCCTTTTGGTTTTGTTTTTTCCTTTTGAAAAATCGGCTTACTGATTGGAATAGTCTAGTAACCGCTCTCTATCCTTTGTCTTTACTGACATTTATTTTGCTTCAAGGTTCAATCTATTGGGCAATTTTGATTAGAAGACTGTCGAATCCCCAGTTTGGAAGTAGAAATGTTCCCAAACTATATGGTGGTTTCAGAATACTAGACCTTGTTTTACTTATTTTAGGCTTTCCTTTTATTGTATGGAATACACAGAGTTTCCAAGTGGCTACTATAGCCACACTAATACAGCTTTTTGCCCTTATCGAATGGGTTAATTATTTCCTTGTACGCCTATCTTATAGTTTGAACCCACTTGTTTTATGGAAACGAATTACTAAGGGAAAACTTGAAAAAAGCAGAATAGCCAAGGAGTTGGGGTAGAGGGAATGAATGGAGGAAATATCTTGGATAATATAATTCTACGGACTGAGTGGTTCGATGAAACAGAAAGATTTTGTGAAATAAGACTGGATTGTGAGACAAAATATCTAACAATTTATCAAGTATGCTACATTTTTGAAGAGAAGATGAGCAAGGTATATATTGCTATGGATGAATATATAAAAAATCCTCATCAAATGAAAGAGATTATTTTTCGAGACGATAGTGAGGGGGGAAGTGGGTATTTTAGTTTCTTACTAACTCCTATTCTTTATAAATACTCGATTGGAAAATTTAAAGTATTTCAGAAACAATTTACCTAGAATATTTTCGAAAAACTCTAATAGAGAAATTAAATTGCATCCATATTTGCAGTAGAATTGAAAAATTTATAAGATTTTAGAGATAAATATTAAAAAAATTATTTAAAAAGAGACATCATATGAAATAGTTTAATTCAAACTTTGGAGATTATAAATGAGAACTATTATTTTACAAATATATTATAAAAACATTGAACTGATTAGAGAGTGCCAACTTATTCTCATTGAAAGCAAAATAGGAGTCCAATCATATGAAACTAGATAAATTTAATTTTGAAAATAGAGGTCAGTCGCTAGCAGAATTGGGTGTTGCAAGTTATGCATATACATATCAAGATATGTTGGCCTATATAGACTGGATAGAGTTGAAAAAGTTTATGATTCTTGGTGGCGATGTCTATGTAGAAGGAGATCGGGGACTTGAGTTGACTTATGATAGCTGGTATTATTCTCCTAGAGATAATGATAGAGACTTACTCCAGTCAATTTCTGTAGCAAAAGATTATATCAACCAGTATGTAGATAGCAATGGAAAACATTTTTATTTTACAGTAGTTACTTCAGCATAGATGGAAATGATAGTCAAAAAGAATTGCTCAGTGTAAATAGAAATCATAAATATAAGTAAGATAGGAAATGGATCAATCGTAGTGAATTTAAGTCATGGAGAGGAAATTATTGGGAAAATAGAACTAGAGATTTTAATGATAAAATGAGGTGAAAGATGATTGTTGAATTGAAGAAAAAGATTGCTTCTAGCGAGGGTATAGATTTTGCACCATTTGGAAAGGGGATTTCTGATGAATTGATTATAAAAGCTGAGAAAAGATTAAATTTTACTTTTCCTGAAACATATAAGTGGTGGCTGAAAAATTATATGGGGGGAGAGATTTATGGAGAAGAAATATTTAGTATTTATGGATTAGATTTTGATACTGTTGTAGGAGGCGATCTTGTTTATATAAACGAGCTGAATCGAAAAGAAGGGTTCAGTAATTCTGAGCAATTAGTTATTTGTGAATGTGGTGATGGCATGTTCTATTTTCAAAATCAGGACGGTCTGACCAATGAATTACCTGTTTTTAAAGATGGAGAATACTATGCGGATAATTTTATAGAATTTCTACTAAAAAGAATAGACGAGTAGTATTAATAACCTATCCAGATGCAATAGAACCATATATATAACTCTCGAAGAAGGATTTCTGATTTCTTAGAGAGTTTTGTGTTTACGTATTTTCATTTATGCTATAATGTTCTTAATGAATTTTCAGAAAGGAAAACTTCAAATTGCCCTACAAATTTTTACTTTTTGATCTCGACCACACCTTGCTTGATTTTGATGCTGCTGAGGATGTGGCTCTGACACAACTTCTAAAAGAAGAAGGAGTTGCGGATATCCAAGCCTATAAAGACTATTACGTTCCTATGAACAAGGCTCTCTGGAAGAACTTGGAGCAAAAGAAAATCAGTAAACAAGAGCTGGTTATCACGCGCTTTTCTCGTTTGTTTGATCATTTTGGACTGGAGAAAGACGGTATTTTACTTGCTCAGCGTTACCAATGTTATCTTGCTCAACAGGGACAAACTTTTTCAGGCGCTCATGAACTCTTAGACAGTCTCATTGAGCGAGATTATGAGCTATACGCTGCGACAAATGGGATCACTGCCATTCAGACAGGACGTTTGGCTCAATCAGGTCTGGCTCCTTATTTCAACCAAGTCTTTATCTCTGAACAATTGCAAACTCAAAAACCTGATGCACTATTCTATGAAAAAATCGGTCAACAGATTACTGGATTTGATAAAGAAAAGACCCTGATGATTGGAGATTCCCTAACAGCTGATATTCAAGGTGGCAATAATGCTGGGATTGATACTGTCTGGTACAATCCCTATCATCTGGAAAACAAGACTCAAGCTCAGCCGACTTATGAAGTCCATTCCTACCAAGACTTACTAGATTGTTTGGATGCTATGTAGTACTTTTCCTAAGAGGTGATGATATGGAAACTAAAGTCATTGAAGAGATTGACAACTTACTAAACCTCATCGAGCAGTATCAGTTAAAAGGTGTGGTTGCTCAAGTAAATTCGTTAAAAGAGTTAAAGTATATCATAAGCAATCATATAGAGTTAAGTACTCGAGAGAAGATGAATATCCACTATTCACTCTTTCTCCCTAGGGGTGGCTTATCTGAACTCTACTATATGGATGCTAATCTTGAACGGATGATGTCTGTAAATAATCAACTTTCCTATGCTATTGATACAATCGAAAAGTTTCTAATGGCTGATTGATACTGTAAATACTAATGTCCAATACTAGGATGAATAACAGTATATATAAGAACTGTAAAAAGTGGTTTCCATAGCCACTTTTTGCTATAATAGAGGCAGTTAAAATGAAGGAATAGTAAACGATGTCAAAACCAGAACTTTCTCTTTATGAACCATTGTATACACTAAAGGAAGTTGATCAAAATATCTGGATAGCAGATGGTGACTTGATACAAATGGATATGAAGGTCTTCAAACTTCCTTTTCAGACACGTATGACGGTGATAAAGTTAAAGGATGGAAAACTCTGGATTCATTCTCCTATTGCGCCAAATGAGGAGCTCTTTACTGAACTGGACGCTTTGGGCAGAGTCGCTTACCTGATTTCACCAAATAAGATTCACTACGCCTATATTGCAGATTGGAAAAAAAGATATCCTTATGCACAAGCATGGTCTAGTCCAGGAGTTGAAGAGAGAGCGAACAGTCAGAATGTCAAGGTGGTATTCGATGCTCCCTTAACAGATAAGGCTCCTGACCTATGGTCTGATGAGATTGATCAACTTATTTTTAAGGGTAGTTCTGTGATTGAAGAAGTGGTGTTTTTTCATAAATCAACTAAAACACTCATTGTAACGGACCTTATAGAGAATTTTGAATCGGAAAAAATAGCTAGTCCAATCCGCAGAAGATTTTATCGTTTAGCTCGTGTAACAGCCCCTGATGGACAAACTCCTATCGATTATCGGATGACTTTTTTAGGAAGACAAAGGGAAGCAAGAATGTCTTTTTTCCGTATGTTAAACTGGAAACCTGATAAGATTATACTTGCACACGGTCTATGCTTTTTTGAGAATGGTATAGATGAATTAAAACGTGCTTTTAGATGGATACGGTAAAGGAGAGAAAGATGCAACACTCATCTTGGCATGCTTTGATTAAGGAGCAATTACCTGAGGGGTATTTCGGGAAAATCAATCAGTTTATGGAGCAGGTCTATGCGCAAGGAACTGTGTACCCACCTAAGGAAAAAGTTTTTCAGGCTCTCTTGACTACACCGCTTGAAGAGGTTAAGGTGGTGATTCTAGGGCAAGACCCCTATCACGGACCAGGTCAAGCGCAGGGCTTGAGTTTTTCGGTTCCAGATGCTATTCCAGCTCCGCCATCCTTGCAAAATATCTTGAAAGAATTAGCAGATGATATTGGAGTTAAAGCATCCCATGATTTGACAGCTTGGGCTGAGCAAGGAGTTTTACTTCTCAATGCTTGTTTGACCGTTCCTGCTGGTCAGGCAAACGGTCATGCTGGGCAGATTTGGGAGCCTTTTACGGATGCTGTGATTCGGGTGGTCAATAATCTAGACAGGCCTGTAGTTTTTGTACTCTGGGGAGCCTATGCACGCAAGAAGAAATCATTGGTGACAAATCCTAAGCATTTGATTATCGAATCAGCCCATCCAAGTCCTTTATCTGTTTACAGAGGATTTTGGAGTTCCAAACCTTTTTCCAAGGCCAATGCATTCTTAAGAGAGACAGGACAAGAGCCAATCGATTGGCTTAGATAAGGAGAAAATATGCCTCAGTTAGCGACGATTTGCTACATTGATAACGGAAAAGAACTACTCATGCTCCATCGCAATAAAAAGCCCAATGATGTCCATGCTGGCAAATGGATTGGTGTGGGTGGTAAGCTAGAGCGAGGAGAGACGCCTCAGGAATGCGCGGCGCGTGAAATCCTCGAAGAAACAGGTCTAAAAGCCAAGCCTGTGCTAAAAGGCGTTATCACTTTTCCTGAATTTACGCCAGATTTAGACTGGTACACTTATGTTTTTAAGGTTACAGAGTTTGAGGGTGAGTTGATTGACTGCAATGAAGGAACCTTAGAATGGGTTCCCTATGATGAGGTCTTAAGCAAGCCGACTTGGGAAGGTGACCACACCTTTGTTGAGTGGCTCTTAGAGGATAAACCCTTCTTTTCAGCTAAGTTTGTTTATGATGGGGATAAATTGTTGGATACCCAAGTTGATTTCTATGAATAAAGGAGAAAGCAGATGCTACTAATCAAAAATGGTCGTGTAATGGATCCCAAGTCTGGTTTGGATCAAGTCTGTGATGTTTTGGTCGAAGATGGAAAAATTGTCAAAATTGCGCCTGAAATTAAGGAAGAAGGAGCAGAGCTAATTGATGCTACTGGTCTAGTAGTTGCTCCTGGCTTGGTCGATATCCATGTTCATTTCCGTGAACCAGGTCAAACCCACAAGGAAGATATTCATACCGGTGCCCTAGCTGCAGCAGCGGGTGGTTTTACAACAGTTGTCATGATGGCTAATACCAGTCCAACCATTTCGGATGTAGAGACTCTTCAAGAAGTTCTCCAATCTGCTGCCAAGGAACAAATCAATGTCAAGACGGTTGCGACCATTACTAAGAATTTTAATGGCCAAGATTTGACTGACTTTAAGGCGCTTTTAGAAGCAGGTGCGGTTGGTTTCTCAGATGACGGTATTCCACTTGAAAGCAGCAAGGTGGTTAAGGAAGCCATGGAAGAAGCCAAAAAACTCAATACCTTTATCAGCCTTCACGAGGAAGATCCAGGTTTGAACGGCATTCTTGGGTTTAACGAAAATATTGCTAAAGAACATTTCCATATTTGTGGTGCGACAGGGGTGGCAGAATACGCCATGATTGCGCGTGATGTTATGATTGCCTATGCAACCAAGGCTCATGTTCATATCCAGCATTTGTCTAAGGAAGAAAGTGTCAAGGTAGTGGAATTCGCTCAAGGTTTGGGAGCACAAGTCACAGCAGAAGTAGCTCCACAGCATTTCTCTAAGACGGAAGCTCTCCTTTTGACACAAGGAAGCAATGCCAAAATGAATCCTCCGCTTCGTTTGGAATCAGACCGTCGAGCCGTTATCGAAGGTCTCAAGTCAGGTGTTATCACAGTTATCGCAACGGACCACGCGCCTCACCATGCAGATGAGAAAAATGTAGAAGATATCACCAAAGCGCCATCTGGTATGACTGGCTTAGAAACCTCTCTTTCTCTTGGTTTGACTTATTTAGTAGATGCTGGCGAGCTAAGCTTGATGGAATTGCTTGAAAAAATGACTGTTAATCCAGCCAAACTTTACAACTTTGAAGCAGGTTACTTGGCTGAGAATGGTCCAGCGGATATCACTATCTTTGACGCTAAGGTTGACCGCCTTGTGGACTCACACTTTGCTTCAAAAGCAGCTAATTCACCATTTATCGGTGAAACTTTAAAAGGGCAGGTCAAATATACTATCTGTAAGGGACAAATCGTTTACAAAAACTAGATGGGATTCTGCTCTATAAACTATAAGAATAGAGAGCGTATATGTATCGAACCCATCAATTTAAAGATAAGTTTATTTTATTTCTTAAGATATTTTTTCCTATCCTGATTTATCAGTTTGCTAATTATTCTGCCTCTTTTGTCGATACAACCATGACTGGGCAGTACAATACCATGGACTTGGCTGGTGTATCAACTGCAACGAGTCTATGGAATCCTTTCTTTACTTTTTTAACAGGGATTGTTTCGGCCATGGTTCCCATCATAGGCCATCATCTGGGACGGGGTAAAAAGGAAGAAGTAGCATCTGACTTTTACCAATTTATCTACTTGGCTTTCGGACTGTCTTTGGTCTTGCTTGGCATGGTAGTATTTTTAGCGCCACCTGTCTTAAACCATATCGGACTAGAAGCTCAAGTGGCGGCAGTTGCAGTTTCTTATCTTTGGTACCTGTCTATCGGGATTATTCCCTTGTTGCTTTTCAGTGTCATTCGATCATTGTTAGATTCTCTTGGTTTGACCAAGCTATCTATGTACCTCATGCTCCTATTACTTCCTCTTAATAGTGGTTTTAACTATCTTTTGATTTATGGAGCCCTTGGTTTCCCTGAGCTTGGTGGCGCAGGAGCAGGGCTAGGAACTTCGCTAGCCTATTGGGTTTTATTGGGCATTTCCCTGCTTGTTTTGTTCAAACAAGAAAGGTTAAAAGCGCTACATCTTGAAAAACGCATTCCACTAAATATAGATAAAATCAAGGAAGGTGTTCGATTAGGTCTACCAATCGGGGGAACCGTCTTTGCTGAAGTTGCCATTTTCTCCGTGGTGGGACTAATCATGGCTAAGTTTTCATCGCTCATCATCGCCAGTCACCAGTCCGCTATGAATTTTTCGAGCCTCATGTATGCTTTTCCTATGAGTATTTCCTCTGCTATGGCGATTGTTGTGTCTTACGAGGTGGGGGCTAAACGTTTTGAGGATGCAAAAACCTATGCTCGTCTGGGGAGAATAACCGCCCTTATTTTTGCTTGTCTTACCCTATCCTTTCTCTACATTTTTAGAAATCGTGTAGCAAGTCTATATGGGAATGACTCTCAGTTCATTGAAACAACTGCTGTATTTCTAACCTACAGTCTCTTTTTCCAGCTAGCTGATACCTTTGCGGCTCCGCTCCAGGGGATTCTAAGAGGCTATAAGGACACTATCGTTCCTTTCTATCTTGGCTTAATCGGGTATTGGGGAGTAGCGATACCTCTAGGATACCTACTAGATCAAGCAACTGACTTAGGGGCATTTGCCTACTGGATTGGGTTAATTGCCAGCTTGATTGTTTCTGGTTGTTTGTACCAATGGCGTTTGAAAACTGTAATGAAAAGATTGAGCTAATTTTAAGAAATTATCCTGAAAAACGACTTTGTGAAAAAATACTCTAACTAGAGAGAATCCCTGTTTTAACAGGGATTTATTTTTTTATATTGTGAAATTTTATTAGCCATATACTTTGACAGTGTATACTAAAAAAGGTAAAATAGTAAGAGTAAGTACAAAGTTAGAAAGGCAAGATTATGTCAACTTTAGATAAAAATCTTTTGCTAGAGATGTTCCGTAAGATGGAAGAAATCCGTCGCATGGACTTAAAAATTGCTCAGTTAGTGAAAAAGGGAAAAGTTCCCGGTATGACTCACTTTTCTGTCGGAGAAGAGGCTGCTAACGTCGGAGCGATGTTGGCTCTCAACCCAGATGACCTGATTACTTCCAACCACCGTGGTCATGGACAGGCTATTGCCAAAGGGATTGACCTCAACGGAATGATGGCTGAAATCCTTGGTAAGTATACTGGAACTTGTAAAGGTAAAGGTGGATCAATGCACATCGCCGACCTAGATGCAGGGAACCTTGGTGCTAACGGTATCGTAGGTGGTGGTATGGGGATTGCAGTAGGTGCAGCCCTTACTCAACAAATGAAAAACACTGGTAAAATCGTTGTCTGCTTCTTTGGTGATGGAGCGACGAATGAAGGTGTATTCCACGAAGCTGTAAATATGGCTTCAATTTGGAATCTTCCAGTAATTTTCTACTGTATCAATAACGGTTATGGAATCTCTGCTGATATTAAGAAAATGACTAATGTCCAGCATATTCACGAGCGTAGCGCCGCTTACGGTATTCCTGGTATGTTTATTCCTGACGGAAACAATGTAATTGATGTATACGAAGGATTTAAGAAAGCAGTTGACCATGTTCGTTCTGGTAAAGGCCCCGTCTTAATTGAAAGCGTAACTTACCGTTGGCTTGGTCACTCATCATCAGACCCTGGTAAATATCGTACACGTGAAGAAGTCGATGAGTGGAAGGAAAAAGATCCAATCGAAAACCTCCGCAAGTACCTTGTTGAAAATAAAATTGCTAGTGCAGAGGAACTTGAAAAAATTCAGGCTCAAGTCAAAGAAGCAGTGGAAGCATCTGTTAAGTTTGCAGAAGAAAGTCCATTTCCTCCACTAGAATCAGCTTTTGAAGATATTTACGCAGACTAAGGAGAAGTAGAGAAATATGGAAACAAAATTAATGTCTTTCCGCGATACCATTATCCTTGCAATGTCTGAGGAAATGCGTCGTGATGAAAATGTACTCTTGATGGGTGAAGATGTCGGTGTCTTTGGTGGAGACTTTGGTACATCTGTAGGTATGCTTGAAGAATTTGGACCAGAACGTGTACGTGACTGTCCAATTTCAGAAGCAGCTATTTCTGGTGCTGCTGCTGGTGCTGCTATGACAGGACTTCGTCCAATCGTTGATATGACTTTCATGGACTTTTCAGTTATTGCCATGGATAATATCGTCAACCAAGCAGCTAAAACTCGTTATATGTTTGGTGGGAAAGGTCAGGTTCCAATGACTGTTCGATGCGCAGCTGGTAACGGTGTCGGTTCTGCAGCTCAGCACTCTCAGTCTCTAGAGTCTTGGTTCACACACATCCCAGGTCTTAAGGTTGTAGCTCCAGGTACACCTGCTGACATGAAAGGACTTCTCAAGTCTTCTATCCGTGATAACAACCCTGTTATCATCCTTGAATACAAGTCAGAATTTAACCAAAAAGGGGAAGTGCCAGTTGATCCAGACTACACAATCCCACTTGGAGTTGGTGAAATCAAACGTGAAGGTACAGATGTAACAGTCGTTACTTATGGTAAAATGCTTCGTCGTGTGGTTCAAGCTGCTGAGGAATTGGCGGAAGAAGGAATTTCGGTTGAAATTGTTGACCCACGTACCCTTGTACCGCTTGATAAGGATATCATCATTAACTCAGTTAAGAAGACTGGTAAGGTTGTTCTGGTTAACGATGCCCACAAAACAAGTGGCTATATCGGAGAGATTTCAGCAATTATTTCAGAATCAGAAGCATTTGACTATCTAGATGCACCAATCCGCCGTTGTGCAGGAGAAGATGTGCCAATGCCTTACGCACAAAACCTAGAAAATGCTATGATTCCAACCGTTGAAAGCATCAAAGATGCAATCCGAAAAACTTACAACAAAGAATAAACCTACATAAGATAAATTATGTAAACAAATGTTCTTTTTAACTTTAACAACATGAGATACATTTTGTATCCAACTTATTTGCAAAGTTGCGACAGGCGGGAGTCGAATCGATACTATTCGACGAACGACTTAGTAAGTCTACTAGGTTGACCGCCTCATAGCGGTAACCGTAGCAACTTGAGATATGTTTTGTATCTAAGTTGATTGTAAAGTTTCGACAGAAGGGAGTCGAATCGATACTATTCGACGAACGACTTAGTAAGTCTACTAGGTTGACCGCCTCATAGCGGTAACCGTAGCAACTTGAGATATGTTTTGTATCTAAGTTGATTGTAAAGTTTCGACAGAAGGGAGTCGAATCGATACTATTCGACGAACGACTTAGTTAGTCTACTAGGTTGACCGCCTAATAGCGGCAACCGTAGTAACTTGAGACACGTTTCGTGTCCAAGTTACTTGTAGAGTTGAACACGGGCTAAAGTCTGTGTGAAAAAGATAAACTTTCCTAGAAACTAAAGTTTCTTCGTCAAGTTTCCTATTTTCACTTTGACTTTTTCGCCCTTTGCATCATGTAATTGAATTCGGACGGAGGTCTTCGAAAAAAAGATAGATTTCCTTGTGTGCATCGAACACATGGTCAATCTCCTATTTTTTCATTGCCCTCTTCGTCCTTAATATCTTAGTATAGAATTGGAGAGGTCATGGCTGATGACAAGCTAAGAGCGACTCCTGCGGCTAGAAAGTTAGCGGATGATCTAGGGATCAACCTCTACGACGTTTCTGGCTCAGGTGCAAACGGTCGTGTCCACAAAGAAGACGTGGAAACTTATAAAGACACAAATGTGGTTCGCATTTCGCCACTTGCAAAACGAATTGCCCTCGAACATAACATTGCTTGGCAGGAAATCCAAGGAACGGGTCACCGTGGTAAAATCATGAAGAAGGATGTTTTGGCCTTGCTTCCTGAAAATATCGAAAACGACACCATCAAGTCTCCTGCTCAGATTGAAAAAGTGGAAGAAGTTCCAGACACTATCACTCCTTATGGTGAGATTGAGCGTATTCCAATGACACCAATGCGTAAGGTTATCGCGCAACGTATGGTTGAATCTTACCTAACTGCGCCAACTTTCACACTCAACTATGAAGTTGATATGACTGAAATGCTGGCCCTTCGTAAGAAGGTTCTTGATCCGATTATGGAAGTGACTGGTAAGAAGACTACTGTAACAGACCTTCTTTCTCTCGCTGTTGTGAAAACATTGATGAAACACCCATACATCAACGCTTCATTGACAGAAGACGGCAAGACCATTATCACTCATAACTATGTCAACCTTGCGATGGCGGTTGGTATGGATAACGGTCTAATGACACCAGTTGTTTACAATGCTGAGAAGATGAGCTTGTCAGAGTTGGTCGTTGCATTTAAAGACGTGATTGGTCGTACCTTGGGTGGCAAATTGGCTCCAAGTGAGTTACAAAACTCAACCTTCACAATCAGTAACTTGGGAATGTTTGGTGTTCAGTCCTTCGGTCCGATTATTAACCAACCAAACTCAGCTATCCTCGGGGTTAGCTCAACAGTTGAGAAACCTGTAGTTGTCAATGGTGAGATTGTTATTCGTCCTATCATGAGCCTGGGGTTAACCATTGACCACCGTGTTGTAGATGGTATGGCTGGTGCTAAGTTTATGAAAGACTTGAAAACCTTAATTGAGAACCCAATCTCAATGTTGGTTTAAAAATACAGTATTTATTTTTAGAGATATAGATAAAGGAAGTAAGACATGGCCTTAGAAGTAATTATGCCAAAAGCCGGCGTGGATATGACAGAAGGACAAATCGTCCAATGGAATAAAAAAGTCGGAGAATTTGTAAAAGAAGGAGAAATCCTTTTGGAAATCATGACTGACAAAGTCAGCATGGAATTGGAAGCCGAAGAAGATGGATACTTGATTGCCATCCTCAAAGGAGATGGTGAAACTGTCCCTGTAACGGAAGTTATCGGTTACCTTGGTGAAGAAGGGGAAAACATCCCAACAGCTGGAGCGGCTGCTCCAGAAGCTAGCCCAGCGCCTGCAGTTAGTGCCTCAAACGACGATGGCAAGAGCGATGATGCCTTTGATATCGTTGTGATTGGTGGAGGTCCTGCTGGATATGTAGCAGCCATTAAAGCTGCCCAACTTGGTGGTAAGGTTGCCCTTGTTGAAAAATCTGAACTCGGTGGAACCTGCTTGAACCGTGGCTGTATTCCAACCAAGACCTACCTTCACAATGCTGAAATCATCGAAAACATCGGTCATGCAGCAAACCGTGGTATCGTCATCGAAAATCCAAACTTCACTGTTGATATGGACAAACTTTTAGAAACTAAATCTAAAGTTGTCAATACCTTGGTAGGTGGTGTTGCGGGTCTTCTTCGTAGCTACGGAGTTACTGTTCATAAGGGTGTTGGTACAATCACTAAAGACAAGAATGTCTTGGTAGATGGTTCTGAATTGCTTGAAACCAAGAAAATCATCCTTGCTGGTGGTTCAAAAGTCAGCAAGATCAACGTTCCTGGTATGGAATCATCACTCGTGATGACAAGTGACGATATCCTTGAAATGAATGAAGTTCCAGAAAGCCTCGTAATCATCGGTGGTGGTGTTGTCGGTATCGAACTCGGTCAGGCCTTCATGACATTTGGTTCAAAAGTAACTGTTATCGAAATGATGGACCGTATCGTTCCAGCTATGGATGCGGAAGTTTCTAAGAATCTTCGCTTGATTTTGGAACGCAAAGGTATGACTATCTTAACAAGTACAAAATTGCAAGAAATCATCGAAGAAAATGGTCAACTTCGTATCAAGGTTGAAGGAAAAGACGATATCATCGCAAGCAAAGCTCTTCTTTCAATCGGTCGTGTGCCAGACCTTGAAGGTATTGGCGATGTTGAGTTTGAATTGGATCGTGGACGTATCAAGGTCAACGAATACATGGAAACTTCTGTTCCAGGAATCTACGCACCAGGTGATATCAATGGTACTAAGATGTTGGCGCACGCAGCTTTCCGCATGGGTGAAGTTGCCGCTGAAAATGCCCTCAAAGGAAATCATGCTGTTGCCAAATTGAACTTGACTCCTGCAGCCATCTATACTCTTCCTGAAGTAGCAGCAGTAGGTTTGACTGAAGAACAAGCACGTGAGAAATACGATGTAGCCATCGGTAAATTCAACTTTGCTGCCAACGGTCGTGCCATTGCATCAGATGCGGCTCAAGGTTTCGTTAAAGTTATTGCTGATAAGAAATACGGAGAAATCCTTGGTGTGCACATCATTGGTCCTGCAGCCGCAGAATTGATCAACGAAGCATCAAGCATTATCGAAATGGAAATCACTGTTGAAGAAATGCTGAAGACTATCCACGGACACCCAACCTACTCTGAAGTGATGTACGAAGCATTTGCGGATGTTCTAGGAATGGCTATCCATTCACCTAAGAAAAAATAAAACGAAGATAGACTAGGCTGGAAAGATGTTTTCCAGTCTCTATCGTATAAAGGGATATCATGAAATATATTATCAATCATTCAAACGACACTGCTTTTAATATCGCCTTGGAAGAATATGCCTTTAAACACTTACTAGATGAGGATCAAATCTTCCTTCTTTGGATTAACAAACCTTCTATCATTGTTGGTCGTCACCAGAATACTATTGAAGAAATTAACCGTGATTATGTTCGAGATAATGGTATTGAGGTAGTCCGCCGTATCAGTGGTGGTGGAGCTGTTTATCACGATTTAAATAACCTCAACTACACGATCATCTCAAAAGAAGATGAAAACCGCGCCTTTGACTTTAAGAGTTTTTCAACTCCGGTAATCAATACCTTGGCTCAACTTGGTGTTAAAGCTGAATTTACAGGTCGTAATGACCTTGAGATTGACGGTAAGAAATTCTGTGGAAATGCCCAAGCCTATATCAATGGACGTATCATGCACCACGGTTGCTTGCTCTTTGACGTTGATCTGTCAGTCCTTGCTAACGCCCTCAAGGTTTCAAAAGACAAATTTGAGTCAAAAGGTGTGAAATCCGTCCGTGCTCGTGTAACCAATATTGTCAATGAATTACCAGAAAAAATCACAGTTGAGGAATTCCGTGATTTGCTATTGGAATACATGAAAAAAGAGTACCCAGAGATGACTGAATACGTCTTTTCAGAAGAAGAATTGGCGGAAATCAATCGTATCAAGGATACAAAGTTTGGTACTTGGGACTGGAACTACGGTAAATCACCTGAATTTAACATCCGTCGTGGAACAAAATTCACTAGTGGTAAAGTAGAAGTCTTTGCCAATGTTCTCGAATCAAAAATCCAAGACATCAAGATTTATGGTGACTTCTTTGGTATCGAGGACGTTGCTGCAGTAGAAGATGTCCTCCGTGGAGTGAAATACGAACGCGAGGATGTTCTTAAAGCACTAGAAACTATTGACATCACACGCTACTTTGCTGGTATCAGCCGTGAAGAAATCGCTGAAGCAGTAGTGGGATAAAAAGAAAAAAGAAGTTGCATATTTTAGCAACTTCTTTTTTTGAGATTAAATTTACATAATTATTATTACGCAACAATCATAAGCTGTCCAAAGCATTCTTTTGTTCATCATTTACGATATGGGTATAGAGGTCAGTGACTTGCGTGCTGGCATGTCCTAATTGGTGGCTGACCAAAACTTGCGATTTAGTTGCATCATAGAGTCTGGTTGCTAAGGTATGGCGGAGTTTGTGGGGAGTTACACGGACTTTAAAGTCCTCAGAGTACTTAGCAACCATCTTTTCAACGCTAGAAGCATCAATACGATTGGGAACGCCACGGTATAAGGTCAGAAAGAGTGCTGTATCCGTCTTTTCCGTCTTATAACGTTGATTTCGAATGGCTAGATAATTCTCTAGGTAAGGCTTAGCAAAGGCAGCGACATTGACCGAGTCACGTTTGCCACCTTTTCGAGTGACATCAATGACCATCATTTTGAGATTGAGATCTCTTAGATCCAGATTAACAGCTTCAGATAAGCGGACACCTGAGGCCAAGAGAAGGGCGATAATGGCCAAATCACGCTCTTTATTTTTATTGAATGATGAGAGAGCTCGATTAGAAAGTTGGTGAGGGTACTCTTGGTCGATATAAGTTAGAAAACCCTCTGTTTCATCACCTAAAAAGAGTTTTTGCTTGATGTTTTCAGCTCTGGCCGCAAGTGTTTCTTTCTTTTTCTTGGTTGAAACTTTCTTCATTACATTACGATAGAAATAGGGCTCTCCTTGGTCGTTTTCAACTTCCTCAGTTAAATATTTGTAAAGACTGGAAAGTGCTGACAAGGTCCGATTGATAGTTGTCTGTGAAACGCCCTGTTTGGTTGTATTAGCATTCAGCAAAGGTCGTTCTCTTAGATATAGGATAAAGGATTCCATATCTTTCTTTGACATGTTTTCCAAGACCGATAAAGGAATATCGGCCATTTTATCTGCGTTTGAAATCCCAGACTCTAAAACCCAGCTGAAAAATCGATCGTATTCCTTGAGGTATTCATACAAGGTTGTAAAACTATATGGGACAGCAAGCTTTGATTGGTAGTATTCCAGAACATACCAGGGCATGATTTGTTTTAGTTTGTCTATTCGTTCCAGTAAAATCTCACGTTTCATCTATTTTCTCCATAATTAAGTCTACTAGTAGTATAGCATAGACTTATATATTTTTCAAGAAAATTATAGTTTTTCGGAAAGATGATATATGTGTTTGGTGAAATTCTTGATTGCGCCCCTTGATAACCAAAAATTTTTTTAGAGCCAATTATCTTCAATTATGTACTTTATTTAAGTGAATACTGGAAATTTTTCAAATGTTCATTTTAGTGTTAGTGAAAATGACTATTACCAAAAACCTAAACCTTGATTGTTCAAGATTTTTAGACTTACAAGGAGTTTAATAAAGGTCGAAATTGTATTTTACATATCTAAGCCGCTAGATCAAAAAATGTACTTTATCTTTCCTTAAAATAAAGTACATTTTTTAGAGTGTGTACATTACGCCTTAAATTTAGCAAACCAAGGGTTCATCTACTGTCTAGGGAAAAGTACAAAAATTTAAGTTTTTAAAATAAAACAAAGACTTGGTTCTGTTTTTCATAAGAACCAAGTCTTTTGTGTATGATATGAATCTACAAAATTTCCACGCTTTTTATATTACATAATAAAAATTATGTAATATACATTCTTAATCTACAACAATAAATCTTTTACTTTTCCAATTTCACTTTTTGGAATAACTAGATGAATCATATCGCCCAGATACATCCTGGTTGAGCCATTAACTGTTTGGCTTTTACCATTATGGACTTGGGTGGTGATGAGTACATTTTGTGGTAAGTTGAGTTCATGGACTTGTTTTCCAGCTATTCTATCTGAAACAGGGATTTCGATAAGAGTTACTGCTCCGTCGTCTGTCACTTCTTCTGGCAGCATTTTCTCAAGCATGGCCTCGTATACTGGGGCACCCTTTAGTAAATCCATGATAATGTAGGCTACCAAGGTAACAAGTCCGAGAGGCATGAGATTTCGGATGTCACCAACCATTTCGGTTACAAGGATCATGGCTGTTAGGGGGGCCTTGGATATTGCTCCAAAGTAGCCACTCATTCCTAAAATGATAAATATTGGAAATTGTTCCTGACTGATAAGTCCAAGATTAACACAAATGACGCCAATTAGGGCACCAAGTAAGGAACCAAGGGCCAGAATTGGTAGGAAAATTCCACCTGGTAGTCCACTACCATAACTCATCATACTCCAAATAAAACGAATGAGGAAGTAGGCAAGTAAGACTTGAAAACTAAAGTGTTGCTCAGTTAAAGAAAGAACGATTTGATTCCCACCACCGAGAATTTGAGGTAAGAAAATTCCGACTGGTATGATAAGGATAAATGCTAGGATTGGATAATAAGCTTTATCCAAATGGATTTTTTGACCAAGCCATTCATAAATTTGACCAACATTGAGTACCGCTTTCTCATAGAGAAAACCAGAAAGCCCGAGAAAAACTCCCATAACCAGGTAAATCCAATACTGGTCTAGGGTCATGAGAGGAATATTGTCCGGCATATCTAGTACGGGTGTTAGGCCAAATATGAGTAGTGAGACAAAGTTTGCTACAATACTGGCTGCTAGAGTGGAAACCCAGAAAAATCTTGAAAAGTGATGATAGACTTCTTCTACTACAAAGAGAAGGCCTGCTATTGGGGCGTTAAAAGCTGCAGCTAAACCAGCGGCTGCTCCACTAGCAATTAAGGAACGTTCCTCAACTGGACTCGATTTGAGCCATTTAGCAATTCCCTTACCTCCAACTGCTCCAAGTTGAATACTCGGGCCTTCCCTACCTAGCATGAGTCCGCTGGCAATTGCTAGGGTGCCTAAAACATATTTCTTCCAGAGAACACTCCACCAATTAAGCGACATGAGTCCTTTTAATTCGGCCTCAACTTGTGGGATTCCTGAGCCTTTGATATCTTTCTCTGACCGAGTTAGTTTCGCACTGAGCCAGCAGATGAGTATGTAAAATAAAACAAGGACAAAAAGATTGCGCACTAGGTGCGCTTGATCTTGATAGAGGCCTTGTATTAGGTGGAAGCCCTTTTCAATTAAGAAACGAAAAGATCCAACGATTAGCCCGACAACTAGCCCGACGATGATTCCCCGCCCAACTTGGGATAATATGGTACTTGAAGCAAAGGCAAATTCTTTCTTGGAACGGAGTATTTCTGACTGTTTTTCCATAATCATTTCCTCCAACTTAACTTTCTTTGTTTGCTGCGACTAGTGATTTTATCGGTTCAAAACTGGAACGATGAATGGGAGTAACACCTAGTTTATCGAGACCTTCTAAGTGTTTTGCCGTTCCATAACCTGCATTAGCTGTAAAATCATAGCCGGGATATTGCTGATCATATTCCTTCATCAATTCATCCCGTGTCACCTTGGCCACTATAGATGCAGCTGCGATCGAGAGGGAGTTAGCATCTCCTTTGGTGATGGAGGTTTGTGAAATTGGTAACTCCAGTTTCATGGCATCTATCAATAGGTGCTCGGGTTGGGGACTGAGCTGGGAGATTGCTTCCTTCATGGCCAGTTTGGTCGCTTCATAGATATTGACTTGGTCAATGACTTGATTGTCCATGATTCCAATACCGATTGCTAAAGCTTGGTCTTGAACGGCTTGAAAAATTTCCAAATGTTTCTTTTTGGGGATTTTTTTACTATCGTTGAGGCCTCTGATTTTACAATTTTTAGGCAAGATTACCGCTGCAGCGACCACAGGACCAGCCAAAGGACCACGGCCGACCTCGTCAACGCCTGCTATTAAGCTTAATCCTTGTTTATAAAGTTCTTTTTCATAGGAAAGCATGTTTTCTAGACGAAGATTTTCCTCGAGTTCAGCCTGAATGGCTTTTTTTCGCTTGCTGATTTCCTTTTGAACTCCAGTTCGGCTATCTTTTTCCAGTTCAAGAAAAAGGGGATTGTCTAAGTCTTTGACCGTAGCAAGAAGTTCTTTGATTACTTTAATCGTCGTCATCGATATCGTCCAATGTATCTAAGGTATAGTTACCGAGTTTTCCATCACGAACTTCCTTGACGAAGAGGCTGTAAAAACGGTCGTAGTCGTCTCGGAAACCGAGGGCACGTGTCATATCCATGATGATAACAGGAGCTTCTTCTTCAATTTTCATTTGTTTGAAGCGTTCAGCTAGCTTATCTGGATAATGTTTTTTAAAATAATTGAGACCAAAAATGGTGACTTCATCCATGGGAAGCAACTGGTCTTTAATAGCTCCAGTTAGGGCTAGTTTGAGTGCGACAGCATCATCTTCAAACTTAGGCCAAAGAATCCCTGGTGTGTCTAGGATTTCAAGGTCTTTATTGGTTTTGAGCCATTGTTGTCCCTTGGTAACACCTGGTTTATTACCGACCACCGCAATCTTTTTCCCAGCCAAACGGTTCATCAGGGTTGATTTGCCAGCATTTGGAATTCCGATAATCATGGTACGCAAGGTTTCAATTTTTATACCGCGTTCTTTCTGGCGTGCAATCTTATCAGCCATAAGCTTTTTGGCTGCATCTGTCACAACTTTTACGGTAACTTGCTCTTTGGAATTGATAGCCAGTGTTTGAATTCCTTGTGATTCAAAATACTGACACCATTCTTTTGTCATTGCTGGATCAGCTAGGTCTGCCTTGTTTAAAATCAAAAGTTTGGGTTTATCGCCCACAATCTTGTTTAACATAGGATTTTGACTAGATAAAGGTAGGCGAGCATCCACCAAAATCGTCACAAAATCAATAAATTTTAAATTCTCCTGAACTTGTCGCCGAGCCTTAGACATGTGGCCCGGAAACCATTGAATAGTAGCCATAATAATTCCCCTTCCGACTAAAAAACGTAATAAAAACGTTTTCTTTCTTATCATCTATTCTATCATAAATGGTCCCTCTTTGCATAGGCTTTTGTCTACAAAAATGAGTATATATAGTAAAAATGTTTGCATAAATAATGTATTGTTATATCAAAGTATAAGAAAAACACCTAGAATCATTATAACTTGCTAGGTGTTTTTCTTATAAGATTATCCTTGAGAGAAAAGGGCAGACACAATTTGTGACAATCGTTTTACTCCAGAAAATCTGCGCTGGGGATAAATAATCAGCTCTTAAACAATCTTTTAAAAATTCAGCAGCTTGATCTGGAGCAATCTCAAACTCAAAGGCCTTCATCCTGTAGAAAAAATCGATTAGATGCTCAGTTAAGTAATCTTCTGAAAAGGGCACTTTGCCATATTTTCGATACTCCAGCAAGAGTCGAGAGAACCTGGATTTTTCATCTGGTAAATCACGAAAATAAGAATTTATTAGCAAAATTTGTTTTTGCTTTCGTTCAATAGGATCTTGGTTCGCAATTCGTTGCTCTTTCTCAAGCTCCTTTTGATTTTGTTTAGCCTTGATAGCCCGTTCGTCTCTATTTTTACCAAAGAGGATTTTCTCCCATTTTCGTTCTTCTGGTGTGAGAGTTTCTCTAAAGCCAAAGTAATCTTGATAGGCGCGTTCAGCGGGCCCCATGGCTAGAATGAGATTGTCAGCGTATTGCTTGGCGATTTTATCTCTTTTCTTACGTTCTTTCTCTGCTTGAATCCGTAAATGCTGCTCGTAATCTATTTTTTCCTTACCTAGCTTGACAAGGTAGAGTTGATCATCAGACTTTCCAAGTAGAAATGGTTTGATACATTTTTCAAGGACTTCTTCTAGACGTGCCTTCTTTTTTGGTTCTGCCTTGCTCCAACTTCCACCTTGAAAGACTTCTAGGAAAAGCTGGTAATCTTTCTCAGGCGCAAATTGATTGCCAAGATTGGCTTTGAAAACACCTTTTCCCCAAAACCATTTTAGAAGTCGTTCGTCAAAGTCGCTTTTATTAACCTTGATTTTTTCCTTTTTCTGAGCCTTTTTGGTTAGGTTTTCAACTTTTCTGAGTAGTCTTTCTTCCTCTTCCTCTTCCAGTTGCTGGTCTAAAGTCAGTCGATGAAAATGACGAACACAATCGCTACCAATCGGAAAGAGACGTTGGCCTGTAACTCCATTAAAGAGTTCGTAGGCGTATTTAATGGCATTTCCGCAGATACAATTACTTCGCCCAATACCATTAAAAATCAAGGAAACTTCATTCCATTCCTTGGTTGCTTGATCCCAAGTATCGGCTTTTGAAGCCTGTAAAACCGCATCGTGCAGAGATTTTCTAACTGGAAGTGGCATGAGGTCTCCTTTCTAATACTCAATGAAAATCCAAGAGTAAACTAGGAAGCTAGCCGCAGGCTGTACTTGAGTACGGCAAGGTGAAGCTGACGTGGTTTGGATTTGATTTTCGAAGAGTATAAATTATACTTTTACAACCTGAACCTCATCTTTGCCGAGTAAAATCAGGTATTTCTCAATATTTTCAGTCGAATAGGCTCGTGATAAGGCTTCTCCATAGAGCGCTAACTGCCCACGATAGCGGTCTATGAGTTGACTTGGTTGATCGTAACGGTCTGTTTTGTAGTCGAAAAGAACGATACGATTCTTATAAAGAAGATAGCCATCCAAGATTCCACGAACAACAAAGTCTTCCTGACTCTTTTGGTCGCGTTTGAGCATGGAGAAAGGTTGCTCACGATAGAGATAGTTAGTATTAGCGAGAATCTCCTGACCGAGTGGCGTATCAAAGAAAGCTAGGATTTTAGAAAGATTGATCTTGTCTCTAACAGCTGGGCTGGTTTGAACTTGTTGCAGAGTTTCTTCCAGAGTGGCAAGCGTTGGTTGCTGACTCAGGTCCATTCTCTGCATGAGTTCGTGTGTTGCACTACCAATTTCTGCTCCTGTTACCTTTTCTTTAGTAGAAAAATCTGGTAAATCAAAGCTAATTTTCTTGTCTACTGAGTGGCTGTGACCTGCAATCTCGACCCCTTCCATATCCATAACGGGTTCGTAGAATTTCTTGATTTGGCTTGGGGTTTGAACACTAGGAAGCTCAATAGCCGCACGGTGAAGAGTATTATAAACTTCCACCTCTTTCAGCATTTCAAGGGCTTCTTTGATGGTCTCAGACTGACGATTGTCTGCTTGAGAACTATCTTGTAGAGGACTCTTGTTTTCCAACTCTCCGATAGCTTCTCTGGTCAGCTGGTCTTCACCAACGAAACGGTAGCTAAAGTTGAGATGATCTTTGGCAAACACTTTAGTGATAGCCCAAACCCAATCTTGGAAATTCTTGGCTTGCAGTCTAGTATGTTTATCTAGTTTTCCGTTTTTAGCAGCTGGATATTCCTTGGCTTCTAGCTTTTCACGAGAGCCTTTACCGACAAGATAGAGCTTTTTCTCAGCCCGTGTCATGGCAACATACAGCAAACGCATCTGCTCTGAATAGTTAGCCAGTTGCAGTTCTTCTTCATTCTGCGTATAGGTAAGGCTAGGAATGGAGAGTTTAATGGTTTTAGGATAGTGTGCTTCCACTGCCCCTGTTTCCACCTTGGCAATGTATTTGACACCAAGCCCATTCTGACGACTAAGAATAACATCAGACATTGAGTCTTGCTTATTGAAGTCCTGATCCATGTTGAGGATAAAGACGTAAGGAAACTCCAGACCTTTACTCTTGTGAATGGTCATGAGTTCCACAGCATCTTTAGGCGGTGCGACGGCTACGCTTGCAAGATCGTGCTGGGCTTCTAGGACTTGGTCAATCATACGTATAAAACGCGACAAGCCCTTGAAATTACTCTTTTCAAACTGGTCAGCTCGTAGAGCTAGGGCATAGAGATTAGCCTGTCTAGCAGGTCCGTTTGGCAAGGCTCCAACATAGTCATAATAAAAACGGTCATTATAAATCTTCCAAATTAAGTCATAGAGAGAATGGGTTTTGGCATATAAGCGCCAAGAATCCAAGATATCCATGGACTTATTTAGTTTCTCAGCTAGTTCTGTATGAATTAACTCTTTCTGACTAGCTGCCAGTTTTTGAGCATTGACAAGCTTCTCGTAAAGATTCTCTTGGACTTTATCTTCTGATTTCTGAAGGGACAAGCGTGCCAACTCGTCCTCATCAAAGCTAAACATAGGAGACTTCATAAGGGCAACCAGAGCATAGTCTTGTAGAGGATTGTGGATGACACGAAGAGTGTCTAACATGACTTGTACTTCTAGGGATTGGAGATAATTGTTTTGCTCACCATCGGTTTTAACAGGAATCCCGTACTCAGACAGGGCGAGGAGAATCTGGTCATTTCGACTGCGACTGGAAGTCAAAAGGGCAATTTCCTTAAAGGCTACACCATTCTCTTGATGGAGCTTCAAGATTTCCTTGATGACTAAGCGCATTTCCCCTGTTAGTTTTGTTTCTAATTGGCTCTCTTCTTGCTCTTGCCCACTGTCGTCCTTATCGTAGAGGAGAAATTCTGCCTTGTTCTCAGGATTAGGCGTTAATTTGGTATTGGCAAAAACAAGCTGGTGCATGCTGTCGTAGTTGATTTCGCCGACCTCTTGGTCCATGAGGCGTTCAAAAACATCGTTGGTTGCCGATAGCACTTCTGAACTGCTACGGAAATTTTCCTTGAGGAGGATCAACTTGCCTTCTTGAGGATTTTGCGCATAGCGTTGGAATTTTTCATTGAAAATCTGCGGATCTGCCTGACGGAAACGGTAGATAGACTGCTTGATATCTCCAACCATAAAGCGATTGTGACCATTTGACAGCAACTCCAGCATCCGTTCTTGAATGTGGTTGGTATCCTGATACTCATCGACCATGACTTCATGGAATCGCTCCTGATATGCATCACGAACTTGTGGGAACTTCTCTAGAATTTCAATGGTGTAATGGCTGATATCAGCAAATTCAAAAGCATTTTCCTGGCGTTTACGTTCTCGATAAGCCTCCACAAAATCACTCATAAAGTTTTTGAAGGTCTTAGCTAGATCCCAGGTGTCTCCATGATAACGCTCTTGATAGTCGAGAATCGTTATCTGGTCCGCCAGTTGTCCTAGTTTAGCAAACTGGGCCTTTCTCTCTTCGTTGTAGGCATCAACAAGTGGCTTTAAATCGGCCTTACGACTGGAGTTAGCCAGAGCTCGACCATTTTTCTCCTTAGAGATGACGACAACACGCGTAAGCACTGCTTGATAAGCCTGGCTATCGGACTCCTGATTTAAGGAGCTAATTTCATCCAGAACCAGCTGCACATTTTCTAAATAGGCAGCTTTTGGAAACTCCTTGGCATCGTTATCCAGATGATAACGGAAGAAACTTTCCAAGTCCCAAAGCGCCTGCTTGATTTGCTCAGTTAGTTTGTCTTTTTCATTTGCAAAGTCAGCTTCTTCAAACCCTTTGAGGAAAGACTCGATCAGCCATTTTTGGGGACTGCTGGTGGATTGAAGGAAATCATAGATTTTGTAGACTTGCTGGCGCAGACCTCGTTCATCCTTGCCACGTCCAGCAAAGTTTTTCACTAATCGACTAAATTTCTCTTTATTTTCACCTTGGTAATGCTCTTCAAAAACCTGATGAAAAACTTCGTTCTTTAAGAGTAACTGTTCACTTTCATTTTGTAGAATACGGAAGTTCGGTGCGATATCAATCAGATAACCATGCTTGCCAAGGAATTTTTGTGTGAAAGAGTCCATGGTTCCAATGGCAGCGTTTGGTAGATCTGCCAATTGACGTCCCAAGTGTTGTTTGAGCTCGACATCATCGGTTTCTTGGATTTGTTGGCTGATTTTTTTCTCCAAGCGCTCTTTGAGTTCAGTAGCAGCCTTGACAGTAAAAGTCGAGATAAAGAGTTGGCTGATTTCTACACCACGCGCTAACTGATCCAGAATGCGCTCGGCCATAACAAAGGTCTTCCCTGAACCAGCAGACGCTGAAACTAGGATATTTTGCCCTGCGGTATAAATGGCTTCGATTTGCTCGGCAGTTCTTTTCTGTTCCTTGCTCGAACTTGCTTCTGCTTTTTGCAGTTTTTGAATTTCTTCCTCAGTTAAAAAGGGAATGGGCTTCATCGATTCAACTCCTCTCTCATTTTTTCAAACCAAGCTTGCTTGAGCTTTTCTCCGACCAGACGCTTTCCGTCAGCTAAGTCTAACCTCTCTAGGAAACGGGCTTGTCCCAAGTGGTAATTTGCTTCAAAACCTGTGATGGCTTGGTGTTGCTGGACGTATGGGGCAATGCTTCTGCCATTTTCGGTATAGGGATTAATGGCAAACTGGCCTTGTAAAATCTTCTCAGCTGCCTTCTTGTAAAGATGGGCATTGTAGTCCAATAAGAGCTGGAATTCCTCGTCTGTCAGCTGATTAGCCTTGTTTTGGTTATAAAACTCTCCCAAGTGACTGCTTTCTTTTTCTAAAAAGAGTCCTTGGTATTTCATTGATTTGCTGGCTTCTACTACTGCTCCTGCCAGACTTTTAACAGCTAATAAAGATTGGACAGGCTCAGCCATTTCCAAGTACATGGCACCGAAAAAGTTCTGCTCCCCTTCCTTTTTAAGGGCAGCAAGATAGGTTGGCAACTGGGAATTGAGCCCATTAAAGAAATGAGGAAACTGGAACTGGGTCAAACTAGACTTGTAGTCCACCACTCCTAGTGCTCCATCAGCTTTCAAGCGGTCAATGCGGTCAACCTTGCCTCGCACATGGACACTCCGACCATTATCCAATTGAATAAAGGCCTGGTCCTTACCGCCAAATATTGCCTCCTCTTGGATGGTTTCGATAGCTGGATTATGACAAAGGATGTGGCCCGTAGTTCGCGCGACATCAAGCAGAACTTCCTTGGTAAACTGCGCTTCCAAACTTTCCTGATAAATAGCCTCAAATTCGCGTTCTTGGCTGGTTTCTTGAATAGCTTGTTCCAGACGTTGGTCAAAGGAATCTTCATCAGGCAGTTTCAAGGCACGTTCAAAAATACGATGCAAGAAATTCCCGTGACTGCGAGCATCAGGACGAAGGCGCAATTCTTCCTGCAAACCTAAGACATAACGGAGGAAATAACTGTATTCATTGCGGTAAAACTCCGTCAAACCAGACGTAGACAGGTAAAACTCCTTGTCAGCTGGATAGAGAGCCTGCAAGGTCTCTTTCTCTAATGGTTTGCTGCTTGGGCTAGTTGGGAGTGCTGGATTTGTAAGACCTTTTTGATCAAGTTTTTTCCCCATCACACGCGCCAGAACCTTGACAAAGGTCACATCTTTTTCATTTTCACTAGAACCTGCCTGCTGATGATAGGCAACTAAGCTAGACAAGAGACTGTGATAAGAACCCATATCATCCTTAGACAGACCTTTGTGATGAATCTTCTTCTCTGTCCGATTAAATCCAAAACTCACCAGTTCTTGAAGATAGGCCGATTCCTTACTCTCATTTTCATTGAGGAGACTTGGAGCGGATAACACCAACTGCTTACGAGCAGCATTGGCTAAGGAAAGCATGGTATAGCGATTTTTCTTGAGGTTTTCACTACTTGCAATCAGTAATTGCGCTCCCTCCTCAGTTGCTTGATTTAGACTTTGTCTTTCTTCGTCTGTCAAAAGACTGGTGTTTTGCGCGATTTTTGGCAAATGATCCTGAGTCAGCCCGATGGCGTAGACAAAATCAGCTGTCAGAGGGGCAATCAGATCGTAACTTTGCACCAGAACGGTGTCCACTGTCGCTGGAATGGTACGATACTGGGATAAGCTCATTCCAGAATGGAGCAAGGCTAGGAAATCCTCTAGACTAACCTGTGTACCAGCGAAAACGGTCGCAAATTGTTCTAAAACATGGCAGAAAGCCTTCCAAACTTCGGCTTGTCTTTCCTGTTCTAGAGTTTCCATAGTAGCTGTCAATCCTTGCATCTGCTTGCTTAAAGTAGCATTTTTTAGAAAAGTATTCCACTTTTGCAAGAGATTTTCAGTCTTTTGCTTCCGACTCGCAAATAAGGTTTCAAGTGGCGCCAAAACTCGCAGACGAAGAGCATTTAGACGCTCTAAATCAAATTTTCCATGATGGGATTTTGTAAAGGTCTGCTGAAAAGCTGGCATGCCATTGATGCCAAGATAGCGGAGATATTGCTCAAAAGCATCAATATCAGCCTGGCTAAGGTCAGAATACAGACCAGTTCTGAGGAGATTAATCAAATCCTCCTGACGGAAACGGTAACGTTTCAAACGCAAAATAGATTCGACATACTGAGTCAAGGGATGATGAGCCATGGATTCACTTCTACCAAGATAGAAAGGAATCTGGTACTGGTCAAAAATAGTTTTCAGTGATAGCTGGTAAGATGCCACATCACCCAGCAAAATACGGAAATTCTTGTAACTCAGTTCTGGATGGTCATGTAATTTCTGACGAATGCTACGGGCTACTAATTCCAGCTCTTCTTTTTGCGTCAAACAAGACCAGATTTGCAGATTTTCACGGTCCTTCTCATCAACATCTAAAGCGAGTTCTGAAAAGTCATAAGAAGACTCCAGCAAACGAGAGGCCTTGTCAAAACTATCCATTTTCTCATGTGTCTGAGAACGATCCTGAGCAGGTGTTTGGTATTTTGCCCCCAAATGATGAAGAAACTCCACACTGGCTTGGTAGAGATTCCCTTCAGAGAACGGACTGGTATAAGCCTTCTTGCTTGCATAAGCCCCAATGACAATCTCGACACCTTTTCGATGGAGCAGATCCACTACACGCTCTTCCTCAGCAGAAAAACGGGTAAATCCGTCAATGATTAAGGCAATCTGACTAAAATCACTACTTACCTTGCCATTTTCAATAGCCTCAATCAAATGGGACAACTGACTTCCCTGAGCCAACTGACCTTGATTGAGATAGGTTGTTACTTTCTCAAAAATCAAGAGTAAATCTGCTCGTTTATCCTCATCCGTCAAACTTTCCAAGTCCAAAAAGCTCATCTGAGCAGTCGTCATCTCATGATAAAGTTCAACCAACTGCTGGATAAATTGAGGATCCTGCTTAATTGCACCATAAACACGTAAGTCCTTGGGATCGAGTTCCGCAAGGCACTTATAAAAAGCCATCCCAAGCCCGATGTCATCAAGACTGGTCTTGGCAGGCAAATCATTTAAAACCAGGTAACGAGCCATTTGAGCGAAACGCGTGACGGTAATCGCAAAAGAAGCCTGCTGGGACAAGCATTCCAGCACGGCGCGTTCCTTTTCAAATGAAAGAGAGTTTGGGGCGATATAAAAGACCCTCTTGCCTGCAGCAACTAGCTCTTCTGCCTCTCTCGTTAAAATTTCAGTCAAAGAAGTCCGAATATCAGTATACAGTAATTTCATCTCAGCCTCGTTTGCTTTATCAAAGTTTCTTACTCTATTATAGCAAAGTTCGCTTCACAGTCCAAATCCAAAATTCTAGTTGACAATCATTTAACTAGCAAATCAATCATCCTTCATCATCCACTTTCATATGCTGAAAGATATAGAGGAAAAAGTCTTTGGAAACTTCAAAATGCCCATAACGGAGTCGAGAACTATAATCTTTCCATTCAGGATGTTGTCTAGCTATTTCTATGGAGCAATCTTTGACTGGTTGATAATACTCGACATTTCGTCTAAAGGGGAAAAATCCTTCAAACTGCTCTACTTGATAGGCCTTGTCGTCTATAATTTTACCCACGGCCACAAAAGCCTGTAACTTGTCTTGACCGTTCATATCGTATTTTGGGCTATAGTATAAAAGATAGTCACCTTTTTTCATACGATTTAAGGAACCGCCCTTTCCATGACAGACCTGACAAAAATTCCCTTCAACTCCTCTTAAAACATGGTTCTTCGAAACAACTCCGACCCAATATCTAGGCATTTTTATCCTCCAACTCTACTAAAAAGCGATTAAAAACTTCTCTATCGTTAGATAGTTTTTCAAAAAATTCTTCATCAACACCTTCTACTAAAGGTAAAGCTTGATTGACCTTCTCCGCGCCAGACTTCGTCACTGAGACCAGTTTTGCCCGACTATCCTTTGGGTGTTGATCGCGTCTAATGTAGTCTTTCTTCTCCAGTAGCCTAACAATCTGGGAAACCGTCATGACATCCATACCAGTGAACCGAGCAATATCAACTTGCGTTACATATTCCTCTCTATTAGACAGAAACAAGAGCGAGGTTAAAACGATAAATTGGGGCAAAGTGAGGCCAACTGATTTCAAGACTCTTTTTAAGTTGCTTTCCCACTTGTTGTAGACTTTGATGAAAAGAAGACCTGTAGATTCTGTTTCATCATTTTTGTAAATTGAATTAAAGTAATACTTTGTCATTATCTCTCCTTAAATATTAAGTATACATATTATATAAGATTTTATTTTGTTTTTCAAGAAAAGGAGAGTCGAATGTTACAATTCTGTCAGACATTTCATAGTCTATATGCTATAATAAAAGCAAAACACCTAGAAAAGGAAGTCTTATGATTAAACTACTAGCCTTGGATATGGACGGAACCCTCCTCAATGAAGCCAAGGAAATCCCTCAAGCCCACATCACTGCCATTCACCAAGCCATTGAAAAAGGTGTCAAACTGGTTCTCTGTACAGGTCGCCCGCTTTTCGGTGTTCTTCCCTACTATAAAAAACTAGGACTGGACCTCCAGAATGAGTATGTCATTGTTAATAACGGTTGTTCAACTCACCAGACCAGTGACTGGGGTCTAGTTGACTGGCAAGAACTCAGTCCAGCCGACATTGAATACCTTTATGACCTAGCAGAAAAAAGCGACGTCCAGTTAACTCTTTTTGATGAGGAACATTATTTTGTTCTCGGTGGCAAACCTAATGAAATTGTTCAAAATGATGCCAAGCTAGTCTTTTCAGACCTGACTGAAATTTCCCTTGAGGAAGCAACTAGTGGCAAGTATCGCATGTTCCAAGGCATGTTTTTAGGAATAAAAGAGCAAACAGACGATTTTGAGCAACGGTTTGCGACAGAACTCTGCCAACGATTTAGCGGCGTTCGTTCGCAGCCTGTCATTTATGAAGCTATGCCACTTGGAACAACAAAGGCTACTGCTCTTTCTCGACTAGCAGCGATTTTGAAGATCGAGCCCTCAGACATTATGGCCATGGGCGATGCCAATAACGATATCGAAATGCTTCAGTTTGCAGGACTTGGCATTGCAATGGGAAATGCCAGTGACCATGTCAAATTCCTTGCTAATGACGTTACAGCCAGCAATGAAGAAGAAGGCGTTGCACGCGCCATTGAGAAGTATATTTTATAATTGAGAAGCCCAGTTCATGTCAACTGGGTTTTGTTTTTTTTTAAGAATCACAAAACTTTAGAAACTCTTTAGAATTACTTGATGTTTCTTTGATTTCTATAGCTTATACTAAAGTTAGAAAAATAAATCAAAAGGAGAAAATCATGAAAACAGTACTCGAAATTCATGGACTGACCAAACAATTTGGTAACCAAGCTATTCTTCAAGATCTTAGTCTAACCATAAAAGAGGGAGATATTTATGGTCTAATTGGAAAAAACGGAGCAGGTAAAACTACTCTTATCAAAATCATTACACAATTATTGTTTGCGGACAAAGGTACAGTTTCCCTCTTTTCTAGTCAAGAACAAAATGAGTGGACCAAGGCTCTATCTCGAGTGGGTTCTGTTATCGAATCACCTGTAGCCCATAATCACTTAACAGCTTATCAAAATCTGAAATATTATTGTATGATTCGTCATATTCCAAATGCTGATAAGGTGATTCATGAAACCTTGGACTATGTTGGCTTGTCAGATACAGGGAAAAAAGTCTTTCGTGATTTCTCACTAGGAATGAAACAAAGACTTGGTATCGCTATTGCTCTTCTGTCCAAACCCGACTTCCTGATCTTAGATGAACCTATCAACGGACTTGACCCAATTGGAATCAAAGAATTTCGTCTGATGTTTCAACGCCTCAATCAAGAAAAAGGCATAACCATTCTCGTCTCTAGCCATATCTTGTCAGAACTCTATCTCTTAGCTAATCGCTTTGGTATTCTGGATCAAGGTAAGATTATCCGTGAAATCAGCAAAGCTGAGTTTGAAACACTAAGTGAGGATTATATCGTGCTTAGAACAAGCGATAAAGAAAGAGCTTGTCAAGTATTGAAAGAACAAATCCAACTCCAGTTCAAGGTTGTCAATCCAGAAAATGAAATCCATATCTTTGGTCAGGAACAAGATGTCAAACAGATTCTTAAGCAACTAACTTTGGCCGATGTTGCTATTGACGAAATTTACTTTGCCCGTCAAAATCTAGAAGAATACTTCACCCAATTGGTAGAATAGGAGAAAAATCATGATACATACCATTCAAGCAGATTTTTACCGTCTTTTCCGCTCTAAAGGATTCTGGATTACAGAATTCATTCTCTTTGTACTTATGTTACTGGGTGCTACTATTGGCGCTACAGGGCATCTAATGTCAGTTCAGGCAGCACCACCTGAGCTTCCTACCCATGGTTGGAATGGGATTGAAGCTCTAATCAACGCGTCAAATAACGGCTCAAACCTCGTTTTCCTCTGTATTATTCTAGTGTGTTTAGTTCTTGGGGTCGATTTAATCGGCAAGCTTTATAAAAATAGTTTGACAGTTGGCGTTTCTCGTACAGAATTTTTCCTTGCTAAATTCTTTGTACTAGCAAGTATCGCTCTCTTACAACTCATCGCCAGCCTTGTGATTGCCTTTATTCCTGCTACTCTACTAAACGGAATTGGAACAATGCCTGATGGTTTTGCTACTAATCTCCTCTTAACCATTTTCCTTCAATTTCTTTGCCTCCTTGCTTGGCTTTCCATTGTTTCCTTCATTCTCTATGTTAGTCATTCTTATCTTGCGGTATTTATTGGTTATTTGGTCAGCTCTATCATCCTTTCTATGCCAATGCTTGTTTTCCCAGATATTGAAATTCTACGATATTTAATCCTAGAATTTGCCTATGCTATGACTACTAATAATCAATCTATTCTCTATACCATCACGGTTTGCGTTTCTGTCATACTTTTCTTCTCTCTCAGCAGCCTTACCGTTTTCAAAAAGAAAAGTCTGTAAAAAAATGACCTCCTCTAGGATATAGAGGAGGTTTCTTCTGTTAAAAATAAATAAAGGCTGAAAACCATTCTCCATCTGTGCTTAGTTTCATATCTGCACCGAGAAGATGGCATAATTCCTCAGTAATATAGAGACCTAAACCAGAGGATTCTTCTGTGTCTGATAGATTTTCAGAATAAAAACGATTGCTGAGATTGTCTATATTCTTGATAGGTTTTTTGACAAGATTATAGATTTCTAAAACAAGCCTATTTTCTTCCTTTTTCAAAGAAAGTCGAGCCTTCTCCTTGCCGTGCTTGAGAACATTTCCCAGGAGGTTTTGTATAATTCGGTCAAGCAAGTCCTCATCAGTCGTCGTTTTCAATCCTGGTTCAACGTTAAAATCAAGAACAATCTGTGAAGATTGAAAAACGTCGTAATAAGCTAAAGTCTTTTTCGTTATAAAAGTAGATAAATCAAGTTCTTCCAGTTTCGGTTTGACTGCTCCTTCCATCAAATGACGGTATTCGAGGAGAGCCTCCAAACGTTTGGAAACCAAATCCTGATGATGAGCTATTTTATTTAAGGTTTCTGAACTATTATCGGGGTGTTTTATTAGTTGCTGAGTATATCCTGAAGCGATTGTCAAAGGTGTCCGAATATCATGAGCGATGTTACTGATTGCCATATCTAGGGTGCGTTTTTCACGCTTCATGATTAGCTGATTTTGCTCCACTTCCTGAAATAGATTCTCAATTTGGTTATGTAGTCGCAAAATGGTCTTTGAAAAGAAATTTACACCGATCCTCTTCATGCTACCAGAGCGAATCTTTTCTTCTATTTGTCTGCTTAAATCTCTAATTGCTATATGATAGCGAATCAAAGAAATCGCCAAAATGATGTTAATGAGGAGCAATATAGATATCAAAATGTAAATCATTACTTATCTCCTTTTAATCGAACACCAACTCCCCAAATGGTTTCAATGTACTCATGATTTGGATCCAGTTGATGCAGTTTTTTACGGAGATTGCTTAGATGGGTGTTGAGCGTATTGTCTCCAGGCAGGTAACTTTCTTCCCAAATCAATTCATAGAGTTCTTCCTTGGTGAAGATTTTTTTAGGATGCTGGAGCAACATTTGGAGAATCTGGCACTCTTTCTTTGCAAGGCGAATGGTTTCAGTTGCGCTACTTATTTCAAAACTATCCGCATCAAACTGGATATTTTTAAAGTTTTGTACGAAGTTATCAATTTCTCTTCGATTTCCTGACTGATGTTCCCCACTTTGGCGTAATTGCACGGTGACTCTGGCAAAGACTTCGTCCAAATCAAAAGGTTTTACTACATAATCATTGGCGCCGTCTAGGAGATATTGGCTGATGAGCTTTTTATCACCTAAAGCAGTAAGCATGATGACCGGAGTCTGACTAGTTTGTCGAATAGCTTGCAAGACTTGATCGCCATTTTTCCCAGGGAGCATGATATCTAGCAAGACGAGATCAATGCCACCTTTGTCAAATTGCATGATACCTTCTGTCCCAGAAAATGCTTGAATCACCTCGTGTTCCTCTGCAAGAAGGGTTCTTAAGATTTCCTGGATTTCATTATTATCTTCAACTACAAGTATGTTCGCCATAAACCTCGTCCTTTCTAAAACTATTATAACATGTTTTGTTGGGAATTCCAGATACAGAAAAGCTCCTCTCACATTTTAAGCAAGAAGGAGCTAATGAATATTGAATCTACTTAACCAAATAAGCAATCAGGGTTATAATCCATAGATGAGTTGGGTAGAAAATATAAAAGAAATATTTACTCCAACTAGTTTCTTTTCCTCGCTGTCCATTATACAAGGCCATAAAAGGAAATACGGTGATAAAGAGCCAGTCAGAATTGAAAAGCATCATTTCCAGTGTTTGGTGCCAAGTGTCGTAAATTTGGATGGAAGTCACTAACAAGAAGGCCCACAGAAAGGCATAGAGGAGATTTCGCAAGCCCTTGCGATTTCGACAAGAGTAACTAATCAATAGAAATGGTAGCATGGTGATACCACCCTCAGTAAAAAGACAACCGAAAATCAAGAGCCCAGCAACTCCAATCCGACGCCACAACTTCTCCTTTTTATCCAACTCTTTTCTGGGAAAACCAATCCAAAGCATGGTAACACCGATGGCCAACGTCAAGAAAATATTATTAGTGACCATTACTCCCTTAGAGGCAAATAGGGCATTGAGGAGGCTATTTCCAGCAAACATGATAAGCGCACAACTCCAAAGGCGGATGAGGTAGTTTTTCAAATTTCGAGTATGGATGAAGCCTTCCATAGCCATATAGGCAAACCAAACTCCCACACAACGGGTCATAGCGTGAAGAATACCTTCCCACATAGGAGAAACGATCCCGGTGATATGAGGGATATGGTCCAGAACCATTACTGCCGCCATCAGATACTTCAACTGCGTCGCATTCCATTTTTTCATAATAAACCTCTTTCTTTTTGATCTACATAGAGTATAGCATACATTTCTACGTATAATCGTACACCCATCTTACATTTAAAAAGCCTATCTTACATTTTTGTAAGACAGGCGTGAATATTAAAAGTTTATTATGAAATTTACCTTCTAGTCCGTAATTCGTTGGTACATTTCTGGTCTTCTATCACGAAACAGTCCCCAGTTGAGGCGTTCACTTGCACCCTTGTCAAGGTCATAGGTCGCTAACAGAACAGCTTCACCTTGTCTTTCAGCTTTCTCTAAAATAGCTCCTGTTTCATCCGTCATAAAGGACGAACCGTAGAAGTCAAGACTAGAACTCTGTCCGCCATTTTCCTCACTAGGAGTGACTTCTTCCAAACCGTAGCGATTAGCTGCAATGACTGGGACAATATTTGCTGCTGCGTGCCCTTGCATGGTACGTTGCCAGTGACCACAACTATCTGTATCCAAGATAGGTTCCGAACCAATAGCTGTAGGATAAAAGAGCAATTCTGCCCCATTCAACGCAAGACAGCGCGCTGTTTCAGGGAACCATTGATCCCAACAGATGCCAATCCCAATCTTAGCGTAGCGAGTATCCCAGACCTTGAAGCCAGTGTTACCAGGCGTAAAATAAAACTTTTCTTGATAATAATGGTCATCTGGTATGTGGGTTTTCCGATAAACGCCCAGCACTTCACCATCTGCATCAATGATGGCGATTGAGTTATACAAGACATTGCCATCTTTTTCGTAGAAACTAATGGGTAGAACAACTTCTAGTTCCTTAGCAATCACTTTAAAATGCTGGATGGCGGTATTTTCTGTCACTGACTGGGCATACTGGTAGTAGTCATATTGGCGTTCCTGACAGAAATAGGGACGTTCAAACAACTCGGGTAAGAGAATGATTTGTGCACCTTGCTTTGCAGCTTGGCGAACTAAACGTTCCGCTGTTTGGATATTTGTTGCCACATCCTTGGCACATTGCATCTGGATCGCTGCAACTCTAACATTTCTCATCTTTTTCTCCTATTCTGGGATTTGTTGGGTGATACAGTGGATATTTCCACCACCTAAAAGAATGTCTCTGGCTGGAATTCCGACAACTTTACGGTCTGGGAAACACTTGCTGAGGATATCCAAGGCCACTTGGTCGTTTACATCCTGAAACTGGGGAACCAAGACAACCTTGTTAGCGATATAAAAGTTTACGTAGGAAGCCGCAAGCCTTTCACCTGCGTATCGCTCCTCTTCCCCTTCTTCATAGATGTAGCCTGGCAAATCCTCTCTGGTTACAACTTGATGCAGAGCTGGAATTGGAAGTTTATGAATGGTAAACTTCCGTCCTTTTGCATCTGTTTCCTTCTCTAAAAGGGCAAGGTCAGCTGCAGACATGGCATACTGAGGATCGTTTTGATCATCTGTCCAAGCTAAGACAAGCTCAGCAGGGCCAACGAAAGCGGCAACATTGTCAACGTGTTCATTGGTTTCGTCCTGATAAATACCATAAGGAAGCCAGATAACTTTTTCAGCGCCAAGGCACTCTAATAAGGTGTTTTCAATTTGCTCTTTAGACAGGTGGGGATTGCGTCCAGGACTGAGTAAGCAACTTTCAGTCACAAGAATGGTCCCTTGACCATCGCTATGGATTGCTCCGCCTTCCAGTACAAAAGGTTTGGCATCGTAAACAGGCATTTCCAATGCCTCAGCAAAACGACTGGCTACTTGGTCATCCTCTTCATAATCTTGATAAAGACCATCGACAGCGCCACCCCAGGCATTGAAAGACCAATCGACTGCCAATTTTGCTCTTTTTTCATTGACGAGAATGGTCGGCCCCGTATCACGCGCCCAGGCATCATTAGTAGGAATATCAAAATAAACAACCTTGTCTCCAAGATAGGATTGAGCTTCAGATAGATGGGCCTGCTCCACCAAAAGATAGACTCTTTCCCCTTCTGCTATGGTCTTGATAATCTGAGTAAATGCTCTTTTAGCAGCCTTTCCTTGGAAGGGCCATGAACCTGGTCGAGTTGGCCAGATCATGAGGGTGCCATGATGGGGTTCATACTCTGCTGGCATACGATAGCCTAATTTCTTTGGACTGTCCATCATGATAATCTCCCTTTAAAGTCTTGATAACCGAAGGCTTTGACTAAGCTGCAGTCTCCCTGCTCGTCCATGAGATAGAGACTTGGCAAGCCAATACCGTTAAAGGTATTATTTTTGACAAATGAGTATATTGCCATGTCTTCGAAATAAAGTCTATCACCGATTTGGACTGGATTTTCAAAGCTATAATCTCCAATCACGTCGCCCGTCAGACAGGTATTAGAAGAAAGTCTATAGGTATGGGCTTTTTCCTGCGGTTCAAATCCATTTCTCAAAGGTGGACGATAGGGCATTTCAAGTACATCTGGCATATGGCAGGTCGCGGAGGCATCTAAAACCAAGATCTCCATACCGTTTTCGACAATATCCAATACTTCCGTTGCTAGATAACCCGCATTGAGCGCAATAGCTTCACCCGGCTCGATATAGACCTCAAGATTGTAAGTTTCTCGGATACGCTTAATTTCAGAAATCAGCAAATCCACATCGTAGTCGTCTCTTGTGATGTGGTGTCCGCCACCCATATTGAGCCATTTTACCTCATGTAAATAAGGACCAAACTGCGCTTCTACTGCTTTCAAAGTTGTCTCTAAATCCTCTGAACCTTGCTCGCAAAGGGTATGAAAATGAAGCCCATCCACCAAGTCCAGCAAATCACTCGGTATCTTGTCTAGGGTAACTCCAAAACGAGAGCCAGGAGCACAAGGGTCATAAAGCGCGTGGTCACCCTGCGTTGAACATTGAGGATTGATGCGAAGACCGACACTGATACCTACTTCACGACAACGTTGACCATATTTTCGTAGTTGTCTCTCTGAGTTAAAAACAATATGATCAGATATTTGCAGTAGCTCTTCCATGTCTGCATCCTTGAAAGCAGGTGCAAAGACATGGACTTCCCCCGGAAACTCTTCTCTAGCTAACTTCGCTTCATAGAGTCCACTAGCCGTTGTACCAGAGAGATACTGGCTAATTAGTGGATAGGTTTTGTAGAGGGAATATGCTTTCTGGGCAAGCAAAACCTTGCAACCAGCTTCTTCTTGTACATATTGTAAAATGCGACAGTTGGCTTCTAACTTTGCTAAGTCAATGATGTAAGCTGGTGTTGGTACATGTTCTAGCTTCATTAGTCCACCATTTGTGGGTTTTCTACCACAACCCATGGCAATCCGTACTCATTCAAAGCTTCCATGAATGGATCTGGATCCAACTCTTCAAGATTGTAAACTCCAGGTTGTTTCCAAGTACCGTTCATAACCAATTTTGTCCCAATCATGGCTGGAACTCCTGTTGTGTAAGAAATAGCTTGTGAACCAACTTCTGCGTAACATTCCTGATGGTCGCAAACATTGTAGATGTAGATGGTCTTTTCAACACCGTCTTTGACACCTGTAAAGATACAACCGATATTGGTTTTACCAACAGTGCGTGGTCCAAGGCTGGCTGGGTCTGGAAGTAAGGCTTTCAAAAATTGGATTGGTACAATTTCTTGACCGTTAAAGTTAATGGTATCCGTACGAAGGAGCCCTACGTTTTCCAAGCATTTCATATGCGTTAGATAAGATTGCCCAAAGGTCATAAAGAAACGAATCCGTTTGACACCAGGAATGTTTTTGGCAAGTGATTCGATTTCTTCATGGTGAAGGAGATACATATCTTTTTGTCCAACTTGAGGGAAATCATACTCACGCTTGATAGACATAGCTTCGACTTCGACCCATTTTCCATCTTCCCAGTAAGAACCTGGCGCAGAAACCTCGCGGAGATTGATTTCTGGGTTAAAGTTTGTCGCAAATGGATAACCGTGGTCACCACCATTACAGTCTAAAATGTCGATATAGTGGATTTCATCAAAATAGTGTTTGAGAGCATAGGCTGAAAAGACACTAGTCACACCTGGGTCAAAACCAGATCCAAGCAGAGCTGTCAAACCTGCTTCTTTGAATTTCTCCTGATAAGCCCATTGCCATGAGTAGTCAAAGTAAGCTGTAAAACCAAGTTCCTTACAACGCTTCTCATAAATGGCACGCCACTCAGGATCTTCTGTATCCTCTGCCTCGTAGTTAGCTGTGTCGATATAGTGAACTCCAGTCGCTAAACAAGCGTCCATAATGGTCAAGTCTTGGTATGGTAAAGCTACGTTCAAAACAGCTTCTGGCTTGTAGCTTTCAATCAAAGCAATCACTTCTTCAACCTTGTCAGCGTCAAGGGCAGCTGTCTCAATCTTTGTACTTGTTTTGCCTTCTAATTTAGCCTTTAAGTCATCACATTTTGACTTGGTACGGCTAGCAATCATAATCTCTGTAAAGGTTTCGCTATCTTGACAAATCTTGGAAATAGCAACTTGGGCAACGCCCCCACATCCGATAACTAGTAAACGACTCATTTTTTTCCTTCCTCTTCTTCTAAAATGTCCTCAACATACTTGGGCAACATGAAGGCCCCCACATGTAAGTTTGCGGTGTAGTATTCTGTGAAAAGCTGACGTTTTTTCCAGCCTTCCTTGTCAAAATCTTTGACAGGGTGGTATTTTTTAGATGCAAATCCAAATAGCCAATAGCCAGCTGGACTGGTTGGGATATGGGCCTGATAAACCCGACTGATTGGAAATGCTTGATTGACCTTGCGGTGCATACTTCGACAAGCTGACTCATCCTCGTCAAAGAAGGGACTCCCATGCTGATAGATCATGATTCCGTCCTCTTTGAGAGCCCTATAACTATTGCCGTAAAATTCCTTGGTAAAGAGCCCTTCCGTATGTCCAAATGGATCTGTCGCGTCGTTGATGATAATATCGTAGTCATCTTCGCAGTTTCGCAAAAAGCGTAGCCCATTTTGGTAGTAAATGGTAACACGAGGATCATCTAGCCCTGCAGCAAAATCTGGGAAATACTCACGACAGACTTCAACCAGCATTTCATCCGGTTCCACAATATCGATTTGTTCCAATTCTGGATACAGTGTCAAAACTTGGGCAACACCACCGTCACCACCCCCAATAACCAAGACTTTCTTGGGATTTGGGTGGACAGCCATGGGTACGTGGACCGTCATTTCATTGTAAACAAAATCATCTGCATCTGAAAACAAGACGTGCCCATTTAAAATCAGTATTTTTCCAAAAGCTGGCGTATCTAAGACTTCGATATCCTGCCATTCACTTTTTCCAGCGTAGAGTTGCTTGGCAGTTCTCAAGGATAATTTCACATCTGGAGTATGAACTTCAGAAAACCATAAATCCATCTAGTTCTCCTTTCTCTTAATGACGTTGATGTGATTGACCTCTGGATCTTCCGTCCCTTGGAGGGAGCAACCACGTTCCTTTGCAAATTGGATATAGTCTACAATTTCTCGTGTAATACGTTCACCAGGAGCCAAGATAGGAATTCCTGGAGGATAGCACATGACAAATTCTCCGCAGACTTGTCCAACTGACTCGTCTAAGGTCAAACTTCTTCTCTCTGAATAGAAGGCTTCTTGCGGAGATAGCACCAACTCAGGTTGGATATATTCTCCAGCAATCAAGTCTTTCCCATCTCGTGAATATAGTCTCTTGATATCAGCTAAAGCACCGACCAAGCGTTCAATGTCTTGGATACGGTCACCAATTGAAATATAAGCTAAGATATTGCCGATATCCCCGAATTCAATCTGAATATCGTATTCATCTCGCAAGAGATCATAAACCTCAATCCCTGTTAGTCCAATACCCTGAGTATAAACGGACAGCTTGGTCACATCAAAATCACAAACCGACACACCGTCTATGAGCTCTTTTGAGTAGGCATAGTAACCACCGATAGCATTGATTTCACGACGAGCGTACTCGGAGAGCTCAATGACTTTCTCAAAAGACTCTTTTCCACGAAGGGCTAAGTTGCGACGAGAAATATCCAAACTAGCCATAAGTAGGTATGAGGCAGATGTAGACTGGGTCAGGTTGATGATCTGACGAACGTACTCAGGGTTCATCTGATTCCCGATAAGTAAAATGGAGCTTTGGGTTAAACTCCCGCCAGACTTATGCATAGAGACCGCAGCCATATCAGCCCCTGCATCCATAGCAGAAATTGGAAGCTTATCTGTAAAATGCAAATGCGCTCCATGGGCTTCATCCACTAAAACCAGTATGCCTGCTTCATGAGCCATTTCTGTTAAACCCTTGAGATCTGAACAAATTCCATAGTAAGTAGGATTGTTAATCAAAATGGCCTTGGCATCTGGATGCTCCTTAATTGCCTGCGCAACACGGTCATTTTCAAGACCTAAAGCGATGCCAATTTTAGGATCTACACTCATCTCGATATAGATGGGAATGGCACCACATAGAACCAGCGCATTGATAGCAGATTTGTGGACATTACGTGGCAGAATAATCTTATCTCCCGCCTTGCAGGTGGAAAGAATCATGGTTTGAACAGATGAAGTTGTTCCACCGATCATGAGAAAGGCATGCGCTGCTCCAAAAGCATCCGCAGCCAGCTCCTCTGCGTCTCGAATAATCGAAATGGGATGGCCTAAATTATCCAAGGGTTTCATAGAATTGACATCAATGCCAACACATTTTTCTCCCAACAATTCAACAAGTTCTGGATTTCCCCGTCCGCGTTTGTGACCTGGTACATCAAAGGGAACAATCCGTTTCTTTCTTAGCTTTATCAGACCTTCATAAATAGGGGCCTGATTTTGATCTAACTTTTTCAAGACATACTCCTTTACCGTATTTTTAGCTCCTCAAAATGATGAGGGCGACCAAAGGTTGACTTATGAAAAAAGAGCAGGTTTTCACCTGCTCTGCAATCTTCTGACGTGTTTATTTTGGTTTCTGTTGAGTATGTCTGTTCCCGATGTTTCCTAACTCTCTAGTAGCAAATATTACGTACTTTATTGATCGTTTCACAAGATGACGTGTGCTTTCACCACACTAAAATTTATGAATTAGGACAAGCGTCCTAACATCAACTTATAAAAGTAGGCTTTTAACCCTATCAATAATGTGGCTTTTCAACCACGCTTCGGCATTCAACCCTGCCTGTCCGTAGGCATTTTTTACTCGGGTTTATATTTGCTAGAAAACATCATCTCATTTTCTAAGCCTTATAACTATATCATGTTTATACAAGTTTGTAAAGTATTTTGTGAAAGCTTTTTTAAAAAAAATAATTTTTGTTCGTATTTTTAATATATCTAAAAATTAAAAACTATTTCAACTTTGCCTTTAAATAATAAAATAGGAACTAGGTTTGGTAGCTCCTATTCTTCATATGATGATTTAAAAGATAATAAAAGTATACTATGACACAATGCACCAGTTTTCATATTCTAAAATTAAATTAGAGATTAGACATTAAAAGAATATAAAGGAATGTATGTTAATGTAATTGTATCATTAAAACTTAATCAGCATCAACCCCGATCTGGTATTTTTGACAGTGAAGGCATCTAAAAAGGTAGCCACAAAGAGAGCCATCCTTAACCAAGTATTCTTCAATATCTTGATATTCTCCACGCTCTTCATAGTCTGCCAAGACTTGCTCGGCAATTCCCATGGCCTTTAATTCTCGAGTGCCAACTGTACCCAAATAAGCACAATAATCCTGACAACAAAAAAGCCAATTTTCTCCCTGCCAACTAGAGTAGCCAGGGGTCTGGCAAAAAAAGCACCTGGTCTTTTTCTGGATCCAATTCACCCTGACACTCAGCATCTTGAACAAATTCTGCATCGAATTTCTTTGCTGCTAGCCCGTTTGCAATACAAAATGGACAAAGATTTTTGATGTTGTCAATACAATAAGGCATCAAGTTATAATATATATTGCTTTCTTTCCCACAAGATGGACAAAGCTTGGCTTCTCCCTCTACAAAAGCTCCCGTTGATAGAGGATCTGGATGGTAGATAAAATGTGGCAAAGACTGTGATAGCTCTGTTCTCTGCTTCTTCTCTTCTTTTCTTAGAGGACGAGGAAGGGCAAAGCGATCTCCATGGCTTTGACTCATCTCTGCTAAGTGAGCTAATTTTTTAATTTGTTTTCGATCTGGCTTAGTGATTATTTTGGTAAATAAATCATAGGCACTAGCGTAGAGACCTAATTGCTCATAGAGATCTACTAAGACTTTCTTCGCTTCCAAATCATCAGACTTAGCTAATTCATCAACTAATTCATAAAGAGCTGAGACACTTGGTGGATTGCCCTCTTGGGCTATATATTGCTTCTTTAAAGTAATGTATTTTTGTAAATATGGATTCATAGGATTACCTTTCTAATGGATTATAAAAACCTTAACAAATAGTCACTAAGACATTTCCCTTGAAATCTAAGATTTTCTTGTAAAAGTCTTTCATTTTTACAAAGCTGGTTCGAATATCATCCTTGATTTCTTCCTCTTCATCAAGATAATCCCAAATATCGGGATACAAATCTGCCTTCTTGCATGCTTCCATGCTAAAGTCTGCCAGAGCCCTATCCATGTCAAAATTCTCTAAAGCTTGAACAATCTCAGCTATCTTTGAGTGTTCAGTATAGGATATATATTCTGAAACATTTTCTAAAGGGGTCACTCCCAAGACAGCTTCTCTCAAGGGATTGTCATCCAAAAATTCTGAACTACTAAATCCTGTCAAGACAAAGACCAAGGCATCCCACATTTTGTCGATATCTATTAAGATATCATGACTATCAGTGGAATCCTCAGCAAAGTCTAACAAGTCATCTTCTTGATTGGAAAGACCTTTTATTTGTTCTAATTCATTATATGCTAAATATTGATAATTGGCAATCATTCCCATGATGTTACTCCTTTGAATCAGTTAGTATCATATGGATATTTCTAGCTCTATTTCCCTAGAAAGTGCTATAATGTAGCTAACAAAATTGTCTCTAGCAATTGAAAAACGGGAGAAGTAGTCATGTTCACTAGTATTATTTTAGGGTTTTATGCTCTTTTCTTTCTATCTTTATCCTTTACTATCTATCTCTATATCAGACTTGTAGTTGCGGTCAGACAAGGGAAAGATGTCCCAAAATGGATTTATAAACTTGGCCATGCTGTTCAAGGAAGAATTCACGTTGACTATGAAGAAATCACTGATGCTAATGCCCTTAAAGAGATTCATTGGTTCTTACTAATCTATTTAATCGTAAATCTACTCGTATTGACTGTCTTCTACTATCATGGTAATAGCTTTCCTCAAGCCATTTATGAATGTTTGAAAAAACAATTTTTTATCGTACTTGTTAGTATGGTTTTAAAAAGTATTGGCAAATTTGTTGTACTGGCTATAAGAAAAAACTTTCATAACAGTCATGTCTATGCATCAACCAACGCTGTTATCGGGACAGCTTTTTTAACGAGTTATGTTTTTATGTTTTGCATGATGATGAGTGGTCTTCCGGCTCAACCTGTTCCAGTAACCATTCAAGATACTACTGTAATTATCGGTGAGAGCAAGGCTTCCGAGCTTTTGGACCAAGGCTTTAGCTTCGAAGATAAAAATCCAGATAGTTCCATCACCAATCCAAAAAACGACCACTTCTACTACGGTCAACTTCTCGAAGTCAAGCGGGATAATCAGTCCTTTGGCTTTATGAGCCTCACTCCCACAGGTAAAGATACTGATCAGCTCAAAAACTGCGTCATTACCTATTACAGAACACCTAAGGATAACAAGCAACTAGAAAAAATATCCATCAATCATGTCAAGCTAGCAAATCTCAAGCTCCAAGATTTTCAAACACGAAAATTAATCGATATCTTTGAAGTTAATCCTGCTGATTATAATGCCTCTGATAAGGATGACAACTTTATCTTAACCATCCAAACAGCAGATTACGACCTCTGGAAAAGGTACCGGATTGAAGCAAAGTTCAATTCAGATGGTTCGATTAATAGCTATGGAGTCAGGGCCCAGCATAGCATGTGGGAATAATACACCCTTATTTTCCACTTATCAGATAGACATTAGACTGAAAAAATATCATCGACAAGTTTATAGGTTTCGATGAAACGAAGGCCAAAAGAACCTTTATCTCTAGTGATTTCTTCATAAATATCTTCTAAATTTTGAGCAGGTGCCAACAACCAAAGACTGAAAGGTCTAAGTTTCACCTGTCCAATTTTTTCAATATTATCTAATAATTGGCCTAAATCTTTGTGATTGAACCAGCAATCTGTATCCAGAGCAAACTTCGTATTGTCCATCTTACAGGAGATTTGACTGGTCAAAAAATCATCGATGGTGGGCTTTTTTGTTTGTAAGAGGCGCGTGCAAGCTAGATGGTACTCAAGCTTTCTAGGACTCTGCTCAACCATAGATACAAAGACAAGACCATACTCATCTTCGAACTTAACAGCAAGGATATCTCCTTCTTCAAAGTAAGGTTTGCGTTTGGTTTTGGCTTTAGGGACCTTTAGAGGCCTAGGATTTTCAGTTAGCAACTGAACTGCAAGTTTTTCCAAGACCTTTTGCCTTTGCTTCAAAGCCTTTGAGTCTATTTCCAACCAAAATGGATCAGGACCTTTTTTGATAAGCTCCAAGGTTTTATCTCTGATATCGTCTGTCAGGTGACCAATCTTCCACAGTGAATAGGCAAGAGCAGTCCAATAAATTTCTGTAAAAAAGTCTGTTTGACAGTAATCTTTCTCCTCATCGAGGATATCCTTTATAATGTTCGCCACCTGTTCGCCGTCTCTATAGCGACCGACTACTTCATTGTAAATATCATAACCTTGATCACTGTCAATTATTTTAACGCCATCAATAGCCATACTCAACTCCTATATCTTATTAAATCTCAAAGCTTATTTAATCTTATGCTTATTCATTTTCTCTTGGAAAATATCTGTAAGAATTTGTCGCAATTCTTGAGCTTCCTTTTCGGGAAGTTGGCCTTCTTGTTCAGCTACAGCATACAACTCTGGATACTCGAGCGAGATTCTCTTAATCGTACGTGTAATCGCATGTTTTCTAACAAAAAATGGAATACGCTTAATGTATTCTTGAGGGATCAGCGCGATAATCTTGTCAGCAGTTTCTTTATCACTCAGTTTAGAAAAAGTTAATCCCTTTTTAATCATTTCTTGTTCTTGTTTCGTAAAATCTTGTAATTTCATATGTCTACTCCTCATCTTCCGTCACTTCCCAAACCTCAGCTTGGTAGGGTTCTCCATCTTCATCATATCGATTGATATAACTAATAAATCTTTCATTATTTCTTGGTCTCTGCTGGTTTCCTTTGATAACCCAAACAGCCCATACTCCGACTAAGACAATCATTATGAATACCAGTACTACTTCCATTTCAATGCCTTCCTTTAGAATTTAACCCACTTATCATTATCCATAATAAATGGCTTAGCTAGTCCTTCACCTATGTAATCCGCATATTTGGTGGATAGATACTTGTAACAGTCTTCCTTGCTCGCAAACTTAATAGCTTGATAAGGCTCTTCAAAAGTCAGTTTTTCTACAAATAAGAAACCATCATCAGCTGGCACTAAAATACCAACGTGTCCAACAAAAAGGAACTCTCCATCCAAATTATCGTGCAACACAACAGACAACATCCGAGCTTTATCATTGAATTGAAACTGGGAGAAGAATTTCTCCATCTTCTGCGCGTGAACTTTTACATCCGTAGTCGCTTCCGTCTTCACCCTAGAAAATAGAATATCAAACTCTTCCTTGTCTTTCGCATCAAACACCTTTCCCTTATCGATAGCATCATTATCCACAAAAAGTAGCTGATCATTCTTTTCAAGCTTTGGAATTGTGACCGAATTTTTCAAGAGCGCATAGCTATTGATGCGGCAGTTGGTTCCGACAAAGTCACCCTTTTTTTGATTCCATAGATTACTAATTTTCTCTACATCGTATTCTGTCTTCGTAAAGGAGGCAAAATTTCCACTTAAGCCAGTGGAGCCGACAGTCGCATTATAGTCTGTGACAAGATTGAAAAATGCCTCAACACTATTTGGGTCCAAGTGAGCTGATAAGAAAGATTTGACCTCTTCGGTACTGACTTGACCGTTTAGATTGGAATATGAAGCCGTCCAAGGAACTTTATCTGAGCTGGTCTGTGTCTGGTTTGCAGCTTCAGTGCTCGTATTATTTTGCTGACAAGCAGCCAATCCAAGAAATAAGGGCAAACACAGTCCCAAGGCTACTACTTTTCTCGTTCGTTTCATGAAATTTCCTTTCTAAAGCAAAAGTCTCTATTTTTCTTTAAACACTCTTCACTAATACCTCATCCGATAATCCGTGACTTAGCTTTATTATACTACATAAGTCAAAAAAAGACTGCACGAATCACCTATTCATAACAGTCTTTTTGAGTACGATTTTTATCGGATGATAAAACCTTTAGGCAAAATCGCCAGTTGCAGTCCCAATTCTTGGCAATGACTGGCTAGCACTACAGAATCACGGTCTACAAGATAGTTTTCACTTGATTGGTTAAAAATAGCTTGGACCTTTTGTCCATCATAATCCCATTCAAGAGCTAGCACGTCCGGCTTAATTTCTTTTAGGCTATAGGTGCCATGTTGGATAATGCCTGAAACCTCCTTACGAAGCTGAATCAACTTCTTCATAAAATTCAACATCTCATTGCTATCGGAAACACGTTCCCAAGGCATGACACGACGACAATCCGGATCTGGTCCTCCATCTAACTCCAACTCAGTTCCATAGTAGAAACACGGTGTCCCTCTTTGTAGAAAGAGGCAAGCTAGGGCAGACTTAACCAGTTGGGCATCTCCCTTGGCAGTAGCCAAAATGCGTTCCGTATCGTGAGAATCTAGAAGATTAAACATCACTTCCGAAATCTGTTGTCTATAGTACATTGATTGGCTATTGATTTCATTGATGAATTGAGGTGTCTTCTTAGTCCCTCGCAAGAAATAATCCTTGATGCTGTCGGAGAGAGGATAGTTCATGACTGCGTGGAATTCATCTCCATTTAGCCAAGGCTGAGAAGTGTGCCAGACCTCTCCAAGAATATAAAGGTCAGGCTTTTTAGCCAAGACAGCCTTACGGAAATCTCTCCAAAATTGATGGTCTACTTCATTTGCCACATCCAGGCGCCAAGCATCAATACCCAACTCTTCAATCCAGTAGGTCGCAACCTTTAACAAATAGTCCCTCACTTGAGGATTGGCCGTATTGAGCTTGGGCATATAGCTGGCAAAAGCGAAGGTATGATAAGGAAGTTTTCTTGGGTTTCCCAGCTTATTCTTGCTCACTGGAAACTCCTGAACATGAAACCAGTCTTTATATTCCGACTTTTCACCATGCTTGAGGACATCCTGCCACTGTGGAGACTGATCCCCGATATGATTGAAAACAGCATCCAGCATGATTTTCATGTCTCTCTGATGGGCCTCCTCCACCAGTTTACGAAAGGTTTCCTTATCTCCAAAATGATGGTCAATTTCGAAATAATCCGTCGTATTATACTTGTGATTGCTTGGGGATTCAAAAATCGGACAGAGATAAAGTCCTGTGACCCCTAAGTCTTGCAAGTAATCCAGATGGTCAATGATACCTTGTAAATCACCACCAAAGAAATCGCTCGTCTTTGGTTTGATAGAGGAATCCCAAGCCAGAGCCCCTTCTGGAGAAATCTCAGGATTGCCATTAGCAAAGCGTTCTGGGAAAATCTGGTACCATACCGTCTTTGCTACCCAGTCAGGAACATGACAAGCATCAATCTCATGAATATAAGGAATTTTAAATCCATTTCCTTCATAATGAAGATTTTCTAGCGTGTTTTCAACACATCCCTTATCGCCATAAAAAATACTCTGACCTTGCTTATCCTTGAGTTCAAAGAGATACTGGAGTCGCGCATAGCCAACCGTAACTTCCACTTGCCAGTAATCAAATAAGGCATCGGAAGTTACTTTGACCATCGCCTTGCTTGCTTCATAATGGTCCTCTAAAAAGATAAAAGTGTCTCCATAATGCAAATGGATACTTTCAATATCATCTTTCTTAGTCCGGATACGAATATGCATTATCTTTTCCTTATAAAGATAAGCATACTCCGACTCTGGTCTATGGTAAATGGCTGTTAATTCCATTGTTCTGTCTCCTAGTTTACTTTTATTCATCTTGCTGCGCAAACGTTTTCAAAGTCTTGATTCTAGTATACTACTTTAAAATTTTATTTTCAAGCCTTGTCTGTAGTTTTGAGTGGATTGTTTATATAAATAAAAAAGCAGCCAGTCTTACAACCTGCTACTTTTCAAATGATGATTTACAAATGTCTTTCCAGCCATTCTATCTTTTTAAAATCCTTATTGTTATTGTGGTCATTTCGATAGGAATCTTGGGAAGAAGCCTTGTAAATACTTAAATACTGTTCTAAACTTGGAACGCGAAAAGTGATGTTTTCAAGATGAATCAGCTCTATATCCGATTCCGAAACTCCTGCAAAATCAGGTAAAGAATCGATACTTCCAAACTCGACACTCAGATCATCTTTTTGGAATTCGTGCTCGTGAATATCTACCAAGGTATAGCCTAAGTGGTTCATCACTTTCATTATCTTGTCCCAGTCATAAATCCTGAGATGATCAGGCGCATCCCAACCTCTAGGGTCACCAGGCACATGAATATCAATGTCAGACGGCTGCCATTCTTCATTTGAACGGTATTCAAAACCCAAAGAGCCCATGAGCGTCGGAGTGATTCCGACTTGATTTAAATGAGAACAAATTGTTCGAAATTCATCAAATAGAGAATTCATTCCTCCTCCAATCATTGATATGAAACTCGATTTCGCAGTGAAAAATAAACTAATTTCTACCTTCTACTCTTTCGGTTTTGAAAATACTTCTACCCGCTGAGCTAGGACTTTGATTTCTACAGGTAGGTTATCCGATTTATCACCGTCAACATCTGACTCCAATTCACTATCTGAAGAGATCTTAATATTACGCGCTCTAATATACTCAATATTATCATTGCCGACAACATCTCCTTTTAGTAAATCAGGAATGACGGATAATTTTGAGAATATAGAAGCATCTTTTAGAATCAAAATATTGGCATAGCCATCTTTGTCTTCTTCAAAGATTTTCTTATCAGCGAAGTAATTTGTCAAGAGAACCAAAACATGACTAGCTTCACCAACATAATTTCCATTTTCAGTCTCAACCTTAATGTTAAAGACCTGATCCGTCATGACAGACTTCATGGTATTTACAGCATAGGCAAAGATACCAAATTTTGTTTTGTCCTCGATTTCAACATTGTGAATCGCCTCAGGCAGAGAACCGATACTAAAAATATAACCAAAATAGTTGTCATTTGCTTTACCGATATCAATCTTGTTGGTTAAGTTAAAATCGAGTTCATCTATCGCGCCATCGATATCTTGATTGATTTCCAACAGTTTCGTAATGAGGTTACCCGTCCCACCAGGGATAATCCCTAACTTAGGAATGTAATCTCTCTCAGCAATACCTGAAATGACTTCATTGACAGTCCCGTCTCCACCGAAAACAACCACTGCATCGTACTCCTCACGAGACGCTTCTTCAGCAAAAATTGTTGCATCCAACGCTTTTTCGGTAATTTTGGTTTCAACATATTCAAAGTATTCTTTTGCTTTATTCTCCAGCTTGACCTTATAATCCAAAGCCTTCTCCCCACCAGAGGTAGGATTGATAATTAACATTGCTTTTTTCATTGATTTTCTCCTTAATATTCGTTTGAAACCTTTATATTTCATTATATGAAACTAAATGTACCCCTATTATACAATGAAAATACAGAAAAGAGAAATCTGACGTACCGGAGATTGAGAGAATCAGTTCTAAAAAAAGTTAGATATGCTGAAAATGATAAATACCTTCTAGTTTATTTTTTTACCAATCGATTAAAATCAACCAAATATAAAATCCCAGAAATAAGAGCAAAAATTGCTGAAAAAAATGAAAGGAAGGGGATAAAACCTGTGATAGATGCAACTAAGAGAAACAAAAAACTTTTCTTACGACCGTTTGATTCTTTTCTATAAATGAAAATTGCAAGTATGGAACAAACAAGAAATATAAAACTAATTAAATTTACTGAGAAAGCCCATGCTGGTTTATCAACAAAATGAAGAGCCCCATTGATAAATCTTATCTCCCATCTATAGAAAAATGCAAATGCAATAATGGGAGAGCACGTTAAAGCAAAAATTCCATTAAAAAAAAATAAACTGTTTGATTTCATATTCAATCCTTTTCTGTACTTATCCATCGCTAATTAATAGATTCACTTTTTAAAAATTCTTTAGACTTCTGTACGATATAGAGCTGTTCATCTTCTTGAGCGAGTTTTCTAAACAACTCATTCGCCCTAGTCATATCTCCTTTTAATTTAGAGTTCAAAGCTTGATAGTAAATGATTTCCAATTGTTGATATTTAAATTCGTTTTCCAATTCTTCAAAGTAATCATTGGATTGATGAGCAATTGTTAAATCGTATAGAGCAAAACTCACGTTTTTTGTTCTCTCAGCTAGAGTTGGATCTGATATGGACATTTTATTTAATATAAGATCAAGCTGGTCCCTGGTCAGATTAGGGTTTGCAAGAACTGTCGAACGAACGAGGTAACTCTCTAAGAAATCCCTGTATTTCGGCTTCAGTTTTTGATCAGTCATTGCTTCAGAAGCCTCCTTAATGGCAGCATCGAAATCACCAATCATATAGGAATACCCAACAGATGTTAGCGTCACATCCAATTTTATAAGAGCTCTTTTTGCACTTTTGTTCAACTCAATGTATTGCTGCCATGATAGTAAATCTAAGTCCATATGCAGTAACTTAGTACCACTCCTTAAATACCCTCTTCTGATTAGAGCAATGAAAAGAAATAAGAGTGCATTTATGAATAAAATACAAAAGGTTTGAATAGTCCTATCTTTCACCATCCAAGCTATAAAAAGACTGAGAAGAACAGCCAAAACAATCACGACTTGTCTATAAAATCCATATTTCTTGCGTATTTCTAAATAATTCATTTTTACTCCTTTTCTAAATTACAATGTGGCATTACGAGAGAAGTTCTGAACCTTAAATGAGTCATTGAGCAACATAAACACTTTCTTCGCTATTACATAATTTTTTCTGATAAAATAGCCCAATGTGACCTGCAAAAGAGGATCATAAAATAGCTTTCATCTTTCATCTTAACTTATAACTTCTCTATTCTATCAAAAATAATCTCTTGCTTTTCGACACTTTCTCGGAGTGGTGACATGCCTAAAATCACTGTAAAAAGTCCCAATAATAGAATACTATTAATAACAAGTAGGGCTCCCTCTGTTCCATTAACTGTATATAGATAAAATGCAAAACATCCAAGAGTCGGAACAAGGATAAAAGGAAGAAGTTTGTAATGTTTTAATTGACGTTTATTTCCAACTGGTTTAAAGGTTATTTGATAGTTTGAAACTTTATTCTCAAGTCTTTTTTGGACGCTATGACGAGCTCTTATGGCAATGAACCAGAAAGCAAGATAAGCTAGGAAAATGAATAGGCCATATAAGCCTATCTTTAAAGGAAGGTTGTGACTAATCCCATTGTTTCTAAAAAAATTTGTCACAAGCCGATAGCCAGATCCCCCTATTGCTGTACCAATTGCAATCCCAATTGATTTACTCATAGTTGGAGCCACACTTTCAAAACGCGTATCTCTTTTATCTAACTTTTGCATTTTTGCAGTAATCTCATCAGGAATAGAACCCCAGAAATAGGATTTTGGTCTAACAGTCGTCAAATCTAGAATATACTTTTCTCCCTCTACTTCTACTATTTTGAAAAATACTTTATTCGTTTCTTTAAATTTTACTTTCATAGTCACCTTTAAATTCTTCTCAGAGTTAAAAAACTCTTTTCAATAACATTCCTAAATCGTTAGCCCCGTTTTTTAATAATAGTTAAACCAATTTTGACAGACATCTCTTTCGATGTTAACTGTATTGTGATCCCATAATTTGTTTTATCTGAGTGATTTATTCTAATTTGACATGTTGTTTCCTCTGGTAAATCATATTTGCTTTTCAGTTTATGAAAGAGTTCAGAGTGAGTGTCTGACTGGTAGATAATTTCATTAAGCTCTGTTGTACCAGTTTTTATCGTTCTTTTTATATTCAAGGAGTCAAAAACATCTCTTTTGACAACTAAGTTAAGAATCTCTTCATCAAATAAAGGGTCTATCTCCGAATCGTAATGCAACTTGCCATTAGAATAACTAACGGGAACCGTTTTTTTGTTTTCTCCGATTTGTATTCTATAGTCACCCTTACCCTCTGCCTTGGTAATGTCTAGGTCAATTTCATATCTTTTGACTTCGTCACCATTTTTTATATAGACTCTACTTTTATAAGCTTCCAGCCCATTAAAATCCTTCTGCTCTTGTTCCAAAAATTTAAACATGGGATCAAACGTTTTTTCAAAATCGTACTGTTCCTTTGTTCTATTTTGGGGAATGGTTTCGCTAACCAAACTACAAGCATTCAATGAAGGTGCTGTCATAAGAATAAAAAGAGCTCCAGTTAACCATAAACACCATTTAAACTTTTTCATATTTTATTTAATCCTTTTTTCGAGTCATAAAAGTAAGATTTTTTCAAAAATTTATAAATGTTTAGTTTAACTTACACTAGTTCTACATCAACTCCAGCTGCAGCAAAAGTTTCCTTAACTTGTTCAAAATTACTTGACATGATTGTCGCTTGTTTTAAATTTCGGAACTGCTTTAATTCAGCCAAACTAACCTCATTCAAATCAAAAATACTATCCTCACCATCCCACTGAGGAATCAGATTCATAAAGATTTCATTACCGCCATCCATATCAATCTCTTTTACAAGACTTGCATACTTCTGTGAAATCTGAAAATTTTTAAAGTATTCTAATGCAGGCTCGACAAGTTCTGTACTTTCTGTATCAATATCCAACTCGCTAAATTCCTCTGAAAAATCAAAAATATCAAAAGCTGGCTTTAAAACCTCTAAATCATACATCAATACTTGGATAATAGCTAGTTTAAAATTCAGATTATCAAAATGAAGATATTTTTCTTGAACAACTTTTGGATTTGATTTTTGACGTTCATGCTTGATTTCTGGATAGTAAGAAATGGTGAGTGGATATCTCATTACATCTGGTCTTCCATTAAAATTGGTTCCACGAGGGGTCCATAAAATAAAATTGAAATCCCCAGTTCTGTGTCTATCATAAAGAAAATAGGGAGGCTTCCCATCAGTGGATACTACGGCTTGACAAGGCATCTTGGGTAATTCTTCTTCCCCAAACATAGGTTTTACAACATCACCAAAGTAGAAACTGATAGTAGAAAGTAGATGCTCATCATCAATATAGACCCTGCATTTCTTTAAATGATTCTTGACAGAAAACGAATGTTCAAATACAATACCAGCATTGTCGTAAATGTACTTTATGTATTTATTTTCTTTTTTGACAACCTGATCAGGCTTTCCTAATACAGCTTCAATATCTTTCAAAGATAAAGGAAAAGACAAGCTGGTTCCGTTCATTACCATTGAATTGTCATGAAAATTGATTTCGAGGTTTTTAGGACTTTTCTTTTTAAAAAAACTAAACATTTGATTCTCCTATTTATAATTTGTTTATCTAAATGCATCAAATCTATTTTTCTAACATCAGAAAATTTACTGTATAAAATAAAGTTTTGCCGTATTTTTCGTCCGTAGGATTAAAAAAGCAGGAAGCCTTCTGAAAATTAATTACTCTTCACTAATAGACTTACCGCCTCTGCATGTGCTGAGAGCTTTCTTCTATACTAATAGACGAAAGGGTGTGAAAATGATTTTTAAATGATACTGTGGAACGGAACAGTAGCCCTAGTATTGACTACTGTCGTTTCTATTCATATTGGCTATTCTAGGACTGAGATGAAAAAATCTATAAATGCTCAGAATAAAATTGAACCCGCAAATCTCCCCAAAACAATGGTGAGTCATGTACTTGTATTATTCCGAAAAAATACACCTCTGGTGCAGTGAGACAAATTGGTGTATCTTATAGTGGCTTCGTAGATGAAAGCTATACTCTACTATCACTCTTTGATGATGTAGAACAAATTGAAAAAGATAATAGACTTCAGACAGCTATTGATGTTGTCAGAGAACAGTTTGGTTTTTTAGCCATACAAAAAGGAACCGTCCTAACTGAAGGTTCCAGAAATATTGAACGCAGTAAACTTATCGGTGGTCATTCCGCGGGTGGATTGGAGGGATTAAAATGAAACAAGAAAAAAATACAGTACAATTTTCAGAAATCCGTAGCAAAGGATGTAATGATATTGAAATGCTTGAAAGATTTTTACATGGAATCGTTGAAACAGCAACTTCAAAACTTCGTCAGAGAAAACTCAAAACAACTGAAATATCGATACGACTAGTACATGCTAAATCTGAAAACCGATTACCATTGGAATTTACATTTAGCATTAAGCCAACAAGCTCATCTGTGATAATCTATACTGAGGTAATCAATCGCTTTAAAGAATGTTACACAGGTGGGGGAATTCAAGGTTTTACGATTCAATTTGATAAAAATACCCTTGCCTCTGCATAGAAAGGATTTGATATGATTGACCGTTCATATTTACCATTTCAATCAGCAAGAGAGTACCAGGATACAAAGATGCAAAAATGGATGGGCTTTTTCCTATCTGAACATGCATCAGCACTCTCTGATGATACAAACAAAGTAACGTACATGTCTGACTTATCACTAGAGAAGAAATTATTACTCCTCAGTCAAGTATACGCCGGGCAGCTACGCACACGCATTCAAGTGATTGAAAAAAACAAGCGTGTTTCCTACACTGGAACAATACCAAGTCTGACCAAAGATTTCATTTTGATAAAAACTACAACAGGTCACATCAATTTGAAATTAAAAGACATTATTAGTATTGAACTTGTCGAGGAGGTGCTCTATGAATCAGCTTGAGTTTCAGCGTAATCACCTACAAATGGACTATTATAGCGAGAGCTACCAAGATTTTGAACGTGACTTCTACCGCTACTCTAACATGAATATTCCATTGACCTTCCTAACTGATGATATCCTAAAAACAATGGCGACTTCACGTAAGAATTACTTTGTCCTCAATAAGGAAAAGTCCAGAGATAACCGCGATCACTTCTTCATATTTGAAGTAAGTACCGTAGATGAGAATCCGCTAATCTATCATTATACATATAAGAAAACTACAATATATTTAGCAGAAAAATAGGAGCAGTTCAATTGACTGTTCCTATTTTTAATATTCATAAAATCTAAAGTCTTTATACTCTTTAACAATGGAGTCGCCAACCAGAACAGACTATACTGACCAGCGACTACCTTAAATTTAATGTTTCAGATTTATTTTCTTATCTCTAATTTCATAAACTACATCTGCTACATTTTCGAGTAATCGTTTATCGTGGGTGATAAACACGATAGTTCCGGTGTACTCCTTCATTAGTATTTCCAAAGCCTCTAAACTTGGTATGTCAAGGAAGTTACTGGGTTCATCCATTATTAGGATGTTATATCTACCCATGAGCATTTTAGCAAGCAACAATTTTATAATTTCTCCACCGCTTAAAACAGATAAACTTTTTCCAATATCGTTCTGTTTGAACCCCATAGATGCTAGCACTGAACGAATTTCTGATATATTGTAGTCACAATCCTTCTGCATAAACTCCATAACATTCTGATTACTGTTGTACTTGTAACCATTCTGTGCAAAGTAACCTATTTTTGCCTTAGGCGAAATAGAAATTCCTTCTTCATGGTTTAAGATCATTTGGATTAAAGTTGTTTTTCCGATTCCATTACCACCAGTTAACGCCACTTTTGCTCCTAACGGAATTTGAAAAGATGCATTTTCAAACAGAGCCTTATCCCCAAATACTTTATTAATTTCTGCACCGACTATAGGGTATGGATTATGGAGCTCCAATGCTTTACTTTGCCTGAAACGAATTCTGCGAATGCCTTCCGGAGCTTCTACTTTTCCTAAGGCCGCAATCCTGTGCTCTAGGGTTTTAGCAGCATTATACATCTTTTTTTCCTTACTTCCTATTGATTTTTGATGAGCTAAACGCCCTCCGTCTTCAGTACTTTTTTTCTTTGAAGAACCTTTTGCCTTCTGTTCTATTTTACGAGCCTGTTTTCGCTTTTCCTCCGCAGCCCTTTCCAATCGGGCACGTTCCGCAATAAATTGTTCGTATTCTGCAGCTTGGCTCTTACGTTCTTCCTCTTTCTGACGAAGATAATCAGAATAGTTTCCCCAATACTCAGTGATTTTGCCATCTTTCAGTTCCCATATTTTATCTACTATTTCATCAAGAAAATAGCGGTCATGGCTAATAACTAACAGTGCACCTGTAAAATATTTTAGCTGTCCTATTAGAAAATCAATTCCTTCACGGTCTAAATGGCTCGTAGGTTCATCCGCTAAAATACCATGAACCTGTGCCGATAAGGCCTGTGCTATTTTAAGCCTTGTTTCTTCACCACCGCTCATAGTCTGTATATTTAATTGCTCAACACCTAGCTTGCCTACAAGTGCAAAATCTTTTTCCTCCTGCAGAGTTACTTCGTCCAACTGGGGAATATAGGCAAGTTCACCCAGACGATTCATTTTACATCCTGGGGGAGTTAATTCTCCTAAAAGTACCCTGAGTAAAGTGCTTTTTCCAGCACCATTTGCTCCTACTAAACCAATACGGTCATAATCATATACTTCTAATTCATTTATATCTAAAACATCGCGTCCTTTGAATTCCACACGAATGTCTTTTGCTTTTAATATTAATTCCATAACATTTCCTCCTGTCTATAATCGCATGCTTTCATTTGCTTGTATGCAGGGAAAACCCTGCGATTTTAGCAGGAAGAGTTACATGAAAATAAGATACATAAATATTCCTCCAATATTGTTTATTTTAAATCTAATTTTCTAACCTCAGTTATCATTTGGCAAACTATAGCAATGCCAATAATTAAAATACCTGATAGTAAAAACCAATGATTTACACCGATTTTATCAGCAAAGAATCCAGAAAGAATTAACCCAATTGGCATAGCAAGTGACATGATACTTCCGATCAAAGAAAATACACGTCCTAAATATTCAGGCTTAATTTTCTCCTGAAAAAGAGCTGTTTGCACACCGCTATAAAATGGCACCGAAAGCCCCATTATTGCACAGCAAACTACGAATATTACAAATCCATTTGGAGGAAGTATTCCCGAAACGGCTAAACTGGTCCCCATTATAAAAAATGAACTTGTTATTAGTAATACATGCTTTTCGAAGCCCCCTAATCTTCCTAATAATAAGCCTCCTGCTAGCATCCCAAATGCAAAGGAAATTTCCGTAATAGAAATATGCACAGGCGTTCCATTAAAGTGTTCCATGCTTATTAAAGGAAATAGTGCATTGATTGGCATATAAACAAAAGTATATAGTGTTCCTAAGAGTAATAAGGCAAACAATCCTTTGTTTTGTCTCAGAACCACAACTCCTTCTTTCATCTCCCTTATGAAATTTGGTTCTAAACTTTGCACTTGATTACCCAGCTTAGGTATACGTACAATTGCTACCGTAATAGATGCAATCACAGCACCCAATACGTCGATGGCAATAATAGCATTTAAATCCCAAACGGAGTATAAGAGTGCTGCAACTGCCGGACTAACAATATAGCTTATAGACTGCAAAGACTGACTATAGCCTGCGCATTTCGTTAGCTGTTCTTCTGGTACTAAAAGTGGTGTAACCGCATTGAGTGCTGGGGTATGAAAAGCTGTTCCAATGCTACGGATAAACAATACTATCATAATCATCCAGACAGGTAGCTCCATACAGAATGCAACAATAGCAAGCACTGCACCAGCTGCTGCGATAATTAAATCGGCACCAATCATTATCTTCTTCCTATCATGACGATCCACTAGCACACCAATGGCAGGTCCCAAAATCGCATAGGGTAAAAAACCTACTAATGAAGCCATAGACAAGACCATCGCAGATCCTGTTTTTTCTGTAAGGTAAAAAATAATCGCCATTTGCAGGATGGCACTAGTGATTAATGATACTGCTTGCCCTGCCCATATTGCATAAAATTTTCGTTTCCAATTGTTGTATTTTTCCATTTATATTATCTCCTGCATATTATTTTGCTTGAATTTCTATTTTGAATAGCATTCTAGGCAATAAAAAATGCAGGCCAAACCCCACAATGTGGCTTTTGGTCTGCATACATACAATTTGGAAACATTCATATTAAAGACATAGTTAAATAAAGGTATAGTTAAATAACCAATATCCTCACCGTAACTAATGAATGCTCAATATCGTATAAATAAGCACAACAAAAAAGCCTATCATCGGGTATAGATTCTGCTTTTTTTATTGCCAGCTTATCTTAAACGCATTGAGGCTGTCATAGTTTCGGTTCCTCCTACATCTTTGTTTATATCAATTTATAGTATAACACAACAAGATGATATGTTCAATATAAAAGTTATGGAATGAGACTCATACTTCCAATTCGATGCCAGATTTAAAGGATATGACGAAGTTTTCTTCATAGACTGTAACGCTCTGGATTATCTTCCTTAGTAGCAAGCGATTAGCTTTCACAAAATCTTCTGTTTGTAGTTTTAAAAATTCATCAGGATTTTCTAACTCAACCTCAAAATATTTCATTTTACATTCCCTCATTTCATTTATTGATAAATTGAGTTTGCAAAAAAGAGTGGACAATTTTTGTCTACTCTTAACCTTTAAAATAGTTTTTTTTAATCGATTTGAAGTTGCCTAAATTATTACTTATTCGGTAAAATGAAGTATTGCTTTCAACAGATTTCCTTCAACTACACTTCACTTGATTCAAACAAGGTGGGTACATTTCTATTCCCACAAACTCCTTGTCAATGGAAACAAACACGTACCCACAGGGTAAATGGAAATAGAAACTGATAATTTCTAGCTATCACTTCTACTCATTCCAAAAATTTTCTCACTCTGATACTTACCCACCATAAAGCAAAAAGCCTTGCAATCAAGGCTTTCATTATCCCTTTCGTTCAAAGGTTTCTAAGCTTTTACGAGCAGAGCGACACACTCAGCGGTTCGCTATCTCCGTTCTGTCTGCGTGCTAGCACTTGTCAATCACGGACAGCTATCGCATGGGCGGAAGTAAATGCTAATCTTCGTCGTTTTACTCCTTGACTAGCAAACTTACCGCCTCAACATGATGCGTTTGCGGAACTCAATAGGTTTGGGGAGTTCAAAGCTCAATTGGAGCTTTGAAGCCTTCTTGCCTTAAAATGAAAAGGTGAGGGGATTAGCTACGTTTCACTAACAAACTCACACACTCAGCGGTTCGGACTTACCGTATCATCAGCGAGAAACAAAGTCTTTTCCATCTTCTAAAGAATCAAACACGACAAAATCTTTAGAATAATCATTTTGGTACAATTCCAATAGATACATCTTTCAATCTCTCAATATTTGAAAAACTAACCGATATTTTAAGCAACTTACAATCAAATTATCTAGCCTTTATATACGCATTTATCATATAACGAAGATAATTAAGTGTGGTTTATCCAGGATCAACATCTATAGAAGTTATTTTGTAACCATCATTATTGTATAAAAATTCCAATTGTAGGGTTAAATCTACTAATTCAGAATCGGAGGTCATCTCATATTCAACAATAAAGCCAGTTTGATCATTAAATTCATAAACTTGTAGTTGGGAGTACTCATAATTCGGATGGAAATTACAATCTACACCATATTCATCAATTTTATCAAAATCATTTAATTGTAATGAATCGTCAATATATTCAAGTAACTCTCTTACATCATCAACTTCTGAACCATCAACACAATTCAAAATATCTCTATAATTATTTAGATGAATTGCTCTTAAAATCTTTTTAAGTATTTCAATTACTTTTTCTTCATCTAGGTAGTTTTCTTTGTACTCAAAATCATCGAATATTCCCATGATAATACTTCCTTTTTTTTGTAATCAACTTTAAATCTTATGAATATTAAAAATGTTTCACTAGCAAACTCACACACTCAGCGGTTAGGACTTACTGTATCATCCGTGAAAAAACAATCCTCACGAAATAAAGGAAAATCCTTCGTTTTGATATTGTTCCATTCGTAAACCGAACCGACAATATCTCCAATAATTGCTCCTAGCATGGTATTCCTCCTTACAAACTATTAGTTTAGACTGACATTTCTACTTGTCATACTCTTTTATCTTATCTGCATATTTAGTTAAAAGATTCTTTGAATAAATTTTTGCATTACTTGAATTTCTAACTTCTTTCCAAAGAATAGAAGCTACTTTTAGTTTATTCGAGTAATTGTGACTATTTTCATCTGCACAAAAATCCTTAAAAAACTGATTCCATTGACAAACCGAATGGTCATACTTGGCATAATCTGAATCTCCATAATAGACTTTTAGCATATCTTGGATTGTAAAACTCAAATCATCTTCTCTTTTTACTTTTCTCCAAGCTGTCGCCATATCAGCAGTAAATTTAAAGGGCGAAACATCTGTTAAAGTTGAGAAATATTCTCTAAAGTATGCATTAAAGGAGAATCCACATTCAAGTAAGGGCGTATCTAAGGCAACGACTTCTACTTGTTTCTTTTTCCTTTTTATTGATGATTTTTTAATCAAATTACCCTTAAAGTACTGCTCAATAATATGATTGAGTTCTTGTTTTGTACCTCTATATTCAAGTCCTAATGACCTGCATATCTGTGAAAGTTCATCACGATACCAGTAGTATTTATTAAACTCATCAAAGGATGTGATTTTATCAAACTCAGGTCTGCTCTCTATCAATATAACACCTCCTTAAAAACAGTTTAGGTTTTCATTCCTAAATAATGGTATTTTGGTTTCTTTATTTTGAGGATTAGCAATGTTTCACTAGCAAACTCACACTCTAAGTGGTTCGGACTTACCGTATCATCTGTAAAAAAGCAGTCTTTCCGAAATAAAGGAAAATCCTTCGTTTTGATATTGTTCCATTCGTAAACTGAATCTACAATGTCTCCAACTATTGCTCCTAGCATACGTTTCCTCCTTATGGCATATCAGATTCGTTACACATTTCTAATGAGTCACTCTTTAAAAATGGCACCACCAAATCAATCCACTCATAAGGCAGGTAAGCTGATAAATAGCCGTGGTTATAGCCCTTTGCTTCATACAAAATTGTATTTGAATGTAGCTGATGAAATAATTTCGCTGATTCTTTCACACAGTTCAATTCTTTTTCACCATAAATATACAGAACCTGAGCCTTGCTAGCAGAAATCATATTTTTCAGCTTGTAACATCCCATATAGCTTTTGTAAATGGTCACCAATGTTTTGACAGGGGTCCTTGGCAGATCCTCCAAATAATAAGCTTTTATTTCCTCTGGATAAGTCAGTTTAGGATAGAGTTTGTTCATCATGCTTAACTGAAGTTTGCAAGAGAATTTATTGAACATCAGTTTACCAAATAGAGACACTAGAAAGATGCTGATTTTAGCTAACCTTGGTTGAGGAATACAGAGGCTTCCATCTATGATAGCCTTCTCAGCAATTTCACTGTCTAAAGACAAAAGCTCCATGGCAATTTGACCACCAAGTGAAACACCACCGATTGCAAACAATTTCCCACCGCAGTTTGCTTTGATATAGTCTAGAATCTCCAAAGCAGAATCTTCCGTAGAAACATAATCAAGTTGATATTCCTCGCCGTGGCCATTCAAAGTGGGTAGAATAATACGGTATTCTTTTGACAAGATTCGTGCTTGACGAAGATAATTCCACCAAGAACTGCCACCACCATGTATCAGTATAATAGGAGGCAAATTCTTATCACCAAATTCATGGAATTTCATGTTTAAACTCCTTACTGTAGGGATTTCACTAGATAAATACTTGTTAAATCAGTTTGAACAAGCAGTGATGCCTCATCAAATAGAAAAGTCTCTAACATTGATTATCTAGAATGACCACACGTTACTTTCAATAATGGATATCCTGATCTAAATTTTAAAATGTTGTTTCCTTACTAATTCTATTACTAGCCAATATCGTATAAATCAAATAACCAATAAAAATGATAATAAAAATAAGATTAATTTTTAACACAAAATAGAGATTTAACAAATTTGCGAACGCATGAAATAATATACAGTATCCCACAGATTTCGTTTGACGGTAAAGAAGCCCTAAAACAAAACTTAAAAATAATGTATATATAAAAAATAAAATAAAAGGAAATCCTTGATGACTTTCTCCAACTATAAACCATAAAGGCAGATGCCAAATTCCCCAGATTGAACCTACAATCAAATTAGATTTCCAATAAGTATATTTTTTATCAAGTAAAGGTTGTAATATTCCTCTCCATCCCAATTCTTCATGTCCACCACCAAAAAAAATTAATTGAATAAAGAATAGTGGCATCAGATAAATGGATACTTCATTTAATTCTAAGGAAGATAAAGAGAATAGTATCAAAATTGCTAACAAATGAATAATGAAATAAATACTACTACTTTTTCTTTTAGTAAATACAAAATGTTTAAATTTTATATTATTCCTTTTCAAATAAAAACCACTTGCAATAGCTGGTCCAAGTGCACCAACTATATGTAATATTCTTCCTATAAATGTCTCTAATCCCAAAATATAAGATTGCGTAAAGATGGCAAGAAGCCCCCAAGATATATAAGTAATTCCAAATGTAAAACAAAGATAATTTTTTAAATTCTTTTTGTCAATTTCTGTCATTTTATTTTCCTTATTTTGATTATTTTATATGTAATATTTGTTACTGCTTCTTAGTTTCTCTCGATTATAACTACCTATATTCTATCATAAAAACACAAAAAAGCCTTACAATCAAGGCTTTTCACTATTCATTTCTTCAATACTTTAGTTTCGTAGATTCAGATTCGCATGATTAAAACTAGTCAATTTTCTCAATAATGTTTCCAAGTCTATCCAATACAAGACAGGAATGATCATTTAGTGGAATTATGGGAACACTGACGAGTTCTTCTGCTCTATCCTTATTAGCTTTATCATTCCAGGAATCATAATGGACACTAATTAAAAACTGACTAAAGACTCCTAATCCATTTTTTATCTTTATCTGATGATATGAATTATCATTAGGTGAGACATAGACTTTTTCTCCTAATAATAGGGCTCCTGCAGAAAACCCTATAACTTTTGCCCCTTTATTAAGCATATGATCGATATAATTTTTGAACTCCTGATTGACATAAGTAGCTATATATTTTTCCGTATTTCCTCCACCGATGATGATTAGATTAGCATCTAAATAGCTATCAAAATCAATCTGCTCAGTGTCCAAAAGTAAGTAATCAGTGTTTAGATTAGAAAATTGACTTTGGAAAACATCCGTGTACTTTTTCATATAGGGTTGCCAATTATCTCGAAAAACTGTAAAAATAACAATTCTTTCAATCTTCCTTGATGACACAATTTTATTAACAACCGTATGGTTCTTTATCGGCGGATTTCCACCCATCAAAAAAATTTGTTCGTCCAATCTTTCACACTTTCTAAAGATACATAAAGTTTAAACAAGTTTATTCACGTTTCTAAATTATAATTTCTTCTTAAAATGAATAATTCTATTTGCCTCCTGAAATCCAATATTGAGATGAAATCTTATAGAATCCGTATTGGTTAAAGTACAGTCACTTGCAAATTCCTTACATCCTTTATTTTTCGCCCATTCCTCACATTTTGTGCAGAGATTTTTAGCAATATCCTTTAAACGATATTCCTCGTCGACAATAATCCCTTCTAAGAATCCAACAGGACTATATTTACAACCTTCAACATAATCAAATCTGAGTGAACATAGTGCTAGACCTACAATTGTATCACCTTCAACTTCAGTAAAGATTGCAGTATTTTTGCCATTCGTATATTTTTTTACTTCATCAAAAGCTTCTTTATCGGTCAATTGGGGCCATAATTGTTTTATTAGTTTAGCCGTTTTTATAGAATCTTTTGTTATTCCATCCATATTGATGTTCCTCCGAAAATTACAAGCAAATGTTTCGAATCATGCTGTTACTTTGTTACTCATTGATTGATACCAATACCATCTCCTTCTACTTTTCGACTGTCTCAGATCGGAAGAGCAGAGCCATGCACTCAGCGGTTCGGACTTACCGTATCATTTCGTCGGTTTCCCTCCTCATTCTACGAGTCCTATCCCATGGGCGGAGCATCTACTTCAACTTCGCTGATGCCTCAGCTCGTACAAGCAGTGATACCGCCTCAACATGATGCGTTTGTGGGACTCAAAAGGTTTGGGTGAACCTTTTGAGGTTTAACTACGTTTCACTAACAAACTCACACACTCCACGTGATGCGTCTGTGGAAACAGATCCACCGGCTGGACTTTCTTCAATTCATAACCCAATTCTTGGTAGAGTTTGATATCACGCGCCATGGTTGCGACATTGCAGGAGATATAGGCAATACGGTCTGCTCCTGTTTGAGCGCTTGCTTTGATAAAGCTCTCGGTCAAGCCCTTGCGTGGTGGGTCGACCAATATAACGGTTGGGTGAATACCTTCCTTGAGCCAATTCTTCATAGCATTTTCAGCAGTATCACAGACATAGTGGGCATTTGTGATATTATTTAATGCAGCATTCTTCTGGCTATTCTCAACTGCTTCTGGGATGACCTCAACTCCATAGACTTCCTTGACATGCTTGGCGACTGATAAACCAATGGTTCCAATACCCGAATAAGCATCGATAACCACATCATCTGCTTTTAACTCCGCAAAGTCAATGGCTGTTTGATAGAGTTTCTCCGCCATTTGAGTATTGACTTGGTAGAAAGCTGGTCCAGAGATTTGGAAGCTATTCCCCAACATTTGGTCCGTAATGTAATCTTGACCATAGAGAACTCGCCATTCTTTCCCAAAAACCGCATTGGTATTTCGGTCGTTGATATTTTGCATGACAGAGACAATCTCTGGGAACTGCTTGATGATTTGTTCAATCAATTGCTCCACTCGGAAAATTTTAGGACGTGTAGTCACTAAAATAACCATGATTTGTCCTGAATGATGCCCACGACGCACAACAAGGTTCCGAATCAAGCCAGACTGTTCCTTTTCGTCATAAGGTTTCAAGTCATAGCGACGAAGCAAATCTCGAAGAACTACCACAACTTGGTCAATAGCAGGATCCTGGATAAAGAAATCTTCAAGGGGCATGAGATCGTGCGAATTTTTACGGAAAAAGCCAGTTTCCAAGACACCATTCACTCGACGAACGGGCACCTGTGCCTTATTTCGGTACTTGACTGGATGGTCCATACCAAGAGTTTCAGCAACCTCTACATCGGTAATACCAGCAATCTTGTAGAGACTGTCTTTGACTTGCTTGGTTTTAAACTTGAGCTGCTCTGGATAGGCAAGATGCCCCAAGTCAGCAATTCCTGAACGTAGATAAGCTAGGTCAAGGTCTTGGTTACGATGCGGAGAATGTGTAAGGTATTCTTCAACCTTCCCAAAGCCAATCTTCTTATTGACTTTAAGAACACGCATGAGGATTTTCTCAGTTGGTAGAGCATTTTCTACAAAGAAAACCAAACCATCTACCTTGGCAACCCCAGCACCTTCATGGGTCAAATCAACAATTTCAACTTCTACAATATCATTTTTCTTTAACATATTTTTCACTTTCTATCGGCCGACAAAAAAAGACGGCAACATTTCTGTTACCATCTATTATATCATGAAATGACCTAAGCACCAAAACTCTTGAAGAAGTTGACAATGGCTTGCCAAAGAGAACTAAAGAAGTTGCCCCCGTCTTCTAGCGCTTTATTGGCATCAAAGTTGAGATTGATATTTTTAAAGCTATCTCCAGCTTGGGAAACAATGCTATCCTTGAGGTCTTTTAGGGTTTTAGTGAAATCAGCATTATTCAAGATGTCACTCTTCGAGAGGTTAAGTGCAAAATTGATGATGATATTGACCTGGTTTCCTGTTATAACCTGATCAAGTTTGTAGTTTTTTAGCGTGTCTTCAACGATTTTGCGGACATCTTCTTCTGTCAGATTTCCTTTGGCTTCTTTTGCCTTTGCAATTCCTGCCTTGATATCTGCCAAAGCCACATTGAGCTTATTGGCGTCGTAACCTGACTTGTCCTTGTTTTCAGCATTGATATCTGACAAGGCCTTTAACTCTTCTTGAGCCAAGTCTTTATTGGCTTGTGGTACTTTAGCTCCATTGGCCTCTAACGAGTAGTAAATCCCTGCTAGGGCACTCTCACCTGTAACTGGAATAGGAGCTGCAACTGTGATTTTGGCATGCTCTACTCCCAAGGTCACTGCTGCATTACGGTACATATCCTGCGTCACCTTGGTGATATTTTCAGGCGTTTCAATCTTGACCTCTAGAGGCGACTTATCACCTAGTTTTTGAATCTTAGCTGACGAATAGAGCTGTAGACTAGCATCATTAGCCACATTCATGATTTTCGAATAGATATCAGGGGTCATTGTTTTGATATCTTTGGTGTCTTTTGAAACGTCATAGCCAAGTTTGCTAAGAGTTTTGTTTTTCTGGTCTTCAGATAGTGAAGAGCCAAGAACATATTCAGGTTGTACATAGGTTTCATCGATTACTTTTTGAACATCTGTTGCTGCGTGGACGCTTGTCATAGCTGTTGCGGCCCACAATACTGCAGCACTTGTTAGAAAGAATTTCTTTCTCATGGGATATTCCCTCCTTTACCTTTCTAGGGTAATAAAACAATCTTAAAGAAAGCTTATAGTGAAAAACACCTGGTCAAACCAGATGCTTAAAAGAAATTAAAGAATTTCATGATGTACAGGTTAAAGCGTACCTGTCTCGAGTAGTAATAATTTCCACCATTTTCATAGAGTTCGGCTCCGTGAAAGATAGAAATGGGGTTGATATAGGTGTAGGTCTTCCCTGTAGTATTACCTAGAATTGGAGCGACCGTTTCTCGGGAGTAACGCTTGGCTAGTGCCAAAGTATTTTCCTTGCCATTCTGAGCAACAAAGTCTATATAGGCAGGTCCAAAATTATAGGCTTGAACGGCTGTCCAGACATCTACTCCTTTGCTCTGTGCCAAATAGAGGTTATCTGTTAGTGTCTGTATCCCTTGGCGAATACTAGAGGCATCGTCATTGATGGTATTGGTAGCGCCACTAGCAGACTCACTAGACTGCATGACATCCCGCTCTTTTCCCTTCGTTTCGGTATAAATCATGGCGAGCACCAACTCTTCATTAGCTGGAGTATCTCTTTCACTGAGGATTTCCCGAACCATAGGTTGGTAAGTCATGACTTGTTTAACATCCTGATGGATATGATAAGCTTTGTATCCTGCGAAAAGGAAGACTGCTAGCACAAGCACTCTTCTTATAAATTTAAACATTATTTACTTTGAATATCCTCGATATTTTTGATTAAGATAGAATAGGTTCCATTGTCATTTTGGATAAACTCAACAGACTCGGCATCTTGATAGACGTTATTGGGAACGATGAGTTCGATTCCGTTTGACAAGGAAAGTTTTTGGTTTTCAAATTTCTTGAGCTGACGACTGGCATCAATTTCATCAAACTGGACTGGTTCTGGTACAGCTTCCTTGACTTGGTCGATAAAGCTCAAACGAGCTGTCAGATTGTTATCAAAAAGGTCGTTAGCCAATTTTTCAGGTGACAGTTCATTGCTTTCTTCAAGATTGTTGAAAATCGCTGATTTGACCTTAGATTGAAATTGAAAATCATCTGTGTTAAAGGACTCTGCAATTCTCTGAGCCGTTTTTTCCAGTTCCTTGATAGATTTCTTTGGTGAAATCTTGGGAGCAACGGCTAGGAGATTTTCTGAAAAGTAGTTCAAAAAAGTCCCATTGTACTTGATTCGTTTTTCGATGAGATGGTACTTGCGACTTTGAAGATTAACCACCAAGGCCTCGTCAGCTCCTGTTCCAAATCCAGGCAGGTTATTCTGAGTTAGCTTGATTGGATTATCAACTTCTCCACCGAGGTGGGTCAAGGTCTCACGTAGAGCAATTCGCAAGAAAGCGAAATGTTCAACGCCTTCTTTAGAAAACTGAACAAAAACCAAGTCATTGGTCTTGAGGTTTTCAGAAATGCTGAACTCCTCTTTCCAGAGATTAGCCAGTGTTACTGATGTCTCCAATAAATCATCTGTGATGTGATTGAAGAAGGGATTTTCTTCTTCGAAAATCCCAGTCTTGGCTTCATCTGAATACACACGTTCGATTTTTTTACGTAGGTATTCCTCGATTTTTGGAGTGATATTGAGAAACTTATCCGCTAGAAACAGCTCGGTATCATCTGGGCTGAACTGATGGATAATAGCTTTCTTAATATAAATGTCCATAAAAGTATTAGTCCTCGTATAGTGGGAAGGCATCTGTCAATTCTTTGACTTCACTTCTCACTTCTTCTAATACAGCTTCATTTTCTGCATTCTTAAGAGTTTTAATGATGAGTTCAGCCACTTTACGGCATTCTTCTTCACCAAATCCACGTGCAGTGATGGCTGCTGCTCCGATACGAATCCCACTTGTCTTGAATGGTGACAAAGTTTCGTAAGGGATTGAGTTTTTATTTAGGGTAATATTAACCTCATCCAGCAAGTTTTGAGCCACTTTTCCGTTTTCAACAACCTTAGTAACATCGACTAAGAAGAGGTGGTTTTCAGTCCCGCCAGAAATGATACGGAAGTCAGGGTCTTGCAAGAAGACAGCTGCCATAGCCTTGCTGTTTTTGATGACATTAGCAGCATATTCCTTGAAGGCCGGATCTAAAACTTCTTTGAATGACACCGCCTTAGCAGCGATAACATGCTCCAAAGGTCCACCCTGAATACCAGGGAAAATAGCTGAGTTGATTTTCTTCGCTAGGTCCTCATCATTTGTCAGGATCAAGCCACCACGAGGTCCACGAAGGGTTTTGTGGGTCGTTGTCGTTGTGATATGAGCGTATGGAACTGGACTTGGATGTAGACCAGCAGCGACCAAACCAGCGATATGAGCCATATCTACCATGAGCTTAGCCCCGACAGCGTCTGCGATTTCACGGAATTTTGAGAAGTCGATAATTTGAGAATAGGCTGAAGCACCTGCTACGATTAGTTTAGGTTTTACTTCTTGGGCTTGTTTCAAGATGGCATCAAAGTCCAAGAGTTCTGTTTCAGGATCCACACTGTAAGAAACAAAGTTGTAGGTTTGACCAGAGAAGCTAACAGGAGCCCCGTGGGTCAAGTGCCCACCAGCAGCCAAATCCATTCCCATAACCGTATCACCAGGCTCAATCAAGGCCATGTAAGCCGCACAGTTGGCTTGGCTTCCTGAGTGAGGTTGGACATTGGCGAATTTAGCACCGAAAATTTCTTTTGCACGTTCAATAGCTAGAGTTTCTACCACGTCTACTACATCCGTTCCACCATAATAACGGCGTCCTGGGTAACCTTCAGCGTATTTATTCGTCAAGATAGACCCTTGAGCTGCCATAACAGCCTTGGAAACCACGTTTTCCGAAGCAATCAACTCAATGTTGTTTTGTTGGCGTTCTTCTTCTTTGGCAATAGCATTCCAGAGATCAGCATCGTATGCTTTAAAATCGTCTTTATCAAAAATCATAGGTCTTCTCCTTTTTAGTGTGACTGGTCCTTTAGTTTGTTTTTACAAGAAAGAAAATAAACTAAAGAATGCGAATAAACCGTTTCTGCACTTTATCACAAGTATAACCAACTTTTTCATAAAATGCATGAGCACCCTGACGGTGATCGGCAGAATTTAAGCGGATAAACTCATAACCCCGTCTTTTTGCTTCTTGATCCAACCCTTGCAACAAGGATTTACCGATACCTAGCCCTTGTGCTTGAGGTGAAACCGCTAAGCCTAAGATATTAAATCCTGCTTTGGAATAAAGGGATTCATAAGCTTCAGCATGGACATATCCAAGTAGGACATGGCTGGCTGCATCCTCATAGCCAAGTAGGAAATGATGGGAATCCTGAGATAGTCTAGCTAGTTGACTAGCTGTGTCCTCCGGACTAAAAGAATAGCCCAAAACCTCTTGGTTAATCTCACATATAGCATTCACATCTGTTTCTTGCAAATCTCTTAGCATCTCATTCCTCCTCAAAAGAAATCTCTGGCAACCGAGCAAGAATATCCTCTTGCTTAATGGTCCCCTGGCGTAAGATTTTCACCTTGTCTCCAGACAAATCCAAAATCGTCGAATCCTGTCCAGTTAGAAAAGCGTCGTCCTCCAGACCCAGAACCTCTTGGTCAAAATCCTCTAGAATTTGAGCAAAGGTCACTCCACTTGCCTGACCTGAAATATTGGCAGACGGCCCAATCAAAGGACCTGTCTCTCGAATCAAATCAAGTGTAATAGGGTGACTCGGCATCCGAAATCCAACAGTTGCAAGACCAGAATTGACCCAAAAGGGAACTCGGTCATTGGCTTCGAGGATAATGGTCAAGGGACCTGGTAAAAAGGTCTCTACAAGCTTTTGGAGATAAGTTGGCTGTTTCTTTGAAAAGTGCAAGATGTCCTCTAGAGAAGCAACATTAAGATTGAGCGCCTTGTCTCTAGGACGACGTTTGAGTTGGTAAACATGGTCGACAGCTTTTTCATCTAAGGCCTTAGCAAATAGGCCGTAAACCGTCTCTGTAGGCAAAACAACAGCTCCGCCCTTTTCCAACTCTTGTCTAATCCTGTCCATCATCAACTACAACCATCCTATCTTGACCAAATTGGTCCTTGAGTGTTTGCACCCGTTTTTCAGGAAGATGTTTCCTAAAAAGCGCAGGAACACTTTGACCTTGCTTGTATCCAATTTCAAGGTAAATCTTACCACCATCTGTGAGATAGTCTTTTGCATCTTCCGTAATTCTACGGTAAATAGCTAGGCCATCCTCATCTGCAAAGAGAGCTAGATGAGGCTCCGAATGCAAAACATTCAAACTGACCTCTGACTCATCTTCACGAGAGATATAGGGTGGATTGGATACAATTATATCATATTTTTCAGAAATTTCTGCAAAACAATCAGATTTTTTAAAAAATATATTAAGATTTTGATTTTTGGCATTCTCAGATGCAAGCTGCAAAGCCTCTTGTGAAATATCTGCTGCTGTCACTGACCAATCTGGTCTGTTTTTTGCTAGTGCGAGGGCTATGGCACCACTTCCAGTTCCAATATCTAGGACCTTAAGATTTTCCTCAGGATTTTCAGCTAGGATAAGTTCCACCAACTCCTCTGTCTCTGGACGAGGAATCAAAACCCGCTCATCCACTTTTAACTGCATTCCAAAGAAATCTGCGTGACCAATGATATACTGAGCTGGTTTGTGGGCCGTTAACTGCTGGTAAATTTCCTCTACAAATTGTTTTTCTTCCTCTGTTACTTCTTGCTGGAGGGCAAAGACGAAATCTGTAAAAGAGAGTTTTTTCAGGCTACGATAGACAAAAGAGAGGCTTTCTGCTTCCTCTCCTTGTCTTATCAATTCTTCTTCAAAATCTGAAAATAATTGAGCTAATTTCATTATTTGTTTAATTCTTCTAATTTCTGTGTTTGATCGTAAAGGACCAAAGCGTCCACAACTTCATCCAATTTACCAGACAAAATGGTATCTAGTTTCTGGAGTGTCAAACCAATACGATGATCTGTGACACGATTTTGTGGGAAGTTGTAAGTACGAATACGTTCTGAACGGTCACCAGTACCGATAGTTGACTTACGCTCAGCGTCTTGCTCATCTTGTGCAATCTGAGCAAAATGGTCAGCCACACGCGCACGAATAATCTTCATAGCCTTCTCACGGTTTTTCTGCTGGGTACGTTCTTCCTGCATCTCAACCTTGATATTGGTTGGCAAGTGAACGATACGAACAGCAGTCGCAACCTTGTTGACGTTCTGTCCACCAGCACCTGATGCGTGGTAGATGTCAACACGAAGGTCTTTTGGATCAATATCGTATTCTACTTCTTCCACTTCAGGCATGACTAGAACTGTAGCTGTCGAGGTATGAACACGGCCTTGACTTTCTGTCACAGGGACACGTTGCACACGGTGGGCACCAGACTCATACTTGAGTTTAGAGTATACAGACTGACCAGAAACCATGGCAACGACTTCTTTGAAACCACCGACACCGTTCATAGAAGCTTCCATGACTTCAAAGCGCCAGCCTTGGGCTTCAGCATATTTTTGGTACATAGTTAGGAGGTCACCAGCGAAAAGCGCTGCTTCGTCACCTCCAGCTGCTCCACGGATTTCAAGGATGATGTTCTTGTCGTCGTTTGGATCTTTTGGAAGGAGCAAGATTTTTAGTTTTTCTTCGTATTCTTCTTTTTCAGCCTTGGCATCCTTGAGCTCTTGCTTGGCCATTTCTTCCAAGTCCGCATCTCCGCCTGATTCTTTAATCATCTCTTCTGCATCAATGATGTTTTGGAGGACTTGTTTGTACTCACGGTAGGCCGTTACTGTATCACGAGTAGAAGCTTCTTCTTTCGAAAGCTCCATGAAACGCTTGGTGTCTGAGACGACATCTGGGTCACTCAGCAATTCTCCTAGTTCTTCATAACGGTCTTCTACAGCTTGTAGTTGATCATAGATGTTCATTTTTCTTCATTCTCCTTATTGATTTCAGGGGCAAAATAATGTTTACGGCAAACCGAGATATAGGTTTCATTGCCACCAATCTGAATTTGTTCACCTTCATAGGTAGGTTTTCCATCCAATGTTCGTAATACCATGGTCGCCTTTTTCTTACAATATTGACAGATAGTCTTAATCTCATCGATTTTGTCTGCTAATAGTAAGAGATGTTTGGAACCTTCGAAGAGTTCATTGCGAAAGTCATTCTTCAAACCAAATGCCATGACAGGGATGTCTAACTCATCGACAACACGAGCTAGGTCGTAAACATGGTGACGCTTGAGAAACTGGGCCTCATCGACCAAGACACAGTAGGGTTTGATTTCCAAATCTCGGATTAAGCCATAGATATCTGTATCATCTTCAATCGCAAGTGCAGGTCGTTTCATGCCGATTCGACTCGACACATAGCCAACACCATCACGCGTATCCAGAGCCGAAGTCATAATCACAACTCCCTTTCCTTGCTCCTCATAGTTATAGGCTACCTTAAGAATCTCAATCGTTTTACCTGAGTTCATAGTCCCATAACGATAATACAACTGTGCCATGCTTCTATTTCACGTCCATTTCTAAATTTTTGCTACATTCTAGTATATCATAATTTTCTGAAGCTTTAAACGGCAAAATGTGGTAAAATAGAAGAAATCAAAAACTAGTGGAGGAAGCTATTATGCCATTTGTTCGCATCGATTTGTTTGAAGGACGTACGCTCGAGCAAAAGAAAGCTCTTGCTAAGGAGGTTACTGAAGCAGTTGTCCGCAACACAGGAGCACCTCAGTCTGCTGTTCATGTCATTATCAACGACATGCCTGAAGGAACCTATTTTCCTCAAGGTGAAATGCGTACCAAATAAGCAAGCTTAAGCAAATTTGCTTAGGCTTTTTCAATCTTTAAGTAGCTTCCATTGAAGAAATAACCTAAATTTGTTACAATTTGAAGAGATGTTTGGATACATATCCTAAGAAAAGAAATACAAAAGGAATTAGTATGATTACACGTGAATTTGATACCATAGCTGCCATCTCTACTCCACTAGGCGAAGGAGCCATTGGTATTGTCCGCTTGAGCGGAACTGACAGTTTTGCTATTGCACAAAAGATTTTTAAAGGCAAGGATTTGAGTAAGGTTACCAGCCATACTCTTAACTACGGGCATATTATTGATCCTTTGACTGGTAAGGTCATGGACGAGGTTATGATTGGAGCTATGAAATCTCCAAAGACCTTCACTCGCGAGGACATTATCGAGATTAACACCCACGGTGGAATTGCTGTGACCAATGAGATCCTCCAGCTAGCTATCCGTGAAGGGGCTCGGTTAGCAGAACCTGGTGAATTTACCAAACGGGCCTTTCTAAATGGACGTGTAGACTTGACGCAAGCTGAGGCGGTGATGGACATCATCCGTGCCAAGACAGATAAAGCCATGAACATTGCAGTCAAACAATTGGACGGTTCCCTTTCTGATCTCATTAACAATACTCGCCAAGAAATCCTCAATACGCTTGCCCAAGTTGAGGTCAATATTGACTATCCTGAGTACGACGATGTTGAAGAAGCCACTACTGCAGTCGTCCGCGAGAAGACTATGGAGTTTGAGCAATTGCTAACCAATCTCCTTAGGACAGCCCGTCGCGGTAAAATCCTTCGTGAGGGAATTTCAACTGCCATTATCGGACGCCCCAACGTTGGAAAATCCAGCCTTCTCAACAACCTCTTGCGTGAAGACAAGGCTATCGTGACTGATATCGCTGGTACAACACGTGATGTTATTGAAGAATACGTCAACATCAACGGTGTCCCCCTTAAATTGATTGATACAGCTGGAATCCGTGAAACAGATGACATCGTGGAACAAATCGGTGTCGAGCGTTCCAAAAAAGCCCTCAAGGAAGCTGACTTAGTTCTACTGGTGCTCAATGCTAGTGAACCACTAACAGCACAAGACAGACAACTCTTAGAAATCAGTCAGGATACCAACCGCATTATTCTACTTAATAAAACTGACCTACCTGAAGCGATTGAAACTTCGGAACTACCTGAAGATGTCATCCGTATTTCAGTTCTTAAAAATCAAAATATCGATAAGATTGAAGATAGAATCAACAACCTTTTCTTTGAGAATGCTGGTTTGGTTGAGCAAGACGCCACTTACTTGTCAAATGCCCGCCACATTTCCTTGATTGAAAAAGCTGTTGAAAGCTTGCAAGCAGTTAATGAAGGACTAGAACTGGGGATGCCAGTTGACTTGCTTCAAGTTGACTTAACTCGTACTTGGGAAATTCTCGGAGAAATTACTGGGGACGCTGCTCCAGATGAACTCATCACCCAACTCTTTAGCCAATTCTGTTTAGGAAAATAAGAAATCCATGATCGTTCTAGCGGTCATGGATTTTATTGTCTTTATTAGTAATCTGGTCTTAAGACACCTGTTACAGTTGCCTTTGTGGCTTCGTAGTCGCCATCTACAACAACCTTGATAATGCGTTTGGCATCTTCTTCTGGTGCTGGAACTAGAGGTAATCGAGTTGGTCCAGCTTCAAATCCCATATAGTTCAGAACTGCCTTAACTGGAGCAGGACTTGGATAAGAGAAGAGGGCATTGACCTTAGGAATGAACTTGCGCTGAATAGCTGCGGCTTTCTTCATGTCGCTTTCTGCAATGGCAGTCAACATCTCGTGCATCTCATCTCCATTTGTATGGGAGGCAACAGAGATAACCCCATCTGCACCAAGGTTCATGGCATGGAAGGCATCACCATCCTCACCAGTATAAATCAAGAACTCTTCTGGCTTGTGCTCAATCAAATAAGCCATATTTGCCAAGCTGGTACATTCTTTAACACCGATGATATTTGGGTGGTCAGCCAAACGAAGCATGGTTTCAGGAGTTAATTCGACAACCACACGCCCTGGAATGTTATAAATGATAATCGGCAAATCTGAGGCATCAGCAATAGCCTTGAAATGCTGATACATGCCTTCTTGAGAAGGTTTGTTATAGTAAGGTACGATTGCAAGCCCAGCTGCAAAACCACCAAATTCTGCAACTTCTTTGACAAACTCGATCGAGTCACGTGTGTCATTGGTACCTACACCCGCAATCAAAGGAACACGTCCCTTGACAACCTTTTGTACAGCAGCAAAGAGTTGCAACTCTTCATCGTGGGTCAAGGTTGGACTTTCAGCAGTCGTTCCAGCCAGCAAAATCCCATCTGTATGGTGATCCAACAAATGCTCTATAAGGGCTGGAATGGCATCAAAGTTGATGGAGCCATCTTCATGGAAAGGAGTGATGAAGGCAGTAATGATTTTACATTCTTTTAGATCTTGGTAAGACATGAGAAACACCTCTCTATTTCAAAGAAGGAGTTCATTCGAACTCCTAAACCATTATTTCAATTCAAATTTCAGCTCAGCTGTTGGACGGACCAAACCACGCTCATGAAGCGTTTCTGCGATCTGTACAGAGTTCCAAGCAGCACCTTTGAGGAGGTTATCTGAAACAACCCACATGTGAATTCCTTTTTCAGCATCCAAGTCCTTACGGATACGACCGACAAAGGTATCACGTGAACCAACAGCATTGATAGCTTGAGGATAGATTTGATGCGCTACATCATCTTCAAGAACTGCACCTGGGAAGGATGAGATAGCTGCTTTCACTTCTTCGATTGGCGCAACTTCTTTTGTTTCGATGTAAACAGACTCAGAGTGAGCTGACAAGACTGGAATACGAACACATGTTGCAGACACTGCGATAGACTCATCTTCCATGATTTTCTTGGTTTCCTTGGTCATCTTCATCTCTTCGTAAGTGTAATCATTGTCTGTGAAGACATCGATCTGAGGAAGAGCATTGAAGGCGATTGGATAGTGTTTCTTATCACCACCTGAAGGCAAGATTTCCGCTTGCAAATCACGTGGATTGACACCGTCATTCAAGACTTCACGAAGTTCACGTTGTGTTTCAAGAATCGCTCCCATACCTGCACCTGAAACCGCTTGGTAAGTAGAAACGATGATACGGTCCAAGCCCCATTTTTGACGAACAGGCTCAAGAGCCACCATCATTTGGATTGTTGAACAGTTAGGGCAGGCAATGATTCCGTTGTGGGCATCAAGTGCATGAGCATTTACTTCTGGGACAACCAATGGTACATCTGGGTTTTGACGGAAGTAAGATGTGTTATCAACCACTACAGCACCAGCCTTAACTGCGTAGGGAGCATACTTAGCTGATGTCGAACCACCTGCTGAGAAGAGTGCAATATCAACACCCTCAAAAGCTGTTTCAGTTGTTTCCTCAATCGTAATGTCCTGGTCTTTAAATTTCAAAGTCTTACCAGCTGAACGTGCGGAAGCAAGGTAACGAATTTTATCGATTGGAAGTGTTGATTCTTCCAACATTTTTATCATCTGAGCTCCGACAGCACCTGTCGCGCCGACTACAGCAACTGTATATCCCATAAATAACCTCTTTCGGAATTTTCTAAAAATTTCTATAATAGATGTATTATACTACTTTTTCAAGAAATTGAAAAGCATTTTTAGACTATATTTTCTGAAAACTAAAAATCCCTAGTCATTGACTAGGGACTAAGAGGCATCTTCATGTGATGAGCAGGTTCACACAACTCATCAAGGTCCGCTCCTGCGTTATGACCTCCTTATGCTCAATAGCAGTCCGAAGACTACCTATCGACTCATCGCAGGTTTTATTCTACTATGCTTTGCTGACTTTGTCAAGGCTAATGCGGGGGAAATATAAAAAACTCTCGAATATCAAGAGTTTTCATGTCTATCTAATGCTAATTGCCGGGATTGAACCGGCGACCTCATCCTTACCATGGATGCGCTCTGCCAACTGAGCTAAATCAGCTTACCTAAAAAGTATACTATAGTTCTATGTTCTTGTCAAGCGCTCTCTTTTAAATTTCTGAAATGAAAAAAGCTAGATTTAGCAAGAATCTAGCTTATAAACTTCTTATTTTGTAAGGTCGATTCGCTGTCCCAGTTTTCCGATTAGGATTGCACCAACGATAAGCGATGCAAACTCTCCAATCCCTGTAGAAAACCAAGTAAAGAAGAATGGAGCTTCAGCAACGATATGAAGTTCAGCTGCAATGGTAATCATTGAAATGGAGAAGAGGATTGAAAAGAAGAAATGATCTTTTCGAATCAATCCGTTAAAGAGGTAATCTTTGCTGTATTTTGCAAAGAGCCATACACCTAGACTAAGGAAAACTAGAGTAGATCCCCCGCCGACAAAGACATCAATTATGCCAAAACTAAAGAAATTAGCAATCATACAACCAATCGTCACACCGATGATGTATTTAGGATTGTAAAAAGCCAAAAAATTCATCATCTCAGAAATGCGGAACTGGTAAGCACCGTAGCTAATAGCATTTAGTGGTGGGGTAATGGTCAAAACCACATAGATAGCAGCAACAATAGCAATATCTGCCATGTCACGAACAGTTAAATTTTTCATGTTTTCTCCTTTGGCGGTTTCCCGCGTAAAATATGCTTGGTGAAAGAAGCTAAGCACCAAGGGTTGAGTGAATCAACCTTACTAGTATAGCACATTAGCCAGCTTTATGCTATACTAAAATCATGAAAAAACGAATAAAAGCTTTCTTTAATAACGAAATACTCTCCTACCTATTTTTTGGTGGTGCTACGACTTTGGTTTCTATTGTATCACGTTTGGTTATTTACCATATCAGCCACCAGGAAATCCTCGCAACTGCCCTTGCAAATATTATCGGGATTCTCTTTGCCTTTCTCACAAATGATACAATCGTCTTTAAACAAGAGAGAAGAAATTGGCCGACTCGCCTGGCTAAGTTTTTCTTAGCTCGTCTCTCTACACTTGGTCTTGACGTTCTTTTAACTTATATCTTTGTTACAACCTTTCCTGACATTATTGGCCAGTTTGTCGAATTTAATATAGATAGAGTTAATACGATTGAAACTATCCTAGCACAAATTTTGATCATCATTTTAAACTATATTTTCAGTAAAATCTATATTTTTAAAGGGAACAACTGACCACTTTGAGCGTTCAAGTTGCTTTTTGTCACAATTTAGGATATAATAAATTAGAAAATTAGGAAAGGAATTTATGAAAATGTTAAAGGATCTTAAAGAATTCTTGCTTCGTGGTAATGTCGTTGACCTCGCTGTCGGTGTCATCATTGCCTCTGCATTTGGTGCTATCGTTACTTCATTTGTTAATGACATCATCACTCCACTTCTATTGAACCCAGCTTTGGAAGCTGCGAAAGTACAAAACATCGCTGAGCTTGCATGGAATGGTGTTACATATGGTAAATTCTTGAGTGCTATTATCAACTTTCTCGTTGTAGGTACTGTGCTTTTCTTCGTTATTAAAGCTATGGAAAAAGCGCAAAACCTTCGTAAGAAAGAGGAAGTGGTTGAGGAAGCACCTGCTGCTCCAACTGAACTTGAAGTTCTTCAAGAAATCAAAGCTCTTCTTGAGAAAAAATAAAACAGATAAAGGATTTAGCTTAAAGCTAAATCCTTTTTTCTTTACTCTTTTGGTAACTTCCCAGCTTTTTCGAGCATTTTCTTAATTAAGTAAGGCATCTTCACATTTTCACGGCCTTTTTTCTCAATGAGCTTTTTGACAAATTCTGGCATCTGAAGGTCGTCTGTCTCCTCCATAATGTCCTTGGTAGTTGCTGAAGGCGCTAACTCATCGAAGGTTTCTTCTTCTGGGAGAAAAGCTTTAAATTCCTTGTTTTCGTTGGCTCGTATAGTAGCAACTAAAGCGTCAATTAAACGGCTATCCGTATTGGGCATAGGTGGACGATGGTAGGTGACACCTATTTCTTGACACAACTCATAACATTCTACATCGTTGTCAAACAAGACTTCAATGTGCTCACTGATAAAACTAATCGGGACAAAAATATAATGCTCTGGATGTTGCTTTTGTTCTCGTAAATATTCTAAGACATCTGGCTTGATCCAAGGGATTCCAATATCGCTTTCGCTCTGCCAAGTATTGGTATACTGGTCGGCTTTTAGGCCGAGTTGTTCAGCGATTAGCTTGCTATTATCGAAAATCTGATCAATATAAGGATCTCCATAATCCAAGGCAAAAATGGGGACACTGTGGGCTGAAAAGATTACCTTGAAGGATTCTTCTCCTACCTGATTTCGTAAAATTTTGCTAATCTCATCTGTCCAGAAGTCCAGCAAAGGCTGTTGTTGATACCAGTCCTTAATAACTAAAAATCGGATTTGTTGGCTTTCCAAAAACTTTTCATACCCCATGACTGAGTAAAATGAATAATGAGGTTCCAAAATCAAACAGATACATTCTTCAACACCATCAGCTTCCATCTGCTTGATCACGTCTGTAATAAAGGGCCGAGAAAATTTGTTGGCAAAGTAGATCCCATACTCCTCACCCAATCGTTCTCTAACTAGAGCGACCTCTTCTCGCGTAATCCGCTGCAAGGGCGTCCCATCGATAAGGACATAGTTGTCATAGAGAGTCTGAATCTCGTGGTCTTGTGGTCTAACACCACGACGAATGTTTGTAAAAAATTCCGCTACTCCTTCAAAACTAATCTCCTCTGGAGATCCAAAGGTCATCATTAATATAGCTTTTTTCATGTTATCATCCTTATGTTATTATTTTCACTATCTATTCTATCATGAAAGAAAAAAATAGTAAACGCTTCCGACGTCTACTATTTCTTTTGTTCTTTTGTTTTTCTATCTCGTCTCATGATTAGGATGATAACGACAAGGAGTAAAATAACGATAATCAGGAGGAGAAAGGCAAGGATATAAATCCAATGACTGGGAATTCCGTGATCGAAATACCGTGTTCCTACAGCTTCTCCACTTTTATCTTGAGCTGCTTTTGCTGGCGTATCCGTTATTTTAGCTAAGAGGATATGTCTTCCGTTGGTAATGTTAAGGAAACAGGTGCTTAACAAAACAATCTTGTCCGTTGAGGTCAAGGAGACATCTCGCTTGTACTTGGCTTTACTTAGCAGATATTGATAGTAGGCCTGGTGTTCCTCATCGTTGGAACTCAAAGTTCGGTAAATCTCCGTGTCATAGGCATCTACTTCTAAAATCCCAAAAATCTCCAGACCACATTCACGACCATTGTAGTAGATAGAGCCATAGCGATGCTTTTCAAAAAAATCTTGATCCGCAAATTTTTGAATCTCCCCAAACATAGCACCAGAAGCCATGGAGTGACCATAAATGATGGTGTTAAAGTCAGTAAAGTTGGGATTAAAACGATAGTCTAGGAATATAGAACCTGACACAGTATAATCGCCAAAAGCATTGCGGTCAAGGTATTTGACATTGTCCTGACTCTGCAAGAGGGGATAGTCTACCTTTGTCCCATCAAGGCTAATCCAACCACAAACATCCTTGTTGAGGTGCTGCAGGGTTTCAAAGCCCGTACTGCTGGCATCCTTTTCAATGGGATTATAATGATCGTAGTCACTCGCAAGAACTCTATCAGCTGTAAAAAGACAGAAAAAAGCTAGAAAAAGGGATAGAATGACCTTTATGGTTTTGTGACTCGTACTTGTTTTCATATTTCCTTCTTTCTCCTTTCTAGCCTTGAAAATAAAAGAGCAAGAGAGGCTGTCCCTTTCTCTTTTATTAGTAGTTTAGTCAGTAATGGTATCTGCTCCTTCTTTTGCTTCTCTTCTACGACGCAAGATCAAGTAGAGGATGATGAGCAAGAAGATCAATAGCAAGAGCAAGATAAACAAGATGATGTACCATATCCACAAAGGAATCGATGAGAGAAATCGTCCGAGCGATGAATCATCAAAGACACTGTAAGGGAATGGTTTTGATTTTTTCGTATGGAAGGTGTTCTTTGGAACCGTATCCGTAATCTTGGCAACTACGATATGTCTCCCATTTGTTACGTCTAGGAAACAGGTACTGAGAAGGATGATATGGTCATTTGGCCCCAGTGTAATGTCTCGTTTGTGAATGGCAACTGAGAGTAAGTGATCGATATATTCTTGACGCCGATCATCCCCATTAATACCTGGATCGTAGATGTTAAAGTCATAGGCGTCTACCTCGAGCATCTCAAAGATCTCAAGACCTTTTTCAACACCATTATAGTAAATACTGCCGTAGCGATGCTGGTCAAAAAATTCCTTATCAGAAAACTTTGCTACATCTCCAAACATAACCCCATTTTCTACATGGTGACCGTAGATGATGGTATTAAAGTCTTCGAACTTGGATTCATTTCGAGCCTCAAGGAAAATAGCCCCTGTAGCTGCAAATTCACCCTTGGAATCCTTGTTCAGGTATTTTTCATTGTCTTTGGCTTGGACTAAGGGATAGTCGATATTGGTGCCATAGACATTGATCCAACCGAGAACCTCTGGATTGACTTGCTGTAGCTTGTGAAAGCCAGAAAAACTAGCAAGCTCATCCTTCTCACTGGTACTAAAAGGTCTATAAGCCTCATACTCACTTGATGAAGCCTGAGAATAGACCTGATTGGCATCCCAAAGGGCGTAGAAACCAAAGAGAAAGACTAAGGCTGCCAAGAGGAGCAGGATATGATTTATCAATGCATCTACAGCAAGGACCAGACGCCTAGACAAACTCCTTTTTGGTTTCTCACGCTTGATTTTCATCGGTCAAACCACTTGCTTAAGCTTGTCTGCGTTTTTTAGACAAAACAACAAATCCAGCCAAACCAAGACCAATCATCAAAATGAAAGGAAGGTTGTCAATCAAGAGACCAGTAGGGGTAACGTCTTGAACGCTATTAGTAATTGTGTTTTTATTTACTTTTTCACCAATAAGAACGCTGTTTTGGGTGAAATCAGCTGAAATTCTACCTGATTGAGTGTTAGATTTACCATTTTCCCAATAAGCAGCTGAAGCTGTATATCCCTGAGATCCTGTTTCAACTAATTTATAGCGAGTACCTGCAGGAATAGTGTCAAACACTAAGGATTGATCGTGATGCAATGTGATTGTTGTTTCTTTTCCATATTCAAAAGTTTTAGAAATATTTCCAATCTTTCCTTCAATAGAAGTTTTATCTTCTGTAGATGCTTTAGTGAAAGTAAGCTTGAAAGTGAAATCTTTCGATTTATCTGCAGTAGCACCTGACACAACTTTTTTAATTACTAATGATTTAGCATTAGGATCATAATGTCCAAGGTGAGGATCGTTAGGGTAGGAATTGTTAGGATCTGTTATCTTACCAGCATTTTTACGATAGATATTTGTAAACAAATCATATTTAAACATAATCCCTTTTTCAGATGGCTTCACTTTAGCTGTAGCCTCTGTTGTATCTTGTTTAAAGTATACAGAAGATATGTACACACCACTACCACTATTTACTTTATTTTTTACAATAACATGCATTTCATAGCTACGATTATCAAAGGTCATTGAGTCAATTGCAACACCATCTTTTTGCATTGCTCTCCAACCTTCATTTTGTTTTTCAGCAACAGTATAGACATATTCTCCAGCGTGAGTATAGGTCACATTTTCAAAAATATTTCCAGTGTTTTTCTTAATACTTGTTTGACCACTCGACAAAACATCTGTTCCTGAATAATCTACTGTTTTATCTGCTATTTGACCATTTGTGGCATTGACTGTTTCATATGGAACTCCGTTATTGGAGTTACCAGTTTTGGGTTTGAAAGTAAAGGTAAAGTGAGCATAAGGTGTAGTGATTCCTTCCGCAATATTCAACACCTTGTTAATGGATACTTGTGCATTTGTTTCTCCATTGGACATTGCGGTTGCGTCAGAGTTTTCATCCGCAAATGTTGGCAATCCTCTAAAGACCGACAAGGCGGTTACAGCTGCAATACTTGCAGTAACTAATTTTTTCAAAAATGTTTTTTTCATGATTATTCCTTTTATTTTTAAATTTCTTTTTTCATAAATTGTCATCAAAAGCCCCGTCGCCTTAGGACTGTTACCACCTTGCCATGGGTATCCTGTATAGGAATGGTTCCAAAAGCACGACTGTCTACAGCCGTTGTTCGATTGTCTCCGAGGACAAAGAGTTGTCCTGCTGGGACTTTCATGGGGAAGGTAGCCCCTTCCTTATAGAGCAGCGTTTCTTTGTAGATATCCTGCTCTTGTTGAGGAGAACCGTTGATGATGAGACCATTTTCGTTTATATCGATCGTACTTCCTTCGGTTGCAATGACACGCGCCACTCTTTCCTTACCCTTATAACTATAGACGAGCAGATCACCAATCGAATAACGTTTATCCAACCTATAGTAGACAATCAAGTCGCCATCTTTTAAAGCTGGCTTCATGCCATCGTCATTGTATCTCAATAGTCCAAAGACAAAAAAGTAAAGGGTGGCCAGTACAAATCCAACCATCAGAAGCTTACTGACTAAGTAGAGGATATCTCCCCATACACTCGGCGGAGACTTATCCCGATTGACTTGTGTTACTGTTTTCTTATGTTTCTTTTTAAGTAGCATTATTTTCTCCTATGTACCACTAGATATCCGAGCAGGATTGTAAAGAAGATTCCCCCTAGAGGAAGGATTATTCCTAACACGAGTGTACTGCTGAGGAAGTCAATCCCAGTCTCGGGTATACTATTTTTATTGTTAGTGACTGTTGCAGCCTTATCTGAATCAAGAGTTCCCTCTTTGTTTTCATAGGAAACCTGATAACCTCGAGAAGAGCTAGCTTCTTCTTCGATGCTGAAATGGCTACCGAGTGGAAGTCCATCAATTTTGATTGTGTGGTCTTTCTTGAGATCAACAGACGATTTACCATTAGTAAATTGTAGGGTTGTTCTTTGATTATCTACTGTTGCGCTATAGGACCCATTCAATGGTCTATTTTGAGCATCCTTTAAGTTAATGGTGATTTGAAAGGATTTTAATAGATTGGCAAAGGCTCCCGTTACTTTCTTAGTGACTGATAAACTCGGAAGCTTGTGATTCGTCACAGTGCTGGTTTCATCTATATTCAAATCTCCTTCTTGATTCTCATATGTAACGTGGTAACCATTCGTTGATGCCGCTTCTTCTTCAACCTTGTAATGGGTTCCTCGAGGAAGATAACTTAGAACACCTTTCCAACGTTTCCGTTTGCTGACACGGATCTCCGCTTCTCCATTCACAACAGTTATCTCGCCGAAAGTTCCATTCAATGGTTTAGAATCAGGTGAGGTTAGTTTTACCTTAATCCTAAACTCTTTATTCAAGTTATTTTCAGATTTCAACACTTTCTTGATGGTCAGACTTGGTAATTGTTTATAGATGACTTTAAAGGAAGGTTTAGATTCTGTACCAACATTTTTAATTTCTTTAGTAAATGCGGGAACATCAGGTGCTATTAAATCGTATTGATATCCTTTAGCAACTTTTTCAAAGTTCCTCGTTTCATTAAAGATATTTGTTCTAACATTTACATTAGTCTTTCGATAGTCTTGATTATCAGAACCTCCGTTCTTGTTCTTTTGAACCAGTTTGAGTTCAAGATTACTTGGTTGATTAGCTGTTATAACTGTTCTCGCACCCGTCACACCCTGCCATTCAACTTCCACTGGAACCGTTAATGGATCCGAAGGCTTGAAGGTTGGTTTGTCAGAGTAATCTTTGGTCTTGGTTTGAGAGGTGCCTATTCCATAGGAATATGTGATACTGGCACCTTTATTGGAATAGAGTTTATTGACATCAGCCCCCTCAGCATCACCAGCCTCTATCTTCTTATCACCAGCAATAGCATCTAAGGCTTCTTGGCTTGATGTAACAGTGAATTTGAGGACATATCTAGCGCCATCTTCCAAGGAATAATTAGGAGAAAAATTAGCCGTAACCTCCACTAAACCTTCTGAGCTTGTCTTGGTTTCAAAAGTTACTTGCTCTTTGCTTAATGTTCCACTGCTACCATCTTTCTCTTTAACGACACGAAAATCTGAAGATCCATTCGGTAATAACTGAACATACTTAGAAAGAACATCCTTGATGGTCACGTGGTGGATCCCCAGTGGCAGAATCTTATCAGTGATATCTTTGAAACTGTCCCGTAACTGGTCTTCATTGTTTGCGGATAGGATTTCATTAGGAATGGAAGAATTGTGGTACCTGATATAATACTGCAGACTAGTAATACTGTCGACATTGTTTGAATAACGAAATTTAATGGAATAAAAACCATCAAGTTTTGGAGCAAGACTATAGGCTAGATTATTGATAGATACATCTAAATTATTCCAGAACCATTCAGGCGCCGTTTCTGATCCATCTTGATTATTATAGTTATAAACAGTATAACCACTGTCGTTGTAATACATATTGGCAAAACCATCTGATAGAACAATAACAACCTTCTTGGCATTTGGTCTTGCACTATCTATCAATTGATTAGCAATACGAATACCCGCGCTAATATTGGTTCCTGTACCGATTCCTGATTCAGTCCCTATTGATTGACCACCAGCAATTCTCATATTACTGACTGCAGTCTTTGAACCACTAGCATCGTTATTCCAATTTAAAATTGTATCCGCATCATCCCATGGGGATACACCATCATAAAATGCTGTTCTCTCTTCATACGGCCAATACCGATACCCCCACTCCCATTTTCGGTAGTAGGAATTCCATGCTTGTTCCGCAAACTTATTATCAATCTTTCCACCAAAACCTACTATGGATAACCGATTATTTGAATTGGATAAAATCGTATCAATTAAGCCCTGACGATTTCGAGTTCCTTTAAGGGTATTTTTTAAAGCATCCAATCTTGTAATTGTTCGGCCAGTAGAAGAAGGAACATCTCTCTTATTCATACTTCCTGACAGGTCTGCTACTAAAACAACATCCAAGGGATCCGTTTGAGTCTCAGTTCCCAGTTTGGATGTGATATCCAATGACAACTCATACTTGTCATCCTGTCCTGGTATCGGAGTAATCGTTTTATGAAGAGTTGTCTGAGGTTCTGTAGTAGAATCTGCATTTAACAGACTTATCGGAGCACACAAAAAGAGAATAGCTAACAGTGTAACTAAACGGCGCGCAATAATTTGAACTTTCTTAAAATCGAAGCGAATGTTCATTTTATTCTCCTTAATTATTTTGCTTTTAAATCTATTGTTATATCAATCTAAACATTTGCAAGACAATTGTACAATAAAGTTCACGCAGTGTCAATTAATATGATTAATTTTATATTATGTTAATTAATAAAAGAGTATGATTCTTCTTTGTCTTTCAAACTATTCTATGGTAAAATGAAAAAAGAATAAAAAAATCTCATAAAATATCAATGCATATATTTTATTCTAGAATATCCAAAATTTCATTTAAAAGTCTATTGAATTTGAATTATTATATTTTTTCAAAATTCATGAAATTTTCAGAATAAGGTTTTTTCCGAAGTTTGCATTCTATTTTATGATTGTTAAAGGAGTTTTTATGACTTATCCGAACCTTTTAGATCGTTTCTTGACCTACGTTAAGGTCAATACGCGTTCTGATGAACACTCTACTACTACTCCAAGTACGCAAAGCCAGGTAGATTTTGCGACCAATGTTCTTATTCCTGAAATGAAACGTGTCGGTCTGCAAAACGTCTACTACCTTCCAAATGGTTTTGCTATTGGTACCTTACCAGCTAATGATCCAAAGCTCACTCGCAAAATTGGCTTCATCTCCCATATGGATACTGCTGATTTTAATGCAGAAGGTGTGAAGCCACAAGTCATCGAAAATTACGATGGTGGAGCTATCGACTTGGGTGATTCTGGATTTAAACTAGATCCTTCTGACTTCAAGAGTCTTGAAAAATATCATGGCCAAACGCTTATCACAACTGACGGCACAACCTTGCTGGGCGCTGATGACAAATCAGGTATTGCTGAGATTATGACCGCTATCGAGTACTTAACTGCTCATCCTGAAATCAAACACTGTGAAATTCGTGTTGGTTTTGGACCTGACGAAGAAATCGGTGTCGGTGCCAATAAGTTTGATGCAGAAGACTTTGATGTAGACTTTGCCTACACGGTTGATGGTGGCCCACTAGGGGAGCTTCAGTATGAGACTTTCTCAGCAGCTGCTGCTGAACTCCATTTCCAAGGGCGCAATGTCCACCCTGGTACTGCAAAGGGTCAAATGGTCAATGCCCTTCAGCTAGCGATTGATTTTCATAATCAACTTCCAGAGAATGACCGACCTGAATTGACTGAAGGTTACCAAGGTTTCTATCATCTTATGGATGTGACAGGTAGTGTCGAGGAAGCGCGTGCAAGCTATATCATTCGTGACTTTGAAAAGGATGCCTTTGAAGCACGTAAAGCAGCTATGCAGTCTATTGCTGACAAGATGAATCAAGAACTTGGGAATGATCGCGTTAGCTTGACTCTGACAGACCAGTACTACAATATGAAGGAAGTCATTGAGAAAGACATGACACCTGTTACCATTGCCAAAGCTGTAATGGAAGATCTAGGGATCGCGCCAATTATCGAACCAATTCGTGGTGGAACAGATGGGTCTAAGATTTCCTTTATGGGGATCCCAACTCCAAATATCTTTGCAGGTGGTGAAAACATGCATGGACGTTTTGAATACGTCAGCCTTCAGACTATGGAGCATGCGGTGGATACCATCATTGGCATTGTATCTTATAAAGACTAAAAAAGACGAGGTAGCTCAGCTACTTCGTCTTTCTTTTTATTCTACTGGTTTTTCTTGATTTCCGGTACTTGTTGTAGATTCTGTTGTTTCCTTTTCTGAAGTTGATTCAGCTGGTTTAGAATCTGTTGTGTTGCTTGGTTTGTTTTCGTCACTTGCTTTTTCACTGTTAGATTCTGCAGCTACTGATGTTTCAGTTTCGGTACTTGTCTTATCACCATTTGCTTCAGCATTTGTTGCTGGATTTTTTTCTTCACCTACGCTTGATTTTGACTTGATTTCTTGATTCAAGACTAGAATAGCTTTTGTCAATTCAAGTAAAGCGGCTTTATCTTTACTCTTAGCAGATAGCTGATCTAGTAAAGCATCAACCTTATCAAAGTCCTCATCAGAACCCTTATTGTTTTCTAAATAAGCATGAAGCGACATAAGAATATCGTAGAGTTTTTGATAGAGTACAAGTGTCTGAGGATCTTGTTCAGCATTTTCCTTTTCTTGTTGAAGGGCGCTAGCGATACGAGTCAAGACGTCTTTCACCTGACTATTTACTTCATCCAAGTCAGCATCAGCCTTGTTTGTGGCAGCTTTGAGATTTTCTACTTCTTCTGCCAAGGATTGCCTGATTCCTTCTTCTTGGATTTGTTCCAAGAGTTGATTTGCCTTACTCAAAAGACTTTCTACTTCTTCCTTGCTAACATGATTGGCATGTTCTTCAGGCATAAAGTCTCCGTACAATTCTTTCAAGAAGCCATAAATAGCTGTCTTAGCACTTTGATTATCAACTTTCTCAGTATCTAGAACTGTCTGAGTCGATTTGGCAGTAGTTGGTTGGGCTTTCAAAGCTTCTTCCACTTCTTGTTTTGCCTGATAGATGCTTGGGAATAATTTGTTCAATTCTGCTGCCTTAAGGAAGGATTGAGATTGATACAAGGTCCAAGTCAACTGAGCCACTTTGTTTCGAAGTTTATCATTTAAACGACCGTCATTTACGTGTTCGTAGAAATACTTGATGTATTCTACAGTTGTAACACCTGTTCGATCATTAAAGTCTTGCAAGGCTTGAAGTTGTGATTCAACAGCTGCTAAACCAGCCTCATCTTTAGCTAATTTAGCTTCTTGAAGTTGAACGAGAAGATCTTTCTTTGGAAGTCCATAAGAGTCTGTATCCAGTGTATTGATTTTATCAATCAAGGCTTGATATTTTTTATCTAAAGCACTTGTTTCAGTAGGCTTGACACTCTCATCAATATGGATATATTGCTTATCAAAGAGATCAAGTGTTGCAAGATAACCTGCTGTAGAGTTAGTTGCCAGTTTCTTCATGTTTTCAGTAAACTGACCTAAGGCTAACTCAATCTGTCTTTGTTCAATAGGCTTGTCTTTATAGATACTTCTGCTATCAGCTAAAAGTTGATCAACTTTCGCCAAGACTGCCTTCTCATCAAAAGCTCCAGGTTGATAATTGGATTGTAGGGCTGGAATCTTGTTTTTCAAAGCCACTTCATATCCCTTAGTTTGAACCTTGATGTAGTGATTATGGTCGCCATGAGGAATCACAAAACTACCATTTTCAACCTGCAAACTATAAGGTGACACATTGTCACGTAGGGCGGTAGTATAAAGTTCATTTAAGAAATCAAGTTCAGTATCACCCGTCTGCAGCGGTATACGAACATGCTCTTTTCGTACAGCATAGGGATGAATATGAGTTGGATCGTAGGCTTGGTCTGGATTTCCAAAGACAAAGAATCCGTTTGAAATTCTAATCGCTTCAAGTGGAACTCCGTATGTTTTAGAAATATAAGCAATCTTTTCTTCATCGCTAGCATCTCTTGAGAAAGACTCTACCGTTTTAGCAAGAGGTTTTACAGGCTCTGCATCATGATGTGTTTTCAAATGATCCTTAGCAGCCTTAATTTGCTCTGCTGTCAAATCCTTCTTGAAGAAGTAATGATTGTGGTCACCATGACTCATGACAAAGCCTTGTTCATCCTCACTGATGACACGATTAGCATCAAAACCGTGATCATGGTCTTCATCATGATGGTGTCCATGATGATCTTCATCGTGATCGTCATCATGAGTTGGATTTGGTGTTGCTGTATTTGCCCCTTTCAAGTGGTCTTGCGCTGTCTTGATTTGATCAGCAGTCAAATCCTTCTTGAAGAAGTAATGATTGTGGTCTCCGTGACTCATGATAAATCCTGCTTCATCTTCAGCAATAATACGATTGGCATCAAAGCCATGTCCACCTTCTTCATACTCCTTATGTGAAGTTCCTGGATTGATTGGAAGAGATGGCGAAGGTGTTGTTAGACCATTATTTGGAAGAGTCGGTTGTCCAATTTGATTCGACTTAGGAATGTAATGGAAATGATCACCATGTCTTACAATATAAGCTGTAGCAGTTTCTTCGACAATATCTTTAGGATTAAAGATATAACCATCAGATGTTGAAGGAATTTCCTTATTTAACGTTGAAGAAGCATTATTCAATATAGATGGATTACTTGGAAGACTTCCTAGACTAGACGCTACTTCATGAGGTTTTTCATTTGTAGAGACCGTAGAACCAGTTCCACCGATAGGCACCATTCTGGCAATCTTTTCTTCTAAAGGAGAGAGTTTGCTGTAAGGAATAAAGTGATAATGATCGCCATGCGGAATCGCAACTCCATTTGGCGTACGGCTGATAATCTTAGCAGGGTCAAAAACCAGACCGTCTGATTCACTGTAACGTTGGTCACTAGGCGAATCATAGAGTTCTTTCAAAAGACTTTGGAGATTTTCAGCTTTATTTGCTGGCTTACTAGTTGAGCCTTTTGCTACAGATTGCGTGTTATTGTCACTATCTGCTGAAGAATAGCTTAACTGGCTCGGTTGCGTATTTTTGCCAGCTAAATAAGCTTGAGCAGCTGCTAATTCGCTAGCAGACAAGGAACTCTTTGGAATGTAGTGGTAATGTCCACCGTGAGGAACGATATAAGCATCACCAGTATCTTCTATAATATCAGATGGATTAAAGATGTACCCATCATCGGTAGTATAGCGTCCTTGTGATCGTGCAAGTGTCACAGCACTGTTAGAAGTTGGCGCATCGTGAGTATGACCTTGTTTTTGGCGTTCAATTTCGTCCTTCGTACGAACGTTATCTGCATGTGCCGCATCCTTAAGGTAAACATAATACTTACCATCCACCTTGATAATGTAACCACCTTTGATTTCGTTGACAATATCAGCGTCTTTGAGTTGATAGTTCGCATCTTTCATCAAAAGTTCTTCACTGAAAATCGCATCAAAAGGAACTTTTCCATTGTAATAATGGAAATGATCACCGTGTGAAGTCACATAACCTTGATCGGTAATTTTCACGACAATTTGTTCTGCCTGAATATCTTCCTTTTTGCTAACTTGATCTGGTGTCTGAGTCTCTGTTTTTTGAGAGTCTTGTTTCCCATCAACATAAGACACACGGTTATTATCTTTGTTTCCTTCTACCTGGTGTTGGTTCAGTGCATAGATGCAAAGACTTAGGGAAAGGACTAAAGCCGATCCCGCCACAAGATACTTTTTCTTCATTTTCATCATCTCCTCATTTTAATTCTTCTGCAAGAACTTTCATATTTTCTTCTAGATTTTCTAAGTAAGTTTTGTCATTTTCGGGGTCTGCTTCCAAAGGATTCAGTGTTTTCAGACTAACCCCTGTTGATTTGATCAAGGTTTCAGCAACTTTAGAAGAGGCATTGCTCTCAGTAAAGATGGTTTTAACCTTATAGGTTTTGACAAATTCTTGGATTTCTGTCAACTGTCTCGGACTCGGCTCTTGTTCAGGGGAAATTCCTGCTATACCAAGTTGTTTCAAACCAAAGCGTTTAGCCAGGTAAGAAAAGGCTGTGTGTTGCGTAACAAAAGTCTTTTGACTTGCTTTTTCAAAAATAGGCTGGTACTTCTTAGTCAATTCTTGGGCTTTAGTAATAAAGTTTTTAGCATTCTTTTGATACGTTTCCTTATTAGCACTGTCAATCTCCGAAAGTTTATCCGCAATAATCTGCGCTTCTTCGCCTGCTTTTTCAGGATCTAACCAAGTGTGAGGGTCGTAAAGTGTTTTTTCATCAATCCCATCACCAGCTTCTACATCTTCTAAACCTGGTACACGTTCCAAGGTCATCCCTTCAGACGCTTCTAAAACTTTAACTTTTGATTTTTTCAAATTTGGATCCAGACTTCCCGCCCAAGACTCCAGTGTATGCGAGTGGTAGACAAATACATCCGCGTCATAAATAGCAGCAATGTCATTCGCTGAAGGTTCATATGAGTGAATTCCACTACTTGACTGAATCATCCGAACATCATTCAAGTCACCTGATACCTCTTTGACCATGGCATAGACTGGATAAAAACTTGTTACAATCTTCATCCCTTTTGCTTCTTGTTTTTCTTTTTGACTACATGCTCCTAAGACAAGAGCCAACAAACTGGCCATCAATAATAGGATCGTTCTTTTTTTCATCATTACTCCTTAACTAGTATTTAACCATTTAATTAACTAGTAAATAGTTTATCTTTATTTACATTATATGTCAAGTTATTTTGCACATTTTCATGAAAAAAATGAGAACTAGAACTCACATTCTGCTCTCATTTTTCGATTTTATCTTTTCTAGCTCTCCTATCCTGTTTTTAGGAGTTAGAAAATGTTGCTACGACTACTTACTCTCCCTTAACAAAGCCAATAATTTTTCAGCTTCTGCCATAATAGTATTGTTGTCTTGGGCGCCAAATAGCAAGTTATTCTTTAATCCCGTGAGAGTTTCTTTGGCATTAGACTTGATAATTGGATCCTGGATTTTTCCAAGTAAATCTTCAGCCTCTCTCAGTTTTTCTTCAACCTTTTCAGTTTCAACCTGAGGTTCTTCTGATTCCTCTGGCGATTCTTTTTCTGGCTCCTCAGTTGGTTTTGGAGACTCTGGTTTCTCACTCTGAGGTTTCTCTTCGCGAGGTTTTTCTTCCTCAGGTTTTTCTGTCCGAGGTTTCTCTACTGATGGTTTTTCCGTATGATTGTTATCAGCTTGACCATTTTGGTTTCTTTGAACATGGTCACTTGCATTACCCCATCCACTATCTGAATGTGGACGTTCGTTTGGATGTTCAACATAGTACTTCACAGTCGCAAAGAGGTCCTCTAGAGTATAGCCCTTAGGAGCCTCATAAAGACCTTCGTCAAACCACTCAAATTTGATGTTATGGTAATGGTCATAATGAGGAATAATCAAGCTTCCGTTTTTGACTTCCACAGTATGTTGGAGATTGTAAGGCATACGATCAAGTGGCACCTTCTTAGCTGCTTTCACGCGGTTGTAGATAGCTTCTGCTCCTTTAGCCTCCGTATTTCCTGAATTCTGATGGTCTGTCGAAGGAGGCGTTAAACCTTTCTCTTTAGCATAAGCCTGGGCTGCCGCTCTTTCAGCTTCAGACAAACTATCTTTCTTAATCCAATGACTATGGGTCATATGTGGAGTTACATAGGCATCCCCCTCATCACTTGTGATATCACGGGGATCAAAGATATAACCATCTTCTGTTGTATACTTGCCTGCCAACTTGGCTACTTGAATCTCATCATCTGTATAAGCTATTTGCGCATTCGGTTTTCCTAAACGTTCTGGATGACGAATCGGTGCTAGGAAGGTAAGAATATCATCAACTAACTTGACTTTATCGCTTGAGACATCATTGAGACGTTCCAAGAGTTTATCTAAAGCGTCAAAATCAGCTTGGCGTCCTTTATTATCAAGTAAGTCTTGATGAACTCTTGCTAGCAAATCATAAGCCTTATTGTAAAACTCTCGATTACCAGATGGGAGGTTGGTTTTCTTAGCTCCGAGCTTATGAGTTAAACTTTCTTGCTCGGCCAGTTTGCTATCAATGGCTGCTGCTGTTTCTGCTGAAAGTTCCTTGGCAGGAGTATAACGTGAGATTCCATTCTCCTCAAATACATAGCCATCAGCTACTTTTCGAATCGCCTGTTTAACCAATTTTCCGTCAATTGGATTGCTTGGAGCTGGTTGAGGATTTGGTGCAGGTTGCGGGCTTGGACTAGGTTCCGGAGTCGGTTGTGGACTTGGTTGTTCTGGTCTTGAATCCGGCACCCAGTGGTTCGAACGATAGCGAAGCGGGATGATGCGAGCGATTCGTTCTTCCAATTCAGACATTTGTTCATAAGGAATAAAGTGGTAATGGTTACCATGAGGGACAGCTACACCTCTGGCGGTTCGACTTGTGATTTGCGCCGGGTCGAAAACAAGGCCATCAGATTCTACGTGTCGTTGGCTCAAAGGCAGTTTGTAGAGCTGTTTCAAAAGACTATCAATGTCATCACTTTGACTTGCTTGACTGTTAGTATTGCTGTTGTTACTTGTATTAGTATTTGTAGTTCCTGGATTGCTTACAGAAGGTACCCAGTTTATTCTTGGAGTGTTATCGCTATTTTGTCGGCGATAGGTTCTTGAACTTGACAGATTGCCCCGACCAGATAGGAAGGCTTCTGCAGCAGCCAATTCGCTGGCTGATAACTCACTCTTAGGAATGTAATGGTAATGATCGCCATGAGGAACGATATAAGCATCACCAGTATCCTCTATAATATCAGATGCATTAAAGATGTAACCATCATCTGTGGTATAACGCCCTTGCGAACGTGCCAGAGCTACAGCACCATCGTTTCTTGGAGTCCCACCTTCACGATGTTGACTATGCTCTTGTTTTTGTCGATTGATTTCTGCTTTCGTACGAACATTATCCGCATGGGCAGCATCCTTAAGGTAGACATAGTATTTTCCATCTACCTTGATAACATATCCACCCTTAACCTCATTGACAATATCCTCATCTTTTAGCTTATAGTTTGGATCCTTCATCAGCAACTCTTCACTAAAAATCGCATCATAAGGGACCTTCCCATTGTAATAATGATAGTGGTCTCCATGTGAAGTGACATAGCCTTGGTCTGTTATCTTGATGACGATTTGCTCCGCATTGATTCCTTCACGCTTGCTAACTTCATCAGGAGTCAAATTCTCCGTTTTTTGCGTCGCTTGTTTTCCATCTATATAGGAAACACGATTATTTTCCTTAACCGTTCTGGCTTGATAAAGTCCCAACTCGTAAGAACAAACACTTAAAATCAAAGCTGCCGCAGAACCAGCAAGGTATTTCTTATTAACTTTCATCGAAACTCTCTTTCTTTTTGATATTTCTAGTTGCAATTCATTTCTAAACTGCAGAAACTCCTCTCTATTACTTAACTGGTTAATAGTTTACTCCTAAATTTGCAACTTGTCAAGGATTTTATGAACCGGTTAAGTATTTTTTTATTCTGCCCCACTACTTTGTCTTCGAAAGGCTTCATATAAAGCAGTTTTCCTTGATATTTCTTTAAAAAATATCAAAAAAACCCCTGCAACTGAGTTGCAGGGACTTTTCGATTAATCAAAATTAACGTATTCTTTTTGAAGTTCAAGAACTTCTTCCATTGTTGAGCATTCTGTAAGGGCACGGTTTGCGTACTCTTCCATCTTAGCTGTGTCAAGTTTCTTCATCAAGCTACGTGTACGAAGTACAGATGTTGCTGACATAGAGAACTCATCCAAGCCCATTCCGACAAGAAGTGGAACAGCTTGTTGGTCACCAGCCATCTCACCACACATACCAGCCCATTTCCCTTCAGCGTGAGCTGCTTTGATCACATTGTTGATCAAGCGTAGGATTGATGGGTTGTATGGTTGGTAAAGGTATGAAACTTGCTCGTTCATACGGTCTGCTGCCATTGTGTATTGGATCAAGTCGTTCGTACCAATTGAGAAGAAGTCAACTTCTTTGGCAAATTGGTCTGCAAGCATAGCTGCTGCAGGAATCTCGATCATGATACCAACTTGGATATCATCCGCAACTGCAACACCTTCAGCAAGAAGGTTTGCTTTTTCTTCGTCAAAGACTGCTTTCGCTGCACGGAATTCTTTCAAGAGCGCAACCATTGGGAACATGATACGCAATTGACCGTGAACAGACGCACGAAGAAGGGCACGGATTTGTGTGCGGAACATAGCATCTCCAGTCTCAGAGATAGAGATACGAAGGGCACGGAATCCAAGGAATGGGTTCATTTCGTGAGGCATATCGAAGTAAGGGAGTTCCTTATCTCCACCGATATCCATTGTACGAACGACAACAGGTTTACCGTTCATTCCTTCAAGTACAGCCTTGTAAGCTTCGTACTGCTCATCTTCTGTTGGGAAGTCTTGAGAATCCATGTACAAGAACTCTGTACGGTAAAGACCAACAGCTTCAGCACCGTTGTCATTGACACCTTCAACGTCTTTTGGAGTACCGATGTTGGCAGCCAATTCAAAGTGTTTGCCATCAGCAGTTACTGTTTTAGCATCTTTCAAGAGAGCCCATTCAGCTTTCTGTTGAGCATAAGCTTCACCAGCAGCCTTGAATTCAGCCGCTTGCTCATCAGTTGGGTTGATAATAACCTCACCAGTGATACCGTTAACGGCAAGGATGTCACCGTCTTTTACGATTTCAGTGATGTTGTTTGTACCCAATACTGCTGCAATTTCAAGTGTACGTGCCATGATAGCTGAGTGGCTTGTACGCCCACCAATGTTGGTTACAAAAGCTTTTACAAAGTTTTTGTCCAATTGAGCTGTATCAGAAGGAGTCAAGTCATGTGCAATGACAATCACTTCTTCATTAATAGAAGCTGGGTTTGGCAATTTTTTACCAAGAAGGTTTGCCAATACACGTTTTGTCACGTCGCGGATATCCGCCGCACGTTCTTGCATGTATGGGTTGTCTTCCATACCTTCAAAGATAGTGATAAACATGTCTGTAACTTCTTTCAGACCTGCTTCTGCATTCACTTTCTTAGCACGGATTGTTTCCTTGATTTGGCTGATCATTTCTGGGTCAGCAAGGACCATTAAGTGAGCGTCAAATACTTGAGCAGCTTCTTCACCGAGCGTACCTACTGCTTTCTCACGAATAACAGAAAGCTCGTCTTGTGATGCTTTTAGAGCAGCATCAAGGCGAGCTTCTTCTGCGTTTGTATCTTCGACTGTAACAGTCTCAAATGACAAATCCGGTTGAACGAGTAGATATGCTTTTGCAACTGCAACACCGTCTGATGCTGCGATTCCTTTAAGCATTTCTGTCATTTTCCTTATGCCAATCCTTCTTTTTCCATAGTTTCAGTGATAGCAGCGATTGCGTCGTCAGCATCTGCACCTTCAGCTGAAATTGTAACGTCAGCACCTTGGCCAACACCAAGACTCATAACACCCATGATAGATTTAAGGTTTACTGATTTACCTTTGTATTCAAGAGTGATATCTGAAGCAAATTTGCTAGCTGTTTGAACCAACAATGTTGCTGGACGTGCGTGAATACCTGTTTCTGCCACTACGTGGAAATCTTTAGAAGCCATAGTTTGACTCTCCTTTAGTTATTTCTTTTTTGAGTTATATGTGATAACCCTTACAAGACTGTATTATATCACCTTCTAGATAATTTTTCAAGTGTTTTATGGACTTTCTTCTATTTCCTTTCTGATAACTTGCTGAAAATCTTCTATTTGTCTTACCAATATACAGTATATAGTTTTTTTGTTTTGATAAACTTTGATAGTTCAATGAAAACCCAATTTTACACTCTGACAAAACACTATATCTTGTGCTTTGTTTTTGAAACTGTAACTTTTTAGCACAAGATTTAGTTTAAAAAGTTTGACAAAGTTTTTTTTTCTGATATACTAAGAAAGTAATCAATTTTGAAAGAGGAGTTACGAAAATGGTAACCGTTTATTCTAAAAACAACTGTGTCCAATGTAAGATGACCAAGCGTTTCTTGGACAGCAACAATGTGGCTTATCGTGAGATTAATCTTGACGAGCAACCTGAGTACATCGATCAAGTTAAAGAGCTCGGTTTCAGCGCAGCTCCTATTATCCAAACACCAACTGAAGTTTTTTCAGGTTTCCAACCAGGAAAACTAAAACAGTTAGCATAATCTTAGTACATCATCCAGAAGAAACTGCTTCTAGGGCTAACTTAGAAGCCTTTCTTTTGTAATTAGATAAGGGAAATTTTATGGGATTAAAACATCTTGAGGACGTGACCTACTTCCGTCTCAATAACGAAATCAACCGTCCTGTTAATGGACAAATCATGCTTCATAAAGATAAAGAAGCCTTGGATGCCTTCTTTAAAGAAAATGTAGTTCCAAACACTATGGTTTTTGATTCAATCACTGATAAAATCAACTACCTCATTGAACACAACTACATTGAAACAGCATTTATCAAGAAATACCGCCCAGAATTCTTGGAAGAATTGTCTCAATTTATTAAAGATCAAAACTTCCAATTCAAGTCTTTCATGGCTGCCTATAAGTTTTACAATCAATATGCCTTGAAGACTAACGATGGGGAATACTATCTTGAAAGCATGGAAGACCGTGTCTTCTTTAACGCACTTTATTTTGCTGATGGTGATGAAGCTGTTGCGATTGATATTGCCAATGAAATCATCCATCAACGCTACCAACCTGCTACTCCTTCCTTCTTGAACGCTGGTCGTGCTCGCCGTGGGGAGTTGGTATCTTGCTTCTTGATTCAAGTAACGGATGACATGAACTCTATCGGACGTTCCATCAACTCTGCCCTCCAGCTTTCTCGTATCGGTGGTGGTGTGGGAATTACCCTCAGCAACCTTCGCGAAGCGGGTGCACCTATCAAAGGTTATGAAGGAGCTGCTTCTGGTGTCGTTCCAGTTATGAAACTCTTCGAGGACAGTTTCTCTTACTCCAACCAATTGGGTCAACGTCAAGGGGCTGGTGTAGTCTACCTCAACGTCTTTCATCCAGATATCATCGCCTTCCTTTCAACCAAGAAAGAAAATGCCGATGAAAAAGTTCGTGTGAAGACCCTCTCACTTGGAGTTGTGGTACCAGATAAATTCTACGAATTGGCTCGTAAAAATGAAGAAATGTACCTCTTCAGCCCTTACTCTGTAGAGCTTGAGTATGGTGTGCCATTCAACTATATCGATATCACTGAAAAATATGATGAATTAGTAGCAAATCCAAAAATCCGCAAGACAAAAATCAAGGCGCGTGATTTGGAAACTGAAATCTCTAAATTGCAACAAGAATCTGGTTACCCTTATGTCGTCAACATTGATACAGCTAACCGTGCAAATCCTGTTGATGGAAAGATTATCATGAGTAACTTGTGTTCTGAGATTCTTCAAGTTCAAGAACCAAGCTTGATCAACGATGCTCAAGAATTCCTTCAAATGGGAACAGACGTTTCATGTAACCTTGGATCAACTAACGTGGTCAACATGATGACCTCACCTGACTTTGGTCGTTCTATCCGTGCGATGGTTCGTGCTTTGACTTTCGTTACAGATAGTTCACACATCGTAGCTGTCCCTACTATCGACCACGGAAACAGTTTGGCTCACACCTTTGGTCTTGGTGCCATGGGGCTTCATAGCTACCTTGCCCAACAACTCATCGAATACGGATCTCCTGAGTCAGTTGAATTTACAAGCATCTACTTTATGCTTATGAACTACTGGACCTTGGTGGAATCAAATAATATCGCCCGCGAACGTGGTATCACCTTCCACAACTTTGAAAAATCAGATTATGCCAACGGAAGCTACTTCGACAAGTATGTAACTGGTGAATTTGTTCCAAAATCAGACCGTGTTAAAGAACTCTTTAAAGATGTCTTTATTCCAAGTGCTGCTGATTGGGCTGAACTTCGCGAAAAGGTTCAAGCAGATGGTCTTTATCACCAAAACCGCCTTGCTGTAGCGCCAAATGGTTCTATCAGCTACATCAACGATGTTTCTGCTTCTATCCACCCGATTACACAACGTATTGAAGAACGCCAAGAGAAGAAAATCGGTAAGATCTACTACCCAGCTGCAGGTTTGTCAACAGATACTATCCCTTACTACACTTCTGCTTACGATATGGATATGCGTAAGGTGATTGATGTTTACGCTGCTGCAACAGAGCACGTGGACCAAGGGCTTTCACTCACTCTCTTCATGCGTAGTGACATTCCAAAAGGTCTTTACGAATGGAAGAAAGAAAACAAACAAACGACACGTGACTTGTCAATCCTTCGTAACTATGCCTTTAACAAGGGAATCAAGTCAATTTACTACGTTCGTACCTTTACAGACGACGGTGGAGAAGTCGGTGCTAACCAATGTGAAAGCTGTGTGATTTAACGAAGTCTCACTGAGGTAACTAACATGAAAAATTTAATTTTAGAGTCTATTAAAATTATAAAAGATGTTAAATGGGATTATGCTAGAATGGCTCAGCTTACAAAATTATGGGGTGGACCTAAAAAAGCAGCTGCTTCTCTAACAGTTATACTTCTTTCTTTGGGAACTGCTCTAGGTGCAATAGCAACTGTCAGTTTTCAAAAAATATATAAACATTTCCTTTCTAAACTTCAAACTAACAAGAATATAAACTCACCAAACGACGAAAATAAACAAATGATTCAACAAAAAACGGATGAGTACTTAACCGAAGTACAAATTAGAAAAGAAAACAATCAAAGTACAGACGATATTGATGAAGAATATAACAATTCTATGAAAGAACTTTTAGATAGCCACTAAGAATGATTAATTCAAAAGGATTTTTACAAAATGGAAACTTACTACAAAGCCATTAACTGGAATGCCATCGAAGATGTTATCGACAAATCAACTTGGGAAAAGTTGACGGAGCAATTCTGGCTCGACACTCGTATCCCCTTGTCAAATGACCTTGACGACTGGAGAAAACTATCAAACAAGGAAAAAGACTTGGTAGGAAAAGTCTTTGGTGGTTTAACGCTTCTTGATACCATGCAATCTGAAACAGGGGTTCAGGCTCTTCGTTCTGACATCCGTACACCGCATGAGGAAGCTGTTTTTAACAACATCCAGTTTATGGAATCTGTCCACGCAAAATCTTACTCTTCTATCTTTTCAACCTTGAATACCAAGGCTGAAATTGAAGAAATCTTTGAATGGACCAACACCAACCCTTACCTACAAAGAAAAGCAGAAATTATTAATGAGATCTACCTCAATGGTACGCCTCTTGAAAAGAAGGTTGCCAGCGTCTTCCTTGAAACCTTCCTCTTCTACTCTGGTTTCTTCACACCGCTCTACTATCTCGGTAACAACAAACTAGCCAATGTTGCGGAAATTATCAAGTTGATTATCCGTGATGAATCTGTTCACGGAACTTATATCGGTTACAAATTCCAACTTGGTTTCAATGAATTACCTGAAGAAGAGCAAGAAAAGCTCAAAGAATGGATGTACGACCTGCTCTACACTCTCTACGAGAACGAAGAGGGCTATACAGAAAGTCTCTATGACGGTGTTGGTTGGACTGAGGAAGTTAAAACCTTCCTTCGTTACAATGCCAATAAGGCTCTTATGAACCTAGGACAAGATCCACTCTTCCCAGATTCAGCTGATGATGTCAATCCTATCGTTATGAACGGTATTTCAACAGGAACTTCTAACCACGACTTCTTCTCTCAAGTCGGAAATGGTTACCTCCTTGGTGAAGTTGAAGCTATGCAAGACGAGGATTACAACTACGGTTTAGACTAATTTGGCCAATCATTCAAAATATCATGGTTGTTTTAAACAAACCATGATATTTTTTTTTTTTGTTTTATTTTGTTTTTTTCTATTTGATTGATTGAGCGTTTTATGGTAAGATAATAATAGTAGAAATCGAGGTGATAAGGATGCTAAAGCAAGAAAAACTAGATAGTATTCTAGAAGCAGTAAACACAAAAGGCACTATTACTGTAAAAGAGATTATGGAGAGTCTTGATGTGTCAGATATGACAGCTCGCCGCTATTTACAAGAACTAGCAGACAAGGATTTGCTGGTCCGTGTGCATGGTGGCGCTGAAAAACTTCGTACAGGTTCTCTCTTAAACAACGAACGCTCAAACGTTGAAAAACAAGGCTTGCAGATTGCTGAAAAACAAGAAATTAGCCGTTTTGCAGGTCATTTGATTGACGAAGGTGAAACTATTTTTATCGGGCCAGGAACAACCTTAGAATGTTTTGCTCGTGAGCTCCCTATCGATAACATTCGTGTTGTAACAAACAGTCTTCCAGTTTTTCTCATCCTAAACGAACGAAAATTAACAGATTTGATCTTGATTGGCGGAAATTATCGCTCTATCACTGGTGCTTTTGTAGGGACACTTACCTTGCAGGATTTGACAAACCTTCAGTTTTCTAAGGCATTTGTTAGCTGTAATGGTATTAAGGATAAGGCAATTGCTACTTTCAGTGAAGAAGAGGGCGAGGTACAACGAATCGCCTTGAACAATGCCAATAAAAAATACTTACTGGCAGACCACAGTAAGTTTAATAAGTTTGATTTTTACACCTTCTACAATATCTCAGAGATTGATACCATCGTTTCAGATGCCAAACTGAGTCAGGAGACATTTGAAGATCTGTCGAAACAAACAACCATTCTTTTATCTAAACCATAAAACTATCCCCACCGATTGGTGGGGATTTTTGTAAGTATTAAAATTTCAGTCTTTAATGGTTTTATTACACACGTTCAGTCCATGAAGTCGCTGTTGTTTTAAGAACTTTGTTGAGTTCATCAATGTTCTCAAATCCAGTTGTACGCAACCATTCACGAGCTGCAGCTTCACCGTCTTTGATGTAAGCTTCAACTGATCCTGCCCATGTTGCACGGCCGCAAAGAACACCGTTGAAGTTTGCGCCTGATTCGTGGGCAAAGACAAGTGTTTCTTGGAAGAGTTTAGCTGACACACCTGCACTCAAGTAGATGTATGGCAAGTTAGTTGCTTCATCTTGCGCTTTGAAGAAGGCTGCTGCTTCTTCGCGAGTATGGACGATTTCTCCATCACCAAAGCCTTCAACGTATTTGACGTTGACTGGAACTTCCACTTTCAAAACATCGATGTTGAAGCGTGGGTCTGAGAAGACCTTCATAGCACCGATAACCTTGTGTGGCTTCACTTTTGCGTATTCTGCAGAACCTGCGTCAGCAATTTTTTCATCGTAAGCCAAAATTTCGAGGAAGAACGGAATGTCTTCTGCCACACACTCTGAACCGATACGTTCGATGTAGGCTTGTTTTTCTTGGTTGAGTTCTTCAGCGCTGTCTACGTCATAGTAAAGCAAGAACTTCACAGCATCAGCGCCTTGTTCTTTGATGCGTTTTGCAGACCAAACATCCAAGCAGTCAGGCAAGCGTTTAGTGCTTGTTGTATCGTAACCAGTTTTTTCATAAGCAAGGAGAAGACCAGCATTGGCATCAAGCGCTTTTGTAGCTGGAAGTCCGTACTCAGGGTCAAGGAGCATAGATGATGCGTATTTGGTCAATTCATCTGCAACCAATACTTTAAGTTCTTCCATTTGAGCAACTGTTGGCTCTTCTGTTTGGTATTGAGCCATAAGGCGTTTCAAAGCACCACGTTGGTCAAAGGCAAGAGCTGAGATAATGCCGTTCTCGTCAGAGAGTTTTTGCAAGCATGCACGTTTATTTTCTGTTAAAACCATTTTATACCTCTTTTACTATTAATTGATCATATAAAGCTTGATAGTTGGCCATATTGACATGACCTGTCATCTTTTCTTGGGCATTGAGCATACCAAGGACATTGGCCTTGATGAGGAGTTCTTGATCAGATTCCTTATGAAGAAGACCTGATGAAATACCTGCAACAGTAGAATCTCCAGATCCAACTGGGTTAACTACTTGAATTCTCGGAATATCTACCTTGTAGAAAGTATCACCATGTTTTGCAAAAGCACCATTCGCACCAAGCGAAACGATTATCCACTCAATCCCTGCAAATAGAGGCTCTTGAAGAACTTCTTTTAATTCATCCAAATCTTCTGAAACTTCTTTTCCAAGAAGCTGAGACAATTCTTCGTTATTTGGTTTGATAACTGTTGGTTTGTGTGGTGATTCAAGGACAGCCTGAAGAGCCGCACCTGAGCAATCCAGAACAACTGGTTTCTCTGCTTTATTAGCAAGCTCTACCAAGTTTGTATAATAGTCAACTGGAAGGCCAGCTGGAAGACTACCAGAGATAGCAACTACTTCCACAGTGTCGAGAAGATTTTTGAAATGAGCCAAGAAATCTTGCCCTTCTTGTTCAAGAACTTCGGGTCCTTTCTCAAGAATTTCTGTTTGGTTGTCACCATGTAGAATGGCGATACAGTTACGAGTCTCTCCTTGAATCGAGAAGAAACGTTTCGTTACTTTATCATCGATATGCCCTACTAAAAACTCACCAAGTTTGCCACCGACCAAACCAGTAGCAGCAACAGAATCACCAAATTCTGAAAGAACTCGCGTAACATTGAGACCTTTCCCACCAGCTGTTTTCGTTACATCCACCACACGATTGACAGTATCAATCTTTAACTCATCCAAAGGATAAGAAATATCAATGGATGGATTCATTGTGACTGTTAAAATCATGCGTCACCTCTTAGTCGTGGTATTCACCGCGATCCCATTTTTCAAGGAATTCTGTAAAGAAGTTTGCATCTGCTTGATGAGCATTGTGAGTTTCAACATGCTCAATTTTAGCGATCAATTTTTTGTTTTCTTCAGATGGCTTGTATTCAGCATTGATGAAAGCTTCAATGATATCACACATGAGCAATTCACCAGTAATCTTACCACCGAAACCGATAACGTTGGCATTGAGTTCTTCTTTAGCATAAAGTGCTGTTGTCATATCACGAACCAAGGCAGAGCGTACACCTGGAACTTTATTAACAGCATTATTGATACCAACACCAGTACCACAGATACATACTCCAAGATCAGCTTGACCGCTTGTAACGGCTTCACCAACTTTTTTACCAAAGATTGGGTAGTGAGTACGAGCGTGGTCATAAGTACCAAAGTCGATGACTTCATGTCCTTTTGATTTCAAAAATTCTGAAACCGCCATTTTTTCATTTGTTACGATGTGGTCACATCCGATTGCAATTCTCATTTTATCTTACCTTTCTTACTGTAATCTAATTAACACATTTTGTTCAACATGTCGACACGAATCTGGTGACGTCCACCGTCGTATTTACCATTAACAAAACCTTTAGCAATGTTTTTGGCCAATTCGTCACCAACAAGTTGTACACCCATAGTGATCATACGTGAGTTGTTGTGTCCACGAGTCATATAAGCTGAACGTTCATCAGAAACTTCTGCAGCAACCATTCCTTTGATTTTAGTTGCGACCATGAAAGGACCAGCACCATAAGCATCAATCACGATACCAAGATTTTGTTCTTCTTTGTTTACTTCTGCAGCAACAGCAAGAGTCACATCAACAAAATCTTGACCTTCAGCTGTAACATCCACAACGTGGAAGTTTTCTTTTTCCAAGAAGTCTTTCACAACTTCTTTCAATCTCAAACCTGCAGCATCTGCACCGATAACAATAGACATATTGTATACTCCTTTTTATTATTCTAGGCTAGTAAAGACTTTTATAGTTAGCAGTTTACTTACAAAAGGCATTCTAGCAATTTATTGACAAATTTGATTGAATGAGATGAATAACACCTTATCCAAGTCCAGGAAATCAATTTCCTGGAAACAAACTTTCTCCTCGAAAGAGAATATAACAAATGATTATTTGTTTGTTACAAACATCATTTGTTGCTTACAAACATAATATACTCCTATTTTCATAAAAAGTCAACAGAAAATGTTTGTTTTTGTGTTATATTTTTTAAAATTATAAGATTTCGATCTCAAAACCAATCTGATCAACTTGACCCGGTTCTAGGAGTCGAACATTCTTCTTCTCTTCTAAATGATTTCCTTCTTCAAGTGAAGTTGATAAGCCTGACCAGGGTTCAAAAGCGATGAAAGGACCTTTATTCAGGGTAGACCAAATGATGAGATTTGAGAACTCTTGGAAGTGTACTTTTAATCCCTTCTCATGCTTACGAGAACGAAGGGCAATTGTTCTGGATTGCAACTCATCCAAAGTCACTGCATCAACACTAAACAGATCGTAACTGAGATTCACTTCCTTTTGTGAATCCAACCATGGACTTCTATCTTGGAAGTCTAACATTCCTGTTTCTGGAAAAGGACGTGGAACAGAGCAAGTTTCTTCTTTCTCAAACTCTAAATAGTAATCTTCATAGACGTCATCATCAAGTAGAGGACAATTAAATCCTGGATGTCCTCCTATAAAGAACGGCATTACTTTATTCGTTTCTTTATTGAAAATCTTGTATTGAGTACGAACAGTCTTGCCAGTCACTAGATAAGTGATTTCAAGGCGGAAATGATAAGGATAGTTTTGATAAGTATTCTCATCATCTTCGATAGCAAAGGTTACGCTGTTTTCTGTTTGTTCAACTAATTCAAATTCCTTTTTACGGACCAAACCATGACGCGGAATGCTTCCTTTTGTTTCCGTTCCATCTGCGTGACTATAGAAGGCTGTATCCTCTCTCAAAGAGCCACAGATTGGAAAAAGTACTGGAGCTTGCCCACTCCAATAAGTTGCATCTCCTTGCCACAAATATTCAATGCCATCTCGGTCCTTAATTGACGACAAGGCGCCACCTAAGGTGTTAAACTGGACCGTTAACTGGTCAGATTTCACTTCAATTACCATAATATCCTCCAACTAATTTTAGTTTTTTATATAAAAAACTAGGTTGCCACTCCCAATGTCGGAAATTGACAACCTAGTTTTCACAATTTACATTTTATAGGAGCGAATTATTTAGCATTTGCTGCGTATTCTTCGTTACGTTTGATCATTTGTTTTCTATACCAAGCAAAGATACCTACATAGAATACAAGGAAGACTGCTGCACCAAGGATTGCTTTGATATCACCTGTTGTAGCATTACCAATTGCCCAACCAAATAGTTTTTCAATTGGTCCTTCAAGAGTTGAGTGAGTAATTAATTGAGATTGGTTCACACCTTCTGGGAAGGCACCTACACCTTTAGCAAGTTCAGTTGCAAATGGAGCGATAAGAGTACCTGAAAGAAGGAAGAGTGGCAACAAGAGTGTTCCAAAGATGATCATACGGAGCAATTTACCACGAGTAACAACCAAGAGAGCTGGAGTTACACCCATGGCGATGATACCTGCAAGAGGCAAGATACCATTTCCTACGTTAGAAAGAAGCACTGCTTCAATCAACATGATTGGTGCAAGTACGTTGGCACAAGCCCAGATTTCAGCACGACCAGCGATGAAAGGCCAGTCAAGACCGATGTTGAATTTACGTCCTTGAAGGCGTTTAGTAGCAACGTTTGTAATACCTTGTGAAAGTGGTTCTACGGCTGCGATGAACCAAGATCCGATAAGTGAGAAGAGCTCCAAGCAGACACCGGCAGTCAAACCAAGGCTCAACCAACCTTTAATAACAAGTTCCCATGAAGATGCATCTTCTACTCCAGCAACTGGATGTGGAGTTCCCATCAAACCAATAACGATACCAAGAATGAAACCGATGAAGAATTTAGATCCCCAGAAACCGATTTTTTTGTTCAATTTTGCAGCGTCAAAGTCATATTTATCAAGACCTGGCAAAACTTTATCAAAGATCTTATCCAAGACCATGATAACTGGGTTCATCATGTAGTTCATGTGAGTTGAAGTCATTGGTGATGAACTTGGTGCGTTAAGAAGGTCATCGAAAGTTGGTTTCATCAAGTCAGAGTTGATAATCTTCAAAATACCAACAAGTACAACTGCTGCTGTCGCGATGAAGAGTGAAACCCCTTGGCTTACACCATTGTTGTCAGCATACCATTTGATCAAAAGACCAGTGATTGACAAGTGCCAGATATCGAAGATATCGACGTCAAGTGTGTCCGTTTTCTTCATAGCAAGCATCACAACGTTGACAATCAACATTACAAGCAAGAAGTAAAGTGTCCAAGCAGATCCCCAAGTGATGGTAGCGAGTGGTGCCCAACCAACGTCAGTGATGTTCAATTGAATACCAGTGTTTTCAACGAATTTCGCAAGTGATGCTGAGAAAGCTCCGTTGAGCATACCGATAATGGCACCGATACCTGTAAGGGCGATGGCAAGCTTGATACCACCTTCAAGCGCTTTGGAGAATTTAACTCCAAAAAGTAGGGCCAATACTGTCAAAATGATCAGCATGATGATAGGGCCACCCATAGCCAAGATAGGTTTAAAGATATCGTTGGCCAGATTGATAATGACATCCATAATAGTTCCTCCCGTTTTTCTAAGTTATATGAATGTTAACAAGATAAAGAATAAATTAGCTTAGTCCGTGTTCTTTAATAGCTGCTTCAATATTGTCAAATACTGGAGCGCTCATTGCAGGAATACGGAACAAGATTGGTCCAGCTTCGATTACTGGAATACCTGGTTCAAAACCAAGATCTGTTGCAGCGATTGGAGTAAAGATATCGTAACCTTTCATAAGGTCTTCGTTCACATCTTTAACCATGACTGCATCACAGTGAACGTCATACCCACGGCTTGAAAGTTCTTCTTCTAGAGCACTTTTAATTTGGTGACTTGAGTTAACACCTGCACCGCAGGCAGCAAGAATTTTAATCATTAGGATTTCCTCCGATTTAATAATTTTAATGTACGATTTAAGCAGTTGCTTCAGAAATGTAAGTGTAGAGAGCTTCTGGTTCAGAAATTTTTGCCAGATCTTCTAAGTGACCATTTCCAGTAAAGAAGTCCATCAACTGAGCAAGAATATTGGTTTGACTCGAACTTGAGTTGTTTATGATAAAGAAGAGTAGAGATACTTCGACTTCCTTATCAGGAGCAATCATATTGTGAAAAGTTACTGGTTTTTCTAATCGAACAACCACTACTTTCTCAGCAAGATTATGAACAATATCTGTATGAGGAATCGCTACATTTGGCAAGTTCTTTCCCAGAAATTCCATATCTAAGCCAGTTGGAAATGACTTTTCACGCGTAATCAAGGCTTCACGATAAGTTGGAGTCACTATTTCTCGTTCTTCCAACAGGGTTGCTACCTGATCAAAGAGTTGTTCTTGATTATCCGCTTCTAAGCAAAACACGAGGTCTTTGTCAAAGAAATGATCTAATCCCATAACATTTTCCCTTCTTTCAATTAACTTTTATGCTATAAGTATAACACTATATGAAATCGTTGTCAATAATTTTTTGTTTTATTTTGTTCATTTTTTTATAAATTGTGTTTTGTTTGATAAATACAATCAATATCAAACACTCCTTCGTTTCAACTACAAAAAAAGAAGGCTGAGCCTTCTAATTTTGGATTGGTTATTTAATAGAAGATAAAATCTCTTCTAGTTTTTGATAGTCTTTGACACTATCGATTTCATAGATGCTATTACCTTCTAATTCTTCTACATATACATCTAGTTCTTTAATGTTATCTTTAACCATATTGTCCCAGTAGAGATCAACAAATTCTCCACTTTCATAAGCTTTGTCAATAAAGTCAACAATCTTCTCAGCAGTTGGTGCATCCCAGAATGATACACCACTCAAAATACGGCCTGCCTTACTGTCAACAATGATATCTTGAACCTTATAGTCATCACCATAAACTAGGAACCATTCGTTTGTACAGTCTTCACGATAAACACTGAAATAGGTAGAACGTTTAAGATCGTTTCTAAACATATTTTTGAAAAGATAGTTATCTGCATCAATGACATAGCTGTTAGCTAAGTCTTCTTTAACGAGATAAAGTGAGTAAAAATTGTTGTAATCTGCGTACTTGTCATTAAAGACTAAACGAACACCATATTTTTCTTTTAAGTAGTCAAATTGTTCTTTGAGATAGCCGACAACAATGATAATCTCATCAATTCCTCGCTCTTTCAAAAATTCAATTTGGTATTCTACCAAAGGTTTTTGGTTGACCTTAACCAAGGCTTTAGGGGTATTTTCAGTCATAGGGCGCAGACGAGTTCCCAACCCCGCTGCCAAGATAATTGCTTTCACGCTATTCTCCTTTATTCTTTAATAATAATATAAACACCAGCCATGACAACAAGCGATGTAATAATGGTCACCATATCGAGTGGTGTACCTAAAAGCATTGCTGAGAACAATACTGTCCACACGACATAGCTTACGTTCAATCCAGTTGCTTTTGCAGGTTGTAAACGGTTGATAGCAATATAGTAGGCTAAGTATGAAATCATATTACATGCTGCAAAGACTAACATCAAACCGAGCAATTGCCCATCTGCTACTTCTGCAAATGAATGATGAGAAAAGAGGACAATGACAAGGTATGACAAGAATGAGGTTACTTGGCGGATTAATAGTGCTTCGATTTCACTCAAGTCACTTTCCATGGCGTAGGAACTAAGAACACTTTCACTTCCCCAGGCGATGGCACAAACTAATGCACAGAGAATTCCGATATAAAAAGAATTGACCTGCTCAACTTTGTAAGTCTGGGCAATAATACCAGCGATAATCAATAAAATACCAAAAACAGTATTCTTAGATACCTTGTGTTTCAAAATGAAAAATGCTAGTAAAACAGAAACTGCTGGATAGATAGCTGATACTGAAGACGCAAGTGAACTACCGATATACTTAACCGCGTAAAGATTGGCCTGCATTCCTATAGGTCCAGCTAGCAAGGCTCCGATAATAACACTGACATTTCGAATATTTAGAAAGATTGACAAGCGAACTTTCCCTTCTCTAATTAAGAGAAAAGCTAATAAAATAAAGATACTCAAAAAGTCATGTGCCGCTGCCACCACAAAGGGTGATAGATTTGTAAAAATTGAAAAGATATAAGCACTAATCGTTAGACCTAATCCCCAGAATATACCAGAGAGCAGACCAAAAGAAACACCATTTTTATTCTTCATCCTAACCTCCATAATAAGTTAAACCTTCGACAGCTCTTTGGTAACGGTTGATACCATAATCTCCAAAGTCAGCTCCTTGAGCTTCTTTGTACACTGTCCACAAACTCCAGATAGTATCTTGCAAGATTTTATAGATACGAATCTTCTCACGTGACACAGGCGTTTTGTCACTTTCATAGTAGGAAAGGAAAGCATCTTCCTCTTGCTTTGTAAATTCAGACTCTAAAAAAAGTGCTGCCAAGTCCCACATTGGATCATTCATGGAAGAGTATTCCCAGTCAATCAAATACAAGCGGCCTTGAGGTGACTCGATAAAGTTTTCTGGAACCAAATCGATATGACAAGACTTTCTGTCAACACCCAAATCAGCCAATCTTTTCTCTAGCAAGAATACTTCTTTTCTCACAGCTTCATAATTGGCGTAAGGGATATTTCCCTCAATCAAGGATTCATATTTGCTGATTTCCTCAAAAGGAGCAAATTCTCCTCTTAGTTCTTTGCCTGATGCATGAATAGTCTGTAAAATTGGGGCAATCTTTTCAAATTTGGTCTTAATTGAAGTGGAATCAAGCGTTGTGGCAGAATCAATGTACTCATTTACCTTGATTCCTGACTCAATATCAAAAAGATAATTCTTGACATCAAGATCCAAATCTTTCAACAATTCAAGATTGTATTTTTCATCTTGACGATTGATGAGCTTTTCGGTTCCTTTTCCGAAAAATTTAACGATATACTGCTTATTGGTTGTCTTGGCCAAATAGTTTTGGTTGGTCATGCCTCCCAGTTGTTCAACGCTGAGGACTTCCTCTTCTTCAGATAGTAAAGAAGAAATTTTTTCTTTGATAATTTTCTCCACAATTAGCCTCCTTCTCTTACACTTCCCACTTAAACACTGTTTTGAAAGCAGTATTTAGGTCTGTAGCAAAGACACGATGAATGTCCTTGATTTCTCTCACGGGTTCTTCAACATAAAGGATATTTCTCAGACGATTTGCAAACTTTTTAACTTCCATCATCTGTATTGCATTTTCAAAATCAATCCGTCCAGATCGAGATGAACCGACCAATAATAAACCTTTTTCTAAAGAGTCTCGCGTATTGATATTAACCTTGTACTCGCTCACTCCCATCATGAGAATTGTTCCCTGAGGTCGAATGTAACGAATCAAATCATTGATAGCTGGGCCTGTACCATCACCACCACAACACTCAAATCCATGATCAAAGGTCAAATCTTCTGGAATATTATCAGTAATGTAGCACTCTTTTGCAAAAGAGAAGAGCTCTAGTTTTTCCCAATGGCGGCCAATTACGATAATCTCTGCTTCTGGTAGAGTGTAATTGATAATATTGGCAACCACAAAAGCCAAACTACCATCTCCAATAACAGCGATTCGCTCTCGTTTGCTGTGGGCAAGATTTAAGAAACGATCCATGGCATGCATACCCACACTCACAAACTCGGTAATGGCAGCGACTGTGTCCTCAATGTCATTATAAGACACAACACGATCTTTTGGTAGAGAGACAAATTCTCTCATAAAGCCATCATAACCACTAGATAGGAAGTAGGTTCCAGTCATGTAGTTTTCGTAGAATTCCTTGTCACTCTGCATAGGCGGTTGATTTGGAATCATAACTACCTTTTGACCGACTTCATAAGTCCCAGTCGGATCTGAAATAACAGTTCCACAAGACTCGTGAATCATAGCCATAGGAAGTTTTTTAGCCAATATCTTTGGATCACGCTTCCCTTGATAGTAACGTTGATCCGCATGACAAACCGCCATATAATTTGGACGAATCAGGATATGATTTTCCTGATCAATGTCCTCTTCTTGGTATTTTACATTGATAAATTTTGGTTTGGTCAGTTGATAAATTTGATTAATCATAGCCTTAGTCTTTCTCAATCATGCTTTTCGCGATTTTCAAGTCCGTCACAGTTGTGATTTTAAGGTTTGAATATTCCCCTTTAGCTAGGGCAACGTCTTTCCCTTTTATAACAAAAATCTTACATGCATCCGTCAGGATTTCCTTTTCTTGATCAGATAGGGAACCATACAAATCCATGAAATCCTTGCAGCGGAAGGTTTGAGGTGTTTGACCTTGATAAAGGTGAGCACGATTTGGAATATCCGTGATAAACTGACCATTGGTGCTTTCAACAATGGTATCAACCGCTTCTACTACTGTGTCAACCGCATCATGATTTTGGGCGAGTTTGATATTGTCCTGAATCATGCGAAGTGTGATGAAGGGACGAACTGAGTCGTGGGTAATCACAATATCTTCTGGAGTAATTGGACGATAGGCATCAATGGCTTCTATAATCTTCTCGATACTAGTATTGCGATCAGCACCACCCTTGGTAATGATGATGCGGTCCTTGTGGAGAGAAAGATACTTGTCAACCAAGTCCTCAGCGTGTGACACCCAGTCTCCATGAACTCCAACCACAATTTTTTCAATACTTGGTTCTAAGACGAATTTTTCAATTGTGTGGATCAAAATAGGTCGATCACCCAACTCCAAGAATTGTTTTGGTAAATTACTGATTCCCATGCGCGTGCCAGTTCCTCCGGCTAAAATTCCTGCATAGATCATATATTTTCTCCTTTGTTTATTCTAAAAAACTCATTACCATCTATTATATCACAATCTATCTTTATCATGAAGAAAAGATAGAGCACCATTTAGTTGAACTAAGACACTATTTATCGTAAAAAGTGAACAATTTGTAACTAAATCTGAAAAGTTCATAACAAACTAAGAAATAAAAATAGATTATCCTCTATATTCTCCGTTTAACGTTCGGTTAACATAGAGTTCTTTAGAATATAATATAAACCTTAAAGAAAACTTAAACACATTTTTTTAAATACAAAAATAAGCTAGGAAACTGTTCAAATTTGTCTACACAGCTACAGTTCCTAACTTTCTTGTTTTTATCTATGATTATGGAATAGATTACTTTTCCTGATCTTGTTCACCAGATCCTTTAACTGCCTTTTTAAACTCAGACAGCATTTTACCAATTGATTCACCCAGTTCCGGTAAACGTTTTGGTCCAAAGATTAAGAGTGCACCTAGAACGATGATAATCAATCCTGGAGCACCGATATCACGTAAGATTCCCATTCTTTTCTCCTTTCATTTTTTTCTTTATTATCCTCTTGCTAATTACAATACTAAGCTCATAGAGCGAGATTAAAGGAATTGTCATGGCTAGATCACTAATAAAATCAGCTGGTGTCAAAATAACAGCGAGTACCAATAAAATAAAGTAGGCATAACGTCTATAGGTAACTAAGAGCCCTGGTCCAATCAAGCCAATCGTCGTTAAAAAAGCGATGATGACTGGCAATTCAAAGATGAAGGCCAAAGGGATAGTTGTTTGAAAAACAAAGTCTAAGTAGTTCTGCGCTGTTAATTGAGTTTCAAATAATCCTTCCCCGAGCCCTAAAAGCACTTGAAGTAAGGCAGGCGTTACAAAGTAGAAACCAAAGGCTAGGCCAAGTAGAAAGCAAATAAAACTAGCTGGAATATAGGCAAAGATTGCTCTTGCTTCTTCGATTTTCAACCCTGGTTTGACAAAACTCCATATCTGATAAACTGTAAAAGGAAGCGTAATAGTAAAGGACATTAGGCTCGCTAAGCGAAAATAAATCCACAAAATATCATTTGGACCTAATACAATCAACTTTTGATTAAAGGACTGAGTTAGATAGTAGTAAAGCTGATCTGCAAACAATAAAGCTCCACAGAAGACTATAAAAAAGCAGGCTATAACAACAATAAATCTCTTTCTAAATTCTACCAGATGTTCAATAATTGTCAATTCTTTTGTATCCATCTACTTTTCACCCTGTCTCAATGTGACCGCCAAAACAATTATCAAAAAGACTAGCTGACTTCCTAAACCTTCCCAACTTGGATAGATGCCCAATAGGTCGATAGTAGGGAAACCTGGTACTAAGTGGTTAGGTGCCATATTGGTCAGCTGGAGAGCATGTAGGCTAACACCTAGCATCTTGAAGGCAAGAGCATAAATCATCCACGTCAGTAGGAAGAAGACCTTATGAGGTAGGAAGAATTGACTCGCCTTGTTCATCAGAAATGCAATAATCAGCAAGACTAACAAAGCTAGAGAAATTCCTAGGATAAACTCAAAACGAGATATTCTCGGTAGAATTCCTACGTAAAAAAGAATGGTCTCTGCCCCTTCACGAAAAACAGCTAGAAAACTTAGAGCAAACATGGAAATGAATGAACCTGTCTTGGTCACCGTTTTCATCTGGGAATCCATAAAGTCATTCCATTTTTTGACCGAGGATTTACTGTGAAGCCAGATACCGATCAAAATCATCATCACTACCGCAAAAATCCCAACTGCCCCTTCGATGATTTCACGATTGGAGCCTGATGTCACTGCTGGAAAGGCAATTTGCAGGATAAAAGCAATAAGGAGACTAGCCATGATTCCAGTGATAGCACCACCATAAACCCACTTGAGTCCTTTGCGCATCTTGGCTGCTTTTAGAGTTGTGACCAAGGCCATGACGATTAAGAGAGCCTCTACCCCTTCTCTCAGGAGAATGAGCATAGCATCAAAGGCATTGTAACGTGCACTGGTATCAATTTGTGATAAATCTGCAATCAGTTTTTCTAATTTTTCTTGATATTCCTTCTCACTTCCCTTGACCATAATCACAGGACTTTCACTTTCAACTCGTGTATAGAGGGAAGGATTGGTCGTGCTAACAGAACCCTCAATCGTTGGCCAGATAGTGATGAATTCCTTCATACTAGCTGCTCCTGATGCTTGGTCGCCAGCTTGGAATTGTTCCAATGCCTTCTTCAAAAAGGCAATACCGTCTTTGAGACTTAAATCAGAAGATGCTTCTGCGACTTCTTTTCCAGTTACAAAATCATCAATAGCCTTTTTTAAGTGCTCAAAGGAAGTCTGGATGGAGTTAAAATCAGTAGGCTCAGTTTCTATGCTACTACGCAAGAAGGAGATAGCTGTTTCAACACGTCCATAATGGGCCGTACTATTGTCACGAACCACACTTTCATTGATGGTCCAAGTGGAATTCATCTTTTTATAGGCTTCTCGAATTTGCTCTATGTCTTTGGAAGAAATTGCCTTATCCAAAGTCTCAAAACGTGGTTTTAGTCGACTAACAAGCTTTTCTTTTTCAGCAACAAGATCTACCGGATTTTGCTCTTTCTCAAATGCAAGAAGAGCAGATGAAATCTGTGTCAGATTTTCTTCATTAATCTCTCCTGACAGAGCAAGCTTTTCCTTGACGATCTTACCAGCTTCCGAATCAGAATGTTCTACTTTTTCAAAATCCGTCGCCATTTCTCTAACAAGAGCTTTGGCTTCTGCTTGATTTCCGTTTTTTATAGCTTTAGAGGCATCCGTTATCTTTACAAAATATGAACTCAGGCTTTCCTGTGCGCTAACGGGAAAAACAGCTAACAAGAGAAAGGACAAAGCTAAGAAACAAATGTTAATCTTCCAATAATTTTTGACCAATATAGCCTCCTTTCTCTACTCCACCAAAGCAGGCAAAGAGACCACTACCGATGTGGGTTACATACTCATTCATCTTGTCTGTAGCTCCGAGGTTGGTTTGAACCTTGACAAAATGATCTGGATCCTTTTGGAAAGAGATAAAGAGTAAACCTGTGTCAAATTGTCCAGTTTTTTCATCAATGCCATCTGAGTATGAATAGGATCGGCGTAAGAGAGGCTTATCTACCTCTTTGGCTAATCGAACATGCGAATCATCAGGTAAAAGACTTAAATCCACTTCATCAAACTCATTCTTCTTACCAAAGGGAGCGCCACTTTCCTTGTAGCGACCAAAGGTATTTTCTTGCTCTTCAAGATTGGTTCGATCCCAAGTATCGAGAAACATTTGGATGCGGCGAACGGCCATATAGGATCCATTTTCCATCCAGTCCTTGCTATCAGCCCAGACAACTCGGTCAAAATCCTTCTCTTTGGTCACATTAGCTGTTCCATCCTTGAAACCAAAAAGGTTACGTGGTGTCTCCAGACGATCTCCAATAGCAGCAAAACCAGATTGGCTCCAACGGAGGGTCACCGCATTTCTCCCTTTACGGATAAGGTTGCGAATAGCATGAAAAGCAACTTGCTCGTCATCTGCACAGGCTTGGATAACAATATCTCCCCCAGTATATTTTTCACGTAGTTGCTCTTTTGGGAAGGGAGGTAAATCCTTAAAAAGTTGAGGACGTTTTTGCTCTAATTTCATCTTTTTCAGGAAACTAGCAGATACACCAAAAGTCAGCGTTAAACGATGAGGATTTAGCCCCACGGTTTCTCCAGTGTCACTAGGTGGCAAGAGGGCATTCTGACCATCTTTTTTAACCAATTCCCCCTCGACCAACTTGGAACTATAATCCGTCCAATCCTTGAACAACTGGATAATCTTATCCTTATCCGTCGTATGCAAGTCCAAAACGACAAAATAGATATTTTTTTGCATGGGCGTACTAATCCCAGCTTGATGCTTGCCATAAAAGTCAATCTTTTCATTACCGTACGAGATTTTTTCCTGACTTCCTAGCTTAGGAGCGAAAAAAGCAGAAGCCCCAGAGAGTCCTAGCGCTAAACCAGCCCCTCCAATTCCTGCTTTTTTTAGAAATTCTCGACGGTCCATTTTCTTTTCAAAAAACTTTTCGTCTTTCTTTGTCATACTACTTATTCTCCATCAAGAAACTTGCCCATTTGTGATAGAGGTTCACCAAGTTTTGTCACGGCTTCAGCCAATTCCTTGGTGTCTTCTTTTGTCAAATCAGTATAGAGTTTGTAGTGTTCCTTGTCTGTCATGTGTTTATCCAGCAAACTATTAACAGACTTGAAATCTGCTTCCAATTCTTTAACTAAATCAGCATCTGATTTTTCTAGTAAAGGTTTAAAGAGTTGGAAAATCTTCTCAGCACCTTCAATATTGGCACGGAAGTCATACAAGTCTGTGTGAGAATAAATTTCTTCCTCACCTGTAATCTTGCTTGTCGCTACTTCATTGAGCAAGTCAACTGCTCCAGTCAACATAACCTTGTAGTCCACATCCACAGTTGCAATCTTAGCCTTCAATTCTTTGATATCATTGACTAATTGATCGCCATAACTTTCAGTTCCTTTAGTTGTATTTTCTTCCCAAAGGATACGCTCGATACGGTGGAAACCTGACCAACCTTCCTCTGTCTTGTTTTCGTCCATATAGTCTGCTAAACGGAAATCAATCTTGACATCTGACTCACCAAAACTTTCGGCAATCGGTTCTGAACGCTCATAAGACATACGAATCAGTGGATAAACCTTCTTAGCCTCTTCTAATTTGCCTTCTTTCAACAGTTTGACAAAGCCTTCCGTATCTGTCAACAGTTTATCAATTTGCTCTTGTACAAAAGTCTTATAGTCAGCAGTAGTCTTATCAAGCATTTTTTGCTTGTCTTCAGACAAGGCTGTTACCTTAGAGGAATCACTTGTGTTGCTTGGCTTAGATTGATTATTAGCACAAGCAGTCAATAGCAAGGCTGAAGATAAAAGAACGAAACCTAGTTTTTTCATTATTTACTCCTATCATTTCAGGGATCCTGAATTTATTTTACGTTTCATTATATCATGTCTTCTCTCATTTTTCAATAAATTGTCAGAAAATTTAATAATTCAAAAATTAACTATTATTAGACTTTTAATCCTAAAATTGTTAAAATAAAAAGGAAAATAATAGAAAAAGGAAACTGTAAACCGCTATGATGAATATGCAAAACATGATGCGTCAAGCACAAAAACTTCAAAAACAAATGGAACAAAGTCAAGCAGAACTTGCTGCTATGGAATTTATTGGAAAATCTGCTCAAGACCTTGTCCAAGCAACCTTAACTGGTGATAAGAAAGTTGTAAGCATCAACTTTAACCCAGCCGTTGTTGACCCAGAAGACCTCGAAACTCTATCTGACATGACCGTTCAAGCTATCAATGCTGCGATGGACCAAATCGACGAAACGACTAAGAAGAAACTTGGTGCTTTCGCTGGAAAATTGCCTTTCTAATCCATAAGAAAAGAGAAACGAATGTTTCTCTTTTTTCTTAGAAGTCAAAAAATCCCATGGCTTTCTTTAGAATCAAATCAGTATATTCAGGGTCATCCTGAGCCATCAATACCTGTGACTGTACCATTTCTAGGTCATCTGTTATCATACCGTTGGCTCCTAGACGAATAGCTTTATCGAAAGCGTCAGAACCATTTACGGTCCAAACGTAGAGACTCTGATCAGTAGTCCAAAGTTTATTAACAAAGTATTCATCCAAGGTTGAATATTCCATGGTATAACCAGTTGCCTTGGTTCTTGGGAAGATACTGTTATAAGGCATAATAAAGTAGGACGGAATTTCAGAATCATAAGTCAACACTTTATCAATCACATGATAGTCTAGTGATTGCATCTGATGTCCATATTTCTTGATAGTCGCTCCATACTTTTCGAGGAAATGGTCCATCATTTGCGGACTATCTTTTTTACTGGTTTTAATCTCAATCAGCAATTTTTGGTTTAATGCATTGGCGCGTTCCAGATAAGCATCGAAACTGGAAATTTTTGTCTGATAACCATTTTCCGAGATTTGAATATTGGTTAATTCTTCGAGTGTTAAATCTTGAGGGGCAGCATTGATTCCTGCTAAATTTTTGAGGTTGGCATCGTGCATCATTACAAACTGACCATCTTTGGTTTCCTGGACATCCATTTCAATCAAATCTGGTTTTAGTTGAGCTGTTTTCTCTAACGACTCGACTGTATTCTGAACTCCGTTTTTATTGGAAACTCCTCTGTGAGAAATAACCAAAGGGGTACTCGTGTCAGGAGACTCAAGATAGATATAACCCTCTAAAGCAAAAACGATACTAGCGCAGGCTATTACCCCCCATCTCATCAAATGGTCTTTCTTCCTTCTTGGCATGATTTCAAGTTCTTCACCAGTTAAAAATGAAACGAATTTAACGAGAAAATAAGTCAAGGTCATATAATGGAAGTTCTTAATCAAGACATAATTGATTATCCCTAGGACTAGGGATTCTTTATGAGTTAATTCATCCATTACAACTTGAGCAAACAATATGGGAATCAAGAGTAGAAAGAAAAAGAGGTAGGTTTTAATGATAATGAGGAGCAAGTTCCAAGCATAGAAGATAACGTGTTTTTTTGTCTTTTGCAGACTATATTTCACTCCCTCTCTCACTGTTTTCTTTTCAAAGAGAATCTTGGGAAGAGCAAACATGAAACGAACTGAAATATAGAGTAAAATCCAAGCAGAGGACAGAATCAGCAGACCAACTAGCCAATACTTATCTTCAAGGTAGGTAACGATAAAATCTGGAATAATAATCTTATTAAGGTAATAGATTTTTAAAATTTTCCTGATGAAAGGAAAAAGCATAGCTACGTAAAAGAAGACAAAGGCCATTTTACAGAAACTGAATCGTTTCATAAATAGAAAACTCTGTTGACAGACTTTTCGACTATACTCAATCAAGGTTCTCTTTTCATGGTAGAGAAGGTGACGCGCCCCAATGAATAAAAGACAAATCTGAAAATAAGCAACCAAGAGATTGACTGCAATTAAGATGAGAAAGGCTAAACTGACAAAAGGTGAGCCTTGAATAATAGCAAGAAAGTTATTGTAAGAAATAAACAAATAGCCTGTTTGTCTGAGCAACATCCCTGCAATCCAAGAATTCAATGGCAACCAGACAAACTCAACCATCATAAATATCAAGAAAAATAGAAATAAAATCTTATCTAGGTTATAGTATATCTTCCTAAAACCTAGCTTCTTAGGTTTTTCAGGTTTCATAGGCACTCCTAGTCTAAAAATTGGGATAAATCTAAGCTACCGAAAGGATTATTCATAGAAAAACTACTCTGGTCTTCTATTAATAGCTTTCCTTCATCCGATTCCAAAAAGGCTTCATAAACACGCGCTGTCATACGCGCATCTTCTAAACTATTATGCGATTGTCCTTTAAACCCTAAAAAATTCGCCACAGTTTGCAATTTGAGATTGGCTATGCCGTGTAGATCAGAACTACGGCGTTCAAAAGCCTCATCATATAGGTCGACCTTATACTGGTCACGATAGTCCAAACCGTGCTCCAAGAGAATTGGTAAATCACTCTTAGCTGCATTGTAGCCAACGATTGGTGATTTGCCAACAAAGGCCTGAAAATCTTTTAAAACTTGCTCTACTTTCGGCGCATCTTTCAAGGTTTCAGCTGTGATCCCAGTCAAACCATTGATAAAACTCTTCAATGGGGCTGTAGTATAAACATAAGAATCAAAAGCAGCACTTTCTTGTCCATCTTGAAAGCGGACTGCTGATACTTGAATTAAATGGGTAACCCCATCGTGTTGATTAAACTCTAAATCAAAGGCAATATAATCTCGTAATTTTTCCATCTTTTACCTCAATTTCGACTCATTTTAACTATAAATAATAAAAGAAGCCATTAGGTTAGTGAATAACCCAAACAGCTTCTTTATTTTCCTCCAAACAAGCGAGCAAAAAAGCCTTTTTTAGTTGCTTGGACTTCTTCTTTTGCTTGGTCCAACTCTAGTTTCAAGGTTTCTTGATCCTTCATGGCTTGAAGAGTTAACTGTTGTTGTTGATCCAACTGTTTGTCCTTCTCTGCAATCTGACGGTCTTTGATTCGCATCTGCTCATCTTTTTCTGCCAACTGCTGGTCCTTGGCCTTGAGTTGCTCGTATAATCGAAGAATTTCAGCATTCTTCTCATCGACCAAGATTTCCATCAGTTCGCGTTGTTTTACATCGTCACTGACTGGCTCATCTTCAAAAATCGTTTTTTTGTAGATTTCTTCAAGCTTGATTAAGCCACTTCGAGTAACTACAGTTACACCTTTGTCATTTTTTTTCGTGTCCTCTTCTGGAAGTTCTTTGACACGATTGTTGATTGCTTGACGAGATAGTCCTAAGACCTCTGCAATCTCACTGACGGTCATTTCAATACTCATAATATCCTCTGAAACGTTTTCTAGCTTTTCTTTATTTAAATCTTATCATAAGCTAGATAAACTGTCAAATTTCCGCTTAATCCAAAGCCTTTAAAAAGGCTAGTAAGACTTGGGCAGAACGACGTCCAGCTTCAATGATGAACTCATCAAATGAGATAGAGGCCTCGTGATTGGCATTGTCACTCATAGCTCGAATGACTAGGAAAGGTAGGTCAAGAGCCTGAGCTGCCTGAGCAATGGCTGCACCCTCCATCTCAACAGCTAGAACATCTGGAAAGTGGGATTTGATACTAGCAATCTTATCATCTCCAGCTATAAAACTGTCTCCTGTAGCAATCAATCCTAGGTGCCATGTCTGCTCTAATTGAGATAAAATTGTTTGAATCCTAGTGATAAAGTTCTTATCGGATTCAAAGTAAAGAGGCTGACCAGCCATCTGACCATAAGCATAGCCAAAAGCAGTCACATCCACATCATGATAGACAAGTTTATCCGCAATCACGACATCACCAACAGCAATCCCTTCTGCAAGAGCACCTGCTGATCCTGTATTGATGATAGCTTCTACCTGAAAATGGTCAGCAAGAACAGCTACACTCATAGCCGACATGACCTTCCCAATCCCACTCTGAACTAGGACAACTTCTGTCTTGCCAATAGTGCCAGTATAGTAGGTATTTCCCAAGAACTGGACTTCTTGAGTTTTGTCCAAATTCTGAGTCAGATATACTAGCTCTTCTGGCATGGCAGCAATGATTCCAATTTTCATTTCATGTCCTTTCAATTACAAGAGTTTCATCGCCAAAACTAACAAAATCAAGAGTAGGATGACTGCAAATAAGATGCGATTGAGTTTCGAATTAAAAACATTTCTCTTCGTGTTCTCAATACGACGGCTCTTATGAATCGTTGGTTCTACTTCGATTGTAAGTGTATCTTGACTAAAACCGTGGTCTCTAGAACGTGAATAACCAAAATGTTGTGATGCAGTAGGCAGGATTTTGGTTTCCTCATCATCTTGAAGAGGTGGTCCTGAGATTTTCTCACCACGATTGGCACGTTCAATCATTTCATCTGTTAATAAAGGTTTTCCCATAGGTTGCTCCTCTATTTCTTTTGTAGTTCCCAGTACTGTATTGCCATGATAGTCTTAGCATCACAGATATAACCTGACTGGATCAGGTTCTTGGCCTCCTCTAGACTCACTTCTAGAACCTCCAAGGTTTCATCATCGTCTTGTGGACGAGGATTATCTACCTTAGTCAAATCACTTGCTAGGTAGAGTTTCAATTTTTCATTACAAAAACCAATCGCAGAATAGAAATCGTACAACAGTTCCAACTTAGCCGTGTAGGCAACTTCTTCTTCCAATTCACGAAGAGCCGCTGCCATTGGATCAGCATTTTCACCAGTTTCCAGTTTTCCTGCGGGAATCTCATAAGAAACAGCCTCGATGGCCTTTCGATATTGCTTAACGAGTACAATTTTATCCTCAGCTGTCACAGCTAGAACACAAACAGCTCCATTGTGAAAAATTAAATCACGTTGGGCAGTACCTTTGCCTTCTGGCAGTTCTACCTGATCTTGCACCAGTTTAAAGATAGGGCCTTGATAGATTTCTTTTCGACTAAGCGTTTTTTCTTCAAATTCCATAATCGACTCCTACTGGTTCTTAGGATGATGAGGCAAGCGCCTTGCGTACTCATCCTTGTTAACTTGTCGTCCACGTCCAACTGCGATAGCATCCGCAGGTACATTCTTGGTAATGGTTGAACCCGCTCCAACCAGAGAATTATCTCCAAGTTCTACAGGAGCGATGATGGTTGAATTTGATCCAACAAAGACATTGTTGCCAATCACAGTTTTATATTTGTTTTTCCCGTCATAGTTTACTGTAATCGTACCAGCACCAAAGTTAACATGGCTACCTACTTCACAGTTGCCGATATAGGTTAAATGACCTGCCTTGGTATTTTCACCGATCGAAGAACCTTTAACTTCTACGAAGTTTCCAATATGAACTTGGGCAGCTAAGTTTGAACCTGGACGGATATGGGCATAAGGACCAACAGTCACGCCGTCTGCAACCGTACTTTCCTCAATCATAGAGTTCGTAATCACAGCCCCAGCTCCAATATTACTATCCACAATATAAGTTCCATTTGTTAAAATAGTCTCCGCACCAATTTTCGTTTGACCTTTCAAGGTAACATTAGCTTCGATTTGGACCTCAGGAGCAATCTCAACATCAATATCGATGTAGGTTGCTTCTGGATTGACAAAGCTGACGCCATTAACCATGTGAGCGTGATTGATACGGCGACGCATCACTGCTTCCGCAGTCGCAAGAGCTACACGGTCATTTACCCCAAGACTTTCATCAAAGTCTTTCAGAGTATAGGCACCAACCTTCTCACCAGCCTCACGGAAGATACCAATCACATCAGTAATATAGTATTCTCCTTGGGCATTGTTGGTGTTGATATTTTTAAGAGCTTCAAAAAGACGTTGGTTATCAAAAACGTAAGTTCCTGTATTGATTTCCTTGATTTGTTTTTCAAAATCTGAGGCATCTTTTTGCTCAACAATACGAAGAACTTCTGCATTATCGTTGCGGACAATGCGACCGTATCCAAAAGGATTTGCCGCTTCAGCTGTCAGGATAGTCGCAACATTCTTGTGATTGATATGGAAATCCAAGAGATTTTTCAAGCTTTCACCCGTAATCAGAGGCGTATCCCCAGCGATAACCAAGGTATGACCTGAGCAATTTTGCAAAATTGGCTCTGCCATCATAACAGCATGACCCGTTCCTAACTGTTCTGACTGAGTTACAAAGTCTGTCTGTCCAGTCAAGACTTGCTCAACTAACTCAGCCTTGTGACCCACTACAGTAACTGTTTTTTCAGGTTGAATAGCACCAACGCTACGAAAAACATGTTCCAACATTGAAATTCCTGCTACTTTATGAAGTACCTTAGGAAGATCTGATTTCATGCGAGTACCTTTACCCGCTGCTAAAATAATGGCATAATTTGACATAATCTTCTCTTTTCTCTAGAAATTCACTTATATTATACCATATTTTATTTTCTAAGGAGCAAACAAACAAGGAAATAGGGATAAGGGACTGTTATACTCACTTTTTTCGACGTTTTCTTTGATTTTTTTATTTATTTACGTTAAACTAAATAGATATGAGAAAAAAGATTAATCCAGCTATTATTTTTACTTTATTTACTATATTTATAGCTATTTTGATCCTCAATAAACCAACTTATGAAGACCATCCAGTCAAGTCAAAGCCAAATGCTGTCCAGGTTGAAAATCAGGCCTTGCATAATCTTGACAAACCTATTATTGATGTCTCTGGTTGGCAAAGACCTGAGGAAATCAACTACGATACCTTGTCTCAAAATATTTCAGGTGTTATTGTTCGCGTTCACAATGGGGCTCAACATACTGAAAAAAATGATGCGGCTTATGCCAATGGTGTCGATAAAGCCTATAAAAGTCATATTACAGAATTTCAAAAGCGTAATGTCCCAGTTGGAGTCTATGCCTACCTAGCTAGCCCCAGCAAGGAAGAAATGGAAAAAGCCGCTGAAGTTTTCTATAATGCTGCTTCTCCTTACAACCCTAGTTACTATTGGTTGGACGTTGAAGAAAAAACAATGTCTGATATGAACGAAGGGGTTGAAGCCTTTCGTGCTAAACTGGAATCTTTAGGTGCTAAAAACATCGGCATCTATATTGGAGTTTACTTCATGCAGGAACACAGTATCAATACAGATAAATTCACTGCTATTTGGATTCCTTCTTACGGAACAGACTCTGGTTACTTTGAAACAACACCCAATACCAGTTTAGACTACGACCTCCATCAATACACTTCAAAAGGAAGAATTGCTGGATTTGAACATCATTTAGATATTAATCTGATTTCTACTTTGAAGGAAAAAGAAGAAACCTTCAGAAAGCTATTTTTAAGACCATAAAACAAGTGAAAATCGTAACTTTTTCACTTGTTTTTTCATTTTTTTGCCGTCTGTGTTATAATTGTTAGAATAGAGAAGAATTTTATGAAATTGAGGATTTTATTATGTTTTCATGGATTACACGAGTTATTAAAGGAATTGTCATTGCCCTTGGATTTATCTTGCCCGGAATTTCTGGAGGAGTTCTGGCTGCTATTTTGGGTATCTACGAGCGAATGATTTCTTTTCTGGCTCATCCCTTTAAGGATTTTAAAGAGAATGTCCTTTACTTTATCCCAGTAGCTATCGGGATGTTGCTCGGAATTGGGCTATTTTCATATCCAATCGAGTATTTGTTAGAAAATTACCAAGTTTATGTTTTATGGAGTTTTGCAGGAGCTATCATCGGTACAGTACCTAGCCTCCTTAAAGAATCTACTCGAGAGTCTGATCGTGATAAGATTGACCTAGTCTGGTTCTGGATCACCTTTATCCTTTCAGGAGTCGGGCTCTACGCGCTAAACTTTGTTGTTGGCTCACTCAATGCCAGTTTCGCTAGCTTCATCTTAGCGGGGGCTCTGTTGGCACTTGGTATCTTGGTACCTGGTTTAAGTCCGTCAAATCTACTCTTGATTTTGGGACTGTATGCTCCTATGCTAACTGGTTTTAAAACCTTTGATTTATTTGGAACCTTCCTTCCTATCGGAATTGGTGCAGGTGCAACCCTCATCATTTTTTCAAAATTAATGGATCACGCCTTGAACAACTACCACTCCCGTGTTTATCACTTTATCATCGGCATTGTTCTTTCAAGCACTCTTTTAATTTTGATTCCAAATGCTGGAAATGCTGAAAGTATCCAATACACTGGACTTTCCATTGTGAGCTATGTTCTCGTTGCCTTCTTCTTTGCGCTTGGTATCTGGCTTGGTATCTGGATGAGTCAATTGGAGGATAAGTATAAATAATGGCAAAAAAAGTCAAGATTAAAAAAACCTTGGTCGAACAAATCTTGACCAAGGCAGGTATTGACCATACTGGTATTCAAATCAATGCGCTTGAAGGAGAACTTCCTCCTGAATACGACCGAAACCAAATCTTTAAAACCTTGGCTCTTTTGGGAGATAAAACAGGACCGATTATTGGAATTGTTCCCATAACAGAACATCTCGCCGAGAAAAAACTAGCAAAAGTTTCTGGCAATAAAAAAGTGAGCATGATTCCGCAGAAAGACTTAGAAAAAACGACAGGCTACATTCATGGGGCAAATAATCCCGTCGGCATTCGCCAAAAACACAATTATCCAATTTTTATTGATCAGACTGCTTTGGATTTGGACCAAATGATCGTCTCTGCTGGGGAAGTCGGGCATAGTATCATCATACGCCCTCGAGACTTGGCCAGCTTTGTGAAAGCGGATTTTGCTGACATCTTGGAGGAAAACAACTGATGAAACTCTATTTTGTTCGTCATGGTCGCACCCTCTGGAATCTTGAAGGACGTTTTCAAGGCGCTAGTGGCGACTCGCCCCTTCTTCCGGAATCCATTGACGTCCTAAAACAACTGGGCCACTATCTCAAGGAAATACCTTTTGATACGATTTATTCAAGTGATTTACCCAGAGCAGTCAAATCTGCTGAAATTATCCAAAGTCAACTCCAGACCCCTTGTCCTTTAAAGAGCATTCCTGACCTACGTGAATGGCAACTTGGAAAACTAGAGGGATTAAAAATCGCTACGCTCAATGCCATCTACCCACAACAAATCAAGGCCTTTCGCTCCAATCTGGCTCAGTTTGATACGAAGATGTTTGAAGCAGAGTCCCTTTACAGTACTACCAAGCGGACTATTCAGTTTATCAAATCTCTGAAAGAGAGCAAGGCTGAAAGAATCATGATCGTGGGTCATGGCGCAAATCTCACTGCTAGCCTACGGACACTTCTAGGTTATAAAGAGGCTCACCTTCGCAAAGATGGGGGCTTGGCCAATGCTAGTTTGACAATTTTGGACACTGAGGATTTTGAATCCTTCACTCTCGAAAGATGGAATGATACTTCCTATCAAAGAAAATAATGAAACTTGATCCCAGCGGTCAAGTTCTTTTTAGTTTTCAAAGAATATCCGTGAATTTCTCTGCTATTTATGATAAAATGGGAGTATCGCAAAAAATGACTCATCGTATCAAATTTTGAGTAAAATTAGGAGGAACCCATGTCTACAGAACATATGGAAGAACTAAATGACCAGCAGATCGTTCGCCGTGAAAAAATGGCTGCGCTCCGTGAACAAGGAATCGATCCCTTCGGAAAACGTTTTGAACGTACTGCTAACTCTCAAGAACTAAAAGACAAATTTGCAGAACTTGATAAAGAACAATTACATGAATTAAACGAAACTGCTACTATCGCTGGACGCTTAGTAACTAAACGTGGTAAAGGAAAAGTTGGCTTTGCCCATCTTCAAGACCGCGAAGGTCAAATCCAGATCTACGTTCGTAAAGATGAAGTTGGTGAAGAAAACTACGAAATCTTTAAGAAGGCTGACCTAGGAGACTTCCTCGGTGTCGAAGGTGAAGTCATGCGTACAGATATGGGAGAGCTCTCTATCAAGGCAACTCATATCACTCACTTGTCTAAAGCACTTCGCCCACTTCCTGAGAAATTCCACGGTTTGACAGACGTTGAAACCATCTATCGTAAACGTTACCTTGACTTGATTTCTAACCGCGAAAGCTTCGAACGTTTTGTTACTCGTTCAAAAATCATCTCTGAAATCCGTCGTTATCTAGATCAAAAAAACTTCCTTGAAGTAGAAACACCTGTCCTTCATAATGAAGCCGGTGGTGCTGCTGCTCGTCCATTTATCACTCACCACAATGCCCAAAACATTGACATGGTGCTTCGTATCGCGACTGAGCTTCACTTAAAACGTCTTATCGTTGGGGGTATGGAACGTGTCTATGAAATTGGTCGTATCTTCCGTAACGAAGGAATGGACGCTACTCACAACCCTGAATTCACTTCTATCGAAGTTTACCAAGCTTATGCAGACTTCCAAGATATCATGGACTTAACTGAAGGTATTATCCAACACGCTGCTAAGGCAGTTAAGGGTGATGGTCCAGTTAACTACCAGGGCACTGAAATTAAGATCAACGAACCATTTAAACGTGTTCACATGGTGGATGCTATCAAAGAAATTACTGGTGTAGATTTCTGGCAAGACATGACTTTCGAGGAAGCTAAAGCTATCGCTGCTGAGAAGAAAGTTCCAGTTGAGAAACACTACACTGAAGTTGGTCACATCATCAATGCCTTCTTTGAAGAATTTGTTGAAGAAACCTTAATCCAACCAACTTTTGTCTACGGACATCCAGTAGCTGTGTCTCCACTCGCTAAGAAAAATCCTGAAGACGAACGCTTTACTGACCGTTTCGAGCTCTTCATTATGACCAAGGAATACGGTAATGCCTTTACCGAGTTGAACGATCCAATCGACCAGCTTAGCCGTTTTGAAGCACAAGCAAAAGCTAAAGAACTTGGGGACGATGAAGCTACAGGTATCGACTACGACTACATTGAGGCTCTTGAATACGGTATGCCACCAACAGGTGGTTTGGGTATCGGTATCGACCGTCTCTGCATGCTCCTCACTGATACAACCACTATCCGTGATGTCTTGCTTTTCCCAACAATGAAATAGACTCTTATCCTCTGGTACTTGCCAGAGGATTTTTCGATACAAAAAGAGACTGAGGTAAACTCAATCTCTTTTCTTATTCTTGATTTTTAACTTGACTGGTGGCTACATCTTCTCCAAACCATTTCTGGCTGATTTCCTGAAATTTTCCTTCTTGGTATAGCGAGATAAAGGCTTGATTCAGAGTAGCTAGCAAAGTTTTATCAGCAGGTCTAACACCCACTGCAAAAGACTCACTTTCAAATCCAGCTGAAAAGACATTGTAGTCATTTAATATACCTTCAGACTGAAGGTAGTAATTGGCATAGACACGGTCAATCAACAGGGCATCAATCCGATCATTCTTCAAATCAATCAAGGCTTCATTGAAACTTTGGTATTGATTTGCCTTCTGGTCTTTTACTTGACTTTTTAACAAGTCTGGCTGCGCTTCAAAGTCTAAATAACCAGAAGAACCTGCCTGAGCTCCCAAAACCTTGTTACTCATATCTTTGACTGACTGGATGTTCTGAGATTTCTTAGAAACTAAAACTTGCTGATTTTCCATATAAGGTATGGTAAAAGCAACCTTCTCTTTCCGTTCATCTGTAGCTGTATAGCCATTCCAGATAGCATCAATAGTACCGTTTTGTAGTTCGGTTTCTTTCATATCCCAGTCGATGGGTTGAAATTTAATCTGAATTCCTAGCTTTTCAGAAACAGCTTGAGCTAAGTCAATATCAAAACCTGCATACTGGCCATTCTTTTCCTCAAATCCCATGGGAACAAAGGTATTGTCAAAGCCAATAGTAATGCTACCCTGCTTTTGATATTTGACCCAATTATCCTGATTTGGGTCACTTGCCTTCTGCGTACAAGCCGTCAGGAAGAAGCTAAAGAACAGAGCAAGTACAAGGGCAATTTTCTTTCTCTTCATAGGCACCTCCTACTTCGGCTCAACCTTAAGGATCTGATCAGCAATATTTTCGGCAAACTGAAGATCGTGGGTCACAACAATCTGGGTCATCCCACGCTCTTTATTTTGAAGGATAAGTTTTTCTACTTCTAATCGTAGCTCTGGGTCTAAAGCCGATGTCGGCTCATCATATCCGATAATTTCAGGATCAATCATCATGGCACGCGCTAAGGCAACACGCTGTTTTTGCCCACCTGAAAGTGAGAATGGAAAGGCATCTGCATGTCCTGCTAACCCAAGTTGTTCTAACAAACCACGCGCCTTCTTCTCAGCAACTTCCTTCTCCATACTCATCGTTTTTATGGGCGACAAGGTTAAGTTATCTAGAACTGACAAATGCGGAAAGAGTTGAAAATCTTGGAAAACAAATCCCAGAAGATTGCGCTTTTCTAGTTCATCTATAGCTAGCGATTCGCCGTTATAGTAGATTTCCCCAGAATCGATGGTTTCCAATCCAGCTAGCATACGTAACAAGGTGGTCTTTCCGCCTCCTGATGGACCTACGATTGCAAGGATTTGCTTTTCAGGAATTGATAGGCTGAAATTGGTTAAGATTTGTTTGCCACCAAAGGCCTTGTTAATGTTTCGTAATTCTAACATAGCAATCCTCCTATCTGTAATAACTGTACTTCTTCTCAAGTTTTTTCGCTACAATGGTTACAAGACCAATCATAATTAAATAAATCGCTCCAGCTAAAAACATAGGAACAAGACTGGCGTCCCGATTGGCTGCTGTCCGACTAGCCAAAATCAAATCTGAAATCCCCAAAGCATAGACCAAAGAAGTATCCTTGACCAAACTCATGATTTCATTAAAAACACTCGGTAAGACGATCTTTGTCACCTGAGGAAGTATGATATAGCGAACTGTCGCAACTGGACTAAACTTCAACACTTTTGCAGCCTCGTACTGTCCTTTCGGAATAGTCTCAATACCTCCACGAAAGATTTCTGCAAAGTAGGCAGCATAGTTGAGCACAAAGGCGATAACAGCTGCAGGAAGACGATCCAAACGAATGCCAATACTAGGCAACACATAGTAGATAAAGATTAATTGCAAGAGCAAGGGAGTGCCTCGCATCACCCATATATAGATATTAATCAGATAATGGAGGGGTTTACAATGGATTTGCAAGGCAAAAGCGATGATAATCCCTAAAGGAATTGAAAAGATTAAGACCAGAGCAAAGACTTGAAGAGTCATACTTGCACCGTTCAATAAACTTGGTAAAATCTCGAATATATAAGACATACTACACCTCCTAAAAAATAATTATTCTTATTATAGCATAAATAAACAATTTAGCAAGAGAAAATATGTGAAAAATTCTATTGTTTTCAGAAAATATAAAACTGTATCTATCCAAAGTGATGAGATACAGTTTTATATTATAGGGAATTTTTAAAGCGTTTCTATGAGTTCTTGCATCTGAACATCATCTGGAATCAGTTTTAAATATGCTTCTGCTTGCATCTTAGCTTCTTCGAAATAACCCAATTCACGCAAAAGATAAGTATATTGCTCCAGAAACTCTGGATTGTCCTTGAGGTCAGATGACAATTCTTGATAGAACTCATAAGCCTTATCTAAATCCTCGATTTCCTGATAAGAACGGGCAATCATCCACTTGGTCAGAAGGTTTTCGGGTTCTTGACTTTGAAGAGCGATAATATCCTCAAATCGCTCTTGTTCCATATAAATGGTTGCGAGTCGAAGGAAAATCTCCTCAAGATCTTCTGCATCTTCTTTTGCAATAAGGAGAAAGTCCTCCGCTGCCTTAGCATCATGCAATTCATAAGAAAACTGAGAAGCCGCTAACAAGAGCCGAGTTTCAAATGGATTTTTCTCCAAACCCTGTTTAACGATACGAAGGGCTTCTTCCACCTGATGTTCCTTGTGCAAGGCTTGACTATAACCATACTCATATCCTTCAAAATTAGGTGAAATGGTATCAATCTGCTTAAAGTAAAGAACAGATTTTTGATACTCTTCTTGATCAAAGTATAGACTGGCCAGTTCAAAAGCGGTTTGGTCATCGTATTCTAACTCTAGAGCCTTTTCTAAAAATTCTGTAGCTGCTTCAAACTTGCCTAACTGAGCATATGCGTAGCCGATTCGTTGGTAGGTTGATAAGCCCGTTTGTTCGTAAATATAGCGGTTGTCCAACTGAGCGTAGCCTTGAATGGCTTCCTGATAGTTTCCTAACTCGCTATCCAACTCAGCCAAACCAAAAACTAATAAGGCATCATCTGAGTAATTTAAGGCTTCCAGTAACTTTTCGCGTGCTACATCTGTCAATCCTTCCAACTGATAGAGGTCTGCCTTCAAGGCCAAGGCCGATACATACCAATCACTATCTGGTGAGATTTCCTCAAGATAGGCAAAGGCTTCCTCAACATTGCCATCCTCGCTAGCAATGCTTGCTAGGTTTAGATTCACTTCTGGAAATTCTGTCACAATTTTTAGATAGATTTCCTTGGCTTGTGGATAAAAGCCAATTCCCTCAAGATAATTTGCTAATTCATAGAGAACTTCGGTCGAATCAGTTTCAAGTGCTTTACGAAAATACTGATCTGCTTTACTTAAATCCTGTTCATCCAAAGCCTGGAGCATGCGTTGACTATTGTTCACTCTTGATTTCCTCCCCTTCTTCTTCATACAAACCGCTGACCTTTTTGTACCAGTTAAAGATAGCAGAGATAACCACCTTAGCAGAGGCATAGACAGGGATTCCCAGCAAGACTCCCCAAATACCAAACATAGAACCTGAAGTTAGGAGAACAAAGAGAACATTGATAGGATGAATATTGAGTTGACTACCTAGAATAAGAGGTGAAACGAAGCGACCTTCAATCGTTTGTTCTACGATAAAGACTATCACAACTTTCAATAGCATGACAGGTCCGGCTATTAAACCTAAAACAAGGGCAGGAAGCATGGCGAGAAAACTACCTAGATAAGGGACTAGATTGAGAATACCTGCCGTTACACCTAGAGTGACAGCGTAGCGTAGACCGATAATCTTAAAGAAGATAATAAACATGATGGCTACAATAATAGCTACTGTAACCTGTCCTCTAACATAGTTTGACAGTTGTTTATTGACATCTGATAGGACTTCACCTACAGGTTCTTTTAACTTGTTTGGGATGAATTTAGTTAGGTAATCTCGCAAGCCTTTCCCATCTCTCAAAAGATAAAAGAGCATGAAGGGTACGATAATAACCGCTACAATAACTTGGGAAACGCTACTGATAAAGGCGCTAGCCCAGTTAACAGCTTGAGAAGAGATTTTGCTCGCCCACATGGTCGCCTCACTAGAAACATTAGCAAGAACTTGCTCCAACTGTGGTCTAAAATCATCTGGCAAGCGTTTGGTTACAAGATCATTGATAACACGGTCAGCATCTTCGAGATAGCTAGGCACATTCTTTGCAAAATTTAAGACCTGGCGTTGGAGATTTGGAATAGCGACTGCCAGCCCCCAAATGATAAAAATTCCAATAATGACAAAAACAATACTGATAGCAAGCACACGATTAATTTTGTGCTTCTCCATCCAGTCAACAATCGGATTGAGGAGGTAATAAAGTAAACCAGATAAAATAACTGGCAACATGACAACCCCTAAAAAGTCTAAAACGGGTAAAAAAATAAAACTAATCTTACTTAGAATGAAAATGTTTAACCCCAGTAACAAGGTTACTAAAAATACAGTGATAGCTTTGTTATCTAAAAACCACTTGAAGAACCAGGATAAGCTAAAATGTTTCTCTTTATGTTCCATAAATACATCCTTTCTGTCATTCTCTCATTATACCATTTTTAATCTAAAATAACTCTTTTTTAAAGTGCTTACATAGATAAGACTGATGCTTCATGGCAGTTATTTTGTGGTATAATGAACTTATCATTATTAAGAGGTATGGACATGAAAGAAACTGTTTATTTTGGAACTTACACTCGTCGCTTATCTAAAGGGATTTACAAGGCAGATTTTGATACAGAAACAGGCCAGCTTGCAAACCTTGAACTTTTTGCTGCTGAACCCAGTCCGACCTACCTTACCTTTGACCAGAAACAACACTTATACACCGTAGGAAGTCAGGATGGCTTAGGTGGCATCGCTGCTTACAAGACAGATGGCGCTTTGCTAAATCACGTGGTTGAAGAAGGCGCTCCCCATTGCTATGTGGCAGTGGATGAAAAGCGTAGCCTCGTGTACGGTGCCAACTATCATAAAGGTCAAGTTCTAGTTTATAAACGTCAAGCGGATGGTAGCCTCATCCAAACGGATTTAGATCAGCATAGCGGACAAGGTCCTCATGAAAACCAAACTTCCCCACATGTACACTATACAGACCTAACACCTGATCAGTATCTCGTGACATGTGACCTTGGTACGGATGAAGTAACGACCTACGATGTTAGTCCAGAAGGAAAACTAAGTAAACTCAATACTTATCAAAGCCAGCCTGGAGCAGGTGCTCGTCACATCGTTTTTCATCACCACTATAAGATTGCCTATCTCATCTGCGAACTGAATAGCACTATTGAGGTCTTGATTTATGATGGTGTTGGTGAGTTTGAACGCATGCAAGTTATTTCGACCTTGCCGGACGGGTATACGGGCTTTAACGGTACTGCTGCTATACGTCTTTCAAAAGATGGTAACTACCTCTATGCATCCAACAGAGGCCATGATTCCATTGCAGTCTATACAATCCTCGCTGATGGTAGTCTGGAATTATTAGAGATTGTTCCAAGTCACGGTAAAACACCACGTGATTTTGATATCACACCTGATCAGGAATTTTTGATTGCTGTTCACCAAGATTCTGATAATGCAACGGTCTTTAAGCGCAATCCTGAAAGTGGTCGTCTTGCAGAGCTTTCTAACGACTTCCATGTCCCAGAAGCAGTTTGCATCAGTTTTTCTAACTAAGATAAAAAAATGAACTTGAGTTTCAAGTTCATTTTTTATAGTTTATTTCTAACATTAATACGGTTAATGGCACGTTGAAGAGCAATCTTAGCACGTCGTTCTTGGTCTATTAAGTGCTTTTCATGGGCTTCTTCGATTTCTCGTTCGGCGCGAAGTTTGGCACGTTCCGCACGACTGATATCGATATCACGAGCACGCTCTGCTGAGTCGGCTACAATGGTAATAATGTCATTGGCAATCTCGATAATCCCTCCGTTCACTGCAATCCAGTTTACATGAGTATCATCATCGATTCGCTTTACCTTTACTTCATCAACCGCTAAAACCGCAATCATATTTTCATGTCGTGGCAAGATCCCCATCTCACCATCCAGAGTTCGAACCGATACAAAGCTGGCATGGTGATCATAGACGAGGCCATCTGGTGTCACGATCTGGACAGTTAACTGAGCCATAGGTCACCTCTTAAAATCCCATTTTCTCTGCCTTAGCAATGACGTCTTCGATTGAACCGACACCACGGAAGGCATCTTCTGGTAGCTGGTCATATTTCCCTTCAAGGATTTCCTTAAAGCCACGAACCGTTTCCGCTACTGGTACATACGAACCAGGTTGGCCAGTAAATTGCTCCGCAACGTTGAAGTTTTGTGACAAGAAGAACTGGATGCGGCGGGCACGCGCAACCAAGGTTTTTTCTTCATCAGAGAGTTCATCCATACCAAGGATAGCAATGATATCTTGCAATTCATGGTAACGTTGAAGAACACGTTTAACTTCCGCAGCTACAGCATAGTGCTCCTCACCAACAATCTCAGGTGCCAAGGCACGAGAGCTTGAAGCAAGTGGGTCAACGGCTGGGTAAATCCCCAACTGTACCAACTTACGTTCCAAGTTAGTCGTTGAATCCAAGTGAGCGAAGGCTGTTGCTGGCGCAGGGTCAGTATAGTCATCCGCAGGCACGTAGATAGCCTGGATTGAGGTTACAGAACCCTTCTTAGTTGACGTGATACGCTCTTGCAATTGACCCATCTCCGTTGCAAGTGTTGGTTGGTAACCAACGGCTGAAGGCATCCGACCCAAAAGGGCAGATACTTCTGAACCAGCCTGAGTGAAACGGAAAATATTGTCAATAAAGAGAAGCACGTCTTGGCCTTCTACATCACGGAAGTATTCAGCAATTGTCAAACCAGTAAGGGCAACACGCATACGTGCTCCTGGTGGTTCATTCATCTGACCAAATACCATGGCTGTTTTCTCGATAACGCCTGATTCTTTCATTTCCCAGTAAAGGTCGTTCCCTTCACGAGTACGTTCCCCAACACCGGTAAATACGGAAATCCCACCGTGTTCTTGGGCAATATTGTGAATCAATTCTTGGATTAAGACGGTTTTACCAACTCCGGCACCACCGAAGAGTCCGACTTTCCCCCCTTTAAGGTATGGGGCAAGAAGGTCGATAACCTTAATCCCAGTTTCAAGAATTTCAGAAGAGGTAGACAATTCATCAAAAGTTGGTGCTTTTTTATGAATTGGCTGACGCTCAGCGTCTTCAGCAAAAGGAGCATCCAAGTCAATGGTATCTCCCAAAACATTGAAGACACGTCCCAAAGTTTCTTTACCTACTGGAACAGAGATTGGACGGCCTGTGTCCAAAACTTCCATTCCACGAGTCAAACCGTCTGTTGATTCCATGGCGATCGTACGGACCATACCATCACCCAACTCCAAGGCTACTTCAAGGACGATTTTTGTTTTTCTTTCGTCATTCTTGTAGACGACAAGTGCATTATTAATCTCAGGAAGTGGTTCCCCTGCTGCAAACAACACGTCTACAACGGGTCCGATAACCTGAGCAATTTTACCTGAACTCATCTCCTTCTCCTATTCTATATAAGATACTGTCGGTTCCTAGTTTATCTAGGTCCAAAGTTCATTTTGATACCTACAGGGTAAAGCCTTATTCTAAGGCGCTAGCACCTGCTACAATTTCTGTAATTTCTTGTGTAATCGCCGCCTGTCTGGCACGGTTATACTGGATTGTCAAATCATTGATGACTTTCTTGGCATTATCAGTCGCTGTCTGCATAGCTGTCATACCTGCGGCATTTTCAGCTGTCTTGGCATCGATAATAGCCCCGTAAATCATACTTTCAGCATACTGTGGCAACAATTGCTCCAAAATTTCATCTCGGCTTGTTTCCAACTCAAATGTCAAGCTATACTCCTCGTCTGCTTCGTTCGGATCGAGGTCTACAATCGGAAGCATTTGCTCCACACGCATTTGGCTGGTGAGCGTATTAACGTGGTGATTGTAGCAGACATAGAGTTCGTCAAAAAGTTCATTTTGATACATTTCAATCGTTTTTGAAATAATTTTACGAACTTCATCAAAGCTAGGTTGGTCAGCCAAGCCTCGTAATTCATAGATTGGTTGAATGCCACGAGCCTTGAAAAAGTCAGCTCCCATACCACCAATACAAATGACTTCAAAGTCATCTCCATTTGGATGATATTCTTCTTTCAACTCCATAACAGTTTTAAGGATGGAAGCATTGTAGCCTCCGACCAAACCACGATCCGAAGTGATGACAATATAGCCTGTCTTTTTAACTGGACGACTAATCAACATAGGATTGTTCGAACCACCAGCTCCATTTCCGTGAAGGATATCTGTCAAGAGTTTACGAACCTTTTGAGAGTATATTTGAAAGTTTCGAGCTGCTTCTTCAGAGCGACCTAACTTAGCAGCTGATACCATTTGCATGGCATTGGTGATTTGACTAGTATTCTTGGTTGAGGCGATTTTTGTTTTAATATCATTTAGAGATACTGCCATCTGACACCTCTATTCTTATTGGAAGCTGGATTGATTGAGAAACTCGGTAATCGCAGCATCCAAGACTGCTTCTTCTGGCAAGTCTTTTGTTTCACGAATGGTTTCCAAAATCTCTGGATGTTGTGCATCAAAGAAGATATGGAACTCTTCCTCAAAGCGAACAATGTCATTTACAGGAACTGTATCCAAGAATCCGTGTGTCAAAGCATACAGGATCGTCACTTGTTTCTCAACAGGCAAAGGCTTGTGAACAGGTTGTTTCAATACTTCTACCGTACGACGACCACGATTCAACTTAGCTTGAGTAGCCGCATCCAAGTCAGAACCAAACTTAGTGAAGGCTTCCAACTCACGGTATGAAGCAAGGTCGATACGAAGAGTACCAGCAACCTTCTTCATGGCTTTAATCTGAGCAGAACCACCTACACGAGATACAGATGAACCCGCATCAATAGCTGGGCGAATACCTGCATTAAAGAGACCATCTCCAAGGAAGATTTGTCCATCTGTAATTGAAATCACGTTGGTTGCGATATAGGCAGAGATATCTCCTGCTTGCGTCTCAATAAATGGTAGGGCTGTGATTGATCCACCACCAAGCTCGTCAGAAACTTTAGCTGAGCGCTCAAGCAAACGGCTGTGGAGGTAGAAAACATCCCCTGGGAAGGCTTCACGACCTGGTGGACGACGAAGCAAGAGGGAAAGCTCACGATAAGCGACCGCTTGTTTTGAAAGATCATCATAAACAATCAAAACATGCTTCCCTTGGTACATAAACTCTTCTGCCATAGCAACTCCAGCATAAGGAGCTAGGAAGAGCAATGGAGATGGTTGTGAAGCAGAGGCTGTCACAACGATTGTGTAGTCCAAGGCACCGTAATGACGAAGTGTTTCTACTTGCGTGCGGACTGTTGATTCTTTTTGACCAATGGCTACATAGATACAGATCATATCTTGACCTTTTTGGTTCAAGATGGTATCGATTGCAATGGTTGTTTTCCCTGTCTGACGGTCACCGATGATCAGCTCACGCTGACCACGACCAATCGGTACAAGGGCGTCAATAGCTTTCAAACCTGTTTGCAATGGTTCTGATACAGACTTACGCTCCATAACACCAGGAGCTGGTGCTTCTACTGGACGAGTCTTGTCAGTATGGATTTCTCCGAGACCATCAACGGGACGACCAAGTGGGTCCACAACACGTCCAATCAAGTTATCACCGACAGGAACTTCCATGATTTTACCCGTACGACGGATAGTGTCTCCTTCACGGATATCCGTGAAGTCACCGAGAATGATGATCCCAACGTCTGTAGACTCCAAGTTTTGCGCCATCCCATAAGAGCCGTTTTCAAAAATCAACAACTCTCCACTCATGGCATTTTCAAGACCGTGAGCACGCGCAATTCCGTCCCCGATATAGGTTACAACACCTGTTTCAGACACATCAAAATTGGGTTTGAAATTTTCAATTTGTTGCTTAATTAAAGCGCTGATTTCTTGTGCGTTAATTGCCAAAAGAACACCACTTTCTATTTCAAATTTTCTTTAACAACACGAAGTTGCTGTTTAATACTCACATCAATTGTCTTGTGATTGGCAAAAATGACAAAACCACCAATGAGACTTTCATCGATTTGTTCTTTGATAGTCCGAACTTTCAGAGACATTTTTTTCTCAATCAAAGGAAGCAATCGCGCCTTCTGAACATCTGTTAATGGATGAGCGGAGGCAATCGTTACTTCAAATCGATTCGTTTCTTTTTCAAGTCGACTTAAACAATCTACAATTACTTCATAAAATAAATTTGCTCTGTGATTGTATAGCAGCACCTGAATAAAGTTTTGCATTAATGGTGACATTGAGTCTTGGAAGAAACGAACGGTTTTTTCCTTATCCGACTCATCTACTGCCACTTGAGCTAAAAAAGAAGGCAAGCCTGTTTCTTCTGCGACTTGCTTGATTTGAGCTAAGTCAGAAAAGATACGGTCTTCTTCTCCCTTTTCAATCACCAATTGGACAAAAGGCATGCTGTATTTTTCAATTACCTTTACTGTCTTTTTGTCCATTAAGCTTCTCCTAGCTGATCGATGTACTGATCAATGAGTTCTTTATGGGCTTGTCCGTCAAGGTTTTGTGAGATGATTTTACCAGCGAGACTAATCGTCAAATCTGCTACCTCACCCTTAACGCTTTGTAAAGCTTCCGCTTTATTTTGAGCAATTTCTTGGTTAGCTTTTTCTTTCAAGCGTCCTGCTTCCAGTTTCGCCTCAGCCAAAATGTCAGCTCTACTTTTCTCAGCTGTTTCCTTTGCATTCTCGATAATTGTCTTAGCTTCCGAACGGCTACCTGCCAACTCAGCTTCACGTTTGCTAGCGAGTTCTTCGGCCTTCTTACGGGCAGCTTCTGCTCCGTCAATATCTGAAGAAATTTTTTCAGCACGTTCATCTAAAATATTGGTAAGATTTCCCCAGGCATATTTTTTCACTAAAAAAATTAATAAAAGGAAGGAACCAGCGATAAGAATAAAGTCACCAATAATGGTACTAATAGTTAAATCCATCTTCTAATCCTCCTCTACTTACTCTTCCTCAGCATTTATCTTCTTACCAATGTACATTGATGACAACATGGTAAAGACATAGGCTTGAATACATGAAATGAAAATCGAAAAGGCTGTCCATAACATGTTTGCGATAAAGGCAAAAGGATACCAATAAAAGGCATTTTGTGCTAAGGCTAGTAACAAGCCAGCCAAGACTTCACCGGCAAAAATATTTCCGTATATCCGAATTGCCAAAGAGGCAAAATTGGTGAACTCTTCTAAAAGGTTCATCGGAGTCATAAAGCCAGGTGTAACAAATGCTCTCAAATATTCTTTAACGCCTCTACGACGAACTCCTTCTACATGGGCGATCAAAGTGATCAATAACGAGAGGGATAAATCGTATCCAAGGTTAGCTGTTGGGGAAGTCCACAAGTTATAACCGTTTGTTGTTTGTACTTTAGCCATTAAACCAATATTATTGGCTACCAAGATAAACAAAAATAGAGAAAACAAGAACAAGGAATAATCCTTCATATAAGTTTCCCCAATATTTCCCTTGGAAAAGCTAATCACAAAATCATAAATCATCTCAAGAGCATTTTGTTTACCCTTTGGACGGATTGTCATTTTACGACTAGTCCAGTAAACAAAAGCAAAGACCATCAAAACAGTTACAAGAGACATGGCAAGTAGGGTCAAATCAAAGGATATAGGTCCAATATTTAAGGTTGGATTCACACTTTCTTCCATGGTTTGACACCTCTTTTTCTAAATAGAGTGATCTATTTGATAACGAATGACATCGCCAAGGTTACAAAGAAGGTACCTTCAACAAAAGCAACCCCAAGAATCAACAGACTACGTAATTGGTCGATAATTTCAGGTTGGCGTGCAGCAGATTTGAACAGACTGCTCACAATCATTCCTTCAGCGATTGAAACACCAAAACAGGCAAAACAAAGACCCAAAAATGTTAAATTCATAATGAATTCTCCTTTTTTATTTAAATTTACTTCCTTAGTTTAGTCCTAAAATTTGTTTTTGTCAACTTTTTACTAACATTGAAAGCGTTTAAGATAATTAATTTCTAATTTTACTTTTTTTGGTACTATAATATAGAAAAGTTTTCCTTTTAAGGGGAGAAATCCCGTATTTTTTTAATTCTTCTGAAACAAAATGAAAGACCCAAGCTTAAAGCGTGGATCTATTTTTGTCTATTTAAAATAAAATGAATGATGTAGTTTGCAAGCTGGATTAAATGGACATGAGCAGAATGGACAAGCTATCTGCTTTTGATATTCTTGAAATGTCATAATCCTCTTACAAGCTCCACATAAAATTGGTTTATCCTTAGAAAGTTTTAGGGGATAGGGAGAAAATACATGTTTCTCCACAGCATTGTGACACTGATAGCATGCGTAGTATTTTTTGCATTCATAACACTGGAGGGAAACAATATCCTTTTCACTATGATAATGAACACATCTGCTTTCATCATCTACCAATAAACCTTGAGCTTGTATCATTCCCTTTTCCTTATCTAGGCACGAACTGTAACACTTGTCCCGTCTTCCTTATAGAGATTGATAAGACCTTCCTTGAGAGCACGAACCATGTCACCTGCTTGTACAGGTTGTGGAACCTTGATTGTCAAGAGTTCCATTGGATTTGGAGCACGATCGATTTTATTTCCCTTGGCATCGTGAAGATCCTCAATATAGGTTTCAAAATGTCGGAAACCTGGTCCATAAAACTCAACTTGGTCGCCTTCATTGATTACGTTCCGTTGACGAATAGTTGCTGTCTGGGTAGCATCATCATAAGAAACAACTTCCGCAACAAACTTGTACTCAGGGATCTTACGACGTGCACCAAACAACTGTTCATTTTCTGTAGGTGTACCATAGTAGAAACCTGTTGCCAATTCACGTTGGGCAACCTTCCACATCTCATCCACCAAGTCCTGTTTGATAGCTTCAAATTTCTCAGGGCTTTCGAGATAAGCATCTACAGCCGCCTTGTAACAGTTAGTTACAGTTGAAACATAGTGGATAGACTTCATACGACCTTCAATCTTGAGACTGTCTACACCATTTTCAATCATATCTGGAATATGATCAATCATAGACATGTCAACGGCTGACATCGAAAATTCTTCTGGGATTTCACCCTTAAGGCTCTTACGTTCTTGACCAAAAGGCATGTCATAGAGATCGTATTTCCAACGGCAAGACTGAGAACATCCCCCACGGTTAGCATCACGCATACTCATGTGGTTTGATAGCGTACAGCGACCTGAGTAGGAAATACACATGGCTCCATGGACAAAGGCCTCAATCTCAACATCTGTACGTTTGCGAATCTCTGCCAATTCCTCCATTGAAACTTCACGAGCCAAAACCACACGAGTTAGACCAAGTTCTTTCCAGAACTCTAGAGTTTCATAGTTGGTTGCACTGGCTTGAGTTGAAAGATGGATTTCAAGACCTGGTGCTTCGGTTGCTGCAATCATAATCAAGGCCGGATCTGACACGATAACTGCGGCAATCCCGATGTCACGCAACTTACGGAACCATTCTCCAGCACCAGCTTCGTTTCCTTCGTGCATAACCATGTTAGCAGCCACATAGACCTTGGCACCGTACTTTGCAGCAAACTGAACGCCTTCTTCCATCTGTTCAAAGGTAAAGTTCCCAGCACGGCTACGAAGACCATAGGCCTGTCCACCGATGAAGACTGCGTCCGCACCATATTGAACAGCTACTTTCAGCTTCTCTAAAGTCCCTGCAGGTGATAAAACCTCAGGACGTTTTAATGTTTTTGTCATTTTTTCTCCTATTTGCAATATAAAAGTTTGACGTTTTTCCTTCTCATTTTATAGTAAATAATAGATAAAATCAAGCCTAGGCAAATTGTTTTGACAATTCTAATCTTCTTAGAAACTAAAAACTAGTCTTTTAAGACTAGTTGTTTTCAAGATAAAATTCAAAACGTTCACCCACATACTGACTCTTAACATATTCAAAAGCCGTCCCATCATCGAGATAGGAAACCTGAGTCAAGGCTAAAATGGCATGCCCCTTTTCGACTTCTAGATAGTGAGCAATCTTTTCCTTAGCCAATCTCGCATAAATGGTCTGTTGGGATTTGCCAATTCGGTAACCATGTTGCTGCAAGGTTTGGAAGAAATGACTGGTTACTTCTTCTTTTTTAAAATTCTTAATAAACTTTTCGGGAATAGAAGCAACTTCATAGACCAGTGGAACTTGATCGGCGTAACGCACCCGTTCCATACGGATGATATTTTCAGTTGGTGAAATACCTAGCTTTGCCACTTCCTGCTCATTGGGAATGGTTCTCCTATAGGAAATCAGCTGACTAGAAGGAACTTTCCCTTGGGATTTGACAATCTCCGTAAAACTAGTGGTGCCCCGCATTTTTTCTTGGACACGAGTGCTAGAGACAAAGGTCCCACTTCCTACACGACGCTCCAAAACCCCCTCCTCAACTAAGAGAGAGATGGCTTGTCGCAAGGTCATCCGACTGACTTGAAACTGGTCTGCAAGATCCCGTTCACTTGGCAGTCTTTCTCCTATCATCCAACGATGCTCGTCGATATCTTTTTTTATCTGATCGTGGATTTTCATATAAGCTGGTAACATGATTCTCACTTCTTTTCTTTATTTTCTCCATTGTACCGTATTTGCTAAGAAAAAGTCAAACTTTGCCTTGTTTAGTTGGTAATTCGCCCCTATTTGTGATAGAATATTGAAAAAGATATTTCTTTTGAGAAAGGAAAATGATGAGCAAGATTTCAACTGATTTGCAAGATGTCGAAAAAATCATCGTACTGGACTATGGTAGCCAATACAACCAGCTAATTTCACGCCGTATCCGTGAAATTGGTGTTTTTTCAGAGCTAAAAAGCCATAAGATTTCAGCAGCAGAGGTTCGTGCGATTAACCCGGTAGGGATCATTCTCTCAGGTGGACCAAATTCTGTTTATGAAGAGGGATCATTTGATATTGACCCAGAAATTTTTGAACTTGGTATTCCAATTTTGGGAATCTGCTATGGTATGCAACTTCTTACCCACAAACTTGGAGGTAAGGTTGTCCCAGCAGGTGATGCTGGAAACCGCGAGTATGGTCAATCCCCACTTACTCACACTCCTTCTGCCCTCTTTGAAGGGACTCCTGAAGAACAGATAGTTTTGATGAGCCATGGCGATGCTGTTACAGAGATTCCAGCTGATTTTGTTCGTACTGGAACTTCTGCTGACTGTCCTTATGCAGCTATTGAAAACCCAGAAAAGCACATCTATGGTATCCAATTTCACCCAGAAGTGCGCCATTCTGTATACGGAAATGATATCCTTCGCAACTTTGCACTTAATATCTGTAAGGCTAAAGGCGACTGGTCAATGGATAACTTTATCGAGATGCAGATTCAAAAAATCCGTGAAACTGTTGGAGACAAACGTGTCCTTCTCGGTCTATCTGGTGGTGTTGACTCTTCTGTCGTTGGCGTTCTTCTCCAGAAAGCAATCGGCGATCAATTGATCTGTATCTTTGTAGACCACGGTCTTCTTCGTAAAGGGGAAGCAGACCAAGTTATGGAGATGCTTGGTGGTAAGTTTGGATTGAACATCGTCAAAGCAGATGCTGCCAAACGTTTCTTGGATAAATTGGCAGATGTTTCTGATCCTGAACAAAAACGGAAGATTATCGGTAACGAGTTTGTTTATGTCTTTGATGACGAAGCAAGCAAGCTCAAAGATGTGAAATTCCTTGCTCAGGGAACGCTTTACACTGACGTGATTGAGTCTGGTACAGATACTGCTCAAACCATCAAATCACACCACAACGTTGGTGGTCTTCCAGAAGATATGCAATTTGAATTGATTGAACCATTGAACACTCTTTATAAAGACGAAGTTCGTGCCCTCGGTACAGAGCTTGGTATGCCAGACCACATCGTATGGCGTCAACCATTCCCAGGGCCAGGACTTGCGATCCGTGTCATGGGTGAAATCACTGAAGAAAAACTAGAAACTGTTCGTGAGTCTGATGCAATCCTTCGTGAAGAAATTGCCAAAGCGGGACTTGACCGCGATATCTGGCAATATTTCACTGTCAACACAGGCGTTCGTTCAGTAGGTGTTATGGGTGATGGTCGTACTTATGATTACACAATCGCCATTCGTGCAATCACTTCTATCGATGGTATGACAGCTGATTTTGCTAAAATTCCATGGGAAATCCTTCAAAAAATCTCTGTTCGTATCGTAAACGAAGTTGACCACGTCAACCGTATCGTCTACGATATTACAAGTAAACCACCTGCAACCGTTGAGTGGGAATAGAGTTAATGAGTTAAAAAGTCCTAGAAATATTGATTTCTAGGACTTTTTTTCAATTTTGAAATTCGATGGTTTCAAGGTTGTAGAAATCCCTCCCCCCTACTTCTCTTTTTAAATCCTTAAAATCATGCTATAATATAATAAGTATAAGTCCAATAAACTGACTATAGAAGTCAGCGATAAAGATTTCTTACATCATCCGTAAGTGTTATTCTACTCTGATTCATACTATAATGAAAGTAACAAAAGATGGAGGTGTTTCACATGGAAACCATTTTACGAGTAGAATCATTAAAAAAGCATTATGGGAAAGAGCCCAATATCACAAAAGCCTTGGACGGCATATCTTTTAAAGTTATAAAAGGCGAATTCCTAGGGATTATGGGGAGTAGCGGTTCTGGGAAAACAACCCTTCTTAACTGTCTCGCTACTATCATCAAGCCAACTGACGGTTCCATTCAAATGCAAGAAAAGGATTTAGGTCAGTTAAAAGGGAGTCAGTTAGCTGATTATCGTGGCAGGGAAATTGGCTACCTCTTCCAGAATTTTGAGCTCTTGGACAATCTTACAGCCAAAGAAAATATTTTACTCCCCTTGTCTTTGCACAAGGTCGATGCCAACGAAAGCAAGGTTCGGTTAGAATTGCTTTCCCAATATCTGGATATTTCTGAACTTCTGGATAAGTTCCCATCTCAATTATCAGGTGGTCAACGGCAAAGGGTAGCTGCTGCTCGTGCCTTGATTTTAGACCCTAAGATTGTATTTGCGGATGAGCCCACAGGGGCTTTGGATTCAAAAAACGCAACCATTTTGATGCAAAAATTATCCGAAATGAATCAAGTGGAAGAAACCACCATTCTCATGGTTACCCACGATTCAGTTGCAGCCAGCTTTTGCAACCGCATCTTGTTTATCCAAGACGGAAAACTATTCCATGAAATCCGTCGTGATTATCCAAGAGAAAGTCAAGAAGACTTCTACCACAGAATACTAAAGGTTATGGCAGCCCTAGCTGGAGGTGATGGCAATGTTTTCTAAATTAGTCTCAAGAAATAGCAAGAGAGATCGAAAGAATAACAGCTTGTATTTTAGTTCTATGGTTCTTTCCATCATCTCCTTTTACATCATCCTTTCTTTGTCTCATCAAGATGTGATGATCTTTCTCAAACAAATAGAAAGTGATGCTGTAAATAAACTCTTTAGCATGATTCCCATTCTTTATGTAGCAACGCTCTTTATCCTCTTTTTTCTAGTCTACTTCGCAAGCAGTATGCAGATGGAAAGGAGAAAACATGAATTTGGGGTTTATCTCACACTAGGCATGCGGAGAGGTAAACTGTTCTTACTGCTCCTACTCGAGGATTTGAGAAACAGTGTCCTTGCCCTTGGAATAGGCCTTCCTATTGCCATCTTAATTTCGGAACTAATTAGTCTAATAACAGTCAAAATTGTTGGGTTGGGGATTATTGAACATCAATTTTCTCTATCTACTACAGCTCTACTCTATACAGTCATCGGCTTCCTAGCTGTTAAATTAGTCGTCTTTGTTCTTTTAAGTGCAAAAACAGCCAATAAGGAAATCGGAGATCTTCTTGCCTTTTCTCCTTCTGGTATGAAGAAACTACTTCCCAAGGGGGTATACCTTCTTGCTTCCGTCCTCGGAATCTTGCTTCTCGGAACAGCCTATTACTTGGGGATGAGTGGACGTGCTTGGGAAAGTGTCATAACCATGGGCATCACTGTTTTCCTGGGAACTCTAGGAACTATCCTACTCTTCTTTGGTATGCGTTTATTTATAGACATTCTAGTCAATCTTGGTAGCCATCGAAAACTCCATACCTATAATTTTAGACAGATTCAGGAATTAGTTATCCAGCGCTCAACTATACTGGCCATCTGCTCCCTCTTAATCTTCTCTGCCTTGTGCCTCTTTGGAGCAGGTGTTGCCATTGCAAGCGGCAATTCTGGTAATCAGGCTCATGTCTTAGATTATACATTTAGAGATAGCAAGCAGGAATCAGATGAAAATCTTGATGTGAATACAGTTAAAAAAGAGCTTGAAGCAGCAGGACTAGCATCACAGTTTTCAAAGATTCTACAAATCAAAGTCGGGAAACCAAAAGAAAACGAGTCCGTGGCCTTTGAACAGTTTATCAAGGTATTAAAAGAGCAAAGAGACAGTAAAAACAAGGAAATCTTAGTCCATAATTTCCAGAAGTATAGAAGTTGCCACCTTTTGCCGCTCTCTGAATACAATGAACTTAGAAAAGCTGCCAATCTCCCTCCTTTAGAATTAACTAGTAAGGAAGCCTACTTGTATATGGGGAAAGATTTTCTCCCAGATGAGAATCTTGTCAACTCTGTCCTAAAGACAAATCCTCAAATCAAAGTCATGGGAAATGATATAAAATTGATTGGAGATGTGCAGTCTTTACCAATTGTAACGGACCGTGAAATTACCCTCTCTGTAGCACTCATTCTTCCAGATGAGACTTTTATGAGTTATACTGACAGTAAATACTCAAACTATGTCAGCGGTATCTTGGCTCCTGAGCTAGTCAAGGAAAAAGGCCTGATGAGAGCTATCTCAGATACCAATGAAAAGCTAGATCAAACCTCTCTTGGTTATGAAAGCTATATACAAAATATGGGAAGACAATTATTTTACATTATCTCTGCCAGCTATATCACTATCTATCTGGCTATCATCTTCCTTGTTGTCGCTAAGACAATCATCGGCGTCCAGTTTTTGATGGGACAAAGACAATCCTACAGACGATACCAAACCTTGATCCATCTTGGAGCTAACTACGAAACTCTTTGTAAATCTTCAGAAAAACAAATCAACTGGTATTTCGGTCTGCCAATAGCCCTTGCACTTCTCAGTAGTAGCTTCGGAGTGAGCTCCCTCCTCACAGGAATAGTACCCGCTAGCGCAAGAATGGTTATGGGGCAAAAATTTATCACAGCCATGCTGATAGTACTGCTCTTAGCTGGATTTGAAGTCATCTATATCAGAATTGTAAAGAAAAATAGCAATAATTACTTGTTGTCCTTAATGGAACCCAAAAGAGATGAATAAAGTAGAATAAAATAGGAGAAGGAGGAGCCGATATGAAGCATATTCTGGTTATTGAAGATGAAGCCTTGATTCGAGATGAAATTGTCATCTTGTTAGAGAAAGCGGGTTATCAAGTTGATAAGTTGACTGACTTCAAAGATACAAGCCAGCAAGTGTTGCAATACGCTACGGATCTAATCATACTGGATTTGAATTTGCCGGGAGAAACAGGTTTTCATATTTGTAAAAATCTCAAGTCCAAACGCTCTGTGCCCATATTGGTTCTCACCTCTCGTGAACAATTAAAAGATGAAATCCACGCTCTGAAATTAGGGGCAGATGAGTACCTAACAAAACCTTTCAAGAAAGAAAGATTTTTGGCACGTATAGAAAATATCTTGAAACGCTATGAAGGTAGACAAAATCTACTTGAAAAAGATAATTTCCTGCTGGATAGAAATACCTATACCCTTTATATCAATGGACACTCGATTTTACTCCCCCAAAATCAAGGGAAATTGTTAGAAACCTTATTGGTTACTAATGCACCCGTCGTCACAAAAGAAGAACTAAGCATGAAACTCTGGAACACAACTGAGTTCATCGATGAAAATGCCCTACAAGTAAACATTGCAAGGCTCAAAAAGGTGATGAAACAGGCTGGCATTGCCCTTCAAGTCAAGTCCGTCAGAGGCATCGGTTACAAATTGGAAGAGGAAAGGCAAGATGAAACAGAATCTTAAATATTTGGCTGCCTATCTGCCCTGGTTACTTGTTCTTTTAGCATTTGATCTATTTACAGCTGTCCTGCTTTGGCTTTCAGACGTGAGAAAGTTTCAAGTCCTCATCCTCCTCTATCTCTTAGCTTCAGTCCTACTCTTTTTTATCCTATCATTCCTACTTATAAGAAAAGAAAGAAAAAAAGCAGCTACTTATAAGGCTTTCATAGACAATCCTAAGATGGATACGGAGCTGGAATTATTGCGTTTATCAAGTGCCTCAGAGAAAGAAAGCATCGAAGAAATCGCAAATGCGCTTTACCAAAGGCAAGCGGAAATAGGAAAACTCAACTCATTACTAGCCGAGTACGAGGACTATGTTGAAAAATGGGCTCATGAAATCAAACTCCCTCTATCGCTTCTTTCCCTCCTTTTGGACAACCAAAGTGACCAGCTGCCAAAGGATACAGCTTTTAAGTTGGATTATGTAAAAAATCAAATCCAAGGAAATGTATCACAGATACTATTCTATTATAGGGTTAAAAGTGAAAAAAATGATTTTCTATTTGAAGATGTCGACCTCCAAGAGTGTATTCAGGATCTTTTGGAAAACTTTGCTCCCTTGATTAAAGAAAAGAATTTTACGATTCATCTAGAAAATATACAGGGAAACTACTACACCGATCAACGCAGTTTTGAATTTATCCTGTCTCAAATACTAGCCAACGCCCTTAAATATAGCTCTGATAAGCCAGAACTCAGGATTTCTATGTCAAGAGACAAGGGGCGCACAAGTCTGATTATTAGGGATAATGGGTGTGGAGTTAAAACTTGCGATCTCCCTCATATCTTTGAAAAAGGATTTACTGGTGATTCAGGTGATACAAGGAAAAAATCAACAGGTATGGGGCTCTATCTTGTCAAACAATTAGCAGATGCTTTAAAAATTGACATCGCAGTAAAATCCGAATGGATGCATGGATTTGAAATCTCTCTTTCTATTTAGTAAATGTTTCGATTAGGAAAATTGCCTAATCATAGAAAGCACATATTTTATATCAAAAAGGAAAGCACTTCTGCTTTCCTTTTTTATTTGCGTTTTTTCTTAGCTTTTTTCATTTTGTTAGCCATGCGTTTCATTGACTGCTTCATAGCAAATTCGCCGATTTTACCTTTTAGTCCACCACCAAACATCTGGCTCATATCTGGCATTCCTGCTCCTCCGAGAGCTGACATATCAGGCATACCACCTTGCCCCATCATGCCTTCTAGGGCAGACATATCCATTCCTCCCATATTTGGCATATTTTTAGGAAGGTTATTTGGATTGATGCCCATTTGTTTCATCATCTTGTTCATATCACCAGACATGACCCCTTGCATGAGCTGTTTGGCCTGATTAAAGTCCTTGATGAATTTATTGACTTCGACAAAGGTATTTCCAGAACCTGCAGCGATACGACGGCGACGACTTGGATTTAACAGTTCAGGATTTTCACGTTCCTCAGGAGTCATAGAAGACACGATGGCACGTTTGCGCGCAATCTGGCGCTCATCCACCTTCATATTTTGAAGAGCTGGATTGTTAGCCATCCCTGGAATCATCTTGAGCAAGTCTTCCATCGGCCCCATATTTTGCACCTGATCCAATTGATCAATGAAATCATTGAAATCAAAGGTATTTTCGCGCATCTTCTCAGCCATTTCAAGAGCTTTTTGCTCATCGTATTCTTGAGAAGCTTTCTCGATCAAGGTCAGCATATCCCCCATACCAAGGATACGGCTTGACATACGATCTGGGTGGAAGGTTTCGATATCTGTAATCTTTTCACCCGTACCAGTGAACTTGATTGGTTTTCCAGTGATGTGACGAACAGATAGGGCCGCACCACCACGAGTATCCCCATCAATCTTGGTAAGAATAACCCCAGTCACTTCTAACTGAGCATTAAACTCACGGGCAACATTGGCCGCTTCCTGACCGATCATGGCATCAATGACGAGCAGGATTTCATTTGGTTGAGCCAAGGCCTTAACATCACGAAGCTCATTCATCAAGAGCTCATCAATCTGCAAACGCCCTGCCGTATCAATCAAAACATAGTCGTTGTGATTAGCCTGCGCTTGCTCCAAACCTTGTCGAACAATCTCAACAGCTGGTACTTCTGTTCCAAGAGCGAAAACAGGAACATCAATCTGCTGTCCAAGCGTCTTCAACTGATCAATGGCAGCTGGGCGATAAATATCTGCAGCAATCATCAAAGGACGAGCATTTTCTTCCTTCTTGAGTTTGTTAGCCAGCTTACCAGCAAAGGTTGTTTTACCAGCCCCCTGCAAACCAACCATCATGATAATCGTAGGAATCTTTGGTGACTTGATAATTTCAGCTGTATCAGATCCTAAAATAGCTGTCAATTCCTCATCAACGATTTTGATAATCTGTTGTGCTGGATTAAGGGTATCAATGACCTCGTGTCCGATTGCACGTTCACGAACCTTCTTGATAAAGTCCTTTACAACAGGCAAAGCAACGTCGGCTTCCAGCAAGGCCAAACGAATCTCTTTGGTTGCTTCTTGGACATCAGTCTCAGAAATTTTTCCTTTTTTACGTAGATTTTTAAAGACGTTCTGTAAACGTTCTGTTAAACTTTCAAATGCCATTTTTCTTCCTCTTATTCTCTATTATCAATGCTTGTTAAAATTTCTATCTGCTCCTGTAAAAAATTATCCTTTGGATAACGCCCCAAGATCTGATCAAAAATCTGACTGCGGACAATGTAGTCTGAATACATGTGCAATTTCATCTCATAGTCTTCCAGAATCTTTTCTGTCCGCTTGATATTGTCATAGACAGCTTGCCGACTAACACCGAACTCTTCAGCAATCTCCGCAAGACTGTAATCATCTGCATAGTAGAGTTCAATATAATTCATCTGCTTATCTGTCAAAAGCGCAGCATAAAATTCAAAAAGCGCATTCATGCGATTGGTTTTTTCGATTTCCATAACCTTTATTATACCAAAAAAACTATCATATCGCTATACTAGAAGACCTTCTAAGATAATTTGAATAAAAAAAGAACCTTGCAAAGCAAGATTCTTTTAGTGTCTGACTTAAATAATTGTTCTTCTGGGAACTAAATCGAATTAAGCTTCGATTTCTGTAACCATACCTGAACCAACAGTACGTCCACCCTCACGGATAGAGAATGTAGTACCTTGTTCTACGGCGATTGGGTGGATCAACTCAACGTCGATAGTCACGTTATCACCAGGCATTACCATTTCAGTACCTGCTGGAAGTTCGATTGAACCTGTAACGTCAGTAGTACGGAAGTAGAATTGTGGGCGGTAGTTGTTGAAGAATGGAGTGTGACGTCCACCTTCTTCTTTAGTAAGGATGTAGACTTCACCTTTGAATTTAGTGTGTGGGTTGATTGAACCTGGTTTAGCGATAACTTGTCCACGTTCGATTTCGTCACGTTGAACACCACGAAGAAGGACACCTACGTTATCTCCAGCAAGACCTTCGTCAAGTTGTTTACGGAACATTTCAACACCAGTAACAACTGCTTTTGAAGTTTCTTCTTTGATACCAACGATTTCGATTTCATCGTTGACACGAACAGTACCACGGTCGATACGTCCTGAAGCAACTGTACCACGTCCAGTGATTGAGAATACGTCCTCGACTGGAAGAAGCAATGGTTTGTCAGTGTCACGTTCTGGTTCTGGAATGTACTCGTCAACAGTGTTCATCAATTCCATGATGATGTCTTCGTATTTAGAGTCACCTTCAAGAGCTTTAAGAGCTGAACCTTGGATAACTGGAAGATCGTCACCTGGGAAGTCGTATTCTGACAAGAGGTCACGGATTTCCATTTCAACCAATTCAAGCAATTCTTCGTCGTCAACCAAGTCAATCTTGTTCATGAAGACGATAAGGTGTTTAACACCAACCTGACGTGAAAGAAGGATGTGCTCACGAGTTTGTGGCATTGGTCCGTCAGTTGAAGCTACTACAAGGATAGCTCCGTCCATTTGAGCGGCACCAGTGATCATGTTTTTAACGTAGTCCGCGTGTCCTGGAGCGTCGATGTGAGCATAGTGACGTTTTTCAGTTTCGTACTCAACGTGCGCAGTGTTGATGGTGATACCGCGTTCGCGTTCTTCTGGAGCAGCATCGATAGACGCATAGTCTTTAGGTTGGTTAACTGATGAAGGCAAGCGACGTGCCAAAACAGTTGTGATAGCTGCAGTTAGGGTAGTTTTACCGTGGTCAACGTGTCCGATAGTACCAATGTTAACGTGTGGTTTACTACGATCGTATTTTTCTTTTGCCATTTGAGTAAAAGCCTCCAATAAAATATATTTTATAGATAGACAGTAGGCAATACAGTCTAACTTTCCTTACTATTTTATCAAATTTCAGCTAAATTGCAAGTGTTTTACACATATTTTGTTAATTAATCTAAATCTTATGGGATCCCTTTCTTACGCTTCTTATCAAGATCCTCTGTTCTATCATATTTTAGTTTTAAAGCTTATTTATATAAGTAAAAAACCAGGTTTCCCTGATTTTTAAACTGATTCTGTTTTTTCTTGTTCTTTGGCTTCCTTATGATTTTCATACAATTTCGCAAAGAACTTAGTAATTTCTTTTAAGATAGAATAGCTAGGTACTGCTACTACCATACCAATCACACCATAGATATTACTTGATAGTAAGAGAAGGACTAAAATGGTGATTGGATGAACTTTCATAACCCCTCCAACGATACGAGGGTAGAGAATATTGCCATCAACCTGTTGAATAATCAGCATATAGACAACTGCAATTAACATCCGTTGAGGATCAGTGAATACATTTGCAATAATCATCGGAATCAAACCAATACTTGGACCAACATATGGAATCAGATTGGCAATTCCAGAAAAAATAGCAAAGACTAAGGCATACTTCAAACCAATAACACTGTAACCCACATAGGCCAAACATCCGATTATGACGGCATCAATCGCAATTCCACTGATATATCTTGCCACAGTAGCATTCAAATTTTTCAAGAGACTGGTTAGGTTCAGCTTGTCATGTTTGAGAACTGTTCGTTCCAACATCGGTAAAAATTTGTTGCCATCCAGTAGGAAATAGATCAAGAAGACTGGTGTCATAATAAGAATGAGGATTGTACTAAATAAAGCAGAAAGGACACTTCCTAAGCTATTGCTGACGCTATTAAGGATATTTTGGAGAATATCAACATAGGATAGATTTAACTGTTGAATGGTTTTTTGGATATCAATATTTTGGAAAATAGGATTCATCGATAAATCAATAACCAAATCCTGCAGTCTGCTGTAGATATTTTGGCTAGAGATAATCAAACTTGTCAGCTGGTTGATTAAAATAGGTAAGAGATAAACTACACCAACCACGATGGCTCCAATCAAGGCGCAAAGAGTGACCAAGACACCAATCAAACGATTAATCTTACATCTTTTCTCCAAGAAGGTTACGATTGGATTTGTCAGGTAGTAGAAAAATCCCCCCAATAAGAATGGAATCATAATCGTATTGATAACTGTGACAAAGGGAGTAATGATGGACCCCATCTCTCTCCAAAGATAAAAAATAATGGTTAATAGTAAGATTTCGGCTGTCCAAAAAAATAATTTGTTTCTACGGAACATAACTATCCTCCTTCTATCTATTTTACCATATTTCTGAAAAAGATAAGTTGGCTTTAGTAAAAAAGCGAGAATATTTTTTTGCTTTATGATAAAATAAAGCTAATATGAAAAAAATAATTATATCCTTACTAACACTTCTTACTTTTGGCACTATCTCTACTGTTTCAGCTCAAAGTTTTGATGTTGCTGCTAAGCACGCTATTGCTGTTGAAGCAACAACAGGAAAAATCCTTTATGAAAAAGATGCGAGTCAGCCTGTCGAGATTGCTTCTATTACAAAACTTGTTACTGTCTATTTAGTTTATGAGGCCTTGGAACAAGGAACAATCAGCCTATCAACCCCTGTTGATATTTCAGACTATCCATACCAGCTCACCACCAATTCAGAAGCAAGTAACGTCCCTATGGAAGCTCGAAATTATACTGTTGGACAACTATTAGAGGCTACAATGGTATCCAGTGCAAACAGTGCTGCAATTGCGCTAGCAGAAAAGATTGCCGGTTCTGAGAAAGACTTCGTTGACAAAATGAGGGCGAAACTTTTGGAATGGGGAATCCAAGATGCAACTATTGTAAACACAACTGGATTAAACAACGAGACTCTTGGAGATAACATCTATCCAGGTTCTAAGAAAGACGAGGAAAATAAACTTAGTGCTTACGATGTTGCCATCGTTGCTCGTAACCTCATCCGAGATTATCCGCAGGTTTTGGAAATCACCAAAAAGCCAACTTCTACCTTTGCAGGACTTGAAATCCACTCAACTAACTCTATGTTGGAGGGGATGCCAGCCTACCGAGGAGGAATTGACGGTTTAAAGACAGGAACAACTGATAAGGCAGGAGCTTCTTTCGTTGGAACCACTGTCGAAAAAGGGATGCGTATCATTACAGTTGTTTTAAATGCCGATCAACAAAACGGCAATCCTTATGCACGATTTACAGCTACTTCTTCTCTTTTAGACTATATCTCTGCAAACTTTAGCCTTCAGACTATTGTTAAAAAAGGTGAAACTTACAAAGATAGTAAGGTTACTGTCCTTGATGGAAAAGAAGACAGCGTGCCTGCAGTTGCTAAATCAGAGATTGCAGTCGTCCAACGAGTTGGAAGCGGAACTACATCAGCTCTTCAATTCACACCAAAATCAAAATCAGAAACTGCTCCTTTGGAAGAAGGAAAGGTTGTCGGTACCCTAACCTATGATGACCAGGATTTGATTGGTCAAGGCTACCTCACTTCTAAAAAACCATCTTTTGAAATGGTTTCTGAAAAAAAAGTTGAAAAAGCCTTCTTCTTAAAAGTTTGGTGGAACCAATTCATCCGCTTTATCAATGAAAAACTATAAAAAAATCGCGATTCTTCGCGATTTTTTCATATTCTTTAATTTATTTCATCTCTTTAAATGCTGCTTCTGCGTCAGCATTGCTAATAGCACCAAATTGGATTTTTCCAATTTTTCCTTGACTATCAATCAAGTATTCTGTTGGAATACTACGAATTTGGTAGGCTTGGAAGGTAGTTGCCTTGGTATCATATAGAACTGGTATATCCTTGTAACCTTGTTCTTGGTACCATTTTGGAAACTCTTCAACTGTTTTTTCACCTTGTAGTCCTGGTGCAACGACACTTAGTATTTCAAAGTCCCGATCTTGTTTTGCAGCTAATTCCATCAACTCTGGCATGCTCTTTCGACAAGGTCCACACCAAGAGGCCCAGAACTTCAAATAGACCTTTTTGCCCTTATAGTCTGATAACTTGACTTCTTTGCCATCCATAGACTGCAGGGTGAAGTCTGGCGCGTCCTTTCCTACTGCGATTTGTTGTACAGCAGGCTGTTTTGGACTGCTTGTCTGTTTGGTTTCTTTTTCACCACAGGCAATCAACAACAATAAAGACATGAGGCTCAATCCTGCAAAAATAACTTTTTTCATCTTTTTCTCCTTTTATCCAAGAATTCCTGACAAGGCATTTAACTGCCCTAGCATCAATAACAAGCCCATCAAAATAATCAAAGCTCCCCCAATTTTCTTTAGTAGAATCATATGGGGTTTTAATTTACTAAAGTAGGGCATGATCCAACCCGAAGCCAAGGCCAAAACGATGAACGGTAGGGCCATTCCCAATGTGTACACTAAGGTTAGTATAGCTCCTTGCCAAGCACCATTCCCTCCTGAAGCTGCAAGAGCCAAGACCGAACTTAAAACTGGTCCGATACAAGGGGTCCAACCAAAACTAAAGGTTATCCCAAGCAAGAAGGCTGACAGATAGTGATTCGACTGTGATTTTTTGAAGGTGACTGTTTTTTGCACTTCCAGTTTATTGAAATGCAAAATTTCCATCTGGTGTAGGCCCAAGAGGATAATGACTGCTCCCATAAGATAACGAAACCAGTCAGCATAGAGCATATGCCCTAGGAAACCAGCTCCAAATCCCAAAATGAAGAAAATGAGGGAGATGCCAGCAATAAAGCACAAGGTCCGAATTAAGCCTGACCATGCAACCTCTCTTCCGAAAAATCGAAAGCTTTTCGAATTTCCCTGATCATCCAGTAAAATACCTGCATAGACTGGTAGCAAAGGGAAGATGCAGGGTGAAAAGAAAGACAGAATGCCAGCTAAAAAAACGGATACTAGAAATATAATCGACTCCAACGAATTACCTACTTTCTCAAAATTCTAATCTTATTTTACTACAAAAGAAAAAATTTGTGACAACTTTGCTACGCTTGTCTATTTTATCTAAACTGAATATAAAAAAGGAGCTAAGCTCCTTTCGTTTTAATACGTTCCTTCTTCACCTTGACTGGTCAAGATAACAGGACCGTCTTTTGTAATCACAAACTGGTGTTCATATTGACAAGATAGGCCGCCATCGATGGTTTTATGAGCCCAGCCAGTCTTCATATCTGTATCAATTTCCCAATCCCCAGTATTGATCATGGGTTCAATGGTCAGCACCATTCCTTCACGGAGACGGAGACCACGACCTGCAACACCATAGTTAGGGACCATTGGCTCCTCGTGCATAGTTGGACCAACTCCGTGACCAACCAAATCACGGACGACACCATAACCGCGACTTTCAGCGTATTCTTGAATGGCCGCACCGATATCGCCAATACGGTTTCCAACGACTGCTTGCTCAATCCCTTTGTACATAGCTTCTTTGGTCACGTCCATCAAGTTCTTCACTTTTTCAGACGGTGTACCAACCGCATAAGCCCAGCATGAGTCTGCTAAACCGCCAGTATAGCTTTGGGTGTATTTTTTCATTTGCTCAACATTGTTAAAGTTGAGTTTAGATACATTGAGGTCGGATTTGGCAATCGGACCACCCAGTACCATGTCTACCTTGAGCAAATCGCCATCTTTCAAGATGTAATGACGTGGAAAAGCGTGAGCTACTTCATCGTTGAGAGAGCAACAGGTGGCATAGGGGTAATCCATGACTGCACCATCTACTCCAATCTGTAGAGGAAGGAAATTTTCCTCTTTACAACGACGACGAACATACTCTTCTACTTCCCACATATCCACGCCTGGCTTAATCAAATCACGTAAGCCGATATGGATACTAGCTAGGAAATCACCAACCTTGTCCATGGCTTCGATTTCACGTGCTGATTTTAAAGTTATCATTTTTTCTCCTAGATTCTAATTGATTTTCACTGTAACATTTGCTTTTGATACAATCTGATGACCATGATAAATATCGTAATCAATAATAGCAGAGCGTCTTGTGTGATGAATAATGCGAGCCTGAATACGAAGAGTATCATCAATCTGAACAGCCTGCAAGAAATAAATCAACATCTGCTCTATGATGAGATTGCGCCCACTATTCACAACGAGGTCTTGGGTCATGTGATTAAGGATTTCAGCCAAGACTCCATTAGCAAGGACACCATTTTTCTCCAACATGAAGGGCTCAACAGTAATGACGACTTCATCATGATGATAAGAAAGTTTTTGCCCGATTTGCTCTGAAAAAGTCGGCAAAGCTGAAACCTGAGAACGGCTCATCTTTTCCATGACATCTCGTCGTGTTACGACCCCAAGTAGAGTCTGGTTACTTCGAACAACGGGAACCATCTCAAAGTCTTCAGCTATCATTCGTTGGCTAACATTGGCAATATTAGTCGCCAAACCTGTTACGAAGACACTTCGCGTCATCACCTTGTCAATCGTTGTACTGGGTGACTTATCTCCCGCGTCACGCATGGTAACAACTCCGACAACCACTTGGTGTTGGTTAATGACTGGGAAACGGCTACTTCTGTTCTTACGTACCAAATCTAGATAGTCTTTGACTGTATCCGTTTCTCTCAAAAAGCCATACTCATGACTCGGACGATAGAGTTTTTCAACTGTTAAAATGTCAGTTTTAATCTGAACATTTGAGAGAGCTTTGTTAATCATGGTTGCAACTGTAAAGGTATCATGCTTACTTCTCAGAACAGGGATACCTTTTTTATTGGCAAGAGTCAATACATCATCTTGGACATGGAAACCACCAGTTACAAGGACTGCATTCTCATTTTCAAGCGCTAAAAGTTGAATGCGAGTACGGTCACCTACAATCAAAAGGCCACCATCATGGAGATAAGAGAGGATATTCTGCTCAGTCATGGCGCCAATAGAAAATTTACTAAATTCTCTCTCTAACCCTTCCTGACCTGCTAAAACCTCAGAGCTAGTCACTTCTGCGATCTCTGCATAGGTTAGCCGTTCGATAGCTACTTTTTTTGACTTGACACGTATGGTTCCACTGCGGGGGCGAGTCTCAACAATTCCCCGATTTTCAGCTTCTTTGATAGCCCGATAGGCTGTTCCATCACTGACACCTAGGTGATTTGAAATACTACGAACACTAACTCTCTTCCCAATTGGTAACTCTTCCAGATAAGACAAAATTTCCTGGTGTTTACTCATTGAACTCTCCTTTTACGTAACGAAATTCAAGATAGTCCCTCATTTTTCGTGTATAGCGATCACTTCCCTTAAACTGTCGGACAAGGCTAAAGCCCGATTTTAAGGCTACTTTTTGGCTAGCTTGATTCTCCAGATGAGTGATGATGGATAATTGTTTTAAACCAAATTCTTCAAAGGAAAGTTGACAGAGTTTGCTAACAGTCTCTGTCATAAAACCTTGCGACCAAGCATCTTTTTTTAAGAAATAACCGATTTCTGCTTCTTTCTTGATTTCGTCGATTTTTTCAAATTTGATGGAACCAATCATTTCCTGATTGTCTTGATTACAAATTGCCCAGACACCTAGAGGAGCCTTCATAAAATAGTTGGCAAGAGCATATTGACTCTCCTCTAAACTTGCTTGACTGGGAAAAATAAATTGCAGATTTTCTGGATCAGAAGCAATCTCATAAAAGGCTTTACTGTCACTAAAAAAGAAAGGACGCAAATACAAGCGCTCCGTTTCAAAGAAAGAAAACATTGCTAATTTGGTCCAAATATTCATAATCACCTCAATGGTTTTAGTCTTCGACGAGTGTAATATCTGCTCCAAGACTACGTAATTTTTCAATGATATCTGAGTAGCCACGAAGGATAAACTCAATATTTGTAATTTCGGTCTGGCCTTGAGCCATCAATCCAGCAATGACAAGTGCGGCACCTGCTCGCAAATCTGTAGCTTTAACACTTGCTCCATGCAAGCTACGACCACCTTTATAGATAATGTGATCATTCGTAGTCGTAATATCCGCATCCATTTTTGCTAACTCAAAAACATGGTTGACACGTTTTTCATAAATGGTATCAATAATCGTTCCACGGCCTTGAGCTGTTAATAAAAGTGGCGTGATAGGCTGTTGCAAATCAGTTGCAAAACCAGGATAAGGAGCAGTTTTAATATTGATTGCCTTCAAGTCTGACTGCTCTTCAACGAAAATACTATCCTCAGAGACAGTCATACGAACGCCCATTTCCTCTAGTTTGGCGATAAAGCCTTCAAGATGCTCATAAAGAACGTTGTTAATACGAATTCCTTTACCAACCGCAGCAGCAAGTGAAATATAAGTTCCAGCTTCAATACGGTCTGGAATGACTTGGTGACGAGTCCCATGAAGCGTCTCAACACCATCAATAATGATAATATCAGTACCGGCACCACGAATATGGGCCCCCATGTTGTTCAAAAGGGTAGCCACATCAATGATTTCTGGTTCACGGGCCGCATTTTCAATGACAGTACGTCCCTTTGCTTTGACCGCGGCAATCATGGTGTTAATCGTTGCACCAACGCTAACGGTGTCCATGTAAATACTTGCTCCATGAAGACCCTTACCTTGGGCAGATAAATTCATATTATCTCCCTCGTAGCTCACCTTAGCCCCCATAGCTTCAAAGGCTTTTAAGTGAAGGTCAATCGGGCGAGGACCCAGATCACATCCACCAGGAAGTCCAACCGTAGCTTCGCCAAAGCGCCCTAAAAGACTTCCGTAAAAATAATAAGAAGCACGTAAGCTATTAATCTTGCCATACGGCATTGGAATGTTTTGAACGCCTCTTGGATCAATCTCCAAGACATCGTCATAACGCTTAACAGATGCCCCCATGATCTCCATGATTTCGACAAGACTAGCAACGTCTGAAATATCTGGAACACAATCTAAAGTGACAATATCATCTGCTAAGATAATAGCTGGAATAAGCGCAACGACACTATTTTTAGCACCACTAATGGTGATCTCACCTTGCAATGGACGTCCACCATTGATGACAATTTTTCTCATGTTATACTCTTTCAAAATTTACTAAAAAGGTCTTTTCATTCTATTATACCATAATTTTCAATTTTTTCCCATTACTCTTGATTATTTCCTGCCTCTTTTTTTATTTTTGTTCACAAAAAAAGACCCATCACACAAGCTTTGGAGCTTGATATGATAGGCTTTAAAAGTTAGATTAACGTACTGTACGGATACGCATTGTGTTTGTACGAGCAGCTTCTCCAAGTGGCACACCAGCAACGATAACGATATCGTCGCCAGATTCAACCAAGCCTTGTTCAACTGCAATCTTTTCAGCAAGATCAAACATATCGTCAGTATTTGAAGGACGTTCAGTTGTTACTGGAATAACACCCCAGTTCAACATCAATCCACGTTCAGTCAATTCATCGAAAGTGATTGCCAAAATGTCAGCATTTGGACGGTATTTAGAAATCAAACGTGCTGTGTGACCAGTCTTAGTAAGGGTAACAACCAATTTGATATTCATTGAGTTAGTAGCATCTTTAACAGCTGAAGCCATAACTTCTGTCTTAGAGTTACGCTCGAATGCATCTGAGTTCAAACGACCATATTCATTAAGAAGAGTTTGAGCGTTCTTGTCGATTGTAGCCATTGTTGTTACTGATTCAAGTGGGTATTTACCGTTTGCAGACTCACCTGAAAGCATTGTTGCGTCAGTTCCGTCGATAACAGCATTGAACACGTCTGATACTTCTGAACGAGTTGCACGTGGTTTCTCAGTCATTGTTTCAAGCATGTTTGTTGCAGTGATAACAACTTTACCAGCAGCATTCACTTTAGTAATGATCATTTTTTGGTAAACTGGAACCATTTCGAATGGTACTTCGATACCCATGTCACCACGAGCGATCATGATACCATCAGCAGCTTCGATGATCTCATCCAAGTTATCGATACCTTGTTGGTTTTCGATTTTCGCGAACAATTGAACATGTCCGTTTCCAGTTTCTTCACAAATTGCACGAACTTCATTCACGTCTTTAGCAGTACGTACGAATGAGATCGCGATGAAGTTGATACCTTGCTCAAGACCAAAGCGGATGTCGTCGTTATCACGTTCTGCAAGAGCTGGGAAAGGAATTTTAGTGTTAGGGATGTTTACACCTTTTTGTTTTGCAACAACGCCATCATTTTCAACTTCTACTTCAAATTCACGAGTTGCATCGTCTTTAGCGATAACACGAAGACCAAGTTTACCATCGTCAACCAAAACTTGACGACCAACTTCAACATCATCATAGATATCAAGAGCGCCAGCAACGTTCAAAGCAATCACTTCACGAGTTGATTTGATACCTTGTTTGGTTGCAACACGGATTTTTTCACCAGTTTTATAAGAGTACTCTTTTGCATCGCCTTCGAACAATTCAGTACGGATTTCAGGACCTTTTGTATCCAGAAGGAAACCAACTTTTTTACCTGCAAGTTTTTCAGCAAGTTTAACAGTTGCCATACGGTCACCTTGTTCTTGGTGGTCACCGTGTGAGAAGTTGAAACGGAAAGTGTTTGCTCCAGCTTCAATCAGCTGAGCAATATTTTTAGCTGAAGCTTCAACGTCAAGTTTTTCTCCCCAGTATCCGTCATCACCGAATTTTTTACCACCACGGATTTCTACCGCAGGACCCAAGGTTGCAACGATTTTTACACGTTTGTTCATGATTTTTTGTGACTCCTTTATATAATTCGACCTTTTTGGTCATTTTACTAGATTAATAAAAGTTGATTAGGACAAGCTCTTGTTCAAAGCAGAAAGTTCAAGATCAGCTTTATGTGGGTTGTTAACAACGATCTTACCATCAGCTGTTAGGCTAAACAAAGCTCCTTCTTCTGCTGTTCCAAGAATTGGGTTTTCAACCATTTTCTCGTTACGGATACCAACAGCGACACCACCGATTCCTTGTTTAAGAAGTTTAACAGCGTGTGCACCCATGCGTGATGCTAATACACGGTCACGAGCGGTTGGTGATCCACCACGTTGGATGTGTCCAAGTTCAGTTACACGAAGGTCACTAGTGTCTCCAGCTTCCTTGAGTTTTTTACCAAACTCATCGGCAGACATAACTCCCTCAGCCAAAACAATGATGTTGTGTTTCTTACCACATTCATAACCAGCTTTGATGCTTGCAACGATATCTTCCATCTTGAAGTCTTCTTCAGGGATGATGATTTCGTCAGCACCAGTTGCGATACCTGCCCAAAGAGCGATATCTCCAGCGTTACGTCCCATTACCTCAATAACAAAGGTACGACGGTGACTTGATGAAGTATCGCGAATCTTGTCGATCGCGTCCATAGCAGTTGTAACTGCTGTATCAAATCCGATTGTGAAGTCCGTACCAACGATATCATTATCAATTGTTCCTGGAAGACCGATAGCAGGGAATCCATGCTCAGTCAAGCGCATAGCTCCGTGATAAGAACCGTCACCACCGATAACTACGACACCTTCGATACCGTGTTTTTTCAATTGCTCAATCCCTTTAAGTTGACCTTCGAGTTGTGCAAACTCAGGGTAACGAGCTGAGTGAAGGAAAGTACCACCACGTGAAATGATGTCTCCTACTGAAGCAGCATCAAGTGGATAAATTTCACCAGCAACCATACCAGCGTATCCATCATAGATACCAAAAACTTCCATTCCTTCTGAGATTGCTTGACGAACAACCGCACGGATGGCAGCATTCATACCAGGGGCGTCTCCACCACTGGTCAAAACAGCAATACGTTTCATTTGGTTATGCTCCTTTTTCTTTTTACATTCTTACTGATTATACCACATTTAATTGGAAAATTCTTCTATTTTCCGTATTTTTAGCGATAAATCGTTTTCATAACAATTCCCTCTAATTTTTCCTGTAAAACTGGGTCTTTTTTTACAAAATGTTGGGAGGAAACAATTGTCTTTTCTTCCTCAACATACCTGATAATAACAGGAATAGAGCCTTTATGTTGTTCTAAGATAGTTGAAATTTCTTTATCGTTGTCGTGATTTTTAACTTGAATCCAGAATCGTTCAGCGACTGCTTCTTTCAAATCTTGTGCAATCATTTGCAGACGACCATCTCGGGATTGAACTTTGCCATTGATGTAGTAGAATTTCCCTTCAGATAAGATGGAAGCGAATTTTCGATACTGATCTGAAAATACAGTCACATCCAGTTTAGACTTACTATCGTGAACCTGTAGAAAAGCCATATTCTCGCCTTTCTTAGTTCGAATGACTTTTATTTTTTGCACTTCAACTAGAAGTGTTGCTTGACACCCCTCAGTGAGAGTAGCAATGGGCGTTGTCGGATAAAGGGCCTGTTTGGCAAGTGTTTGCAAAGGATGAGCGCTGATACCAACCCCGATTAGTTCCTGCTCCTTGTAAAATTTCTCTGCTTCCGTAAAATCATCCGCCTCAGTCCAGCTATAGCTTGCATCTGCAAAGAGACCACCCAACTCCTCAACAAAAACAAATAAGTTAGGTAAGTTCACTAAGATTTTCTGGCGATTTTTGTCAAAGTCATCAAAGAGCCCTAGTTCAACCAAAGGAGTCAAAAGCGACAGTTTCTTGTAATTCTTGGGAAGACGTGTGACAAAATCTTCAATGCTTGAGAAAGGACGATTTTCAATAATCCAGTAAGACAAATCTCTTGGCATCCCTTTAATGGCTTTCAAACCAAGATAGATTGTCTTCTGGGTAATTTTATCATGAAAGGGAATGCTGTTGATGGCTAAAGGTGCTACATCAAATCCCATCTGCAATGCATCTACAATGTAATCACTGCTAGAATAATTCAACATGACTTGAAAGAAAATAGCAGGATAGTGCGTCTTGAAATAAGCAAGTTGGAAAGCAAGGGCTGAGTAGGCATAGGCATGGGATCTATTAAATCCATAACCTGCAAACTTTTCCATCACTGCAAAAACTTGGTTGGCTTTCTCTTCTGAATGACCGAGTTTTACTGCTCCAGCGATAAAATCTTCCTTCATCAGATGCATCTCTTTAGCATTTTTCTTACCCATGGCACGTCTGAGAATGTCGGCTTTGCCAAGACTGAATCCTCCAAAGCGCTGAGCTACCTGCATGACTTGCTCTTGATAGAGCATAATACCGTAGGTTGATGACAGGATGTCTTCCAAGGCAGGGTCTAACACCGACACCTTTTCTTTACCATGCTTACGAGCCACAAAGTTATCAATATAATCGCTAGCGCCTGGTCTATTGAGGGATGTCGTTGCTACCACTTCTTCGAAGACTTGTGGTTTGACCCGTTTCAAGAGTCGAATGGCGCCTGGTTGTTCAAATTGGAAAATACCTTTCGTATTTCCAGCTGCAAAGAGGGCTAAAGTTTCACTGTCTTCCAGATCAATCTCTTCGATTTTTAGATGAACACCCTCTGATTCCGCAAGCAATTCCTGCATTTTTTGTACGAAAGTCAGGTTACGTAATCCGAGGAAATCCATTTTTAGAAGTCCATTGGCTTCAACGCCATGAGCATCATACTGGGTGATCAGCATATCCTCACCATATTTTAGAGGAATATAGTCAGTCAAGTCTTGGTCACTCATAACGACTCCAGCCGCATGGATAGAGGTTTGACGAGGATAACCTTCGATCTTACGAGCAATCTCAAAAGCTTTTTGGTATTCAATCTTGCTATTGATGACCTGCCTAAATTGCAAATTCTTTTCATAGGCCGTCGTTAGCGTATCTCGGAAACTGATTTTTTTCGTAATATTTGTTAATTCGTACTCTGGAACACCATAGCGTTTAAAAACATCACGAATTGCTTGTTTTGCTCCAAAGGTCGAATAAGTGACAATCTGTGCAACGTGTTGACTGCCATAGCGATCACGAACATAACGAATGAACTCTGGTCTATAAAGGTCTGGAATGTCAATATCAATATCAGGCATGGTGTAACGCTCGCGATTTAAAAAGCGCTCGAAAATCAGGTTCTTCTCAACCGGATCAATCCCTGTAATATCCAGTGAGTAAGCCACCAGACTACCAACCGCAGAACCACGCCCCATTCCCATATAGTAGCCTTGGGAACGTCCAAAACGCAACAAATCCCAAACAACTAGGAAATAGTCATCAAAGCCCATATCATGAATAACAGCCAACTCTTCATTCAGTCGCTCATGATAGAGAACTGAGGTTAACCCCTTGGCTATCAAGCCTTGTTCAGCCCTCTCTCTAAGTTCTTCTACTGCCGGCCTTTCAGGGTTAAAGCGAGGGAGTTTTAAACTTGGATCAAGTTGATAGCTAACATTCTCTATCAAACCTTGAAGATTGGCAAGTGCCTGAGGAAAGCGATTTTTAAATCTTGCTTCTAAGTCTGAGGCTGGTAGAAAGATCCCTTGCTGTGAATGCACATCCACTTCTCTCAGACTGACATTATCCTTGACTGCCGACAAAATCTGCAAAACCTGTAGGTCTTCTTTGTCAAAGGAGTTAACCTGATACAGTGGAAGAATGGGTTTTGTAAAGACTTCTTGAGGAGCATCTGGACTGACACCGATAAAATAATCATGCCCCAAATCCAGCTGCTCGATTTCATCAAAATAAGGAACAATAACAGCAACATCCTCAAGGTGACTTGTAAAATCAGACCAATTTTTTCGTCCAGTCATTTTTAAAGTGGATAACTTCATCAACTCTTGGTAACCTTTAGTAGATAGAGCTAGAAAACGGAAAGAGATCGCCTTTTCGTCTGTAATCAAGGTCATTTCAAGACCAATTAAAGGTTGGATTCCATATTTTCGAGTCACCTCTAAAAAGTGATAGGCTCCATAAAGATTATCCACATCCATGATAGCAAGGTGAGAATAGCCATAATCTTTAGCTGTATGTACATATTTTTCAATCGAAACCACACTTTCCATAAAACTGTAAACAGTCTTGGTATCGAGTTGTGCAATCATTCCATCTCCTCCTTGCTTTAAATATAGTACTATTATACCATTTTAAGTTCCATAATGAACTGGCTCAGACTCTTTCTTTCAAAACCTTGTTGAAATTTTTTCAACTGTTCATCCATTATGTTTCTTGAAAATGAAAATTAAGAAGAATAAAATATCTATATCTTATAATATTTTTAATAGTAATTTTGGACATTTTTATGCTAAGTGACGAATATTGAAATAATATTCCTTATGCAAATTTACATATAAATATCTTTAAGGTGGCTTTTAATTAGAAGATTTATTCAATATTTTATAATAACTTGCTTAAAGTTCATTCCTGTTTTTTAAATTTATTTCATTTGAGTTTATTTATTCCATTTTTCCTCTTTTTTTGATATAATAAATTTATCACTTCAAAGGAGAGCGCCATGCGTTTTAATCAATTCAGCTACTTGCCCACTCCTCGTTCTCAACTATTAGATGAATTAGAGAGTCTTGGCTTGAAGCTATCATCTAAACTGCCTATAAAAAGACAGTTTGAAGACTTCATTCGTTGGAGTTTCTTCACCTATACTAATACCGATTACGCTCTATCTACCCTAGCTGCAGATAGAGAAACGGATCTACTGACCTTCTTTCAGTCTGATAAAGAGCTGACAGCTGATATTTTCTATACCGTAGTTTTTCAACTTTTAGGCTTCAATTATCTTATTGACTTTGAGGATGCTGAGAAATTTCGTAAAGAAACTAGATTTCCTGTTATTTATGGAGATTTGATTGAAAATCTCTACCATTTGCTCAATACTCGAACCAAAAAGGGAAATACGCTCATCGACCAACTTGTTAGTGATGGACTTATTGCAGAAGACAATCACTACCACTACTTTAACGGCAAGAGCTTGGCAACCTTCTCTAGTCATGATGTCATTCGTGAAGTTGTCTATGTAGAGAGTCGTGTGGATACTGATAAAGACGGTCTCCCTGATTTAGTCAAGGTCAGCATTATTCGTCCTCGCTATGATGGACAAATCCCTGCAGTTATGACAGCAAGTCCTTATCACCAAGGGACCAACGACAAAGCCAGCGACAAGGCTCTCTACAAGATGGAAGGAGACTTGGAGGTCAAACCTGCCCATATTATTGAACTTGAGAAGCCTGAGGTTGATTTTGTCGAGCCTCTTGGTCAAGCCGAACTCGTCTCTGAGTCTGAAGAAAAGCTAACTCACATCAATAGTTCTTACACTCTCAACGATTACTTCCTCCCAAGAGGATTTGCCAATCTCTATGTTTCGGGTGTTGGTACCAAGGATTCCCAAGGGCTCATGACCAATGGAGACTATCAGCAGATTGAAGCCTATAAAAATGTCATTGATTGGCTTAACGGTCGTTGTCGTGCCTTTACGGACCACACGCGCAAGCGTGAGGTCAAGGCTGATTGGTCCAATGGCAAAGTTGCCACAACTGGCCTTTCTTATCTAGGTACCATGTCCAATGGTCTTGCGACCACTGGAGTTGATGGCTTGGAAGTGATTATCGCAGAAGCAGGTATTTCCTCTTGGTACAACTACTATCGGGAAAATGGCCTGGTAACCAGTCCTGGAGGTTATCCAGGTGAGGATTTTGACTCACTTGCTGAATTGACCTACTCCCGCAATCTCTTAGCCGGTGACTATATCCGTGCTAATGAAGCCCACAAAGCAGATTTAGAAAAGGTAAAAGAAGAATTAGATCGCAAGACTGGTGACTACAATCAATTTTGGCATGACCGCAACTATCTACTAAATGCTCATAAGGTTCAAGCTGAGGTCGTCTTTACACATGGTTCCCAGGATTGGAACGTCAAACCACTTCATGTTTATCAAATGTTTCATGCTCTTCCAGCTCATATCAACAAGCACCTCTTTTTCCATCATGGTGCCCATGTCTATATGAACAACTGGCAGTCGATCGACTTCCGCGAGTCCATGAATGCCTTGTTAAGTAAGAAATTGTTAGGACTTATAACAGACTATCAACTTCCTACTGTCATCTGGCAAGACAATACCGAACCTCAAACATGGCAGAGTCTTGATGACTTTGGCAAGCAAGATGAATTGCATACTTTCTCACTTGGAACTGAAGAAAAAGTGATTCAGAACCACTATGAACAAGAAGATTTTGAGCGTTATGGAAAGACTTACCAGATCTTCAACACAGAACTTTACCAAGGAAAAGCCAATCAGATCACCATTGACCTTCAAGTAAGTCAAGACATTCATTTAAATGGTCGAGTTGAGCTGAAACTTCGTATCAAATCAAGTACAAACAAGGGGCTCTTATCAGCCCAACTGCTAGAACTTGGGCAAAAGAAATATCTACAGCCTTATCCAGCGGTTTTAAGTGCTAGAACCATTGACAACGGTCGCTACCACATGTTAGAAAATCTCTGTGAACTACCATTCAATCCAAGAGCCCAACGTGTCCTCACCAAAGGTTACCTTAATCTTCAAAATCGAACCAATCTTTTGACGGTTGAAGAAATCCAACCCAATAAATGGATGGACTTCAAGCTAGAGCTTCAACCAACTATCTACAAACTTAAAGAAGGAAATACTCTCCGTTTGGTTCTCTACACGACTGACTTTGAGATTACAATTCGAGATAATACAGACTATCACCTGACTGTCGATCTTGAACAGTCTACTCTTATTATACCTTGTCAAAAGGTATAATATACCAGACTTTCAATATGGAAGTATTCCAAGGAAAAGGCAGTCAAATTATCCATTGAACTTCCTGTAACCAAAGATTTCCACTTGAACAGTCAAATTAAACGTAAATTTTGTATCAATTCCAGTTCAAATAAGAATCTTTATAAGTCTACAGATTGAACTTGGACAAAAGATACTCCCCCCAATCAACATGTGTCACCATTTATCATACACGCTACTAGACCACATGTTGGAACTCTCTGTGAATTGACATTTAGAGGAAATTCACAACAAGCCGTGACAAAATGCTACCCTAATTGGATGATTCACTGTCATTAAAGAACATCAATGTAGATGAACGGATTGCTACCCAGTTTATCTGCACGCAACTAGTGACAAGTTAAAAGAAGGAGATTCTCTCCCTCTAGTTCTTTATCCTACTGACTGTGAAATCATCATACGTGACAATACCGCCTACCACCAGACTGACGTTTTCGTTCAGTCCACGCTGTACCTTTTAAAAGGAGTACTTACTTTATGAACAAATCAGAACACAGACACCAACTTATCCGCGCCCTCGTTTCAAAAAATAAAATTCATACCCAAGCAGAATTACAAGCCTTACTAGCTGAGAATGATATCCAAGTCACACAAGCAACTTTATCACGTGATATCAAAACCATGAACCTTTCAAAAGTTCGGGAAGAAGACCAATCCTACTATGTTCTAAATACTGGTTCTATTTCTAAATGGGAGAAACGTTTAGAAAACTATATGGAAGATGCTCTTGTCATGTTACGTCCTGTCCAGCACCAAGTCATTCTAAAGACTCTTCCAGGTTTGGCTCAGTCATTTGGAGCTGTCATTGATGCCCTAGATTTCAACGATGTTGTTGCTACACTATGCGGTGATGATGTCTGCATGATCATCTGCGAAGATGCTACAAAAGCACAAGCATGTTTTGAAAATCTTAAAAAATATGCTCCGCCATTTTTCTTTAGCGAATAGAACAAATCCCGTGATTTAAAATCACGGGATTCTTTTATTCATTTGAAAGTGTTTCTTCTTTCTTCATACGTGCCAATCTAAGAGCACGTTTGGGATTGAGACGATTAAACAATTCTTCTAGTTTCTTTTCATTCCATACGTCTGCTGCAGAAACAAAATTTCCATCTGCATCTCGGAATGATATCGGTTTATCTCCCATATCAATCTCCTAGTCTACAAATTCAAACTCAAACTTGCCGATTCGTACCAAGTCTCCATCCTTAGCTCCACGCGCACGAAGGGCTTCGTCAACCCCCATACCACGTAATTGACGAGCAAACTTCATGACTGACTCATCACGGTCAAAGTTGGTCATGTTAAAGAGTTTCATGAGTTTTTCACCAGTAAGTACCCATGTTGCATCGTCATCACGGCTAATTTCAAAGGCTTTTTCTTCCTCATCAAAGCCATAGTAAGCTTCTTCTTCCATATCAGACTCGTCGTAGAGCAAGAACAAAGGAGTTTTATCCAACAATTCAGCTGTCGCATCCAAAAGAGTAGCCAACCCTTGCTTGGTTAAACCAGAAATCGGGAAGATGGCTGGTAGTTCTTCAAACTCGTCGTAGTTAGCTGCCAATTTCTTCTTGAAGGCTTCCAGATTTTCCTGACTTTCGGGCATGTCCATCTTGTTAGCCACGATGATCTGCGGACGTTCCATGAGACGAAGGTTGTAGGATTCCAATTCTTTATTGATAGCAAGGTAGTCCTCATAAGGATCACGTCCTTCACTAGCTGACATATCAATGACATGGAGGATAACTCGAGTGCGTTCGATATGTCGAAGGAACTGAGTTCCCAAGCCAACACCTTGACTAGCCCCTTCAATCAAACCTGGAAGGTCTGCAACAGCAAAGGACTCACCTGACTGCGTACGGACCATCCCTAGATTAGGGACAATAGTCGTGAAGTGGTAGGCACCAATCTTTGGTTTGGCTGAAGTAATAACACTAAGCAAAGTTGACTTTCCGACAGATGGGAAACCGACTAAGCCGACATCCGCCAAGATTTTTAATTCCAGTTGCAACTCACGTTCCTGACCCGGTTCTCCATTCTCAGAGATTTCAGGTGCAGGATTTTTTGGCGTGGCAAAACGGATATTTCCACGACCGCCACGACCGCCATGAGCCACGATAAATTCTTGACCATGTTCAATCAAGTCTGTAATGACTTTTCCTGTTTCCGCATCACGTACAGTCGTTCCCTGTGGTACGCGAACACGAAGATCTTCTGCACCACGCCCATGCATTCCTTTGGTCATCCCCTTTTCACCGGATTCGGCCTTGAAATGACGGTTATAGCGGAAATCCATCAAGGTGCGTAAGCCTTCGTCTACTACGAAAACGACGTTCCCTCCACGTCCACCATCACCACCCCAAGGACCACCATTCGGGACATATTTTTCACGGCGAAAGGCAACCATGCCATCACCACCATTACCAGCCTTGACTTTGATCTTGGCTGTATCTAAAAACATACTCATATTTTTTCTCGCTTTAAAAAGGCTGGGAAATCCCAGTCATTAGTTATTGTTTCTGTCTAAACAACTTGCTTAGAATCTGCTAAAAGCTCCAAGCGCCGTTGCAAAGATACCAGCAAGGGTCACAAACAACATGATAAGCACGACAACAAGTGTCACCTTTTCAAACATTGTTTTTTTACGGTTACCATTATCTCCAAAAGCCATAGTTTCTCCTTTTCACTCTATAATTTTAATTTAATATTCTGTAGAAACAGGTGCAATTGCCCACAAAATCAAGTAAGCAAGAACCCCTGCTCCATAACAAAAGGCTAGAACTCCCCAAATCACACGGACAATCGTCGGATCAATATCAAAATAGTGGGCCACTCCTGCGCAAACGCCTCCAATTTTTTGATCTTTACCGCTTCTCATAAATTTTTTCGCCAACTTTTATTTCTCCTTTTTTACTTTTTGTTAATCTTTCCAGTAGTCTCGCATACTGGACAACTGTTTTTTAGACGCTTTCAGAATGCGTTTAGATTCTTTTACCGGGACGCTGACTGCTTGTTGAGGGAGATATAAAATAGTTTTTAGAAAACGTTGACTCATAGGTTCTCCATCGAGCAATTCTTGTTCAAAATTATTTGAAATAATGGCATCAAGGTAAAGCTCATGAACTCGTTTCCCAAAATTCTCAGCCGAAATCTCATACAACTTGTCCGCCAACTTTTGCTCATCCATATCTGGAGTGGCAATCAAAGCCTCCAAGATGGCACCTGCAAGATCCTGTTCTCCATAGTAGAGAGTTCCAAACATCTTGTCATTGATCAGATTATCCAGATAAGGATTGCCATGAGCGATGACAGGCGTTCCACTAGCTAGACTCTCTAGATAAGTCAACCCTTGGGTTTCACTAGTGGATGCAGAGATAAAGAAGTCTGCCGACTTATAGTACAAGGCTGTTTCACTTGGAGCGATCATACCAGTAAAAATCACCTGATTTTGAATTTGCAACTGGACGGCTTGTTCTTTCAGACTGTCCAAATAAGGACCGTCACCAGCAACAACCAGTTTCACCTTGTCTTCTTCTTTCAAAACCTGCGCAAAAGCGGCTAGAACCGCTTGGATATTCTTCTCATAGGAGATACGAGAAAGACTCAGTAACATTTTCTCGTCTTCTTTTATTCCAAGTTTAGATCGAAGGGAAGCTAAATTCTCTTCCTTAATCTCAGGGCGTTCAAATTTAGCTAACTCAATACCAGTTGGAATAACCCGCTTTTCAACCTTGACCTTGTACTTAGAGAGAAGGTCCCGAACGATCTCACTAGGACAAATCACTCCATCAACATCGTGAAGAAAGCCCCGTACCAGATATTTTACCATACTTGGACGAATCAGCATACCCTTCGCAATATAATGCACGTAATCTTCGTACTGGGTATGATAGGTATGGATAACAGGAATTTTTAACTCTCTCGCAATCCAAATCCCTAACAAACCTAGTGAAAACTCTGTTTGAGTATGAATGATATCTAGCTGATACTGTTTAGCAATTTCAAGCGCCTTTGTAAAGCCACGATAAGCAAAACGTCGATCCTTAAATGCAAAGAAGGGAACACTCGGTATTCGGATAATTTGCCAATCCTCGTAGCGATTCACATCTTTATCTGTTGTTGTAAAGATAAAAACTGCATGTCCTTGCTTCTCAAGCTCTGTCTTTAAGGTTCGAATACTGGTCGCAACCCCAGAAACCTGAGGAAAATAAGTGTCTGTAAATAAACCAATTCGCATAAATTACCTCACTTTTTGCCCAAAGCCGCCTGCTCCCGATAGAACTTCAACCAGATTTCCAGTAAATGTTCCTCGGAGTACTCTTTAGAAATTTTTCTAGCTTTTTCTTTCAAGTCTTTCAACTTTTCAGGACGATCTTTGTATTCGAGAATAGCTTTTCTCATCTCTGAAACATCACTTGTAGCACGATAATTCCCTTCGAGAATGACCTTGTATAAATCTAAATCCCTTAGCATTATCGGTGCTTCACAACTAGCTGCCTCTAAGATGGTCATAGGGAATAGTTCATTGTAACTTGGTAGCAAGAAGAGATCCGCTAAAGCATAGAGCTCTCGCATTCGCTCTGGAGGAACAATACCTGGAAAAATTAGATTTTTAGGTGGATTGTCCATGATTTTTTTATAGCGTTCATAACCATCTGTCATCCCGCCAAATGAAAAACCCCCAGCCCAGATAAAAGTAATTTCTGGCAATTCCTCAGCAAGACGGATAAAGTCATCAATCCCTTTACGTTTCTGAACCTGACCCGCACCAACAACAACAAACTGATCCTCAGCTAAATCCATTCCCTGACGAAGTTTTGCTACTTGGTCAGCTGGCAGTGGATGCCATTTTTCCTTATTTACAAAGTTTGGAATATAAGTTACTTTTTCACGTGGAATACCAGCTGCCACCAAATCCTCGATAAACATGGGATTAACCACCACCAAGTGTTCCATCCGGTTGTAAAATGAAAAAACATAACGTTTGATAATTCCCTTTAAGAAAAATGGAATTTTCAAACTCCCCTCAAGCGTATCAGGCAAAAAATGCACATAGCCAATTTTTCTCCCAGATCGCTTCTTTTGAAATGTAGATAAATAATAAGGGAAATCAATGGTATGAAAGTGAGTTACATCTGCCTCAACAGGAAGATTCTCCGTAACAATCAACTGGTCTTTGGCATCACGGTGAAGGAGACTAACCAATTCTCGATAAGCTCCTGATACTCCTTGACCAGCTACTTTTTCACTTGAACTTAGCATATTAATACGCAATTTTTCGTTTTCCATACCTTTCATTATACCATTTTATTTCTAGAAAATCAGCAAAAGAAAGAGAGACCAGAGGAAAAAGGAGGAATTTATCCTATTTTCCAATCGTCTCTCATATTTTTCTGCTGTTTATTTAATTCCTAGGGCGATACGCGCATAGCGACTCATTTTCTCAACAGTCCAAGCTGGATACCAGACCAATTTAACTTCGGTATTGGTTACCTCAGGAACATCTGTCATCGCATCGTGAATCTGGTCTGTCAAGAGATCTGCCAATGGGCAGCCCATAGTTGTCAAGGTCATATCAATTTCAGTGTGACCAGTCTCACCATCAAAACGAATTTCATAAATCAAACCTAAGTTGACAATATCAATTCCCAACTCAGGGTCAATTACTTCTTCCAAAGCATTTAAAATGCGGGTTTTGATAACCTCAATTTGCTCTTCTGTATAAGCCATGTTCATCCTCACTCTTAATCTTCAATAAAATCACGAAGCGGTTTGCTGCGACTTGGTTGACGTAGTTTTCTCAAAGCCTTGGCCTCGATCTGACGGATACGTTCACGAGTTACGTTAAAGACTTTACCAACATCTTCAAGGGTACGCATTTTCCCATCGTCCAAACCGAAACGAAGGCGCAGAACGTTTTCTTCACGGTCTGTGAGAGTATCCAAGACTTCATCCAACTGCTCACGCAAAACGATACGAGTTGTGTAGTCTACTGGATTTTCAATCACTTCGTCTTCGATAAAGTCCCCAAGATGGCTATCGTCCTCTTCACCAATCGGTGTTTCAAGTGACACTGGCTCTTGGGCGATTTTCAAGATTTCACGCACCTTGTCAGGTGTCATATCCATACGTTCAGCGATTTGTTCAGGAGTTGGATCTTGACCCAATTCTTGAAGGAGATTACGCTGTTCTCGGACAAGCTTATTAATGGTTTCAACCATGTGGACAGGGATACGAATGGTACGAGCCTGGTCAGCGATGGCACGGGTAATCGCCTGACGAATCCACCAAGTTGCATAAGTAGAAAACTTAAAACCTTTTGAATAGTCAAACTTGTCAACGGCCTTCATCAAGCCCATGTTTCCTTCTTGAATCAAGTCAAGAAACTGCATGCCACGCCCTACGTAGCGCTTAGCGATCGAAACCACCAAACGAAGGTTGGCTTCGGCAAGACGTTGTTTGGCTTCGATATCACCAGCCTCAACTGCTAAGGCCAATTCTTTTTCTTCTTCGTTGGTCAAGAGAGGAACAACCCCAATTTCCTTCAAATACATACGGACAGGGTCATTCACCTTAGCAGAGGTTGAGCCAATCAAGTCCTCATCACTGAGTTCTGGCTCTTCTTCTGTACTAAGGACACGTGCACTTGGATTCCCTTCGTTATCCGTGATAGAAATTCCAGCATCCTGAATCCGTTGCAAAAGGTCTTCAATACCATCTGCATCTAAAGTAAAAGGAATAACTAGACTTGAGTTGATTTCATCGTCTGTTGCTGTTCCTGTTTTTTTGTGGTTACGGATAAAGTCTGCTACTTGCACATCAAATGTAGTTACTTCTTTTTGTTTTGTTGCCATTATTACTCCATTCTTCTCTTTTGGGAAATCAATCGTTGCAATTCTTCCAAGGCTGTGTCTGTATCTCCTAGATGACTAGCTTCCTGCACTTTCTTTTTAATCCTTAAATTGTCCTTGCTGAGGAGGGCACGGTTACGAGTCGCTTCGACTTCAGAAAGTTCTTGAGGCGACATCTCAGCTGGCAAATCTAGACCAAGAACATGGTACCAGGCATTTTCAACCTCAGGAGTCTGATGAGACAGTTCCTCTGATCCGATTTCTCCCTCTACACTTAATAATTCGTAAAGAATCTGAAATTCTGGGGTATCAAAGAAAAAATCTCCTCTTAATCGATAGTCATTTAACACAACTGGATTCTCAGCCATCCTATAAAGGAGATGAGCCTCTGCTCTCATAACTGCTGTCAGTTGCCGCGTCACAGGCAAACTAATCGCTACTGGCGTAGGATGCTCCTTGACTCTCTCCTGCCTTTGAACAATCCGACTTTCATTTACAATCTGTTCTACTTGCTGGTAATCAAAGGAAGGTAGGTTATCCGCCAGAATGTGGATGTAAGAATTCTGGGCAGTGATAGACTTTTCTTTGGCGATTAAGGGCGCAATCTTTTCAATGAACTCAATTTGCGCCTGCAAGTTGTCACTATTCACAGGTTTGAGTTGGTGAATATAGAACTCTATAGGACTAATCCGAGTCTTAGTTAAGAGGTAAGCCAGGTCTTCAGCAGAATTCTTTTGCAAATACTCATCTGGGTCCATGGTATCAGGTACTCGAACAACTTCCACTGAGAAATCTTTTAATTCTTCCAGAGCTTTGGCTGTCGCTGCCTGTCCTGCCTTGTCACCATCATAGCTGAGAACTATCTTTTTGGTGAAGCGTTTAAGGTGATCAACATGCTCCTTGCTCAGCGCTGTCCCCATGGAAGCCACAGCATTTTCTATACCAGCACGGTAGGCCGCGATAACATCCATGAAACCTTCCATCAAGTAGAGTTCTGCTACCTTTCCAGTTGCTTTTTTAGCCTTGTCCAAATGATACAATTCGTAACTCTTGTTAAAAATTGCAGTCGAGCGACTATTTTTATACTTGGCAGTCTGATTATCCGTTTCTTGCCAGATACGACCTGAAAATGCAATAACCTGCCCCTTGTCATTGGTCAAAGGAAAGATGATCCGACCAAAAAAAGTATCATAAAATTGATTACTATCTGACAGATAAAACAAGCCCGAATCCAATAAATCCTTTTCCTCAAACTTGCCAGATAAACGTTGGTAGAGATAGTTTCTCTCGGCTGGAGCTAGTCCAATTTGGAAGTGCTTCAGGACATCTTCCGTCAATCCACGTTTGTAGAGATAAGCCCTTGCTTCTTCTCCCATCTTAGTCGTCATGAGGATTGCATGGTAAAAGCGTGCTGCTTCTTCATGCATATCATATAGAGCTTGATGAGGAGAAAGCTGTTGAGGACGAGACTGGATAGGCATAGCTAGTTGAATACCGACACGCTCACCTAAGAGCTGAACGGCTTCCATAAAGGATACACCTTGGTATTCTTCGATGAACTTAAAAACATCTCCTGAGCGCCCACAACCGAAACAATGGTAAAATTGCTTGTCTTCAACAACGTTGAAAGAGGGGGTCTTTTCACCATGAAAAGGACAGAGCCCTAAATAGTTCCGTCCAGCCTTTTGTAAAGAAATCACGTCACCTATGATTTCCACAATGTTGGCATTGTTTTTGATTTCTTCAATGACTTGTTTGTCAACCATACACAATACCTCCATCTTATCATAGTTTCACGTTATCTAGTATAGCTTATTTCTGAAAAAAAGTAAACCATTTCATACACTTTCCGTAATTCTCTTTGCCTTATTTTTCTTGATAGAATGGGAAGATAAAAAACTCAGAAACACTGACGTGTTTCTAAGTTTTTCTTCTCTATTTTTTGACGAGAAATTCTCTACTTTACTCAAATAATTGATAGTAGTCTGAAATCTTCATTTTTGCTTTTTCTTCTTTGTTCAAATCTTGGATGATACGACCTTCTTTCATGACAATCAGACGATTTCCATACTTCAGTGCATCTTCCATATGGTGGGTAATCATGAGGGCAGTCAGCTTATCTTTTGTGACAAATTCATCCGTTAATGCCATTAAAGCCACGCTGGTCTTGGGGTCAAGTGCTGCTGTGTGTTCATCCAACAAGAGCAACTCTGGTCGTTTCAAGGTTGCCATCAAGAGACTCAAGGCCTGACGTTGACCACCTGATAGAAATTCAATCGGAGTGTCGAGATGTTTTTCAAGGCCATTTCCCACTTTTTCAATGGTAGCCTGAAACTCTTCTCTATGACTTGATAGTCTTCTAGGCAGGAGCCCTCTCTTCTCACCACGAAACTTGGCAATCAAAAGGTTTTCTGCAACGGTCATACGAGGAGCCGTACCCATTTTAGGATCCTGAAAGACACGAGACAAGTACTTAGCTCGCTTTTCTGGTGAAAAATGCGTCACATCCTCGCCCATGATACGGATACTTCCACTTGTTAAAGGTAGGGTACCTGCAATAGTGTTAAAAAGCGTTGACTTTCCTGCTCCGTTTCCACCTAGTATTGTAATGAAATCATGTTCAAAAATCTCAAGAGAAACATCATTTAGAATGATTTTTTCCTCGTCAAAGCCATTCGTAATGACTTTGGTAGCATTTTTTAATTCTACAATTGCTGTCATTTGCTAAACTTGACTCCTTTCAGGTATTTGCTTTTGAAGGTTGGAATCATAAGGCAAGCTGCCAAAATCAAGGCGCTATATAGTCGTAAATAGCTCGTGTTAAATCCAAGAGCAATCACTCCCCATACGAGGAACTGATAAGCAATAGACCCTACAACGATGGTCATGAGTCGCTCTGCCAGGGTCAAACTCTTGAACAATACTTCACCAATAATCAAGCTAGCAAGCCCTACGACAATCACTCCAATTCCTCGAGAAACATCTGCATATCCTTCTTGTTGAGCAATTAAGGCCCCTGCAAGCGCGATAATCCCATTTGAAAGAACCAAACCCATGAGTTCCATACGTCCTGTATTGATACCAAAGCTACGAGCCATATCGGGATTATCTCCTGTAGCGATGTAGGCCTGACCTAGTTTGGTATCTAGGAAAAAGAGCATGAGACCAATAACAAAGGCAACAAAGATAAAGCCAGTCAGGAGTTGATTGAGGTCTGAATCGAAAGGCAAGACATCCTGAATTTGCTTGGTTCCAAGAAGACCCAGATTGGCACGTCCCATAATCATGAGCATGATGGAATGGCAAGAAGTCATGACCAAAATCCCTGATAAGAGAGTTGGTATTTTACCTTTGGTGTATAAGAGACCTGTTGCCATACCAGCTAGGCAGCCCGCTCCTACTGCAGCCAAGGTCGCTAAAAATGGATTGACGCCTTGTGTTATCAAGGTTACAGCTACTGCTCCCCCTAGTGGGAAAGAGCCCTCAGTCGTCATATCCGGGAAATTCAAAATTCGAAAAGTCATAAAGATTCCCAAACCTAGAATCGCCCAGACCATTCCCTGAGAAATAATGGATACTATCATAATCTTTCACTCATTTCTTTCTTTAGTAAAAACGGGAGGAGATGTCCCCAACTCCTCCTTTATCTTTATTCAATCACTTGTCCTGCTTCTTTTAGAACAGACTCAGGGATTGTGATACCAAGTTCTTGCGCTAGTTTTTTATTGATAACCGACTTACCAGTTGAGAAGACATTAACTGGCGTATCAGCTGGTTTTTCACCTTTCAAAACTTTAGCAATCATCTTACCAGTAGCCACTCCAAGATCGTGTTGGTCAACTACTACAGATGCTAATCCACCTGCTTCTACCATGGCAGTAGCACTTGGGTAGATCGGTTTTTTAGCTGTTTGGTTGCTTGATACAACTGTTGGGAAGGCTGATGCAATGGTGTTGTCAATTGGAACCCAGATTGCGTCGACCTTGCTGGTCATAACATTAACAGTTGAAGCAATTTCGTTAGTGGAAGGAACGGCAAAGGTTTCGACTTTCAAACCTGCTTTTTCAGCATAAGCCTTGAATTCCTCAACTTGTGATTTTGAGTTATCTTCGCTACTTGAGTAGAGAGCTCCGATTGTTTTGACATTTGGTGTCAAAGTTTTAATCAATTCCACTTGCTGTTCAGCTGGGTTATGATCTGACACCCCTGTGATGTTGCCACCTGGTTTTTTCAAATCTTTGACCAAGTTAGCACCGATTGGGTCTGTAATAGCAGCCATGATAACAGGTAGGTCTTTTGTAGCACTAGCAAGTCCTTGAGCAGCTGGTGTTGCAATCCCAACAACAACGTCATTTCCATTTGCTACCAATTGTTTACTCATGGTTGCAACCTTGCTCTGATCTCCTTCAGAGTTCATAAAGTCGATTTTTACTTGGTCGTCCTTATAGCCTTCTTCAGCAAGTCCATCTTGAATTCCTTGATAAATCAAGTCCAAGGATGGATGACTAACAAATTGAAGGACACCAACCTTAGCGACCTTTTGCTCTTCTTTAGCTGCTGGCTTGTTCATTGATGAATAAATCAAGCTAGCCACTACCAATACTGCTAATCCAGCGATAATTCCAATCAAACGTTTATTTTTCATTTTTCTTTCTCCTTAATCCTTTTACCTTAACTTTTTAAATCACATCATCAAGCGATGCCATCGTTTAAATTCCATCATCATCCTCCTAATAGAAAAAGTCCTCACACAAAAAACTTGTGTGAGGACGTCGATGCGCGGTGCCACCTCAATTATAGGGAATATCCCTATCGCTCTTTCTCGCATTCACGAGTTGCACTGTAAGGTGTGCTCACCGAATTTTTATGATTTCAAATTCTTTATAACATTCAGCCCAATTTTCATCACTTTCATCTATCTGTTTCCACCAAGCACAGACTCTCTAAAAAACTTCAATGATTACTTTCTGAATGTTTAAATTATATCATTTTTCAAATACTTGTCAAGACTATTTTTAGAATTTTTTAAACAATTCAAAAACTTCCCCTAGAAAAAGAGGAAGTTTAGAAAATATCAACCTGAATTACGCAAACCGGTTGCAATTCCGTTAATGGTTGTATGAATCAATCTTTCTTCGTCTGCTGACAATTCACCACGACGTTGACGTTTAATCAACTCCAACTGGATATAGTTGAGGATATTAAAGTAAGGCATACGATAGTTTAGACTGTCTTTTAGGTAAGAGTTTTCTGCCAAGAGTTCGTCATAACCTTCAATAGCTAAAATAACATCCTTGGTCAATTGCCATTCATCTAAAATAGTGTAGTAGATAGCTTGCACTTCTTCGTCTTCACAGAGCTTAGCATATTCAAAAGCAATGTTCATGTTAGACTTAGATAAGACCATGTCCACATTGGAAAGAAGAGATTGGAAGAAAGGCCAGTTCTGGTACATATCACGAAGGAACTCGATATTCTTTGGATCTTGATCTATAAACTCTTTAAAGCTTGATCCCACACCATACCATCCAGGGAACATGACACGACTTTGTGACCATGAGAAGACCCAAGGAATGGCACGCAAACCGCCAATTTCAGTGATGGTCTTACGAGCGGCTGGGCGAGAACCGATATTAAAGCTTGAAATAGCCTTAATCGGACTGGACTCAAAGAAATAGTCATAGAAATGTTCATTTCCAAAGACCAAATCACGGTAGATATCGTAGCTGCGATCCACTACTTGATCCATAATAGCTTCGTAACGGTTTGATGTGTTGGTATCACTCTTCTTCTTGGTAATCATACGGTTAATGGCTGCAGAAACCAACATCTCAAGGTTGTAATAAGCAGCGTCTTTGTTACCGTATTTGTTTCCAATCACTTCTCCTTGCTCAGTCAGACGGATACGGTCCTTTATAGACTTGAGCGGTTGAGATGTAATGGCTTCATATGTTGGACCACCACCACGACCGACAGTCCCACCACGACCGTGAAAGAAAGTGACTTTAACGCCAAATTCATCACCGATAGCAGTCAGTTGTTGTTGCGCCTTGTACAGGGTCCAACACGATGACAGGTAACCACCATCTTTGTTACTATCAGAGTAACCAAGCATGATTTCCTGATAGTTATCTTTTGAAGCAATCCATTTTTTAGCCAAAGGAAGAGAGAAATATCTTCTCATGGTTTCTTCCGAATGGTCTAAGTCCTCGATAGTTTCAAACAGGGGAACAATCTGAACTCGTGCTTTTTGGGCATCAACCAAGCCGACTTCCTTGAGCATAATTGCTAGCTCTAGCATATCGGATACACTTGTTGCATGTGAGATAATGGTTTGACGAATGACATTTTCACCCAGTTTATCCTTCAACTTGCGGGCAGCTTTAAAGATAGACAGTTCCTTTTCAAGAAGTTCTGACTTTTCAGCATGAGTGGCTGAGAGGATACGAGGGTCTTCTTCCAACTCTTTTAAGAGAAGGGCGCATTTTTCGTCTTCAGAAAGGTCGCTATAGTGATCATTGATACCAGCAGATTCAAGCAATTCTGCTACACAGGCTTCATGAACACTAGAATCTTGGCGCATATCAATAGAAGCAAGGTAGAAACCAAAAATTTCGACAGCTTGCATCAACTCGACAAATTCTCCTGAAATCAGGTATTCCCCTTTGTTTTCAAGGAGAGAATCGCGAATGGCCAACAAATCTTGATAAAATTCATCTGCAGTGGCATATCTAGGCTGAAGTTCCTTGTCTTCAATGAGATAAGCCTTGGTTGCCTGCATCTTAGCTTGGATATCAAAAAGAGCACGACGATAGAGTTCTTTTTCGCGATAAATCGAGTTATCCTGTGACTTAAGAGCCATCTCACGAACCTTGTCGCTGACATTCACAATACTGGTTGAGAGTGAGAATTCACGATAGAGGTTATAAATCTTCTCATCGTAGTAATTCATAATGACTTCACACTGGGTCAAGGCAGATTTATTGAGGGTTTCAGCAGTTACGAAAGGATTTCCATCACGGTCTCCTCCGATCCACATCCCCATGGTAATCGGTTTTGGATGCTCAAGCTCGATACCTTGTTCTTTGGCCAATTTTTTATACTCAGCCGTCAAACGGGGAACAGCATTCAAGAATGAACTTTGATAGTACTCCATCACGTTGGTGATTTCGTTGGTTACTTTCAATTTCTTCTCGCGAATCATGTCCGTCTGCATAATAATCTCAATATAACGACGGAGATCCGTGTGCCATTTTTCTTTGTTAATCAAGCCTAGTTTGACATCACGGTACTTACGCAAAAGATTATGGATGTGATTGGTCAAATCCAACATACTCTTACGTTGGACCTGCGTCGGATGGGCAGTCAGAACAGGCACAACATTCAGCTGTTCCAAAATTGTAGCTGCATTTTCTTTTTCAGCCACCATTTTAATGGTTGTAGATAGTTTCCCTAGATAGTCTTGGTCCACATTGTTTTGGTGATTGATCTCATAAGCCAAATCCACATCCTCAGAGATATTGATCAAGAGTGGAAGGATTGAGAAATAGCGTGAAATGTAAATCATTTCTTCATTCGAAAGACTGGTCACTAGGTCATTGAGCCCTTGATAATTCTCGCTAGTTGATAATTCCTTCAACTGGATAATCTTTTCAAAGGTTTCTGGCGCTAGCATATTTTTTGTGATATCTTCTAATAGCTCAGTCAGAATCAAGACTTCTTCTTGGACGACTGCTTTATTACTATAGTTTTCTAATTTTTGAAGAGACATATACTTTCCTTTCCATACAATCCTTACAGACTTTCATCGGTTTGATTCTCGTATTCTCTGATAAGCTTGGCACGTTTTTCGCTGGCATCAATGTTCAGTACAAGCGCGATGGCTACGGATAATACCAGTAGACTGTTCCCACCTTGTGAAAGGAAGGGGAAGGTTACCCCTGTAGAAGGAATCAACCCTGAAATCCCACCGATATTGACAAAGACCTGAACAAGGATCATCCCTCCGACACCAATAGCAACCATGGAGTTAAAGGGATCCTTTGCTCGAATACCAACCAAGATGATTCGCAAAATCAAGAAGAAGAGTAAAGCCAAAATCATACTGGCTCCTACGAATCCAAACTCTTCGATGACAATCGAAAAGACAAAATCCGTATGGGCTTCTGGCAGATAACCACGCTTCTCGATAGAATTTCCCAGTCCCAGTCCGAACCAGCCTCCATTTACCATGGCATAGTAGGAATTTGCGAGCTGGTGTCCTGCACCTGCTAGGTCATTAAAGGGATTAAAGAAGGCACTAAAACGTTTAGCAACGTACCCAAATAGTGGGATTTTAGAAAACTTTTCAACCCCAACAAAGCGAATGACAGACAAGACTAACATTGAACTCCCTGCCAAGAGAGCCAGAATGGTCGAAAACCAACGATAAGCGATCCCACTTACGGTATACATGATGAGCGCCACCAGGACCAAGATGGTCGCATTTCCCAAGTCTGGGAAAATCCCCAAGCTACCAATCAGAACCAGCAGAACAAAACGCCAGTCATTAAAAGCTCGAGGTAGCCACTGATTCTGTGTCAAAACCTGGAAGTCATAAACTGCAATCTCATCTTGTTGTTTTGAAAATCGATGTGCCAGGTACCAGATGATGATAATCTTAAGGTACTCCGCAGGCTGAATCGTTACAGGTCCTACAGAAATCCATCCGTATGCTCCATTGACAGGTGTTCCGACCAGTCGCGCCAGAGCTAAAAGAATCATCTCCACAATCATTACGATAAAGATGAGACGCCCGTTTCTTAGGAAACCTAATTTTAATTTATAGATTAAGGCAATCAGAATCAAACTAGCTATCCAGAAGATCCCCTGGTTTCGTACCAATTGAAAGGCACTTTTCCCTTCTTCGATCAAGGTTGCACTCGTTGTCGAGTATACCACAATCAGCCCCAAAATCGATAAAAGGAAGTAAGGAATCAAAATGGAATAGTTTAGTAGGTGCCTTTTACTAATTTTCATATTTCACCACTCTAATAGGAACAGAAGCTTCTGTTCCCAATTCCGTTTTATTTTCTAGTTTTGATTGCTATTATACCATTTTTTCAGAAAGAAAAAAACTCTTATCCTTTAATCCTTCGAATTTTACTCATTTTCTAGTTTCAAGCATAAAAAATACAAACCTCTTTTGAGATTTGTATTTTAAGTTCTTAGTTAGATGAAGAGCTGCTGCTTGAGCTTGAGTCACCACCACCGATATATTGGGTGAAGATGTTTTGGAAGGCTTGATCTTTAACCTTGATGTTTGCTGCTTGCAATTCTTTACCAATTACTCCTTGAACAAAGGCTGAATCATTTTGTTTCTGAGTCAAGATGATGGTCTTCAATTTTTCTTTGTAATCCTCTATATTAGAAGATTTTTCTGTTTTCTTCGTTACTTTGATGATGTAGAACTGACTGCTGTAGGCTTGTGTTCCAGTAGCTGTAATCACATCAGAAATCCCGTTCACATCCAAGGCAAAGGCTGCTTTCTTGACTTGTTCTGGAAGCTCTGTAGAAGCAGAGTCAAAAGTGATTTCGCCACCATTTTCTTTTGTTTTGTTGTCGTTAGAGTTGTCTTTTGCTAATTGAGCAAAATCCGCACCTTCTGCTTTGGCTTTTTCAAGCACTTCTTTTGCCTTGTCTTCATTGTCCATACGAATGATTTGAGCTGTTACATCTGGTGTATAAGACTCAAAAGCCTTTTGGTAGGCTTCGTCTGTCAATTCGCTCTCAGCGGCCTTCTTAACAGCCAATTCAACCAATTTGCTTGTACGAATTTGTGCTTTACGAGTTTCAGGAGTCATACCTGCACGTTGAAGCACGCTGTTATAGCTATCACCGTATTTCTTTTGTTCTTCAGCAACGGCGTCATCCACATCTTTATCCGTTACCTCTGATCCATATTGTTGTTCAAATACTTTTTGGATGGTCATATTGAGCAAGACTTGTTGCGCAGTTGGATTATTCTTTACTTCTTCAAAGAATTGTTGTTCTGTAATCACATCACCCTTCATGCTGATCAAATCTTTTCCTTCAGAACTGTTTGAACAAGCTGCAAGTGTTGCTACTGATAAAAGTGTGATGGCTCCTGCCATAAGTTTTTTCTTCATGTTTACTCCTTTTACGGTAAGTGTTACCTTATCTATTTTACTATAATTTCTTAAATTTTTCTGAAAATCAGTCACTCTCAGGAAGTCGGACATCTGCTACATTTTTTCTTAGCATGAGAATGCCGTCTCCAAGTGGAACTAGAGTTGCTGTTAGACCTGGATTGTCCAAAGTCGCGTCAAAAAGTCTTTGCAAACCACGGTAAATGGTTCGTTGACCACGGCGGACTTCCATGATGTCCTTAGCAACATCTCCTCCTTGGAAAATATCATCCAAGACCACCACTCCACCGACTTCCAAGTGTTTGAGGATTTCTGGTAAAAAGACGATGTACTTGGACTTGGCTGAGTCCATAAAGACAAAATCATAAGTTTCTGTCAGACTAGATAAAACATCGACTGCATCTCCCTCTAAGAGGGTGATTTGCTTGCGGCTATCAAACTGAGAAAAGTTTCCCTTGGCAAAGCCGATCATCTCAGGATTACGGTCAATGGTTGTAATCTTAGCATCTGGCGCATGCTCCGCCATCAGGAGGGCAGAAAAGCCAATTGCCGTTCCAATCTCCAAAATGTTCTTGGGCTGCATGGTTTCCATGAGAAAACGGAAATAAGCAACTGTTTCATGGGGAATAATGGGAATATTTTCCTTGCGAGCGAAAGTCTCCAATTCTTTCAAGGAACCTGACACCTGCTTTTGACGCTGGCGCATGAGTTCTACGATGTCTTCTTTGACGACGGGACGACGCATATTGTGATTGGCATTTTTACTATAAGACTCTACCATCTTAAGCTAGTCCCAATTTTTCAACAAGGGCTTCAAACTCGTTCAAGCGACGTTCAAAGACTGCAAAGGCATCGTTGAGGTAGTCTTCTTTCTCCATATCAACACCCGCTTTTCTCATGACATTGAGTGGATAGTCTGATTTACCTGCCTTGAGGTAGTCGATATAGCGGTCACGATCTTCTTGACTACCATGGACAATCTTCTCAGCTAAGGCTGAAGCGGCTGCAAAACCTGTTGAATACTGATAAACATAGTAGTTATAGTAGAAGTGTGGAATGCGCGCCCACTCGTATTGGATCTGAGGATTATCTTCCTTGCTGAGTCCATAGTACTCTTGATTCAAGTCAGCGTAGAGTTTATTAAGGAAATCACTTGTCAAGACTTCTCCATTTTGATCTGCTTGATGGATAGCATGTTCAAACTCAGCGAATTGAGTTTGACGGAAGACTGTTCCACGGAAACCGTCCAAGAAGTTATTGAGGATTGCAAAGCGTGTCGCATCGTCTTCTACTTCTTCTAACAATTTCTCCGTCAAGATGTTTTCGTTGGTCGTTGAGGCAATCTCAGCCAAGAAGATAGAATAATCTCCGTAAACGTAAGGCTGAGTTTCACGAGTATAGCTAGAGTGCATACTGTGACCTGTTTCGTGTACAAGGGTAAAGAGATTGTCTAGATTGTCCTGCCAGTTGAGGAGCATGAAGGCATTGGTATCATAAGAACCACCAGAGTAGGCACCAGAACGCTTGCCTTGGTTTTCATAGACATCAATCCAACGCTCGCTAAAGGCACGTTTGACTCGACTCAAGTAATCGTCACCCAAGACCGCCAAGGCTTCTTCTGCCTTTTTCAAGGCTTCCTCATAAGTAAAGCTGTATTCTACTGAAGATAGCGGTGTGTAGACATCGTACATCTTGAGATCAGAAATCCCCAAGATTTTAGAACGAAGTTCAAGGTAACGATGCAAGAGTGGCAAATGCTTGCGAACTGCTGCTACTAGATTGTCATAGACACTTTCTGGAACAAAGTTTGCTGCGAGGGCTGCATGGCGAGCACTCTTATAGTTGCGAACTTTTGCGCGGTAGTTTTGCACTTTAACATTTGTCTGCAAAGTCTTAGCATAAGTGTGTTGGAATTGCTCGTATGTCGCATAAAGGGCTTCATAGGCACCACGACGCACTTCACGGTTTTTAGACTCCATCAAACGGATGTAAGTACCGTGTGAGAGTTGTACTTCATTGCCTTCGTCATCAAGAACGTATGGGAAGCTAATATCCGCATTATCCAAAATAGCAAAGGTTTCACTAGCAGCGCCAAAGATTTCTCCTGCTCCAGCAAGCAATTCTTCTTCACGTTGCGAAAGAACATGGTCTTTCTTTTGCAAGAGCTTGTCAAAAAAGTGCTTATAAACTTGGAGTTTTGGTTGAGCTTCTAGGAAGGCCGCATACTGCTCCTCACTAATCTCCATAAACTCAGGTTCATAGAATGAAAAGGCTTGTTCTAACTGACTGTATAAGGTCATAGCCTTAGCATAGTACTCCTGATACTTGGCTTCACGCGTGTCTTGGTCATTTTTCATATGTGCATAGACATAAAGTTTTTCAACTTGGCGTTCCAAGTCAAGTGAGAATTCTGTAATCTCAAGCAAACTGTCTGCTCTGTCCAAGAGATGCCCCTCATACTGGGCTGCTGTTTGTACTTTTTCAGTTAAGTCTTTCAAGGCTTCTTCCCAAGCTTGATCTGTTGGGTAGATTGTTGAAAGATCCCATGTATCTTTTTCATTTATTTCATGTCGTTGTAATACCATAAGATTCCTCCATCCTTTCTATTTTACCACATTTTTTGAGAAATATAAGTGATAAAAGGCTGGTGGATAGAGCTTTTGGCGATTATTTTTCGGATTTTTTTGATAGTAAGCCTGAAAATTTCTATAATAGCTAGTCAAATCCGTTTCAATCTGCAAAAAATCACCTGACTCTATCGGTCTGACCTGGGGATACCAGTCGTCCAGTTGATGGTTTAATAGATTGTCTCTTTGATAATAAGCTTCCTCCTGCTTCTTCATCCAGTAGGACGTTTGGTAGTACAACTGCTGGCGAATGTAGTGACAGATAGTGGAATCTTGCACAACTGCAAAACGAGGTAGTTTTTGTTTTTGATAAGGAAATCGTAGGATTTCCAAGAGATTTCCTTGACCATAGGGAAATTCTTTGACCTGAAAATGAAGCTTGCCACGTAGGTCCTGATGCAAAAGATATTTGAGTCTCAAAACTTGTTTTTTGAAATCTAGTTCCCAAACATAGAAACCCATATTTTGACTAAAATAGAGAAATCCCCTTTGCAGTTGTGTTAATCGCTCCTTTAACCAGAGTTTTTCTCCCAGTAGCCAAATAACTTTGTAGCCCTGACTACGGTAGCCTTGACTTCTGTCGCCTAAAAGCTTTTGAGACAAGGGACTGCACTGAACCTCCAGAGCTAGTTTCTCATTGACGAGAACATCTGCTATCTGCTGAATCTCGGGCAGACTATATTCTAAGGCGACCTGATTGTCCTTCTTGGCCCAGTGATAAAGGGCCTCTTTGTTGCCCATGTGTTCTGGACTTTCATTCTCGAAAATAGCCATGCAATCCCTTAACCTTTCATGGGCAAAATGCGTCCGAATACTCTGTCCTTGGCGTAATCGTAGTCTGCCCCCACAGGCTGGACAAGTATAAGCTTGCTTGGTAACATCTTTTTCGAGAGCATTCACCAAATTTCCCTTGGCATCTCTGGCTACAAACATGGTCTACCTCCTTTTCTCATTTATTCGAAAAAAACTAAAAAAGACTGGAATTCCAGCCTTTTCGGTTAAAGCTGCAAGCGACTTTCTAAAGCCTGCGTCAATACTTCAGAATAGTTCACTTTTTCACGATCTGCCAATCTGACCAACCACTTTGAAACCGTGACATTCTTTCGAATCGCCTTATTATTTTTCACAAAAGGCAATGGATTTACTTGAATCAAAGTTACAAATCCATCAGGGGCTTTCAACTTAGCAATGTCACTAGGAGCAGGCAAAGCCAGTCCTTCGTCAATATAAGAAGCTAACACACTTTCAAGCATTTCATGAGCATTTTTCATGGCAAGTTCAATAGTTGCCCCCTCTGTCCCGCCTCCAAATTCAGGGAATTCATCCCAATATCCTTTGCCTTCCCTATGAAAAATAGTAGGATAAGATTTTAGCATAACACACCTCCACTGTTCCAAATCTACTACAAGCCCAAATCTTTTAATATTTTTCTCTCTAAACCTTTTCCTAGATCCTCATTACCATGAACTGAAATAGTGACAAGATAGGGGATCCCTTCTTTCTTAAAATGATGATGACTTTCTCTCTTACGTACTTCAATCCATCCATTTGCAAGAGCTAATTTTACCATTTCCTTACCTATAATGGGCATTTATAGTCACCTTTCTAATTTAAATTATACTTATAATGCGTATATATGTAAATCCTTCTACCTTATCTATTCGGAAAAGTATGAATTTTCTTCAACTCACTACAGTTGACAAAGAGCTATTTTTTATATTAAAACAAGTGTCAAAATAAGACAGTAACCTTGAATAGTTACTGTCTTATCTCATTATTTTTTAAAGCCTTGATAGATTTGACAAATGATAGAAAAGAGACTTATAATCTGGTAACCTTAGAAATATAGTATGGCGTTTTATTTATTCCACCATCATACTTCTTATTATTTTTCTTCAATAGGTATTTCTGATAAGGTGTAGCAACCCCATCATTAAGATAAGTTTTTACTTCAATGCCATTATCAGAAACTACCCATTTGTTACTTGGTTCAATATGTAGCGGAGAAGCATATCCTCCTCGCCCACCTTTGGCAACTTCATAGAAAGCTTTGTCTGCCTGTGAATAAAACCATTCTATCGGAAATTTTTTATCATTAGCCAATTTACGCCATTGTTTCTCAGTATAATCCTTCAAAGGTACACTTACTTTTTTAGCAGGCGCGTGTAAAGCCTTAATAACATCTTCCAGTTGATAGGTTTTATCCCCTTTATATGTATTGTAATAATCTATTAATTCACCTGGGTTAAACTGGCGCACATACAAAGAGTCAGCGTTCATAACAGCTTTAGATTTTACCAGTTTAGAAAATTGATAAACATGACCATTGTAAATAATTTCTTTAATAGCAAGTTCATCATCAACAGGCACTTTACTTATCGGCTCATTACTTTCTACAAATGCCCAACCTTTATCTTTATTAAAAATTACAGCTCTTGTTAACTTCTCCGGCATTCGTTTTTTGAAATCATAAATCCAGTCACCAACTTCTTTTGGTAAATCTTTAACTGGACGACCTGGTAAATAAAGAATAAATTCTTTTCCAGGAGATTTCGCATTTGCTATTCCATAAGGTTCAGTTGTATCAATTTTCACACCATTAACAATCTTTGTTTCTCCCGCCTTAGGATAGTCCAAATCAGCTAAAGTCATCTTGTATTCATAGTCATTAACTTTAACTAGATTTTTAAATTTACCTGTAAATTTAGAAAGATACATTTGACCATTTGGATAAGTTGAACCAGTAACTCCACGATTCATATCAAGGAAAGTTCCTTTGACACTACCATCTTTGGAAATGGACATTCCTGTGTACCATCCTCCGGCACCACTAGTAAAGATGAATGGTTTAGTTAGTTTTTCAAATAATTCTTCTGGATTGCGAACTAGTTCAACCTTATAATCATTTCCTAAATCAAGCTCATATTTTTTATATATTAATTTACCATCAAATAAGGTTAATTCATAATTTAATTCCTTGAATCCTTCGAGATTAAATCCCAGAGTTTTAGCTTGCTTCAAAATTTCTAATTCAGCCTTTAAGGTTAGATAACCAAACTCTTCGATGGAAATTTTTTTATCATTTATAGAAATAGTTGATGTAATAAGTTTATCATTTTTTCCAGTAATTAGATCTTTCTTATCCTCCACTGAAAGGCTTGTTCTCGAATACGAAGATTCTATTCCTAACCCTGCATTAGCAGAAATAGAAACTGTATCTATTCCTAATATTTTGGGTTTTACTTTTATTTCTGGACCACTTTGGACTGTAGCTTTAGCTTTTACTTCTCCCACTTTCATTGTATGATGGACAGCACGCTTAAATTCAGGAACCCAATTTTGTAACTTTATTGAATTTTGAATTGAATATGTACTTGATACCGAAACAGTTAAACTCCCTTCAACAGTTGTTTTAAGACTTATAGGGATATGTACTGTCACTCCCGTAACCGGTGTAGGTAAAATCAATTCTCCCAATGGAATCTCTATTTCTTCTGATGCACTAAATTCTAAAGAACCTTCTGTGGTAAAACTCAATTCATTATTGATATCAAAATTCATAAAATCTAGTTTAGGAGTCCAGAAATTTAAATCAACAGCCTCTGACCAAACCTTACCTTCAATATTAAATGATAGCGTTCCTTTGATGCTTTTATCATCATTTCTCTTACCAGACAATGAGACTGATGATGAAAAAGATCCTTCAAGAGAGACACTTCTAAATAGACTTGTATCTGTATTTGATTCTTTTTTTACAGTGACTCCTTTAGCTGGAATAAAAGTAGCACTACTAATATTAGATGACCAAGCTTTTGTGTTGATATTTTGTACAACCTCGTACAATGATGGAACACTATATTCAATAACTGATTGATTATTAATAGTGCTAATTGATTTGATTTTGATAGCTTTTGAAGTCTCATAAATCTTAGATGGTGGGACCACAAGAATATCACCTGCTCTGGCATTAATTTCTTTAGACAGTACTAATTTTTTCCCATCGTCACTTTCGCTCTGATATTGACCGTCATTAACGTAAATTACCTTGCCTTTTAGATGATAGTCCACCATATCATCTGAATATTTTCTTCCTAATTCAAAACGTCCCTTTATATTTTCAATTATCGGATCACCATAAGATAGAGCAGTGACTTTAGCTTCGAAGTCTTTAGATTTTAAAGTATAAGATTGATTAGAGATTAAATGAGCAAACATATAGCCATCAAAATCAGTATTAACTTCAGTAATTAATTTATTATCTTTATAAACTGATATAGATTTTTCTTCAAGTGCATTATTGTTACTATCGTATGCGTGTCCTGAAACAACTACATCTTTCCTAGACAACCCATTTTTGGGGGTACCTATATGATAAACTTTAGTAATTAATGGTATATCTTTGCTAATTACTAATTCCGTTTGTTGTTCTTTGTTACTTAGAACCCGTTTTTTCTTAACATTTACCGTCACATAACTAGCTTGAATATCTCGTAATTGTCGCTGACCTTCAAGCATTGTATTATCATAGACTTCTATCGTCTTGATCTGAAGCAACTTTCCTTCATCTGGTGAAGCAAGATTTAGAAACGGTGTTCTATTTTTTACTAACTCACGAACTTTTTCACGGTCAGTGACGACTGTTTTATTTTCAGATTCAGTAACCTCGACTGTATAGTAACTTGAGTTAGGAATTTTTTGTGTTGTAGCTTTGGAATCAGTAGCAAGATTCTCAGCTGAGTTCGCACTTGGTGCTACTTCACTAATGTTTGGTTGAGTTCCTATTTTCTTCGTTCCAATCAGAAGAACTTTATTTTGAGGTTCTTCTCTTGTTTCTGAGATTGTTTCCTGTACAGTTTCTACATTATCCACTAGGGTAATCTTTTTAGTAGAAACTTTCTTCCCAAGTTTCCCTTCTGTTTCTACCTTAGTCTCACCTTCAGCTAAAGAGCTATCCTTCTTAACAACCACTTCAAACGGAATGTCTTCTGTAGAGCGTATAGTACGAATAACTTTTTTGGCTTTAACTATTGTGGACTCTGCAATAGTTTCCAAGCTAGAGCTTGAAGTCTCAACTGGAGCTGGAATTTCTTCTTTTTTATCCTCTCTTACTGATGATTCTGTTGAAGGTGCTGTTCCTAGATTTTCAATTTCTGAATTTTTTTCAACTGTTTGTTTAGCAGGGGTTGGGGTAGTTTTAGCTGGCGTCTCATCTTCCACAACTTCCTCAGACAATATTTCCACTAATGTAGATGGGATGACAACATTTGTTCCCTTAAGAATGTCAGCAGTTGTTTTTTCTTCATATACAGTATCTTTCTTGTAAACTTCAGTTACAGTTCGAATTATAACTGGCTGACCATTCTGAACTTCTCGTGTTTCAACAGGTTGACTCGTGCTAACTTTTATATAACCAGTGACATCTTCTAAAGTTTTCCCAGAATCATCCACTTTAATAATTTTATCAATAACTTTAGGGTCTACAGGCTTAACTGGTTCATCTTCTTTTGGTGGCATTATTGGTTTAATAGGCTCCACTTTACCACTACTACCATCATCAATAGCATCTTTCCCAGGATTATCCGTTGGAACAATAGTATCCTGAATTTTATTTTCCTTTGCTGGAAGTGAAGTTGCAGGTGTAGTTGGATTCATATCTAGATCTTTTCCATCAATGTAACCTACAAACCGATATCCAGAAATATTCACTTTACCATCTGGGAGAGTTGTACCTACTGTTATCATTTCGGTATGGTTATAGTTAGATAAAGTAGCAACAGTCAAAGCAGATACAGTTGTTACCGTCAAAGCTCCTCCAACCAAAGAGATTGACAAAATACTCTTGACAATCTTCTTATCTGAGTTACCAGATTTTTTTATGATATAAGCAACCAACAGTAGACCTGTTCCAATAATAGAAGCCAAGGACAATGCATTACTTCCAGTATCTGGTAAAATATTATTTGTAGTATCTCTACGATAGATAACAAACAAATCTGAACCATCTACAAGATCCTTTGGTAACTCGTTTACAATAAGTTTTTTCTCTATTTCTGTTAGCTCATCCATAGTAGCATATTTATAGTTTACTGTAATATCTGTTTCAGTAGCTGAAGCTGTTTCAAGAGGAAGTGAAGAAAAGCCAATAATCCCAATAACTGCAGACACTGCCCCAATGCCTGAAACTTTTCTGAGACTAAACCTTCTTCTGCGTTCATATACATTTAACTTATCTTTTTGTTTCATATTTATCTCCTTTTATATCGATATTCCAGTTCCGTATATTTAAAACAAAAATTCTCACATCATTCATATTTTACAACCAATACAACTATTTTGTCAAGCGCTTTCATTTTTCGTTAGCAAATTAAGAACAAATCAAATTGTTCAGTTCAAGTTAGACAGCAAGAAGAATTTCTCTGAGCGACTTGTAGTACAATCATTTTTTAGGATAGTTGTTATTCCAATTTTCAATGAAAGCGACTTCTTTGGGAGTCGTTTTCTTAGTTCATTTATGTAACCATCTATGAATGAGCCTGTTGTGATTGTCATTAGTTCTTCTTTCCAAAGAGGAACAGGGATATGCATAGTAGATATGTTTCTTAGAAAACACATCAGACAAGTGGTTGAATCCTGTTCAATTATCTGTCGTGATGGAAAGAATTTAATGCTGTTTTAAGATGAATTTTAGAGCCTGATTGACAGAATCAGCGCTTTTATTTGAAATCAATAAGACTGTCTCACGTTTGATTTCAGTATGGACAGTTTAAAGAGCTCTTTTCCAAGTAAAGAAGCAATTTTTCTATTTGATTCCCCTTCTTTTTTCCCGACCTTCATGTATGTTTATTTTACTTTTTTGGCTAACATGGTCGCAAAGCGTAGTTGAATGCGATTGCCATTTTCATCACGACGGTGCAGATGTCCTGGATTTTCATTGTACTTGACCAACTCCCAATCCTTGTAGTAGTCCGCCAACTCCCCTTCTTTAAAAGTGAATGGGAAGTTGACTGAGCAAGGATAATCCTCTGTATCCATGGCACAGACGATAAGGTTATAGCCACCGACCGTGGTGTGTTGCTGCATATTTTGGATAATAGCTGGAATACGGTCCGCTTGAAGAAACATGAGAACAACTGTCGATACTATGAAATCATAGTCTCGGCTAATGCTGGCTGAATTGATATCATAAAGTCCTACAGGCATGTCTAGATCCTCTTGCTCTACGATGCTTTGCAAGATTTCAAGGGACAATTCATTTTGATCCACAGCTGTCACATCAAAACCATTCTGTGCAAGAAAGAGAGAGTTACGGCCTTGACCACAACCCAAATCCAAGGCTCTTCCTGGTTTCACCGTCTGCATGGCCTCTAGGACCTCTGAATGGACTGGATTGGTCTGGTATTTCTTAGGGAAATAATCCTCAGGTTTACAATAAAATTCCAAGTACCATTCTACATCGTCTGTTGCCGCCTCTACTCGGTGCCAAGCTTGCGGTTGCGCCATAGGGTTGTCTGCACCTGCCTCAAAGAGGTGCTCAGCTAGAACCTCACCATCTTCGGTTAATTCAATAAACTTGAGTGCCCCCTTCAAGACAGTAATTTTTCCCCAAGTGCCGACTTTAGTATTGTGCTTTTGCTGAACAGCTTCAGGCATGGTCTGTTTATTCCACAAGGGCATCCGTTTATAGGCAATTAGTTTTTCCATTATTATTCCTCTTCTTATCTCTGGTTCACAGCTTTCATCACACGCGCGATGTCGCGGTTTTGTTCACGTCGCTTGATCGACTCCCGTTTGTCATAGTCATGTTTCCCTTTGGCAAGTCCTAAAAGGAGCTTAGCGTATCCATCTTTGAGATAGACTTTGAGGGGTACAAGGGTCATTCCTGTCCCTTTGGTCTCTTGTTCCAATTTTTGAATTTGCTTCTTATGGAGCAGGAGTTTGCGACGGCGTTCTGGTTCCTGATTCCAGATATTGCCCTCTTCGTAAGGAGCGATATGAACATTGCTCAGCCAGACTTCTCCATTTTTTACTTGGGCAAAGCCGTCCTTGAGATTGATTCGAGCAGCTCGAACGCTCTTGATCTCCGTTCCTGTCAGGACCATTCCTGCCTCTAGCGTATCTACGATTGTATAGTCGTGGTGCGCCTTTTTATTTTGTGCGACGACCTTTCCCTCGCCCTTTGCCATGCTTGGCTCCTTTCTTAGCTACTTCCTTGTAAAAAGGTTTCTTGCCTTTTTTCTTTCTATCTTTTTGTGAATGCTTTTGCTTATCATTTGAGCGTCCTGATTTTCTCTTGTCTTCCTTCTTGTCTGAACGACGACTTGAACCACGACCCCTGTCTCTGCGACCAGCTTGTTTCAAGCCTTTTTCAATGACATCAAACTCACTAGGTACGAAAGAGAAATCAATCTCTCCTGTCATCTTATCGGCTCTTTCAACTCGAATGCGAATCTGCTGTCCCACACGGAAAGTTGTACCCGATTTCTCTCCACGGAGTGTCAAATCACGCTCATTGAAATGATAAAATTCAGGTAGGTTAGTGATGTGAATCAAGCCTTCAACTGTATTTGGCAATTCAACAAAGAGACCGAACTTGACGATGCTGGATACAACTGCGTCGTACTCTTCACCCACGTATTCTTCCATGTATTCAGCCTTTTTCATGGCTTCTACTTCACGCTCTGCCTCGATGGCACGACGTTCACGGTTGGAAGACTGGGTTGCAATCTCTGGAATCACTTGTTCAAAATGCTCTGCTATTTCCTTGGAACGACCATAGTCCCGAATCATACGGTGGACAAGGAGGTCTGGATAACGGCGAATCGGACTGGTGAAATGAGTGTAATAGTTAGCAGCAAGACCATAGTGACCATGATTGTGCTCTGAATAGCGAGCCTGTTGCATGGAACGGAGAAGCATCATGGATAATACATCCGCATAGGGTTCTCCCTCAACCGCACGCATGATATCTTGAAGGGCCTCCTGACTAATTTCGCTAGCAGTTCCATAAATTCGCAATCCAAAGCTCGAAGCGTAATCAATAAACTTTTGCACCTTTTCAGCCTTGGGCTCCTCGTGAATCCGATAAATGAAAGGGAGGTCCAGCTTGCTAAAGTGCTCTGCAACTGTTTCGTTTGCAATCAGCATAAAGGACTCGATCATCCGTTCAGCAACGCCACGTTGACGGAGGACAATATCCACAGGCTTGCCTTTTTTATCCACCAAAATCTTTGCTTCGCTGGTATCAAAATTAAGGGCACCACGTTTCTCACGCATGCTTTCTAGCCTTTCATGAAGCTTGGCCATTAATTCGATACTAGGAACAATTTTCTTAAACTCCTGTCTCTTTTCCTCATCGCCAGCTAGGATGTCATTGACAGCGCTATAGGTCATACGAAAACTAGTCTTGATAACCGTTTGGGTAATGGTGTAGTTGACTACACAACCATGTTTATCAATTTCCATAATGGCAGACTGGGTCAGGCGGTCAACTTGTGGATTGAGAGAGCAGATGCCATTTGACAAACGCTTTGGAAGCATTGGAACCACTCGGTCTGTTACATAGACAGAAGTTGCGCGGTTAAGGGCTTCCTTGTCAAGGGCAGAGCCCTCAGTCACATAGTAGGAAACATCCGCGATGTGAACTCCGAGTTCCATATTGCCATTTTTCAAAGGCTTGATGTGAACTGCATCGTCCAAGTCCTTGGCATCCGCTCCGTCAATGGTAAAGGTAAGCTCATCTCTTAAATCAAGACGCCCTTCCATATCCTTTTGAGACGGAGTATCTGGTACACTTTCTGCCTCCTTGAGAACAGCCTCTGGAAATTCAGAGACAATATCCATAGACTCTAAAACTTCCAAGACATCAATCCCAGCATCTGTCGAGTGTCCAACTACATCCAGTACACTAGCGACAAAGAAATCGTGTTTTCTACTTGGGTATTTGTCGATAAAGACCTTGAGAACCTCTGTCCCTTCAAGTTTGAGGGCTGGTTTCTTAACATAGATTGGTTGGCTGATTTTCTGATTTTTTGAACGGATGTAGCCCGCATACTTGGGTTTTTCCTGATCCAGAACGATTTGCCCGACAACGGTTGTCAAACTGTGTTCTAGGATATCGATAATCTTAGCTTCGGCAGCTGTTCCCTTGTTACGATCAGCAACTTTTTTGATGACCACCTCAACGGTATCGCCATCAATGGCATAGTTGACATCGTTTTTTCCTACAAAAAGGTCGTCCTCTTCGCCTTCTAGACTAACAAAACCAAAACCATTTTTATGGGCATGAAAAATCCCTTTGAGGGTAATTTCATGTTTCTTCTTTTGGTCCAGACATAAACTACCATCATCTTCAAAACGAATCTGGTGCTTTCTTTCCATGAGAGACAGGGTTTTAATCAACTCACGGAAATCCTTGGATCCATCCTTTCCGAGAGCCTGAGCTAGGTCATTTACCGTCACTCGCCCCTTCTCTTGCAAATATTCTTTAATTTTATCTTTCATGTTTTCTTTCTAGATTTTTATATTTTTTTTTGAGTGATAATTTTATAAGTGTCATTAAAAATAAAAATAGGCAAAGACCTAGTCTCGCCCATTTCTTATCTACTTGATAATACCGTCAATGCTAAGGCAATGGCTAGCCAGAAAAAGACTAAAATACCTGTCAAACGTTGCATCACAGCTTCAAAACCACGCGCTTTACTACGTTCAAACAAATCACCTGAGCTGGCATCAAATACATTGCTGGATTGGTTCTTGGTCGGTTGCATGAAAATCGCAATCACAATCACAACAGATAATACTAATAAAATGGTTAATAATAGGTTATACATATCAAACTCCTTAAAATCCCTATTATTTTACCATAAATTCTACTTAGATTCAAGATGTAAAGTCACTTTTCTTTCCTTTGGACAATATTTTAGAACTTCAATCTTGTCTGGATGGGTTTTTGAGTTCTTACTAGTTAGATAATTCATGCTACCACAAGAGGAGCATTTGAGATTAATTTTTACTCGCACGAGATTTCCTTTACTTTTAATAATGATCTAAATTGAACTAAGTTACATAAACAGCTGAAAGCCACACAGGCAGCCGTCGCATAAAAAACAGAGTGGTAGCCATATTGCCCCGCGACTGCTGAACCAGTCATAGGGCCAACAACACCTCCAAGGTAGAAAAAGACTTGGTTAAAGGCAAAAATCCTTGAAATGCCAGCTTTGGGAGTCATTTTACTAAGCAAGGCATTGATACCTGGTATCAGAGCGCCCGTTCCTAAACCAAAGAGAAAACGATACAAACCGAGTTCAAGGGGACTAGTCGCACTGGCACACAGAATATAGATGATGACTGAATACATCTGAGCCAGAATCAGAAGTCGATGATTCCCTAGCTTATCACCAAGCTTTCCCATCACTCCAGCGCTCATCATACTAGAAAATCCCATACTAGATACAATCAAGCCTGAGACGAAGAGGAGATTTTCGTTCTGCCCTAAGTCCCGCACATAGAGAGCCAGAATGGGTCCAATCGATTGAGCTGAAAATTGTATGACAAAGGTAGTCAAAAATAAACTAATCAAAAGATGAGAGTGCTTGATTGAACCGAGCAATTCTTTTGTTGGTATTGCTTTCTCCTTAGCTATTGGCTGAAAATCCTCCTTGATAAAGAAAATGGTTAAGAGTGCAGCTAAAAACAAGAAGCCACCAATCAACAGAAAAACATTTCGAATACCAAAAATTTCAGCAACCAGGCCCCCAACAAAGGGGCCCGTTAGAGTTCCAGCTACTACTCCCGTTGATAAAGTCCCCAAAGCATAGCCAGACTTATCCTTAGGAACTTGACTGGCTATTAAAGCCGTCGCATTTGGTACGAAACCTGTAAATACACCATTTAGTAATCTAAGAAAGATTAACCAATAGATATTCGGAACAAAGGCCAAACCTCCCATAGTAAGGGTCATGGCAAGGCCTGCTCGAATCATCATGGGTTTTCGACCGTACTTGTCAGCAAGAATGCCCCAGATGGGAGAAACTAAAGCTGCGGAAACAGCAGAAACAGAAATGGCTAATCCAGCATAAAAAGCAACTTGGTCGCTTTCAATTCCCAACTGCTCTACAAAGATAGGCATAAAAGGGACGACTAAGGATATACTGGCCCCAGTTAGAAAACTACCAAACCAGGCGACACGAAGATTCTCTTTCCAACTAATCTCTTGCACAGCTATCGCCTCCTTCAAGTAACTTGACTACTTGACTTACAAGCTGATCACGACTGCCATTGTTATCTAGTATACGACTCGCCAATTTTCTCTTTTCTGCTAAAGACCACTGGGCGGAAAGACGGGACTTGGCAACTTCCTTAGAAAGATGATCCCGTTTCATGAAACGTTCTAATTGGATATCATAGTCCACATAGATCAGCCACGTTTCATCAAACCAGGCACTGTAGTCCTGTTCAAAAAGCAGGGGAATATCCATGAAAAAAATCGCTTCTGTCTGAGCTAACTGGTCACGCAATGCTGCCAGTTCCTCACGAATAATCTCCCCTTGGGTTTGCTTAGACCATTCTCGTTCTTCAGGATTTGAAAAGATGAGACTAGCCAGAAGAGGGCGATTGAGTTCTCCATTTTCTAAGATGATTTTCTGTCCAAAGTGCTGGACTAAGACCTGATAAAGGTGGCCCCCAGGTTTTTGTAGATCATGGACGACTGCGTCGGCATCCACCACTTGAAAACCTTTCTGTCTCAAAAAATTTGTCACAGTTGATTTACCAGAGGCAATTCCTCCTGTGATTCCAATGATTTTCCCCATCAGTCCCTCCTTTGACACTGAGGACAAAAATGAGTTCCTCGTCCACCGAGATGGAATTTCTCAATGATGGTGCCACAGCGTGAACATGCTTGACCAGTCTTATCATAGACCTGATGAAAATCCTGCATGGTTCCATCTTCCCCAAAGGCATTGGTATAGGTTCGAATAGTTGAACCCCCTTTTTCAACAGCCTGACCCAAAACAGCAATGGTCTGGTCATGAATTGCTTTCGTTTCCTCTGCTGTCAAAGTCTGGGAAGATCTAGCTGGATGAACCTGAGCTCGCCAGAGAACCTCATCCACATAGATATTTCCAAGACCAGCGACCAAGGTCTGGTCTAGGAGGTGGGATTTTACAGGCTTTTTAGACTTGGCTAAGGTAGCTTGAAAGACCTGCAAATCAAAGTCCTGTTCTCTTGGCTCAGGACCTAGTTTCTTAGAAATAAAGTAGGCATCCAATAGGTCGGGTGCCAGCAGTTCCATAGTACCAAACTTGCGTACGTCCTCATATACAAGAGTGCCACCATCCTCAAAATGAAAGAAAACATGGGCGTGCTTGCGTTCAGGAACCTGGTCTGGATAGTAAAAATACTTGCCCTCCATCCGCAAATGGGAAATCAAGACCTTGTCTGTTAGGTAAAAAAGCAAATATTTTCCACGACGTCCCATTGACACAACAACTTGACCAGGCACTTCCTTTTGAAACTCATCCAAATCTGTCTTGATCATCTTAGGATAAGCAATCTCTATATTAGAAATCTTCTTTCCCAAAATCAATTTTTCTAAGCCACGACGAACCGTTTCAACCTCAGGTAATTCAGGCATAGTCCCTCCTTCTGTAAAAACAAGAAGCAGGCATGCGCCCACCTCTACTTAGTATTCTTTCTCATTATAACCAAAGTCAGCCAAATCTAGCTTTTTATCACGCCAGTTTTTCTTGACCTTGACCCAAGTTTCTAGGAAAACCTTGTCCCCTAGCATGAGTTCGATATCACGACGGGCCATGGTCCCAATTTTCTTGAGCATGGCGCCACCTTTACCGATGATAATACCTTTTTGACTATCACGCTCGACCATGATGGTTGCACGGATATGAACCTTGTCGGTCTCTTCATCACGCTTCATAGAGTCCACCACAACTGCAACTGAGTGGGGAATCTCTTCTCTAGTTAGGTGTAGGACTTTCTCACGGATCATTTCAGAAACCAAGAAACGCTCTGGATGGTCTGTGATTTGATCAGATGGGAAATACTGGAAACCTTCCTCTAGATTTTCACTCAGAATATCGATTAGATGAGAAACATTATTACCCTGAAGGGCTGAGATAGGAACAATTTCCTTAAAGTCCATCTGATTTCGGAAATCATCAATCTGAGCCAAGAGTTGATCTGGATGGACCTTGTCAATCTTATTCACCACCAGAATCACAGGAACCTTGGCAGCTTTCAGACGCTCGATAATCATATCGTCGCCCTTACCACGTGGCTCATCAGCTGGCACCATGAATAGAACAGTATCCACTTCACGCAGAGTACTGTAGGCAGATTCCACCATGAAATCTCCAAGAGCCGTCTTAGGCTTGTGAATCCCCGGCGTGTCGATAAAGACGATTTGTTCCTTATCCGTGGTGTAAATCCCCATGATTTTATTGCGCGTTGTTTGCGCTTTGTCACTCATAATGGCAATCTTTTGCCCCATGACGTGATTTAAAAATGTTGACTTCCCAACATTGGGACGTCCCAAAATAGCTACAAAGCCTGATTTAAATGTCATAATTTCCTCTTAGTGTTTAAAATAGTATATCCCAAATGCGTGGGAGAAAGATAAGTGCACCAATCACCGCGGCAAGAAGAGAAACCACAAGTACGGCACCTGCTGCCATGTCCTTGGCTTTCTTTGCCAACATAGAAAAGTGATAGTGACTGGCTAGATCCACCACATTTTCAATAGCAGAGTTAATAATTTCAAATGCTACTACCAAGAAAATGCTCATTAGGAGAAAGAGCCATTCGATCCGTGATACCTGAAAAACAAAACCTGCAAGGATAACTACTAGAGCCGTTACTGCATGTTTTCGCATATTGCGTTCTTCCTTGATAGCAGTCAGAATGCCTGTCAGGGCAAATTCTAAACTAGAAATCAGGTCACGATTTTTCCATTTTCGTTTATTGTCTTGTGAGTCCATAGGCTGTCAAAATTTCTTCTTGTAAACCGAACATCTCCGCTTCTTCTTCCGGAGTGTAGTGATCGTAGCCGTTGATATGTAAAAAGCCGTGTACTGCCAAGAAGCCCATCTCACGCTCAAAGCTGTGGCCATATTCCTCAGCCTGCTCATGCGCTTTATCGATAGAGATGAAAAGTTCCCCAATATAGGCATCAAACTCAGACATCATTTCTGCTAATTCAGGGTTTTCCAGCAGATCTTCCTCATCAAAGGAGATGTCCAATTCCGGTTTATATTCAAGGCTGATGACATCTGTCGGACGATCTGTATCACGGTACTCGAGGTTGAGTTCGTGGCTACGCTCGTTGGTCACAAAAGTAACTGCCATCTCCTTGTCTTCTTTTCCTATTTTTTGGGCAGCAAATTCCAAAATCTCTTGGGTTTGTTGCAAGATTTCTTGTGAAACTTGACCAGTTTCATCTACCATTTCAATATACATGTACTTCTCGATTCTCTTTACTTGGCTTTATTATACCATATTTCCATGATTTTATTCTACCTTTTTGATATAATACTATGGAATACAATCACAAGGAGAGAACGATGTCATTTGACGGATTTTTTTTACACCACATGGTTGAGGAATTGCGAAGAGAGTTAGTCAATGGTCGCATCCAGAAAATCAATCAACCTTTTGAACAAGAATTGGTCTTGCAAATCCGCAGCAATCGCCAAAGTCATCGCCTGCTCCTTTCTGCTCATCCCGTTTTTGGACGCATTCAGCTGACCCAAACGACCTTTGAAAATCCAGCCCAACCTTCTACCTTTATCATGGTTTTGAGAAAGTATTTACAAGGTGCCGTAATTGAGTCCATCGAGCAAATCGAAAATGACCGCATCGTGGAGATCACGGTTTCCAATAAAAACGAGATTGGGGATCATATCCAGGCGACTCTCATTATCGAAATCATGGGCAAACACAGCAATATTCTCCTCGTGGATAAAAGTAGCCATAAAATCCTCGAAGTCATCAAACACGTTGGTTTTTCACAAAATAGCTACCGCACCTTGCTCCCCGGATCGACCTATATCGCTCCCCCAAGTACCGAATCTCTCAATCCTTTTACAGCCAAGGATGAGAAACTCTTTGAAATCCTGCAAACACAGGAATTAACAACTAAAAATCTTCAAAGCCTCTTTCAAGGTCTGGGACGCGATACAGCAAATGAATTGGAAAGCATACTGGTTAGTGAAAAACTTTCTACCTTCCGTCAGTTTTTCGCACAAGAAACCAAGCCTTACCTAACGGAGACCTCCTTCAGTCCAATTCCCTTCGAAAATAGTGTAGGAGAGCCTTTTACCAGCCTTTCAGAGCTCTTGGATACCTACTATAAGGACAAAGCCGAGCGCGATCGCGTCAAACAACAGGCCAGCGAACTCATTCGCCGCGTTGAAAATGAACTTCAAAAAAATCGCCACAAACTCAAAAAACAAGAAAAAGAATTACTGGCGACAGACAACGCTGAGGAGTTTCGCCAAAAAGGGGAATTGTTGACAACCTTCCTTCACCAAGTACCTAATGACCAAGATCAGGTTACCTTGGACAACTACTACACCAATCAACCTATCACCATTGCTCTTGATAAGGCCCTGACTCCCAGTCAGAATGCCCAACGCTATTTTAAACGCTACCAGAAACTCAAAGAAGCTGTCAAATACCTGACTGAACTGATTGAAGAAACCAAGGCCACCATTCTTTATCTAGAAAGTGTCGAGACTGTGCTCAATCAAGCTGGACTGGAAGAAATCGCTGAAATCCGTGAAGAATTGATCCAAACAGGCTTTATCCGTAGAAGACAGCGAGAGAAAATCCACAAGCGCAAAAAACCAGAACAATATCTGGCGAGCGATGGCAAGACCATCATCTATGTCGGACGCAACAACCTACAAAACGAGGAGCTCACCTTTAAAATGGCCCGCAAGGAGGAACTTTGGTTCCATGCCAAGGACATTCCTGGAAGCCATGTCGTCATCTCAGGAAATCTCAATCCTTCTGACGAAGTTAAGACGGACGCTGCGGAGCTAGCTGCCTACTTCTCCAAAGGGCGCTTATCAAATCTCGTGCAAGTGGATATGATTGAAGTCAAGAAACTCAACAAACCAACAGGAGGAAAACCCGGTTTTGTTACTTATACTGGACAAAAGACCCTCCGTGTCACACCAGACCCCGAAAAAATCGCATCCATGAAAAAATCCTGATTTCACTTGAAATCAGGATTTTCTATTACAAATTTACTCTGCAATCAAGGTTTCCAAACCAACCTTCATCATATTTGTGAAGGTGTTTTGATTTTCTCAGCCAGTTTTTAATAACTCTCAAAGAGCGAGATTTTGGTCAATAAATGAGATAGTTTTCACTTTCAAGTAACAAGGTTTTGTTGCTATCTTCTAAAATCCTTTTATTGACTCAATTTCGAAAAGACTTCCCCAATCTTGCCTTCAATGACCAATGTAGCTTGGCTATCTTGTGGAATACTGGTTTTATTGATAAGGACCAGATTTGTTCCAGAAAAATAGTTTACTAGGCTAGCTGCAGGATAAACAACCAAGGAAGTCCCACCAATAATCAGCAAGTCTGCTTGCCGAATAGCTTGTGCAGCTTGACTAAAAACATCCATGTCAAGTGATTCTTCATACAAGGTCACGTCAGGCTTGATCACCTTGCCACAGTCTAAGCAGTGGGGAACAGGTCCCTCGAGGGCTAGAAAGGCAGTTAAATCATAGAAACGATGACAACCTAGGCAGTAGTTGCGGTCCGCACTCCCATGCAATTTAAAGACCTTTTGGGAGCCTGCCATTTCATGAAGACTATCGATATTTTGTGTCACAACAGCCTTTAGCTTGCCAATTTTTTCCAAAGCAGCTAGGTAGTAATGAGCAGCATTAGGCTTGGCTTCTGGATAAATCAGGTATTTCTTATAGAAGTCAAAAAAATCTTCTGGGTAGCGCTCAAACATGGTCCGAGAAACAAGTTCTTCTGCCGTAAAATGACGGCCTAACTGATGACTATAAACACCATCTGAACTACGAAAATCTGGGATATTAGACTCGGTTGACACTCCTGCCCCTCCAAAGAAAACAATCCGTTGGCTTTGATCTATCAAGTCTTGTAATTGTTCAATTTTATCCATCACATTTCTCCTTAAGCTGGGTTCTAAAAAAGTTGAAAATCAATAGTTGGATTTTCAACTCTTTCTTTATCATTGCTTAGATATTGAAAATAGATCACTTACAACAGTTCTTGTAACTAATGTAATTGAAAAGCTATTCTCTGATTACTCTGCAATCAAGGTTTCCAAGCCGACCTTCATCATATCGGTGAAGGTGTTTTGGCGTTCTTCTGCAGTGGTGTCTTCATCTGGATTGACCAAGCTATCAGAAATGGTCATGATAGCAAGTGCATCGACGTGGTGTTGGGCGGCAAGATAGTAAAGAGCTGCTGCTTCCATTTCCACAGCCTTGACTCCCCATTTACCAAGCTCGATGTTCTTTTCAAAGTAGTTTGAGTAAAAGACATCTGATGACAAAACATTCCCAACGTGGGTAGTCATTCCGAGTTCTTTGGCGATATGGTAGGCCTTATCTAGTAAATCAAAGCTAGCGATTTGTGGAAAATCATACTGTGGCCAGTCATTCCGGATGATGTTTGAGTTAGTCGCAGCTGCTTGCGCCAAGACCAATTCACGAACGTGAACATCTTCATTTAATGAACCCGCAGTTCCCACACGGATCAATTTCTTCACACCGTAATCCACAATCAACTCACGCGCATAGATAGAAATGGATGGCATCCCCATCCCAGTTCCCATGACAGATACACGGTGACCCTTGTAAGTACCAGTGAAGCCAAACATGTTACGCACTTCGTTAAAACAAACAGCATCTTCAAGGAAATTCTCCGCAATAAACTTAGCACGAAGAGGATCCCCCGGAAGAAGAATTTTATCAGCAATTTCACCCTGCTGAGCAGCAATATGGATAGACATAGTTAAGATATAAAGGGCGACAGAGAACAAAGTAAAAATAGGAAACTGACGAAGCATCGCAGATGTTAGACAGTTTATCTTTTTTACACAGTTCTCCGCCCGTATTCAGTTCAGCAAATACGGTTTACCCATCCTTTCTTTAATTTATATTTGATATTTAGAAAGATACCAAACCCGTCAAAAAGCAAAGGGAAAATAGGAGTTGGGTGCAGTGAGCGATGCTCGCTAGACCAACTGTCTTTTTCTCACTGCTTTTAGGGTGAGTTCAATTCCTTTCTTTCTTAATTTTTATGATATAGAAGAGAACAGTCCGAATTCAATTCAAACCCGAACTCCCCTTCCTTTCTGAATTTCTAGAAAAGCTTTCCGCTCGTGTTCAAATCTGAACACTTCACTCAACTTTTCTATGATAAGTATTGATTACAATTCTGCAATAATCGCTTTAAGCAAGCCTTTGAAGTCGCCTTTGACACGTTCAGTCACTTCTACAACTTCTTCGTGGTTGAGTTCTTCTTGGAATCCTGCAGCATGGTTAGTGATACATGAAATACCGAGAACTTTCAAGCCCGAGTGAGCTGCAACAATAACTTCAGGAACTGTAGACATACCAACTGCATCTGCTCCCAAAGTCTTATAGGCACGAATTTCTGCTGGGGTTTCATAAGTCGGACCTGTTACACCAATATAGACACCTTCATCAAGCTTGATACCAAGTTTTTTAGCCACTTCATGGGCAGTAACACGGTATTCAGGTGTGTAAGCTTTTGACATATCTGGGAAACGAGGACCAAAATCATCCAAGTTTTCACCCATCAATGGATTTTGGCCTGTCATGTTGATATGGTCTGAGATAGCCATCAAAGTCCCTGGGCCAAATCCGATACCACCAGCTGCATTGGTTACAATGACACCCTCACATCCAAGAACCTTCATCACACGTACTGGGAAGGTCACAACTTCCAGAGGATTTCCTTCGTAGAAATGGAAACGACCTTGAAGAGCCAAGACCTTGCGACCTGCAAGGTCACCATATACCAATTTACCAGCATGACCAACTACTGTAGAGCGGCCCCAGTTTGGAATATCTGCATAGTCTACTACAACTGGATTTTCGATTTCTTCTGCCAATTCTCCAAGTCCTGATCCAAGGATTAAACCGAATTCAGGCGCTAGGATACCCTTTTCTTTCAGGAAAGCAGCTGTTTCCTTGATCTTATCTAAAAATGTCATTGTGTCTCCTTTATTATTTTTTTAGCATTTGACCGATTTTGTCAAAAGTTTTAGCATTGCGAATGGTGATTTGGCGGTAGAAAGGCATCTTGAGTAAGTTTTTGTGATAGGCAGTTGCATAGTAGGATTCTTCAGAGAATTTCCCCCAGAAAATACCAAGTTTTCCGAAATGAACGACTTCATCTTCCAGTTCCAAACTGTTCACTTTCTCGATCACTTGATCCACATCCAAGCTCTCCGTGTAGAAGAGCACATCTTTTCGAGCCAGGTCTTTGGTCCACCATTCAGGCAGATTCTTCAGCTCTTCTTCATAATCTTCCTGACTAAGCAAAGAAAAGCTCTGAATAAATGGATAATGGACTGCAAAGAAAGCCTTTAACTTTTCAACCAATTGGGCTTTGGGAGCTGTAGAAGTAAAGAAAATATTGCCACTGTTGATGTAGGTCTCAACCTTTTCCAGTCCCAACTCTGTCAGTTCTTGACGAAGTTGCGCCATGACAACCTTATTTTTCCCACCGACATTAATGCCCCTTACCAGTAAAGCATAGCGTTTCATCTTACACCAATTTATCTAAGAAACTTTCCCCAATCATGGCAGTTTCCACACCAAAGTTATCCGCAACTGTCGCTGAGATATCTGCAAAATGTCCGACAGGAATGAGACCATTTCCTTTAAAGCTAGGGCTGTATGCTAAAAGTGGGATATATTCACGAGTGTGGTCTGTTCCTGCATATGTTGGATCATTTCCATGGTCAGCAGTAATCAAGAGAAGGTCGTTCTCTCTCATAGCTGCGATAATTTCAGGCAAGCGTTCATCAAACTCATGCAAGCAATCACGGTAACCATGAGCATTACGACGATGGCCGTAAAGGGCATCAAAGTCAACTAAGTTTGTGAAGGAGAATCCTTTTTCAAACTCAGCAAGTCCCATGGTCTTCAATAATGTATCAATTCCGTGGCTGTTTGACTTGTTGTGGCCCATGTCGTGGTTGATACCCGCACCGTTAAAGATATCGTTGATCTTACCAACAGCGTAAGTATCGATGCCAGCTTCGTTCAATTTATCCAAAACAGTAGGTGCAAATGGAGATACTGCCAAGTCGCGACGATTTGCTGTACGAGTGAAGTTACCTGGTTCACCAACATACGGACGGGCAATGATACGGCCTAGAAGGGCAGGACGCTCAAGGGTAATCGAACGAGCGTATTCACAAATACGATAAAGTTCATCCAAAGGAATGATGTCTTCGTGGGCAGCAATCTGCAAAACAGGGTCAGCTGAAGTATAGATAATCAACTCTCCAGTTTCCATTTGACGTGGTCCGAAATCATCGATAACAGCCGTACCTGAGTAAGGTTTGTTGGCTTCACGAATGACCTTGCGTCCTGAAAATTCTTCGATTTTTGTCAGGATTTCTTCTGGGAATCCGTTCCAGAAAGTATCGAAAGGATCGGTAATGTTGAGTCCCATGATTTCCCAGTGACCTGTCATAGTATCCTTACCACGCGACACTTCTTCTAATTTTGTTGCATATCCTGTTGGATTGCTTTCTGCTGGTACAGTCTTCAGCGGTGTTTCGCGAGGAATATTTCCTAGACCGATTTTAGCCATGTTTGGCACATTCAAACCAACTGTTTTTGAAATGTGTCCCAGTGTGTCAGAAGCTCCATCTGGAACTCCTGCATTGACAAAGTTATTGGCATCTGGTGCAGCACCGATTCCTACAGAATCCAGTACCACCAAGTGAATACGATTAAATTTTGACATAGTGTATCTCCTTATTATGTTGATTAGTTTGCTTTTGTTGAAGTTAAAATCTGAACCCCGTCTCGTCCAGCAACGATGACCTTATCCACCATTTGGTTGAACAAACCATGCTCTACGACACCAACGACATGGTCCAATTCTTGCCCGAAAGCAATTGGATCTTCAATGACATCCAAGGCTAGGTCAATGATAAAGTTCTGCATATCGGTCACAAAACGTTGGCCGTCTTTTTTACGGAAACTTGGTTTGTAGCCAGCTCGCTCAAACCGACGAAAGACCTGTTCTGCGCCATACTGAACCACTTCTACAGGCAATTTAAAAGCACCTAGTTTCTCTACCAGTTTGCTTTCGTCAACCACCCAAATGTATTCTTTTGAGGGCGTTGCGACAACCTTCTCCATCAGAAGGGCACCACCACCACCTTTGATCCCGTTGAACTGGCTATCTACTTCATCCGCCCCGTCAACCGTCACATCGACAAAGTCTACTTGATCAATCGACTTGAGCGGGATATTCAGACCTTCTGCCTGTTTACTAGTAACACTGGAAGTCGTTACAGCAGTAATCTGCAAACCTTCTTCCTTAATCCGACGACCGATTTCTTCTACGAAATAGTAGGCAGTAGAACCAGTACCGAGTCCAACTACCATGCCATCCTTGACAAACTCAGCAGCCTTGATACCTGCCATTTTCTTCAGATTTTCCACTCAAACACCTCCATTAAAGAGCTATTTTTATTATAACATGTATCCGTTTTTATTTCATGGATACACTGGAAAAACCCGAACATTTTTATTTCGGGTTTTTATGTCCTATTTAACCATATCAGGATCGTAATCATAGAATCCTGTATCAAGGAAACGGTTTTTAGGGTGTAACTTGCGCACTTCCTCATCTAACAAGAAGGCTTGGTCATGGCTAAAGTTGCCCTCTTGGATCAAGCGACGCGCTTGAATAAAGAGTTTGGCAATTTCTACAAAATTCTGACCAGGTGTATAGAGCCCCTCTAGCTTCCAGTGAGTGAAACCATGCTCTACCAATTCTGTCAATTTGGTCATCAAATCAAGGTCATTGTTAGCAAAGATATGGGTACCATGATTATCTTCAAAGATGGAGTAATGGCTCTCTGGATCACTTGGTTCAGCCAAGAAGAGGTCACGCTTACGTGTCTTTTCATCATCGATATGTGTAAAGTTATAATAGTTTTGTAAAAGCGGACGTTTAGAATGATGAATGACACTAGCACCGTAAACCAAGACTTCAGCAGGAATTTCCAAAATCTCTGGCATCTTGAAGAGCTCAGCAGATGGAATTTCACGCGCCAAAACCGCCTCAGAAGCACCCGCCTTTTGACCCCAGAAGTTAATCTGACGACTGCTAGTCACCATAGTTGAAGCATCGTAGATGGTCTTAAAGGAATAGCCATCACGGTTTACCACGTAAAAGACACCAGCGTCCCCAACAGTAATATAGTCTGTCTTGATTTCTTCCAAGAAGTCTAGGAAGGGCTTGATACGGTCCATCATATCTTGGTGCATGAGGGCATTAACCGCGACAATCAATTCCTTGCCTGCTTCATGAACCAACTTAGCGATGGTGCGTAACTCTTCATAACTAAAGGTGGTTGGCAAACGGAGTCCAAAATCTTTCTCACCGACATAGATACGGTCTACGCCAGCTTCAAGTAACTGTTCAACTTGTTCAATACTTTCAGCAGTTGCTGTAATAATAATCTTTTCCATAAGGAAAATTATACCACAATTCTCAAAAATCAGCTATGAATACTAAGAGTTTTATAAAAAGTCAAAGTCATTTTTGAAGTTTGCAATCAAAAAGTGAACAGTAACCAGAACCGTCCACTTTCTTTTTTATGCATGTATTTTTTCTACTAGGTGTCCATCATTCATAACATAAATACGGTCAACCTTATCAAGAAGACGTGTATCATGAGTAATCATAACAACTCCTCTACCTTGTTCGTGGGCAATGGCAGCCAACATCTCCGTTACTTGGTAGGCACGCTGGGTATCCAGACTGGCCGTTGGCTCATCTGCAAGTACGATGCTTGGATTGTTATAGAGCGCTCTAGCTATTGCCGCACGTTGACGTTCGCCACCCGATAGGGCCTTTGGATAATGATCTTTTACTTTTTCCAAATCCAACAACTCAAAGAGCTCTTTTCGGTCACTTTTACTATTTTCTCCCTTATCCAGTCTGTCAATCAAATCCAGCTGTTCTTTGACCGTTAGAAAAGGAATTAGGTTTGAAGCCTGAAGAATGAAACCAAACTCTCTAAAACGGAGATCTGTTTTTTCCTTCTCCGTTAAACTGCTTGTTTCCTTCCCCTTGACTAGAATCTTTCCACTCGATGCTTCCTGAAGTTGTCCAAGAGTTGTTAGAAACGTTGTCTTACCAGAGCCAGAAGGCCCAACGATAGCTACGAACTCTCCCACATTTAGCTGAAAATTCGTCTCATGCAGGGCTACAACTTTCATCTTTCCTTCCCCGTAGGTTTTTGTCACTTGAGTCATTTCAATCAATGCTGTCATACTATTCTCCTTATCACTCTGCAATCGCAGTAATCGGGTCCACCTTTAGCAAGCGTGGAAGTGAAATGACACCACCTAGAAGGGCCATCAAGGAAATTACCAAACTTAGGACCGAGTAGGCTATCCAACTTGGATAGAAAAAAAAGGTAGCTGGTAAGACTGAAATCACTCCTCCGATTGCCAGCAGGGCTAAAGCAATCCCCATACCAGCTAGGAGGAAGATTTGACAGAACAGAGACCATACAATGGTTTTGATCTGTATCCCTTGAGCTCGCATTATTCCATAAAGACCTAGTTTTTGGATGGTAATGATATAAACAAAAATCCCCACAATCAAGCCTGTGATAACAATCATAGCAAGAATCATTCCTGAAAATACATTCACCTGAGGTGTGTAGCCAGGAATTTTCGATATCATTTTTGGAATGGAAATCTGTTTCAGACCATACCCAGCCACTTCTATGTCATTTTTCAATACCAAGGCAGAGATAGAACGATTGGCTTTCAAGGTTCCTTGTAAGGTCCAATAAGTTGCCAGACTCGTAAAGACAACAGGCTCAGTGAAAAATTTATTTCCTTGAGTCAAGCCTACGATCTTGTAACCTGACTCGCTTCCATTAAGCTGAATGGCATCACCTAGCTTCATCCCATAGTTCTCAAAAGACTGATCCACGACAACCTCATCATCTCCTTCAGGATAACGACCCTCCGTCAAACTAGGAGAGATAAAAGCGTCCCAGTCTAGAGCAAAGATGGAAACATTGACCTTTTCACTACCATCGACTAGATTGGTTACAGCAAACATATAGCCCAATGGAGCAGCCTCTTCAGAACTCTTATTCTTGTAGTCCTTTTCAGGAATAAAAGATGCTGTCAAATTATCATTTGCGTAGTCGGATAAAACGACACCCGTTGCTTGCCAATTATCAATAGCGGCTCGGTTGTTTCGCACAAGACCAAGAGCTAGACTGGTCATAAAAAAGACCATAAAAGCGATAAGAAAAATGGTAGTTAGAATCAAACTATATCGAAGTTTGTTTCGTACTATTTCTTTGATAGCAAGATACATGCTTATCTCCTTTAACTTTTCCCCAGAGGTAGTTTAAAAGCCACCCAGACCAATAGACAGAATCTCTGTCCTTCCATCCATTCAAAACAACTCCTACCAATACTCTACAAAAGTATCCAGGTAGCAACTCAACAAATCATCTTAGGAAAAAGCCTCAGCTTGCTATCAATTTATATAAGTTATCCTTTCCTTTCTCAGTATATCTATAATAGAGAAGGTTAGGTCATCTGTTTTAAGTGTAACATCCATGCTACCATTTTCCCTTGTAGGTGTCAAGAGAGCGACTTAGAAGTTGATAAGAGACTTTAGTAGTTTTGTAACAATTCTGTAATAATTCTCTGCATAAAAAATGATAAAATAGTTATGTACTGTTAAGGAGAGAATCATGTCCGCAAGAAAACTAGAAGCTTATGAGTTTGAACAAGCTCCCGAATCAAAACAAACTCCGCTTTACCAAGATTACACACCTGAAGCCCCAGTTGGCCCTAACCTAAAAGAGATTTTATTTTTTGTAAATATCGCTTGTTTCTGTATTTTTATGGCACTCTTTAGTTTTATCTTTTTAGCCTTAAAATTTAATACAGCTTTATCATTTATCGCTGCTATGGCAACAAGCTTCGCACTTTTACAACTTCAACGAAAGATAATGAAACGAAAATTTTCAAAATAAAGGTTGGTAGTGGTACCAACCTCTTTTCTAGTTATCTAAAAAGACAGTTTTATAACTGTCTTTTTTATTTATTCTTTCGTTTTGAAGGAGATTGAATAGCAATCTTAACTTCAAAAATTGTTCCTCTAGGTTTGTTATCTTTTACGCTAATCGTTCCTCGTAAGGCATCAACAATCTGCTTAGCCAAAGAAAGTCCCAAACCAAAGCCACCTTTCTGACGAGTTCTTGCCTTGTCTACACGGTAAAATCGGTCAAAGATTTTCTTCTTGTCAGCAGCTGAAATTCCAATTCCGTTATCCGTTACTGTAAGATAGAGGTGGCGATCTGTAGCATAGACTACAAACTCAATTTTCCCATCTTCTTCGGTATACTTGATGGCATTGTCAAATAAAATGGTCATGAGTTGTTTTAGGAGCAACTGATCGGTCATGAATGGACGATAAATTCGATTTTCATAGTTGAAAACACGATCATTTTCATAGGCAATCAACTCATAGTTGGCAAAGGTTGTTTTAAAGAATTGTGGAGAAACTTCTGCTATTTCTGGTTTGATTCCATCATCTCGACGTGCAAGGTTGAGAAGATTGGTCGTAAGGAAACGCATGTTGCGAACTTCTTCAAGACTGGAAGCAATACTTTCGCTGGATTCCATGATGGTTGCCTCTGGTTTTCGAAAGAGATTCTCTAAGCGATTTTGTAAAACGGCTAAAGGCGTTCTCAGTTCGTGACTAGCATTTTCAACAAAGGACTTCTGCTTTTGCATGCTTTCCAGCAAGGGTTTGACACTGACACGTGCCAGGTAAACACTGGCAATTAAAGACAGGAGCCAGAAACTAGCCATGACTACAACAATTAAATGCTCGTGATTTTGGCTGATTTGCTCAAGCTGGCTGGTATTGATTAGAACCGCCGCATATTTGACATTACTTGATACGGTGGAAGAGTTGGTTTCCATCAAGACCATTCGATAGGTTTCTTCCTGACCATAGCTGTTGAAAACTTGGATTTGCCGAATATGATTCAACTCTTTCTTGTCCAGTTTGATCTTGTCCAAGCCTAAAAAGCGATTGCCCAGTAAGAGTTGGTTAAAATCCTTGTCAAAAAGCAAAACTTCTGTATTGGAGCTAACATTGGGCTTGATTTCAGCCTTGCTGGCATCCGCTGTTGCTGTTTGAATATCCTTGACTTCCTCAGTTGCCCGATTCAGGGCTAACTGAATGACCGCTTGAGGACTACTACTAAGGGCTTGTAGTTTTTCATCTACAGAAGTATAGAGACTCGAGTGCATGACCTGAAGGATAATCAAGGTCATAGCAGAGAAAATCAAGGTGAACACTCCGAAATTTCGAATGAAATAGCTGAAATCATCTGCGTACCATGTTTTTTTTAATTTATTGAACATCTTTTAAAATATACCCGACACTACGCAAGGTTTGAAGATTTTCAGCAAATGCTGTTCCCTTCAATTTCTTACGAACTTTTGAGACATAGACTTCTACAACGGAAATCGTCGTATCGCTATCAAATCCCCATAGACGGTCAAAAATCTGTGTCTTGGGAAGAATGACATTTTGATTTTGAAGGAAGTAAACCAATAACTCAAACTCTTTTCCGAGCAGTTCCACAGGAGTATCTTCCACTTTTACTTCATTCGTTGAAAGATTGACGATAACATCCCCATAGGTCAAGGTGTTTTCATTAAACTTACCTGAACGCTTGAGAAGGGCTTGAATCCGCATTTTGAGTTCTTCTAGGTAGAAAGGTTTGGTGAGATAGTCATCCGCTCCCAACTCAAAACCATGTCCCTTGTCATCCAAACTTTCCTTGGCGGTCATGATAAGGACTGGTGTCGTGATTCCTTTTTCTCGCAACTCTTTCAAGACTTGGAAACCATTTTTTTCCGGCAACATCAGGTCAAGCAAAATCAAGTCATAGACGCCACTTTCTGCTTCGTAGAGACCTTCTTCTCCATCAAAGACCTGCATGACATCTGCAAAATCATCTAAAAAGTCAAATACTGAGTTTGACAGACCTAGGTCATCTTCTACTAATAAGATTTTTATCATCAGAAACTCCTCCTTGTTATGATTATTATACCAAAATTGCCTTAAAAAAAACTCAACTCTCTCTTGTTTTTAGAGAGAAAGTTGAGTTTTTTATTTACATTTCGAATGAATTAAGCTTTAGCATATTGGGCTACAACAGCTTCAACTGCTGCTTTCTCACGCTTAATCAAGTCAACACGCGCTGCGATATCCTTGATTCCCATCTTGATATTACGGCTAAGAGCAAGGTCAGAAAGTTGTGGCTCAAAGAAGGCCTTGTATTCTGCCAAGCGTTGCTCTGTTTTAAAGATATGCGATGGGAAGATGACAAAGCTATCAAAGCTCATATCTCCACCAAGGGCTGCCTTGATCCAATCCCAGTTTTCACGCGCCCAAACCCAAACAGTTTCTTGGGTAGCTTTGTGTCCGAGGAATTGGAGGTACCATGAAGAAAGGTCTTGTGGTTTCACTACAAATTTATCTTTCCATGAGCCAATCAGGGTTTGGATATTGTCGGCATCTGTACTGTATGCAAGAGCCGCTGACAGCTGACGTTTGAAGACAGCATCTGTCGCATGAGTGTAGAGGTCCAGATAAGTTGCGACCAAATCCTTGGTCTCATGGTGTTTCATCTCATTGATGAGAACTTGAGCACGGATGGCTGCTGGAAGGCCTGCAAGATTATCCTTGTGAGCTGCAAAGATTTGGCTAGCAAGTTGACTAGCTTCTGCATCATTGGAACGAATCATCATAGAAACGGCCAACTGACGAACCAATTCATCCTCATCTGATTCTCCATCTTTGGCTTCAAAACCAAGACGGTCATAGTTATGACGAGCCAATTTAGCAACCAGACTGTTAAAGGCTTTCTCAGTTGCTGTTCCTTCATCAATAAAGCGCTCAAGAGCAGCAATCACTTGAGAAACAGCTGAAACAACAAGGTAAGACTCTTCCTTAGCAAGTTTATCAAGGACTGGGAGCAAATCAGCATAAGAAATATGACCTGCCTCAGCCAACAAACGACGTTCTTGAACAATTTGCAGTTTGCTTGTGTTATCAAGTGTCTCTAGCTCAGCAAGAACAGCTTCTAATAAGTTTCCTTGATAGTCGGTAATATAGTGGGCAGTATTTTCAGTGTTGAGACGAAGAGCTCCTTCATTTTCAGCAAGAAGAGCGGCGTAGCCAGGGATTTCGATACTTTCAGTTTCAAGTGTATCTGGCAAGCCTTTCCAGTTGCTGTTCAGTGGTACAACCCAGAGACGGTTCTTGTCTTCGTGCTCACCGATAAAGAATTGTTTTTGCGAAATCTTCAAGACGTCATTTTCAACTTTGACAGTGAGAACTGGATAACCAGGTTGTTCCAACCAAGAATCCATGAAGGCAGCAACATCACGTCCTGAAGCTTGTCCGAGAGCATTCCAAAGGTCACGACCAATGGTATTTCCATATTGGTGCTTTTCAAAGTAAGCATGCAAGCCTTTAGCGAAATCAGCATCTCCTAGCCAACGTCGAAGCATGTGCATGAGACGGCTTCCTTTGGCATAGACGATAGCGCCGTCAAAGAGGGTATTGATTTCATCTGGGTGTTTAACTTCAACATGGACAGACTGAACACCATCCGTCGCATCGCGTTTAAGTGCCGCTGGAACACCACCTGTTTGGAAATCTTCAAAAATATTCCAACTTGGCTCGATGGCATCCACACAGACGTATTCCATCATGTTAGCGAAGCTTTCATTGAGCCAAAGGTCATCCCACCATTTCATAGTCACGAGGTTTCCAAACCATTGGTGAGCCAACTCATGCGCTACAACTAGGGCAACTTGTTGACGGCTAGCAAAGGTTGAGTTCTCATCCACAACCAAGTATACTTCACGGTAGGTTACCAGACCCCAGTTTTCCATTGCACCCGCTGAGAAGTCAGGGAGGGCGATATGAAGAGATTGAGGGATTGGATATTTAACTCCGTAGTAATCTTCGTAAAACTCAATCGAACGAACGGCGATGTCCAATGAGAAATCAAGGTTTGATAGTGGATGTGCTTTGGTCGAGTAGACACCTACGAGGGTACCATTTTTAGTTTTAGCAGTAACCCCTTGCAAGTCACCAGCTACAAAAGCCAACAAGTAAGAAGACATGCGAGGTGTTGTCTCGAACTTCCAGATGCCTGTTTCCTTGCGGTTTTCCACATCAATCTCAGGCATGTTTGACAAGGCAACTTCACCTTCTGCCTGGTCAAAGCGAAGAGCGAGATCAAAGGTTGCTTTGGCTTCTGGCTCATCCACACATGGGAAGGCTTCACGCGCAAAGTGGCTCTCGAACTGCGTAGACAAGACTTCCTTCTTGGCACCATCCACTGTGTAGTAAGAAGGGTAAATCCCTGTCATGTTATCTGTGATTTTTCCTGAAAAAGCGATGACTAATTCAACTTGACCAGCCTCAGCCAATTCGACATGAAGGGCTTCATTTTCATGATCAACTGTAAATGGGCGAGCTTGACCCGCAACTTTTACAGAAGCTATTTCCAAGTCCTTTTGGTGAAGGGAAATACGTTCACTCTTGGCTTGACCAGTGATGGTCACCTTCCCAGAAAAGGTCTTGGTCTCACGACTCAAGTCTAAGAATAAATCATAATGTTCAGGAACAAATTGCGTAATAAAATGTTCAACTGCTTGCATAGTTTTCTCCTATTCTAAGTTTAAGAGTTTTTCTCTTATTCAAACAAACTTATTATATCATGTTTTGCTTAAGAAAAAAGGATTGGACGGTGATTTCCAAAACTTTCTTTCTCCTAGCAGTCTACAGTGGGTAGACTTTACGAAATTCTTCTAAAACAACCTTGCTGTCAGGCGTAAAAGTTAGTCCTGCCTCTCTCAGCCACTCGGCGAAACAGTCCTCATGAACCTGACGCCAATAGGCTAGGGATTTGTCACCTTCCCCTTCCTTAAAGGCATGTTCAGCAGAAACTTGATTGAAAGGCTGAACGGAAACCTTAGTAATTTCGACAATGCAGACAGCCTGATTTTGACTGTCTAAAATAACATCGAAGGTCCCTTCTTGTGGAAGGGGTTCGTTATCAACTGCATAAAGATCATAGGCTGATGCAGTTGCCGTCTTTTCACCTTTTAAAACCAAATCTGCCAAGAGATCGGCTTCCACTCCAAAAGCCCAGGCATCTATCTCATCTCCAATCGAGGGGTTGATTTTCTTGTATGCATTCCACATTTCTTGCGGTGTCATGGGTTGCTCCTTACCTTGTAATTCTGATACTTCGTCCCTAAAAAAGAGCTTGCGATTACTCAATTCCATCCTCTTTGTTATACTCTATCATGCATTTTACAGCATATTCTATCCATTCCCAAAAATCGTTAAATTCTTTTCGTTGCTCCCATCCTTCGGCAGCAAAACCATGAATGAGTTGGACCTTATTGCCCTTTCCTATTTCAAAACAAGCTGTATCATCACAATCCCCTCTTTTGGCAAATGGAATCAACTTTCTTGTCGGGTACCTTTCCTGCAATCCCTCATACAAAGATAGGGCCCATTCTGAATCCAATAGATACCAACAATCAAAATCAACTAAATTGAGTTCGATCAATTTTTTAAACGATTCAGGATACTGGAATACCCTTTCGTCCGGATGTTGAGCAGTAAATCCGTACTTTCATTCCACCCTAATAAGTAGTTTTGATTATTTCTCCCGAACGAATATAGGTTTTAAAGAAGTTTTTAGGTACAGAGGCAACCTTAGGTGTAATGGATAAGCCATAGTTTGCAAAATCTAAAGCTAGCTTCTTAGAATCGATTGCATCATAATACTCAACATACAATCTGCATAAGTTCACTTTGGTGATAGAGAATTGTTTTAACAACCAATCCTTATCAATATCCTTCTCGGGTTCTATGCTCGAAAATACGGTTGGATATGATGAATACTGAGCAGTAAAATCGATGACCTCTTGGACAGCCTTTTCCAATTCAGCTTGATCCATGCCATTTCTATTATCGATAGAACATAATCGAGTTCTTAAAGCACAATCCACTTCTTCTAAAAGTCCCGATTCCAGAAAGAGAGGATGAAGGCCAACATTCACGAAATAGGCACTACCATCTGATTTTCGTTGAAAATAGATGACCGTATAAAAATCATGATTAATTTTATAATAGTTATAGGTTCGCTTTAGTCGCGAAAAGCCATTTTTTAGGAAGAGTTCTTTGGCCTCTTTCATTTCTTAACCTCTATTTCTAAAAGAATGTGGAGAGTTCCTCATCGCATTTTCCTAGGAATCTAAATGGGTATAGGTGATTCCTATAATACCTTGCGATTGCATGAGTTATTGACGATCTCCATCTATTCTACACAACTAGTCTAAGATTGTTCCAAGTATTATCTTATTTTGCTCTGATATCTGAAATTCAGTCATGAAATAGGGTAAAAAGTCATCAAGCAAGGGATGGCTAATTTCATCTATGGAGAGTCCTCTTTTCTGACGTTCTTTTAGTAAAACTAAGATTTCAATTGGGAAATACTGCCATAATAAGGTATTGAATTCTACTAAATGACTGTCTTTGGTGTTCGCTAAATGATAATCACACATGGATAAAATCGTTTCTCTAAAAACATTCATATCATCTGAAAAAATGGTTTCAAAAATCTGTTTATAGGCATCATTCACATTATCATAAGGATTAGAGTCCAAAGGTTTATATTTTGCATCACAGGCATTTTCGAGCAAGCTTGCTAACCTGTCTCCCTGTCCATTTCCATAAAGAAAAACGGCTAAAGGCAATAAACTACTGGACGAAAAGAAAATAGGTTTCTTCCCTTTTTCAACTTGGGCTTCTTTAAAATATACTAATTTATCAATTAAAAACTCTACATAAGTATAATCTAAATAGGCAATCGCAAATAAGATATTTAAACAAATGTCTGTGTCAAAGTTTGAACCGCCTTTAGCTAAATATTTAGCAGAAGCCATGTCTGCCATTACAGAACAAAAACAGCCATTTAGCAAAGATTGATAGGTTTCAGATGTCTTATTTTCAATAAACTCAGAAACCAAAGTATATGGTTGAATAGCATGAATCATCCGTACATGTTTATAGGAGTAGGTTTCTGTTTTCCCGTTTTCCTCCCAATTTATCTCAAGGCTTTTTTTGCCTGCTTTTAATGCTTCTAAAATTGCTTTAGTAGTAAAAAGCTGTGCTTTTTCAAGATCAAAATCTCTCGCCTTTAGTACTTGATTTTTAATGGTTGTTAATTTCCTTTTTTGATTTGAAAGTGTTTTATTCATATTGACCTCGTTAAATTTCATCTCAAATATTAATCTTTTCTTGACCAGAGAAATGCCCATTCCGAATCTAAAAGATACCAAATATCAAAATCAACTAAATTGAGTTCTATCATTTTTTTAAAAGATTCAGGATACTTGAATATACTTTCATCCATTAAATAATTTTTCATTTCTTATTTCCTTTTTGGTTCAAGACTGACATAGAATGCTAAGGAAACATTGTTTTCAACCTCTTCGATGAGTTCTTTAACATTCATTTCTTTTCTCCTATTTCTTCCTTTTATCAGAATGTTGATCAGTCAATCAGACCTTTCATTCCACCCTAATAAGTAGTTTTGATTATTTCTCCCGAACGAATATAGGTTTTAAAGAAGTTTTTAGGTACAGAGGCAACCTTAGGTGTAATGGATAAGCCATAGTTTGCAAAATCTAAAGCAAGCTTCTTAGAATCGATTGAATCATAATACTCAACATACAATCTGCATAAGTTCACTTTGGTAATAGAGAATTGATTTAACAACCAATCCTTCTCAAGATCCTTCTCGGGATCTATGCTCGAAAATACGGTAGGATACGATGAAAACTGAGCAGTAAAATCGATAGCCTCTCGCACAGCCTTTTCCAATTCAGCTTGATCCATGCCATTTCTATTATCGATAAAACCTAATCGAGTCCTTAAAGCACAATCCACTTCTTCTAACAGTCCCGAGTCCAGGAAGAGGGGATGAATGCCAATATTCACGAAATAGGCAGTCCCATCTGATTTTCGTTGAAAATAGATGACCGTGTAAAAATCTTTCTGTACCTTGTAATAGTTATTTGTACGATTGAGTCGAGAGTAACCATACTTTGAGAATATTTCTTTCGCATGCTTCATTATATTACCTACTCTTTCATAAGTTTTGAGAGTTTTTATTACAGTTTACTAGGAATCTATATGGATATAGGTTATCCCTACAACTTTCCCGTTCTCAATATTGTATTGTTTCACTAAATTAACGTAGTTAATCAATCCTTCATTACTAATCTCTTCTAGTGTTGCTGGTACTATGTTGTGTTTTAGTTTAAAATCTCTAGCTTTATTCAAATCACCTACATCTTCTATAGATGTCCAAAAAAGCATATATTCATCACAATAAAAATAGATCTGATTATCATAGAACTCAGGTATTTTACAGAACTCAACTCCATCACTTTGCCTTTCCAAGGCTTCACTATCACGATAAACAAAGTAAGTTTTCTTCATCTCTTATTTCTCCTTTTAGAAGCTTTTCTTTCTGATCTATTTAGATTTATAATCACATTACAAAGACAAGTTTAACCATTTTGAATTATCAGACCATTCTTTCTTATTTTTCCGTTATTCTGCGTAAGTACTCTTCCCAGGTAAGGGTGATAAACCTTAAATAGACCATCCTCACTCAGCTAAGTCTTGGGGTTAGGCTGTCAACTACTCTTAAAATGCGCGACCTCGAAGTTATGAAATTTCAATATTCTTCAAACTCAAAGGGAAATAGATAACTAGCATTCTTGCTTTATCCCTCTCGCATGCAAACATGTGGTAATTCGCTTCTAAGAAGTTCCCTTTGCTTCTGATTCGTTCTTCCTGTTGTTAAAAATCGAAGATGTTTTAGATACTTCAGGTAGCTAACTGTAGATGCGTATTTAAAAATATTGGTATCGACAAAATCTAAAAAACGAAGTTCACTAAATGGCTGGATGAAATCCAATTCCGGTAAGTTTTTATTTGCCGTAAACGAAAGATAGAGCAGCTGATTTAAATCCCTAATAAAATTAAAGTTCGGCAACTTTACACCAAAATCAAAGTGTAGATAACACATACCTTTCTGAATAGAAATATTCTCTATACTTTCCAAATTTGTCATAGAAGATATCCCTAGAGCTTTCACACAATCATTCTGAGGCAAGATAATCTTTCTTACTCTTCTAGCTCCCACTACTAGAATCTTTTCTACATGTTCGTATTTTGAAAAGTCTATCACATCACTTTTACTTCCCATCAAGTAAAGCGTCCTTGTATTGCTTGGCAAAGAAAGCTGATTAAAATCTACATCTTTCAACATATCCTCTGGATTTTCAACAATATACTTTTGCCTTAACAGCCGATTTATATCGATGAATTCTTTATAAGTTAATTTTTCGTCCAATAATGGAGCAAGGTCTTCAATGTTAGCCAGAGGTTCCATTGCCATTAAAACCTCTCTATCTGAAATTCCTTTTTTTATTATTTCTAAATATTTATCTATACTAGTCATCTTTGACCTCTTTTCGTTCATACAACTCTAGGAATCAATTTTTAAGGGATTTATCTCTGCAATTCGAACTATATCAGAAATCCCTGTTAGAAGGACACCATTATTATTTATAAAGTCAAATTGAACCTTATTTTCTAAAAAAATGAGTTCTACTTGACCTTTAACCTTATGAATCCCCTTAGAATAAAAATGGATTTCATCTAAATTAAAAAACTCTAAATTAATTTTTATGGCATTGAATGCACTTTTCTGCCACTTTTCAGGGAAATTAGTTGGGAAATCAAATACATAAAGGACAAGATCTAATTTGTAATCGTAACATAATACAGTATCAAGAAATACATTATTCAAGTCCAAATCACCATCAAACAAATGAATAATCTTTTCCTTACCCACTGCTTTTTCAAACCATTTCACAATATGAACTCCTTTTTAAAAATGAATATAAGTCTTCTTTTTAAGATTCATTGTTTCCCTCTTTAAGGAGATGGTAACTTCTCTCTTTAAGTAGGTCTTAGAATAGCCTAATCCTCCTGCCGTCCTTTCCTTTGGATACATCCTCAATGATTGTATTTATATGTACTTCATTAAATTGACGGGAAAAGTCTACAATTTTCTGGCGATTCTGTTCTGGATATAGATAAGATGCAGCCAAAATGAACATAAACGGAGCGATTGTTCCTCTTATATTTTCCAAATAAACATCCTTGGTGATAAAGGTCATGATTTTCTCAAAATCGTCATCTTTCAGCACAATCTTTCTTAGATAGAGTGCTGCACAAGTACCTGCAGCTTGCAATAAGTTATTCGATTCCAAGGACTCATAAACAAAAGACAAGTTCTCTGTTTCTAAATTTTCTAGATAAGCAATCGCTACTGCTAGAGAGCGATAGGTTACAAGGGTTGGAATATCTCTCAGCAGCAATGACTTGAGATAGGGGACTTCTTCTGTACAATCCGTTGCGGCCATGGCGTAGAGCAAGTACATTTGTGATTCCCATGATTTAGGCTTTTCCATCTCCCCTTCCAAGGCCTGATGCAAGAATGGTCCATATCCTTTTAGTCTGCCTTTTAAAATTTTTTTCGCTGCCTTTTTTACCAAGGGCGTTCGTCCTGAAGTCAACTCATCTACATAGTCCATCTAAAACTCCTTTATTTCATTTGCTTGTCCAGTTCTTCTTCCAATATTCTGTTATAAACTATACTTCCGACACAGGCTTCCCAGTCTAGGTCCTCAACTTCTTCCCTAGAAAAAATCTTAGGTTCCCGCCTACCGTCTAGCCAGACCTTCCCAAAGTGAAGACCATTTGGGTCTCCCCACTTAAAGGCTAAATCATTAAAAGGGCTTGGATCAAAATCCGCTTGGTGACCAATTATCTGCCAAGACCATACTGGACTTCGATCAAACAAGGTGAAGGAATCTACAATGATGGGCTTACCTATAAATTGAGCACGACTTAGCTCTTCAACTGTTATAGTAGGACTTGCTTGAAAGATATTGAAAAATTGGATGACATGACCAACATTCACTTTTCCAAGGATTTGACCAAATACAAACATTTCCTCCGAAAATTGATAGCAAAAAATATCACCAATTTTAATAAATCGAAGTTTTGTTCTTGGCTTTTCATTCCACTCAAGAATCTTTATCTGGGGCAATTTTTTCTGCATAATTAATTTAAATCCTTTCCTACTGCTCTTTATTTAAGATATGACATAGATCATCTCTTAGAACAATTCCATCGTCTTCTATCAGATAGGCCATGTGCTCCCAGAAGGGCAATTCTTGTTCAAGGGGTTCTTCCAAGGCAAGTACTTGATCATTCAAGTTTGCCGCAATCTCTTCGACTGCATCTTGCTCAATCTCATAAAACTTCGCTTTCAAAAGAAAGATGCTTGATAGAAAGAGCGAATAAGAAGAATTAAAAGCTTGCAAGGAAGAATTGACAAAAACTCTATCTTCTTGAAAAACTTCTCTTCCTTCTTGATTGCAAAGCAAAAAGATCTGCTCTTTTTCTCCAATCACAAAAGCACCTAAAAAACATTGCCCAAAAAGACTGTACTTTTCAGAACCTTTCCTAAGTTCCACCAGCTCCTGTTCAGTTTTGATAAAAGAAAATCCCATTTTGGAATAATCTTCTAAATAAGCAAAGAGGTTGAAAAGAATCTCATCAAAACTAAAGATTTTCTCCTCTGAAGGCACCACACAAAAACCGTTCTCTTTCACTAATTCATCGATATTCCCAGTCATTTCTCAATCCTTTCTTCTGATAACTAGCTCTGAGGTTGTTCACATAAGAGCTAGTCAAGACCCCAGTCCAGTTCCAAACACTTGGCTACATCCTCAAAATAATCATCCCAGGCCCATTTGTAATCCTTCCGACTCAATAGATAATCCACATACTTTTCATTATTCCAACTCTCTGTATAGATAGAAAGAGCTCGCCTTTTTCTAGCATCTTGGATTGTCGCAATTTTTTTCTGAGCCTTCTTTGACCGTTCACTCAAATTGTTTATATAGAGAATATCCGGATCCTCAGGACAAATGGTCTCCGTCAAGTCACACCTTGTAAACCCGACAAAACTGAGATGAGCCTCTGATAGATCTTTTCTACTTTCTTTGTCTTCGACCCAAAAGTACATTCAGACAGTTTTCCAATGATTTTATTAGACTGAAATTCTGGTAGGGGAAAGAAAATATCGTGCATCCTACACTTTTTAAAGAGACAATCCCTCATCTCACTGACATTCTCCAAAAGAGGACGCTCCATCTGACAAGAAAGAAAGGTAGACGATATAATGTGACTGTCATAAAATAAAGTTCCATTTAAATTGCATCGTTTGAAAGTACAGTTTCGAATAACTGTATGATCTTTGAAGCTGATTTCCCTCAAATCACAGTTTTCAAAGAAGACATTGTCAAAGATACAGTTTTCAAACACGAATCGTGAACTCTCTAGTATTCTGATGCTTGTTTCCTTAAAGTGCTGATTCCGAATAAAACGAATCCTTCTTGCTTCCTCTATTAGATTTTCAATCGATAGCTTCTCACCACTGTTTAGGATGATCTGTCCATCCTTTATGATAATCCCATCTTTCTCAACCATCTCCTGCTCCATCTTCTCATACTTCTCTTATAACCGACTACACCTAGTAGTATGCGATTTCTCCTAAACCATATTCTAATATTTCAAGACTATTGAGGGAGAATTTAAAGCCTCTACCATGCTCCGAGTCCTCTTTCAGTCCAAATTTCAAGCCGAAAATTAAATCTATATCCCTTTGCTCAGACAAGATAAAAATGGAAAGGAGTCTTGCACTTGCTAATTCTGTAAATTCCTTCTGAATTTTTGCCAAAGCTTTTGGATACCATACTGATGATTGATCCAGGAGATTATCTAGTTTTGCTCTGTAAGACGGAGTCAACTCCTCATTGATAACCTCTAAAGAATCACTTAAAGTAAGGCAGATATTTTCTCTTTCCTCTGGAATCGATACAAACATCTCGTTATGGACATCAAATTGATATTCTCTCATCATTTTCTCTCCTAATGCTATCAGTCATCAGATACCATTTCGCTAATCAGCCTAGCTAATCATTAAAGGGCATAAAATTATCGTGCTGATTATAATAATTCAAAGCATCAACCAAGTTTTGGAGACTTGCATCTGGCTTTTCTTCGAGCGCTACGGTGAGAACATCAATCAACTGCTCTCCATAGTAGACTAGCTGGAGGTTTTGTTCCGCCACTTCTGTCGGGTAGACATCACGGTCTTCCACGACATCTGGATAATTTGATACCCAATATAGGCTATTAAGTGTTAGTTCTCCATCCTCCTTGGCATAGAGACAAAAATCATCTGATGATAACTTGTCCACACGCACCTGCTCGATAATCTGCTCAAGTGAACGTTCTAAATATTTACGCATCATTTCTCCTTTTTAGTCTCACGCTTCAACAAAGGAATTCAAAAAAATCCTCCAAAGATGGCCATTGACCATACACCTCAGCTGTTTCTTCTAGAACATAGAAATACACCTTGCCATAATCCTCTTCCCTTAGAGAAAGAGCATAGTTACCCGATCCAGGATCATAGGCAAAATGGAGAAGATCTGCGCCCTTAAATCCAGCAGGCACAGCCTCATCGTCAAACCATGTAAGAGACTTTTTAATTTCGTCAAGTGAATTAAAGGAATTGAAAGGAAAGAGATGACAATCATCGTGAACACCCCTTACTTGGGGCTGGACTCCGTTGTGCTGGAGATAAAAGCCCAACATAGTTTTTGGCAATTTCTTCCCAAGAATCTCCTCAAATTGTAAAAGGTCTTCTTTTGAAATCGGTGAATCTGCTTCCAGCACTCTAAACATGATTACTCCCTTCCAGTTTTACAATTCTTCCTCTAAAATCTTGTCAATAAAGTCATAGACGTTTGCAGCTACTTTCTGCATTTCTAAGGAACCTAAAGCACCTAAGTCATTTTCATAAATGGAATCATCTGCATTTTTCTTGATAAAATAAGCCAAATCTCCCTCTTGACCAATCAAAAAGAAGTCTGGTTCATCTACTTCTATCTGATAGGTCTCATTACGCTCTAATAGATCCTCATTAGCATATAAACAGATACCTGAGTCACCAATCTTATAAGGATCCACTTCGTCCCATTCTGATAAAAACTGATAATAGAGATTTGGTAACACAAATCCGAACTCATTTCTTTTCATAACTTACCTCCACATATTCACTAAATACCAACTATGCTACTTCAAAGACCAGCCACCATCAATCGTCAAGATTTGCCCCTGCATGGCGCTTGCTTTTCCGTTTGCTAGAAAAAGTGTAAGATCTGCTATTTCCTCTGGCTCAATCCAGCGCTTGATAGGCGTTTCACTAGCCACCCAGTCAGCTAAGCCACCGGGTTCAAAGTCGGCAGCTGTCATAGCTGTCTTGACAGCACCTGGAGCAATCCCAAAGACCTGAATTCCAGCTTCCGCATAGTCTAGAGCCAACTGCTTGGTAAATCCAGCCAAGGCATGCTTAGAGGAAGTATAGGCGTGTCCACCTCCGCCAGCTAGACTTGAAGCAATCGAACACATATTGATAATGATTCCTTTTTTATTTTCCAGCATTTGTATCAAATAATGTCGTGTCATTTCAACTGGAGTCACATAGTTGATTTCAAAAATCTCTTGAATTTCCTGTGCTGATTGTTCCAAAAGCGGTTTATAATCATCCAAAACTCCAGCAGTATTGCACAAAACATCCACCTGAGGGCACCAGTCAAAAACAGGTTTCAAGTCCAAGGTCAAATCTCTCTGTAAAAAGTGGAAATCACCATCTAAAACTGGATTTTCTCCTTGATCCACACCATAAACTTGATAGCCATTCTCTAAAAAGAGACGAGCTTGAGCCAGACCGATCCCTGAACTCACTCCCGTAATCAATACGCGTCTAGTCATGCACTTCTACCCAATCCGTCGCCAAAACATCACAAGGTGTCGGACTCCACATGGAAAAACCTTCCCCTTCTCCAGACACGTTGATTAGGAAATAAGGCGTCACTTCAAGTGCAACCCCGTTTTGTTCGATAGTGTCAAAGAGTTGCACATAGTTTTCAGCCCCTCCCCAACCAGTTCGTACATATTTTTTCTTGGCCTTTAATCCAGGCAGGATTTCTTCAAAAGTCATGCTGTTCTCCTTTAATGCTACATTCTTAGTTTAATTATAACAAAAAACCGTTTTCCAACGGCTTTTTGACTGTATCTTACTTCAATAAAACTAATAGCTATCCAATTTTTTATTATTTTAGTTCAATCAATTTATTGTAGATTTTCTCGGTCAGTTCTTTCTGTTGCGTTCCTGTTAAATGGTGAGAAGTGCGAATTAATACAGTTCCATAAACATAGTGTGATCCTGGATTTAAAGCAGTTCCATCAAAAGCACTGATATAAGTATTGCGTTTTTCTGCATCTTCTTTTGTCTTATAAACCTCTATATTTCCTCCAACATCATTGCCTTTCTGAACAATATCTGAGCCTTCTACAGATTCAGTCACTTGATTGTCAACAAAATATACAGACGCTGTATACCCACCTTGTTTATTCAATTTTTTATTAGGGTCATTATCCTCCGTAACAGATTGTACTCCAGTAATTGATTCAATTTCTTTGAGCCTTTCTTCAATAAAAGAACTTGAAGGATTTGTAATTTGTTTTAATTGAAGAATGCTATTTTGATAATGAGTCTGTTTGTCAGATAAATTCTTTTTTGTTTCACTATAATCTAATGGTTGACTTAATTCTTCAATTTGCTTTTCAATTTGCTCAGTTTGTTTTTCAATATCTGGTATTTTACGAAGTGAATCTTTGCTATCCTTTATAGTTGATTTCAATTCTTCCAATGTCTTAGAATCAAGAGGTTCTTCATTATTCTCAATAACCTTTTCAGCCTCAGCTATTTGATCTTCAACTTCTTTATTCTTTTCATTTAAATCCTTTACTACATCTTCAAACTTAGTTACAGCAGCTTGATGAGGCGCATAAGATAAGAAATAGTATCCTGTTGCCAAACCTAAAGCAATAAAAATGATAAGCCCGACCATCATTGATTTCTTCATTTTAAACTCCTTGAATTATAAATAATTTTTTTATATTTTAATATGTTATTTGATAAATTTCAAGTTTGTAAAGCTATTCAATCAACTCATTGTCTATTAAAAAAACGATAACCACTTTGCAGTAATTACCGTTGATTTTTTTGATTAGTCTTTCCCACCAAGTCTACTATTGATGGTCATCATGATGCTGGCTATTTTCTCACCCCAGTAAGGATCAGAAGCATAGCGAACATTCATTCCGGTCGCCTTGTTTCCAAGGTGGTCTCTGCCGTAGTCAATGTAATTCTCACGAATCCACTTGGCAGCTCCTAGAATTCCTTTATCCACATTATCAAAGCTCTTGGCTGAGAGATAAGGGCTCGTATCATAAGCCGCAATACCAAAGAAGTTGTTCTTATCTCTGGCAATTTGACTGCGACCCCAAGCACTTTCAAGGGCACTATGGGCCATCAAGTAAAGGGCATTGACACCGTAACGTTCCTCAGCTTCTTTGAAAGTCGCTCCTTTACCTGCTAGAGGACTATCCTGCAAGTTCATCATGGAGTAAATTTTATTCAACTCAGCTGCACTATAATTACTTGGCTCTCTCAAGTTTTTATAGAGGAAAGGATTTTTAACCGTAAAGCCATCAAAATGCTCACCATCAGTCGAGTAGTACTTCTTACCAATAACCATAGCAGATGTGTGTGGAGCTACTTTGATACTCGTATAAGGAGAGAGTTCATGATAGAGGAATTTCCCATCACTAGTATAATGTGGGATAAACTCGCTTCCTTCGTCCACAGCTGTCAAATCACTTTGATTCATATAGCCAGACAAGCCAGAAATCGAAACTGCAAGTCGGCCGCCTTTTCGCGTCGAGCTATCCAGTGAAACAATGCTTCCTTGGTTAATGTAACTCAAGATTTCTCCAGATGCACTATAGACATAGGCTGTAATTGGTTTAACTTTGTAATACTTGGTTTTATCCGCAACATGCCATCTACCAGAAGCATCCAAGGTATGACCATCCACAGTTTCATTTTTTGCCATATAACCGCCGGATTTAAGGTAATACCATGATTGGTCGGATGAATCGTAGATTAATTCTTTCTCAGCCATCTTTCCATTTGACTTGAGGTAGAACCAATTGTTCTTGTACCATACCCACTCACTCGCAGCCATATAACCACCAGATTTGAGATAGTAGTAACCATTATCCCAGAGCCATTCTTTATTGGCATAATTTCCATCAGAGTTAATATAGAACCAAGAGTTATAATTCTTGTCAAAGAGCCACCCTTTGCCAGCTTTTGCTCCACTGCTCGTCACATAACTGCGGTCAATCCAAGTTTCCGTAGAGAGGTAGCCGCCTGATTTGAAATGGTAATCCTTGCCTTTGATGGTTTGCCAACCTTTTTCAGCATAGGTTCCGTCAGCTTTCAAGTAAAACCAAGAGTTATAAGTCTTGTCAAAGAGCCATTCCGATTTCAATTTAGCTCCACTTTTAGCAACATAGAAGCGGTCAATCCAGCGCTCGGTAGAAAGATAGCCGCCTGATTTGAAATGGTAATCTTTTCCATCAATTGTTTGCCAGCCTTTTTCAACATAGTCGCCTTCGGCATTGAGATAGAACCATGATTCGTAGTTCTTATCGAAAATCCAGCTTGTTTTCGCCTTATGGCCACTTGAAGTTACATAAGATTTTCCAAGCCAGGTATTTGTAGCCAGATAACCACCCTGTTTGAAGTAATAATCTTTCCCTTTAACTGTTTGCCAACCGTTTTCTGCGTAGTTGCCATCCGCTTTCAGGTAGAACCAACTGCTATAATTAGCATCATAGATCCAAGCCTGTTTTACCTTATTTCCTTTATCAGATAGGTAGTGAGAGCCATGCCAGGTATTTTTTAAGATTTTACCTTGTGAATTGATGTAGTACTGGTTCTCACCTTGAGTAATCCACTCATCTTTGGCCATTTTCCCGTCTTCTTTAAGGTAATATTTTTCCTGACCTTGTTGAATCCACTCATTTTGAGCTTTCTGACCATCAGACTTGAGATAATACCAGGATTCTTGTTCCTGATTAAATACCCACTGTTCCTTGGCTTTAGCACCACTTTCAGTCACATAGTACTGGCCAATCCACGTTTTCGAAGCTAATTTTCCAGCTTCGTTAAAATAGTAATCCTTACCAGCAACAGTCAACCAACCGTTTTCTGCACGTTGACCATCTTCTTTAAGATAAAACCAGTTCTGATGCGTTTGGTCAAAAAGCCATTGCTTGGTTGCTGGTTTCCCGTCTGATTTGAGGTAGGTCTTTCCTTGCCACGTCCCCTCTTCTGCTTTTGCTGTCTCCACTACAGTAAAAAAACACCCCAATAAGCCAGCACTTACTAGGGCCACTTTCCATCGTTTCATTTAAATGCTCCAATAACGTTTTCTAATCCCTATTGTAACATAGTTAATCGACGGAAATATTACAAATTGATGAAGATTCTATTTCTTGTTGACGATAAGGAAGACCTAGCTTATCTCAGACTGGCTTTGACTTCCTTGCGTAATTCTTCCAAACTGCTAATGCCGTATTTATCCATGACTTTTGGTAAATTTTCAATAATATCAGGACAGGCATATGGATTGGTAAAGTTGGCTGTTCCAACTCCGATGGCAGAGGCACCAGCCAGATACATTTCTATCGCTGCTTCAGCCGAATCCACTCCCCCCATTCCAATGATGGGAAGGTCGGTTGTTTGGGCGACTTGGCGGATGAGTTTGAGGGCTACTGGAAAGACTGCTGGTCCAGACATTCCACCTGTTCCATTGGCTAGGATTGGTTTTCTTGTTTTGAGGTCAAAGCGCATACCGACTAGAGTATTGATCATGGTTAGGCCACTTGCTCCTGCATCTTCTGCGGCTTTGGCGATGGTGACAACATCCGTTACACTAGGGGTTAATTTAACATAAACTGGCACATCAGAGGCTTCCACAGCTGCTTTTACCACTTCATAAGCTAGATCAGGATCTTGTCCAATCAAAAGTCCATGATTACCGTGATCCACATTCGGACAAGAGATATTAAGCTCGATAGCTTTTACATTTGCAGCCTTAGAAATTCCTCGAGAAACGGCAGCGTACTCTTGTTTTGAAAAGCCTGCAACATTTGCGATGATGGGAAGCGTAGGATACTCTCTTTCCAGCCAAGGCAACTTTTCAGCTAAAACAGCTTCTAAACCAGGGTTTTGCAAGCCGATTGCATTGAGCATACCGGCAGGTGTCTCTGCAACTCTGGGAGTTGGATTCCCAAAACGCGGTTCAAGTGTCGTCGCCTTGATCATAATAGAGCCTAAAAGGTCCAAATCATAGTACTTGGCATACTCTTGGCCAAAACCAAAACAGCCTGATGCTGGAATGATGGGATTTTTTAAATCCAAACCAGGGAGAGAAACTTGTAAACGATTTCTAGTCATGATTTTCTCCTTATAATACAACTGTTCCTGTGCGGAAAACAGGGCCATCTTCACAGACACGTTGGCTGACGGTTTCACTATCTGGGACTTTTAGGACACAGGCATAGCAAGCTCCCATCCCACAAGCCATACGAGATTCCAGAGATAGATAGGCTCTTGGATGATCATAAAATCTTTGATTGATATACTTCATCATTCCAGGAGCCCCACATGAGTAAACAGCATCAAATTGACTGTCTAAGTCATTGATAACGACTGACACATTTCCCTTGATGCCATAAGAACCATCATCTGTCGTTACAAAAACCTGCCCATATTGGGCCAATTCCTTTTCGAGAATAACAGCATCCTTAGTCGCAAAACCGAGGACTGTCACTACTGTCACCCCACGCGCATGCAATTCCTTGGCTACTTCTAGCAAGGGTGGAACACCAATCCCACCACCAACGAGGAGGACTTGACTCTGATTGTCTAAATCAGACAAGTCAAAACCATTCCCCTGAGGCCCCATCACATCAAGAGTATCTCCCTGCCTTAAGGTTGAGAAAATAGCTGTCCCAGCCCCCTCAATCCGATAAATGAGGTGACACTGCTTGTTTGCCTTGTCAATAGACGAAATTGAAATAGGACGGCGCAAGAGATGGGCATCATCAGGCACGCGCAGATGGAGAAATTGGCCTGCTCGCATGGCTTCAACCATTTCTCCTTCTAGGACTAATTCATAGATTGCTGGCGCAATTTCCTCCTGTGCAACCACTTTCATGGTTTCCAAACGAATCGCACCCATACGCTTCTTACATGTGGGATTCATGATTTTCCTCCTTAAATTTTAAGGGGACCAGATAAAGAAAAGACCTTGCTATTGCAAGGTCTCAGTCGAGATAGGACAGAACTCATGGACACACCTAAAAAGTCTCCACAGAGAATTCCCTATCACTTTTATCTGACACCTTGTGAGTCTCTCTGGACTCCCCTTAAAGGTTAAATTTGTATTAGTATACTCTTTCAAAGTAAAAAAGTCAAGTAGAAAACGAACATTCTACTTGACTTGTGATCTATTAACCAATTTGCAAACTATTAAAATCACCAATAAAATTTTCTAAGTCTCTCATAGAAGTTTGAATTTTTACCACCCTTCCATTCCATCTATCTTCAAAGCTGACTATCACTTCATTGTAATTGGTGTCAAATTTAAAGTTTCCATGAGAAATAGCATTCCTAATTTTTGTACAAACAAATTCTTTATTTAAATCGTGAGTTATCATTTTCTGATTACCAAATTTTAAATAATAATCATTGGCAAAATCAATCATATCCTGATCATCATAGACAAATTTTGAAACATCTAATTCGCTATAATCAAGTTCGGGCAAATCATCATCCTCTAACCTTAAGGCAAAATTAAATATTTTTAAAATTGTAAACATGTAGCGGAAAAATATTATCGACTCTGAGTCCTCTTGCAATTCATCCAAACTTCTCAAAATATCGTTTTTGCCTTCTTCTAGCTTTCCTTCCGAGTATAGAGTAAAACAATTTATAATTCTATCGTTCAATTGTCGTATATGCACAAAGAAGTTTGATATTTCCGTCTCTGGATCACAGAGTGCTTTGTAAAGATATGGTAAATGTTCCTTATCTCCATTCTCTTTTTCGATTATATTATGAAGAACACTAATTTTTTTTTCATCCAATATCTGCTCTTCAACTCTAAAATCACTAGAGTTTAAGAAATCATCCATTCTTTGCAAACCAAATTCACTATCTAAATCCGATTGATAATCTAAAAACTGAATCATCGGATGAATTTGTCCAGGGATATATTGAACTGAATCATTCTCGAAAGTTACTACAGTAAAAACATGATGCGGTTTAAATTCATGTTCCTTGAAAGAAAAATTACTTATGAATGAATGTTTATATGGTAGCCCCAAGACAGATTGATTTGAGTAATATCGACTAATAAATTCATGTATCACAGGCTCTAACGCAATTCCCATATATTTTAGATGTCCTTTATCTTTATTAAAAATACCATATAAAATCATTACACCTGGCTCACACATAGAAAAATTACCATACTGCATATGTGCGAAAGCATTGCGTAATCGTACAATTTCATCATAAATATTTCCAGGCTGTGGTTCAGTGTCAATAATTAGATGAGCAAATCCATCCAAATAAAAGTTGTAATTTTCATTTATGAAATTTCTGTACGATTCATAGTTGATTTCCTTCAAATCCATTTTAAAATTATCAAGGTATTTAAATTGCTTTGTTGCCTTCAAATATTCTTTTTCTAATTTATTTCTATTATATATCATTAAAGATGCATCAAGAAACACTCTAAATTTTGAAAATTCAACAAGAGTTAGCTCACCAAAATTTCTAGAGAATATTTTTTCTTTGATTTTATCAATATCAAGTTTACCCTCGTATAGTTTCGATAGTTCTTCAATAATCTTTGCATTGCTAATCAAATAGTGCGACATTATCAACTTTATACCTTTTCTAATTTATTTTATGAACTCACATTTTATTCCCAAACGCCTTCTTCCGTTCTTCCATAAACTCAATCAACTCTTTTTTGAAAATTTCCTTTTCTTCTTCGATCAGTCCTTTTGAGTCTACTCTCCCATGAAGCGTAAACAGGTTGCGAAATTTCTAGTTTTTCATCCACTTCAACTTAAATAAAGTTTGCTTTTTTATTAGTTCTTTTAAACATTTTAAAAATTCCATTTTTAAGCCTATAAACACTTTTTCAAAAATATCTCGATAAATATATCTATTGGTTATAAAACATAAATATAACCTATAGGTATATCGGTTTTAAAAATAATAATGCTAACTTTTAGCATATAGATTTTTGAAAATTAAATAAAAAGTGTATCTGACAACCAGAGGATTGGTTGTCAAAACTACACTAAACTTCCTACCTTTATTGTAAACGTTTTTGAAAAAGAGTCAAGCAGAAAACGAACATTCTACTTGACTTTACTGGATTATTTTTCACGAATGACTTCAACCTTGTAGCCATCAGGATCTTTGACAAAGTAATAGTTTGGTGGGGTTCCTGGAAGTCCATTAGGCTCTGTAACCTCATAGCCTTTCGCGCTGTGTTCTTGATGAAGTGCCTCAAGGTCAGGTGTACTGAGGGCGATATGAGCAAAGCCATCACCTACCACATAAGGGCCGTGGTCATAGTTATAGGTCAACTCCAACTCGTAGTCATCACCATCAAGTCCTAGATATACAATCGTGAAGGCATGATCTGGAAAATCTCTGCGACGCAATTCTTTAAAACCAAAAGCATCTTGATAAAATGCGATTGATTTTTCAAGGTTTTCTACTCGCAAGCAAGTGTGTAGCATTTTTGAAGCCATAGCTTTCTCCTTTATTTTTAAAAAGACTGGGACAATCCTGTTCCAGTCTTATCAATTATTATTTACCAAGTTTTGCTTTAGCTGCATCTGCAAGAGCAGCGAAAGCTGCTGCATCGTTAACAGCTAAGTCAGCAAGCATTTTACGGTTAACTTCGATCTCAGCCAATTTCAAACCATGCATCAATTGTGAGTATGAAAGTCCGTTCATACGAGCTGCCGCGTTGATACGAGTGATCCACAATTTGCGGAAGTCACGTTTTTTCTGACGACGGTCACGGTATGCATAGTAGTAAGAGTTCATTACTTGTTCTTTTGCAGTACGGAACAAGATGTGTTTAGCTCCATAGTAACCTTTTGCTAATTTAAGAATACGTTTACGACGTTTGCGTGATACAACGCCACCTTTAACACGTGCCATGTTTTATTTCCTCCAAATATTTCCTAGAATTGTTTACTTACTGTTAGGCTATTATTTCAAGCGAGTAAGCATTGCTTTGATACGTTTGAAATCTCCTGAATGCACCATAGATGCTTTACGAAGATGACGACGTTGTTTCTTAGTTTTTCCGTGGAAACGGTGAGAAGTGTAAGCACGGAAACGTTTAAGTCCACCAGAACCTGTACGTTTGAAACGTTTAGCTGATGCGCGGTGTGTTTTTTGTTTTGGCATGATTTTTTCTCCTTTATTTAACTTTCTGACAATTATTTTTTGTCAGTTGCTGGCGCCAACTGCATGAACATTTGGCGTCCATCCATCTTAGCTCGTTGTTCGATGATCGCAATATCTTGTGTTGCTTCAGCAAACTCGGCTAAAACTTTTGCACCAATCTCTTTATGGGTGATCATACGCCCTTTAAAGCGAATGGATACCTTAACTTTATTTCCTTTTTCAAGGAACTTGCGTGCATTGCGAAGTTTTGTGTCAAAGTCACCCTTGTCAATAGTTGGACTCAGACGAACTTCTTTCACAGTAACAACACTTTGTTTTTTACGTTGTTCTTTTTGCTTTTTCTGGTACTCAAATTTGAACTTACCGTAGTCCATAATTTTAGCAACAGGCGGTTTTGCTTGGGGTTGAATTAAAACTAAGTCAACATTCGCACTATCAGCCAATGCTTGCGCTTCGCTGAGTGGCTTGATGCCTAGCTGTTCTCCCTCAAGACCGATCAAGCGAACTTCACGTACACGAATTTCATCATTGATGAATAAGTCTTGCTTTGCTATGGTTTTCACCTCTTTTTTATTATTAGAGAAAAACAATAGCGGACTCGTAATGATACAAGCCCGCACGTTATGATAGCGTTTCTTAGAAACTTTTCATCCGTAGGGCCAGGCAACTTGATGTCACAAGGCGAGAAGCTCTCACTTCTGCTTTTCTCAACTTTTATATGATACCAAGTTTTCTATTCCTTGTCAAGATAAAAAGTCAATTTTTCGAAAAACTTTATCTATTTTATCGCACTGTTTCCATTCGCCAACTATTCCAACCTTTAAAGCGAATGGCTCCTTGCTGGTCTGTTCGGTAAATCTTACTCTTGATGCTTTCTAGTCGTGCCAAGGTTTCCTGATGAGGGAGTTTGGCACGATTGTTCTTGCCCACTGAAATAAGAGTAATTTCCGGTTTGAGCTTCTCTAAAAAAGCTGGACTAGATGAAATCTTTGAACCATGTTGACCTGCTTTCAAGATATCCACCTCTATGGTAGGGTATTGCTTTAAAAGTTCCTGCTCTCCCCTCTCCTTCAAATTCCCAGTAAAGAGAAAGTGCTTATCCAAGAGTTTTCCATAAAGAAGGAGAGAATCATTACGATTCCCATCTCCAATCTGCCTTGTAGATAGGACTTCTAACTGATTCCCAAAAATCGGCAAGTTCTCCCCTGCAGTTACACTGCGTACCTTGGTTTGAGTCGCTTGTAGTTCTGCCACAAATTCCTTCTGTGTCAAACTTCCTTTTGACACTAAAATTTCGCCCACATGGAAAGCATTGGTCACCTCCAGCAAATCTCCAACATGCTCCTTGTCTGTATTGGTCAAAATCAGCTGATCAATCTTATCTACTCCTCGACTTTTCAGATAGGGAATCAAGGTTCTCTTGGCATTGCTGGTTGTCGACTTTTGCTGCCAAGCTTGGATTTTTTTGTCGGATTCTGCCTTTCCGCCCACATCTATGAGAATGTTTTTACCAGTTACATCCCTTAGAAAAATACTTTCTCCCTGCCCTACATCCAGCATGGTAATTTCATTTTCCAGCGGGTGTTTGGTTAAGAAAAAGAACCCTACGATAAAGAGGCTGAATCCTGCTAGTCTTTTGACATTTTTCCTAAAGTCATAGACCAAGGCCAATGAAACTAAGAGAAGAATCAAAAGCCATGCGTTGGGTTGGCCAAAGACCAAGGGCCTACTTGCCATCTGCGATACCAAGTGAATGATGCTCTCTAACCATTCAAAGGCAAGGTTAAGCTGAGTGACTGGGTAAACAAAAGACAGAATGAATAAGATAGACAAAAGCGGTAAGAAAACCAAGTCAAACAAGAAGGAAAAGACAAAGGTCAAAAGGATTGACCAAGGCTGAAATTCTGCAAAATAAAAGGACAAAATGGGCAATATTCCCAAGGAAATTATCAGACTTTCTCTGGCAACAGCCTTGAGCCCCTCCCCTTCTTTGCTTGTCATAGTCAAGATAAAAGCGTAGGCACAGGACAAGACACCTCCTGCTGTCAGGAAAAAGTTGGGCATGATGATAAAGAGGACAAGAACCGTTAAGGCAAAATTGTCCAAGCCCTTAACACCATGTTGGGCTAGTAATTTTTGTAAGAGACTACGAATGACCGAAGCTGAGAACCCTGTCAGACCTGCATAGATAAGGGAAAAAGGGTAGATCAGCCACTTCAACTTTTCTTGAGTCAAGCCCAATCGCAAAAGGAGCTTCTTAAACCCATCCATAAAAAATCCAACCTGCATACCCGACAAGGCAAAGAGATGGATAATCCCTAGACTGGAATAAAGCTCATTCATCTCCTCGAAGTCCGTATCCAGATGTCCAAAAAGAAGACCTGTCATATAGTTGCGCATAGGGTCGGGAAAGTGCGTCTTGATCCAAACTACAGCCTTTCGACGTAAACTGGACAGATTTTCTCCTATATCCCAACTGCTAATCTTTTTCATTGACTGGATACTCTTGATAGTCAAAGTTTGGTAAATCCCCTGAGTTTTCAGATAGGCTTGGTAGTCAAAGCCACCAAAATTCCTCTGGCCTTCTGGTTCCGAAAGTTTTCCTTCTAGTTCTATCTCATAGAGCTCTGTCAAGGCTTGAAATTGCTCTTTCTCCTCCTCGGACTGGAGTTTATAGTAAACTTGGAAAGTACGTCCGTCAGTCTTGCCCCGAAAAGATAGACTATCTCCATTAACCTTAATAGTATCTGGTAAAATTCTCACCTTCTCTACAGACGCAACTAAGTCTTGACTAGCTTGTGTCTGTTGCCAGTTTTGAAACAGAAACCAAAATCCAAAAAATCCACAAATCGCTAAAACTTTACCAGCCGATTTCCAAGGAAATTGGATAAAGAGACAAACTAGCAGAAAAACGAAACCTAGCAGCGCGAGATAAGATACGGAGAAAATGGCGTAGTAAAGCCAAAGCAACAGAAAACTCAGATAGATTAGGGGGATAGGGAAGTTCTTAATCCACCGTAACATAGTCTTTTAACTTTTCTATGGTCTTAGCGCCAATGCCAGAAACTTTCTTTAACTCATCCACCGACTTGAATTTGCCATTCGTCTCACGATGGTCGATAATATCCTGGGCTCGTTTTCCTCCCAAGCCTTTGACCTGCTTGAGTTCTTCCAGACTAGCTTTATTGAGGTTGACCTTCTTTTCTTTACTTGTCGAAGGAGTCGTTCCAGAGGTAGCCTGCTGACTAGCTGCTTCTTCTCCCTTAGTTGGAACATAGACAAGAGCCTCGTCACTGACTTTCTGTGCTAGATTGAGCGACTTACTATCTGCTTCCTCTGTCAATCCACCAGCTTTCTGAACAGCATCATGGACCCGACTTCCTACTGGCAAGTCATAGATCCCCGGTGATTTGACAGCACCTTTGACATCTACTGTAATCAGCTCTTGTTCAAGAGGCTCTTCCTTTTCCTCCTTCTTCACTTCTTTTTCAGACGATGAATCCTTTGAAACGGCCGCGACTTCAGCCTGCAAATTTGTTTCTGTGACGGATTTTTGCGTAGATGGCTTTAGCAAGAAAAATCCGCCCAAGGCCAAACCCAAACCAGCACATATGACAATGATTTTATACTCTTTGATTTTCTCGATAATGACTTCCATATTTTCTCCTCTCTTAAGTTATTCGCAAGAGAAATAAAAAACAGTCGAAAATTTCTTTTCAACTGCTTATTTATTTGCAAAATAGTCTTCCTTAGTCAAGACATAATGAACTCTTGTGATGATTCGACCTGGTTCTTTATTATCCATTCTGGCATAGGGTTCTGCATGGGAAAAGCGCATGCCTGATTTCTGCATGACCTTGCCAGATGCAGGATTTTCCTTATCGTGTAAAGCAACTAACTTATTCATTCCAATCTTCTCAAAAGCCAGCTCAATCACGGCTCGATTGGCTTCTGTTGTCAATCCTTGATTCCAATACTTTTTATTGATAATGTAACCAATAGCTGCCTTCTTAAGAACAGTATCAATCTTGTGCAAATCAATGGTACCGATAAACTGACCATTGCTTTTTAGTTCTATTCCCCACCGTCCCAAGGGATTGGCCAAGTAGAACTGAGCAATGTTATTCTTGGTTTCTTCCAAGCTTTGATTGGTTGGAAAAGTGTAGCGCGTATTTTCTCTGTCCGAGGCATACTCAAACATAGCTTCTGCATCATCCAAAGTTACAGGTCTAAGCACTAAACGCTCTGTCTCCACTATTGGATACTGGGCTAGTTTTAAAAAGATTGATTCCATACTTTCCCTCCTTGGAAAGGATTTTCAACCATTTTAGCAAAAAATAAAGGCCCTAGCAATCAGTTTCTCTTGATTTTTATCCATCTTTTATATAAAATTAGTACATCACAATAAATGATCTGGTTCTCTCTGTGATTGTTATGATTAGAATCCAGATATAGAATAAGGAGACAACCTTTATGTTAATCGGAATTCCAAAAGAAATTAAAAATAACGAAAACCGTGTCGCCCTCACACCTGCTGGTGTCCATAGCTTAGTTTCTCGTGGGCATCGCGTCCTCATCGAAACAAATGCTGGTCTTGGTTCAGGATTTACTGATGCTGATTATCAAAAGCAAGGAGCTGAGATTGTCGCTACTGCTGCTGAAGCCTGGGCTGCCGAATTAGTCGTTAAAGTAAAAGAACCACTAGCTTCTGAATACGGTTATTTGCGCGATGATCTTCTCCTCTTCACCTACTTGCACATGGCCGCTGCGCCAGAATTAGCAGATGCTATGTTAGCAGCAAAAACAACAGGAATTGCCTATGAAACTGTTCGTGATAATCAAGGACAACTACCACTCCTCGTTCCTATGAGTGAAGTTGCAGGTCGTATGGCTGTTCAAATCGGAGCTCACTTCCTTACCAAACAAGCTGGTGGCTCTGGTGTCCTACTTGGTGGTGTACCAGGTGTTCCAAAAGGAAAAGTAACCATTATCGGTGGCGGTGTCGTCGGGACACATGCTGCCCGCATCGCCCTCGGACTTGGTGCTCAAGTGACTATTTTAGATATCAGTGCGAAACGTCTCTCAGTGTTAGAGGAAGTCTTTGGGAACCAAATCCAAACTCTTATGTCAAATTCATTCAACATTGAAGCAAGTGTGAGAGATGCTGATGTGGTAATTGGAGCGGTTCTTATCCCTGGTGCTAAAGCACCGAAATTGGTGACAGATGAGATGGTCAAACAAATGCGTCCAGGCTCTGTCATCGTTGACGTAGCCGTTGACCAAGGTGGCGTTATCGAGACAGCTGACCGTGTGACCACGCACGATGAACCCGTCTATGAAAAACACGGTGTTCTCCACTATGCCGTTGCCAATATCCCTGGTGCAGTTGCTCGTACTTCAACCATCGCCCTAACCAATGTCACTCTTCCTTATATCGAAGCTTTGGCCGGCAAAGGATTCGCACAAGCAATCTCTGAAGATGAGGGCTTGCGTCAAGGTGTGACCACTTATCAAGGTTACTTAACTAGCCTACCAGTTGCTCAAGGACTCGATAAAGATCATACGTCTATCGACGAACTTCTTTAAAGCTAGACACTCATTAAAAAAAAGCAGTTCACATCTGAACTGCTTTTTTTCTATTCTGTTTCTTGGTTCTTTTCTTCAACCTTAACTGGAGCTGGTTCATAGGCTCGGATAATTTGAGCGACAACTGGATGGCGAACCACATCCTTGGCTGAAAAATGAACAAAGTCAATTTGGTGAATGTTCTTGAGCTTTTCTTGGGCATCAATCAAACCTGACTTGACGTTCCGTGGTAGGTCAATCTGGCTAATATCTCCATTAACAATCATCTTCGAATTAAAACCTAAACGCGTCAAGAACATCTTCATCTGCATGATGGTCGTATTTTGCGCCTCATCGAGAATGACAAAGGCATCATCCAAGGTCCGTCCACGCATGTAGGCGAGGGGCGCAATCTCAATGATTTCACGCTCCATGAGACGGGTGGTCTGGTCTTTTCCTAAAATCTGATACAAGGCATCATAAACTGGTCGAAGGTAAGGATCCACCTTTTCCTTGAGATCACCCGGAAGAAATCCTAGACTCTCACCTGCTTCCACTGCTGGACGAGTAAGGATAATCCGCTTAACTTGCCCACGTTTAAGGGCAGTTACTGCCAAAGTCACAGCAAGAAAGGTCTTCCCTGTCCCTGCTGGTCCGATTCCAAAGGTCACATCATGCTGTTTGACACTGTCCACATAAAGTTTTTGACCTAAGGTTTTGACACGAATCGGTTTCCCAGTATTGTCCTTGATGATTTCTTCTTCGTAAAGGGCGACAAACTTGTCGATTTCATCGTTTTTGACCATGCTAATAGCCGTCACCACATCTGGCGTCCCAACTGTCATCCCCCGATTTACCAAAACCATCAATGCCTGGATAACCTGACGGGCTTCCTCACATGCAGCTTCTTCTCCCAAAACCTGCACAATCTCCGTACGTGCATGAATCACCACATCAAGCTCTTCTTCCATCAAACGAAGATGGCGCTCATTGGAACCAAAAAGATGAAACAGGTCATCTGGATGACTCAGTTGAATGTCTATTGAATGTTCCTTCAAATAAAGAACCTCTCTAATCCGTTTATTTCTTTTTATTATAGCAAAGAGAACAATAAAATACTAGCCTCATCTCATTGTCTCTAGTGTTCTAAGTATTCTTGCCAGATGGCGTCAAAGTCTCCTAGGTTGAAAGAGAAACTGGCATGTTCCTCCAAAAAGCGACTCACCTCATCAAAATCATCTGTGTGTTTTGGGAAGGCTGACTCTTCAAAAGCGAGGTCTGCCAAGATAGCTTTGGGACTGTTACTTTTAGGATTGCGCTCGGTCATGAGCCAAGTGTAAAATGATTTTCTCAATTCTTTCTCCTATCAAGAGTTTTTTGATGACACTTTTCTGATTCTTGAAAATTACTGGACTTAGCCTTTGATACGTAGTGGTTTATAAAATCTGTTTTAGCATCTGTATAGGCGTCTCGATTGTGTTCAAATTGTTTCCATAAACTTAGTTTTAATTCCTGATACGCTTGGGCAATATCTGGATGCTGGCAGAGATAATCTCTAAAATAAATCTCGTCATGATCTCCCGTCATTCGCAAATGTAAATGAAAAACTTTCTCGACAAATCCCTGCTCTGTATAGCCTTTATTTAGCGAAATCCTGTTAGGACTCTCCGACATCACTAGCCAACCATTCTTCACCAATAAATCCCTAACTCTTGCTAAATCCTCTATTCTACCTACTTCTAGCAGAATATCAACGATATTTTTGGCCCAAATATTAGGGATAGCAGTGCTACCGATATGTTCTATTCTTTTAATAACATTGGCACCCAATATTTTTTTCAGATTTGCTTCTTCTAATTCATACCAGTCTTTCCACTCTGACTTGTGCTCTACTAGAAAAATAGGAAAAAGTTGCCAGAGTTCCTCTAAACTCATTTCTTCAAGTTTCTTTATCATGTCTATAAGACCTAAATCAACTCTGTCCCAAACTGGTCCTGCTTGATTTTGCCAGCCTTCATCAAGCCTCCGAGTGCTTTCTTGAACTGACCTTTAGAAATGCCAAAGGTTGCCTTGATGTCCTCAGGAGATGACTTATCATTCAAGGTCATGAAACCACCATTGCTTTCCAAGTAGGTCAAAATCATCTGGGCATCATTTTCCAACATCTCAAAAGAACGCGGTTTAAGGGAGAGGTTCAGAGTGCGGTCAACCTCGCGGAAACCAATGACACGCGCATCTAACACTTGCCCCAAACGTGGTTCTGCGTAGCGCTCACTTGGGTGAATGAAACCAAGCATGTTATTCTCTGGCAGATAGACAAAGGTTCCTGACAGCTTGAGACGATATACAATGGCTGGCCAGTTTTGGTTCTGCATGTTGTTGTAGGCAGGACGAGCCAGACGTTGGAAGTCTTCTTGATAAGCCAAGAACCCCCAGATACGGTCTTTCTTGTCCACTTCAAGACGGATGTAGAGTTTGTCGCCCTTCTTAGGCCAGAGTTCCTTGAGCTCAGGGAGGATATCGAGTGACACAACGATTTCTTTATCAGGTAGACCGGTATCGACAAAAACACCCAAGTCTTTACGAACTTCTGTTACGGTTCCCCAACCAAATTGGTCCTGAGTGGCAGTCACTTCTAAGGTTGTCAGACGTAGTTTTTGCTTCATATCCGTGTAGGCAAAACCTTTGACCGTATCCCCTACTGTATGTTGACCTTCTTCCTTGGCAAGTGCATAGGTTTGACCATCCTTTTGCACAAAGTAAAAACGGTCATTTTCATCGATGATGAGTCCAACGATAAAACTTGCAAGATTTGTATTCATAGTTCCTTCTTTCGAATAAAACTCAGCCAGCAATGCCAACTGAGTTTTTCTGTTTATTTTTAGACTTCCAAAAGTTCTTTTTCTTTATTGGCAGTCATGTCGTCGATGTGTTTCACAGCATCGTCTGTTACTTTTTGAATATCTTTTTCAAGAGTTTTCAATTCGTCTTCAGTGATTTCTTTTGCTTTTTCTTGTTTCTTGGCTTCGTCCATAGCATCACGACGGATGTTACGAATAGCCACTTTAGCATTTTCACCGACCTTCTTCACTTCTTTAGCAAGGTCACGACGAGTTTCTTCTGTAAGAGCTGGGATAACCAAGCGGATCACAGAGCCGTCATTAGCTGGTGTAATACCAAGATCAGAAGCGTTCAAGGCACGTTCGATGTCTTTCAATGAAGACTTGTCAAATGGCGTTACCAACAAGACACGCGCTTCTGGAATAGTGATAGAAGCGATTTGATTAAGAGGAGTTTCTACTCCATAGTATTCCACATAGACACGGTCCAGCAAGCTTGCGTTGGCACGTCCTGCACGGATACCCCCAAATTCACGAGCAAGTGAGTGGTGAGACTGGGTCATTCTTTCTTTAGCTTTTTCTACAATTGCGTTAGCCATAATCTTTCCTATTCCTTTTCTTCGATATTGTTTGAAACTGTTGTTCCGATATTTTCACCAAATACGACACGTTTAATGTTGCCTGGTTGGTTCATGTTGAAGACCACCAAGTCAATGTCATTATCCATAGAGAGGGTTGAAGCTGTTGAGTCCATGATACGAAGACCTTTGTTGATAACATCACGGTGGGTCAATTCTTCAAACTTAACGGCTGTCTTGTCTTTCTTAGGATCGGCATTGTAAACACCATCGACACCATTTTTAGCCATCAGAATGGCATCTGCTTCGATTTCAGCCGCACGAAGAGCTGCTGTTGTATCTGTTGAGAAGTAAGGTGAACCAATTCCGGCACCAAAGATAACGATACGACCTTTTTCAAGATGGCGAAGGGCACGTCCACGTACGTAAGGTTCTGCAACTTGTTGCATAGAAATAGCTGTTTGCACACGCGTATCGACGCCAACTTGTTGCAATGAATCTGCCATCACAAGAGCATTCATAACAGTCCCAAGCATTCCAGTGTAATCTGCCTGAACACGGTCCATTCCTGCTTCTGCAGCAGGTTCTCCACGCCAGAGATTTCCTCCACCAATAACAAGGGCAATTTCGATCCCTAGACTATGAACTTCTTGAATCTCTTTTGCAATTTTTTGAACTGTTTGGATATCAATCCCTACGCCACGTTCACCAGCAAGGGCTTCACCTGATAACTTGATTAAAATACGATTATACTTGGGGTTCGCCATTTTTACTCTCCTTTTTTCATCCTACCTATTTTATCATAATTTCTAAGATTTTTATAGTATCATGAGCAATTCTTTCAAAAAAATTAGACAGTTAAAAATTCCTCTAAGTCAGCAAGAGCACGCTCTGCAATTTTTTCATAACGATCCTTCTTATCACGGATACGCTCGCCTTCCAACTCCTTGATAATCCCAAAGTTGACATTCATGGGCTGGAAGTGTTTGCTGTCCGCATGGGTGATGTAATGAGCCAGACTGCCAATCGCTGTTGTCTCTGGGAAAATAGCCTCGCTTTCTCCCTTGAAGAGACGAGCAGCATTTATTCCAGCAACCAATCCAGAAGCTGCTGACTCAACATAACCTTCCACACCCGTCATCTGACCAGCAAAGAAAAGGTTTGGTTGTTTCTTAGAACGGTAGGTCTGCTCAAGAAGATTTGGTGAATCCATGTAAGAATTGCGGTGCATAACCCCATAACGGACAAACTCTGCATTTTCAAGACCAGGAATCATTTGGAAAACACGCTTTTGCTCCCCCCATTTGAGATGGGTTTGGAAACCGACGATATTGTAAAGACTACCAGCTGCATTATCCTGACGGAGCTGGACAACAGCATAAGGTGTTTTAAATTCTCCGTCACGAGGGCCTGTGTAATCATCTGGATACTCCAGACCGACTGGCTTCATAGGACCATAAAGCATAGTTTTAATACCACGCTTGGCCATGACTTCGATCGGCATACAACCTTCAAAGTACTTTTCTTTTTCGAAAGAATTGAGCGGTGCTTCTTCCGCATTGACCAAGGCTTCATGGAAATCCATAAACTCTTGCTTGGTCATGGGAGCGTTGAGATAGGCCGCTTCTCCCTTGTCATAACGAGACTTGAGGTAGACCTTATTCATATCAATGGTGTTGACATCGATAATAGGCGCTGCCGCATCATAGAAATAGAAACCATCACCATCATTAAGGGCATGAATTTTTTCAGCTAGAGCATCGCTCGTCAAAGGGCCAGTAGCGACAACTGTAATAACATCTGTTGGTAATTCTGTAATCTCATCACGGACTACTTCAATCAGAGGGTGGTTGGCTACTTTTTCGGTTACCATCTGAGAGAAACCATCTCGGTCCACCGCAAGCGCCCCACCTGCAGGAACACGTGTAGCTTCTGCTGATTCCAATATGACAGAACCTAATCGACGCATTTCTTCCTTGAGGAGCCCAACAGCATTAGTCAGGGCATCGCCACGAAGAGAATTGGAACAAACCAACTCCGCAAAATTGTCTGTTTTGTGCTGAGGTGTTGACTTGACACCACGCATTTCATAGAGTTTAACTGGAATACCACGTTCTGCGATTTGGTAGGCAGCTTCAGACCCCGCTAAACCTGCTCCGATAACATTGATATAAGATTGAGACACGACACTAATACCTCTTTGGGTGGAACATCCGTCCATATCCAAACAAGCCCCTGGATTGTTTGACAACCACAAATCTTTCTAATTTTTCTTTTACTAGTATAACAAAAAAAGGGAAGAAGGCAAACTTCCCTGTTTAGTCATTTTCTTGATTTTCTTCCCAATCGTGGTAGGCAGCGTAGAGCTGGCTTTTATTCCACTGGTAGAGTTTCGCAACTTCCTTAATGGCTTGATTTTTCTTCATTCCTTGCTGGATACGATGTTGGATTTCTAAGAACAAGTCCTCCTCGTCCTTTTCCTCCACATCCTGACTGGCACCTTCAACGATGAGGAGACACTCGCCCTTGAGTGGCGTTTCAACCACGCTTGCCAGCAATTCAGAGATGGTTCCTCTTTGGTATTCTTCATAGATTTTGGTCAATTCCCTGACCAGGACCACCGAGCGGTTACCGTAGACTTCTAGCATATTTTCCAATGTATCTGCCACACGATGGGGCGATTCGTAAAAAATCTGAGTTTCAGGATAGTCTTTTTTTGAGTCGAAAAATTGCTTTTGCTGGCCTGATTTTCTCGGTAAGAAACCATAAAAAATATGTGGTTGTGGCGCCAAACCACTGGCAATCAAGGCAGAAATCCCTGCAGAGGCACCTGGAACTGTGACAACTGCAATCTCTTCTTCGATGGCTGCCTTGACTAAATCATGCCCAGGGTCTGAGATACTGGGCAGACCCGCATCGGAGACCTGAGCAATACTTTGCCCTGCTTTCAGGAAACCAATCAAATCAGGAATTTTTTCCTTGGCATTGTGCTCATGAAAGCTGATTTGCTTGGTCGGAATGTCAAAATGCTTGAGCAAAAGACCAGTATTGCGCGTGTCCTCAGCCGCAATCCAGTCCACCTCTTTCAAGGTCTGGATAGCACGAAAGGTCATGTCATCCAGATTGCCAATCGGCGTTGCCACTAGGTAAAGCTTGCCATAGGGAGATTGCCCCTTAAAACTTTTTTGAATCTGCATGCCTACTCCCTGTATAACAACTCGTCACAGAACATACATTCCTCGTCCTGTTCTCGGCGTTGTCCATAAAAATCATTACAAACGTGAAACCCGTCCTTATAGATTCGACGGACGCTTTCACGAACATGCTTGGCCTTGACGGGAGCATCTGCTTCTACCTCGCCTAAGCGTTCGCGCAACTTACTATTTTCCAAACGAAGAGCTGTATTTTCCTCTACCAAGCTCTTGAGATTTTTCTTAATGGCTTCCACATCGGCCAAGGTCACCAATAACTGTTGGGAAAAATCGTCCAGCGCATCAAATAATTCTTTCTTATCCATAAACCAGCCCTTTCCTTTCTTTATCCTTCATTGAGTTTATATTTCTTTCAAGACCAGATATTCCAAGGCATTTTGAAAGCTGACATTAGCCTGCCACATTTTTCTAGCTTCTAGTAAATCTTGTAAAATCTGTCGAATCCTTGCTTGCAAGAGATCCTGCCCACAGAGCACCTCGAGGATTCGCAAAACCTGATCTTGTTTTTCCTTGTCATCTGCCAAGCTGGCTAATTTCGCCACCTGCAAATAACTCTCTTTTTTCTTAGCTAATAACCAGGTCAGCAGGCGTTCGCTCTCATCCACCAAGGTCCAAAAACTAGCCTGATTGACCAACTTTTCAGCTTCAGCACGTGATTGACAAAACTGGGCTAAGAGAGTTGCTTTTTTCTTGACCAGACCTGTTTGTTCTAATTGATGGATGAGCTTTTCTTCTTGCTTTTTAAAGTTGAAAATCTGGGTCCGACTACGGATTGTTGGCAAGATTTTTTCCTCATCGCTGGTCAAGAAGAAAATGTAAACTTCGCTCTGGGGTTCTTCGATGACCTTGAGCAGAGAGTTAGCTGCGTTGGGATGCATTTTTTCGGCCTGCTCGATAATAAAGACCTGCTGCTGGCTTTCAATCCCTGCTTGGGAAAACTGACCCACCAATTCCCGAATCCGTTCTGTCTTGATGACCTGATTGACTGGCTTGATTAAAGTAACATCGGGAAATTCTTCCTGTTCAATCAGCTTACAGTTTCGGCATTTCTCACATGGTAGAACGCCTACCTTATCCCTACAAAAGAGGCTCTTAGCCAAAAACTGCGCCATTTCCAAGCTTCCAAAGAAACCTGAAAAAAGATAGGCGTGATTGAGCTGGTCTTGTTCTAGGACACGGACAAAGCGGTCAAACTGGTCTGGCTGCCAAGCCTTTAGTTGATCTTGTTTCATTTATCCAAGCCCATTCTGTCAAATAAGACAGCCTTGGTCGTTTCCACAACTTGCTCCAAAGGAAGACTCGCATCAATCTTGACAATGCGATTTCCTTCTTTGTCCAGAAGAGAAAGGTAACCTTGACGAACTTTCTTGTGCAAGTCTAAGCCTTCCAAGTCCAAACGATTGACCTCGCGATCACTATTGGCAGCAATACGAGCCAGCCCTTCTTCCACTTCGATGTCAAAATAAAGTGTCAAGTCGGGTTTGAGGCCATCTGTCGCAAAGTGATTGAGCCAATCAATGGCATCAATATCCAAGCCACGGCCAAATCCCTGATAAGCAACGGAACTATCGATGAAGCGGTCCATAATGACCAACTTACCAGCTTCAAGAGCAGGCAGAACTTTTTCCACCAAGTGCTGTCTGCGACTGGCGATATAGAGAAGAAGCTCTGTTTTAGGATCCATCTGAGTATGGCTGGGGTCCAAAATCACTTGACGAATCTTCTCCCCAATCAAGACTCCACCTGGCTCACGGGTCGTCAGTACCTCTACTCCTTTTTCCTCTAAAATGGGGAGTAGAGCCTCTAAAACACTGGTCTTTCCTGCTCCCTCTGGTCCCTCAAGAGAGACTAAAAATCCTTTTGACATGTCTAACTCATTTCTTTTTTTCTACCTTCTATTCTATCAAAAAAATAGGTTTTTGTGACAATCTTTTTACGCCTTCTCTATTCAATCGACCATAAAAGAGGCTGGAAGTCATCCAACCTCTTATTTACCTAGTTCTTGTGTTCGTTTATAAGCTTGATGAACTGCGTCCATGACGGTACCTCTAAAGGCATGTTCTTCCAGACTTGCTACACCCGCGATAGTCGAACCTCCTGGGCTGCAAACTTGGTCTTTCAAAACTCCAGGATGTTGCTGGCTTTCCAGAACCATTTGTCCAGCGCCGACTACTGTTTGGGCTGCCATTTTCAAGGCCCTTTCTCGGGGCAATCCTGTCTGAACACCTGCATCTGCCAAAGCTTCGATAAAGAGGTAGACAAAGGCAGGACCACAACCAGCAAGCCCTGTCGCAGCATCGATTAAGCCATCCCCAAGTTCAACTAAGAGGCCAGCCTTGGCTAAAAGCTGACAAAAGAGTTCCCTGTCCTCAGCACGACAGTTTGCTGACATGGCATAACTAATCACTCCTTGGCCAATAGCCACTGGAGTATTGGGCATGATGCGAATGATTCGGTGTTGACTTGGGATAAGACTAGCTAGTTTTTCCAAGGTCAATCCAGCCGCCATGGAAATCAAAAGAAGACTCTCTCGTTTTTCAAGGATGGTCTGGTATTGAGAAAGCAAGTCTGAGAACTGAGCAGGCTTAACACCTAGAAAAATCACATCTGCTTCTGCAAAAATTTCTTCATTGCTGGAAGCCTGACCGCCGAAGTTGGCGATAAAAGCATCTACTTTCGCTTGACTACGATTGGCAAGGAGAAGGTCATCACCCGTCTTGGCCTGCCAGACAGCCTTGGCCAAGCTAGCTCCCATATTCCCCAAGCCGATAAATCCAATCTTCATCTCTTACTCCCTTATCTGTCCGTCACCAGTAACCACATACTTGTAGCTAGTTAATTCCTTCAAGCCCATTGGACCACGCGCGTGCAGTTTCTGAGTCGAAATCCCCATTTCACATCCAAGACCAAACTGGCCACCATCAGTGAAACGCGTTGAAGCATTGACATAAACCGCTGCAGAGTCTACTTGATTTGTAAAGTAAGCCGCAGCTTCAGCATTTTCTGTCACAATGGCATCCGAATGATGGGTGCTGTGGGCTTCAATATGCGCAACCGCTTCTTCTAAACTGCTCACAACCTTAACAGCTAGGACATAGTCCAAAAACTCGGTGTCAAAGTCTTGGGCCTCAGCTGCTTGACCTGAAAGAAAGTGACTTGCTTTGCTATCCAAACGGAATTGAATCGGTTCCAGCCCAGCTTCTTTCCGACTTGTAACCAGAACTTGCTCCAAACGAGGAAGGAAGCTTGCTGCCTTGTCTTCATGAACCAGCAGAACCTCCATAGCATTGCAGACAGAAGGACGACTGGTTTTAGCATTGTTGATGATGGCTAGAGCCTTGTCTTCGTCTGCATCCTTATCTACATAGACATGGACAATCCCAGTTCCTGTCTCAATAACAGGCACGATAGCATTTTCAACCACGGCATTGATCAAACCAGCTCCTCCTCGAGGAATGAGAAGGTCTAGATAGCCCTTGGCCTTCATCATAGCATAGCTACTTTCTCGACTGGTATCTTCTACTAGTTGAATCACATCTGGGTGAATAGTAGTCGTCTCCAAGCCCTTCTTCAAGGCTGTGACAATAGCATGGGCAGTTTGATAGGCATCTTTACCACTACGAAGAACGACCGCATTTCCACTCTTAAGAGCCAAGGCAGCCGCGTCAGACGTCACATTTGGACGACTTTCGTAGATAATCCCAATAACCCCCATGGCCACACGTTTCTTGGTAATAACCAAGCCATTTTCAAGCTGACTTGTTTCTAGGACCTCACCAATAGGATCTGGTAAAGCAACCACTTCACGAATCCCTCTTGCCATCGCTTCTATACGTCCCGCATCCAAATAAAGACGATCCAGCATGACATCTGAGATCTTCCCTTTGGCTGCTGCCATATCGAGGGCATTGGCCTCTAAAATCTCCTCAGTAGCTGCCAATAAATAATCAGCCATAGCTAGCAAGGCTTGGTTTTTCACTGCTTCACTGGCAGTATTGATTGATTTCTTAACAGCCTGTACCTGTTCGAATTGTTCTTGTGTACTTACCATCGTTCACCTCTAAAATTCTGTAAAGAGCAGCTGGATTTCAGGAGTGATGGAAATCCAGTCATCACGGTGAATCAAGACTCCCTTAGCTTTTTGAGAACGGAGCATATCTTCTAGGGCTGAGACACCAAATTGGACACGTCCCTTTCCAAGAGATTGACCTGTTTCTTTATCTGCTACTGTTACAATATCGTGGTAAGAGAAGTTTCCTTCCACTTCTACCACACCCGATAAAAGGAGACTTTTCCCGTTTTTTGAAAGTGCCTCTGCAGCTCCACCATCTACCCAAATCGTTCCCTGACTTTGAGCATAGAAGGCTAGCCATTGTTTCTGAGTACGAAGGCCTTTCTCTTGCGCAACAAAGAAGGAACCATCCTTGGTCTCTTCCGCCGCCTCAATCAGAGCATCTGATTTCAGGGACGAGCAGATATAGACTGGCACCCCCGACTCCGTCGCGATCGTAGCCGCCTTGATCTTAGTCAACATCCCACCTGTACCATTAGACGAACCTGCTCCACCAGCCATATCAATAATCTCACGATTGATAGTCTCGATTTTCTCAAGACGTTTAGCTCTTGGATCTGAGTTGGGATTTCCAGTATAGAGACCGTCTACATCCGTCAAGAGAACCAAAAGGTCTGCTTGCACCATAGCCGCTACCTGAGCACTCAGAGTATCATTGTCCCCCACCTTGAGCTCATCAATAACGACACTATCATTCTCGTTGATGATAGGAATGGCACCACGATGAAGCAATACAGACAAAGCCTGATGGGCATTCTTATAACGACGTTTATCTACAAAATCATCCTGAGTCAGCAAGATTTGCGCAGAGACGATTTGACGCATGAGGAGGTTGGTTGTGTATTCTTCTAGGAGCAAACCTTGTCCTACTGCAGCTGAAGCCTGCTTATCTGCAATCTTGGTCGGCCGTTTTTTAAAACCTAAAGCACCAAAGCCTGCCGCTACTGCCCCAGATGACACCAAAATCAACTCATGTCCAGCTTCATGCAACATAGCCAATTGCTGGGTAATTGCCTTTACTTTACTTCTTGATAAACTCCCGTCTTCATTTGTCAAGGACGAAGTCCCTACCTTAAAGACGATTCGTTTGTACTTCATATTCTCACTCCGATTCTTCATATTTATCCATTATAACATGAATACTTTAAAATGGAAAAGACTTGAAATGAAAAAGGTTGAGACAAGGCATCTCAACTCTTTTATCTATTCTCAGTTTTACGCAATCTTTCCAGCGTTTCTTTAAAAATCTCTGGAATATCTGCTGTGAACTCCAAGGTTTCACCTGTTCTCGGATGAGTAAAGCCTAGAGTCTTAGCATGGAGAAATTGCCCATGTCCCTTCAGTGTCTTACGAGGACCATAGACTTCATCACCAGCGACTGGATGGCCAATATAAGCCATATGAACACGGATTTGGTGAGTACGCCCTGTTTCCAGTTGCAACTCTAGCAAACTATAATCTCCAAAGCGTTCCAAGACTTGAAAACAAGTCACTGCTGGCTTCCCTTTAGCAGTCACTGCCTGTTTCTTACGATCTTTTTCACTACGACCAATCGGAGCTTCAATCACACCACGATCATTGGGAAGATTGCCATGAACAATCGCCCAGTATTTGCGGAGAGACTTCTTATCCTTGAGTTCTTGAGCGAGTGCTAAGTGGGCCTCATCATTCTTAGCAATCATAAGGAGACCAGACGTGTCCTTGTCTATGCGGTGAACGATGCCTGGGCGGAGAACCCCATTAATACCTGACAGGTCCTTGATATGGTACATGAGAGCATTGACCAAGGTTCCACTGGTATGACCTGCGCTGGGATGAACCACCATCCCTTGAGGTTTGTTAACAACGGCCACATCCTCATCTTGGTAGATAATCTCGAGCGGAAGATTCTCAGCTACATACTCCAAAACCTCCGGTTCTGGCACATGGTAGGTGACGATATCCCCCTCTTGGACAGTGTATTTAGCTTTCTTGACTTGACCATTGACCAAAACTTGTCCTGCTTTGATTTGTTCATTAGCGAGACTGCGTGACAATTCTGTCAGGTCCGACAGGGCCTTGTCTAAACGCACCCCACCTCTTTCAATTTTTATTTCCATTTACTTCCTCTTTAAGCATTGCAATCAATAAAACGATCACGCCAACTGTCAAATAGCTGTCAGCCACATTGAAAATCGCAAAGTTGATAAAGTCTAGGTGAAACATATCCACCACAAAACCTTGACTCATTCTGTCGATAAAGTTGCCAAGACCTCCCGCGATTATCAAAGTCAGTCCAAAAACCATCCAGAGAGAATCCTCCATGTGCTTATGTAGATACCATATGGCACCTGCCATGACAAGCAAGGTTATGATGGCAAAAAACCACTGCTGGTCTTGTAACATAGAGAAGGCTGCCCCTCTATTCTGCAGGTAGGTCAAGCTAACAAGATTGGGTATCCAAGACCGGACCTCTCCCAAAGGTATCTGTTGGACGACATAGGCTTTAACCCACTGATCCAGTGCAATTAAGAGCAGTACAATCACTGCCACTATTCCTCTTTTTTTCATGATTTCCTCTTCTGATCAAAATATTCTTGCATAACCTCAACGAAGAGTGTCCCAGCTTGACTAAGCTCAACTTCTTCCCGTTTGACATAAACCATGCGGTTATCTAAATTATCCTTGAGACGAATAACTGTAATGCCATTAACACTGTCACTATCCAAAAATCCAGACCCAGTAGCATAAGCATCCGTTCGCTCTAAAATACCGTTTAAGGTAGCACGGTCCGTCACATTGAACATCTGGGAGCTAGCACTGGTATCAACAAAGTTCTCTGAATAGTAAAGATACTCGTCCTTTTCTTGAGTGAAACGAACTGTTGGTAAGTCAGCTAAATCCTCCATGACCAGTTCTTCTTTTTCCGCCAAAGGATGCCCTTCACGCAGATAGATGTGGGTATGAAAAGGAATCAGATCAATGACTTCGAGACCTAACTTTTCAACTCGTTGTAGAATTCCCTTTTGATTTTGATTGTTGAGGTAGATAATCCCAATCTCACTGTGCCCCTGAGCTACTTCATCTAAGATTTGAACTGTAGTAGACTCAAAAATACGGAAATTCTTGTAGTCAGGATAGCGCTCTGAAAAAGCCGTAATGGTTGGTGGCAAGAAGTCATAGTGCTGGCTAGCAATAGAGAATTCATCTTTTTCTTCCTCAGGATTGGCATATTGATTTTGAAAAACATCAAAGCCTTTAACTAACTCCTGCGCTTTCTCATAAAATTCCATACCACGACGGGTCAAGAAAGTCCCCGAACTTGTCCGACGGAAAATCTTAAACCCCAGCTCTTTTTCCAAATCGCGTACAGAAATAGACAGACTAGGCTGACTGACATACATCTTTTCAGCAGCTTCACGAAAAGTACCACTGTTGGCAATGGCCACAACATAGCGTAATTGTTGAATGTTCATCTTCTACCCCCAACTTCTCTATCTGTTCATTATACCATAATTCAGAAGTTTTCCACAAAGGAAAAAGAATATCCATGATAAAATCCAACTACACAAGACTTAAAAAATATGGGTATCAGCGTGGGTACCAAAATAAAAAAATAGGCTTTCCGAAAACTCGGAAAGCCTTATTTAATGCTACTTCTAGCTTCCTCGCCTTTTCATTTCAAGGCTCGGGATAAAAAGGTTCACTGGACCTTTTTATTTTGCGATTGGGTAAACAGAAACTTGTTTCTTATCGCGACCTTTACGTTCAAAGCGTACTACGCCTTCAACTTTAGCGAACAAAGTATCGTCTCCACCACGTCCAACGTTTACACCTGGATAGATGTGTGTACCACGTTGACGGTAAAGGATTGATCCACCTGTTACAGTTTGTCCGTCAGCTGCTTTAGCTCCAAGACGTTTCGCTTGTGAATCACGTCCGTTTGATGTAGAACCTCCACCCTTTTTGTGGGCGAAAAGTTGCAAGTTGTTAAGAGTCATTTTTAACATAATGTTTTCCTCCGTGTTAGTTTTCTGTGATAACTCTGGTTTGGACGAACTCAGATGAGTCCTCCGATAAGTTTGCCATACCCAAGAAAAATGATTCGAAGAATAACTGCGTCATTTCTCTCTGGTGAGAAGGAAGATCTTTTGGTATTTCCACCATCAGATAGCCACCTTCATCTTCGTTTAATTCTAGGATTGGTTCATAGCCTGCAAATTTCTCAATAGAATTGATAAAGTTAATGGCAAGCGTAGAAACCGATGCACACACGACATCTAAGCCGTATTCGCCACTCTCGGCGTGTCCAGTAATTTCCGCACTCCTCAGCTCGCCATCTTCGGCTCTCTCAAAGACTGCCTGTATCATGTGTTCTCCTTAAAATTAAGCGTTGATTGCGTTGATGACAACTTTTGTATATGGTTGACGGTGACCTTGTTTACGGTGGCTACCTTTTTTAGGTTTGTACTTGTAAGTAACAACTTTCTTTTGTTTTCCTTGTTTTTCAACAGTTCCAACTACAGTAGCTCCAGCAACAAGTGGAGTTCCGACAACAGTGTTTTCACCACCAACAAGAACAACTTCGTTAAAAGTAACTTCTTGACCAGCTTCAACGTTCAATTTTTCAACGTAAACTGCTTGACCAACTTCAACTTTAACTTGTTTTCCGCCAGTTTTGATAATTGCGTATGTGCTCATTATGCACCTCCTATGATTTTTAGGGTTTCCCCGTATTTTGTGAAGACTCGCCTAGCATCGTGGGACGAACCACTTAGTATATGAGCTCTATGTATAACAAAGTTTAAACTTCGTATACGACAAGCAACGATGTTCGTGCGGTTGCACAGGACTGTGCATAGTCAACTCTTCAAGTATAGCATATCTTCTTTTTTCTTACAAGCGAAATCAATCAAAATTAAGCTTTTTCTTTCCTTTTTTCCTCCAAGAAGCAAAAACCATACTAAGGTAAAAGATGCTCATCATCACTGGAACACCTAGAATCGTCTTTTCATGATAGAAAATCGTCAAGTAAGCTGAAAAGACAACTCCAAGAACAAAGCTGGTAAGTAGGCTAACGAAAATCAAGGCTTCTCGCAGGAAGGGCGTATGCTTGGTTCGGAAATAATCCCCAAAAGCCAACATGGTTCGTTTAATATTCCCAGTCATAAAAGCATTATTATAGGCAATCCCTGACACTTCTCCAAAGGCTGTTGTCACCAATCCCATACAAAAAGCTAAAGGTGGGACTAAGTAGATATTGTCAACTGACAAGGGAACAAAGCCAATGATTATGGATAAGACCGCGAGTGGAATCAAGGACAAAATCGGCTTTTTTACTATTCGGAGTTTTTCTTTATACAATGTCAGTAAAAAGACCCCCATCATAAAGGAAAGCAAGGTCATTACTTTAGCACTGGCATCCGAGACATTCTGTTGAATGAGTCCTACAGAAAGAAAAACCACATTCCCAGTTTGACCTGCTACAAGTGTATTCCCTCGAACGATGAAGGTATAGGCATCGACATATCCTGCACAAAAGGTCAAAAAAAGCGCTAGTCTTTTAGACTGACGAGATATTTTTCTTATTGGTAATAATCTCATTATCTCTCCCATTTCAGTTTCATTTACTCATTTCAATATTGTACCACTTTCTTTGAGAAAAGCGTAGTCCATTTGAAAATTTTTACCATCTGTTGGATAGTCCTTCTTTTCTATGTTATAATGAAGGAAGGATTTAAAGTCGGAAAAGGAGTATCTATGTTTAAACTAGGTGTCATCGGAACAGGCGCTATCAGCCATCACTTCATAGAAGCAGCCCATGCCAGTGGCCAATACCAGCTGGTCGCTGTCTACTCTAGAAAACTAGAAACTGCCGCAACCTTTGCTTCTCGATATCAAGATATCCAGCTCTTTGATCAATTAGAGGGCTTCTTCAAGAGCTCCTTTGATGTAGTTTATATCGCCAGCCCAAACTCCTTGCATTTTGTTCAAGCCAAGGCTGCCTTGTCTTATGGCAAGCATGTCATTCTTGAAAAGCCAGCTGTCACTCAGCCACATGAATGGCTGGATTTGAGACAGACAGCTGAGAAAAATCACTGTTTTATCTTTGAAGCGGCTCGTAATTACCACGAAGAAGCTTTTACCACTATCAAAAACTTTTTAGCAGACAAGCAAGTGCTGGGAGCAGATTTCAACTATGCCAAGTATTCTTCCAAGATGCCTGACTTGTTAGCAGGACAGACTCCCAATGTCTTTTCAGACCGTTTTGCTGGCGGTGCCCTTATGGACTTGGGGATTTATCCTCTCTATGCTGCTATTCGCCTTTTTGGAAAGGCTCAAGACGCGACTTATCAAGCTCAACAGCTTGACAATAGCATTGACCTAAATGGAGATGGTATCCTCTTCTACCCAGACTATCAAGTTCATATCAAGGCTGGGAAAAACATCACTTCCAATCTTCCTTGCGAGATTTATACAGCAGATGGAACCTTGACCCTCAACACGATTGAGCATATCCGTTCAGCTATTTTTACCAACCACCGAGGAAATCAAGTTCAGCTCCCTATCCAACAGGCTTCTCATACGATGACTGAGGAAGTTGCTGCGTTTGCACAGATGATCCAGCAACCAGATCAGACACTTTACCAGAACTGGCTGGATGATGCAAGTTCTGTTCATGACCTATTATATACCATGCGCCAGTCTGCTGGCATTAGATTTGAGGCAGAAAAATGAAAACTAAACTACCGACTGAATGGCAAGAACTGAGCGACCAGCTCGGTTTCCAAGAATTCACTCCCATTCAAACTCAACTATTTGAGCCTATACTTGCTGGAGAAAACCTCCTAGGAGTAAGTCCGACAGGAACTGGTAAGACCCTAGCTTACCTCCTGCCAAGTCTTCTAAGGCTAAAAAAGAAAAAATCTCAGCAGCTCTTGATTCTAGCACCAAATACCGAACTGGCTGGACAGATTTTTGATGTATGTAAAACGTGGGCAGAAGCCATCGGTTTGACTGCTCAGCTCTTCCTATCAGGTTCCAGTCAGAAACGCCAGATTGAACGCCTAAAAAAAGGACCAGAAATTCTGATTGGAACTCCTGGCCGTATCTTTGAATTGATTAAATTGAAAAAAATCAAGATGATGAATGTGGAATCCATCATCCTGGATGAATTTGACCAATTGCTCGATGATTCTCAGATTCACTTTGTCGAGAAAATTACCCACTACGCACCTCGTGACCACCAACTCATCTACATGAGTGCGACGACCAAGTTTGACCAAGAAAAAATTGCTCCAAACACACGCACCATTGATCTTTCTGACCAAAAACTGGACAACATTCAGCATTTCTACATGCAAGTAGACCAACGTCATCGAGTGGATATGCTACGAAAGCTAGCTCATGTTGAGGATTTCCGTGGTCTAGTCTTCTTTAACAGCCTATCAGACCTTGGAAGCGCTGAGGAAAAACTACAGTATCGGGATATCTTGGCTGTTTCCCTCGCTAGTGACGTCAATGTTAAGTTTAGAAAAGTCATTTTAGAGAAATTCAAGGACAAACAACTAACCCTGCTCCTTGCAACTGACCTTCTGGCACGTGGGATTGATATTGATAGTCTAGAATGTGTCGTAAACTTTGATATTCCTAGAGACATCGAAACTTACACTCACCGCGCTGGCCGTACAGGTCGCATGGGCAAAGAGGGCTATGTGATCACTCTCGTAACCCATCCTGAAGAGCTTAAAAAACTCAAGAAGTTTGCTACAGTTCGAGAAATTGTCCTAAAAAACCAAGAACTCTATATCAAATAAGGTTGGCTCACACCAACCTTTTTTTATCCCCAAGTAATTTCTAATTGATAGCTGGCAAAAGGGTGTCCCTCTTGATTTTGTAGTTGATAGGCTAGCTCAATCTTTTGCCCATCCAGTTTGTAGTGACTCGTTTGAATGATAAACTCCTGCATCCCCATTGGAGTCGGAATATAAGCTAAACTATCACTATCCTTGAGAAAACGCATGATGGTTTTGGGACTCGAGAAACGGGTCATCACTAGTTCTTCTTCATGAAACTTGAGAACCACTTTTTCCTTTTCCTCATTATAGAAAAGCAAATAACGATAATCTCCCTTTTCACGCACTTCCACGTCATAGAGTTGGTCTATGACTTCCAACTGTTCATCAAACCGAATCGTATTTCGCATCCGAATCTTCACATCAAATCCTCTTTCATGTCTCTTGTCCTACTATTTTACCAAAAAGAGCAGGATTTTGCTATAATGGTCATATGAACGAAAAAGTATTCCGTGACCCAGTTCACAACTATATCCATGTAAATAATCAGGTCATCTATGACTTGATCAATACAAAAGAATTTCAACGGCTCCGTCGTATCAAACAGTTAGGGACATCTAGCTATACCTTTCATGGTGGAGAGCATAGTCGTTTTTCTCACTGTTTGGGCGTCTATGAAATTGCCCGTCAAATCACTGAAATTTTCGAAGAAAAATACCCTGAAGAATGGGATTCCAATGAGTCTCTCTTAACCATGACTGCAGCGCTTCTCCACGACCTTGGACATGGAGCCTACTCTCATACTTTTGAAAATCTCTTTGACACTGACCATGAGGCTATTACCCAGGAAATTATCCAAAGCCCTGAAACAGAGATTCACCAGGTTCTTTTACAGGTCGCTCCAGACTTTCCTAAGAAGGTTGCCAGCGTTATCGACCACACTTATCCAAACAAACAGGTGGTTCAGTTGATTTCTAGTCAGATTGATGCGGACCGCATGGACTATCTCCTTCGCGACTCCTACTTTACCGGTGCTTTTTATGGCCAGTTTGATCTGACTCGTATCCTTCGTGTTATTCGTCCTGTTGAAAATGGAATCGCCTTTCAGCGTAATGGGATGCACGCCATCGAAGATTATGTTCTCAGTCGTTACCAGATGTACATGCAGGTGTATTTCCACCCAGCTACACGGGCCATGGAGGTTCTTCTGCAAAATCTTTTGAAACGTGCCAAAGAACTCTATCCAGAAAACAAGGACTTCTTTGCCCTAACCTCTCCACACTTACTACCATTCTTTGAAAAAAACGTTTGCTTGTCTGATTATCTAGCACTAGATGACGGAGTTATGAATACCTACTTCCAACTCTGGATGACTAGTACAGATAAAATTCTAGCCGACCTTTCCCAACGTTTTATCAATCGTAAGGTCTTTAAATCTATTACTTTTTCTCAGGAAGACCAAGACCAACTCGCAAGCATGAGACAACTGGTTGAAGAAATCGGTTTTGATCCAGACTACTATACTGCCATTCATAAGAACTTTGACCTCCCTTATGATATCTATCGTCCCGAATCTGAAAATCCACGGACACAGATTGAGATTCTACAGAAAAATGGAGATCTAGCAGAACTCTCTAGTCTGTCTCCTATCGTCCAATCCCTTGCTGGTAGCCGCCACGGAGATAATCGTTTCTATTTCCCAAAAGAAATGTTAGATCAAAACAGCATCTTCGCAAGTATCACTCAGCAATTTTTACACTTGATTGAGAACGATCATTTTACCCCAAATAAAAACGAATAGAGGAAATATATGAGTATTAAACTAATCGCCGTCGATATCGATGGTACCCTGGTTAACAGTAAAAAGGAAATCACTCCTCAAGTCTTTTCTGCCATCCAAGATGCCAAACAAGCTGGCGTCAAGGTCGTCATTGCAACGGGCCGACCTATCGCAGGCGTTGCCAAACTTCTGGACGACTTACAGTTGAGAGACGAGGGTGACTATGTGGTAACCTTCAACGGTGCCCTTGTCCAAGAGACTGCTACTGGTCATGAGATTATCAGCGAATCCTTGACCTATGAGGATTATCTGGATATGGAATTTCTCAGTCGCAAACTCGGTGTTCACATGCACGCTATTACCAAGGACGGTATCTATACTGCCAATCGCAATATCGGAAAGTACACGGTGCACGAATCAACCCTCGTCAGCATGCCCATCTTCTACCGCACTCCTGAAGAAATGGCTGACAAGGAAATCGTCAAGTGTATGTTTATCGATGAACCAGAAATTCTCGATGCTGCGATTGAAAAGATACCAGCCGAATTTTACGAGCGCTACTCCATCAATAAATCCGCTCCTTTCTACCTTGAGCTCCTTAAAAGGAATGTAGACAAGGGTTCAGCCATCACTCACTTAGCTGAAAAACTCGGATTGACCAAAGATGAAACCATGGCGATCGGTGACGAAGAAAATGACCGTGCCATGCTGGAAGTCGTTGGCAACCCCGTTGTTATGGAAAATGGAAATCCAGAACTCAAAAAAATCGCCAAATACATCACCAAAACAAATGACGAATCTGGCGTAGCCCATGCTATTCGTACCTGGGTATTGTAGCAAAAGGTAAATAAGTTTGCCTTAGTTTCTGCAGAAACCGAACCTGTAGAAACTACCATACCCAACATTTCAAATGCAAGGATAACTCCACAAGCACCACCAACTTTCATTTTACGGATTGAACCATAAGCCTTATATTCTTGTCCTTTTTACATTTAATTATTTATCTCCTTTTCTAAAAACATTTATAACAAATTAAAACTCTCAATCACTTGATGGTGAACGAGAGAGTTTATAAACAACTACAATCATATTTTCTCCTTTTCTACAAAAAAAGAGCCAGTAAAACTGACTCTTAATCTATTTCCATCTACCTAAATCATCAACCCAATAGCCTTGTACCCTCTCAGAACGAGCATAGATACCATTAGACTTCAAATAAAACCATGCTTTATAATAATTATCGTAAATCCATTCACTTTTTGCCATCTTACCATTAGATTTCAGATAATATGAGCCTTGCCATGCACTATTCGCATAAACTCCATTCGATTTTAGATAATACCACGCTTGATAAGAACTATCATAAATCCATTCACTTTCTGCCATCTTTCCATTAGATTTCAGATAATATGAACCCTGCCATGCACTATTCGCATAAACTCCATTCGACTTTAGATAGTACCATGACTTGTAATATGAGTCATAAACCCATTCACTCACAGCCATCTTCCCATCTGATTTCAAATAATATGAACCTTGCCAAGTATTTTTCAATGGTTGATTATTCTTATAGAAATACCACGTTTTACCTTCTTGAATCCAGCCATTCTTCTTAAATGAAGGTGCAAGATCAGGCTTAGTTGGATTTTTTTCTACCTTTTTCTCCTTTGATGGAGTTGGTTTTGTCTGAACAGGTTTCTTATTCTGAACATATCGTCCAGTACCATCAACATAGTATCGACCATTGTCTACCCATGAATCTGTAACCATTTTTCCATCAGAACCAAACCAATAATCACCTTCCCATGTGTTTTTTATAGGTCTATTATTCTTATAGAAATACCATGCTGTTCCTTCTTGAACCCAGCCATACTTTTGATTTTTATTTTGAACATATTTTCCTGACTTGTCAACGTAATAACGTCCATTATCTACCCATGAATCGGTAGCCATTTTTCCGTCAGAACCGAACCAATAATCACTTTCCCATGTGTTTTTTATAGGCCTATTATTCTTATAGAAATACCAATCGTTTCCTTCTCTTATCCAGCCTTTTTTCTCTTTTAAGGCTTCTTTCGCTTTACGTTCTTTCTCCTTTTCTTTTTCTTCTTCTTCGTTTAACTTATCAATTTCTTTAGAGATTTTTTCATATTCTTTATAAGAAATATTTAGTTTTTCCAACTTCCCTTTTTCTACTTCCAACTCTTTCTCTTTCTTGCCAAGAGTTGATTTTCTGTTACTTTCTGTAGTATTCACAGGAGTTTTTGTACTAAAATTATTCTTAGTTGATTTTGAAATTTGCTTGTCCGAAACAGTAATAAAACTCATTTGAGTTCCATCTTTCAACAAGAAAATTGAAAGACCAAAATAATCTACATTATTCGGCTTCCCCCAATTCACTCCAGCAATGGATTGAGCATGATAGTATTCATAACCATTATACATAAAATCTAAAATGGCATTATAAATAGTACGTTTTAATTGTGCTTTTGTAACATCATATAAACCCTGAGTCGTACCTGCGCCATTTTCATAATATTGAGCACCATATTTTTTTTCTTCATCTTCCTTAGTAGAAGTAGGCAACCCATACTCTCTGGCTACCTCATTGATTCCTTTTACATAGTGCCAATACTCTACACTTCTATCTGCTTTTTGCATTTTAACAGACAGTTTACTAGCAAAATCAATAGACGATTCAGCAAGAACTAGTTCCTTAGTTCCCATTTGCCTTCTTACTTGATTTATCATATCAAAGGCAAAATAGTTCAATTCAATCAATACTTCTTTTGGAAGATTATCAAGATCATAAACTTCAGCTTTATCTGAACCAACAGTTACAAAGTCATTTTTCTGTAAAGCTAACTTCGCACTTTCACTTTTCAGAATTTCTTCTGCCTGATCTCGTTCTTGTTCACTCTTACTATCATCAAAATTATCCTTTAATGCTTTAACATAAGCAGGACTTACCTTAATAGTATTCTTTTCACTATATGGAACTTTCAAGGCTTCAACTTGTTTCTTCAAGGTATCAACCTTATTCTCAGACTCAACAAGTGAATACCAACGACCATCACCTAGATAGCCAGTAACACCATTCTTCTTAGCAAGTTCACTTCTTTGATTATCTAATTCTTTAATCTTAGATTGTCTTGCAGAATCAGCATGAACAACACTACTAAATGCCAACAATATAGCAGTTGATAAAAAAGCTATTGACTTTTTATATTTCATTCAAATATCCCCTTTTTTTAAAATGTTATATACATTATATCATATCCCATTAAAAATAAATTTTATTATTTTAAAATTCAATAATCACTCCATCTTCTCTGAAACGATTATAGGTTCTTTCAATCTTAGACATAATTTTACTGTAATAACTTCGTGTAAGTTGACCTACAGCATACAACCGATAATACAAATCATCACAACATTTTTTTGAAGATACATAAACATCAGCACCATTTTTTACATGAGCATAGATTTTCAAATTCCAGCAGAATCGACTATAGATTCGGTTATACTCTTTTATGATCCATTCTTCGGAATATGTCCTCAAACCCTCCTTATAACCATACTCTTCGATTTTAACACACCTCTTTCCTACTACTAAATCTTCTCTGCTAGGTCAAGTAAGAATCGTTTCACTTCACCTTATGAACATACTTAGTCTTATCATCTTCAGCAAAGCGAATAGTTTCTTCATAACTCTTTCCCTTAGTCAACATTGTTACCAAACCATGAGAAAATTGATGGTGACAACCTAGATTGTCTAAATCCTTTGTAGACAATATTTCTTCACGCTTCACAGTGAATTTTTCATCTACATTGATAAAATCATCTATCATACAATTATAATATTTTGCTAGCTTGTAAAGTTTATCAATGCTAGGCTCACGATCACCACTTTCATAGCGTTTATACGCTTTCTTTTGGATTCCTAAATAATTTGCTAAATCATCCTCTGACTTATTATTTCTTTCTCTATATAGAATCAATGCTTTTGATACGTTTATCATTTTTGTTACCTCATTTTCTATCTTCAACACCTCTACTCATATTGTTAATTTACATAAAGGAATATAGTAGATTCCCTTGTGAAAACTAACAATACTTTCAATTCTTATCAGGACAAAACCTGTTTTATAAAAATCTAGTTATTGTTAATTTTTCGCAAAATAAAAAGGCTTATTTCAAAGTCTTTTTACGTTTTTTCAATAGAATATAGCAAAATAAAATGTACGCTCTTATCTTCGCATACTTTCAGCTTCTCAGCCTACTACCTTCGCCAAGGTCACAAATTTAAAGATAACCCAATATCCCCTCTTTCTTACCCAAAGGCATTAGCAAGATTTTACTCTCACACCGACCATACAACACATAGACCTCACTATCTCACTCTAGCTACCTTCTAAGAAGTATCATTGACTGTACCACAGCCGTCAGTTCCCTTTTCTTATCTACTAAGTCGAAAGGACGAAACACCCACATTTTACATATTCGTATATAAAATGTGGGTGTTTCTCATAACTAATTTACATTAAACAGGGATAAATGAATCAAAAATTAATCGTTTAACTAAAATAGCGAATTTAAATAACTTATACCTATAAAGACTTACTTCTATGATCTACTTTACTTCATAATCATAAAAATCAAAACAAATATTTGGTCAAATTTGAGTCATACTTTGGTCAAAAATTCCAAAAATACTAACCTATTTTAAAAAGCTAACTTATGATGATTGCCCTTAAACTAACATTTTGAATATTCTTTGTTTTTCTTTATATTTCCCAAAATGCCCCCTGCAGGAATCGAACCTGCAACTACTCCTTAGGAGGGAGTTGTTATATCCATTGAACTAAGGGAGCTAGAGAAAAACCCTGCTGGGTGAGCAGAGTTTTTTAGTCGAATTAACGACGGATTTCTTTGATACGAGCTGCTTTACCTTGAAGAGCACGCAAGTAGTACAATTTCGCACGACGTACTTTACCGTAACGAACAACTTCGATCTTTTCAACACGTGGAGTGTGGATTGGGAAGATACGCTCAACACCTACACCGTTAGAGATTTTACGAACTGTGTAGTTTTCTGAAATGCCAGCACCTTTACGTGCAATAACAACACCTTCAAAAATCTGGATACGTTCACGGTTACCTTCGACAACTTTCGCGTGTACACGAACAGTGTCACCAGGACGGAATGATGGGATATCTGTACGAAGTTGACCTTCAGTCAAGCTTTGGATTAATGGATTCATTTTATTCTCCTATCTTTGTCAATCTTGAGGAACCTTCCTCAGCGGATAAACTGTATTTTTGTGCGTCCATTACACACAAGATACAGTTTACCAAATTTCCACCTAAAAGTAAAGAAATTTATAGCAGAATTCCTAAAAAAATCGCTAGAAAACCACCTATGTAAGTTATAACTAAATAGCTATAAAATACCTTCTTGTCACTGATTAGTCTTTGCAGCTCGTCATTCAAGGTTGAAAAGGTCGTTAACCCTCCACAAAAACCTGTCGCTAGGATGGCATAGACTTCCTTGGACTCCACATGATTGTAGAGTAGGCCAATTAAAAAACATCCTAGAAGATTGGCAATGAGAGTTCCCAATGGCAATTTTGAAGCTTGATTATAGCGGGAAAAGAAATAACGCACCAAGGCTCCGAACCCGCAGGCGATTGCAAGATAAACGACTACCATTTCTTCCTCCCTAGAACATAAGCTAAGAGTAGGCCTCCACCGATGCTCAAAAATAAGTAGATGCCTAAGCTAAGATAACGCCCGGTATCAAGCAGTTTTACTGCATCAAGCATTAGGCTAGAAAAAGTTGTCAAGCCACCACAAAATCCTGTACCCAGCGCCAAAACCAAGCCTTTACTAGTTCCTGTATAGACCAGATAGCCTTTCACCAGATAGACCAGGCAGAAAATGCCTAGATAGTTGACAAGAAAGGTCCCCCAAGGAAAGTCTGGGCTAGCTGGTAACCAAGTGGAAATGAGATAGCGGACAAGGCCTCCCACCATTGCAGCTAGAAAAATCCCTAGCGGATAGAATTGTTCTTTCTTCATTTGATATTCTGATCCTGATAATCACGCGAACGTTTGAGAATGTCTGAAAAAGTCGCAACAATGGTTTCTTGGTAATTCTTATTGGTTACACGACTCCTTACCTTTTCAAAAATGACTGCTTCTCGCTTGGTATCTAAAATAGGTTTTCCTGAGGCTTTCTTATAGGCAACTACACCCTCAACCAAGTTCATTCGTTCTTCCAAGAGCTTAACGATTTGGTCGTCGATTTGATCAATTTCTTGCCGAATACTAGCTAAATCCATAGTGTCTCCTCCTTTATTTGAATTATTGTATCAAAAAGCCACCAAATAGGCTAGTAAAATCTAGTTTAACTACTAAAAACTGCACCGACTCCTTCCAGTCAGCGCAGCTTGTTTCTTATCCTACTTTTGCAGCCAATTCTTCTGCGAATTGTTCCAAGCGTTCGATGTCTTCTTCTTCAGCAGAGAGATCAACTTTAACACATTCTGAACCTTTTTCTGCACCTGTCGCTACAAAAACGCGATCAAAGTCATCGACAGCCTTACAGAATTCGTCGTAGAAGGTGTCACCTGAACCAACAACTCCGTAGATTTTACCATTCAAGTTGAGATCAGCTAGGTCTTCATAGAAGTCCATCATCTCATCCGGCAATTCTCCATCGCCATAAGTATAGGTCGCAACGATTGCGATATCCGCTTCCAAGAAGTCTGAAGCGTCAACAGTCGTACATTCATCAACATCGACATCCAAGCCCAAGTCACGCAATTTATCTGCTACAATATCTGCAATTTCTTCGGTATTACCGGTCATACTGGCAAATACAATTTTTGCTAATGCCATATCGTCCTCCTCAATTTATCTTTCTCCATTATATCATATCTTTTTCATTTTAAAAATAAAAATTCTTGTGCTACAATGAAATGAGAAAGAATTGAGGTTATTTATGGAAATTTGCCAGCAAATTTTAGAGAAAATTAAAGAATACGATACCATTATCATTCATCGTCATATGAAACCAGACCCTGATGCCTTGGGAAGTCAGGTAGGCTTGAAAGCTCTTCTCACACACCATTTTCCAGAAAAGACCATTAAAGCAGTCGGTTATAACGAACCGACTTTGACTTGGATGGCAGAAATGGAAACTGTTCAAGATAGTGACTACCAAGGAGCTCTTGTCATTGTCTGCGATACAGCCAATACTGCTCGTATCGATGATAAGCGTTATCATCAAGGTGACTTCCTGATTAAGATTGACCACCATCCTAACGATGATGTTTACGGAGACTTGTCTTGGGTCGATACTGGCTCAAGCAGTGCTAGTGAGATGATTGCCCTATTTGCAGAAAATACTCAACTAACCTTGTCAGATCAAGCTGCTGAACTACTGTGTGCAGGGATTATCGGTGATACCGGTCGCTTTTTATATCCTTCTACTTCTGCTCGTACTCTTCGTATTGCCAGTCAACTCAGAGAACATAACTTTGACTACGCTGAATTAATGCGTAAAATGGACACTATGAGCTTTAAAATTGCCAAACTGCAAGGGTATGTTTATGATCACTTAGAAGTTGATGAAAACGGAGCTGCACGCGTTCTTCTCAGTCAAGAAATCTTGAAAGAGTATAATGTTACTGACGCTGAAACCGCAGCGATTGTCGGTGCACCAGGAAGAATTGACAGTGTCAGTCTCTGGGGGATTTTTGTCGAGCAAGCTGATGGGCACTACCGCGTTCGTTTACGTAGTAAAATCCATCCAATCAATCAGGTCGCCAGAGAACATGACGGTGGCGGCCATCCGTTAGCAAGTGGAGCCAATTCTTATAGTTTAGAGGAAAATGAACAAATATACGGGAAGCTTCAAGAAGTCGCAAGAACAAATCAAGGCTAAGATTCATTCTTAGCTTTTTTCCATTCTTTTTTCTTGAAAATATACGGTTTCTTTGTCACTCACTTTATGGTATAATAAACCAAAGAAAAGGAGACTTATTATGGAAAAAAATCGTTTGTTTATTCTCATTTCTGCTGGAGTAGCCATTCTAGGTTCACTCTTGCCATGGGCTACTTTAAATGCAGGTGCTTTTGGCTCCTATAGTGTGCACGGTTTTAACGGAGATGGCTGGTTTGTTATCATCGCGGCTATCGTCTCTATTGTTCTGACATGCTTGAATAATGTCAATAAACCAATGCCTAAAGGTTTTGCCATTGGTGTCATTGTTGCAGGTGCAATTTCTACCCTCGTCACTCTTGTTAATTTATTCAGCATAAACAAGTATGTAACTCATATTGGTGGATACGGCGTTTCAATCGGTTTTGGTTTGATTCTTTCCCTTCTTGCTAGTATTGCCCTTGTAGTGACTGGTCTCTTGGCAATGTCAGGTGGTAAAATCACAAAAGACTCATTAGCAGAATTAGCTGAATCAGGAAAAGATTTTGCTCAAACAGTCGGACGCGTAACAAGTACTACCGTAAAAACTGCAGTTGAGGAAATCAAAAAAGAATCTCAAGAACATAAAAAAGAAGAAACTCCAGCTGAAAAAAAAGAGACAGTTAAAGAGGAAACCGAGCAAAAAGAAGAAGAAGCTACAGAACCAGCTCATGTCAAAGCTGAAACTGAAAATGAAGAACCTGTTAAAGAAGAACCAGTTGAAACTGAACTAGCTGAAGAAGAAACTACTGAAAATAAGACTGTTGAAGAAAGTGAAACAGTAAAAGAATCATCTGAAGAAGATTCAACTGAATCTAAAAATGAAGAGAAAGAAGAACAAAAAGATCCAAGTCAAGCGGACCAATAATTCTTCTCCCTATCACCTCAGTAAAAACTGGGGTGATTTTTATCTATATTTTTAATAAAATCAGGGAAAAGACTTGCCAAAATAGTCATAATCTGATAGACTAGTAAGGTAACAATCTATGGCTCGCAAAGAGACCATGGCAGAAAGGAAATATTGCAAAATGAAAAAAGATATCCATCCAGAATATCGCCCAGTTGTCTTCATGGACACAACTACTGGTTACCAATTCCTTAGCGGTTCAACTAAGCGCACTAACGAAACTGTTGAGTTCGAAGGCGAAACTTACCCATTGATCCGTGTGGAAATTTCATCAGACTCACACCCATTCTACACTGGACGTCAAAAGTTCACTCAAGCAGATGGACGCGTGGATCGTTTCAACAAAAAATACGGTCTCAAATAAGAATAAAAAGAACAGTTTCAACTGTTCTTTTTTCTTTCTTCAAATCAGGGCTCAAGCACCACTGCTGTTCCGCTACAGGTAACCATCAGCATACCATTCTCAGCACCTAAGGTTTCATAGTCCATCTTAACCCCAATGATAGCATTTGCGCCACGTTCACTTGCACGCGCCATCATTTCTGCTAGAGCTTCTTCTCTCGCTTGGGTTAATTCGCCTTCATAACTACTAGCACGACCGCCAAAAATATTACGGAAACCAGCCGCCATATCTTTGAACATATTAACCCCAGCAACCACTTCGCCAAATACAATTCCTTTGTATTCTAGGATTTTCTTTCCTTCGATCCCCGTAGTTGAAATAATCATCTTTAGGTCCTCCTTGCTTCTTTTAGAACATTGTAAACCCTTTCATTATCTTTGTCAAGAAATTCCTTATTGTTTTTATACTCCCATCAAAAAAGAGAAGACTTGGAGTCTTCTCTTTTTTCTTGGTTAAATCGCTTCTGTGACAAAACTACGACTTTCTAGCACCTTAAGCATGGCATTTGCTGTGTCTAGTGCTGTAAAGAGTGGCACACCGTGTTCAATGGCTGAACGGCGGATTTGCTCACCATCTTCGTCAGCAGTTCGCTTGGTTCCGACAGTATTGATGATCGCTTGGATTTTTCCTTTACGAACAAAGCTTGGGATATCCTTCTCATCATCACCAATCTTACCAACAGGCTGGGTATGCAATCCATGGCTAGCAAAGAAGGCTGCAGTTCCTTCTGTCGCGAGGATACCGTAACCGATATTTTGGAAACGGCAAGCCAAGTCCAATGCTTCTTCTTTGGCATCATCAGCAATGGTGAAGACTACATTTCCAAAAGTTGGCAAATGGAGGTAAGAAGCTTCAAAGGCTTTATAGAGAGCTTTTTCTAGAGTTGCATCAGATCCCATGACTTCCCCTGTTGACTTCATTTCAGGACCGAGCAAGCTATCTACCTTAGCCAACTTGGTGAAGGAGAAGACAGGAGCCTTGATATGAACGCGAGTACTTTCAGGGTAAAGTCCATCTTGGTAACCAAGTTCTCCAAGGTTTTGACCAAGAATTAACTTAGTCGCTACTTGAGCCATAGGGATATTGGTTACTTTTGAAAGGAATGGAACCGTACGGCTGGCACGAGGATTTACTTCAATGACGTAGACTTTTTCATCCTTGATGACAAACTGGATGTTCATCATACCAAGACAGTTAAGACCGATTGCTAGGCGTTTGGTGTAGTCTGCAATGGTTTCTTGAACCTTTTGCGACAAGGTTTGCGGTGGGTAAACGGCCATTGAGTCACCTGAGTGGACACCAGCACGTTCGATGTGTTCCATGATACCAGGGATGAGGACATTTTCTCCGTCTGAAATGGCATCAACTTCACACTCTTGCCCAACGATGTAAGAGTCAACAAGAACTGGGTGGTCTGGACTAGCCTTAACAGCGGTACGCATGTAAGAACGGAGGTCTTCTTCGTTTTCAACGATTTCCATGGCACGTCCACCCAAGACATAAGATGGGCGAACAAGGACTGGGAAACCAATCTTGCGAGCTGCAAGCACGGCTTCTTCTTCATTGGTAGCCGTTTGTCCTGGTGGCTGGGGAATATCCAAGTCTTTAAGGGCTTGCTCGAAGAGGTCACGGTCTTCGGCACGGTCTAGATCAGCGACTTGCGTACCAAGGATGGTCACACCTGCTTTTGCCAATGGCTCCGCAAGGTTGATAGCTGTTTGACCACCAAACTGAACGATAACGCCTTTTGGTTGCTCCAAGTCGATAACATTCATAACATCTTCGAAAGTCAATGGTTCAAAGTAGAGCTTGTCAGATACCGAGAAGTCTGTAGAAACGGTCTCTGGGTTTGAGTTCATGATAATAGCTTCATAACCAGCGGCCTGAATAGCCTTAACCGAGTGAACAGTTGCGTAGTCAAACTCAACCCCTTGACCGATTCGGATTGGACCTGAACCTAGGACTAGGACGGATTCCTTATCAGACTTGATAGACTCATTTTCCCATCCATAGGTTGAATAAAAATATGGGGTTTCAGAGTCGAACTCTGCCGCACAGGTATCGACCATCTTGTAGACTGGGATAATCTTGTTTTCCAAGCGAAGTTGACGAACTTGCTCAGCTGTTGTTTTCCAGAGTTCAGCAATCTTACGGTCTGAGAATCCATTTAGCTTAGCTGTTTTCAAAACTTCTAGCTCTTGTGGATGAGCACCCAATTCTTGCTCGATTTCAAAGATATGCAAGAGTTTATCAAGATAGAAGATATCAATCTTGGTCAATTCAGCAATTTCTTCTGGTGTGTAGCCACGGCGAATGGCTTCTGATACGTAGAAGAGACGATCATCTTGAGCCTTGACAACTTTTTCAATCAAGGCATCATCCGAAACAGATGCTAGTTCAGGCATTTCATTGTGGTGAACCCCAATTTCAAGTGAACGACAAGCTTTAAGAAGTGACTCTTCGATGTTGCGTCCAATGGCCATGACTTCTCCAGTTGCTTTCATCTGAGTTCCAAGACGACGCTCACCTTTTTCAAACTTGTCAAATGGGAAACGTGGAATCTTAGCAACGACGTAGTCAAGAGCTGGTTCAAACATAGCATAAGTTGAACCTGTAACTGGGTTGATGACCTCATCCAGGGTCAAACCAACGGCAATCTTGGCAGCCAATTTGGCAATCGGATAACCCGTCGCCTTAGAAGCAAGGGCTGACGAACGCGATACACGAGGGTTTACTTCGATAACATAGTACTTGAAGCTATGCGGATCAAGGGCCAGCTGAACGTTACACCCACCTTCAATCTTGAGAGCGCGGATAATGCTCAAGCTCGCGTCACGTAGCATTTGGTTTTCATAGTCTGACATGGTTTGCGCAGGAGCAAATACGATGGAATCCCCTGTGTGAATCCCAACGGGGTCAAAGTTTTCCATGTTACAAACAACGAGGGCATTGTCAGCTGAATCGCGCATCACTTCGTACTCGATTTCCTTGAAACCTGCGATTGAACGTTCAATCAAACATTGGGTAACAGGTGACAGTTTCAACCCATTTTCAGCGATTTCACGCAATTCTTCCTCGTTGGCACACATACCACCACCAGTACCACCTAGGGTAAAGGCTGGACGAACGATAACAGGGTAGCCGATTGATGCTGCAAAGGCAACAGCTTCTTCTACTGTGTTGACAATTTCAGACTCTGGGATTGGTTGCTCAAGCTCTTCCATCAATTGTTTAAAGAGGTCACGGTCCTCCGCTTGGTCGATGGCAGACAATTTAGTACCGAGAAGCTCCACACCAAGCTCATCTAAGATACCATTTTTAGACAATTCCATGGCCATGTTCAGACCCGTCTGACCTCCAAGAGTTGGAAGCAAAGCATCAGGATGCTCCTTACGGAGAATACGTGTCACAAACTCGAGTGTAATCGGTTCGATGTAGACCTTGTCCGCAATCTCCTTGTCCGTCATGATGGTTGCAGGGTTTGAGTTCACCAAGACAACTTCATAACCTTCCTCTTTCAAAGACAAGCATGCTTGGGTCCCAGCATAGTCAAACTCAGCAGCCTGACCAATAATAATCGGACCAGAACCAATCACCATAATTTTTTGAATATCAGTACGTTTAGGCATTTATAAGATATTAAGGGCGTCAAGCGGACAAAGCTAAAATAGGAGTTATGACGAAGAACTGTCAGTTCTAGGAATAACTATCTTTTTAGCAATGTCCGTAGCCCGTATTCAGTTCAGCAAATACGGATTGCCCTTCTCCTTTCTATTCGGCAACTCTCAGGTTACCATTAAATAAATTCTCCGACGATTTTTTAGCGAAACAATCATTTTCGATAAAAAATCTAGTGCAGGGAGTTTATAGTTCGCCTTATAGCGACTAAAAGAAACGACCTGACTTTCTATTCGTCGCCTCAGAGGGCGACATTAAATAAATTCTCCGACGATTTTTTAGCGAAACGATACTTTTCGGTAAAAAATCTAGTGCAGGGAGTTTTTAGTTCGCCCAATAGCGACTAAAAGAAACGACCTGCCTTTCTATTCGTCGCCTCACAGAGCGACATTAAATAAATTCTCCGACGATTTTTTAGCGAAACGATACTTTTCGGTAAAAAATCTAGTGCAGGGAGTTTTTAGTTCGCCTTATAGCGACTAAAAGAAACGACCTGCCTTTCTATTCGGCAACTCTCAGGTTGCCATTAAATAAGATACAAAGGGCGAATAGAAAGCGATTGAATTTTAGGAAACCAAGGAAGGATTGACAATCCAAGTTGGTTTCTCTAAATTCCGAGCTTTCCGTCCGTGTTCAGTTACATAAATTCTCCGACGAGCTTTTACTCGTTTTTAGTTTGCTTGTTTAAAAGCTTCCATCATCTCGATAAACTCGTCAAATAGGTAGCTAGCATCGTGTGGACCAGGAGCTGCATCTGGGTGGAATTGTACAGAAAAACCTGGTTGGTATCTGTGACGTACACCTTCAACTGACTTGTCATTGATTTCTTCGTGGGTAATAATCAAATGCTCTGGCAAGTCCTCACGGCTAACTGCATAACCATGGTTCTGGCTAGTAAAGTCTACTCGTCCTGTTGCGATTTCACGTACAGCGTGGTTAAATCCACGGTGGCCAAATTTCATCTTGTAGGTCTTAGCCCCATTTGCCATGGCAAAGAGTTGGTGTCCCATACAGATACCAAAGATTGGAATTTTTCCTTGCACACCACGAATCATGTCCAGTGCTTCTGGAACATCTTCTGGGTTTCCTGGACCATTTGACAGCATGACGCCGTCAGGGTTGAGATGGAGAATTTCTTCTGCTGTGGTTGTATATGGAACCACGGTCACGTTACAATTCCGTTTCGAAAGTTCGCGTAAGATGGAGTGTTTGAGACCAAAGTCTACCAGAACGACACTCAATCCAACTCCAGGAGCAGGATAAGCTGTCTTAGTAGAGACTTGCTTGATATTATCTGTCGGCAAGACTGTTGCTTGGAGCTGGTCTGCGATATGGTCCATGGTATCACCAACATGCGTAAGGGTTGCCCTCATAGTACCATGCTTACGGATAATCTTTGTAAGCGCACGAGTATCAATTCCTGAGATACCAGGGATTTTCTTGGCTTTCAAGAATTCGTCCAAGGTCATTTGATTGCGCCAGTTGCTGGCTCTACGCGCTTCTTCAAAAACTACTACTCCCTTACAGGTAGGACTGATGGATTCGTAGTCATCACGGTTAATCCCATAGTTTCCCACCAACGGGTATGTGAAAGTCAAGATTTGTCCATTATAAGACTGGTCTGTAATGGATTCTTGATAGCCGGTCATCCCTGTATTAAAGACGATTTCACCTGTTACATCAATATCTGCTCCGAAGGCCTTGCCTTCAAAAACTGTGCCATCTTCTAATACTAGAAGTCGTTTTGTCATATAGTCACCTCTCGTGGACGCTCTCAGGCGTCTTTTAACGTCTTGTGTTTATTTTGCTTTTCTGTATGCCAGAACAGATTCTAAGATTGCCATTCTGACAAATACACCATTGGTCATTTGTTGGACAATGCGTGATTTTGGCGCTTCAACTAAATGGTCTGCGATTTCGACATCACGGTTGACTGGGGCAGGGTGCATGAGAATTGCTTTTTCTTTCAAGCGATCATAACGCTCTTGCGTCAAACCATGTTGCGCATGGTAGCCTTCTTTTGAAAAGACTACTCCACTTTCATGACGTTCATGCTGGACGCGAAGGAACATCATGACATCCACCTGATCGATGATCTCGTCAATACTTACAAACTGGCCATAGTCTGCGAATTCCTGACTTCTCCATTCCTCAGGACCTGCAAAGTAGAGCTCTGCGCCTAAACGTTTCAAAATTTGCATATTTGATTTGGCTACACGTGAGTGGTCCAGATCCCCAGCGATAGCGACCTTAAGCCCCTCAAAATGGCCAAATTCTTCATATATTGTCATCAAATCAAGCAAGCTCTGACTTGGATGTTGTCCTGAACCGTCTCCACCATTGATAATGGAAGTCGTAATGGTTGGACTGGCAATCAACTCTCTGTAGTAGTCGACTTCTGGGTGACGGATAACACAGGCATCCACTCCAAGTGCAGACAGTGTCAAGATTGTGTCATAGAGTGTTTCACCCTTGTTAACTGAACTTGTCTTCACATCGAAATCGAGTAGATTCAGTCCCAGCTTAATCTCTGCTACTTCAAAGGACTTATGTGTACGAGTCGAACTTTCAAAGAAAAGGTTGGAAACGATATGCTGGTCCTCATAGGAAGCCTGCGCTCCATTCTTAAATTCGATTCCTCGTTTGATCAATTTCATGACCTGATCTACAGTAAGGTCTTCCATAGAGACCACATGTTGCAAAGCTTGTTGATTTTCTGACATGGTTAACTCCTTTTTGCTATCTAGGCTTCTTCGGTAATAAGAACTCTATCTTGTCCATCTAGTTCTGCCATCTCTACGATGATCTCTTCAGAGCGACTAGTTGGAATATTTTTCCCAACATAGTCTGGACGGATTGGAAGTTCTCTATGTCCGCGATCCACTAGAACTGCTAAACTCACACGAGCAGGGCGACCATGGCTGACGACGTTGTCAATAGCTGCACGAATGGTACGACCTGTATAGAGCACATCGTCCACTAAAATGACTTCCCGGTCTGTCACATCAACAGAGATTAAAGAAGTATCTTCACCACTTTTAACATCGTCACGGAAAGGTTTGGTGTCCAGCTCTACTACTGGAACTGAAAGAGATTCTAACTGTTCCAAGCGTTCTTGGATACGGCGAGCAATAAAGACACCTCGCGTTTTAATACCAGCCAAAACGATTTTGTTCAAATCTTTGTTTCGCTCAATAATCTCGTAAGTGATTCGAGTAATCGCGCGTTTGACGGTCAATTCGTCTACAACTTCTTTTGCCTTCATGACAAACCTCCAAAAAGAAAAGTCTCCTTAACAAGGAGACTTCAGAATGTATAGCCAAGCGAGCCCTACTGCAAACAGTATAGACTTCACCCTTCTACTTAATCCAGCTCCTTGTCTGCCTCACGGGACAGGTTTAAAGGAATATTTTATTGTCATTACTATATCACAAAGACCCGTTCAAATCAAGTAAAAACATTCATTATTTTCACTTATAACGAACTAAAATCATATAATTGAGGATAGTGATCGCATTCTGGATTTTTTGGATGACAGATAGCCCGTCCAAAGTAAATCATGGCTTGGTGGGCTGCCAACCATTTCTCTGGTGGCAGAATGTCCATAACACGTTTTTCTACTTCGAGGGGTGAAGCCGATTTTTTGACAATATCATGGTGCTTGCAGATACGCTCAACATGGGTGTCCACTGCAAAGGCTGGAATCCCAAAGCCCACGCTCATGACGACATTTGCTGTTTTGCGACCAACACCTGCTAAGCTTTCTAATTCCTCGCGAGTCTGAGGTACTTGTCCGTCAAAATCGTCTAATAATTGTTGGGCACATTTTTTTAAAAACTTGGCTTTATTGCGATACAGTCCCAAGCGAGAAATGTGCGAAGCAATTTCACTTTCAGTTGCCACAGACATGGCTTGAGGCGTTGGAAAAGCAGCAAAGAGACCTGGTGTAGCCTTGTTGACTGCAGCATCTGTCGTCTGGGCTGACAACATCACTGCAACCAATAGTTCAAAGTGATTGGTAAAATCAAGGCTGGGTTTGGCATCTGGGAAGAGAGCTATGATTTCTTCTAGCACTTTACGTGCTCGTTTTTTTGACAAGACCATTATTCGTCTCCATCAAATAGTCCTTGCAAGCCAGCAAATGGACTGTTTTCTTCTTTCTTGACTGCTTGTTGAGCTTGGTACTCCTCCTCTGTCATGATTTGCCAGTCATTACCTGAAACAAATCCTTGACCAGCTTCTTCTTCAGCTGTCAAGACTTTGATTGGAATGTTTAGCAAGATATTATCTGACACACTTTCAGCCAAATCAATTTCACCATTTTCGATAGGCAGGACCAAGTCATCATCTAAAACTTCCTGATCTAGTTGGTTGGTTGCGCCTTCCATGAAAACCTCTGTCACTGGATAAGACTCTGCCAACTCAACTGGCTCCATACTGCGACTGGAAGCAAGGACAATGGTGTAAGATAGTTGATAATCTAAGAAATACATGCGGTCTTCATATTGGACCTTCCCTACCGCAAGGATATCTTTGACATCTAAAATTTCTTGATTACGGGCACGCAAGTCTGATGCCAGGTCTAAAGCTTGTTCAAAATGTAGGCCTTCAGGCTGCTTACGAATTTCTTGAATATTTAACTTCATATTTCCTCCATAAAGATTTACTCACTTGATTATACCATGAAAAGGCTACAAGTCAGCCTTCCAAACTTTGATATTAAAATCTCCTTTTTAACATATTTACTATGACATATTTTCTGTTTAGTGCTATACTATAGGCAAGAATACATCAGAGCAAGGAGGATGCTCATATGGAAGACAAAGCACTAATCAACGAAGCTTACCAACTCCTATCCGAGTTAAATAAAAGCTACCAAAGTTGCAAACAGGGTACAGCCGATGATTTCCGTCTACAAGAACTGCTGAACAGCACTCTCAAGGAACTTAAAAAAGCGGAAAAGCTTGACAACAGTATCTTAATCGACCTTGAGAAATTTTACCAATGTACCAGTCTTTTGATCGGACTGGGGAGCCTAAAACTAAACGATCCAGCACGCACTGCTTGGCGCAACTATGACAAGTTCCACTACGAACATGTCAAACACGTGCTAACTCTCTATGGGCCTGTTTTCGGATTTTAGAGTTTATAATTTTAGGTTTACTATTGACAAAATTTCCTTAAAGGTATAGGATAGAGGTACTAATACTCGGAGGTAAGGGAGACATGAACAACTAAGTCTATCAAATAAAGAACTTTATTTAGTAGATCTTGTTTTTGTCTCTTTTTGCATGCTCTTTTTGTACTAGATTTTCTAGTATCTTGTCCTCATTGAAAATCAAAAAACTAGAAAGCTATGCTCCTCTTGGGTTGGGGTAGGCAGCTCCAAGCTAGTTTGACGAGCTTTTTAACGAGGAAAATAGAGTTTTGACAGTGACTTTGGGCTCTACTAGATAAAGTAGAGCTTTTTGTTATGCACTATGGACATTCTAGAAAGGGCAACAATATGATAAAAATCAATCATCTGACCATCACACAAAACAAAGATCTACGAGATCTTGTATCTAACCTAACCATGACTATCCAAGAAGGAGAAAAGGTTGCTATTATTGGTGAAGAAGGAAATGGTAAATCGACTTTACTACGAGCTTTAATGGGGGAAGCATTACCTGATTTTACTATCAAGGGCGACATTCAGTCTGACCTTCAATCACTGGCCTACATTCCTCAAAAGTTACCTGAGGAGCTAAAAAATAGAACTCTACATGACTACTTCTTTTTGGATTCTGCTGATTTAGACTACAGCATTCTTTATCGTTTGGCGGAGGAGTTGCACTTTGATAGCGACCGTTTTGCTAGCGACCAAGAAATTGGCAGTCTGTCAGGTGGCGAAGCTTTGAAAATTCAGCTCATCCATGAGTTGGCAAAACCCTTTGAGATTCTATTTTTAGATGAACCTTCAAATGACCTGGATCTTGAGACAGTTGATTGGCTAAAAAGTCAGATACAAAAGATGAGGCAAACCGTTATTTTCATTTCCCATGATGAAGACTTTCTTTCTCAGACGGCAGATACTATTGTTCACTTGCGACTAGTCAAGCACCGGAAAGAAGCGGAAACACTAGTCGAGCATTTAGACTATAATCTCTATAGTGAACAAAGAAAGGCTAATTTTGCCAGACAAAGCCAGCAAGCTGCTAACGACCAGAGAGCCTATGACAAAACCATGGAAAAACATCGCCGAGTTAAGCAAAATGTAGAAACTGCCTTGCGTAACACTAAAAACGATGTTGCTGGGCGCTTACTGGCTAAAAAGATGAAAACTGTTCTCTCTCAAGAAAAACGCTTTGAAAAAGCAGCTCAGTCCATGACACAAAAGCCACTTGAAGAAGAGCAAATCCAACTTTTCTTTTCAGACATCCAACCATTACCGGCTTCTAAAGTCTTAATCCAACTGGAAAAGGAAAATTTGTCCATTGGCCAGCGCATTTTAGCTCAGGAGTTACAACTAACGGTCCGTGGCCAAGATAAAATCGGTATCATAGGGCCTAATGGTGTTGGAAAATCGACTTTGTTATGCAAGTTACAACAACTCCTAAGCGACAAAAGAGAAATTTCTCTTGGTTTTATGCCACAAGATTACCATAAAAAACTGGAATTGGATCTATCTCCAGTAGCCTATCTCAGCCAAACTGGGGAAAAAGAGGAATTACAGAAAATCCAATCTCACTTAGCCAGTCTCAATTTCAGTTATCCAGAGATGCACCACCAGATTCATTCTTTATCTGGTGGTCAACAAGGTAAACTCCTACTTTTAGATTTAGTCTTGCGCAAACCAAACTTTCTCCTTCTGGATGAGCCTACACGTAATTTTTCTCCCACTTCTCAACCCGAAATCAGAAAACTCTTTGCCTCCTATCCCGGCGGTCTGATCACTGTTTCACATGACAGACGCTTCTTAAAAGAGGTCTGTACGAGTATCTATCGTTTAACAGAAAATGGTTTGGAAGTTGTTGATTTACAAGATTTTTAGATTTCAAACATAGCAAAAATCCAGAGACGACCTCTGGATTTTGTTTACATATGTTTTAAGCGTTCGATTCGTTCTGAGATAGGTGGGTGGGTATAAAAGAGTTTTTGTAGTCCCCCACCTTTCTTGGGATCATTGATATAAAGAGCGCTGCTAGCATCGTCTACGTGACAGATTATGCTCTGACTTTTGTTTAAATTGTATAAGCTAGAAATCATTTTTTAATATTTTACAACTCAAACCATTCTAATATGACATTATCTCATATACAAAAAGCAAAACGCAACCAGATTATTGAGGACATGCAAAAGAATGGAATTCCATAGGTTGTCAGAAGTCTTGTACCTTATCCCAAATGCAAATCCCATACCTAAATAGGTGATAAAGCTAGGAATAGTATAGGGACCATGCAGATAAGCAAAAAGAAGCGATGTAGCAAACAATCCAAAATATGTATTCTTAAATACTATCCCCTGTAACATACCTCGCATAAAGATTTCTTCCGTGACAGGTGCCAAAACACAGAGATCCACAAAAAGTACAGACCATGAAAGTGAAAAACTTTGCACAGCTTGAGTTGTGTCTGATTGGGTAGGGCCTAAAAAATTGACCAAAATATAAAACAGGAAAAGCAAGGCGTATGATAGAAAACATTTTAAAATATCTTTTAGGCAGATTTTCCGAATGTGAAACAAGTCATACTTTTTTCCTACATATAAAAATAATGCAAGTTCAACAAGTGTAAAAAGGATTGATAACGTTAATGAATTTTCTCGCATGATTTTCTCTGCTATACTCAAATGAATCGGCATAAAAATCAAAATCAAGAAAAACGTCATCCAGCGCTTATACATCATTCACCTCAATTATATAGAATTATATAGAATTACATATATTATACTATTTTTTTGTGAGATGACAAGTTAAAAGTGAGATGCTAAAAGCAAAAATCCAGAGAAACTTCTCTGGATTTTGTTTACATCTGTTTCAAACGCTCAATTCGTTCTGAGATAGGTGGGTGGGTGTAAAAGAGTTTTTGTAGTCCGCCACCTTTCTTGGGATCATTGATATAAAGAGCGCTGCTAGCATCGTCGATGTGGTGATGCATTGGCTCGCTATTGTCCAACTTGCGCAAGGCATTGATCATCCCTTGAGGATTGCGGGTCAGCTCCACACTGGATGCATCCGCTAGAAATTCTCGCTGACGAGAGATAGCTAGTTGTACCAAGGTTGCTGCAAGTGGTGCTAGAACAATGGCTAAGAGAGAGATAACAAGCATGATAATCTCTAGACCATTTCCATCGCGATCATTATCACTCCGTCTGCGGCCTGCGCCACCCCACCACATCATCCGACCAGCCATACTAGATAGCAGTGTAATAGCACTAGCAAGTGCAACAGCAATGGTCGAAATGCGGATATCGTAGTTCCGAATGTGACTGACTTCATGACCCATGACCGCTTCTAGCTCCTCACGGTTCATGATGGCTAGAAGACCCGAAGTGGCCGCAACTGCCGCATTCTGCGGATTAGAACCTGTTGCAAAGGCATTTAAAGAAGAATCCTCAATGATGAAAACACGTGGCATGGGAATCTGAGCAACCATGGCCATATCTTCCACTACATGGTAGAGGTCTGGTGCTGTTTGCTCATCAACCTCACGCGCCCCATTCATAGACATGACAATCTCTGTTGATTGAAAGATCATGGTCAAGGCATAGACAAAACCGATGATTAGGGCTATGATCATACCCCCAAGACCTGAGCGCATGAAGAGATAACCAACCGCATAACCAACCAAGGTCAAGAGTAGGAAGAAAACCAGCAATAAAATCCAAGTTTTTCGTTTATTACTCGAAATTTGATCAAACAACATCTTAGTCACCTAAACCGCTAAAGTCAACTTTAGGAACTGCCTTTTCCTCTTCAGGTGTTTGAAGGAAGTCTGCAGCTTTAAATCCAAATAGTCCTGCGATGATGTTACTTGGGAAGCTTTCAAGTTTTACATTGTAGTTGCTGACAACACTGTTGTAGAGTTGGCGTGAGTAAGAAATTTTATTTTCTGTATTGGTCAACTCTTCTTGCAATTTGATAAAGTTAGCACTAGCTTTCAAGTCTGGGTAATTCTCTGCTACTGCAAAGATACCAGAAATCTGGCGGGTAAGGGCATCACTGGCCTTCATCGCTTCAGCTGGTGAAGTTGCTGCGGCTACTTGTCTACGAAGTTCTGTCACCTTTTCCAAGGTAGAACCTTCATATTTGGCATAGCCTTTGACTGTTTCAATCAAGTTTGGAAGGAGATCATTACGACGCTTCAACTGAACATCTATCTGGCTCCAAGCCTCCTTGGTCTGCATACGATTTTTCACCAAACCGTTATAGCTAACAATCACAAAAATAACAATCAGAGCCAAAACTCCAAGAATAATCCAAGTCATAATCTTATTCCTTTCTGCTTTTAGATTACTACCAGTATATCAAAATTTTAATGAATATGGTAAAATAAGATGATACTAGAGAAGGAAACGACTATGAAACCAGAAACATTTTACAGCTTGCTCGTCGAGCAAAATCTTCCACTTTCTGACCAGCAAAAGAACCAATTTGAACGCTATTTTGAACTCTTGGTCGAGTGGAATGAAAAGATTAACCTGACCGCTATTACAGACAAAGAAGAAGTCTACCTCAAACACTTTTATGATTCTATTGCACCCATCCTACAAGGCTTGATTTCAAATGAAACTATCAAACTTCTTGATATCGGGGCTGGGGCAGGATTTCCTAGTCTTCCTATGAAAATCCTCTATCCTCAGTTAGATGTAACCATCATTGATTCGCTAAATAAACGCATCAACTTCCTCCAACTATTGGCCCAAGAGCTGAATTTGGACGGAGTTCACTTCTACCATGGACGTGCAGAAGACTTTGCCCAAGACAAGAACTTCCGTGCCCAGTTTGATATGGTGACAGCTCGTGCTGTTGCCCGTATGCAAGTCTTATCTGAATTGACCATTCCCTATCTTAAAGTTGGTGGAAAACTCTTGGCACTCAAGGCCAGCAATGCTCCCGAAGAATTGCTAGAAGCCAAGAATGCCCTCAATCTCCTCTTTAGCAAGGTTGAGGATAATCTCAGCTACGCCCTACCAAATGGAGATCCACGATACATCACTGTGGTAGAAAAGAAAAAAGAAACCCCAAACAAATATCCACGTAAGGCTGGCATGCCCAATAAACGCCCGCTTTAATTTTTTTAGTAAAAAAATGTTTACAAAGTTCGTAATTTCTGCTATACTATCACAAGCAAAGGTTTTTAATGTCATCCCGTGAGGTGACGAAGACGCAGAAATATATAAAATTCTTTGAGAATGAGATCATCCTCTTTTTAAAGAAGTCTTACTCTGAGAGCCTGTTGCTGTAAAATAATGGGCTCTTTTTTGATGCCCAAAAGTGAGGTTTATATGAAACAAGAATCAACTGTTGATTTGTTACTAGACGTTGATCAACGTCCTTCAGCTGGGAAAGGTATCCTCCTCAGCTTCCAGCACGTTTTTGCTATGTTTGGAGCGACCATCCTAGTTCCTTTGATTTTGGGAATGCCTGTATCCGTTGCCCTCTTTGCATCTGGTGTCGGAACCCTGATTTATATGGTTTCAACTGGCTTTAAAGTTCCGGTTTATCTCGGTTCTTCTTTTGCCTTCATCACTGCAATGTCTCTTGCTATGAAGGAAATGGGTGGCGACGTCTCTGCTGCTCAAACAGGGGTTATTCTAACTGGTTTGATTTATGTCATTGTCGCAACAAGTGTCCGCTTTGCTGGTACGAAATGGATTGACAAGCTCTTGCCTCCTATCGTTATCGGACCTATGATTATCGTAATTGGTCTTGGTCTTGCAGGTTCAGCTGTAACAAATGCTGGTCTTGTTGCTGATGGCAACTGGAAAAATGCTCTTGTAGCTGTGGTTACCTTCCTCATTGCTGCCTTCATCAATACAAAAGGAAAAGGGTTCCTTCGTATCATTCCTTTCCTCTTTGCCATTATCGGTGGATATATCTTCGCAGTTCTTCTTGGTCTTGTTGATTTTACTCCAGTCCTTCAAGCCAATTGGTTTGAAATTCCTGGTTTCTACTTGCCATTTAATACAGGTGGTGCCTTTAAAGAGTACAACTTATACTTCGGTCCTGAAACAATCGCAATCTTGCCTATCGCTATCGTAACCATCTCTGAACACATTGGAGACCATACCGTCTTGAGCCAAATCTGTGGCCGTCAATTCTTAAAAGAACCAGGACTTCACCGCACGCTTCTTGGTGACGGTATCGCGACATCTGTATCTGCCTTCCTCGGTGGACCAGCCAATACGACTTACGGTGAGAACACTGGAGTTATCGGTATGACTCGTATCGCTTCTGTTTCCGTTATCCGAAACGCTGCATTTATCGCAATTGCTCTTAGCTTCCTTGGCAAATTTACTGCCTTGATCTCAACCATTCCAAATGCTGTGCTTGGTGGCATGTCCATCCTTCTCTACGGAGTTATTGCCAGCAACGGTTTGAAAGTTTTGATTAAGGAACGCGTTGACTTCAGTCAAATGCGTAACCTCATCATTGCTAGTGCCATGTTAGTACTTGGACTTGGTGGAGCCATCCTTAAACTCGGTCCAGTAACCCTTTCAGGTACTGCCCTATCAGCGATGACAGGTATCATTTTGAATCTGATCTTGCCATACGAAAACAAAGACTAATCTTATAGATAGCAAAAATCCACTCAGTTGAGTGGATTTTTTATTTATGCTTACTTTCCAGCAGTAAATCTTTCAAAGAAATGATAGTCACTGCAAGCAGAATCATGGCCATACCAACAAAATCAATCGCATAGAATTGCTCCTTCATAATTAAAAAGGCAAAGAAAACAGCTGAAATGGGCTCTATGGAAGCCAATAAACTGGATTTAACTGGTCCTATTAGACTAGCTCCTTTTAGAAAAGCTGTGTAGGCAAATACTGTTCCAATGATGATAATGCCAGCAAATGCAAAGAGAAAATCCAAGCTAGTCGGTATACTGGCCTGCAAAACTCCTGTGAAGGGAATAGCCCCGACACCAGAAATAACCATTCCTACACCAATCACCAACATACTTCCCCACTTCTTAATCAAAGCGATAGGAAGGATAATATAGAGGGCGTAGGTCAAGGCAGAAAAGAGTCCCCAAAAAAGACCCGCAGGTGTGATCGACAACTGGTCAAGTTCCCCATGCGTAGCAATAAGAAAAGTTCCTCCAATTGCTAAACCAATTGAAATAATCTCAGCCAGAGTCGGTGCTACCTTGTCCTTGATACAAGTATAAATCAAGATTCCAACAGGACAAACATACTGGAGAACCGTCGCCGTTCCAGCATTGGTTTCCTGAATGGCAGAAAGATAGGCAAACTGGTTTAAGAAAAGTCCAAATAAGGCAAATAACAAGAGAGAAAAAAGGCTTTTTCTGTATTTTAAAAAAGCAAGAAGTTTATCCTTTGAAGTTGCATAGGTTAAAAATATGAGAGCCAAGCCTGCAATGATAAGTCGTAAATTAGTCAAGACTAGAGCGGAAATCCCGTGTGCCATCAGGTATTGACCACTGGTTCCAGACAAGCCCCAAGCAATCCCTGCCACTACTGTATACAGAGTTCCTTTTACGGTTTTTGACATGCTTCTCCCTACTCCTCTTGACGAATCATTTCCATCACTTGATTTCGATCGACTATCCACTGGGCACGCTCATCCTTCTCATACGTTCTGTTGGATAGAAAGATAGCCGCTTCCTGCTTCTCCCGATTCCACATAATGAAGGTACCTGTATAGCCCGTATGATCCAGCCAGTCTTCTTCCAGATTCCAAGCTAGCGAACGCTCTTTATCCTCTAAGGGAGAGTAATTTCGACTTAGGTTTTCAGCAAAATCATCTTTCAAGTAATGTTCCAGAAAGATTTGCAAATCCTTAACAGTTGAAAATAAACCAGCACTCCCAGCATGTTTGCCCAAAAGACGAGCTTTGGGATCGTGGATACTACCTGCCGCTACTCCTCTAACTGTTGGTACAGCAATCTCAACGGGACCAAACATTGTTTCCTTCATGCCCCATGGTTCCAAAACTTGTTCTTCTATAATCTGATCCAAGTCTTGGTTAAAGATTTTTTCCAAAAGAAAGCCTAGGAGTAAAAAGTGAACATCCGAGTATAGAAAAGCAGGACGACTACGTCTATTTAGATGAAACATGGCCTCTCTTAATTCCTCAGAGTCTAACTGATCCCTATTGGGAATAAAGGGATCCAGATCTGTCGCGTGGGTCAAGAGTTGACGAATAGTGATATCTGGGTAATCACATTCAGCTAAAAAGTCCGCCACTGGTCGATCAATGTCTAGTTTCCCCTGTTGCCACAAGAAGGTCAAGACTGTCCCGACTCCCACAACCTTACTCACACTGGCTAAGTCATAGACTAGCCCTGACTCTGTTTTCAAACCTTTCTCAGGATCACTCAAGCCTAGGTAGGATTCTCTCCATTCTCCGTCCTTAAAATACGCAAAAGAGGCCCCGGGATAGACCCCTGCCTCGATTTGATCTTCTATTTTTTTTAGAATCTTTGTCCACTTCATGCTTCTTCAAACCATAATTCGATGTTATTGGTATCTTTACCAAGGAAGAATTTTTCAGACTTTGGAATAAAATAGTCTGTGCCTTCAAATTTCTGACGAAGACTAGTCAACTCTAGATCCTTTACCAAAAATTTCAGCATAGACAAGTCCCAGGTAACATTGTTTTCAACAGCCAAATCTGGACCTTTCCCTTGAGTAAAGGTAATGGCATTAGTTGCCACTTCTGAAGCAAGTAAACTCTCCCTGTCCTCAGGGAGACGGAGCTCGACGGAAACCTCAAATTGACTCAAGTATTTTATACTTTTATTTGAATAAAATTCCGGAATCGTGTCTAGCAGAACTAAGTCTTCAATATGATTTTCCGCATGAACAAGGATCACATCCTGTTCAGGAGAAACAATCTCAAAAGCATAACCACAGCTTCCTTTAAATAGGCGAGGAAGGGACTTCATCTGTGAAAGAATGCCCTCGATTTCAGAAGGATTCTCAACTTTTACCACGAGTCTAGCAAGTTTCTTAAGCCCTTCAACTCTGCGAGTTCGCATGCTCGGAGCTTCTTCTAAAATCAATCTCTCCGTACCTGTCTGATCTCCCAAGGAGAGAAAGGCAGACTCTTCTAACAAGGGTTTCATCCCTAGGGTTTCAATGTAAAATTTTTCATTTAATTTTCGGTTATTAACTTTCACAGTCGGAATGATCCGAACTATCTCATTCACACTCATAAATTCCTCCAACTCTCTTATTTTAAAGGATTTTCGAATATTTTACAAGCCATATCTGTTTTATTTAAAAATTTTATAGCAAAAAAACTGGGTTCCCCCAGTTTCTTTTATTATAGATAAAGTAGTTTGAATACTGCTACTGCTGCAATAGCCGCTAAGATTGGAGCTACAACTGGTACCCATGCATACCACCATTTTGAATCACCCTTGTGTTGACCAAGAACTGATTTTGGAAGGAGTTCGTGAAGAAGACGTGGTCCAAAGTCACGAGCTGGGTTCAAAGCAGGCCCAGAAGGTCCACCGAGTGAAGTTACCAAGGCCATCACTAGGAAACCAAGTGCCAAGTGCGCAACTGAAAGTCCAGCAGCTGTGTGTGGAGCTACTTGAGCTTTCACTGCCATTTCAGTTAAATCAACAGTTTGTCCAGCTTGAGTAGCCATTTGTTTCATGTATTGAAGAACCTCAGCACCGAAGAAGTTTTTAGTCAAACCAAGTGCTGCAAAGAAAAGAACAAATGAACCTACAAACTCATTTAGGAAACCATTAACAGTAGCTGCAAAACGTGATTCTTTTGTTCCATGGTCCAAACTTGAGATAGTTGAGAAAGTTCCCAAGATGTTGTTTGGATTTTCTGTTTTCAAATAGTAAGGACGGTGAGTCGCTACAACCATAGCTTGACCGAAGATTGCTCCCAAAACTTGTGCTAGGATGTAAAATGGTACTTGATCCCAAGAGAAAAGACCACTAACAGCAAGTCCAAGAGTGAAAGCTGGGTTGATGTGGTTTCCTGATACGTTACCGAACATCAAGGCTGGGATCATAACCCCCATACCATAACCAACTGCGATAACGAGCCAGCCACTTTGGTGACCTTTCGTACCTTTAAGTTCAACGTTAGCAACTGCACCATTACCAAGAATGATCAAAATAGCAGTTCCCAAGAATTCTGTGGCATATTTAATAGCCCATGTAAAATCCATTTGATAGATTCTCCTTCAATTTTTTTAGACAATCCTTATTCTATCAATTTTTAGGCCTTTTAGCAATATCTTTTCTAAAAGAATCTCTGGAAAACGCTTTATTTAACTTATCTTTAAGAAAAGGACAAAAGGAGTCAAACTCCTTTCATCCTTTTCATTAGTCTTGACGTTGACCAAAGTCTGCAATCATCTGCTCCATCTCTTGACGGCTTGGAGTTGTCAGCATATAAAGGTAATCCCCTTGTAGCTCTGCAAAAGCTGCTGGCATGATTTTTTTGACCTTGAATTGTTGGCTATACTTGGCAAGCAAGTCTTCTTCTGAATAAACAGCGAAAAAAGTTCGAAATTCTTTTAAAATTAAAATTACATATTCTTTAATATGTTCTTTTAAGAAAAGTTAACTCTTTCCACTATTTAAATTCATCTGATTCGTATATATCTGATGGTAAAGAGTTATTCATTACAAATTTCTCATTATTAATACGAATAAATTCTCCATCTATTAAGTCATAATTGTAATTAGTCCTACTATTTATTTCAATAAATTGATTTTCAACATTATTAAATAAAAATACGGTAACTTCTAGGTTACTACTAGTAATAGGTTCTGTGATTTGAATATTGTAAAATTTTTCCTTACGATTATAATCACATGAACTAAACTTCCTATAATCATCACTTCCTGTTTTGATAAGTCGTACAGTTTTATCATCTAAAATTATACCTATACTATCATCATTGTATTTTTCAATTTTTCCAATATATTCCGCTTTCTCATTATAGATAAAATTCTTTTCATCAAAAGTTAATATCTTACCCAAAAATATAATTCTATTGCCATCAATAGTTAGTATGAATTTTCTAACAATAATATCTTGCTTCGTAAACTTATTTATTGTAATCATATTCCAATTTCCGCATAAATATTTTTGATTAGATGGTAATCCAAGCATAATTTGAATTTTTTGTCTCAGTTTCTTAAAATAAATTAAAAATAAAAAAAGAGGATATGTTATTTCTAATACAATAAACCTATAAAGTCCAGTTAGTAATACCGTATTAAAGGAACCATTATTGAATTCAGTACGAGGAAAAATTAAAGAGGTAGTATAAATTACTGGAATCAAAAATAATATAGATATTTTAATCAACGATAGTTGTTGTTGTCGTTGTTTAGCTACTTTTATATTAAATACATCTTCTAAAGTATCTGTTTCAAATAATAAAGTTATGACTGCTGTGGTTGCTGAAACTAAAGCAGAAGAAGATGAATCAATAAAAAATAGTAAAATTGAAAAAATAATTACAAAAACGATTAAAAATGTTCCAGTCAGTATCGCCCTTGAATTTGATTTTTCTTTTATAAAACTCTCTATAGATATCGTGAATATAGAAAAAAGTAATATCCATTGTTGAGGATCATTAAACATGGAAAATAAAGTAAGAAACTCTATCAGACCAAATAAAATTGTTATAAAATAATTAAAGCTCTTTTCCAGTTTATTTTTTCTTTTTGAAACAAAGTAAGTCACTGGCATTTTTGTTAGAAGAAATACCACAAATAAAACTGATAAAACCTGATCTGTCATGCCAAAAATGGAAATGAAGTGAGATCCAAGAAATAACGTTATTATAAATATAATAGTGTCAATAATAGACGAGAGAAAAATAGGCTTTATTTCTTCTTTTTTCATTTTAAATTTATACTCCTTAAAATAAATTAATAGTTGATTTACAAAATATATTTAAAATAATAGAAAAATTTTCTATAAAACATCTTTGATAATAACGTTTATACAACATTATATCATATTAATTAAAATGGTTCAAATTCACTAACAATTAGTCTTCTGTTCTATTAAAAAGGACAAAAGAAGTCAAACTCCTTTCATCCTTTTCATTAGTCTTGACGTTGACCAAAGTCTGCAATCATCTGCTCCATCTCTTGGCGACTCGGAGTGGTCAGCATATAAAGATAGTCCCCTTGTAGCTCTGCAAAGGCTACTGGCATGATTTTTTTGACCTTGAATTGCTGGCTGTATTTGGCAAGAAGGTCCTCTTCTGAATAAACATAGTTGGCATTGGCACGACGTGATGTAGCTAGACAGTATTGAGGTTCAAATTCTGATGCTGGGAACTCTTCTCCTGCGACAATAGCTGCATAACCTCGGTAGAGATCCAAGGAGTGAGCGAAGTTATAAACATCAATGGTAAAGCCACCTGCAGGACGGTTATTGTACTCAATGGCAATGTAGTCATCCCCGTCACGGAAGAACTCGATATGGAAAAAGCGTTCTCTCATTCCAAATTCCTTGACTATGGCCTCGCCATACTTGCGCAGTTTGGGATCCATATCCTTGAGGACATAGTAGGAATTGTCCATCTTATAAATCATCAGATCAAGTGGTGTATAGGCGTAGTCAAAGGTTGTTGAAAAGACAATCTGACCATCCTTATCCACTAGTCCGTCAAAGGTACAGATTTCACTAGAAGTGACAAATTTTTCAAAGAAATACACGGTTGAATGGTCCCATGCTTGCTTGAAGTGATTTATATCTTCTTCTGTTTCAAGCTTAAAGGTTGCTGCCGCTCCCACTCCGTTATCAGGTTTGGCAATCATTGGTAGGCCAATCGTATCGACTGCTTGGTCTACATCTGCTTCTGTCTGGATAACAGCGCCTGGTACAACAGGTACGCCTGCCTTTTGGAAGAGTTTCTTCATCTCAGACTTAAACTTGGTTTTTTTAAGATCTTCAGGTTTGGCACCAAAGACATTGAATTGTTCTCTGAGTCTTGCGTCTAGCTCAAGCCAGTATTCATTGTGGGACTCAATGCGGTCGATAGGACCATGCTTGTAGAAAAGAAAGGCAACCGCACGCTTGACTTCATCTATATTTTCAAGATTGTCAACACGGAAATACTCGGTTAGACTATTACGCAAAGGCTCATCCAGTTGCTCGTAGGGTTCTTGACCAATTCCCAAGACTGTAATGCCTTTACTAGCTAGTTCGATAGAAAACTGTTGAAAATTTTGTGGATAGTAGGGAGAAATAACAAGGTAATTCATAGGCAACTCCTTTTATAGATACAAGTGTCCAAGAAAATAAGGCATTTGTTTACGCCACCATTCCCAGTCGTGGGCAACATCATGCCCCCATTCAGCAAACCAGGCTGGAATTTGTTTCTGGTCAAAGGCTTCTTTGAGCTTGTAGAAAGATGGTAGACCGTCTTGTTCCCAAGCACCTAGGCCCGTACAGACGACGATTTCTGCCTGACGGTAACGATCGATAAACCATCCGTCGTTTTGATTCCAGATATAATCGACTGGAGAGTTTTGGTAAATAGCATCATCATTGTAGTAATCACCAACGAAGAAACGTGCGTCATAAACACCGCTGAGAGCAATCACCTTGGTAAAGACATCTGGATGCTGGAGGAAGAAATTGAGTGCATGGTAAGCCCCCATGGAGCAACCAGTTGTCATCATGGCATCAAACCAACCTGTCTTATGCTTGATAAAAGGAATCGCCTCCTCAATCACATAACGTTCGTAAGCTCGATGCATCTCCGCCTGGTCATGACTATTTTTCCAAGTAGCCAGCCAGCTCTCACTATCCACACTAGATAGGGTAAAGAATTGAACACGACCTTCTTCGATAAAGGAAGCACAGGCATCAATCATGCCAAAATCATAGTATTCATTGTGACTGCCACCAGATGAAGCAAAAACAACAACTGGAATCCCAGCATGCCCATAACGGTTGAGATACATTTCTCGGTTGAGGTGGCCACTCCAGTGGTTAAGGTTTTCAATATGCATTGGCTTTCTCCTTTCCTAACTTACCATTTCTCTGCAAAAAATCGAAGACAGTCTGGTAAATTTTCCGACCAAGGAATCTCACTATGGATGGCACCAGACTGAACTTTCAAAACAAGATTATCCAAGTGTATTCCACCTGCAATCAAATCATGATAATAGCGAAGAGATGAGTCGATATAGGCTTGCTTGATATTGCCAGCCATCAGAGTCTTGTCCGTATCATCCGCTTCTTCCGTTCCAACATAGATAAAAATGCGCTGTTCAGGCGACAATTTCTTGCGCTCGATATAGCGGTTAAAGGCTTCTTGGTGAAGCCAGTTAGCAGATGAGAAGACACCTAGACAACCAATTCGGTCTTGGTACTCTAGTCCGATAAACTGGGTGATATTGCCTCCTAGCGACGAACCAATCATAGCCGTGTGCTGGCGATCAGCTTTGGTACGATAGGTCTCATCGATAAAAGGCTTGACCACCTCCATGACAAACTCGGCATACTCCACACCCTTACCGCCAAACTGCTGGCCTGGAATAGGAGATTCTTGGAACTTCCAAGCCGCGTACTCATGCATCCGACCCAAACCATCATTGTCGATAGCTACAACAATCATGCGACTGATATCAGGGTTTCGCTTAATGGCTGGAATAATCTTCCAAGAGTGTCCGATATAGGACTCCTTGCTGTAAAAGACATTTTGCCCATCATGAAAATAAACAACAGGGTAAAAACGGTCTGTGTCTTTCTCGTAGTCCTTAGGCAGGAGAACACGCACACGACGCTCCTTTCCTGTATAAGGAACCTTGAGTTTATGTTCTCTCATTTTTAAGTAAAAGTAAGAATGATTCATTGTCAGAAAACTCTCTATATTCAAAATTTTATCTCATTATACCATAAAAATAGAAAAAAAGTCAGTAATTGTCCATTTTAAGGATAAATAACTAACTTTTTTCATTTGAATTCTAAATTCTTCTGGTTTTTCTGATTAGAGGAGATTATCAATTAACTCATCGACAGCGTCTTTTTCAGCTTGAGGTGTGATCTTAGTAAGCATAATCCCTGCCACTGCTCGCTCAACCAATCCTTCGACATCCATGCGTTTTTCATACTGCTCTGCATTCTCTATCTTAGGATTGGTCTTAGGACGATCAGGCGCAAAAATAGTACAGCAGTCCTCAAAAGGCTGGATAGAAATTTCAAAGGTATCAATTTCCTGAGCGATGTCAATGATTTCCAGCTTGTCCATGGTAACCACAGGACGAATGATTGGAGTGCTAGTCACAGCGTTGATAGTCTGCATGCTTTCCAAGGTTTGGCTCGCTACTTGACCAAGACTTTCCCCATTAATGATAACTAAACCATTTCGTACCTCACGGATACGATCGGTAATGCGCATCATAAAACGACGGGTCAATGTCATGAGGTAGGCTTCTGGCGCCTTAGCCTTGATTTCTTCTTGAATCTCTGTGAAAGGCACCTCGATAAACTGGATATTGCCCCCAAACTTGGTCAATTTTCGAGTCAAATCGTGGGCTTTTTTAAGGGCACCAGGACTAGTATATGGTGGGCTGGCAAAGTGAACGGCTTCAATATCAACCCCACGTTTGAGAGCTAGATAACCTGCCACAGGTGAATCAATTCCACCTGACAACATGAGCATGCCTTTACCAGAACTTCCCACAGGTAATCCTCCTGCTCCACGAAAGGTTTCATAGGATAGGTAGGCAGCCTCCTCACGAATCTCAACTTGAAGATTAATATCTGGATTTTTCATCTGAGCTTGCACGTTTGGAATAGCCTCGAAAACAGCACCGCCAAGAGTTTGATTGAGTTCACGACTATCCAATTCGAAGTTGTGGTCGCTTCGCTTACTAGTGATTTTAAAGGTCATGCCCTCCTTGTAGATAGCTTTCATAATCTCTTGGACAGCTGATTTAAGAACTTCTACAGACTTTTCAACCTTATATACGGGAGAAAAGTTTTGAATTCCAAAGACTTGTTTGAGAGATTCTGCTACTGCTGTATAATCAGCTCCATTGAGATAAGCGTGGGCACGGTCGCGATCTGCGGTTACCTTAACTTGAGGATAGATGGACAAAACGTCCGAAATATTATTACGAAGTTTATTGATGAAACGCATACGATTTTTGTGCTTGGTTGACAATTCTCCATAGCGAATCATAATTTCTGAATACTGCATAAATGCTCCTATCTTACTTTTCTAGTTTGATTGTAAATTAATTTTAGCTTGGTCAAGAACTGCTCGACCTGACTCATGTCATTTTCTAAGTCTAAGCTTAGACGCACAGCTGACTGGGCCTTATCTTTGTCCAGTCCCATGGCTATCAAGGTACCCGCAGGTTTTCCAGCCTTGGACGAACAAGCAGAGGTTGTGGAAATGAAAATATCATAGTCTTCAAATGCATGAACGATGACTTCCCCACGAACACCCTTAATCCCAAAAGTCAGGATATGAGGGGCAAAGTCATCCTCATCTGAAAAGACAAAAATATCTGGATAGTCCAGAAGGGCTTGGCGAATGACAGCCTTCATCTGCCCAGTCTTAGCAGTAAATAAGTCTAGCTTTTCCATAGCCAAACGTAAAGCCTTAGCTGTTGCGGCAATCCCTGCAACATTTTCAGTTGTCGAACGATAGTCTCCCTCTTGACCACCTCCAGTTAAAAGAGGCATGATCCTCTTACCAGACTTGATATAGACAAAGCCAACACCTCGGACACCATGAAACTTATGGCTCGAAAAGGTCGCAAAATCCACTCGATTCGTCAGATACTTTTCAGTTGGAATTTTAGCAAGTGCCTGAACTGCATCAACATGGAAAGAAATAGTTGGCTTGTCTGCCAAGAGTTTTGAAATAGCCTCAATAGGCTGGATAGAGCCGATTTCATTGTTTACTGCCATAATGGAGACGAGGGTCGTGTCAGGTCGTATCAAATTCGCTAGAGCCTCAACATCCACAAATCCTCTGCTATCAACTGGGGCAATATCCACCTCAAAACCTTGACTTTTCAGCCAGAGTGCTGACTCCTTGACTGCTGGATGCTCAATAGCTGATACGATGATGTGCTTGCCAAACTGGGCTTTTTCAAAGGCTACACCCTTGATAACCCAGTTATCCCCTTCTGTTCCACCAGAGGTAAAGAAGATTTCATCACTTTTCTTCCCAATCAAATCTGCAATTTGCTGCCGGGAAGCATCTAAAATTCGTGTTGCCTGGTCTCCCAAACGATGGAGACTGGATGGATTTCCGACAATTTTTGAAGCGACCTGCATGTAGGTTTCAAGAGCTTCAGGATAAGGCTTGGTCGTTGCCGAATTATCAAAGTAAATCATGTTTTCTCACGCTTTCTAAAATCACTTCCTCTATTGTATCACGAAAAGAGACCTGCGACAAGAAAGGGAATCTTCTCTTTTTTTAAGATTTTTTTAAAGAAATGAGGTATAATAAATCATAATCAAAGGAGAGTATCATGTCTAATTATCGTAGAACTTCTAATAAATCAAAAACTGAACACATTAAAAAAGGATTTACTGTCTTTCAAAAAACGATTGCTACCATCGGTAGTATCCTTGGTCTCATCACCGCTACTATTACCATCATGAACGCTATGGATAATAACAAAAACAACAAAAAAGAACCGACGACAACCCAAACAACTGTTGTCAAGGAAATTCAAAAAGAATCCCCTCAGGAAAATACTACACCTAACAAGGACAACACTCCTACTAAAGAAAAAACCTCACAAGAAGAAACTTCTCAATCCAACAAGAAAGAGGAGAAAAAAGAAGAGCAGAAAACAACAACTCAGGACTCTTCTACACCTGCTACAAATAAAGAAACAAGCGATAACGGTACACAGTCAAATACGACAAATACAGAAACTAAAACGAACCAGTAATCACTAAAATAGCTTCCTTCCAGATTTGGAAAGAAGCTATTTTTTATTGTTGCAATACTTTGCGTGGTTTGGTTCCCTCAGCTGGACCGATGACACCTGCCATTTCAAGTTCTTCCATCAGGCGGGTCGCACGGTTAAATCCAACCGACAAACGACGCTGAATCATAGAAGCGCTGGCTTTCTGCGTCTCGATAACCAGAGCCTTGGCTTCCTCAAAGAGCGGATCGCCACCAGCTTCACCATCAGAGAAATCTCCCTCATTATCTGGGACGTCTCCTGGGTCAAAGCTATCATCGTAGTCCGCATCTGCCTGAGCCTTGATGAAGTTTACGATACGTTCAACATCATCATCCGAGATAAAGGACCCTTGCAGACGGACTGGGTGATTTTCATCAATTGGTTTAAAGAGCATGTCTCCTCGACCGAGCAATTTTTCAGCTCCATTTTCATCCAAGATGGTTCGTGAATCTGTACCTGATGAAACTGCAAAAGCCACACGAGACGGTACATTGGCCTTGATAAGACCAGAGATGACATCAACCGATGGACGTTGCGTTGCAAGAATCATGTGAATCCCTGCCGCACGCGCCTTCTGTCCGAGACGGATGATAGCATCTTCCACTTCCTTGCTGGCCACCATCATAAGGTCAGCCAACTCGTCCACAATGACAACAATCAAAGGCAGGGGTACTTGTTTGTACTCAGATTGGCTATTAAATTCCTCGACCTTAGCATTGTAACCAGCGATATTTCGCACACCAACCTTAGCAAAGAGTTCATAACGGTTTTCCATCTCATCCACGACTTTTTGGAGAGCCTTGCTGGCCTTACGTGGATTGGTCACAACTGGGATCAAGAGATGAGGAATGTCATTGTAAACCGATAACTCAACCATCTTAGGATCCACCATCATAAACTTGACCTGGTCGGGTCTTGCTTTCATAAGAATGCTAGCAATAATACCGTTAACTGCGACTGATTTCCCTGATCCCGTCGAACCTGCAACCAGTAGGTGGGGCATCTTGGAAAGGTCAAAGGTGCGAGCAGTTCCATTGACAGCCTTACCCAGAGGAATTTCGAGGAGATTTTCTGGTTTAGTCTGAGACTGTTCCCAGAGCTCACGGAAGGAAACGGTCGCAATTTCAGAGTTAGGAACCTCAATCCCAACTAAGGATTTACCAGGTATTGGAGCCTCAATCCGAACATCCTTGGCCGCTAGAGCAAGCGCTAAGTCGTCTGCCAGATTGGAAATGCGGTTAACCCGGACTCCAACTGCTGGCTTGACTTCATACTTGGTAACAGATGGGCCGATTTCAGCCCGTTCCACCGTCACCTTGATACCAAAGCTAGCAAAGGTTTCTTCTAGGATTTTGATATTTTCTCGAACAATTTTCTTTTCCTTGGACTGGTCTTTGGGTTTATCTGGCGCAAAGAGTTGCAAGCTTGGCAGTTTGTATTCAAGGGCTTCTTTGGCCGAAAAATCAACCTGCACCTCTTCATCCTCAAAGTCTTCTTCCACATCTGGAACTTCAAATTCAGCTTGAGGAAGGATAATCTCCGGTTCACTCCATTCTTTTTCAGGAATTGGGGGGAGATCGTAACTTGGTTCTTCTGATAAGATTTCTCCAGTTTCAGGATCTACAGGAGGAAGCAGTATCGCATCCTGTTCTTCTTGTTCTCTCTGAATTCTTGCTGCTTCTTCAGCTTCTTGACGAGCCTTCTCTTCTTCTCTCTTGATGAAGCGTTCCTGTTTTCTCTGTTCCTGTTTTTCCATGAAGGATCTGAACTGAGCTCCAATAAAGGCTGCGACATCATAAATAGACCAGGGACTAACCAAGAGTGCCCCAACTAGAATCAAGAGAACTCCAATAAAGTACGATCCGATATTGGAGAAAAGAAAGGATATGGGGATATAGAGTCCAACACCAAGCAGGCCTCCACCGGCGAAGCTAGTCACCCGCATACCAGTCAGGTCCGTCATAACTTGAGACAAGGTCCCTTTTAGAACTGACTGCTCCAAGCCAAATTTCCAGACAAGATAAGCCTCAAAAATTAAGAGTAAGCCAGCGAAGATACAAAGAAATCCTGACAGAAGTCCCTCTTGCTTACGTATCCATTTAAATAGAAAGAGGTAAATGAGGAGGGCACCAATGGCCACATAGGCCAAACTTCCGACCACCAGTCGAATGAGATTATAAAGGGTGATACCCGCCGCACCAAGCTTGAGGGCTGCAATAATCAATAATAAGGCAATCCCTAAGGAAATCAACATCCTCTGAATAGCTTGTTTTCTTTCGAGTTCTGCTTTAGACGGTCTCCGTCTTGTTTTTGTAGTATTCTTGTTTGCCATTCTTCTATTATACCATATTTCACAGCCATTTCGAATAGAGAAAAAGATTGCACCAAATGGTAACAATCTTTCTATTCTAATACTTTTTATGCTTGTGGTTTGCGTAGGGAACCATAAACCACACCACTTACAATTGCACCAACCAAAACAAAGGCAAGATAAAGAAGAGCATTTGAAGTTAGAGCAATGACGAAGATTCCTCCGTGTGGTGCCATGAGTTTGATACCTGCAAGACCAACGAGTCCTCCTGCTACTGCTGAACCAAGGATAAAGCTTGGGATCGCACGAGCTGGGTCAGCTGCACCAAATGGAATTGCTCCCTCAGTGATAAATGACAAGCCCATGATGATGTTTGTCAAACCAGAGTTACGTTCTTCTTTAGTAAATTTATCTTTGAAAAGAAGGGTTGCGACAAAGATAGCAAGTGGTGGCACCATTCCTCCCGCCATAACTGCTGCCATAGCTACAGAACCACCTGAAGAAACAGTCGCTGCAAGCGTACCTGTACCAAAGACATAGGCTGCTTTATTGACAGGTCCACCCATATCGACAGCCATCATACCACCAAGAACGATACCAAGAAGGACAGCTGATCCTCCTCCAAGACCGCCTAGGAAGTCATTCATAGCAGTGTTGATTGCTGCCATCGGGATGTTAACAGCCAACATAACAAATCCTGTCAAGATTGTTCCAAGAAGTGGCAAGAGAAGGATTGATTTAGCACCTTCAAGTGAACGAGGAACCTTAACGTATTTCTTGATAGCAAGAACCAAAGCACCTGCGATAAATCCACCAACAAGGGCACCGAGGAAACCAGATGAGACACCTACAAGAGTTGAAGTTGCTTCACCACCTGCGGCATAAGGGATTTTTCCAAAGGCAAAACCTTCTTTGGCAATTGCACCAGCCACAAAACCAGCTACCAAACCTGGTTTTTCAGCGATAGAATAAGCAACATAACCTGCAAAGACTGGAAGCATCAAGCCGAAGGCCGCGCCACCAATTTTCATGAACATAGAAGCCAATTCATGGTAGGAACCAAGATTTCCAAGGCTATCTTGTGGCACACCAAAAGCTCCGTCAATCAAGAAAGCAAGGGCAATCATGATACCACCACCTATAACGAATGGCAACATTTGAGACACACCACTCATCAAGTGTTTGTAGAAAGCACCACCGATACTTTGTTTTTCATTGCTTGCTGTTGCAGCTTTTGCTCCATTGGCAGCACGATAAACTTCAGCATCTCCTGAAAGAGCCAAGTTGATCAACTTTTCCGTCTTACGGATACCATCAGCAACCGGACGATTGATTAATGGTTTGCCATCGAAACGATCCATTTCAACGGCCTTATCTGCTGCGATGATAACTGCTTTAGCCTTACGGATATCTTCTGCAGTTAGTTGATTTCCAACACCGCTGGCACCGTTGGTTTCAACCTTTATCCCAACACCCATTTCAGCAGCCACTTTTTGAAGAGCTTCTTGGGCCATGTAAGTATGAGCAATCCCTGTCGTACAAGCTGTAACAGCTACGATAAAGTCGCCAGAGTCATTGGCAGGTGCTTGGATAGGCTCCTCAGCTTTTTCTGAAGCTTGGTCAAAAAGTTCGATAACTTGATCAGCTGATGTTACTTGACGAAGTTTGTCAGCAAATCCGTCTTTCATCAAGTATTGAGACAATTCTGCCAAGGCTGCCAAGTGAGTGTCATTGGCACCTTCTGGAGCTGCAATCATAAAGAAGAGGTCTGTTGGTTGCCCATCCAAGCTCTCATAGTCAACACCCTTGTTTGACTTAGCAAAGAGAACGGTTGCTTCTTTGACAGCAGAGTTTTTGCTGTGTGGCATAGCGATTCCGTCACCCAAACCAGTGGAAGTTAGAGCTTCACGCGCTAAGATTCCTTCTTTAAAGGTTTCAAAATCTGTCACATAACCGTGATCTACCAAACTTTTAATCATTTCTTCAATGACAGCTGTTTTTTCAGTTGCCTGCAAATCCAGCAACATAACATCTTTTCTCAATAAATCTTGAATTTTCATCTTTTTTCTACCTCAACTTTTTCATAAGTTTCTTTAATAAATGCTGCAGTTGCTAAATCATCTGAAAATGTAGTTGCTGTTCCACAAGCCACTCCCCATTTGAAGGCTTCTACTGCGTCTTTTGATTTGACAAACTCACCCGTAAATCCAGCAACCATCGAGTCACCAGCTCCAACTGAGTTTTTCACGGTTCCTTTAATCGGTTTAGCAAAGTAGGTTCCCGCTGATGTTACCAGAAGGGCACCATCACCAGCCATTGAGATAATAACGTTTTGAGCACCTTTAGCCAATAACTCTCGGGCATGTTTCTCTATCTCATCTAAACTTTCGAGCTTCACTCCAAAGATAGCACCAAGTTCATGATTGTTTGGTTTGACTAAAAGTGGTTGATAATCCAAACTATCAATCAAGGTCTGACCTTCAAAGTCACAAACCACTTGCGCACCAGTCTGGCGTGTCAAGGCAATCAAATCCTTATAGATAACATTGCCTAGGTTCTTAGCACTCGAACCTGCAAACACCACCGTATCATCTGCTGTCAGACTAGACAAAATAGCTTTCAATTCTTCTAACTGAGCTGGCTCAACATTAGGACCAGTCCCGTTGATTTCTGTTTCTTGGTCTGCTTTAATCTTGACATTGATTCGAGTATCTTCTGCTACTTGGACAAAACGTGTCTCGATTTCTTCCTCTGTAAGGGTATCTGTGATAAATTTACCAGTAAAGCCTCCAATAAATCCGGTCGCTGTATTGGGAATACCCAAGCGCTTCAAAACACGACTAACATTGATTCCTTTCCCACCAGCAAACTTATCATCACTGTCCATTCGATTGACACTACCGACTTCTACGTTGTCTAAGCGAACGATATAGTCAATGGATGGATTGAGCGTGACTGTATAAATCATACTTCTATTACCTCCGTTTTCTCCTTAATAGCCTGCAAGAGCTCATGCCCTTGACTTGTGATAACGATAGCGCGTTTGAGTGGTGCTACCTTGGCAAAGCAAGTTTGTCCAATTTTTGATGAATCCACCAAAACATAGGTCTGTTTGGCATTCTCTAAAATAGCCCGCTTAACAGCTCCCTCCTCCATGTCAGGAGTCGTATAATAACCATCGTCAACACCATTCATCCCGATAAAGGCACGGTCAAAGTGTAATTGGTTAATCTGGTTAAGAGCAACGCCCCCGATGCTAGCATCTGTCGTCATCTTGACGCTACCTCCAACCATGACAGTTGGAATCTGCTTTTCTACCAGCTGAACTGCATGGTGAATCGAATTGGTCACAACGGTGATCTCCTTATTAACCAATTCCTTGATCAAAAAAGCAGTTGTTGTTCCAGCATCGATAAAGATAACATCTTGTTCCTTGATAAGAGATGCTGCTTTCTGAGCGAGTAATTTCTTTTCCTGAAGGTTTTTGACAGATTTTTCTTGAATGGTTTCTTCTTCCTGCAAGGAGTGGGGCAATTCTGCTCCACCATGCACACGACGAAGCTTATTCTCTGCTTCCAACTCATCCAAATCCCTTCGAACCGTTGATTCTGACGTTTCTAACAAACTAACTAACTTTTCTAAAGAAACTACTTGATGCTGATTAAGTTGCTCTAAAATTAATTGTTTTCTCTCTGTTTTTAACACCAAAACACCTCCTGTTATCGTTTACACTATTCATTCTAACACAATCTCTATCAAAGTCAAGCAATTTTTGTCATTTTCTTTCAAATTCTATCATTTTTCTTATTTCCAACATTTTTATTGCAAGATAAGTGGCTTTATGGTAGACTATTTGAGTAAGTATTGGAAGATTACTCAAGAGGCTTAAGAGGCCGTGTTGGAAACGCGGTAGGCGTGTAACAGCGTGCGTGGGTTCGAATCCCATGTCTTCCGTAGAAAAAGAAAAACTGCATTGAGGTGCAGTTTTTTTTACCGTTCTAAGAACAATATATAGAAATGAAAGGCTGAGTTACTTTAACTACCACACCACATTTTTCTGTATCCTGCCCTATCCTAATTCATAAAAAAACAAGTAGTTTATTAAGACTACTTGTTTTTCTTTTAAATCTAAAGATTAGATATTGCTTTTATCTTTCTTATCTGAAGATTTGTCTGTTGATTTATCAGTAGATTTGTCTGTAGACTTTTCTTTGTCATTCGACTTCGTAGAGTTTTTACGTACAATCTTATCATACCCTTCTGTGTTGTCAAGTAACTCAGATGCTAGAGTACGGTAATCTTCTTGAGAAATAAGCCAGTTCCCATCTTTGTCCTTGGTTAATTTGATTTCAGTATCAAAATCTCCAGTAGTAAATGGTGTGTGTGCTAAGTTAGGATCTACGTCAGTATAGACAGTAAAATCCTTCTTGAAAAGATGCTCGAAGATCCAGTAAGAGATCAAGGTTTGGTAACGTTTAATATCAACATCTGATCCAGCTTGATTGTACTTAGCTAGGTTGTCAACACCTCCAATTAGAGTGGTGAGAACTTCCCTTGTAGATGAAGCCAATCCTTTAGAGTGTAGTTTTTTAGAGTTAAAAGTAACAGTAGCTGTATTACCGGATTCATCTACTTTCACATCTTTAACTGAATAAGAACCAATGTCTTGGTATAATCTACGTCTCATTTTCAAGAAACCTGAAATTGTTTCTTCTGGAGTTTCAATAGGGAAATCATCATGCCATTTTACAGAGTATGTAGATGCAGGTGAAAGACCATCATCTTTAATTTTTTCACTTGTTTGAACTGCAATAACGGCATCAGTCCATTTTTCATAAGTTTCGCCATAAATCTTCTTGAATCGTACAGAGTCGCTAGTGAGAACAGAGTCTAGGAGAATTTCAGCATCTTTTGTAACTTTCTCTTTAACTTCCGCTGCTTCATCCTTCTTCTCAACTTGTTCCGTTTTCTCCTTGTCATCAGAAGAAGCTTCAGATGACTGATTAGAAAATGCGGAACATGCACCCAAGACAACTGTTGAGACTGCTAAGATACTTAGTAACTTAATCTTTTTCATGTTTCACCTCTTTATGAAAATTTACTCTTGGAGAACACCTCCAAGTAGATTAGTTTAGAAAAACACGGGGTTCATCTAACGGAGAATGGGGGATTCGAACCCCCGCGCCGGTTACCCGACCTAACGATTTAGCAAACCGTCCTCTTCAGCCTCTTGAGTAATTCTCCACTAGCAAACTAAAACAAATAGGATACAATAAAGGATACAATTTGACGAAATAATCCCAAAAATCCTATTGATGATGGAGCCGGTGGGAGTCGAACCCACGTCCAAACACCTGCCAACATATTTGTCTACAACCATAGGTTATGTATTGTTTTAACAGTCCCTCGACACATAACTCAAGCCTAGGAACTGCGAGTCTATCAATCTCTTATCAAACCACTAGACAAGGCTTGATCGTATCTCGCTAATCATAAGACCTGTCATTGAACACGAGCAATCCAAATCAGGTCACGCCTGCTGGTTTTTAGGCAGCTAGAGCGTAAGAAGTGTTATTTTTTGCAGTTATATTTAACTGAGCGTTTACGTCGCCACACGGGTTGCAAAATATGCCTCATAATGCCTGTCGAATCCGTAACGACCCCAGGATGTTAGAACTATTATAACCTATCTTCATAAAAATTGCAAAATCAAGCCAATTCTTTAGAAAAGATACGTTTTCAAAGCATCTGATAAGGCTTGATAACCAGCTACACTTAGATGGAGACCATCCGTTGTATAGGCTGATTGAAGTTGTCCTTCTGAATCTGTCAAACTATCATAAATTGGTAGAAAATCTACTTGCATATAGGCGGAGGCTAGAGCCTCATAGGCTTGATTCCATTCTCTGATTTTTTCATTGGTACGAATGTAAACTGTCTGCTTGTATTCTTCTCCTTCATTGACTGGCAGAATAGAAACTAGCTTTATTTGTGACAGCGGATAATCTCGGTTAAGCGATTGAATCACACCTTCAAGATTATCCAAGGCTTCATTCATGGGAATATCTTTTCCGATATCGTTTGTCCCAATTAAGAGAACAATTTGATCGACAGCATCACCATAAAGATGGGCATCAAGATTGTCTAGTAGAAGTCCCGTCTGGTAACCTCGGATGCCTCGATTAACAATCGTCTTGGTAGTCCCGAGTAACTCTTGCAAAGGGTAGTATTCTACAATCGAATCGCCGATAAAAATCATATCTGGCTCTAAAAGAGAAATCTGATTGAGTTCACGATACTTGGTTTGAATTTTTGCTTGCTCTTTTAGGAGCCAATTTTCTAATAACTGTACTGCCACCTTATCCCTCTTTCTCTAACCAATTTTCTAGGACCTGATAAACGCCCCCTTGGCTGTTAGCTGGAGCTAGGGCAGTTGCAACTGCCTTGGCCTCATCATCAGCATTTTCCATAGCATAGGCAATTCCAGCCATCTCCAACATCTCAACATCATTTTCGCTATCACCAAAAGCCATGATTTGTTCCGATGTCAAATCCCAGCGCTTGAGCAATTCTTCCAATCCCCAAGCCTTGTGAACCCCAGCTTGCAGGATATCGATACAGCCATAACCGCTAGAAACAGCTCTTACACGACCATCAAAGAGGTCATTGATTTCCTGCAAAACTGCACTAGAACGTTCTTCACCAACGACCATGCTCATCTTTAGGACTCCTCCAAAGAGGTCTGAGTTTAGCTCATCCACAAAATTGGTCCTTTGGTAAAGTTTTTCAATCATCTCTGGAGTCATAAATTTTTCCAGGTCTGTAAAAACAGTTCCTTCCTTGACAAAACTCCCATTCATGCTGGTGACGACGAACTGATCTCGACACTCCCTCCCTTTAAAATGAAGGAGAGCCTTGTCAACCATAGCATCATCCCAGGTCTGAGCCTGAAGTAATGTATCATACTCAAATATCCGCGCACCGTTAGCAACAACCAGGACTACTCGACTCGCCAAGTGTTCTAGTAGTTGCCTCATCCGATGGACTTCATTCCCCGTCGCAATGACAAAACGGATACCTCGTTCATCTAATTGGTCTAAAATTTTTTCTAAACGTGGCAAATCCAGTTGCCCTCTTGGATCCAGCAAGGTTCCATCCATATCTGTTGCAATTAATTTAATCGTCATCTCGTCTCCTTTAGGGCGAGTACCTACCACTTCAACCCTACATGTTCATTCATTTCTTTATAGGCTGTGTCAATTCGTTCCTTGGTCGCCTCATCCAACTGCTCACGGTAACGTCCTCCTTCAATGAAGTCCTCCAAGATATAGGTCTGATAGAGGAAGAGAGGATAGCCTTCTGGGGAGTAAGTCCCTTTGGGTGTTCGATTAACCCAAGTAGGATGCGCTTTGGCGGTTTCAATTCTTGTCTTTCCATCTTTTTTCTTAATGGTCACATCCATGAGAACACCGCGCTCTGTCCACTTGGCATTTTCCTCGTCTTGCATGGTTTCAATACGCTGGTTTGAAAGGAAATTCCCCATGGAATAGATAATCAGTTTTTTGTCACCATCTTTTTCGACCGTTTCGGCAGGTTCAACGACGTGAGGATGCCCTCCAAAGATAATATCGGCTCCCCAGTCCACCATCTTGTGATACAGTGTCTTTTGTTCTTCCGTTGGTTCCAACTGGTATTCAATTCCCATCTGAGGCATAACAACAGTGATATCCGCTTCTTTCTCGGCACGCTCGATTTCTGCCTTCATCTTTTCTTCGTTTAAGTCAGAAAGATAGCGATTATAGTCCTCTTGGGAAATAGATTGTTCAATGCCATTAAAGCCATAGGAATAAGCCAAGAGAGCTACCTTGATACCATTGACTTCCTTAATAACAAGTGGAGACTTGTCCCGTGGTTCCTTTGTGTAAACTCCGATAGGTGTCATTCCTGCCTTTTCAATAGCTTGAGCTGTTGAGACCACTCCCTCTATCTGAGAATCTAGGATGTGATTGTGGGCCAAGTCTAGAACTTGATAGCCTGCATCCTTGATCGCATCCATCACCTCACCAGGTGCATTAAAAAGAGGATAACCTGCCAAATAGTGGTCCTTGTTCACCGTTCCTTCAAAGTCACCAATTACCAAGTCCGCTTGTTTGAGCCAAGGCTTGACATACTCAAAATTTTCATGAAAATCATAAGTCCCATCTTCTTTTAGAGCTGTTCGGTAGATAGGGATATGATAAAGAAGATCACCGTTTGCCATGATACGGGCTGTCTTTTCGTCAGAATCATTTTCCTTGAATTGACTAGATGTACTTGTAGAATCAAGAGTTTGACTACTAGGACTCGTTCCCTTGTTGCCTTGTACTGCTCGAACTAACAAGTTCCCTCCCATGGACACGGCAACTGCAAGTAGCAAGACCATAATAAACTGGGCATTGGTCCAGGATTTATAATTCCGAAAGAAACCAATACTTTTCCCCAACAATCCATCAATAGGTCCATGAGATCGTCTATTTTGTCGCTTTTCCATCTTTATTCCCCCTTGCTTTTTGGTGCAAGTCTTTTCTTTTATTATACCACAGACAAAAGAGGAATACCGTTTATTATATTATTTTTTAGTAACTTCTGCGACTTTCTTTCTCGCCTATTTTGTGTTATCATGTAGAGGTAATGAAAGGAGAGAAAATGTCTGCTATAGAACGTATTACAAAAGCTGCTCATTTGATTGATATGAATGATATTATCCGTGAGGGAAATCCAACTCTGCGCGCTGTTGCTGAGGAGGTGACTTTCCCATTGAGTGATCAAGATATCATCCTTGGCGAAAAAATGATGCAATTCCTCAAACATTCTCAGGATCCTGTTATGGCTGAGAAAATGGGACTCCGTGGTGGTGTTGGCCTTGCTGCTCCCCAGCTGGATATCTCAAAACGTATTATTGCTGTTTTAGTGCCAAATATTGTGGAAGAAGGTGAAACTCCAGAGGAAGCCTACGATTTGCAAGCCATTATGTACAATCCGAAAATCGTCTCCCACTCTGTTCAGGATGCTGCCCTTGGCGAAGGAGAAGGTTGCCTATCTGTTGACCGTAACGTACCAGGCTATGTTGTCCGCCATGCCCGTGTCACTGTTGATTACTTTGACAAGGACGGTGAAAAACACCGTATCAAACTTAAAGGATACAACTCCATCGTTGTCCAACATGAAATTGACCACATCAACGGAATCATGTTCTACGATCGTATCAATGAAAAAGATCCATTTGCTGTTAAAGATGGTTTACTGATTCTGGAATAAAGAAAATCCCGTTGCAAGACGGGGTTTTGTGTTATAATAGAGGCATGAAAACAAATGATATTGTCTATGGCGTCCATGCCGTTACTGAAGCCCTCCTTGCAAACACTGGAAACAAACTCTACCTCCAAGAAGATCTTCGAGGTAAGAATGTTGAGAAAGTCAAGGAACTGGCTACTGTGAAAAAAGTCTCCATCTCTTGGACCTCAAAAAAATCCCTCTCTGAAATGACCGAAGGTGCTGTCCATCAAGGATTTGTCCTTCGAGTTTCTGAATTTGCCTATAGCGAGCTAGATCACATTCTTGCCAAAACGCGTCAAGAAGAAAATCCTTTGCTATTGATTCTAGACGGGTTAACTGATCCTCATAATCTGGGTTCTATCTTGAGAACTGCTGACGCGACCAATGTTTCAGGAGTCATTATCCCCAAACACCGCGCTGTCGGTGTAACTCCTGTTGTTGCCAAAACGGCTACAGGAGCTATTGAGCATGTACCGATTGCTCGAGTGACCAACCTTAGTCAAACTTTGGATAAACTCAAGGATGAAGGCTTCTGGACCTTCGGAACGGATATGAATGGTACTCCTTGCCACAAATGGAATACAAAAGGAAAAATCGCCCTCATCATAGGTAATGAAGGAAAAGGCATCTCTAGCAACATCAAAAAACAGGTCGATGAGATGATTACCATCCCCATGAATGGGCATGTTCAAAGCCTCAATGCCAGTGTTGCTGCAGCCATTCTCATGTACGAAGTTTTCCGAAATAGACTATAATAAAAAGTTTCCAGTCATCTGATTGGAAACTTTTTATGATTATACTCAATGAAAATCAAAGAGCAAACTAGGAAACTAGCTGTAGACAGCTCAAAGCACTGCTTTGAGGTTGTAGATAAGACTGACGAAGTCAGCTCAAAACACTGTTTTGAGGTTGTGGATAGAACTGACGAAGTCAGTACCCATACCTACGGCAAGGCGAAGCTGACGTGGTTTGAAGAGATTTTCGAAGTGTATTAACTATGTTCGGTGATAAACTTGTAGGCTTCTTGACCTGCGATAGCCCCATCTCCAACTGCTGTTGTCACTTGGCGAAGGTCTTTCTGGCGAACATCTCCAACTGCAAAGATGCCATCAACGCTAGTTTTCATGTGATTGTCTGTTACGATCCAGCCTGCCTGGTCTTGGATATTCAAATCCTTAACAAAATCACTAACAGGGTCCAGTCCAACATAGATAAAGACACCTCCGAAGGCTTGCTCTGTCACTTGACCAGTTTTTACATTTTCAAATACAACTGACTCTACTCGGTTTTCACCTTTGATTTCCTTAACTACAGAGTCCCAGATAAAGTTGACTTTTTCATTAGCAAAGGCACGGTCTTGCAAAACCTTTTGGGCACGAAGTTGGTCGCGACGGTGAACAATAGTGACAGACTTGGCAAAGCGTGTCAAGAAGAGAGCTTCTTCTACCGCTGAATCTCCACCACCGACTACGAGCAAGTCTTGGTCACGGAAGAAAGCTCCATCACAGACCGCACAATAGGAAACGCCTCGGCTATTTAATTCTTCTTCTCCAGGAACATCTAAAAGACGGTGTTTAGAGCCAGTTGCCACGATGACAGTACGGGTTTCATAAACTTGGTCATCAGTGATTACCTTCTTATAGTCAGCATGATCTTCAATCTTTTCAACAAACCCATAAAGGTGCTCCACTCCAAGATTTTCAAGTGGTTCAAACATTTTTTCAGCCAATTCAGGTCCACTGATATTGGCATAACCTGGATAGTTTTCAATATCAGATGTGTTGTTCATTTGCCCGCCTGGCAGACCACCTTCAATCAAAGCCACTTTCAGATTGCTTCGAGCAGCATATAAGGCAGCTGTCATTCCCGCAGGTCCAGCACCAATAATAATCGTATCGTACATTTCGATTCCTTCTTTCTTGTTGTAACTATCTTTATTCTAACTGTTTGAAGTTTATTTAGCAAGCATTATGCTCTGAAAACTAAAATGAGACTCATGACGGCAAAGGATAATACTGGAATCACCAAAACCCCAATCATAATCATATCATAGAGATGGGCTTGACGGGCCTTGGCTGTCTTGTCCACACCAGACATAGCTCGCAATCCAATCCAAATCCCTAAAGAAATCACGACGAGAATGGTCGTTAAGATCAAACTCTCGAAATATAAAGAAAATAGTTGCAGCAGCATGATCTCTCTCGTTTCTATCTTTTTTAAAGAGTAAACTCAGCTAGTCCAACTAACTGAGTTTTCCTTTTTACTATTATATCAAATATAAGTCCGTTTGTAACTAGCGAAGAATTCTTTTGTCCGTTCTTCTTTCGGCTGATTGATGATTTCATCCGGTGTGCCTGACTCGATGATTTTCCCTTTATCTAGGAACAAAATCTTATCTGCCACTTGGGCTACAAAAGACATATCGTGACTAACCAAGATCATGGTTTGACCAGACTTAGCGGCATCTGCAATAGATTTTTCCACTTCTCCGACCAATTCTGGATCAAGAGCTGATGTTGGTTCGTCCAAGAGCAAGACGTCTGGTTTCATAGCGAGGGCACGCGCTAGGGCAACCCGTTGCTTTTGCCCACCTGACAAATGACGAGGGTAATGTTGCTCCTTATCAGAAAGACCGACCTTAGCCAACTCTTCCTTGGCGATTTTGGTTGCTTCCTCATCTGATAATTTCTTAACAACAACCAAGCCTTCCTTGACATTGTCAAGGGCTGTTCGGCGTTCAAATAAGTTGAACTGTTGGAAAACCATGGACAACTTGCGACGAAGGGTTAGAATCTCCTCTTGGCTAATCTGAGAAAAATCAACTATAAAATCGTCAATCTGGATGGATCCGCTATCTGGTGTTTCAAGATAGTTAAGGCTACGCAAGAAAGTTGATTTCCCTGCTCCAGATGAACCAATCAAGGCTACTACTTCTCCCTTTTGGATATCCAAGTCCAGATGATCCAAGACAGTCTGACCTGAAAAGGATTTGCTTAAATTCGAAATCTTAATCATTAACGTAGGTCTCCTTTCACATCTGTAGTTACTGTATCCGGCGCAGAAATTTGCATTTTCTTCTCGATAAAACGACCGAGGCTTTCGATTCCGATATTGACTACCCAGTAAACAAGGGCTACGGAGATGAATCGCTCAAAGTAACGATAATCAGCTCCACCCAAAATCTGAGCCTGAGCAAAAACTTCGACAACACCCGCACTAAAGGCTAGCGAAGTTCCCTTGGTCAAACCGATGAGGGAATTGATCAAGGTTGGAGTAGCTACCACCGCTGCATTAGGAATAATGACACGACGATAAACTTGCGCACGGGTCATCCCCAGACTGCGTGCCGCTTCAATCTCACCAGGATTGACAGAAAGAATGGCTGCACGAATGGTTTCGCTGGCATAAGCTGCCTCATTAAAGGCAAAAGCTACGATAGCAAAGGTTGCTGCAGGAATAGCATTGATATTGAAGCTGGTTCCCCATTGTTGATTGAGGGCTTTCAAAGCAAGTGGAATCCCATAGTAGGTCAACATAAGCTGAACCAAAATCGGTGTCCCTTTTAAAAAGCTGACAAAAAAGGCCTGTAAGGGATATAAAATCTTAACACGGTTTATTTTAACAATGGCAAAAACCAAGGCTAGCACCAAACCAAAAATCGCACCGCTAAGCGTCAACATGATAGTTGTGGGAAGTTGTTGGACAATTCTTGGAATCCCATCAAAAACCGAACGCAAGCTAAAGAGCTTACCGTCTGGAATCAGCTGCATCAAGCTCTGGTACCAATCTGATGCTAAAAGTGTTGTAACAGTCATAAAAACATCCTCTCCTGATAATGATTCATTCTACCATACTTCTGCTCGCAAGCAAATTATTTGCTACGGGTAAAGCAGACTTTGTCTATCTTCTAGTTTATCACACTTTAAAACAGGGAAGCTATATATTTTACCTATCAAGAAGATAGATAAAAACTATTTCAAGCCCAGTTCCCCGTAGGATTTTCTATAGCCGATTTGCTTAACAGCACCATTCTCCACCAAAATTGGACGTTTCAATAACATGCCATCACTCGCTAGAAGCTTGGCAGCTTCTTGATTTGATAGACTTCCAACCTTATCCTTCAAGCCAAGTTCACGGTACTTGATACCACTGGTATTGAAAAATTGTTTCACTTCAAAACCAGAAGTTTCTAGCCAGTTTAAAATAACTTCTTCACTTGGTGTTTCTTCTACAATATGGATATCTTGATAGTCAAGTCCGAGTTGGTCAAGTTCATTCTTTGCTTTCTTACAAGTTGAACATTTTGGGTATTCGATAAATTCTAACATCTTCTTTTCTTTCTATTTTTTATTCTCTTGAAATGCTGCACCTTCATGTTGCAAGAGCCAGGCTTTCTTTTCGACTCCCGATGCATAGCCTGTCAGACGATTGCCTGACCCCAGCACACGATGACAGGGTACAAGGATGGACCAGGGATTACGCCCCACTGCTCCGCCAATAGCTTGGGCAGAATTCACCTGCAAGTCTTGAGCTATTTGTCCGTAAGTTACTGTTTGACCGTAAGGAATAGCCTGTAAGTAAGCCCAGACTCGCTTTTCAAAATCCGTTCCAATGGGAGCCAAAGGTAAGTCAGATAGATCCTGAACACTGCCTTCGAAATAGGTATCTAAATAGGAAATAACTTGCTCTAATACAGGATGGCTACCAACTTCTTCTATCGTTTCATCCCCTAATCCTCTCTCAAAATGAGTTTGGTCCTGCACCCAAATCCCAAACAAATATTGCTCATCAGCAACTAAGGACAAGGTTCCAATTGGCGATAAGTAGAGCATTTTTGAATACTTTTTCTGCGTCATTTTTTTAATCTCTGATAGGCCAAGCGTTCCCCATCAACTGGAACTTTTCCGACCTGACTGAATCCAAGTTTTTCAAAGATATGCTGCATGGCCTTGTTTTGTGCATGCGTATCTGAACGAAAATCTAGATAATCAAAACCTTCAATCAAGCCTTCTAGGAAAGTCTGAGCAACTCCTTGTCCTTGGACATCTGTTGCCACAGCGATACGGTGAAAGACCAGATATTCTGATTCTTCCCCATGCCAACTTCCTTCATAAATGGCTTCATAGGCTTCCTCTGGGCTCTTGGTCACAGCAGCATAGGCTAACAGTTCTCCTCCCTCTTCCAATGCCACATAGGCTTGACCAGAGATGATATCATCAATAATGATGTCAGCATTTGGATAGCCATTTTGCCACTGGTCACTACCAGACTTGGCTAAACACTTTTTGGCATCCTCCATCACCTGCATAATCGCATCTACTTCGTTTGGAAAAGCTAAACGAATCTCCATCTTTTCCCCTCATTTCTAACTATTTTCTCTCATCATAGCATAATTTAAAGCTTTCTACAAGCAGTTGAAACTTGACTTTTATTTTTTATTATTTTATAATCTAGTTATTAAAACTAGATAAAAAGGAGTTGGAAATGAATTCTAACTTTTCCTACCCAAAATGGGAAGACATTCCAAACATTGACCTCTATCTGGATCAGGTTTTACTTTATGTCAATCAAGTCTGTGCTCCTATCTCTCCAGATAAAGACAAGGGGCTAACAGCATCCATGGTCAATAACTATGTTAAACATGGTTACCTGACAAAGCCTGACAAGAAAAAATACCAACGCAAACAGATTGCCCGTTTGATTGCCATCACCACTCTCAAGTCTGTCTTTTCGATCCAAGAAATCGCTCAGACACTGAATAGTCTACAAACTCAAGCGAGCTCAGACCAGCTCTACGACGCTTTTGTGGACTACATGAACCATGGGATTGATCCAGAAAATCCTATTATCCAAACCAGCTGTCAAACGGTTAAACTCTATCATCAAACTCTAGACTTAATCCTTAGCAAAGAAGAGGAGAAAATCCAATGAACACCAGCCTAAAGCTCAGTAAAAAACTTAGTTTTGGAGAGGAAATTGCTAATAGCGTGACCCATGCTGTGGGTGCCGTTATCATGCTCATCCTACTTCCTATTTCATCCACCTATAGTTATGAAGCACATGGATTTTTATCGTCTTTTGGCGTTTCTATCTTTGTTATCAGTCTCTTTCTCATGTTCCTCTCGTCAACCATTTACCACTCTATGGCCTATGGTTCGACCCACAAATACGTCTTGCGAATCATCGACCATTCTATGATTTATGTGGCTATCGCAGGCTCTTATACGCCAGTCGTCTTGACTTTGATGAATAACTGGTTTGGGTATCTGATTATTGCCATTCAATGGGGAACGACCATCTTTGGCATTCTCTATAAAATCTTTGCTAAAAAGGTTAATGAGAAATTCAGCCTTGCCCTTTACCTGATTATGGGCTGGTTGGTTCTAGCTATCATTCCTGCCATTATCAGTCAAACAACGCCAATTTTCTGGAGTCTCATGGTAACTGGCGGACTCTGTTATACAGTTGGAGCTGGATTTTACGCTAAGAAAAAACCTTATTTTCACATGATTTGGCATCTCTTTATCCTAGCAGCATCTGCACTCCAATACATCGCGATTGTTTATTACATGTAAAAAAGTTGAGAATCTTTTCTCAACTTTTTTCTTTACACATATTGATAAAGTACTGGTGCAAGCGAGCATCATCTGTTAACTCTGGATGAAAAGAGGTCACCAGCATATTTTTTTCTTGAGCTGCAACGATTTGGTCGTCTAGGGTTGCTAGGATTTCAACACCCTCTCCAAGACTACTGATAATTGGTCCGCGGATAAAGGTCATTGGAATCTTGCCAACTCCCTTACATTCTGCCTCTGTATAGAAGCTTCCCAGTTGGCGGCCATAGGCATTGCGTTCAACCACTATATCCATGGTTCCAAGATGACTTTCTTCCTGGGAAGTGATTTCCTTAGCCAGCAAAATCAAGCCTGCGCAAGTACCAAAAACGGGAAGACCAGATAAAATGGCTTCTCGGATTGGAACCAGCATCTGCTGGTCACGCAAGAGTTTGCCCATGGTTGTAGATTCCCCACCAGGCAAAATCAAACCGGACAAGTCACTCTGACGTTGTTGAAAATCATCTAAATTTCTGATTTCAACACTAACAACACCTAAGTTTTCTAACACTTTTGCATGCTCTTCAAAGGCACCTTGCAAGGCTAATATTCCGATTTTCATCTATTTTCCTCGCTCAGCCATGAGAATTTGGATTTCATTCTCATTGATACCAACCATGGCTTCCCCAAGATCTTCTGAAATTTGTGCTAAGATTTGTGGGTTTTGGTAATTGGTTACGGCTTTGACAATGGCACTTGCTCGTTTAACAGGGTCTCCTGATTTGAAAATACCTGAACCGACAAAGACGCCCTCTGCTCCCAATTGCATCATCAGCGCAGCATCTGCTGGCGTTGCAACGCCTCCAGCTGCAAAGTTTACAACTGGCAATTTTCCATGTTCATGGACATACTGAACCAATTCAATAGGGACTTGCAAGTCTTTGGCAGCAACATAGAGCTCGTCTTCACGTAGGTTTTGAATGCGGCGAATTTCCTGATTCATCATACGCATATGGCGAACGGCTTGAACAATGTCTCCTGTACCGGGTTCTCCTTTTGTACGAATCATGGAAGCTCCTTCAGCGATACGACGCAAGGCTTCACCCAAGTCCTTAGCTCCACAGACAAAAGGAACTTGGAATTCCTTCTTGTCCACATGGAAACGATCGTCAGCTGGAGACAACACTTCACTCTCATCGATATAGTCAATCTCAATAGCCTCTAAAATCTGAGCTTCTACAAAATGTCCAATTCTAACTTTGGCCATCACTGGAATGCTCACTGCTTCTTGGATCTCCTTAATCATCTTTGGATCACTCATACGAGAAACACCACCAACTGCACGAATATCAGCCGGAATCCGCTCTAAGGCCATAACAGCTGCCGCACCAGCAGCCTCTGCGATACGAGCCTGTTCAGGGTTCTGCACATCCATGATAACACCGCCCTTAAGCATCTGCGCCAAGTTTTTATTTAGTTCATAACGATTTTCAGTCATTTCTTTATCCTCATCATTTGTATTGGTAGCTACCATTTCATTTTAAGCCAGAAAAGAATGAACCACAAGATAAAAAAACAATAATTGTATGGGTACAGATTAATTAAAAAACTATCTGACCTTAACTTAAGGCCAGATAGCTCAGCTATTGTTATTTTTCAGCTGTAAGTGCAGCCATTGTGATGTAGTTGTAAGGTTTGTTAAAGTGTGGCAAGAAGAATAGGTCTGTCAAAGCCAACTTGTCAATTGTCACATGTTCTTGGATAGCAAGTGAGAACATATGAATTCCCATGCTGATAGCAGAATCACGTGATACCATTTGAGCACCAAGAATTTCGCGACTGTCTTTATCAAAGACAATCTTGATGGCAACTTCATGGTTGTCGTGCTTCATAAATTCTGGTTTTTGAAGATCGTTAAAGCCTGTTTCAGTTGCGTTGTAACCAGCAGCTTTAGCTTTTTCAAGAGTCAAACCAGTTGAAACCATGTGCAGACCGTAGATTGAGATACCGTTTGATCCTTGTACACCGATTCCTTCAAGTTCGTGTCCACAAGCGTTGTAAGCACCAACGATACCAGTACGAACAGCGTTTGAAGCAAGCGCGATGTAGCTAGTGTCTTTACGAGCGTTGTCATAAACAGTCGCACAGTCACCTACTGCATAAACACCTGGAATTGATGTTTCTTGTTTCTTGTCTACAAGGAAGGCACCGTTACGGAAGAGTTCAATCTTACCATCAGCAAGAGCTGTGTTTGGACGGAAACCAACTGCAAGAACAACCATATCCACATCAAATGTTTCTTTGTCTGTTACCAAGCGTTCAACTTTACCATCACCTTGGATAGCTTTTACTGTTTGACCAAGTGCCAAGCGGATGTTGTTGTCTTCCAAGTTCTTCGCCATCATTTGAGTGAAGTCTTTGTCGTAGTAGCCGTTCAAAACAGTGTCTACGATATCAACAAGAACAACTTCTTTTCCAAGACGTTCGAAAGCTTCAGCAAGTTCAACACCGATATAACCACCACCAACAACTGCGATGCGCTCAAGGTGTTTGCTCTTGTCAGCAAGTTTTTCGATAACTTCTTCTGCGTTTTGGTACAACTTAACAAATTGAACATTTTCAAGTGTTGCTTTGAATTCGCGGTTGCCCTTAACGATTTCAACACCTTCGATTGGAGGCAAGATTGGAGTTGAACCAGTCGCAAAGATCAATTTGTCATAAGACTCTTTATGTTCTTGACCTTCAACTTCTGCTGTCACAACTTTATTGTCATAGTCGATTGAAAGAACAGGTGAGTTCATGTAAACTTTTGCACCCTTAGCTTCCAATTTTTCTTTATCAGAGTAGAACAAGCCTTCAGCTCCGTCGATTTGTTCCCCGATCCAAAGCGCCATTCCACAACCAAGGAATGAAATATTTGAGTTTTGGTCAAATACAACGATTTCATTTTCATGTCCAAAATTGTCCAACATAGTATTGATACATGCTGTACCAGCGTGGTTAGCACCAACTACAACGATTTTACTCATAGAAAATTTCCTACCTTTAATTTAAAATTTACCTTTCTAGTATAACATTTACTGTTAGCGTTTACAAGGTATTTGCTTAGAATTCTCTTATTTTAAGCAATTTTAAGTTTTATTATATTATTTTTTTTGAGTTTCTATCTTTTTTTATATTTTTTGAGCATATTTCTTGACTTTTTGTTAAAATTTATTTGTGAAAACGCTGACTTTATGTTATGCTAGAAACATGGAAATAAAATGTAAGGGGTTCAATTCTCGTAAATTTAACCTAGCTTGAATATTTCCTCTGAAGAAGAAAGGAGTTGGTAGCTTGCCTCTTCGTTCACGTTCTGAACGACTCATGGGAACAACTATCACGATTTCATTAGTAGATGAACAGGCAGATTGCCTGCTTCAAGGAGCCTTTGATTTACTCAGAGAGCTCGAGTACCGCTTCAACGCCAACAGTCAAGAATCCGAATTGATGGAGATCAATCACCAGGCTGGAATTGCTCCGGTCAAGGTCCATCCTGACTTATTTGAACTGATTGCTCTTGGGTTAGAACATAGTCTAGCTCCATCTAGCCATCTCAATATCAGTATTGGTCCCTTGATTCAAACCTGGCGAATCGGTTTTTCAGATGCTCTACTCCCCGAGCTAAACGAAATCGAAGCTGTCTTGCCTCTAGTTGACCCGCATTTTATCAAGTTAGATCCAGCTAGCTCTACTGTATTTTTAGAGAAAAAGGGAATGAAACTTGATTTAGGTTGCTTAGCTAAAGGCTATAGTGCAGATAAGGTTGCTCAGTATTTAAAAGTACACGGAGTCACTTCTGCCTTGATCAATCTCGGAGGAAATATCCTCACCATCGGGAACAATCAAGCCAAAGAAGGGAAAGACTGGCAAATCGGTATTCAAGATCCACGAAATCCTCGTGGCAATCATCTCCTAACCATTCCTGTTTCTAACAAATCCGTCGTCACTTCTGGTATCTATGAACGCCACATGACAATAGACGGAGAAGACTATCACCATATTTTTGATAGCGAGACAGGATTCCCTGTCGAAACAGAGCTCGCTAGCCTAACGATTATCTCAGATAAATCCGTCGATGGTGAGATTTGGACAACCCGCCTATTCGGAGAACGTAGCGCTTCTATCCTCTGGCAAGTCGAAAGTTTAGATGGCATCGAAGCCATTCTCATCGACAAAGAGGGGAACCTTACATGTTCTTCAGGCCTTTAAATTTGTATTATGTAAAAAGAGAAAGGAAATCTCATGCTAAAACTTATTGCCATTGTTGGAACGAACTCTAAACGTTCTACAAACCGCCAATTGCTCCAATACATGCAAAAACACTTCGCCGACAAGGCTGAGATTGAACTTGTTGAAATCAAGGATATCCCTGTTTTCAACAAACCAGCAGATAAACTTCTTCCTGCTGAAATTCTTGAAATTGCGGCTAAAATTGAAGCATCTGATGGTGTCATCATCGGTACCCCTGAGTACGACCACTCAATCCCTGCAGTTTTGATGAGCGCTCTTGCTTGGCTATCTTATGGTATCTACCCACTTTTGAACAAACCAATCATGATCACTGGTGCTTCTTACGGAACTCTTGGTTCATCTCGTGCTCAATTGCAACTTCGTCAAATCTTGAACGCTCCTGAAATTAAGGCAAATGTTCTTCCAGATGAATTCTTGCTTTCTCACTCTCTTCAAGCATTTAACCCAAGTGGTGACTTGGTTGACCTTGATGTCATCAAGAAATTGGATGCCATCTTTGATGACTTCCGTATCTTTGTGAAGATTACTGAGAAATTGCGCAATGCGCAAGAATTGCTTCGCAAAGATGCAGAAGAATTTGACTGGGAAAATTTGTAAGATAGGAGACCGAAAGAATGAAATTTGTTGGACTTGTTGGATCAAACTACGATCAATCATATAACCGCAAACTCTTGGAATTTATTCGTCGTAATTTCAAATTCAAATTTGAATTAGAAGTTCTTGAAATCGACGAAGTTCCAATGTTTAACCAAGACGAAAAATGGGACGAAAGCTTCCAATTGCGTTTCTTGTATAACAAGATTACACGTGCTGATGGTGTCATAATTGCGACTCCTGAGCACAACCACACTATCTCAGCTTCTCTCAAATCTGTACTTGAATGGCTTTCATACGAAGTTCATCCATTTGAAAACAAACCTGTTATGATTGTGGGAGCATCATACTACGACCAAGGGACTTCACGTGCCCAAGTTCACCTTCGTAAGATTCTTGACGCTCCTGGTGTCAATGCCTACACACTTCCAGGTAATGAATTCCTTCTTGGTAAAGCCAAAGAAGCTTTTGATAACAATGGAAACATCACCAACGAAGGCACTGTTAAATTCCTTGAAACTTGCTTAGATAACTTTGTAAAATACGTAGGAGTCGTTTCGAAATTGAAAAAACCAAAACCAATCGAACCAGAAGACTTGGATTGTGGAAAACCAATTGCTACAACCATTACAGAAGTTGACCCTGATGATCCAGAATGGGTAGAAAAAGTTGCAGCAATCACTGGGGCTGTTTCTGGTGATACCTATGTCAAATTGGACCACGGTATCCTGACAGTTAACCAAATCGATATGTTCTTGAAAGCTATGCCATTTGAATTGACATATGCTGATGATAACAACCAATTCCTCTACTACAACAACGCTCACCAAGATCCAGACACCATGTTTGCTAAACGTGTACCACCTCAATCAGGTAGCCGTATGTCAACTGTGCATGGTTCTCTTCCGCCAGCACGCATGAAAAATGTAGAGTGGGTTATCGGAACACTTCGCAACGGAAACCAAGAATACGTCCGTACGATCGTTCCAGGTTCTCCTGCAGGTGTCATCAACACACACAACTACCAAGCAATGTACTATCCTGATGGATCATACGCTGGAATCAATGAAATCGTCTTTAACTTCCAACCATGGCTTGACTGGTACCTAAAAGAAACGGGTCAACGTTTGGTGGGTGGTAGCGGATCATTTGCTCCTGCAGCTGGAGGTCATGGAGACGCCGATGCTACTTCTGGCGCTTCTGATTCAGGTGATGCTGGAGGCCACGGTGGTGACGCAGACGCTACTTCTGGTGCAAGCAACTAAGAAACCAAAAAGGAGCCAGGTGGCTCCTTTTTTATTACAACAGAAAAGGGGCTTGTAAATCATCTACAAACCCCTTTCGTTTTATGAGTTAGGATCATCTAAACTACGGCCGTGTAAACCTTTTTCACGTTGTACTTGGCGTAGTTTTTCTGGTGTGACGTCATTTCCTTCTTCGTCGACAATTTTGATTCCTTCAATGTGGTGGCGAACAGAACGACGATAGCCTTCAATATACTCCTCACGAAGTTTAGCTTGTTCCACTTTTTCAGCAGAAGTTAAGCCTTCTGTTTTTTTCTTTTTAGCAAGCTCGTTAATACGATCAATTTTTTTAGGATCCATGTTTCTCTCCTTTATGATAAGATTTAATCCGTTTACCAGATTTTATTTGGTATTGATTTGGTTGAAACGTGCAAGTTTAGCTGCTTTCTTGGTTAATTGTGACAAGATTGCCAAACGATTTTGACGGATAGACTGATCTTCAGTCATTACCATGGTATTCTCAAAGAAAGCATCAATAACTGGACTAAGCGCAAAGAGTTGTTCTAATTGCTGGCTTGCAGTTCCTGATAAAACTAATGATTCTACTGCCTCCGCCAAAGCTTTCTCTTCTTCATTCTCAAAGAGAGCAGGATCAACCGTGTCAGAACCTTCTGCCTTCTCAGCCAAGTTGAAGGCACGGGAGAGGGATTCAACAGACGATTTGAAATCTTCTTTCTTGCTTGCTTCGACAAGAGCACTTGCTGCTTCTAGCATATCTGCCACAACAAAGTTCGAACTTGCAAGAACTGCTTCCTTGATATCTTTTGGAGTAGAACCCATCATCTTATCAACACGAGCCTTGATAAAGTCCATGACCTCTGCTTTATTTGCATAAGTCAAGCTGTCAAATTTCAAACTGTAAAGGCTATCAATCAGCTCATCCATAGCAATATGCCAACCAAAAGCATCCAAGATACGAACCACACCTTGCGTCGCACGACGAAGGGCATAAGGGTCGTTAGAGCCTGATGGAATCAAGCCTACTGAGAAGAAACTCAAAATCGTATCCAATTTGTCTGCAATGGCTAGAATGGCTCCGACCTTACTCTCTGGAAGTTCGCCTTCGGCAGCTGTCGGCATATAGTGTTCACGAATAGCAGCTGCAACTGCTGGAGTTTCTCCAGCAAGAAGAGCATATTTCTCACCCATAATTCCTTGGAGTTCATCAAACTCACCAACCATACCCGTCAACAAGTCAAACTTGTAAATGGCTGCTGCACGCGCTAGGTCAACTGTTTCATCCACTGACAAACCAGCTTTTTCTGCCAAGAGAATGGCAATCTGACCTGTACGAATCATGTGTTCACGAAGAGAACCAATCTTTTCGTGGAAGGTGACGTTGTTTAATTTTTCAACAAGGTCAGAAATAACCAATTTTTGGTCTTCACGCCAGAAGAATTCTCCGTCTTCCAAACGGGCTACCAAGACTTTTTCATTTCCTTTGATGACATTTTCCAAATGCTCTGCGTTTCCGTTACGAACTGAAATGAAGTTTGGTAAGAGTTTACCGTCTTGATTACGAACAACAAAGTAGCGTTGGTGTTCCTTCATCGAAGTCACCAAAACTTCTTCTGGAACTTCAAGGTATTTGGCATCAAAACTACCCATAAAGGCAGTTGGGTATTCAACCAAGTTCAAGACTTCGTTCAGCAAGTCCGTATCAATTTCGATACCTACACCATGTTTTGCCTCAATTTCCTTGATTTGGTCAACAATCATTTGCTGACGTTCACGTGGATCCGTGATTACAAACTGTGCGCGAAGGTCTTCTTCGTAGCTCAAAGCTGACTGAATCTTAGTTTCTTGTCCCAAGAAACGATGGCCACGGCTTACACGACCGCCCTTGATATCAAGGAAATCCAAGTCAAACTCTTCTTCATCTAAAAGAACAGTTAAAGTGTGAACAGGACGGATGTATTCAAAGGTATTGTTAGCCCAGTGCATGCTGACAGGGAATGTCAGTGACTTCAAGACATCTACAACACCTGGAACAATTTTCTCAACTGGTTGACCCACTTCTTCCTTGGTAACATAGACATATTCTTCACCCTTGATTTCACGGAATTCGATGTCTTCAACTGTCAAGCCTTTTCCACGGACAAATCCTTGAGCTGCTTTGGTGAAGTTTCCATCACTATCCAAGGCAATTTTCTTTGCTGGACCCTTGAAATCTTCTGTCAAATCAGACTGTTTGTCTGCAAGACCAGTCACACGAACAGCCAAACGACGTGGCGTTGAGAAGGTTTGAATGTCTTCAAAGGACAGGCGGTTTTCCTTGAGGAAGGCTGCCATTTTTTCACCTAGTTGTTTTTCACTTGGAGTTACTACGTAGGCTGGTAACTCTTCAAGACCGAGTTCTACTAATAAGTTTTTTGTCATGTTTTTTCCTTTACATTTTCTTCAATCTTTTTTGATATGCACCTTAGGTACTGGGGACGCCGCTAACTAACTTTGTGAGTCTGTATGGAAATCTGATGCTAAATTGATTAAGATTTCCAACAGTCTCATCAAAGTGGATTTAGCTGACTGATTTTTGAACCTAAGGTTTCAAAAATCCCCACATAACAGTACAGCGGTGCATAACCCTCTAGCAAGTCTTCGACTTGCCTCTAACGATTTTAGAGCACAGTATTACTCACTATTCTGCGTCTTCTGCTAAGAGTTTAGCTCGTGTTACTTCATCTAAAAGTGGGTAGCCTAGGCGTTTGCGTTCTGCGACAAAGGTTTTGGCTACGACACGGGCCAAGTTACGGATACGAGCGATATAGCCCGCGCGCTCCGTTACAGATACGGCCCCACGCGCGTCCAGCAGGTTAAAGGTATGTGAACATTTGAGAACATAGTCATAGGCAGGGTGAACCAAGCCCTCTTCCAAGGCACGACCAGCTTCTTTTTCAAACTTATCAAAATTTTCTAGCAACATTTCTTGATCAGAAATTTCAAATGAATATTTTGAATGCTCATACTCAGGCTGGATGAAGATTTCTCCGTATTTAACACCATCAGCCCACTCGATATCATAAACAGAATCCACTTCTTGAATGTAAGAAGCCAAGCGTTCTAAACCATAGGTAACTTCCGCAGTCACAGGGCCAGTTGCCAATCCACCAACCTGTTGGAAATAAGTGAACTGCGTGATTTCCATACCATCAAGCCACACTTCCCATCCAAGACCAGCTGAACCAGTTGATGGATTTTCCCAGTTATCTTCAACGAAGCGAATATCATGTTCCAATGGATTGATACCCAATTTTTCCAAAGACTCAAGGTAAAGCTCTTGGATATTTGATGGAGAAGGTTTCATGACCACTTGGAATTGGTGATGTTGGTAAAGACGGTTAGGATTTTCCCCGTAACGACCGTCAGCGGGACGACGTGATGGCTCTACATAAGCCGCATTCCATGGCTCAGGTCCGATAGCACGAAGGAAGGTATAAGGACTCATTGTCCCCGCACCTTTTTCATTGTCATAAGCCTGCATAAGCATACAACCTTGGTCATTCCAAAATTGTTGCAAAGTCAAAATAATCTCTTGAAAGGTTAGTTTTTTGGACATGTTTTACTCCATTTTCTATAATTTCTTGCGACACGAGTCTGCCTTGTCAATTATACGAGGCAAGACGAGTTAGTACTGCGTCTAGCTCAGGCACTCTAGTGCTGAGCGTGGGGCAGTCCGACTGTAAGGAGGTCTCTGCCACTGACGCAGTGGAAAGTCAATTTTTTAGACATTGTTTACTCCTTGTTATTAATTCTTGAGACTTTGGATACAAAAAGAACCGTGTCTTTACTCCTAAGTCTGTGACCTAGGGGCGTCAGAAACGCGGTTCCACCCTAATTTATTACTTCATTGTTTTTAAAAATACGACAGAAAGCGCCAGTTTCTTAGTTTGTTCTACTTGGCTCCCACTGTCCCAAGCTCGCTTGAAGAACGCCATAAGACTTTCTTTCCTGTTGAATATTATATCAGAAAGGCAAGAAATTTACAATTCTTTTTCTTACTTTCTAAAAATCCATCTCATCCACACGAGGTGCGCCCGAAGTCACTGAAATTGTCTTTAAGACTTCTCGCTCGTCTTTGCTGAGTTCAATTTCAAAACAGTCAAGATTGCTCTGGATGCGAGAGGCTGTCACTGACTTAGGTAGGGGTAAAAATCCTTCTGCCAAGCTCCAAGCCAAGGCAATTTGAGCAACTGATTTCCCATGCTTAGCAGCAATTTCTTGGACTTCTGTCTTGTCAAACAACTCCCCTTGCCCAAATGGTCCCCATGCCTCTAAGAGGATTCCTTTCTCTTTACAGTAGTCAACCACTTCCTCCTGATAAACTCCTGGTGCCAAGCGTACCTGATTGACCGCTGGGATGATTCTTGCTGTCTCAAGTAAGTCATCCAAATGATGGGGAAGGAAATTACTAACGCCGATAGCACGAATTTTACCTTCTTGGTACAGGTCCTCCATCGCTCTCCAGACATCGGCATTGCGAGTTTTCCATTCGTCATTTTCTCTTAAAGGTTTTGGATTTGGCCAATGGATAAGGTACAAATCTAGATAATCCAATCCCAATTTTTCCATTGATTGCTCAAAAGCATGTCGAGCTTCATCATAGCTGTGATTGGTATTCCAGAGTTTGGTCGTTACAAAGATTTCTTGGCGAGGAATACCGCTATCTCGAATAGCGCGACCAACACTCTCCTCATTTTTGTAGATAGCTGCAGTATCGATATGACGATAACCAGCCTTCAAGGCTTCCAAAACAGCTTGGTAGGCTACTTCTCCATTTTCAGCTTTCCATGTTCCAAATCCTAGTACAGGAATTGAAACTCCATTATTAAGGGTGTAAGATTTCATCATTTTTCCTTTCTATGTGAAGAAAATCTAAAGAAACAAAGGCTGATTACCAGAACACTTGCTCCTTTAGATCTTGAAGATTATTGATCACGGTCATAATACATTTCGTGAGCCTTCAAGCGAGAGTTGAGCAATTCGGGAACGGTCACAAATGTATACCCTTCACCCTTTAAATACTCAATAACACTTGGTAGAGAATTAACAGAAGGACCATGGATATCATGCATGAGGATGATGGAACCATTGCGAACCTGACGTTGTATCTCTGTTAAAATAGCTGTTTCATTCTTACTCTTCCAGTCCAAACTATCCACATTCCACATGATAAAGCTCAAGTCCAGACTGTTACGGATATCATCTGTAATGGCACCATAAGGAGGGCGCATGAGTTTAGAACTCGAACCTAGAACTTGGGTTAACAAATCTTCTGTGTCAGCGATTTGCTTTTTAGCATCTTCGAGAGATAGTTGGGAAAGGACAGGATGACTCCAGCTGTGGTTGGCAACCACATGCCCCTCAGACTTCATCCGTTTAAGGATGTCTTCATTGCCAGCGATGTTTTTACCAAGTACAAAGAAGGTCGCCTTTACTTTGTACTTAGCTAATGTATCCAAAGCTTGTGTAGTTGTAGACGGATTTGGACCATCGTCAAAGGTCAAAGCCACAACTTTTTTGTCTTTTTGTGCAAAGTAAGCTTGATAGAGTTCAGCATCTTTTTCTAATAGATAAGAGGACTCCAAAACATCAAAGAAACTGGATATCGGTAGAGCAATTTCCTCCAAAGTCTCCCCTGGATTAGGAGGATAAAGGATGATTTGACTATCTTTATAATCAAAGCTCCATGATGCCAGATCTTGGTCTGTAAAGTTTTTTAGGACCTGATCAATTTTTGTCTGGTCGAGTTTCTTATCTTCTAGAGTTGATTTGATTTGACTCAGTAAGAGTTCCTTAGCCTTACTTGCATCTTTGAAGAGTTTGCTGAGGTCAAAATCTTTCCCATCTTCAGTCAAGAAAATTTTCCCTAAAGAAGTCTTTTCTTTTTCTTCAACCTTTGATGCAGACAAATCGTAGACTTGCTTGCTGATATTACGAGAAACAACTCCCTTTAAGACGGGGTCCAACTGCTCACTATAATAAAAGACCAAATCCTCTTTATCTTCCAGCTTTTCTTTGATATCCTGGTTGATTTTTTCTCTAACAGACGCAATGACTTCCTCTCCTTGCAGAGGGTAGTAGGCAATCACCTCAGCTTGACCTTTTCGGAAATGGTCCTTCTGACTACCTGAGTTGAATTGCTGGTCCTTTTCGCTTTTTAGCGCTTCAATTTTTTGTTCGTAAGATTGCTTTTGTAGTAGCTTATAACCAATAGCACTCCCTAATAGAATCGTAGCAACTCCTAAGATTCCAACAAGGGAAAGCAATAGCCTTCTCGTTTTATCGTGAGAAACACGTTTCGCTCTATTTTTTTTCATATTTCCATCATATCAAATCGAGGCTATTATTTCAATGATAAACAGGGATTCTGTCTTTTTTTAGGAAAAGAAAAAAGCTTAGAAATCTTCTAAGCTTCTATTTTTAAAAACGAATCGCTTCACGTGTTTTCTCATATGAAGTTACAAAACGGTTTGTAACCCCCGGTTCAGCAACTTCCAAGGCTTGTGAAATTTTTTCAAAAGATGCCTGGTAGTCAAACTCTTTTTCAAAAATTTCAAGCGCTTCGTTGAAGGCCTCTTGGATACGCTCATCGAATGAACGGTAACGATTTGAGTATTGCAAGAGTTGCTCCGTCAAGGTTGCATATTGAACGATATCATAGGTTTCTGTTTCAAGTGCTTCCATATCATTTGTTGCAATTTCAAGAATTCGTTTAACCGATTCAATATTCACTTGTGGTTGTTCTAACTCTGCCATCAGATCTTCTGTGTTATGACTTGCAGTAAAGAAAAGTTTCAAGAAACTTTGAGGAATACCTGGCAAGTTTCTCTTCTCCATGTAACGTTTGATAGTATGCAAACGGTTCACATAGACATTTGCTTTTTGGCGAGCATTGAGGTCGTCTTTTTCAATTTGCGCAAGTCGTTCGCTAACAGAGATTTGCTCATCCTCTATATCCTTGAGGTTGCTTTGAAGCATTTCCAACTGTTCTTCAAGAGCAGAGTAGGCTTGTGTTGACTCACCTTGATCCTCTGTCACTTCCATGATTGCTGTATCAAGTGCAGCCAATTCTGCTTGAAGACGACGAACATGATTACCATCACTTTCAGGAAGAAGGTAGGTTTTAGTCAAGCGTTCAAGATCTTGAACAAGCACCTGATTATTTTCTTTCAAGTGGTTGAGATAAGTTGGTAATGTCGAAAGAAGACTTTCAACTACTTTTTGAGCTGCAATTTCACGAGTGAAGATATCATAAAGTGCGTTGATTTCTTCTTGGATGCGATTATTTTCATACTCTGCATTGTCCAATTCCAACTGACGAATATTTTCTTGATTATTTTTCAAAGACTCATGCAAAAGTTGGAAACGGGATTCAATATCTGTTTCTGTAAAGTGGTAGTTGGCATCCAACAGCTTGCGATAACCTTCTTCCAAATCTGCCAATTGTTCTGGCAGTTCCTTTGTCAAGGTTTCAACAAGAGCTGGAATTCGCTCAACGATGTGTGTCAAAGCGAGAATATGATTTTCAGTTGAATCAAGAATTGCTGCGGCTTCAACCGGGTCACCTGATGAATTTAGGGTAACAAATTGAGAGAATTCAGATTGGATGTTTTCCAATTGTTTCTCAATCTCAGGAAGGGCCTTACCATATTTCTCCGAATCTTCTGCAACGGTATGTTGAAGGGATTCAAACAAGTCCAAAGCATGAAGGACGCGACCACTATTCTTAGATTCTTGTTTTTCAAGTTCAGAAAGGGCATTACGAATAGCAGCAATATCTTCTTCAATCAAGCCGATTTGGCTTTCAATTTGATCAATCTTGTGAGCAGCTTTGAAAAAACGGAAAGAATTATTGTAGCTTTCAGCTTCAAAGAGGTGATTTTCAATATCAGCAAATGAGTTCAGAGATAAATCAACCCATTTTTGGTTCCATTCACGGAAGGTCACCTGACTTTGACCAATCAAGTGCATGTTTTTAACGGCTTCAACCTCATCATTTACAGGAAGGTTGTAGAGTTCTTCTTTTCTTTCTTCAAGGGCCGTTAATCTGCTTACATTACGCTTACGTAAAAAGATAGCTGTTACATAAGCTAAGATCAGAATGACTGCAATTGCAACCATTAGATAAATTAGTTGTCCATTAGACATATCAAACTCCTTTTATACTAGAAACAATCGTAATGATTATATCATATTTTTTAAACCAAGGGAACTATTTCCCACATTTTTTAGACGTCAAGTGTACTGTAAACAGCGTTTTCTTCGATAAATTCGCGACGAGGTTCTACTCGATCCCCCATCAACATATCAAAGATTTTATCTGCTTCGGCAGCATCATCTACCGAAACACGCGCCATCAAGCGATGTTCAGGATCCATGGTTGTTTCCCACAATTGGTGGTCATCCATTTCTCCCAAACCTTTATAACGTTGGATGGTTGGTTTTGAACGCCCTTCACTGTGACGTGCTAAGGCTTCTTGGAGTTTAATTTCTTGATCTGCACCAGGTTGAATGTATTCTTTAATCTCACTTCCAACCTTAACCCCATAAATCGGTGGTTGGGCAATGTAGACATAACCAGCCTCTAAGATTGGTTTCATGTAGCGGTAAATCAAGGTTAGCAGGAGTGTTCGAATGTGGGCTCCATCAACATCGGCATCGGTCATCAAAACGAGTTTTTGGTAACGAGCCTTAGTGACATCAAATTCTGCACCAAATCCTGTTCCCATGGCTGTGAAAAGACTTCGAATTTCTTCGTTGGCAAGGATTTTATCCATGCTAGCTTTTTCAACGTTCAAAATCTTACCACGAATTGGCAAGATAGCTTGGAATTCACGGTTACGACCAGATTTAGCTGATCCACCAGCTGAGTCTCCCTCAACGATGAAGAGTTCGGTTTCAGCAGGGTTATTTGAAGAACAGTCTGCTAATTTCCCTGGAAGATTGGAAATTTCCAAACCAGATTTCTTGCGAGTGACTTCACGCGCACGCTTGGCAGCTACACGAGCCTTGGCAGCCAAAATCCCTTTTTCCACGATGCGCTTGGCAATCTGCGGATTCTCCATGAGGAAATCAGAAAAGGCATCGCTAAAGAGGCGGTTGGTAATCTTAACAACTTCGCTATTTCCCAGTTTGGTCTTGGTTTGTCCTTCAAACTGCGGATTAGGGTGCTTGACTGAGATAACAGCAGTCAAACCTTCACGAACATCTTCCCCTGTCAGGTTGTCTTCATTGTCTTTTAGCAGTTTATTCTTGCGGGCATAATCGTTGATAACACGAGTCAGAGCCGTACGGAAACCTTGCTCATGTGTTCCACCTTCATGGGTATGAATATTATTGGCGAAACTCATGACGTTTTCGTGGTAACCCGTTGTGTACTGCATGGCTACTTCAACAGTAATGTCATCCATCTCACCGTCTGTGTAGATTGGTGTATCAAAGATAACATCCTTATTCTCGTTGATATACTCAACGTAGCTAGCAATCCCACCCTCATAATGGTAATGCTTGGTTTGTTCGAGACCTTCACGCTTGTCTGTAATTGAAATTCGAAGCCCTCGGTTCAAAAAGGCTAATTCTTGAACACGTTTGTTTAATTTTTCAAAGTCAAATGTTGTTGTTTCTGTAAAAATCTCTGGGTCTGGTGTAAAGTGAACTGTTGTTCCTGTTTTATCTGTATCTCCAACGACCTCAAGATCAGCAACAACATGACCACGACGGTATTCTTGGTAATGAATTTTGCCGTTTTTGTGAACATGAACATCTAGTTGCGTTGAAAGAGCGTTTACTACTGATGAACCTACTCCGTGGAGTCCACCTGATACCTTATATCCGCCACCGCCGAATTTTCCTCCAGCGTGAAGAACCGTAAAGACTGTCTCAACAGCAGGACGTCCCGTCTTTTCTTGAATATCAACAGGAATTCCACGACCGTCATCCACAACTGTAATAGAATCATCAGGTTCGATAAAGACTTGGATATGACTAGCAAATCCAGCCAAGGCCTCGTCAATAGAGTTATCAACAATTTCCCAGACTAGGTGGTGAAGACCCTCTTTAGCAGTCGATCCGATATACATACCTGGACGCATACGAACGGCTTCCAGACCTTCTAAAACTTGAATTTGACTGGCATCATAATCCTGTGCCTGTTGATTTTTGATTTCTTCTGTCATTTTTTCCCTTTTCTTACATGTCTATTGCTTGTCTCAATATCGCAACGTTATTAAAAAGATAGGCATCTAAGCCAACAGCTATACCTGCTTCTACATCAATATTTCTGTCACCAATGACCAAACCTGATGAGATATGATACTTATCACGTAAATAAATCATGGACTCAGGATCTGGTTTCCGTTTAAAGCCAGAACTGGCAGTCACCACCTCGGTAAAGTAGTTGGCTATCCGGGTCTTAGCAAGAAGTTCTAGCACTTGGTCATTTCGATGAGAAACCAAGAAATGGCGGCCACCCTCGTCCGAAATGTCTTTGAGTAATTCTGGAATTCCCTCAAACAAAACTGGATGTTCTAGCTCACGCGCTTCATTTTCTTTGTAGTGCTCTAAAAAATCCTCGATATCTGGTGCAAACTCCTCGATGGCAAAAGCTGTCGAAACCTTCAAGGCTTCGTAAACACAGTCGTGTTCTTGCTCTAATCCATATTGGGCCAAGGTTTCTACAAAGGCTGCAGTAGAAGTCTCGTAATTATCCAATAGGGTACCACCTAAATCCCATATGTAGTCGTGATATTTCATACCCTTCATTATACCATTTTTTTATGAAAAAAGCGATGATTTCCTAGATTTTTCCAAGTAAAAAACGAGAGTCTGCCTCTCGTTTTATTCTTGATTTCCAAAGACATCTCGATAGAGCATACCGACTCGTAAACTTTCGGCATCTCCTCCCAACTGATCCACCAATTCATAGGCAAAGGCAAGGGCTGTTGACGGTCCTCGGCTGGTTGTTAGATTGCCATCCACAACAACTGTTTCCTTTTGGTAAATCCCGTCAGTAATTTGCTCCTGCACACCGTCATAACAGGTAAAGCGCTTATCTTTTAAAACACCTGCTTGATGGAGGGCGATTGGGGCTGCGCAGATAGCCGAAATCTTCTTTCCCTCTTGGTTAAAGGCTTGAATCTCAGAAATGAGGGCTTGATTATCCCGTAGATTTGCTGATCCAGGCATGCCACCTGGCAGAACGAGCAGGTCATAGTCGGATAAATCACCATCAAAGACACGATCGGCTGTTACCTGAATGTCATGTGATCCTGTCACCTGCTCCTCAAATCCTACCATATCACAGGAAATGTTTGCTCGACGCAAGACATCGACTACTGTCAAGGCTTCGATTTCTTCAAAGCCATTTGCTAAGATAACTGCTACTTTTACCATAGCGACCTCCTTATTTGATTTGTTTTAGGATTACTTTTTTTCGTTTGAATGGAATTTTCCCACTCTTTTCTTCTGCTAGATTGGTCTGGTAACTCATAGACAAGAGGAGACCGACACCGATGAGGTTACTAATAATAGCGGAGCCCCCTTGAGAGATGAAAGGTAAAGGTATCCCAGTCAGTGGAAGCAAGCCAGTCACTGCGCCAATATTTTCAAAGATATGGAAGAGCAACATCATGATAAAGCCAGTCGAAATATAGGTATAGAACTGGTTATTTGATCTGAGAGTAATCTTCAACATCCGATAGATAAGAAGTAGGTACAAAGCAATGACAAAGACTGAACCAATGAAGCCAAAATCTTCCGCAATCACTGTAAAAATCATATCACTCTCACGTACTGGAATGAGGAGATTGGAAACATTGAAACCTTGTCCAAACAAGCCACCACTTCCAATAGCAATTTGCCCTTGCGCCTGTTGGTAAGTTGTTGTTTGCGCAAAGTCAAAGGGATTGAGCCATGCCAAAATACGGTTAATCTGGTAGGTCGGCATCCCAATCTGGTGCAAGAAAGCACGTCCATCTTTACTGATAAAAATCGCTAGAAAGCCTCCTACTGCAGTCACTCCCGTAACAAAAACTGGAATGATAATCTTCCACGAAACGCCTGAAAGGAGAACCATACCTGCAAAAATAGCCACGAAGACCAAGGCAGTCCCTAAGTCACTTTGTAGGGCTAAAAGGACCAGCACTGGGATAGTAAAGCCAATCATCCAAATAATCAACAGGAAATCCAAAGGGATGGTTCGACGCCACTCCTTGTGCTTTTGAGTGAATTGCACAATGACTCGAGCTAATATCAAGATGTAGGAAATCTTCATGAACTCAGATGGTTGAAAAAGTGTTGTCCCTCCAATTGACACCCAGTTTTTAGCACCCGTAGAAGCTACCAAACTCGGATTGTAAAAAACAAGAGGTAGGACCATCAAAGCTAGCCCTAGACCATAAAGATAGGGAGTCACCTTCCATAAAAACTCGGTATTAAAGAACATGACCACAAAGCCAATGACAAGCCCTAAAGCAATCCAGGCGATTTGCTGACCTAGAATTGGAAGTACATTATTAGGATAGTCATGGCTAACTGCTATATAAATAGCCACTACTCCAATCACCAGTAGACAAAATACTGGTAGAAGAAGACTATAGTCGACTCGAGAGTCGAAGGAACGTTTCATCTTTTTTACCTTTTCTCTTTCTTGGATTTTTCTTTCATTCTATTGCGACGAGATTGTAGAAAATCTGCTACTGCAGACTCTAGCTGGTCTCTAGCAAGGACCCGAACCGTTCTTTCTTTTGACAAGGTTTGGGCGATTTGTTTGCCATAGCGCTTGCTGACAACACGGCTATCTAAAAGCACAGCAACCGAACCTTGGTCAGGCCGTCTAACAGTACGACCTAATGCTTGTTTTAGCCGAATAATAGCCATCGGCAATTGATAATCATAGAAAGGATTTTTTCCTTCACGACGTAGTTCTTGGTTTAATTTTTTGGTTAACGGTTCTTGTGGATTTTGGAAAGGCAATCTCGGAATCACTTGAAGTACAAATGGATGGGTTGAAAAATCAACTCCTTCCCAGAAACTACCTGTTCCAAGCAAGATCTGGCGTTCACCTTTGTCAAAACGTTTTTTCAGTTGGCTTGGTTCCCCATTTTTATACTGAGCTAGATGAGGTTGGTCTAGCAAGTCCGAAACTGCCAGTAACATCTCTTTTGAGGTAAACAAAACCAATAAGGGTTCTTGAAAGGCTTGTAAACGTCGGATGACAGAAGCCACTTCACTCGCATAGTCAAAAGGCGAAATTTCGGTAACGATAGGAAAGTCATCAATTAGATAGACTTCTTGTTGGTCCTGCTTTGCTACATCAAGCCTAACAAGTGGCGCATCTGGAAATCCCAGTAAATCTGCTAAGGAAACTCGATTGCTAATTTCAAGAGTGGCCGACACTCCTAGGAGCCTACAAGCTTCTGGCAATAAGTCTGCTAGTATAAAGCGGCCTCTTTTGCTTGAACAAATCAGGACATCCTTACTCGATTTCTCTGCTGGAGCAAGCCAAAATTCACGGTCCGACGTAAAAAAGTTTGCAATCTCTCTATACTCTGGGAGAGCTAACTCTGAAAAATGTTGGCGTAACTGTTCGAGAGAATCCAACCACTTTCCATTCTTCAGACCTGACTGATACTGCTCCATCAAGTAACGACATTCAAAACCTATACTCTCAAGCAAGCGTTTCTGAATCAAATCTTCCACTGTCTCCAAAGACTTTTCAATTTGAGTTACAAGATCCTCAAGGCGATAAGCCTGCTGAGCTATATTTTCAAGGGCTAGGAGCATTTTTTGAGCTTCATCCAAGATCACCAAACGGTTGTCGACAAACTCTGGATTGTCCTCCAAACGAGTGACCAGATAGGCATGATTAGTCAAGAGAACACGACTAGTCTTGGCTTTTTCCTGCCCTCGTTTCCAAAAATCCTCTGTGGCAAATAAACTTTTCTTTGAAAGCTTGCCATCGTGGACTAGTTCAGGTAGATAATGCTGATAGCGATAAAGTTGCCCAATTTCGTCCAAGTCACCAGTCTCTGTCTCCGTTAGCCAGATGAGCAGTTGCATTTTAAAGCGTGTGAAAAGACGATTAGACTCAGATCGATGGAGAACTCTGTGAAAGGCATCCAGTTTTAAATAATTTTGAGGCCCCTTGAGACTATGAATCTCCAGATGAAAAACCTCTTTTAAACGCTGTCCTTCTTCTTGCATGATCTGATTTTGAAGAATTTTAGTCGGAACGCTCACTAGGATTCCAGCTTCACTCTCCGAGTTCAAAGCTGGGAGGAGATAACCGTATGTCTTACCCAATCCCGTTTGAGCTTGGATAAAAGAAGTCTGGTGTTCTTCCAATAAGTGCTCAACCTTCTCCGCAAAATCCAGCTGCTGTGGACGCTCCTCCAGCCCCAATAAAGAAATGTTTTTAGCAAAGTCTTTGGATAACTTTCGTGGGACTAAGCCTTTGCTTTCCTTTCTGAGGAAAAGCCCATGAAGCTCCATCAAGTCTGGCGAAGATAAGAGAGATTGTTGCTGATAGACCTCCTCAATCACCAGATAACTTTCATAGAGAAGGTTGTCTGCATGGTTTAACAAGCTTTCTAAAAGCCCTTTAGGTAGCTCGAAGAGTTTTTGACGCATGTAAAGTAAGAGTTCAGCTGTTGCCTGAGCATCTGACAGGGCAGTATGGGCATGTTCCAGCTCAATGCCCAACTCTTGACAAAGGATACCTAAGTTATACTTTTCAAACTGAGGATACAAAACTTGGGCAAGCTCAACTGTATCCACCCGCGGTGTGCGCAATTCATAGCCTTCAAAAAAAAGAAATTCTGCAAGGAGGTTGGCATCAAATTGTACATTGTGCGCAACAAAAACACCGTCCTTAACCAATTCAAAAATTTTTCCAGCCACCTGAGAAAATTCTGGTGCTGCAGCCAAACGCTGATCGGTCAGACCTGTTAATTCTTTGATATGAGAATCCAAGGGTTCATGGGGATTGACGTCAGTCGCATACTGATCGACGATTTCGCCATTCTCAATCACCACAATGCCTACTTGAATAATTTTTGCCTTGCTTCCGGTGCTGGTCGCCTCTAAATCAACGACCACATACCGATTATTTCTCGCATTCATCATTAAAAATTATATCAAAAAAAGCATGATTTGACACCCCTCAACTTTGATAACAATCTTGTTTCACTTTCGAGTTCGATTAAAAATCAAGACCTTAAAAGTGAGAATTTCTCGCAAGTTCAGCAGTTGCTTGCTGGTTCTGAGGTATTTGAAAAACTTAACAGGATAGTTACATCAATACAAAAAGACAACCAAGGAATTAGCCGCCTTTTTGAGATATTTTTTTCATTTTTTTCGGAAGTGTCTTGCTAATTTCTGTTGGCAAGACAAGATAGTGTTCTTGAGCTAGTTCTTGGGCAATAGCTGAGTGCAGATGGGTCGCTACTACTACGCGTTCATAGAGATTGACATGTGGAAACTGACCTGCAAAACCTGCAATCATCCCAGCCAAAGTATCTCCCATCCCACCAGTTGCTTGATAGGGGCCTCCAACCTCCAGTTGATAGTATTCAGGTTTGCCAGCTTGCCAGATACGAGTCGCTGGACCCTTCTCGACTAGAATCGTTCCTTGAGGAAAAGATGAAAGAGCCCTAGCTGTCGTCTCAGTATTTTGATGGTCAAGAACTATACCAGACAGTCTTTCCCATTCCTTTTGGTGGGGAGTTAGGATGAGCTGACTAGATGGGAATGGCAAATGACCTTTTGCTAAGATACCCAAAGCACCACCATCAATAATCAAAATCTGGTCATTTCTGAGCTTATCAAAAACCCGTTTTACAAGTTCTTCTCCGAATGCATCCTCTCGCAAACCCGGACCTAACAAGACAACTTCTGCCTTTTCCAACTGTTCTTTTAGTAATGCTTTGTCCTTTAGAGAAAAAGCCATGGTCTCAGGTAAATGGCTGTGCAGGGCTGTGATATTCTCCTTATCCGTGCCAACAGTCACCAACCCTGCCCCACTTTTGACAGCTGCAATGGCTGACATGATGATAGCTCCCCCATAAGGATAGGTCCCTCCCAGCAAGAGCAGGCGCCCGTAATCTCCTTTATGGCTGTGACAAGGCCGTTCAATAATGACTTTTTCTAATAAAGTTTGATCAATCACTTTCATCGTTATTTTCCTCTCACTCCATTATACTATAAAAGGAGGGGCAAACCTCCTTTTACACTATTTTCTCTTAAATTCCGCAAAGGTCTGTAAGATTTTAGCTGCTACTGCTGGAGAAGGAGCTCCTTTTAGCTCTAACGTGTCATCTGCATATGGACTAAGACCAGCAAAATCTCCAATCTGGACAGAGTAGAGAGATGTTTTAAAGAGCTCAATATCGTTTTGGTCATTTCCAAAAGCAATGAAGTTCTCTCCACATAACTTTTCAACAGTTGTCGCCTTATGAGTGTCCAAGGGGTTGACATAAAGGCACTTTTCATGCGCATGATAGGACAGATGAGCCTGCCCCAGTCTTTCTAACTGACCAAGCAGGTCATCAAGCAACTCCTCATGGTCACCCATATAAACGACTACCTTAATCGGAGTACCCAAGTCCTCGAGTTTCTGGTGACGAGCCACCTTTAGGGGATCCACGCTGGAGATAAATGGAATTTTTTCCACAATCTGACCACTATAGTCAAAGCAATCATCTGCAAAGAAAGGAAGATTATAAGTCTGGCAATAATCCACTAGCGCCTGATAAACTCTAGCATCGAGATTTCTTTCGAAGATAGCCTTCCCCAAGTGATAGGCTACGCCACCATTCAAACCTATAACCAAGCGCTGACTGAGTTCAGGGCCTAATAAACCCAAGCAATCCCGATAAGAGCGAGCTGAGGCAAATACAAGATCATGCCCATAATCTTCAGCCTTTAAAAGAACCTGCTGAATCTCCTCATCAATGGTCATGTAGTCAAAAGATAGCGTTCCATCCAGGTCAAATACGAATTTCATCTTCCTAGTCCTTGTTTAGTGTTCGAAGCGCTGCCTGATAGGTTTGCTCCATTAGCATGGTAATAGTCATAGGTCCAACTCCACCAGGTACAGGTGTGATGTGACTAGCAAGTGGTGCAACCGCATCATAATCAACATCTCCACAAAGTTTGCCATTTTCATCTCGGTTCATCCCAACGTCAATGACAACCGCTCCCGGTTTGACAAAGTCAGCAGTCACAAACTTAGCACGACCGATTGCAACGACAAGAATATCCGCCTTAGCAGCCACCTTGGCAAGATGATGGGTGCGTGAGTGAGTCAAAGTCACAGTCGCATTCTTTGCTAAAAGAAGCTGAGCCATCGGTTTTCCAACGATATTGGAACGACCGATGACAACTGCATTTTTACCTTCTAGATCAATCCCATATTCATGAAACATTTCCATAATTCCTGCAGGTGTCGAAGGAATCATAACTGGATGACCAGACCAGAGGCGACCCATGTTTAGCGGATGGAAACCATCCACGTCTTTTTCGGGGTCAATAGCCAACAAAACTGCCTCTTCGTCAATATGTTTAGGTAAAGGCAACTGGACCAAAACCCCATGCCAAGCTGGATCTTGATTGTATTTGGCAATCAAATCTAACAATTCTTCTTGGGTAATGGTTTCAGGAACTCGCACTACTTCACTATGGAATCCTGCAGCAAGAGCCGACCGTTCCTTATTGCGAACGTAGACTTGGCTGGCTGGATTATCTCCAACCAAAATCACCACCAAACCTGGAACTAAACCTGTTTCTTCTTTTAGTTTGGCCGTCTTTTCAGTCAACTGTCCTTGTAACTTAGCTGCAAGAGCCTTCCCATCGATAATCTGAGCCATATCTCTTCTCTTTTCTATCAAATATCCTCTATTATATCAAAAAATAACTCGCCATCCTAACACTTCTTGCCTAATGGACCTTATAGTCTGAAACTATAAGAAAAAGCTCAGTTGCAGGACTAGTCATTCTCTTACTGGAGGATAAAGGAACTCCACAGAATAATGATATTATTTTTTGATTCTGCATCAAAAATAATGTACAATATAAGTAAAGGAAGTCTTACAAAAAAGGAGGATAGAGATGTCAATCTTTCATAAATATATACTATTTTTTATATTTCTTATACTAGCACTATACTCTGATAAGCTTTTCAAAAAGAACCACCAAGTTTGGAAAATTATTTTCGCAGTATTAGGTATACTTACAAGCATTAGCTTCATGTTTTAACTAAAATAAAGTAGGAATCAGTGTTTTCTGATTCCTACTTTTTATTTATAACTTTAATCTAAACTGAGTAAAGAAGTTTTGATATAACTTATCGAACTATCTACCTAAGAAAAAGTCGAAATGGATATAAATTTACAACTCTTACAAAACCTTACTCAAGAAATCTTTGGTTCTTTGTTCTTGGGTTTGTTCAAAGACTTGCTCTGGCGTTCCATCTTCGACAACAACACCATCAGCCATAAAGATGACACGGTCTGCTACCTCACGCGCAAAGCCCATTTCATGAGTCACAATCACCATGGTCATCCCTGACTTGGCAAGGTCTTGCATAACAGCTAGAACTTCTCCAACCATCTCAGGGTCTAGGGCTGAAGTCGGCTCATCAAAGAGCAAAACATCTGGTTCCATAGCAAGTCCACGTGCAATGGCAATCCGTTGTTGCTGACCACCTGACAAACTCTGAGGATAGGCCTTTGCCTTATCTGGCAAGCCAACTTTTTCTAACAGTTCCTGTGCTCTTTTCTCCGCAACTTCCTTGCTTTCACCTTTGGTTTTAATTGGTGACAAAGTGATATTTTCCATCACTGTCATATTGGGAAAGAGGTTGAATTGTTGGAATACCATACCCATCTTTTCACGCATGGCAAAAAGGTCATTTTTCTTATCTGTGATATCGACTCCTTCAAAGATAACCTTACCTTTACTTGCTTCTTCAAGGAGATTCATCGAACGAAGGAGAGTTGATTTCCCGCTCCCTGACGGACCAATAATGACCACAACTTCTCCTCGTTTAATCTCAAGGTTGATGCCTTTTAAAACTTCATTTTCCCCAAAAGACTTATGTAGTTCTTCAATTTTAATCAAGGTTTCTGTCATTATTTCTTGTCTCCTTGTCCAATATGTTTTTCAAATGCTTTCAACGCCACTGTCAAAACAGAGGTCATAATCAAATAGTAAAAGGCTGCAAATAAAAGTGGAGTCAACGGTAAATACGTTGTTGTTGCTACTGTCGTTGCACCATTCCACAACTCCATAACTCCAATCGCAGACAAGAGGGAACTATCCTTGATAATGGTGATAAATTCATTTCCCAGAGCTGGAAGAATATTCTTGATAGCTTGTGGCAAAATGACATAACGCATGGCATTTTTCGGACGAATACCAAGAGAGTAAGCAGCCTCTAACTGACCTTTAGGAACCGCATTGATCCCCGCACGAACAGTTTCAGACACATAAGCTCCACTATTCATAGAAATAATCAGAATACCTGGAATTAAACGGGAAAGGTCCACACCTAAAATCCCTACTTGAATAGTAGGCGCATCGATATGCATGAGGGCAAAAGCAATCATAATTTGCACCATCATCGGTGTCCCTCGGAAAATCCATACATAAACATTTGCAAACCAGACAAGAGGTCTAAAACGTGAACGTTGAGCAAAGGCCAATAAGACACCAAGAATGGTACCGAAAAAGACTACCAGAATTGAAATCACTACCGTGATAAGAGCACCATAATTAAAATAAGGTAAATACTTTGGTAAAAAGGAAAAATTCATATAAACTCAGCTTTCTAAATATCAGATTGTATGATTATAACATGTTCTGAATTAAAATTCAATATTTTTTCACTGATTTTCACCAATAATTTTATGCAAAAGAGAAATAGCGAGAAATCTTAGTTTTTTCTAGTCAAGTCCCCGTGGTTTATGGTAAAATAGTAACGATAAGAAATGGAGGAGAATCATAATGGAATCACATTTGGTTAGAATCATCAACCGCCTAGAAGCTATGACAAAAGATGGCGGAAATCTTAAACGTAATTTTGAACGTGAAGGAGTTGTTGTTGCAGAGGTTGCTTACAGCTATGACGAAGAAAATGGATCACTCTTCACCCTTCGCGATGTTGAAGCACGTGAAACCTATACCTTTGATAGCATTGACTTGATTGCAATGGAGATTTACGAACTCCTTTACTAATAGAATAACAGTGGGGAAACCTGACTGATGAACGAGAATCCTTTTTGTCCCTGCAAATAGGATTTTTTCTTACCATCAGTAACAGAGATTTTCTTAGGAACTTTCTCTCCAAATCTTCCTAGCCCAATCTTTTTACTTGCTTTACACCTTAATCATGCTATAATGAGAATATAAAAACTTTGACTATTTTTGACCTTTTATCAGGCCAAGGGTAAGAATGAAATGAGGTAGATGTATGCTCTGTCAAAACTGTAAAATTAACGACTCAACAATTCATCTTTATACCAATCTCAATGGACAGCAAAAACAAATTGATCTCTGTCAAAATTGCTATAAAATTATCAAAACGGACCCAAACAATACCCTCTTTAAAGGGATGACTGACCTAAACAATCGTGACTTTGATCCTTTTGGAGACTTTTTCAATGATTTGAACAATTTCAGACCTTCTTCTAATAATGTCCCTCCAACTCAATCAGGTGGAGGATATGGGGGTAATGGTGGCTACGGACCTCAAAATCGCGGACCCATTCAAACACCGCCTCCAAGTCAAGAGAAAGGTCTTCTAGAAGAGTATGGAATCAATGTTACTGAGATTGCTCGTCGGGGAGATATTGACCCTGTTATTGGTCGAGATGAGGAGATTATCCGCGTTATCGAAATCCTCAACCGTCGAACCAAGAACAATCCTGTCCTTATCGGAGAACCAGGTGTCGGTAAAACAGCCGTTGTCGAAGGTCTAGCTCAGAAGATTGTTGATGGTGATGTTCCCCATAAACTCCAAGGTAAGCAGGTCATCCGTCTGGATGTGGTCAGTCTAGTTCAAGGAACAGGGATTCGAGGCCAATTTGAAGAACGCATGCAAAAGCTCATGGAAGAAATCCGCAAACGTGAGGACATCATCCTCTTTATCGACGAAATCCATGAAATTGTTGGTGCAGGGTCAGCAGGCGATGGCAATATGGATGCAGGAAATATCCTCAAACCAGCCCTTGCCCGTGGTGAATTGCAATTGGTTGGAGCTACTACTCTCAATGAATACCGCATCATTGAAAAAGATGCTGCTCTCGAGCGCCGTATGCAGCCTGTCAAGGTAGATGAACCAACTGTCGAAGAAACCATTATCATCCTCAAAGGGGTTCAAAAGAAATACGAAGACTACCATCACGTCAAGTATACTGATGCTGCTATCGAAGCAGCTGCAAATCTTTCCAATCGCTATATTCAAGATCGATTCTTGCCAGACAAGGCTATTGACCTGTTAGATGAAGCTGGTTCTAAGATGAATCTGACACTGAACTTTGTTGATCCTAAAGTGATTGACCAGCGTTTAATTGAAGCTGAGAATCTCAAGGCTCAGGCTACACGAGAGGAAGACTTTGAAAAAGCTGCCTATTTCCGCGATCAGATTGCCAAGTACAAGGAAATGCAGAAAAACAAGGTGACCGATCAGGATACTCCTATCATTAGCGAGAAAACCATTGAGCATATCATCGAGCAGAAAACCAATATTCCTGTCGGAGAACTCAAAGAAAAAGAACAGTCTCAGCTTATCCATCTAGCAGACGACCTCAAGGCCCATGTTATCGGACAAGACGAGGCTGTCGATAAGATTGCCAAAGCCATTCGTCGTAATCGTGTTGGACTTGGAACTCCTAACCGCCCAATCGGAAGCTTCCTCTTTGTCGGACCAACTGGTGTTGGTAAGACAGAACTTTCCAAACAACTAGCCATTGAGCTCTTTGGCTCTGCTGACAGCATGATTCGCTTTGATATGAGTGAATACATGGAAAAACACAGTGTGGCTAAATTAGTCGGAGCCCCTCCAGGTTATGTCGGCTATGATGAAGCTGGTCAGTTAACGGAAAAAGTTCGTCGCAATCCTTACTCACTTATCCTTCTCGATGAGGTCGAGAAAGCCCATCCAGATGTGATGCACATGTTCCTTCAAGTCTTGGACGATGGTCGTTTGACAGATGGGCAAGGACGAACAGTTAGCTTTAAGGATGCTATCATTATCATGACCTCAAATGCGGGTACTGGTAAGGCTGAAGCCAGCGTTGGTTTTGGAGCCGCTCGTGAAGGACGTACCAACTCTGTCCTCGGTGAACTCGGTAACTTCTTTAGTCCTGAGTTTATGAACCGTTTTGACGGTATCATCGAATTTAAACCTCTCAGCAAGGACAACCTTCTCCAAATCGTCGAACTCATGCTAGCGGATGTCAACAAACGCCTCTCTAGCAACAATATCCACCTCGATGTGACAGACAAGGTCAAGGAAAAGTTGGTTGACCTAGGTTATGATCCAAAAATGGGAGCACGGCCACTCCGCCGTACCATTCAAGACTATATCGAGGATGCCATCACTGACTTCTACCTTGAAAATCCAAGTGAGAAAGTCCTCAAGGCAGTCATGACAAGCAATGGCAATATTCAAATCAAATCTGCCAAAAAAACTGAAAAAACAGAAGAGATTGCTTCTGAAATAGAAGAATAAATCTATATAACAAGTGCAGAAAGTCTATCATTTTCTGCACCTTTTTTACTAAAATAAATGCAAAACCTTGACAGCTTGCCCCTCGTCCATTATGATAATAATAAAGATACTAGAGAATGAGGAAAGTTCAATGGCCAACCCAACTTTTGGTGAAAAAGAAGAAAATGTGACCTACCAGCACCGCTATGGTGTTTACGCAGTTATCCCTGATCCTGAAAAAAAACAAATCGTTTTAGTTCAAGCTCCCAATGGTGCTTGGTTCTTGCCAGGTGGAGAGATTGAAGCGGGAGAAGACCATCAAGAAGCACTGAAGAGAGAACTCATCGAAGAACTTGGCTTTACAGCTGAAATTGGAAGCTATTTCGGACAAGCTGATGAGTATTTCTACTCTCGTCACCGTGATACCTACTACTACAATCCAGCTTATCTCTACGAAGCTATTTCTTTCCAAAAAGTACAAAAACCTTTAGAAGACTTTAATCATATTACTTGGTTTCCTATTGACCAGGCAATAGAAAAACTCAAACGTGGTAGCCACAAATGGGGAATTGAAGCTTGGAAAATCAGGCATGGAATTGACTAAAATACACGATTTTATCCAAAAAGTGCTATAATAGAGTTAGAAAATCGGAGGAACTATTATGAAGCTTATCAACACGACTAATTCACACTCGCAACTTGTTAAAAGCCAATTAGAAAGCACTGACGCAACGCTTGTTGAAGTTTATTCAGCTGGAAACACAGATGTGATTTTCACTCAAGCTCCGCTTCACTATGAAATCCTCATTTCCAACAAACACCGCGCTATTCGTGAACCAGAAATCGAAACCATCCAAGATTTCTTCATGAAACGCAAAATCGATAAAGATAATATCGATGAAGCCAATATTAAGACCCTTTATTCAGATAAATTGATTGAAATTTCTATTCCTACAAAATAAGAAAGCCAGCCAAAAGCTGGTTTTCTTTTGCAAAAAAAGATTGGTAGTTTCTACCAATCTTTTATTTTTATTTCACAGCTTCTTTCAAAGCGTCTACCTTGTCCAAACGTTCCCAAGGAAGGTCAATATCTGTACGTCCCATGTGTCCATAAGCCGCTGTTTGACGGTAAATTGGGCGTTTGAGATCCAGCATTTGAATAATTCCTGCAGGGCGAAGGTCAAAGATTTGACGCGCTGCTTTTTCAAGCTTGCTTTCAGCTACTGTTCCTGTACCAAAAGTATCGATACGAACAGAAACAGGCTGTGCCACCCCAATAGCGTAGGCCAATTGCACTTCTGCCTTCTTAGCAAGGCCTGCTGCAACGATGTTCTTGGCAATGTAGCGAGCTGCATAAGAGGCTGAACGGTCCACTTTAGTCGCATCCTTACCAGAGAAGGCACCACCACCATGGCGAGAGTAGCCACCATAGGTATCCACGATAATCTTACGACCAGTCAAACCTGAGTCCCCTTGAGGTCCACCGATTACAAAGCGACCAGTTGGATTGATGAAGAATTTGGTTTGCTCATCCAAGTAAGAAGCTGGAATAACTTCCTTGATAACCTTGCTAATCACATCATCGTGAATTTGTTCGTTGCTGACTTCTGGGTCGTGCTGAGTTGAAATAACGACTGTGTCCACACGTACCGGACGGTCATTTTCATCATACTCAACTGTTACTTGTGATTTGGCATCAGGACGAAGATAGCTGATTTCACCAGACTTACGAAGTTCTGCCAAACGACGAACCAACTTGTGACTAAGTGAGATTGGTAAAGGCATGAGTTCTTCTGTCTCATCCACTGCAAACCCAAACATAAGACCTTGGTCTCCAGCACCAATCAAGTCCAGCGGATCTTGATCTACATTCCCACGAACCTCCAAGGCTTCGTTAACACCTTGGGCGATATCTGGTGACTGCTCAACAAGTGACGGATGAACTCCCACCGTCTCCGCAGAAAAACCATACTCTGTATTGGTATAACCAATCTCTGCAATGGTATCACGAACCACACGGTTAATATCCACATAGGCATTTGTCGAAATTTCACCAAAAACATGGACAGAACCAGTATAAACAGCTGTCTCAGCAGCAACATGCGCCTCTGGATCCTCTGCTAAAATAGCATCCAAAATCGCATCTGAAATTTGGTCTGCAATCTTATCTGGATGCCCCTCAGATACAGATTCAGACGTGAATAATTTACGTTCTGACATAAAAATGTCCCCCCTTAAAAAATATTGTTATAGAGTTACAAAGTACTGATAGAAATTTCTATAGTCTAAGAGTTACGACGCGAAAGAAATAAAAACGATGTTTTTTTATTTCTGAAGCTAGTAAGGCGCATAGGGTGACCGCGTTATAGCGGCAACCGTAGAAGGACGAGCTACTTTGGAGCCGTCATTCTTTGCGAGTTACAAAGTACTGATAGAAATTTCTACCATCTTATCGGGACTATATAACCTTATCATTATACCACTTTTTATTTTTTTTTGCAGTATTTTTAAAAATTCATAAAATGAAGTTAAAAAAGGAGCTATGCAGCTCCAATTTTATACTTAAAATGTTTGGCGTTTAGCTTTACGCTCGGCACGGCCACGCGCACGATTTTCAGCACGCTTGGTTTTGCGACGTTTTTCATCTACCGCCCATTGAATCTTCTTCTTATAGCCTGGTTTGACTTTTTTCTTTTTCTTTTTGACTAAGCCAATCATTTCAATATCAAGCTTATCCTGCTTCTTTTCACGGTTGGCACGACGATCACGGTCATAGGTATCTTGGAACTCTCCGTCTTTAATCATCTTAGGAATAAACTTGATTCCTAATTTCTCCAACTCACGGATATCCGAGTCATCGCTTGGCTGGTAAAGCGTAATAGCTATACCAGGTAGACCATTACGTCCAGTACGTCCCACACGGTGAACAAAGAAGGACAAGTCTTGAGGAATGGCGTCATTGATGACATGACTAACACCTTCAATATCAATTCCACGCGCTGCCAAGTCCGTTGCGACAATGTACTCAAAATCAAGATTTTTCACCTGATTCATGATCCGCTTGCGCTCACGAGGAGCAATATCCCCATGAATCTTAGCCACCTTCAAACCTTGAGCTGTTAGATATGTATGCAATTCATCTGCACGCGTCTTGGTATTAACAAAAATCATGGCTAGATATGGTTGCATGGCTTGCGTCAACTCATAAATCTGAGCATTTTTATCTCGTCCCTTGGTCGAAATCAACCAGTTATCAATGGTATCGGAGATGACTGTTTTTGTTTTGATTTTTTCCATAACAGGATTTGACAAATATTTTTTCAAGAAAGGCTGCAACTTCTGTGGAATGGTTGCTGAAAAGACCATGAATTGCAAGTCTTTAGGAAGGCTTCCTGCTATCTTATCAACTGTCTCTAAGAATCCCATATCCAAGGTCATATCGGCTTCATCGACAACAAAGGTCTTAGCCTTATGAATAGCCAGATCACCAGATTTTACCAAGTCATAGATACGACCTGGAGTCCCGATGACAATGTGGGGCTGGTTACTTGCCAATTTATCAATCTGACGTGCCTTATCCGTCCCCCCCACATAATTAACCACACGAACTTCGACATCCGAGTGGGCCGCAATCTGACGTGCTGCTTGGTAGATCTGAGTAGCTAACTCACGACTTGGAGCAGTAATGACCGCCTGCACACTATCGCTAGTTTCATCTAATTGCTGGAAAATTGGTAACAAGAAAGTATGAGTCTTTCCAGAACCTGTTTTTGATTCACCAACCAAGTCACGACCTGCCAAGACTATAGGAATTAACTTATCTTGAACCTCTGTAGGAGTTGTATAATTCAACTCCTCCAAAGCCTTTTCTATATAATTTTTAAACTGAAATTTCGTAAATGACATATTATCCTCGATTCTATTCATCTAACCATTATACCATATTTTGAACATTTTCAGTAGTTAAGTCCGACTAGCAAAAAATGAAAGGGATTGCTCCCTTTCATTTTCTATTTCCAGTGTAAAACGGCATTCAAACCATAGTGGTCACTGACTTGCGGACTATTCTGACCATCAAAAATTACATGCAAGCTTTCTACTTCTAACTCTTTCGTTGTAAAGACGTAGTCGATTCGAAGTGGTTCAGAATTACCTTTCCAGCCATCAATTTCTGGTGGTACTGTATGGCGGCCACTTCTCTCCTTAGCAACTTCAAAAGCATCTTGTAACTCTAGAGGACTAGCTAGGATAGCTTGATAACCTTCCTGACCAGCTGGGTTATTGAAATCTCCAGCTAGTAAAAGAGGTTTCTTTAAATCCTTCAGTACAGCCTCAAATCGTGCCCATTCTTCCTGAAAACCTTTATCCCACCATGAAAGATGGACGCTTGCAAGAGCGAGTTCCTTACCTTCAACTTCTGTCTCAACCAAGGCGACACGGCGAGTATGGTAGTCTGTTGGATCATCTACATCCGAAACCAAAATCTCACGCGCTTGAATAGGTGTCTTGGATAAGATAGCAACACCCTCATGGTAGCGGTCATAACCGATATGGTTATAGGCCCAGGTCCAATAGTAGCTTCTTCCTTTCTCAGCCAATTTTTCAACCAAAAGTCTAACATAGTGGTCTTGGTGAATTGGCTCTGCCGCTGGCAAAGCTTGATAGAGGGCATTAACCTCCACCTCAGGAGAAGTGATTTCCTGATTGATTTCTTGGAAACAAATCAAATCATAGTCTTTATCAAGAATATCTTGGAGCAAGAGCTGGAATTTTTCTTCTGCTTCTTTCTCCATCCAACTATGGGTATTGAGTGTTAAAAATTTCATGCTTTTCTCCTAAAACAAGAGGTTGGAAAACAGCTTCCAACCTCAAGTATATTACAATTCTACTTTTGCAACTGCTGTTTTCGCTGCAAGAGAACCAGTTTGTTCTAATTTAACAGATTTAATCGCTTCGGCATTTGTGAAGACAACCACTGTTGAAGTTTCACGATCTGCTGCACGGATAGCATCCAAGTCAGCTGTAACAAGAAGATCACCAGCAGCAACCTTTTGTCCTTCAGCTACGTGAACTGTAAATGGTTTTCCTTCAAGACTTACTGTGTCCAAACCGATGTGAACAAGTACTTCAAGACCTGCTTCAGTCACAAGACCAAGAGCATGTTTAGTTGGGAAGACACTTGATACAGTACCAGAAACTGGAGATACGATATTTCCATTTGCTGGTTCTACTGCGAAACCGTCACCCATCATTTTTTGAGCAAAAACAGGATCTTTAACTTCGCTCAATTCAACAACTTGACCGTCAGCTACTGAATAAACTTCCTCTGTTACACCTTTGTAGTGTACAGTGTTTTGTTGAGCTTCAGTCATTTGACTTGGAAGAGTTTCAGGAATAATTTCACCTGAGTCAAGGATATCTTGGATATCAGATTTCAATACGTCAGCTTTTGGTCCGTAGATAGCTTGGACACCTTGTCCTTTCATGACAAGACCCATAGCTCCTTCTGCTTTCCATTGTTCCTCAGTACCAACGCGATCTGCATCTTTAACAGTTACACGAAGACGAGTCATACATGCATCAACATCTACGATATTTGCACGACCACCAAGAAGGTTAATGATATTTACGGCTTGAGAAGCTGCTGCAACTTTTGGAGTTCCAGAAGCTGCTTCTTCTGATGCTCCTTCAGCTGTTTCGTAGTTTCCGTTACGTCCTGGGGTTGCGTAGTTGAATTTCTTGATCATGAAGTTGGCAATGAAGTACATGATAACCGCAAAGAGAACAGTTACCCAGATAAAGTTAACGATATCCATACCAATACCAGCATTAATTGCCAATGGTGTACGAGTCAAGAATTCAATTGAACCGAATGAGTGGACACGAAGGTGAACAATATCTGCCATAGCAAAGGCAGCACCTTGAACTACTGAATAAACAAGGTAAAGCGGTGTCGCGATGAACATGAACATGTACTCGATTGGTTCAGTAACCCCTGTCAAGAATGTTGCAAGGGCTGTCGCAATCATCATACCCTTGTATTGGTGTTTCTTGTCAGCATCAACATTGCGGTAGATAGCAACGATGACACCCATCAAGATACCAAATGAACCGATCATTTGTCCAACTTTGAAACGAGCTGGATGTACTGTATCTAACAAGTGTTGGTATTGACCAGCATCAGTACCTTTAAGGTTTACAAGGTCTGTTACCCATGCAAGCCAAAGTGGATCTTGACCAAATACTTGGCTACCTTTTGCTGCACCAGTTAAGACTTCATAAGTACCACCAAGAGCTGTGTAGTTCATTGGGATAGTCAACATGTGGTGAAGACCAAATGGCAAGAGCAAACGCTCCAAAGTACCATACAAGAATGGTGCTAAAATTGGTGCAGTTTCTTGAGAGTTTGCAATCCAGATACCAAAGCTATTGATACCTGTTTGAACAAGTGGCCAGAAAATTGAAAGAACAATAGCAGCAATTACTGAACGAACAATAACTACAAACGGTACAAAACGTTTTCCGTTAAAGAATGAAAGTGCATCAGGAAGCTTACGGAAGTTATAGTATTTGTTAAAGGCAGTTGCCCCTATAAAACCAGAAATAATCCCTACGAAAACACCCATGTTAAGTGCTGGAGCTTCCATAACACTGATAAAGTAATCAGAAACTTTGATTGACCCACCCAATAGTGTTGAAACCATAGCATTTGGATCTTTTAGCATATCGCCAGATACGCCAAAGATTGTACCTGTGATACGGTTAATAAGGATAAAGGCAAGACCAGCAGCAAAAGCACCACCAGCGCGTTCTTTAGCCCAGCTTCCTCCGATAGCAAGGGCGAACAAGATATGAAGGTTAACGATAACTCCCCAACCGATTTGCTCTAGTACACCACCAGTAATTACAAGTGGTGAAAAGTTAGGGTTAATCATCACGAGCGACTTACCAATTGAAATCATCAATCCAGCCGCTGGCATAACAGCGATAACCACCATCAAAGCCTTACCGAATTTTTGCCAAAACTCGAAAGACAAGACATTTTTGAATGTAGCTTTCATCATTCAAATCTCCTTTATTTTATTTTAGGCAAACGTTTTACGAAAACGTTTGCACCAACTTATATACTAATTATACCACTTTTTATTTTTTTGTAAAGGCTTTTATAGAAAAAAATTCTCCTTTTTCTTAAATTTTTATACAAAAAAGAGAAGTTCTTTAAAACTTCTCTTTTAAACTGTCTGGATATTTCCACTAAGCTATGCAATTTGCATTGATATCCAATTAAATTTTCAAGAATCGACGCATTGAAATTCCTGATCCGATTGATCCAATGAAGATTCCGATGACAAACAAGAGAACTGTCATCAAAGGAATAAATAGATCTGGCGTAATCATGGATAGGTTTTGACCAACCAAGGATTTATTGACAGACTGGTAAACCATATTGTAGATAAAGAATACTAGGACTGAAGGAATAGCTGCTCCAAATAAACCAATGAAGGCACCTTCCAACAAGAATGGACCACGGATGTAACTATTCTTAGCTCCTACCAGACGCATAATCTGAATTTCACGGCTACGCGAAATAATGGTGATACGAATGGTATTGGAAATCAAGAAGACCGCGATGAAAATCAAGAGTCCTGCAATAATCAATCCCCACACACGGATGAAGGAAGCTAGTTCAAAGAGTCGTTGAGTGTTGGCTCCACCATCTTGAACTTCTGAAACTCCCTCGATTTTCTTAGCATCTTCAGCTACTTTCTTTACATCACTTGGAGATTTGGTATCTACGATATAGGCATCATAGAGTGGGTTGGCATCCCCTTCAAAGACCTTCCAGTCATCCCCCATCGTTTCAGTCAATTTTTGGTATTGCTCCTCTTTACTTGAGAAGGTAACGCTTTTTACAGCTGGCATAGCTTTCAAAGCATCATAGACCTTGTGATAGTCATTGTTGGTAACTGTCTGACCTTCTTTTTCAATCGTTTCACTGTTATCTGCCACATCCTTACGAATGTAAACCATGACACGAACGTTGTTTTCAATATCGGTAGCCAGTTTAGCTGTGTTAAAAATTACGGATGCAAACAGGGCAACGAGCGTCAAGGTAATCATAACCGAGCTCACTGCTGCTACTGTCATCCAGCCATTTCGCTTTAAACTTTTTAGTGATTCAAATAAATGGCGAAAAAATCTACTAATCATCGTATCCATATTCTCCTTTTGCTTCGTCACGAACGACACGGCCATTTTCAATGGCAATGACACGGTGGCGCAAGGTATTTACAATCTGGCTATTATGGGTAGCCATCAATACTGTAGTACCTTGGAGATTGATGCGTTCCAACAGATTCATAATTTCCCAAGAATTATCTGGGTCCAAGTTTCCTGTCGGCTCATCGGCAATCAAGACTTTCGGATTGTTGACAATCGCGCGAGCAATGGCAATCCGTTGTTGCTCTCCACCTGAAAGTTCATTAGGGAATGAACGAACCTTATGTTTCAAACCAACTAGGTCCAAAACTTCCATCACACGTTTTTTAATGGTACGGCGGTTCTCACCGATTACTTCCATTGCATAGGCAATATTTTCATAAACGGTTTTCTTTGGCAAGAGTTTGTAGTCTTGAAAGACAACTCCAACACTACGACGAAGAAGAGGAATATCTTTCTTCTTGATTTTAACCAAATTAAAACCTGCAACTGTTAAACTACCTTTTTCAATCTTTACTTCTCGATATAAAGCTCGAATAAAGGTGGACTTCCCTGCTCCAGAAGGTCCTACGATATAGGCAAATTCTCCTGGTTCAATAGTGACAGACACACCACGCAAGGCAGTCGTCCCGTTGTCATACTTTTTGACAACATCTCGCATTTCAATGATTGACATGTGAGTTCCTTTCTATCTTAGCTGATTCTCCATTTGAGATAGGCATCGATGAAACCATCTAAATCTCCATCCATAACCTTATCTACTTGGGCAACTTCAAAGCTCGTACGGTGATCTTTCACCATGGTATAAGGTGTGAAGACATAAGAACGGATCTGACTTCCCCAAGTGATTTCTTTTTTCTCGCCTTTGAGGGAATCGACTTCTGCTGCTTTCTTTTCTTGCTCCATTTGATAGAGCTTAGCCTGCAACATCTTCATAGCACGATCTCTATTTCCATACTGGGTACGATCGACTGTCGATTGAACGACTGTCCCCGTAGGAATGTGCGTCAAACGCACACCTGTTGAAACTTTATTGACGTTCTGTCCACCAGCACCACCTGAACGGAAGGTATCCATCTTGATATCGTCGTCACGGATTTCTACTTCGATGGTATCATCTAACTCAGGCATAACTTCCACAGAAGTAAACGAAGTGTGACGACGTTTAGCAGAGTCAAATGGTGAAATACGGACCAAACGGTGAACACCCATTTCCGACTTGAGAAGACCGTAGGCATTTGGACCTTCAAAGGACAAGGTCACAGACTTGATGCCCGCTTCATCACCAGCTTGGTAATCCAAGACTTCAACTTTAAAGCCTTTTGCATTTCCATAACGAGTGTACATACGAAGTAACATATCGCCCCAGTCCTGAGCCTCAGTCCCGCCTGAACCTGGATGAATTTCCAAAATTGCATTATTATGGTCATAAGGTTCTGACAAGAGAAGCGTCATCTCATAGCTGGTCATCATCTTATCCAACTCAGTTAGTTGCTCTACCAGTTCATCATGGACTGACTCGTCTTCTGCTAAAAAGTCTAATAAAATTTCAACTTCATCCTGCGACTCCTCCATTTTATGGAAGGTGTTGTAGGTATTTTTTAATTCATTTAATTCTTGCGACGTTTTTTGGGCCGCAATATTATCGTTCCAAAAATCAGGTTCTGTCATCTTGTTCTCCAAGATGGCAATCTCTTCCTCTAATCCTTCGAGGTCAAAGAGACCCCCTGAAAGAAGCTAATTTTTCACGATTTGCATCAATTTTTTGACGAATTTCTGAAATGTCCATAAATACTCCTTTTCATATCGTTTTATTATACCATAATCTCTCATTTCTTTCCATATTTTGCTTTTTTATGCTTTTATTGCCCAACAAAAAGAGGCTCTAAAGCCTCTGGTTTAAAGGATTTTTGCAGAGGTTCGAGCAATCTCCTCTACTTGAATTCCTTCTCTTTCAAATTTTTCTTTTAAGGAATCTAGGTCAATCATTCCATCAATTTGAACCTCAATGACAACCTTACCATCCTTACGAGGGATATTAACTGTGTGAGAAATATTCAAATTTTCCTCAACAATCAAGGTCACGATTTTTCCTAAAACTCCGACCTCGTTTTCCGTAATAAAACGAACACGAATCCCTTCTTCTCCATAACCAGCGATTTCCAAAAAGGCTTGGAAGACATCGCGGTCCGTAATCACTCCATATACCTGCTGGTTATCAACAACCGGTAAAATGCCAATCTTGTTTTTCAACATCAGGTAGGTCGCATCCTCTAGGCTTGCGTATCCAGAAACTGTCACAACATCCCGAATCATGACGTCTTTAACTTTAGTCTTATTGAGAAGATAATTCATCTCGTAGATAGAAAGACTGGTTGCTTTAGACGGACTTGCCTCTGCGATGGTTCCTTCTGTAACAAGACCAACCAATTGATCATTTTCGATAACAGGTAAACGGTGCAAGCCTTGCTCGCGCATCAAATCTGCTGCGTGTGCTACAGTCGTATCAGGACTGATATAAACTACCTTGCGTGTCATAAAATCTTTAACTGCCATGAGACTTCTCCTTCTCTATTTCTACTTTCATTATACACTTTCTTAGACAATCAATCAAACGCTTTCAGATCTTTTAAAAATTCTAAAAAAGCTAATCTCTTACAAAAAAGAGCTCTGATTTCGAGCTCTGTGAATGAGGGATTAACAATCCTCATTCGGTTTTATTTCATCACTTAGGAAATTGCTACGCAATCTCCATCCACAACCTAGACTGGTCTCCCAGACTAAAGGAGAATTGCATACGCAATTCTTATCCGCCGACTAAAACAATCCACTGGTTCTGATGATTGCTACGCAATCTCTATCTTCCGACTAAAAAGGTCCCCCGGACGTTAGGGGAATTGCTTTTGCAATTCTCATCCGCCGACTAAAACAATCCACTGGATTGTTTTAGCCACCTAGATATGCTTTTCTGACTTCGTCTGATGCTGCGAGTTCTTTTCCTGTTCCCGATAGGACAATCTCACCTGTTTCAAGTACATAACCTCGATCAGAGATAGCAAGGGCCTTGTTAGCGTTCTGTTCAATTAGGAGAACCGTTGTTCCCTGCTTCTGGATATCTTGAATAATATCAAAAATTTCTTGGATAAAGATCGGAGCCAGTCCCATTGACGGCTCGTCCAAAAGGAGAAGTTTAGGTGTAGACATGAGGGCACGTCCCATAGCAAGCATCTGTTGCTCACCACCAGATAGAGTTGCCGCATCTTGGTTTTTACGCTCTTCAAGACGAGGGAAACGCGAAAAGACTTTTTTCAAGTTAGCTTGATTTTCTTCACGATTTTTCTTTAAAAAGGCTCCCATTTCTAAGTTTTCCATAACAGTCAGGCCTGGAAAAACATGGCGTCCCTCAGGTACTTGTGAAAGGCCAGCAGCCACGATTTTTTGCGCTGGCAACTTTTGAATTTCTTTGCCTAAAAACTGAATTTTTCCAGCACTTGGACGAACCAGACCTGAAAGGGTACGAAGAATAGTTGTTTTACCCGCACCATTAGCACCAATCAAAGAAACAACTTCACCTTCATTAACCTTGAAACTTACATCACGAACCGCTTGGATCATACCGTAATGCACAGAGAGGTTTTCAACTTTTAACATAGACATTAGGCTTCACCTCCTAGATAAGCTTCGATAACACGTTTGTCGTTCTTGATCTCATCCGGAGTCCCATGAGCAATCAACCGACCATATTCAAGAACATAGATACGCTCAGTGACTTCCATAACCAAATTCATGTCGTGTTCGATGAGCATGATGGTAATTTTAAATTCATCTTTGATACGACGGATCAATTCTGTCAATTCAGCTGTTTCTTGTGGGTTCATCCCAGCTGCAGGTTCATCCAAAAAGAGGATTTTAGGTTCTGTTGCCAGAGCACGAACGATTTCTAATCGACGTTGTTGACCATAGGCCAGATTCTTCGCAAAAGTATCTGCGTCACCATCCAAATCAAAGATCTTCAGCAAGTCCAAAGCTTTGCTTTTTAATTCTTCTTCATTCTTATAAAAAGCTGGTAGGCGTAGAAAGCTCGCAAGGACATGTTGTTTATGATGATTGCTAAACGCAATCAAAACATTTTCCAAAACTGTCAAGTCCTTGAACAAACGAATATTTTGGAAAGTACGACTGAGTCCAAGTGAAGCAATCTTATAGGGAGTTTTCCCATTTAGGAGGTGACCATCTAGAGTCACAGTACCTTCACTTGGTTCATAAACACCAGTCAAGAGATTGAAAAGGGTTGTTTTACCAGCGCCGTTTGGTCCGATCAAACCAACCAATTCTCCCTCGTTCAATTCAAGAGTGACATCTCCAACAGCTGTTAGACCGCCAAAATGTTTGGTTAACTGTTTAACTTCAAGTAATGCCATTAGTTTTGTCCCTCCTTCTTAGATTTTTTAAAGAAACGTGATAGACTCAATTCCCATGTTCCAAGAAGTCCGCCTGGTCTGAAAATCATGACCAATACAAGGGCCAAAGCGTAGATAATCATACGTACGCTAGCTACATCTTGAAGGAGCATATTTAAAATTCCTAAAACAATCGCTGAAACGATGGTACCAGTAATAGATCCAAGTCCACCAAATACAACGATAATCAACACGTTGATGGAATTAATAAAAGTGTAATCTTTTGGGACAACAGAACCGATAAAACCGGCCTGAAGTGAACCAGCAATACTTGCTGTAATGGCACCAAAGACAAAAGCGATAATCTTGATCTTTGTAGTGTTTACCCCAACGGACTCAGCAGCAATCTCATCCTCACGAACAGATAGAGTAGAGCGTCCAATTGGACTACGTAAGAAGTTGAGAGTTGCAATAGTTGTGATCACCACAAATAGATAAACCATTTGCCAGTTGGTAAAGTTTGGAATACCCAAGATACCAGCGGCACCGTTGGTCAAACTTCCACCATTAATGATAAAGATACGAATGATTTCTGAAACACCTAGTGTCGCAACAGCCAGGTAGTCACCCTTCAAACGGAGTGTTGGAATCCCAACGAGCAAAGCAACTGCACCAGAAATCAAGGCGCCCAAGAGCATTGCACCAAAGAAGGCTCCATAGGTTGGTGATTTTGAGCCAACAATCGCTGCTGCATAAGCCCCAATTGCCATAAAACCTGCATGACCAAGTGAGAATTGTCCTGAAAAACCAACGATTAAGTTCAAACCTACTGCAAGGATGATATTAATCCCAATTTGTTCTAAAATTTGGACATGGAATAGATTGAGAACACCAGCAGAAACCAGTACGCTAATCAATCCATAACCCGCTAACAGAAGGAATAACCAGAGAATATTTACTTTAAGATTTGTCTTCATTGTTTACACCTTCTCTTTCACATTCTTACCAAGGATACCCGCAGGTCGAACAATCAGAATCAAAAGCAAAATTCCATATACGATAGCATCACGGAAATCAGACATACCGAAGGCAGTTGCAAAAGTTTCCAACAAGCCAATAACAAATCCCCCTAGAGCTGCACCAGGAATAATCCCGATACCACCAAGTACAGCTGCAACGAATGATTTTAGACCTGGAGTCACACCCATCAAAGGTTCAAGAGAGTTGTAGTAAAGGGCAATGAGGACACCTGCTGCACCAGCAAGAGCTGAACCCAAAGCAAAGGTAAAACTGATTGTACGATTTACATTAATTCCCATCAATTGAGCTGCATCACTATCAACTGATACAGCACGCATCGCTTTCCCCATTTTTGTTTTTTTGACGATCAATTGCAATAAAACCATTAACAATATAGAAACTGTTAAAATCATCAATTGAACATTTGTCAAGCTAATTGGCCCAAAATCAAAGCGAATTGTTTCAATCGCTTGAGGGAAAGCACGAGTATTGGCACCTACTAGATAAACCATCCCATATTCCAGTAGGAAGGACACTCCGATGGCAGTAATCAATACAGAAATACGTGTAGAGTTTCGCAGAGGACGGTAGGCAAGAAATTCGATCACAACACCAAGTAGTGCAGTTCCCGCCATTGAAATAATTAAAGCTAAAAAGAAATTCATTTGGAAAGAATTAATCAAAAAGTAACCAATAAAGGCACCCATCATATAAATATCACCGTGGGCGAAGTTAATGAGTTTGATAATTCCATAAACCATGGTATAACCTAGGGCCAAAAGTGCATAAACACTACCCAGAATTAGACCATTCACAAGTTGTTGGAGCATAGCATTCACTCTTTTCTATCCTTATTTTTTAGAAAATTTCATTATTTTCACAAGTTCATAAACACCGAAACAGGGAGTGAGTCAAAGGCTCATTCCCCATTTCAAGTACTATTCTAATGTTATGGTTTTACAACTTCTGCTTCTTCAACTTTACCATTGTTCATGGTCATCATGTAAGCAGTTTTCACTGTATTGTGGTCAGCATCAAAGCTTGTTTGACCAGTTACACCTTCAAAATCTTTGGTTTTAGCAAGGTTGTCCTTGATTTCACCTGAGTTTTTAGCACCTTTTGCAGCATTCGCTACTAGGTAAACTGAGTCATAGGCTAAAGCTGAGAATGTTGAAGGCTCTTCGTTGTATTTAGCACGGTATGCTTCAAGGAAAGCTTTAGCTTTTGCAGAAACATCAACAGTAGTTGAGAATCCTGAGATGAAGTAAATGTTTGATGCTCTTTCAGCAGTTGCTTGTTGAACAAATTCTTCACCGTTAAATCCATCACCACCAATGATTGGTTTATCAATTCCCATTCCACGAGCTTGGTTTACAATTTTACCAGCTTCTGTGTAGTAACCTGGAACTACGATAGCGTCAAACTCTTTCCCTTTCATTTTAGTAAGGGCTGCTTGGAAGTCAGTATCACCTGCTACAAACGTTTCATCTGCTACAATCTCACCCTTATAGGATTCGCGGAATGATTTAGCAATACCTTTAGCATAGTCACTAGCATTATCAGTATAAAGAACAACCTTCTTAGCATTCAATTTGTTTGTTACATAGTTAGAAATAATCTTCCCTTGGAAGCTATCTTGGAATGTTCCAATAAATAAGTAATCTTGACCTTTAGTCAAACCGTCTTGAGTAGCACTTGGTGAAATCAATGGCACTCCAGCTTTAGTAGCGTTAGCTACAGCTGCAGCAGTTGCACCAGATGTCGCAGGTCCTACAATAGCTGCTACTTTTGATTGGGTAACAAGGTTTGTTGTAACAGAAGCTGCTTCAGCAGTTTCTGACTTGTTGTCTTTGTCTACAACTTCGATTTGTTTTCCATCGATTCCACCTGCAGCGTTGATTTCGTCTACAGCAAGTTGGGCACCTTTTTGTTCAGCTGTACCGTAAGCAGCTACAGCACCTGTCTCTTCAAAGTTAAAACCGATTTTGATTGTTTTTTCGTCTACTGGATTTCCAGTTGTGTTTGACGCTCCTGATTTAACTTCACCACATGCAGCAAGAAGGGCCACACTAGCAAGAGCCACAAAAGATAGGGCAAATTTTTTCTTCATTTTTAATCTCCTTATAGTCGTTTCAAAAATTGTATGTTAAGAATATACCGAATTATCAGAAAATTGTCAATACATTTATTTATTTTTTTAAATGATAACGTTTTCTTCGTTACGATAGAGATTGCCAACAAAGGGAGTCTCTAACTCTTGAATATGACAAGGCCTTACCTTTTTGATAAATCGTTCCTTAGCTAATTTCTCAACCAAGCTTTCTAGATTCTCAGTCGGAACATAAAGTTGCAGGTAGCGATGCTTTTTAGAATGATAGAAAATGTCTCCATATTCCTGTAGTTTTTTCGCATCTCTATTATAGTAGAGATAGATGATTAATCCTGATCGGTTTGTTTTTTCAAACATGAGGAAGCCTCTTTCTAAGAAATCTTATCCTATTATATCAAAAAAAGCAAACTCCGTCGAGTTTGCTTTCATGCTTTATTAGTTCAAAGAATTGTTAGCCATGATTTCATCAATAAAGCCATATTCAAGCGTTTCTTGGGCACTCATCCAGTAATCACGTTCCGCGTCTGCATGAATTTGCTCAACTGATTTACCAGAGTTATCTGCAAGGATTTTTTCCAAGGTCTTACGAGTTTTGAGCAAGTGTTCTGCTGCGATTGCCATATCTGTCTGTTGGGTACCACCACCGGTTCCACCCATTGGTTGGTGAATCATGTACTCTGCATTTGGAAGCATGAAACGTTTGCCTTTTGCGCCACTTGATGCAATGACAGTCCCCATGGATGCAGCCATTCCCATCACGATGGTTTGAACATCTGCCTTGATAAAGTTCATGGTATCAACGATTGCCAGACCAGCTGAAACAGATCCTCCAGGTGTGTTGACATAAAGGTAAATATCTTTTGTACTATCTTGGGCATCCAAGAAAAGCAATTGGGCGATAACAGAGTTGGCCATATTGTCTTCAACGGGACCTGTTAGCATGATGATGCGGTCTTTCAGAAGACGAGAGTAAATATCATAGGAACGTTCTCCACGGCTTGTTTGTTCAATAACTACAGGAATCATTCATTTCTCCTTTTAACTTTTATTTTTGTTAGTCACATGACTGAAGTTATGACTATTATAATATTTTGGTCAAAAAAGGTCAAATCTTTGCTCTATTACCTAAACAGAAACAAAAACTCAACCTCCTTTCAAGTCAAAAACGAACTTCTAGTTTCAATATTTACTTTGGAATTTTATTTAGTACCAAACAAGCGGTCTCCAGCATCCCCGAGACCTGGGACAATATAGCCATGTTCGTTCAAGCGTTCATCCAAGGCCGCAGTGAAAATTTCTACATCTGGGTGAGCTTCTTGAAGAGTTTTCACTCCTTCTGGAGCAGACACTAGACAGACAAACTTGATGTTTGATGCCCCACGTTTTTTAAGGGAGTCAACAGCCAAGATAGCTGAACCACCTGTTGCCAACATTGGGTCAACGACAAAGATTTGACGTTGGTCAATGTCCTCAGGCAATTTCACCAAGTATTCAACTGGTTGAAGGGTTTCTTCATCACGGTACATACCAATGTGCCCAACTTTTGCTGCTGGAACCAAGCTCAATAGTCCATCGACCATCCCGATACCTGCACGCAAGATTGGGACAATCGCCAATTTTTTACCAGCCAATTGTTTTTGAACTGTTTTTGTGATTGGTGTTTCGATTTCCACATCTTCAAGTGGAAGATCACGAAGTACTTCATATCCCATCAACATTGCAATTTCATCTACTAACTCACGAAAAGCTTTTGTAGAAGTGTCTGTACGACGCAAGATAGACAATTTGTGTTGAATGAGTGGATGATTAATGACTTCAATTTTTCCCATTTTCTGAATTCCTTCTTTCAATTTATTCTTCTCATTATATCAAAAAATGGTTTAAAAAGCTTTCTAAACCATTCATTTTTTATAAATTCTAAATTAAATTGGCTTCCTGGATAGCTCCTTGAACAGTCTCAAGTGGTAAATGGGTCAGCTCGGTACCTTTTTCTTGATAAAGGTACTGGGCATAGTCATCCATTCGGTACTGGTTGATATAAACCACGCGCTTGCAACCAACTTGTAGCAGTTGTTTGGTGCAGTTCAGACAAGGGAAATGGGTCACATAGGCGGTAAATCCTCTAGGAACCCCTCGTTCAGCCCCCTGGAGAATAGCATTGACCTCAGCGTGAAGGGTTCGGACACAGTGTCCTTCAATAACTAGACATTCGTGGTCAATACAGTGCTCAGTTCCTGATACAGAACCATTGTAGCCTGTTGAAATGACCTTATTATCCTTAACGAGGACAGCTCCTACTTTGGCGCGTTTACAAGTAGAACGATTGGCAATCAGTAAGGCTTGAGCCGCAAAGTACTCATCCCAAGCCAGTCTTTTTTCTGTCATAAGTCTTCTCCTTACCCCCTATTTTTTGAAAAATGGCAAGCGTAAATCTGCAATCTTTTCAGCTGGAACCTTCATGCCATCCTTGATCCATTTGAGCAAAACCGATACGATGGCAGAACTCCAAAAGGAATGAAGGTAGCTGCTGACGCCTTTTGATTTTCCGTGGTATTTTTCCAAAAATTCCTGCATAGCTTGGACGAAAATCTTTTCCAAGTGGTAGTCCAGAGCAAGTTGGATGATCTTGGCTTCTTTCTTGGCTGCGCGGAAAAGGTGTACCCAGACTAGATAAAGGTCTGTTTTGACATCGTAATGGCTCAACTGTTCCATAATGTTATGGACACTGCGTTTAAAGACGCTTTCCAAAATCTCTTCTTTAGAATCATAATTGCGATAGAAGGCAGCGCGAGAGACACCCGCCCGCTTGACCAGCTCTGAAATACTGATCTTGGCCAAATCTTTTTTCTCTAGAAGTTGCAAAAGAGCCGTCTCGATTGCTTCTCTGGTCAAGAAATTGGATTCTTGATTTGATTTTCTGAGATTTTCAAGAGACTTTTCAGATATTTTACGTTCAGACATAACAATTTCTTTCTACTTGTGACAACAGAGAGGTGGTACTTTTGTTTCAAGGGCTTTCATGATATAATTGTAAAAAAAGACAGAACCTTTGTCAATGTATAAGTGACAAAGATGGAGAATTTCTATGACTTGGAAGATTGTAGCTGACTCTGGTTGTGATTATCGTCAACTGCCTACTCTTGCTATCGATACTGAATTTGTGAGTGTTCCTTTAACCATTCAAGTAGCTGATCAGGTCTTTATCGATGATGCCAATCTCGACATTAACCACATGATGGAAACCATGTATGCGACTTCTGAGGCTTCAAAATCAGCCTGTCCTAGCCCTGATGATTACTTGCGTGCATTCGAAGGAGCCAAGCATATCTTTGTCGTTACTATCACTGGTGCTCTTTCTGGCAGTCATAATAGTGCGCAGCTTGCTAAGAATATCTACCTTGAAGAACATCCTGACACTCAGATTCATGTTATTGATAGTTTATCTGCAGGTGGGGAAGTTGACTTGATTGTCGAAAAAATCAATGAATTGATTGATCAAGGACTTTCTTATGAGGAGATTGTTGAAGCTATTACAGCCTACCAAGAAAAAACCAAGTTGCTCTTTGTCCTCGCTAAGGTCGATAACTTGGTAAAAAATGGTCGTTTGAGCAAACTTATCGGTACAGTTGTTGGTCTTCTCAACATCCGTATGGTCGGAGAGGCGAGTAATACTGGAACACTAGAACTGCTCCAAAAGGCTCGTGGACCAAAAAAATCGCTTCAAGCAGCCTATGAAGAACTCATCAAGGCTGGCTATGCTGGTGGCCGTATGGTCATGGCTCATCGCAGCAATGAAAAATTCTGTCAGCAATTGTCAGAACGCTTGCTGGAAAACTTCCCACAAGCGGATATCAAAATTATCCCAACGTCTGGTCTCTGCAGTTTTTATGCAGAAGATGGCGGTTTGTTGATGGGATATGAAATCAACTAAGATTATAAGCAACAAGAGATGCCAAGCATCTCTTGTTTTTTGTGGTACAATAGATCTATGAAACATTTTGATACTATTGTTATCGGTGGAGGACCTGCTGGTATGATGGCTACCATTTCCAGTAGCTTTTATGGGCAGAATACTCTCCTTATCGAAAAAAATCGGAAACTCGGAAAAAAATTAGCTGGTACTGGTGGTGGTCGTTGCAATGTAACTAACAACGGAACTCTAGATGACCTACTAGCTGGCATCCCTGGAAATGGACGCTTTCTATACAGTGTCTTTTCCCAGTTTGATAACCACGATATCATCAACTTTTTTACGGAGAATGGTGTTAAACTTAAGGTTGAGGACCACGGCCGCGTCTTTCCTGCCAGCGACAAATCTCGGACCATTATCGAAGCCTTAGAGAAGAAAATCATTGAGCTAGGCGGACAAGTTCTCACTCAAACAGAGATTGTCTCGGTTAAAAAGATAGACGACCAGTTTGTTCTTAAGTCCGCAGACCAAACCTTCACTTGTGATAAACTCATTGTCACAACAGGTGGTAAGTCTTATCCTTCGACTGGTTCGACTGGTTTTGGTCACGAGATTGCACGTCATTTCAAACATACTATTACCGAGCTTGAAGCTGCTGAGAGCCCATTGTTGACAGATTTTTCGCACAAGGCCTTGCAGGGGATTTCACTGGATGATGTGACCTTAAGCTATGGTAAGCATGTCATCACTCATGATCTGCTCTTTACCCACTTTGGTTTGTCAGGACCTGCTGCTCTACGCATGTCTAGTTTTGTCAAGGGTGGGGAAGTTCTCTCACTGGATGTTTTGCCTCAACTTTCTGAGAAAGACTTGGCTGCATTTCTAGAAGATAATCGGGAAAAATCCTTGAAAAATGCTTTGAAAACTTTACTTCCGGAACGCTTGGCTGAGTTTTTTGTACAAGGATTTCCTGAAAAAGTCAAACAGCTAACTGAAAAAGAACGCGAACAACTTCTCCAGTCCATCAAAGCCCTCAAAATTCCTGTGACTGGCAAAATGTCTCTTGCCAAGTCCTTTGTCACCAAAGGCGGTGTCAGTCTCAAAGAAATAAATCCTAAAACTCTGGAAAGCAAACTCGTTCCTGGGCTCCACTTTGCTGGCGAGGTACTGGATATCAATGCCCACACGGGCGGCTTTAACATCACTTCTGCCCTCTGTACCGGATGGGTGGCAGGCTCCAATCCAATAAATACCAAATAAGAAAGGAAGTCCTTTGGAACATATTATTTTACTAAGAGGCGTTACTCCTAATGGAAAAAATGCTATCCCGAAAATGTCTTATTTGGTAGATATTTTGACAGAAGCTGGTTTTCAACACGTTCGAACCTATATTCAAAGTGGGAATATCATTCTTGAGAGTGACTCAGATTTAGAAGAAATACGAGAACGCGTTCATACTTTGATACAGGAAAAAATTGGGGCCGACTTAAAAATGGTTATCAAGAATAAGAACGATTTTGAAAAGATTGTTCATGAGAATCCATTTAAAGAAGACTATCTTCATGATCGTGTGCATGTAATTCTTTATCAAGGACTTATCCAAAGTCTGCCACTAGAAAAATTGAAAACTGACTACGGCGAGGAAGAAATCTGTGTAGGCGATTACTGTCTCTACCTCTATCTTCCTAGAACTGCAAAACAAAAAAAGCTCAATACCAACTATCTTGAAAAATTGTTTGGCGTGGTTCTGACCATGCGAAAGTTAAACGTAGTTGAAAAACTATTAACCAAATAGTACTTGAAACCAGAAAAAATCAGCAGAGGTAACTCCGCTGATTTTTATTTTGTCTGTGTCTGAACGTAAGCTGCAATGGCATCTGATGTGTACTGGGCTGTTCCAGGTCCAAATTTATCAATGTTTTCCTTGAACTCAGGGTTATAGACGTATCCTTTACCGATATGTCCGAAGACTTCAATAGAGCAGTCAAATCCATAAGTACGAATGGCTTGCAAGAGCTTGGCTGCTTGCTCTTGGTTTTCAGCTGCTGTTGCAGGTAAACCAGCTTGAAGATTTTGCGCCAAAGTTTGAAAGACTTGGTTAAAGGCGGCCGTAGACTCATCTTCGCGACCCTTTTGGCGTTCGAGGGCTTGATCCATGACTTCTTGTCCATACTCCTCTACCGCTTCTTGGTGGTATTTTTGATTGTCTTGATAGCTAAATCCAGTGAATTTTTCCTCAATGGTCATTTTTCTTTCTCCTTTTTGTTCTTGAATGGTTTTTTGCAAGGTGGAAATCAAGGTATCTAGATGTTGCCTTTCTCGAGTTAGATACTCTAACTGCCTCGTCAAATGGGACAATAAATCTGTCCTTTCTTCCTTTAACAGCCCTGCTATTTTTTCTAAAGAAAAGCCTAGATATTTGTAGTATAGAATGACCTGAAGGCGTTCTAAATCCTCTTGACTGTATGTTCGATAGCCGTTTTCCGACTTTAAGGGGACCAAGAGTCCTATCTTGTCATAGTGGTGCAGGGTCTTGACAGAGACACCTGAAAGCTGCGCAGCTTCTTTTATATGGTACATGATTTCCTCCTTACAAGAATAGTATAAACCCTCCCCTTAGGTCAGAGTCAAGTGTTTCTGCGAAAATTTTTTAACTTTTTGGGAAAGGTGTGAAAACTTGAAAATGGTTTTCTTGACAGACATTAGAAAACATGATAGGATAGTCAAGTCTATCAATCAAACAGAAGGCTCATAAAGAGCCATTGAGAGAAGGCTATTTGACAACTCAAGTAGCCTTTTCTTATTTAAAAAAAGGAGATCGGAGTTTCAACTATGTCAGAAAAATCGCAATGGGGCTCGAAACTTGGCTTTATCCTAGCATCTGCTGGCTCAGCCATCGGGCTTGGTGCCGTTTGGAAGTTTCCCTACATGACTGCTGCCAACGGTGGAGGAGGCTTTTTACTGGTCTTTCTCATTTCTACCATTTTAATCGGTTTCCCGCTCCTGCTTGCTGAGTTTGCCCTTGGCCGTAGTGCTGGTGTTTCTGCTATCAAAACCTTTGGAAAACTGGGCAAGAATAGCAAATACAATTTTATCGGTTGGATTGGTGCCTTTGCCCTCTTTATCCTCCTATCCTTTTACAGTGTCATTGGAGGATGGATTCTAGTCTATCTGGGTATTGAGTTTGGAAAATTGTTCCAACTCAGCGGAACGGGTGATTATGCTCAGTTATTCACTTCAATCATTTCAAATCCAGCCATTGCCCTAGGGGCTCAAGCTATCTTTATCTTGTTGAATATCTTTATTGTATCACGTGGGGTTCAAAAAGGGATTGAAAGAGCTTCAAAAGTTATGATGCCCCTGCTCTTTATCATCTTTGTTGTTATCATCGGTCGCTCTCTCAGCTTGCCAAATGCCATGGAAGGCGTTCTCTACTTCCTCAAACCAGACTTCTCTAAGCTGACAAGTGCAGGTCTCCTCTATGCTCTAGGACAGTCTTTCTTTGCCCTTTCATTAGGGGTCACAGCCATGCTGACCTATGCTTCCTACTTGGACAAGAAAACCAATCTAGTCCAATCAGGAATCTCCATTGTAGCCATGAACATCTCGGTATCCATCATGGCAGGTCTAGCCATTTTTCCAGCCATGTCGGCCTTCAACATCCAGTCTGAAGGGGGACCTAGCCTCCTCTTCATCGTTTTGCCACAGCTCTTTGACAAGATGCCCTTTGGAACTATTTTCTACATCCTTTTCCTCTTGCTCTTCCTCTTTGCGACGGTCACTTCTTCTGTAGTCATGCTGGAAATCAATGTGGGCAATATCACCAATCAGGACAACAGCAAGCGGGCTAAATGGAGTGTCATTTTAGGAATATTGACCTTTGTTTTTGGAATTCCTTCAGCCCTATCCTATGGAGTTATGGCGGATGTTCACATTTTTGGAAAGACTTTCTTTGATGCCATGGACTTCTTGGTTTCCAATCTTCTCATGCCTTTCGGTGCTCTCTGCTTGTCTCTTTTTACAGGCTATATTTTCAAGAAGGCACTTGCAATGGAAGAACTTCATCTTGATGAAAGAACATGGAAACAAGGACTTTTCCAAGTTTGGCTCTTCCTTCTTCGTTTCGTCATTCCAATTATCATCATCGTGGTCTTTATCGCTCAATTTATGTAACCAAAAAGGACTTGAGTAGTAAACTCAGGCCCTTTCTTTTTTATGGATGGCTCACAATCAATTCCAAATCTTGCCCTTCCAAGGTCCAAGCTTCAACATCACTTGGTAGGATAAAGTGGCTGCCTTTTTGGATTGGATAATCTTTTCCATCTACAATCAGTTTCCCTTGGCCAGCTAAGACACTCAACAAGCTGTAGTCAGCTGTCTTTTCAAAATCAACTTTTCCAGTGATTTCCCACTTGTAAACGGCGAAGAAATCATTGGATACAAGGAGAGTTGAACGTAGGTCATCAGCCTTGATAGTTACAGGACGGCTATTTGCTGGTTCACCAATGTTCAAGACATCGATGGATTTTTCAAGGTGAAGCTCACGCAAGTTGCCATTGTCGTCCTTGCGGTCAAAGTCATAGACACGGTAGGTTGTATCACTAGACTGCTGGGTTTCAAGGATTAAGATACCTGCCCCGATAGCGTGCATGGTTCCGCTTGGTACATAGAAGAAATCTCCAGCCTTAACAGGGACTTTTGTTAATAGACCATCCCAGTCTTTAGCTTCGATTTGCTGACGGAGTTCTTCTTTTGACTTGGCATTGTGGCCATAGATAATCTCTGAACCTTCGTCTGCTGCGATGATGTACCAGCATTCGGTTTTTCCAAGTTCGCCTTCATGCTCGAGTCCATAAGCATCGTCTGGATGAACTTGGACACTGAGCCAGTCATTGGCATCGAGGATTTTGGTCAACAGTGGAAATACTGGCTCTAGACGATTTCCAAACAACTCACGGTGTTCCGCATACAAAGTTGCTAGGTCTGTTCCCTGGTAGCGTCCATTGGCAACTTTAGAAACCCCGTTGGGGTGAGCTGAGATAGCCCAGTATTCTCCGATTTTTTCACTTGGAATGTCGTAACCAAACTCATCACGTAGCTTGGTTCCACCCCAGATTTTTTCTTGCATAACTGATTGTAAAAATAATGGTTCTGACATGTCGATCTCCTGTCTGATTTTTCTCCCCTCATTATAGCAAAAAAAGAGTTCGAATTGAACTCTTTTTCCTATCTTATAAAGTAGGGAGAAGATTTTGTAAAAATAGTAACGAAATAATCTTTTACTTTATGGAGGAACCTCTAAAGCAGCACTCAGAAAGCTCGCTGTCAACGGCTATTCTCCTCAGCTCTCATTAGACTTCTTTTACTTGAGAATCTATTTTTATGTACAAAACAGTCTTCTTTTTAAATCAATGCCGTAATGGCCGTTACTAGACCAAAAACGATACCTGGAGCATTGACAGCTGCAAGGGGAATATCTCTTTCTTTCTTGAAAAGACCGTAGTAAACCCAGAGACTACAGTTGATGGCTGCAACCAAGGGTTGGATAAAGTTCCCTTTTTGACCAGCCAGATTGTTCATGATTTGTGGGAAGTAAGACACGTACATCATAACAGACATGAAGGTCGCTACCCAACCCAAAATTTTCATTTGTTTTTCAGACATTTTCAAAACCTCTTTCATTTTTATGAATCATATTTTATAATCTTTTTTCAAAACAATCAAGACTTTGAAGCTTTTGTTATGAAGATGTAAACTATCACAATCTTGTGATAAGAAAAAGACCGGATTTCTCCGATCTTTCAATAGTTCCTATTCTCAGATTCTATTTTAAGAATGATTAAGGTTAACGTCAAATGACTACGCGTCCTATTTCATACGATAAAAGTCAATCACTAGGCCATCAGGGCCTTTAACTAGTAGCGATTCCGTTCCCCAATCAGTTCCAGCCGGACCGTTTAAAATCTCGACACCAATTTCTTTCAATCGTTGGAAGTTCTGATTTAGATCCTCAACCTCGATGTGAAGAATGATTCCTGATTGAAAATTTCCCAAAGGAATCAAATGATTTTGGGACAACATAAGACAATGACTGCCAATCGTAAACTGAGCAAAACTGTCATCAACATAATCGGACTTTTTATCCAAAATACGCTCCAAGTCAGCACAGACTTGGGGAACATCTGAAACGATAATATCTAATTGATTTAAATTCATTTACTATCCTCCACAAAAAGACCGGAGTGCTCCGATCTTTTTAAGTTCCACGAAGTAATTATTTGATTGCGCGTGATTGCAATCCTTCTTCTTCCAAGAAGAGGCGGAATGGTACAAGCTCTTCAGCTTCGTATTTTTCCTTGAAGGCTTTGATAGCTTCTTCTGAGTGTTGTTTTGGATCCAACTCAAGTACTTCTACTGGAAGTGGACGATGTGGAGTGATGTGAGCATCGATAACAACAGTTTTACCTTCTTTGTTCAATTTAACAGCTTCTGCAACAACTGCATCGATGTCTTCGATACGGTCAACTGTAAATCCTACAGCACCTTGCGCTTCAGCGATTTTCGCATAGTCAGCATTAGGGAAGTCACAACCAAACAAGTGTTTGTTTGTGTCTTCGTATTTGTCCTTGATGAAGGCATATTTACCATTTGAGAAGACAACGTTGATAACTGGAAGGTCGTATTGAACGTTTGTGATCACGTCTGGGTAGCACATGTTGAATGCACCGTCACCCATGATGTTCCATACTTGGCGATCTGGATTGTCTTTCTTAGCAGCGATACCACCAGGAAGGGCAATACCCATTGTCGCAAAGAGTGGAGATGTACGCCACATGTTCTTAGGTGTCATGTGAAGGTGACGAGTTGATGTTTGAGTAGTGTCACCTACGTCGATTGAGTAGATAGCGTCTTGATCAGCATGTTTGTTGATTGCATTGTAAACTTGATACAATTGCAATTCACCCTCAGTTTTACCTTCGAGTTTGTTCATGTAATTACGCCAGTTTTGGTTGTTCTTCACGTTTGCACGCCACCATGGAGTTGACTCAACTGGGTTCACTTTGTCGAGGATAGCTTTAGCTGCTTGACCTGCATCACCAAGGATTGAAGCATCAAGGGCGTGGCGTTTACCAAGTTTGTAAGGGTCGATATCGACTTGGATGAATTTTTCAGTGTTCTTGAAGGCTTCGTAAACTTCAGCAAACGGGAAGTTTGAACCAAGGAAAAGAACTGTGTCTGCTTCGAAGACAACTTCGTTAGCTGGTTTCCAACCAACACGGTAAGCAGAACCTGTCAACCCTTCGTAGTTCCATTCGAAAGCTTCGAAGTTTTTACCAGTTGTGATGATTGGTGCTTTGATTTTACGTGACAATTCAGTAATCACTTCACCAGCTTTGACACCACCGTAACCAGCGTAGATAACTGGACGTTCAGCATTGTTCAAGATTTCAACAGCTTTGTTGATTTCAACTTCATTCAAGGCAGGAGCGATGAATGAACGCTCGTATGAACCTGAACCGTAGTATGAGTTTTCGTCGATTTCTTGGAAACCGAAGTTTACTGGGATTTCAACAACAGCTGGACCTTTTTTAGAAACTGCAGCACGGCAAGCTTCGTCAATTACTTTTGGCAATTGTTCAGCGTAAGCTACACGTTTGTTGTAGACAGCTACTCCGTGGTACATTGGGTTTTGGTTAAGCTCTTGGAAAGCATCCATGTTGAGTTCGTTAACTGGACGTGATCCAAGGATAGCAAGGAATGGAGTGTTGTCCATAGCTGCATCGTAAACACCGTTAATCAAGTGAGTCGCACCTGGACCACCTGAACCTACTGCAACCCCGATTGAGCCACCGAATTTAGCTTGCATAACCGCTGCAAGAGCACCTGTTTCTTCGTGGCGAACTTGCAAGAAACGGATATCTTTGTCTTCAGCCAAAGCGTCCATCAATGAGCTGAGTGTTCCTGATGGGATACCGTAGATAGTGTCTACGCCCCATGTTTTCAATACGTTGAGCATTGCTGCTGATGCAGTAATTTTCCCTTGAGTCATTATAACTCTCCTTCAAATATTTTTAAAATTTGATTCATCCGTTTTCATATACTAATTGGAAACGTTTCAGCAAATTTTTACTCTACTACTTTACCATAATTGTTTTTTGTCTCCTAAAGATGTGCTCAGAAGTTTTTATTCTCTATTACAGTACAGTTTGAAAACGTTTTTTAGAACTGTTTTATAATACTCAATGAAAATTAAAGAGCAAACTAGGAAATTAGCCGTAGGTTGCTCAAAGTACAGCTTTGAGGTTATAGATAAAGTTGACGTGGTTTGAAGAGATTTTCGAAGAGTATAAAAAGCAGGTAAGCCCGCTTTTAGTCTATCTTAGTAACGTTTAGCATGAGTGAACTGATCAAAACAGATACAGAGCTAAAGGCCATGGCTAGACCTGCCAATTCTGGGTTGAGAACCAGACCAACACCTGAAAAAACTCCTGCTGCAATCGGAATTCCAGCGACATTGTAGATAAAGGCCCAGAAAAGATTGAGCAGAATTCGATTAAAGGTTTTCTTACTCATGTCAAAGGCACGAACCACTCCTAGGAGGTTATTAGTTGTCAACACCAAATCTGCTGACTCGATGGCAATATCTGTTCCAGCTCCCATAGCAATCCCCACATCTGCTACACTGAGGGCAGGAGCGTCATTGATACCATCACCAACAAAGGCTACTTTGCCAGCTTGTTGCAGTTTATGGATTTCATGGGCTTTTTCTTCTGGCAATACACCTGCAATGACCTCTTCAATGCCAATCTGATCTGCAATGGCACGCGCCACACCAGCATTATCCCCTGTCAGCATGACTGTTTTAAGACCTCGTTTTTTCAACTGACTGATGGCAAGTTTAGCATTTTCCTTAGGAATATCTTGTAGTGCAAGCAAGCCTTTGATTTCATTGTCAACAGCCAAGAACACAACTGTCTTAGCTTCTTTTTCCAGTTCTTCTAGTTTTTCCTGATAAGTGCTTGAAATGATCATCCCATCCAGCATTTTAGCATTTCCAAGCAAGACTTGTTTCCCAGCTATTTGCCCTGAAACACCTTTTCCATGAAGGGCTTGGAAATTTTCCACAGTTTGAATCTCAAGTCCAGTTTCAGTCGCTCGCTTGACAATGGCCTCAGCCAGTGGGTGTTGGGAAACTTCTTCCAAGGAGGCTGCCAATCCAAGCACTTCTACTTCGTCGCCGATGATATCTGTTACCACAGGTTTCCCTTCCGTCAAAGTCCCTGTCTTATCAAAGACGAGAGTTTTGACTTTCTGGATTTCTTGTAAGACGGTTCCATTCTTGAGGAGAACGCCCATTTTGGCACTACGACCAGTCCCCACCATGAGGGCTGTTGGTGTTGCAAGTCCCAAAGCACAAGGGCAGGCGATAATCAACACTGCCACCCCATAAAGGAGAGAGGTCACAAAGCTAGCCTCAAGCAAGACAAACCAAAACCAAAAGGTCAGAATCGCTAAAATGACAACTGCTGGGACAAAAATCCCTGAAATCTTATCCGTCAAATCCTGAATTGGTGCTCGGCTGGTCTGGGCTTTCTTCACAAAGTCTACAATCTGCGCCAAGACCGTCTCTGAGCCAACTTTTTCTGCCCTAAAAACAAGCGTTCCACTGTTATTGATGGTGGAGCCAATGACAGTATCTCCAACGCTTTTATCCACCGGCAAACTCTCACCTGTCACCATGGATTCGTCAATACTGGACACACCTTCGACTACAACCCCATCAACCGCAATCTTTTCACCTGGCCTTACTCGAATCAGGTCACCTACATGAACTTGGTTCAAGGGGATTTGAACATAGCTATCATCACGCAAGACTTCTGCAGTTTTAGCCTGCAAGTCCAGTAATTTCTCCACAGCTTGGGAAGTATTTTTTCGCATTTTCTCCTCAAAAACCGCCCCCAAAAGAACAAAAAAGAGGATAAATCCAGCACTTTCAAAGTAAACAGGGAGGCCAGCAAAGAGGGCAACCAAGCTATAGAGATAGGCCACTAGAGTTCCCAGAGCAACCAAGCTATCCATGTTGGCATTGTGCTTTTTAAAGCTGGCCCAAGCACTCTGGATATAAGGACCACCTGCTACTAGCATGATGGGTGTTGTGGCTAAAAAGGTGCCCCAACGCATGACTTGGTGACTAATTCCTCCTGTCGACATCCCAATCATGATAATCACAAGAGGTACAGTAAAGATACTAGTAATCCAAAAACGTTGCAAAAGTGGCAAAGATTTTCGAGTCTTCTCAACTACGGTATAACTTCCCTTTTGCATCTTCATACCACATGAGAATTCATGCTCCCCCAACTCTTGAGGTATAAAACGAATTGTCTTCTCTTCATCCACGCCGATTGGTTCCAAGATGTCTTCTTCTTCAAAAAGGATTTCCTTGTAACAGTTTGAAGGAGTTATACGATGAAAGGTAATTTCAGCGGGAATCCCTTTTTGAAGCTGAATATGGGCTGGATGGTAGCCTTTGTCTGCCGTGATACGGATTTTTTGAACACCATTTTCAAGACTTGCTTTTACGATTTCAGTCATATCATTCTCCTATTCTACAATCATCTTACCGTGCATCATATTCATGCCACAAGAGAAACCATACTCTCCAGCCTGTTCAGGTGTGATTTCCACTACATACTCTTCACCCATAGGCAAGTCCGCATGCACTCCAAAATCTGGAAAAACAATTTGATCCAGACAGGGTAACGGATCCTTACGATCAAAGATAATACGTGCTGGCACCGATTTCTTGAGAATAATCAACTCAGGCGTATAGCCCCCTTTGACTTCCACTCGAATCTCTTGGTAGCCCTTTTTTTGCTGGGCCTTTTGTCCAGATTTTTCAGGCTTTTTGAAAAACCAAAACAAGATAAACGCTATAAGGGCAATACAAATAATGGTTACAATACTATTTAACATGACGTCTCCTTTACATACAATTACATTTTACTTCAGCAACTGCCCTGGCTTTCTTTTCAGAAATCACAGCTTCCAAGTCAGCCAAGTCAGCCAAAGTGAAATCACATTCGACAATCAAATCAGCCAACAAGTTCTTAATCCTACGAGAACAAACCTTGTCCTTGATATCTTGGACAAGCAAATCCCGACTTTGGTCTAGATTAAAAAGCGCCGAATAGACAAAGGACTTGCCTTCTTTTTTCCTTGTCAGACACTCTTTCTCTACTAAGCGAGCCAAAAGAGTTTGAATGGTCGACTTGGACCAGTCGAACCGCTCCGCTAAAACCCTGATCAAATCGCTACTGGTCTGTTCCCCTTGCATCCAAATAATCTTCATGACCTGCCATTCTGCATCTGAAATCTGCATAATCACACCTCCTAAATCTACATTTGTCGATTACAGTTATTAGTATATTCCGAAAATCTACATTTGTCAACTATAATTTTTATTATTTTTTCGAAAAATAGAATTATAATCATGTAACGAGAGATTTTCAGTCAAATTTCACTATATAAACTATAAAAATATGCTATACTGTAGAAAAAAGAAAACAACCACTAGGGGTGCGTAAAGCTGAGATTAACGACTGTTAGATCCCTTTGACTCAATCTAGGTAATGCTAGCTGATGGAAGTGGAAATGATAATGAGGACTACTTGTCTTCTATTGCTTTCCTGAAACAGACTAGCTTGTTCTTAAGAATACAAACTTCAGTTGGTTGGGAGGTTTTAGATGACTTATTTACCCGTTGCTCTAACCATTGCAGGGACTGACCCTAGTGGCGGTGCTGGCATTATGGCTGACTTAAAGTCGTTCCAAGCGAGAGATGTCTATGGAATGGCCGTTGTGACCAGTCTTGTCGCTCAAAATACCAGAGGTGTTCAGCTAATCGAGCACGTTTCTCATCAAATGTTGAAAGCCCAATTGGAGAGCGTCTTTTCGGATATCAAGCCTCAGGCTGTAAAAACTGGGATGTTGGCAACTACTGAGATCATGGAGATCATCCAACCCTATCTTAAAAAGCTGGACTGTCCCTATGTGCTTGACCCTGTTATGGTCGCTACGAGTGGGGACACCCTGATTGATACCAGTGCGAGAAGCTTCCTAAAAACAAATCTGCTTCCCCTTGCAACTATTATCACGCCCAATCTTCCTGAGGCAGAAGAGATTGTTGGTTTTTCGATTCATGATCCAGAAGACATGCAGCGTGCTGGTCGCCTGATTATAAAAGAATTTGGTCCTCAGTCCGTTGTTATCAAAGGTGGCCATCTGGAAGGTGGTGCCAAGGATTTCCTCTTTACCAAGGAGGAGCAATTTGTCTGGGAAAGTCCAAGAATTCAAACTTGTCACACCCATGGTACTGGATGTACCTTTGCTGCTGTGATTACGGCTGAACTAGCCAAGGGCAGAAGTCTTTACCAGGCAGTTGATAAGGCCAAGGCCTTTATCACAAAAGCCATCCAAGACGCTCCTCAACTCGGACATGGTTCTGGCCCAGTCAATCATACAACTTTTAAAGATTAAGAAAAAAACTCTCTAGTTCCCGCAATAAGGAAATTAGAGAGTTTTTGATTAGGAAACAATGTCATCTAGCTTTGTTAAAAAGGCTTGTGTTTTTGCCTCAATATCTTCTGCCTGCATCACATCACGTACGACAGCTACTCCAGCTATACCCGTGCCGATAAGTTGGTCAATATTCTCTGACGTCAAGCCTCCGATAGCAACTACTGGAATGGCGACCGTTTGGCAAATTGTTTTCAAGGTTGAAATCAGGGTAATGGGTGCATTTTCTTTGGTCGTAGTCGGGAAAATGGCTCCTGTTCCCAAGTAATCCGCACCTGATGTTTCTGCTTCGAGAGCTCTTTTAACTGTTTTAGCAGTGACACCGAGGATTTTTTCAGGACCCAAGACTTTGCGGGCAACCGAAACTGGTAGTTCATCGTCGCCGATATGCAGACCTGCTGCATCGACTGCAAGACAAACATCCAACCGATCATCGATAATCAAGGGGACCTGATAGGCATCTGTTATTTCTTTGACTTGTTTTGCCAGTTGATAGTATTGATTGGTGGTGAGATTTTTTTCTCGTAGTTGGATAATAGTAACACCTGAACGACAGGCCGTCTCGACTTTTTCAAGAAAGTTTTCCAAGGAATCTTGGTAGCGATTGGTTACTAGATACAGTCTAAGTACTTCTCTATTCATAAAAATCTCCTTTGATGGCTTCTAGCCAGTTTTCATCTCTTTTTAGGAGAGAGAGTTGATTGAGAACTTGGTAACGAAAATCTTCTAATCCCATTCCTTGAACAACTATTCTCTCAGCAGCGATATTGAGATAAGAGACCGCTAGACAAGAAGCTTCAAAGGCAGTCATTCCTTGGCTAAGAAAAACGGCTGTCAAGGCTCCAACTAAGTCTCCTGTCCCTGTTATCCAGTCTAATTCTGCACAGCCATTTCCCAATACAGCAACTTGATTTTCTGAAACGATGAGGTCCTTGGGGCCAGTGACTAAGAATGACATACCAGAATAGGTCTGACACCAGTCTTTCAAGACTTGAAGCAAATCCTCCGTTTCTTGATCTTTAGCACTCGCATCAACTCCAACTCCATGGTGTTTTAAGCCAACAAGACTTCGGATTTCTGACATATTTCCTTTAAGGACCGTGGGCTTGTATTCTAAAAGATCTCTGACTAGATCCTTACGAATGAGGGAAGCCGCAACGCCAACTGCATCTACTACCATTGGGAGACAAGCTTGAGCTGCATAAGTAGCTGCCATGCGGATTGCTTTCTCTTTCTCAGCTGACAAATGCCCCAAATTGATGAAGAGAGCTTGGCTTTGTTTAGTAAAATCAAGAACCTCACGAGGGTCATCTGCCATGACTGGTTTGCATCCCAGAGCCAAAATGCCATTGGCCAGCATCTCACAGGAAATCTCATTGGTGATGCAGTGAATTAAGGAGCTAGAGCTCAGAGGGAAGGGATTTGTAAATTCCTGCATCAGTCTATCCTTTCACCAAAAAAATATCCTTGTACTTTTTTAAAGAATTCCTGCTTGATTAAAAATCGAAAGGCAAGAAAAGCTATGGCTGTACCGATCAAGGTCGCTCCGAAAAATCGCGGAGTATAGATAAACCAGCTGAGCTTGGCCGCAGATCCCGTAAAGAGAACCATGACAGGATAGGAAACAATGGAACCGATAATCCCTGTTCCCAAAATCTCTCCTAGGGCAGAATAGTGAAATTTTCGACCGTACTTATAAAAGAGACCTGCAAGGAGGGCTCCAAAAGTAGCTCCTGTGAGGGCCAAGGGCGGAATGCCTTGAGTAGACATACGGATAAAGGCTGTGACTGTAGCCATGACCAAGGCATAAACAGGCCCCATCAAGATTCCTGCAAGAATGTTGACTACACTGGACATTGGTGCCATTCCTTCAATTCGAAAGATGGGTGTAAGAACTACGTCAAGGGCAATCATCATGGATAAAATGGTTAATTTGTGAACTTGAAGTCGGTGGTTTCTCATTTTCTATTTCTTCTCTTTTCCTAAGGACTGCAAATCACTCGTCCATGTTTGGTGTTGGTAAGCCATCTCCCAAAACTTGGCTTCCATGTGAACACTGATGTGGAAGGCATCTAACATTTTTTGTTTGTCCATCTCATTGCTTTCTCGATAGAGTTGATTGACCAGCTCTCCCTCCTCTCTGATCTGCTGCTCTAACTCATCGGTGATATAGGTCTCAATCCACTGCTGATAAAGAGGATTCGGGGATGGTTTGCGATTAAGTGCCTTTCCCAAATCATGGTATAACCAAGGACATGGGAGCAAACTAGCAAAAGCAATGCCCAAGTTTGGCTCTGCAAATTGCCGATAAATGTGAGAAATGTAATGATAGCAGGTGGGAGCGATTGGATGTTGCTCCATTTCCTGATCGCTGATTTCCAATTCCTTGAAAAATTGTTGGCGGATAAACAACTCACCCTCCACTAGACTCTGAGCATTTTGTTTCAAGAGTCTTTTCATCTCTTGATTCGAAGTCTTATCAGCCAAGAGGTGATAGATTTCTGAGAAGGCCTTCAGATAGTAGGCATCTTGAATCAGGTAATAGCGGAAAATATCAGGTTCTAAATTTCCCTCTTGTAATTGTAAAATAAAGGGATGATGAAAAGAAGCCTGCCAAGCTTCCTTGGATAATTCCATCGCAATATCTGTAAATTCCATAATAACTCCTTTATAAAAATAGACTGGTTTGAAGCAATAAAAAGAAAAGCAGGTAGATTAATTTTGTTTTTTTAGGAATATAAAAAGTCCGATAGCTATTCTCCACCTGTGCATGTTCATCATATCCATGCGCCGACAGAGCTCTCAGATAAAGATGGCGCCACCTAAAGACTGTCATCAGAACCTTGCTGTAAATCAAGGGAGACCAAACATGCAGTTCTTGACCACGTAATAGGCAAGCTTCTTTGAGGGACTTGATTTCTTTCTGAATAAGGGGAAAGGCATTGAATACCACAATTAAGGCATAAGCCCAAGACCGTGATAACCCCTTTTGAGCTAAGTACAAAAGAAGCTCTTTTAGGGAAATAGAGGAAACAAAGACAAGACCAATACAAACGGTCACAAAGGCCCTCGTTCCAAGCATCACTGCCTGCGAAGCATCTCCGTGTAACTGAACTGCCCAGTAGTTGGCCAAAGATGGCAAAATGGCTAGTAGAATCATCCAAGCCAACATCTTAAATCGACGGTAATAGAGCATAAAGAGGATGCAAAATGCGACTACCGAAAGATTCAGAGCAATCGAAGGAATGAAAGATGTTTCCAAGGATAAAATCAGCAAGAAGAGACTGATAATCGGTGTCTGGGTTGCTACTTTGATCATACTATCTTACCTCCCCTTGAATATTGCTACTCTGAGATATGAGTGGTTTGGTAATTGTCACTTCTTTCACATGACTGAGACCCTGACTAGTCATCTCAATCCAATAATCAACCACAGAGATCAAGGGATCTAAACGATGGCTAATGATCAGAAAACTTCTTCCTTGATTTCTCTCCTCCACAATCCACTGACAAAAATAATGGCAAGCTCTATCATCCAAACCTGCAAAAGGTTCATCTAGCAAGATCACAGAGGCCTTACTAGTCAAGATGGTCAATAGCTGAAGAATCTTTTGCTGGCCACCACTTAATTGATAGGGACTCTTATCAAGCGCCTGCTCCAGATTAAAATATCGTAAAGCTTGGAAAATCCGCTGATTTCTTTCGGAGTCTGGACTATCTAATTGCAATTCCTCTCTCAGACTGACTCGGATAAATTGCTTCTCAGCTTCCTGAACAACACCCGTCAGATCACGATACAAACTCTTTTTCTTTTTCAGGACTGTCCCCTTCCAGATAATGCGCCCCTCATACTTTTGAAATTGAAGAATAGACCGAAAGAGGGTTGATTTCCCAACACCATTATCACCCAAAATACAGGAGATTCCTTGGTAGAATGTAAAATCCGCAATTGAAAAGAGGGGACGCTTATCCAGCTCACAAGTCGTTCTATCCATATGGAACAATTCCGGGCTAGAAGCAACTTCCTTTGAAGCAACCTGTGTCATCTCAGAGGTAGGGATTTGAAACACCTCCCTTAACTGGCCGTCTCTTAGCTCCACCATATGGTCGATATAGGCTTCATAGTCTGATAAATCATGGTCACACAGGATGACTGTCTTCCCATCAAGAGCCAACTCTTTTAGAATTTCCAATATCTCGATTCTGCTCTTGCGGTCAATAGAAGCAAAGGGTTCATCCAAGAGATAGACCCTAGGATTCATAGCAAAGAGAACAGCTAGCGCAGCCTTTTGCTTTTCCCCACCTGATAGGTGATGAATGGGACGGTGCAAGATTGGCTCGCAACGACATTGCCGAACCACCTCTGCTATTTTAGCATCAATCTCTTGAAGGGGATGGCCGATATTCTCCAGGGTAAAAATCAGCTCCTCAAACAAGTTCTCCATGGTAAATTGATGATTGGGATTTTGAAAGAGAATGCCAACCGTCTGGACACGTTCGATGATAGAAAGCTGACTGACCTCACTCCCATTTATCAGGACTTGACCGCTATAGGGAAGAGAACTGACTTGGGCAATCATTTGAAAGAGACTGGATTTTCCTGAACCACTGCTCCCAACTAACAAGGTGAAGGCTTCCGCATGAAAAGTAAAATCAAGAGGCTCAGAGAAGATTGGGGACTGAATCGCTCGTAGTTCCAGCCCCATCTATGCCTTGCCCCCAGCTGCAAACTGATGATAAAGTTTGACAATGGCACGAACCAAGATGGTACAGAAGAAAAAGACAGAAATAAAGCGCACCACAAGCAAGGAAAGGACAAAAGGAAGGGAGAAGGCGTAGTAACCTAACTTAATGTATTCATAGACAAAACTAACAAGCGTAATCCCAATACTATTAGCAGTTAGAGAGAGCCAACTTTCATAGCGATTCTTGGTTACGATAAAACCAAGTTCACTTCCCAAACCTTGAACCAAGCCAGACAAAAGGGCACCTAGACCGAATTGACTACCATAAAGGACTTCAGCAAGTGCAGCAAGCACTTCTCCAATCGTTGCGCTTCCCACTCTTGGAACAAAGATGGCAGCAATGGGCGCAGCCATACACCAGAGACCAAAGAGGATTTCATTGGCAAAGACCTGTAAACCAAGAGGGGCTAAAATCAGAGTGAGGATATCAAACAGATAGCCTGAACCCACAAAAACGCCACCAAAAAAGATAGACAAGAAAGCAAGCAAGATAACATCTTTTAACTGCCATTTTTTCAACATAAAAAAACTCCTTTTTTAAAGAAAAGTGGGGCATTCAAGGAGAGCTGCCAAAAGGCTTGCGGTCAAGCCTATCCTCTTTTGATAAACAAAAAAACTCCAATTACAATCAAGAATTAGAGTTTAGCTTACAAGATTAGACAGTTTCTTTCGACATACGAAAAAAACCTTTTCACATTTCCCTTCGCCAGTCTTAACTGTATCAGGTTCAATGGGTATCATCTCAGCCTAAAGCACCCCAAATGTCTTTATTATTTTATTACTGGACCAGTATAACAGAATTTGAAAGCCCTAGCAAGATATTTGACCGGAAAATATATTTATATAGTTTGTTTGTTCATTCTTTTAATTTGCATAAAAGTATTGAATCTGTCCTATAATTCATAACCGATATCAAAAAAGGCTAATTCTAAAGCAACTGCTTGATTCCAGCGTTGCTGAAGTTCTGTCAAATCTTCTCGATTTTTCCCGACACGATTGAGTTCGTCAACCAGAAATTGAACCCACTCTGTAAAGAAAGGACCTCTGTGGAGATTGACCCATTCTAAATGAATATAGGCTTCAGGTAGAGCCAAATCTTTAGAACCCCAGTCTAAATAGAGACCTTCTGCAATGACTAGCATGACCAAAAGATGGGCATAGTCTGATGAAGCCACAGCAGAATACATTAGCTCCTGAAACGCTTTTGTTACAGGGTGCAAGGTCACTTCTAGATAGTCACTCTCTGCTACCTTTAACTCTTTAAAAGCCTTTTGGAAATAACCATCTTCATCTGCTTCAAGAAAGCCTAGTTGCTTGGCAAAACGAAGTTTGGATTCAAGCTGGTCTGCGTGAGCTACACAGGCACCCAGCATGGATAAGAAAGCATCAAAGAAATGATAATCTTGAATCAGGTAGTCTTTTAAGACCTTATTCTCAATTGTCCCCGCAAAAAGTTCCTTGACAAAACGATGATTAATTGCAGCCTGCCAATCCTTCTGATTGCTTTTTAATAATTCTCCAACGGTCAAACCCGGCTGAAATGCATAGTCTTGTGTTTCCATATTTATTTTTCCTTTCTTTACTCCTTAGTAATCAATAAAATATCAAGAGATACCAAGCAAAATCGTAATTCTACTTGATACTTTTAAAGAACATCGAGGGCATTTGCAGAGCTACCTAAAAAAGCCTATCCTCTTTTGATAAACAAAAAAACTCCAATTACAAACGAGAATTAGAGTTTACCTTACAAGATTAGACAGTTCTTTTCGACATAGGAAAAAAACCTTTTCACATTTCCCTTCGCCAGTCTTAACTGTATCAGGTTCAATGGGTATCATCTCAGCCTAAAGCACCCCAAATGTTTTTATTATTTTATTACTGGACCAGTATAACAGAAATTGAAAGCCCTAGCAAGATATTTGACTGAAAAATATATTTATATAGTTTCTGATAACGATATAATCTTTCTATACACGAAGAAAAACCTCCACATCAGGTGGAGGCCGTCTTCATTATCAATACAATTTTAAGTCACGAGGGTCGACTGGGAAGGTTGGGTTGTATGGGTTGTGACGGAGTTTGAAGTGTTTGACATCCTCAATAGTCTGAGTTCCAGATAATTGCATGACTGTCTTCAATTCTGCATTCAAGTGCTCAAAGACTTGACGCACACCAACACTGCCTCCAAGAGCCAAACCATAGATCACAGGGCGACCAATAGCTACCAAGTCTGCTCCTGAAGCCAGGGCTTTAAAGACGTGTTGACCGCGACGAACACCAGAGTCAAAGACAATTGGTACACGTTTATCAACTGCTTCAGCCACTTCTTGAAGCGAGTCAAAGGATGCTGGTCCACCGTCGATTTGGCGGCCACCGTGGTTGGTTACCCAGATACCAGAAGCACCTGCGGCAAGAGAGCGTTCAACGTCCTCACGACACTGTGGCCCTTTCACATAGACAGGAAGACCTGAGTAAGCAGCGATAAATTCTACATCACGTGGAGACAAGCGTTGTTTAGCTGATTTGTAAACAAAGTCCATTGATTTACCAGCACCTTCTGGCAGGTATTCCTCAACAATTGGCATACCAACGGGGAAGACAAAACCATTGCGCTTGTCGACCTCACGATTGCCCCCTACAGTTGCATCTGCCGTCAAGACAATCGCTTTGTAGCCTTCAGCCTTCACACGGTCCATGATGTGGCGGTTGATCCCATCATCTTTACTAAAGTAAAATTGGAACCAGTGAGGTGTCCCTTGAAGAGCTTCCGTAATTTCTGGAAGGTCAACGGTAGAGTAGGAGCTGGTTGTATAGAGGGAACCAAACTCATGCACACCACGCGCAGTCGCCACTTCACCCTGTTCATTTGCCAATTTATGAGCCGCAACAGGCGCCATAATGATTGGTGAAGATAATTTTTCACCAGCAAATTCAATCTCTGTACTTGGATTTTCAACATCACAAAGCGTATGTGGAACGATGAGTTTGTGGTTAAAGGCACGGATGTTCTCGCGTAAAGTGAAAGTATCCTCTGCTCCACTAGCGATATAACCAAAGGCAGCTTTAGGAATGACTTGTTGCGCCATTGCCTCCAAATCAAAAACGTTAATAAAATCTACAGGTCCTTCTGCATTACTTGTTTTATATGACATAAAATGTCCTCCTTGTTAAGTAAGCGTTTGCTTTTTATCTTACTTAAACATCTTAACTCTTTTTCATACTGTTTTCAAAAAATTTGTCTGGGAATTTCAAACTGATTACTTGGACCTTTCAAAAAAATCAGGTAATCCTTGTGACTACCTGATTTTCTATGTTTTAAGCATTTTGCCAATTTTCTTGGTCTTCTTTAAAGCGTTTTAAGAGAGCCAATCCCTCTGGTGTGATGTAACCTTCTTCTTGGGCTAGGTGAATGAGCTCGCTATAGTTAGATAGTGTCACCAATTTGACTCCAGCATCCGCAAAATTCTTATCGGCTTTTGGTAGTTGATAACTAAAAATCGCTACGACACCAATAACGTCTGCCCCTTCACGTTTAGCAGCTGCCACGGCTTCTAGTACAGAACCACCAGTTGAAATCAAATCTTCGACAACGACCATCTTTTGACCTTGGGCTACACGGCCTTCGATTTGGTTGCCTGCTCCGTGGTCTTTTGGTTTGCTACGGATATAGGCAAAGGGCAGATTCATCTTATCAGCAATGATGGCTCCGTGAGGAATCCCTGCTGTCGCTGTTCCTGCAATCACTTCTACCTCTGGAAAGGCTGCCTTGATAGCATCTACAAAACCATTTTCAATCAAGGTTCTAGTTTCTGGGTAAGCCAGAGTCACGCGGTTATCTGTATAGATAGGTGACTTGATACCCGATGCCCAAGTAAAAGGCTCTTCTGGTTTAAGGTAAACTGCCTGAATTTTCAATAGGTGGCTAGCAATGTCTTTAGCAAGTGTCATGGTTTTCTCCTTCTTATCCTTACATCTCTTAGCGAATACGCTTTAGGCCCAGTCTCGTGTCCATTCTTCCTTGATAGCATGGTAGGCTGCTACAGGGTCTTCCGCCTGCGTGATTGGACGACCTACTACAATGTAGTCACTACCGATTTGATAGGCCTGACCAGGAGTCACTACGCGTTTTTGATCCGCTGCTTCAGCACCTGTTGGTCGAATACCTGGCGTCAAGCAAATAAAATCTTCATTTGTAGCTTCCTTGATGAGTTGAGCTTCTTGGGCTGAACAAACCACACCATCTAATCCAGCTTCTGCTGTTTTCTTAGCATAGTGAATCACTGATTCTTGCAGACTCGTTTGAATATTTTGGCAGTCTTGCATCTGTTCTTCGGATGTTGAAGTCAGCTGGGTCACTGCGATGAGAATTCCCTTATCTCCCAACCCTTCACGCGCAGCCTGCATCATTTCAACCCCACCTGCAGCCTGAACATTGGTCATATCGACACCCAAACTAGACAAGATTTTCATGGTCGATTTGACTGTGTTTGGAATATCATGCAACTTGAGATCCAAAAAAACGCTATGTCCTAATGATTTCAAATAACGTACAACTTCAGGGCCTACCGCATAATAGATTTCCATTCCAACCTTGACATAGAGTTTTTCCTCTGCTGGAAAAAGGGCTAAAAATTCCTTTGCTTCTTCAAAACTTGGAAAATCTAGGGCAATGACCGGGCGACTCTCACGCATATATTTCTCCTTCTCATTCTTCTTGCAGTCCACCAAACTCCTTAAAAGGACTATGAAAAAAGGAACCTGCTAGCAGCAAGGTTCCACGAAAAATGGGTAGTCTCCACCCTTTCACCGTCTAACCTTAGCTGCCTCTCTGGACTGCTTTAAAGGTTTTTTACTATTCTATTATTTATATAGGAACTTGTCAAGTAAAAACTGGCCTTTATTGTTGTTGCTGTTGTTTCTTTTCTTCAGCTTCTTTTTCTTCCTGTTTTTTCTTCTCAGCTTCCTGTGCCTCTTTTTTAGCTTTTTCCTCAGCTTCTTCCAAAAGTTTATCCGCTAGGCTCGTACTATAGATTCCAGCTTCCATATCGATAAAACTCGGTTCTGCTAGTTGTGGCTTAATTTTGCTGTAATAAGGCAATTTTTTACTCAACTCTGACAAGGGAACCAAGATCTCATCTGTATCTAGCATGGTGATTTTTAGAAGATCTGCAGTTGCCTTACTTGGGGCTAGTTCGATCTTCTGGATTTGACTCTTTATGTCCTCACTGATGCTAGAAAGACCCGAAATCAGATCCTTCACCTGCTGCTCATCGTTAAAGGTAACTGTTAGGTAGGTCTCAGGCAGGTTCAAAAGGTTGACAGGGCTTGAGTCAATTGTCCCACTAGACAGGATTGGATAGTGGTCTTCACCTGTCACATAGTAGCCCACAATCTCAAACTCTTTGACTTCAATCGTAAAGTTTGTTGGAAATTTGTAGTCAATCGTTGCTGACTCTATCCAGTGATTCGACTTGATCTGCTCAGCGTGCTTGTCCTTGTTCAATAACAAAGACAAGGTATAGTCACTATCCTGAATGCCAGAAACCTGTTTAATGTCATCCGCTTGGGTCTGGACATTCCCCTTAACCTCGATATGCTTAAGAGTCGAAAGAGGAGTCAAGAGATAGATAGAAAGGAGGAGAACCAGAACACTCGGCACCAAGATACTGACTGCCCTCCAAATATGAACAGGAGCAATTTTCGGCTTGGCAGGTTTTTCTGGCTTTTCTTTTTTCTTTTTCTCTTTCTCTTTTTTTACTTCGCTGGCTTCCTTTTGAGCTTTCTCATCTTTCTCGGAGGGTTTCTGACTTGGACTTGTATCTTCCTCGTCGGACTGACTCGAGGATTTCTTGGCCTCCTCCAATAACTTCAAGTTGGCTTCCTTTCGAGCTTGTTTTTCCTTTTCCTTCTCCGCAGCTAGAGCAGCTTCCTCCTCAGCCTTCTTTTTCAGGTATTCTTGGTTCCGTTTCTGCCATTCAGACAATTCTTGTTTCTGGTTTGATTCTTTTTTCTTATCCTTTGACATTGGTTTTCCTTATGATAAGTCTTTTCTTAGTAGGGCATAAAAATCATTAAGAGATTTCAATTCAGTTGAAGCCTTCATACTAGCTTGGTATTGGTCCTTATGACTAAGCAGGTGACTGACTTTCTCCTCCAAGCTTTCCAAGGTCAATTCTGTCTCTTGGAGTTCTACTGCATAACCCTTTTTAACAAAATAGGCAGCATTTTCAATTTGGTCTCCTCGGCTCGCCTCACGTCCAAGAGGGACAATGAGATGGAGTTTAGCCATAGCCAAGAGTTCAAAAATCGTGTTAGCCCCACCTCGAGTCACCACCACATCCGCCATCTCCATCAAGGGTTGATAGAGATCCGTCACATAGTCGATACGGAAGAGATTTTGGCTCAACTCATTTAGGCTAGAATCTCCTGTCAGATTGATGATATTGTAACGCTCTGTCAGTTCTTTCTGATGGTCTGTCACTAATTGGTTAAATACACGAGCTCCTGCAGAACCTCCGACAAATAATACGGTTGGCAATTTGGGATTAAAGTGAGTTTGGATATCCACCAACTCGTCTGGTTCTGGCGTCTCTTGATCTGTTACCTTGGTCACTGCCCCCACATGCTCGACTTTTGCAAGACTAGCAGGCTGCTCAAAGGTTGAGTACATCTTGGTTGCGAATTTATAGGCAATTTTATTGGCCAAGCCCATAGATAGGTCCGATTCGTGAATAAAGACAGGTACTCCTGACACACGCGCTGCGATAACCGGCGGTACTGAGACAAATCCTCCCTTAGAAAAAAGAGCCTGTGGACGCAGTCGTAACATGATAAAGAGGGATTGGACAATTCCCCAACCAACTTTGAAGACATCCAGCATGTTTTGCCAGGAGAAGTAACGACGTAATTTCCCTGTCGCTATGGAATGGAAGGTCACATCCAGACCTGACTTGAGGATTTCTTGGTGTTCGATTCCGTGTTTATCACCAATGTAGTGAACTTCCCAGCCGTCTTCGATGAACTTGGGCATTAACAAAAGATTGAGGGTGACATGTCCAACCGTCCCCCCACCTGTAAAGACAATTTTTTTCATATTATTCCTTTAACTCCGCTACTGTGTCGATGAAAAGATCTCCACGTACTTCAAAGTTAGCATACATATCCCAGCTAGCATTGGCAGGACTGAGAAGAACCACATCTCCTTGTGTCGCAAGCTCATAAGCCTTGCGGGTCGCATCAGCAATATCAGTCGCATCTACATAAGTCACACCAGCCTTCTCTGCTGCCCGTTTGACACGTTCTGCAGACTGACCGAGGATGACCATCTTCTTGAGCCCTGTGATATCTGGTACCAATTCGTCAAACTCATTCCCACGATCCAAACCACCTGCAATCAAAATGACCTTACTATTGTCAAATCCTGACAAGGCTTTTTGAGTAGCCAAGATATTGGTTGATTTGCTATCGTTATAGAATTTGACACCCTGAATTTCATCCACAAACTGGAGACGGTGTTTGACACCACCAAAGGCTGAAAGAGTTTCCTTGATGATTTGGTTATCTACACCACGTAGCTTGGCTACTGCAATGGTCGCAAGGGCATTTTCCACATTGTGGCTACCTGGAACACCAATCTCATCAGCTGCCATGACCTCTTCACCACGGAAGTAGAGCAGACCGTTTTCTAGATAAGCTCCATCAACCTTTTCCTTTGTTGAAAATGGTACAACAGTAGCCTCTGTTTTTGTGGCCAAGTCTTTTGCCAAGTCTTGGTTAAAGTTCAAAATAAGGAAATCAGCTGCTGTCATCTTATTTTGGATATTCCACTTGGCTGCCACGTATTCTTCAAAAGAGCCATGATAGTCAAGGTGGCTAGGCATGAGATTGGTAATGACCGCAATTTCTGGATGGAATTCTTGAACACCCATCAATTGAAAAGAAGAAAGTTCCATGACAAGCGTGTCCTTGGCTGTTGCAGTTTGAGCCACTTGACTGGCAGGATAGCCGATGTTCCCTGACAAGAGACCATGTTGACCGGCAGCAGTCAAAACTTCTCCAATCATCGTCGTTGTGGTTGTTTTCCCATTTGAACCTGTGATACCGATAATTGGCGCTTCTGAGATTAAATAAGCCAATTCCACCTCAGTCAGGACTGGAATCCCTTTCGCCAATGCCTTTTCAATCATGGGATTGCTGTAAGGGATACCTGGATTTTTTACCATCAGAGCAAAATCTTCATCCAAGAGCTCCAAAGGATGCCCACCAGTGACAACCTTGATTCCCTCTTCCAGCAAGCTTTGAGCCGCAGGATTTTCCTCAAAAGGCTTGCCGTCATTTACTGTCACAATAGCACCTAACTTGTCTAACAAACGGGTCGCAGACTCACCAGATTTAGCCAAACCTAAAACAAGGACTTTCTTATTTTTAAATTGATCGATTACTTTCATGTCTCAAACTCCATTTCTACTCCTACTATTTTACCATTTTTATGGAAATAATACTAAACGAAAATGCTCTAACTCTCATTATACAATAGAAAAAGAGAGCCGTAGCTCTCTTTCTATTTATCTTCTTTTGCTCTTTTTTACAGACATGAGCGTAATGTCTCTCAAGCTAAAGTAGGCTAGGGCCAGCATGGCGATTGTGACAAAGAATTCTGTCGGTAATTGGAAGATTTGCAAGATGGACAACATCAGCAAAATCAAGAGTGCAACAACTACAAAGACCAAGATAACGATATTGACTGTTCCTTTGATACTTTGGGGTGTCGCAAATACATAGAGTAGTAATAAGAGTATCCCTATGATTAAATAGACCATCTTTATCTCTTTCTAGCTCTTATTCAGCTGATTTTTTCTTTTTATTGGCTTTCTCACGCTCTGCCTTGTTAAGGATTTGTTTACGCAAACGGATAGATTCAGGCGTTACTTCCATGTACTCATCATCGTTCAAGAACTCAAGAGACTCTTCAAGCGTCAAGATACGAGGTGTCTTGATAACCGCTGTTTGGTCCTTAGTAGCTGAACGGACGTTGGTCATTTGTTTAGCCTTAGTGATGTTAACTGTCAAGTCGTTTTCACGAGAGTTTTCACCGATAATCATTCCTTCGTAAACCTCAGTACCTGGGTTGACAAAGATTGTACCACGTTCTTCGATAGACATGATTGAGTATGTTGTAGCCTTACCAGCATCGATGGAAACAAGAGCACCACGGTGACGTCCACCAATTTCTCCTGGAATCAATGGCAAGTATTGGTCGAAGGTATGGTTCATGATACCGTAACCACGAGTCATTGACAAGAACTCAGTTGAGTATCCGATCAAACCACGCGCTGGAACAAGGAAGACCAAACGAGTTTGACCATTACCAGTTGAAATCATATCCAACATTTCACCCTTACGTTCAGAAAGGCTTTGGATTACAGAACCTTGATATTCTTCTGGAGTATCGATTTGCACACGTTCAAATGGCTCACATTTAACACCGTCGATTTCTTTTACGATAACTTCTGGACGAGATACTTGAAGCTCATAGCCTTCACGACGCATGGTTTCGATAAGGATTGACAAGTGCAATTCTCCACGTCCTGAAACGGTCCATTTATCTGGTGAATCTGTTGGTTCAACACGAAGAGAAACGTCTGTTTGCAATTCTGCTTGCAAGCGTTCTTCCACCTTACGAGAAGTTACCCATTTTCCTTCACGACCTGCAAATGGTGAGTTGTTGACCAAGAAAGTCATTTGGAGGGTTGGTTCATCGATATGTAGGATTGGAAGAGGTTCAATGGCATCCGTCGGAGTAATAGTTTCACCAACAAAGATGTCTTCCATACCGGATACGGCAATCAAGTCACCTGCTTTGGCTTCTTGGATTTCACGACGCTCCAAACCAAAGAAACCGAAAAGTTTTGTAACACGGAAGTTTTTCGTTGTGCCGTCTAGTTTAGAAAGGGTAACTTGGTCCCCAACCTTAACCGTACCACGGAAGACACGACCGATACCGATACGTCCAACGAAGTCGTTGTAGTCCAAAAGTGACACTTGGAATTGCAAAGGCTCATCTGAGTTATCTACTGGAGCTGGGATGTGGTCGATAATCGTGTCAAAGATTGGCGCCATTGTTTTTTCTTGATCAGCTGGATCGTCTGATAATGAAGATGTTCCGTTAATAGCTGAAGCATACACTACTGGGAAATCAAGCTGATCATCATCTGCACCAAGCTCGATGAAGAGTTCCAATACTTCGTCCACTACCTCTGCTGGACGAGCTGATGGTTTGTCGATTTTGTTAACGACAACAATCGGTACAAGGTCTTGTTCCAAGGCTTTTTTCAATACGAAACGAGTTTGTGGCATGGTTCCTTCGTAGGCATCTACGACCAAGACAACACCGTCAACCATTTTCATGATACGCTCAACTTCTCCACCGAAGTCCGCGTGTCCTGGTGTGTCCATGATATTGATGCGTGTGCCATTGTAAGCTACAGCAGTATTTTTGGCAAGGATGGTAATCCCACGCTCTTTTTCGATATCGTTTGAGTCCATAGCGCGCTCTGCCAACTCTGTACGAGCGTCCAATGTTGAAGATTGTTTCAACAATTCATCAACGAGGGTTGTTTTACCGTGGTCAACGTGGGCGATAATCGCAATGTTACGGATATCTTCTCTTAATTTTGTCATGATTTCCTCTATATTATTTAAAATTTATTTTCTAACTGAGCAATTATACCACATTTTCAGTCAAATGACATAACTCAAGCAAGTGTAAATGTTTTCACTCTGTTTTTCTAGTCAAGGCAACTCTTTTCAAAGTCAGAGACTTATGATAAGATAGGCTGGTATGCGTTTAGATAGATTATTAGCCCAAGAAAAAATCAGTCGCAAGGCTATGAAACAGGCTCTATTAAAAAAAGAAATCCTAGTCGACGATAGTCCAGCTCGCTCCCTCGCTCAAAATGTCGACACTGGATTGCAAAAACTAGTCTTTCAAGGACGGCAGATTCAAGGATACGAGCACAGCTACCTCATGCTTCACAAGCCAAACGGAGTCGTTACAGCGAGCAAGGATAAGAAACTGCCAACCGTAATGGACCTCCTTCCACCTGACATCCAGTCTTACCAGCTCTATGCTATCGGCAGACTAGACCGCGATACGACGGGACTGCTCCTTTTGACAGACAATGGACCTTTAGGCTTCCAACTCCTTCATCCCCAGTACCATGTCGATAAATCCTATCAAGTGGTAGTAAACGGACCGCTCACGTCAGAACATATCCAAAAATTCAAGGATGGAATCGTCTTTCTAGACGGGACCACTTGTAAACCAGCAAAGCTAGACATTCTGTCCGCAAGCCCAACAGAGAGCCGGGCCTCCATCACAATCTCTGAGGGCAAGTTTCATCAAGTCAAGAAGATGTTTCTCTCAGTTGGTGTCAAGGTGACCTCTCTCAAACGAGTTCAGTTCGGTGATTTCACTTTAGACCCAGAACTATCAGAAGGTCAATTCCGTTCCTTGAATCCAGAAGAATTAGAGTTGATTAAAAAACACTTAGAAAAAAGTGGATAAAAGAAAAAAGCTTTATGTTTAAAGCTTTTTTGTTTTTACTTATCTAAAAAATATTGCGACGGCTAGAATCCAATTAAGTACAGAAACCACAAGTCCTATGATATTCAGAATTTTTTCTGTTTTATAGTTTAGTCCAGATTCTTTTTGGTATGAAAAAGCCAAGACCAATCCTATGATCCCCAAAATCAGACCAACTATTGGAAATAGCAAACCAAGGACGATAGATAAGATACCTAAAATAAGTGAAGGTTTTTTCTTTTGTTGTGAATTCATATTACAAAATCTCCTTAAATTTAATATAAATGATGATACCATAAAATGTAAGATTTATCTATCATTAAACAGTTTTTAACAGGATGTTAGCTCGTCTTGACCTTTCCAATCCAAGAATCCAATCCATAAGAAAGGATATAAATCTCAGAGAAACCTTGCTTTTTCAGATAGAGTGCTGCATTGGTCACTCGTTGTCCACGTTGGTTTTCGTAGAGAAGGACAGGTTTATCCTTGCGAAGGGCTGCAAGGCTTGACTTCAACTGATTTGAAGGAATATTGCGAGCTCCGAGGATATGTTTTCTGTGAAATTCTGCTGCATCACGGACATCAATCAACTGTCCTTTCCGAATCAAGGCTTCAAACTCTGCATTATCTACAATCTTAGCCGCACGACGAATACGAAGGTAGTTATACCCCATCCATGCTGCCATCGCCAGAACGATTCCCCACAAAACCCAAATTGTCATAAGTTCTTATCTCCATTTTTCTCTATGTAGTCTAATTCTATCTTGTGCTCTCTACGAAGAACAGCTTCCGCCTCTAGATAGTCTAGCTTGTCCATCAGACCTGCATCATAGATCCGAGAGAGTTCGAGCTTCATCAGTTCAATATCATACAAGCGCTTCCCCACATAGACAATAATGCCAAACTGTTTGAGAAATTGCTGCACATCATAGAATGTTTTCATAGCTTTCATTCTAACAGATTTTAGACTTTTTTTCAATACCAGTTTGGGTCTTTCCTCTCTTCCCTTCATCTTCTTTGCTCATTCTTCACCAAGTGTGGTACAATAAAAGCATGAGAATTCAACAACTACACTATATTATCAAAATCGTCGAAACTGGCTCTATGAATGAAGCAGCCAAGCAACTCTTCATCACCCAACCCAGTCTCTCTAATGCCGTTCGAGACTTGGAAAATGAAATGGGTATTGAAATCTTTATTCGCAATCCCAAGGGCATTACCTTGACCCGTGATGGGATGGAATTTCTCTCCTATGCCCGTCAAGTTGTCGAGCAAACCCAGCTTCTGGAGGAACGCTATAAAAATCCTGTCGCCCACCGCGAACTCTTTAGCGTTTCGTCTCAACACTATGCCTTTGTGGTCAATGCCTTTGTATCCCTACTCAAGAAAAGTGATATGGAAAAATACGAGCTCTTCCTTCGTGAAACTCGGACTTGGGAGATTATCGACGATGTCAAGAACTTCCGTAGTGAAGTCGGTGTCCTCTTTTTGAACAGTTATAACCGAGATGTTTTAACAAAAATGCTGGATGACAACCACCTCTTAGCCCACCATCTCTTTACAGCCCAGCCCCATATCTTTGTCAGCAAGACCAACCCTCTAGCAAAGAAAGATAAGGTTAAACTAGAAGACTTGGAGAACTTCCCTTACCTCAGCTATGATCAAGGGACTCACAACTCCTTTTACTTCTCAGAGGAGATTCTTTCACAAGAGCATCACAAGAAATCCATCGTAGTCAGTGACCGTGCCACCCTCTTTAACCTCTTGATTGGTTTGGATGGTTACACCATTGCAACAGGGATTTTGAACAGTAACCTCAACGGAGACAATATCGTTTCCATTCCGCTGGACATTGATGACCCGATTGAACTGGTCTATATCCAGCATGAAAAAACCAGTCTGTCTAAGATGGGCGAACGCTTTATCGAGTATCTACTAGAAGAAGTTCAGTTTGATAATTGATAAAAAATAAATATTAAAAGGGAAAAAGAAAAAGTTAGGAAATAGAAAGTGAAAAAGATACTACTGACCAGTGCTTTAATCCTTTCAATCGCAGGATTAGCACCCGCATCCGTCTTAGGAGAAGAAAATACAACTCAATCCACACCTGCTGTCAAGGAAGCAATTGCCAAAGATGATCAAAAAGATGCTATTGTTAAGGAGAATACAGAACCCGAAGTTCTTCCAAAAGTAGATGCGCAAGAAGCCAAACCCAAAAAGGAGGGCTGGTACCAAGAAAACTACCACTGGCGCTTCTACCAAGATGATCAACCAGCAGTGAACTGGAAACAAATTCAAGGCAAATGGTACTACTTCGACCAAAATGGTGACCGTCTCCAGTCCACTATCTATAAAGGTTATGCCTTTGACCAAGAGGGGGCCATGGTGGAAAATAGCTGGACTAAATGGGAGAATCAATGGTATTACGCTGATCCTTCTGGACGACTAGCTCAGAAAATCTGGAAAAAAATCAATGGTTCTTGGTACTATTTTGATCAAACTGGAATCATGCTCAGCAATACAAGCATTGATGGCTATTTCTTGGGTCAAAGCGGTGCCATGGCATCACACGGTTGGCAAGAGATCAATCAAGTTTGGTACTACGTTCTGCCGTCAGGAAAAATCTCTCAAGACAAATGGGAGAAAATCAACAGTACTTGGTACTATTTTGACAAAGAAGGAAGGATGTTGAGCGAAACAACCTTCAAGGGCTACCTCTTTAAGAAGAGTGGTGCCTTAGCTGAGAACAACTGGGTCAAAATCAAGGATACTTGGTTCTATGCTAGCGGTTCAGGGAGATATGTCCAAGACAAGTGGCAAAAAATCCAGGGCTCTTGGTATTCTTTTACTCATGATGGGGGAATGCTAGCAGATAAATGGCAAGGAAGCTACTACCTCAAGACCAGTGGGGCCATGGCTGAAAAAGAATGGATCTTCGACAAGACTTATAAGAGCTGGTTCTATCTAAAAGCGAATGGTCATTATGCAAATCAGGAGTGGATCGGAGCTTATTATCTCAAGTCTGGTGGCTATATGGCCAAAAGCGAGTGGATCGATGATAGTCAAGACAAAGGGCGTTACTATTTGGATGAAAATGGTCGCTATGTCACTGGAATTCACAAGATTTCTGGAAAAGACCATCTCTTCCAAAAAGATGGGAAATGGATTTCTGAAGTTTCAACTGAGGGTGGATTTGTAAAAGGCCAATACAGTAACACCATCTTCCTCGATCCTGGACACGGTGGTCGAGATTCTGGCGCCTTTTACTACAATGTAGCCGAAAAAGATCTCAATATGCAAATCTACCGTAAACTTCGTACCAAGTTAGAAGAACTAGGCTACAAGGTTCTCACCTCACGTGATAGTGATATTGATGTAGATTTCATTACAGAACGTTCCCGTATGGTTAATAAGACCAACTCGGATATTTTTATCAGTATTCACTTCAACGCTACTGGTAATACCTACTCAAAAGCAAGCGGTATTCAAACCTACTCCTATAGCGATGAACCTGATTATCCAAGTAAGATTAATCCATACTGGCACAACCATCCTGATCGCATTAGTGAAAGCAAACGCCTCGCTGCTGCTATCCACTCCTCTCTCTTAGCCGAAACAGGGGCTAAGGATGCTGGTCAGTTAGAAAGAAGTTTTGCCGTACTACGCGAAACAGCTAAACCAGCCGTCCTCCTGGAGCTTGGTTATATGGATAATTTCTCCGAAAACCAACAAATCAGAGATAGCCGCTACCAAGATAAACTGGTGGCAGGCATTGTAAAAGGGATTCAAAAATATTACGCTGGTAAATAAAAATAAAGTCTCGAGAAACCTCGAGACTTTTCTATTTGCCTTCTTTTTTATCTTTATCAGGAAAGAGGTAGCCAAGTCCTACACAAGCTAGCACTCCCGCACCAATCACCAGACCACTTGAAATTGGCAAAATATCAAAAATAGCATTTGCAATGATAAAGGCAATAATCAAGCACATCAGACTAGCCTTATAGTCTTTTTTCAAAAGATTTTCTAGAGTGAAATAGAGGAATAAGCCAACTGGAATCAGTGACCAGAGATTGACATCCAAGCTTGGCCATCCAACAGATCCGAAATACAATACTAGCGCTGCTGCTACTAAAAATACAAGTCCCAATAATTTTTTCATTTTTTGTCTCCATTTTCTTTTTTATTGACTTGAGTTGTCTGATACTGACCCCTCACGTCCTTTACATGAACCATTATAGCAGAGGAATTTTTCAAGAACAAGCCCGTTTGCCTATCTGGTCAATATCTCTGTCTAAGTGGTTGAATAGTGGTGATAAAAGAAAAAGAAGCCCGTTTGGGCTTCTTGATTCTGCCGATTGTAACAGTATTTTTGAACGAATACCATCTAGTTTTTCTTTTCCTTTGACTCTAGAGAAGATTTGATTGCTTCACGATCAGCTTGCAGTTGAGCTAAGTTCTTTTCTTCTTCCTCAACTTTACTAGTATCTGGTTTCACACGATAATAAACATCTTCTGGTTTCATTAACATCGCTTCATATTGTTGTCCAGAAAAAAGTCTCTCCTCAGCATGATTGCTTTTATCCGTAATCTTCCCATCATCACCAGGTTGCATAACAACTCCACTTGGAACAGCAACTACTACAAATCCTCCAGCAACAGAATCTTCTACCCACGCACTGATAGACGCTGTCTCAGGGTTCCGACTATCTTGTCCTTTTGATACCTTTAATCCAACTACAGATTCGTACTTTTGATCATTTGTAAACCAAGTCGCATCTACTTCTCCAGAATTCTTAATGATATATTCATTACCAGATTGACTACGCCAAGTCCCCTCTAAACTAGACAAATCATTGTTCCTGATTGCTTCAATATCGAGTTTTGGAACGGTAGTTTCTTTCTTCAACTTGCTAACAAGTGCTTCTGCTTCCGTAATTTTGGTATCTAAAGTAGCCAGTTGATTCTTGAGTTTTTGAATTTCCTCTTGTTTATCCTTATCAGTCTCATCTGTTTTTCCTTGGCTTGTAGACGATTGACTTGTTGACCCTGTAGTTGAAACGGCAGACGATGCTTGATTTGACTCTTTCTTTCCAATCAAAGAATGCGAGAAAACACTTACTAGGATTATAGCAACCAAAATACCGAGTACTATGCCAATATAGATTTTTATATTTGGAGCCGACTTTGATTCAGACCGCTTAGGTCCATTGATCTCTTCAAATTGTTTTTCCCGTTCTTTCTTATTCATAATTTTCTCCTTTTTGATTTATATTCAGCCAATCTTGCGAGACTTCATCCGTTATTATCCATGGATTTTTATAATTTTTAGAAAATCTATGCAAAAAATTCTAAAATAATTAACTATATAATCATCTCTAGATTGCTATCAAAACAAGCGCTTATTAAAATATATTATACCACAAAATATAAACAACCGTTTGTAATTATATTTTAAATAAGCCGAAGAAATGGATTTTAAACAGAACCCATCTCCATTAGAAAAAGCCTGTCCTGAGACAAGGCTTTGATATTCTATTATTTACGAACCCGCACTTTCGTAGGCATCCAATCCCCTGTCCCAAAGTTTGAGGGAAATGATAAAGAAAACAAGAGAAATCAGAATCAAACCACCAATGTTAAAGAGCCCATCCTTGTCCTGCAAGAAATAGCTGGCAGGATAGTAGGCCGTAAAGGCGAAAGGCACGATAAAGCTAATCAACCAACGAAGGAGCGAATTGTAAATGGAAATCGGGTACTTGGCAAAGTCATTAAACATATAGAAAATGTAAATCATGGCTCCTGACTGCTTGGTCCAAAAAGCGATACTGGCAGTCGCGATTTTCAAGGAAGTATAGATCAAGGTCGCAAAAGGAATACAGACTAGGAAAAGCAGGAATTTGGGAAGAGTCCAAGCAATGCTAGTTACTGTTGTCGCTAGTAAGATTCCACCTACCAAAAGTTCACCCAAGGCATCAATCTGAAAGGTCTCGACTAGGATGTGGAAGAGCGGATTGATAGGACGCGTCAGGTACTTGTCAAACTCTCCTTTTCGCACCAAACGTTGTCCCAGAGCCCAGAGATTGTCAAAAAAGAGATGGTCCAATCCCTTGGGAATCAAGGAAAAACCGTAGATAAAGGCTATCTCTTGAAAGGTCCAGCCTTCTAGGGATGGAATGTGCTGAAAAATGACATTAAGAAACAAGAGGTTCAAGCCTTGAGTCAGAAAGACTCCCAAGACACCAACCACAAAATCAACCTTGTACTCCATGATTTGCTTGATGTATTGTCTGATAAAAATCAGATGCATGCGTTGATATTTTTTCATACTAACCTCCCTGAATGGTGATGAATGTCTGGACCCGTTTCCAAATCAACTGAGACAAGCCCACCATCACTATGAGCCAGAAGAACTGTAGCAAGAGTGCTTGAAGAATCTGACTGGCATCGTATTTCCCAATAACAATCATAACTGGAGTATAAATCAAGGATGAAAAAGGCAAGAAGGACAGAATATCTGATACGATCTTTGGAAAGAAAGCCAAGGGAATCAGACTTCCAGACATAAATGCCACTATTGAAGTCTTGAGGAGATTGGAACCCCATAAATTTTTAAATACAAAGGCTGAAAATCCAAAGCAAATATTAAAGAAAAAGTTAATCAGATAAGCCAGCGTCAAGCTAAAAAGATAAAGTACAGTTAGGCCCAGCACTTCCATAACCCCTTGCCCAGATAAAATTTTCATCAAGACAATCACACTTAAAAATGGCAGGCCAACAGAGATAAAAATCAACCACTTGGATCCCAGTTCCGTAAAGAGGTAAGAAGCCGCAAAATGCACTGGTCGCAACAAGCGCATGATAATGGAACCATCCTTGACCTCCTCCCCAATCATAAAGGACGAATCCGACCTGGTCAGAAGATTAGTCACAAAACTCATAATGATGTAGAGGGTGATATCTGCCATGCTGAAGCCCTGAATCAAAGACTCCTGCGAGGAGTCAAAGACTGCCTTCCAGAGATAAAAGGCCACAAAAGCCCCCATGACATCACCAATCCGATAAAGTAGAAAGTTGACTCGGTAGGTAATCAACTCCTGAATCCCTGCGTTGATAAAGGGTTTATAACGTCTCCACAGTTTGACCATCTTAGAGCTCCTTTCGATAGAAGCGACGGATAATATCCTCAATATCTGTATCCAGCATCTTCAAATCGCGGATTTCAAAATCAGACAGGGTTTGCTTGATAATATCAGCTGACTGGTAGCGGGAACTATCGAATTCAATATTGAGACTGTTTCCTTGTCTATCAATGGTCATATCCGAAGAGCCTTCATAGTGAGAAAGGAGATGACTTTGACCTGGTACCAGTTCAAAGGAAAGAGTCTTCATCTTGCCAAAGGTTTCCTTGAGCTGGCTAACCGTTCCATCAAAAATCTCCTGCCCCTTGTCAATCATAAAAATTCGATCACAGAGCTGCTCAATATCACTCAGGTCGTGAGTGGTCAAGAGAATGGTTGTCTCTTCCTCCTGATTGATTTGGGTGATAGCCCGACGAATATTATCCTTGACCGAAACGTCCAACCCAATGGTCGGCTCATCTAAAAAGAGAACTTTAGGATTGTGGAGTAAAGAAGCCGCAATATCCGCCCGCATCCGTTGACCAAGCGAAAGAGTTCGCACGGGATCCTTGATAAATTCCTTCAAATCCAAGACTTCATTCAAAAAGTCCATGCGCTTATGGAAGAGCGAGTCTGGCACATCGTAAATCTCTTTCAAGACCGTGTAGGTTTCTTGCAGCGCCAAATCCCACCATAGCTGGGTGCGTTGTCCAAAAACAACTCCAATATCCTTGACATAATCTTGGCGATTGTACTGAGGAATCTTGCCATTGATCCGACAATAACCAGACGTCGGTTTCAAAATTCCTGTCAGCATTTTAATGGTTGTCGACTTCCCAGCACCATTTGCTCCGATAAAGCCTAAAATTTGGCCTTTTGGAACTTCAAAGGTCAAATCCTTGACCGCTTCAAAGGTCTGCTTTTCAGGATGAATAAAGGAGCGCAAAGCCCCCTTCAAGCCTGGTTCCTTTACTGTCTTCACAAAATTTTTCTGAAGATGTTCCACTTCTATCATTGCCATAAATCTCTCCCTATAGCAAGGAATAGCAACATTGTATTTTTAACTACAAATATCTAAATCCTTACTTTCTACGCCTTCTCAATATTATTACAGAAGGCTTTATACCAACCTATTATAGTCCAATAAAAACTAGAATGCAAGCGTTTGCCTATGGATTGTAAAATTAGAGATTTTTCTCTTAAAATAATACTTTTAAACAAAAATTCTGGTTTCATCGTTTCCTTAGGACATACAAAAAAACCGCCCAATGGGCAGGTTTTTGTTAAGAAAAAATTTACTATTCTACTGTTAATCCTTCATTATTTAATTAACGTCATAAGTCTAAAATTTAAAAAATCTCTAAACCATCAATTACTCTTTAAAAAATCTTCAATCTGCGAAACTATTTCATTACTTTGATAATGATAGAGATCGTGTGGTGCATCCATATAAATGACCTTCACATTAGCCTGTTCACTAGCAAATTTCTCTGCAAAATGCTGCCATTCTGATTGGCTAAAACCAGTGCCTTTTCCGTTAGACACCAGTAGTAAGGTGGGAATTTTCGGATTAATGTTTGAGGGAACTTTTTTGGCATTTTCCTTTACCGTTTGAGATTCATGAAGCATGGCTTGTGACATCAACTGCTTATAAGCTAGAAGTTTATATTGTTTTCGTTCACTTTCGATCAGAGTTTGATTTTTTATATAAAAGGATTCAGGGAAATAACGTAATAAACCAATCTTGCTGCTCCAATATGCCACAGTTAACAAGGCCTGATTTTGCTTTAAATCCTCATAACTTGACGGCAGTGCCCAATCCAGACCAATCAAGGCTTTCACTTCATCAGGATACTTCTCCTGCCAAGCCAAACTCTCTAGACTAGCCATGGAATGAGACAGAATGATAAACGGCCCTGTGATATTTGCTTGCGAAAGAGCTTGGCGAGTCTCAGACAAAACCTCCATCACATCTCTTGAATGATTGCTATCATCACTATAACCATATCCCGCCCGCTCCACGATAACTACCTTATACTGTTTCGATAAGGATTCCGATACTTCTTTAAAATCCAATATAGGAGAAGCAATACCAGCACCTGAGAGAACAACAATAGTCTCAGGACCATCCCCTTCAACGTAAACATTTATTTGATGTCCATTGACGAGAACTTGTTGCCCCATAGGTGTCAGTGAGGCTTTTTCCTTTTCCAAACTGATACGGTGAAAGATGAATGTAGCGAGCAAAAACAAAAGAATAAAACTAAGAAAGCCAAGAAACCATTTTTTCAGTATTTTCATAGCATTATTGTACAAAAAATAGAACCTTTTAGCAACTTAAGATTGGTTCTTCTACAGTATATTCGCTATATATCCAGACACCAAAAAACCTACCCAATGGGCAGGTTTCATCTGTATTGTTCAGCTAGATTATGCTTTACCTTCTGAACCGAATACGTCGATACGTTCTTCAACTGATGCTTGGATAGCTTTTACACCGTCAGCCAAGAATTTACGTGGGTCGAAGAGTTTTTTCTTGTCGTATTCTGCTTCGTTTGCTTCGTAGTCACGAGCAAATTTACGAGTTGCGTTAGCGAATGCGATTTGGCATTCAGTGTTAACGTTAACTTTCGCAACACCAAGTTTGATAGCTGCTTGGATTTGGTCATCAGGAATACCTGATCCACCGTGCAATACGATTGGGAAGCCTGGAAGAGCTTCTGTCAATTTTTGCAAGTGGTCAAGGTCAAGACCTTCCCAGTTAGCTGGGTAAGGACCGTGGATGTTACCGATACCAGCTGCCAAGAAGTCGATACCAGTTGCAACCATTGCTTTAGCGTCTTCGATTGGAGCCAATTCACCTTTACCGATGATACCGTCTTCTTCACCACCGATAGTACCAACTTCAGCTTCTACTGAGATACCTTTAGCGTGTGCTTTTTCAACAACTTCTTTAGCCAATTTAAGGTTTTCTTCAACTGGAAGGTGTGAACCGTCAAACATGATTGAAGTGTAACCAACTTCGATACACTCAAGTGCATCTTCGTAGTGACCGTGGTCAAGGTGGATAGCTACTGGTACAGTGATCCCCATTGACTCAACAAGGTTAGCGATCAAGTTGCGAGCAACTTTGTAACCACCCATGTATTTAGCAGCACCCATTGAAGTTTGGATCAAAACTGGAGCTTTTTTAGCTTCTGCTGCACGCAAGATAGCTTGAGTCCACTCAAGGTTGTTTGTGTTAAATCCACCAACTGCATAACCGTTGTCACGAGCTGCTTGGACAAATTTTTCTGCTGAAACGATTGCCATTTGTCAGGCCTCCTATATATTTTTTGGGACATCCCATTTACATTGTTCATTTTATCACTTTTTGACAAAAAAAGCTAGTTTTTCCCATACTTTAGATTGAATTTCTTCCAACTCAATCAATGTAAACCCTTTCTTTCCCTTAGTCTTGAGAGACTTTAGGATAAGACATGAAGAAGGTCAAACGATCATCTTGCATCTCAAAATGATAAGGTAATTTCTCGTGTTCTAATAAACTTTTGACCACAAAGAGCCCCATTCCTGAACCCTTGGCCTTGCGACTAGCATTGCCAGAAAAAGACTGGGCTAGTTTTTCTTGTTCTTCAGGACTACAGCTATTCTCGATAAAGAGTTCTCCGTCTCTCTCGCCGATGCGAACCAAGCCACCTGGAGTGGAGTGCTTGATAGCATTGCTGATGAGATTAGATAGAATCAACTTCATCACAGATGGATTTATGTAGGCTTGCTGATGGGTCAAGCTAATGTCTATCTGAACATTTCTTTCCTTGGCTAGTAAAGTATAATCCTTAACCAGAGTTTGCGTCATTTGGAGTAGGTCGATGTTCTCCTTCTCCTCTCGCAATTCCTGAACAGAAGAAAGAGAAAGTATCTGAAGAACGTGGTGACTGAGGTCGTCCACAATCCCCAAGGCAACTCCCAGATAGTGGTCTCTATCTTTATAACGACCGATATTTTCTTTCATATTTTCGATTAGGATTTTGAGACTAGCCAGAGGTGTTTTCAGCTCATGAGAGGCCCCTCGTAGGAATTCAACCTTCATTTTTTCTAACTGGAGAATGGCTTCATTCTTGTCATGCAAGTCCGCAATGACAGTCAAAAGATGCTGGTAAAGGCTATTGATTTGTTCCTTAAGATCACCGATCTCATCCTTAGAGTCCACGCGCAACCGCACTTGAGCATCCAGGTCCATCATCCGACGGGTCACCCGCTTGATTTCCAAGATCGGCGCAACAATGGTTCGAGCATAGATGTAAGATACCAAGAGGGAAATCAAAAACGATGCCAGCAAGGTATAGGGAAGAAACTGGAGGCTAATTTGCTCTGCTTCCTTTTGCAAATCCATGGACGCTAAAAACTGGAGAGTCATAGTGCTACCATCTTGGGTTGTCACCTCACGCTCCTCGATAAAGAGAGAGGTGGTCTGGCGGTCTGTATCTAGAGGAAGGTTGTCCTTGACCTCTAACTTGTCCTCTGTCATCTCTCCCTTGACGGCCCCCTTGATATCACTAGTCTGGGAATACAAGTCTAACACTTGCTCGATACTTTGCCTATCCTTTCCTTCTAGGGACTGGGAAATGGCTGTCGCTTTCTGACCGATGGTTTCCTGACGATGACTCAGATAAGTTGAGGGAAAGAGAAAATAAATAGCTAAATGAAGACAAATAACCAGAACACTAAAAATCGAGAAGGTATAGATGAATATCTTTGTAAATAAACCTGTTCGTTTCATTTTCGCTCCAATTTATAACCAACATTGCGCACAGTGAGGATACAATCCAAGTCTAGCTTTTTCCGCAGTTCCTTGATATAAACATCAATAACACGGTCAAAAGGCACCTCATCTGTCACCTTCCAGACGGCATCGATTATCTGAGATCGAGTCAAGGCCCGTCCTTCATTTTTCACCAGATAGTCCAAAATTTCCAACTCTTTGGCATTGATAGCCACTTCCTGACCTGCGAGGCTTGCGCTGTAACTCTCAAAGTCCACCTTGGTATCCTTATAAGAGAAGATTCGTCCTGTATCGTAGTAGCGCTTGAAAATCGCGTCTACCCTCACTTTTAAGAGAGACAGGGAGAAGGGTTTTTCCAGATAGCCGTCTGCCAGAGAGGCAAAGGCACTCATCTTGTATTCCTCATCCTGAAAGGCGGTCAGCATCAAGACAGGAACCTGACTGGTCTTACGAATCTCGGCTAGGACTTCTAAACCATTAAGCTTGGGCAGCTGGATATCCAGTAGTACTAGGGCTACTTCATAGCTGGAAAATTGTTCTAGGGCTTCCTCACCGTCCGCAGCCTGAATGGTCTCATAACCACAATCTGTCAAATAGTCACTGATTCCCTCACGGATCATCTCTTCATCTTCTACAATTAAAATTTTCATAGAAAAACCTTTCACATTTCTTTAATTTTCTTTTAAATCATCCCTGTTTCATCCTGAAAGGAAAGGCTTTATCAAGACAAAACAGATAAAAATGCTACCTATATTATACCCCATTTAGGGGAGAATAGGTAGCAAGTTTTTTATTCGCTATCGAGCAAGAGTTCTTTTGGTTGTTTTCTAAGGAGATTGCTTGAAGCAAGCGCCATAACGAGAACGACTAGAACTAAAGCAAGAACAAAGACGATGATAAAGTCTGATGTCTGAATGGAAATATCTAGGCTCGACAAGGTCTTGCTAAAGCCGTCTACTTCTGCACCACCACCAAGATTAGAGGCTTGAGCAGCCTTGCTGGCTTGCTTGGCAACACCTGAAGTGACATTGGCAAGAACAGTATTTCCGATGGCACGAGCTGTGTAGTTGGCTAGGAAGTAAGCAGAAACAAGAGCAGGGATGGCAATCAAAATAGATTCGGTGATGAATTGCCCCAAGATACTTGCCTGCTTGAGACCGATAGAGAGGAGAATTCCCACTTCCTTGCGACGGGCATTGATCCAAAGACTGAGCAAGAGTGCAAGGAGAAGAACTGAGAAGCTCAAGCTACCCCAGAAGAGGAGGTTGGCCATCTTGTACATACCAGAGATGGATTGCTCTAGAGCTGGGTAGTTAGAGGAGCTCTTCACAAGTGTGTAGCTCTTCCAGTTGATACCGCTGATACCATTCAACTCTTTCATGACGTCATCCAAGTTCTTGTCTGCTGTTACAAAGAAGGTTGCGTCCCCATAAATAGCTGTGTCTTCTGTATATCCATAAAGTTTTGCAGCAGTGTGAATGTCTGTGATAGCTGTGTTTTCATAGAGTTCTTGTGAGTAGGTTACTGCTGACTTATTGTGACCATCAAAGAGTCCCTTGATTGTCACTTCGACTGTTTCCTTGGCCCCTTTTTCATTGTCTGCATCATAGACATTAGAGTCCAATTTGACCTTATCTCCGACTTTCCAGCCATGTTTGGCTGCCAAATCCTTGTGCATGAGAATCTTGTCTTTGTCGTCGTTGGTTAGGTGCTCACCTTCAACCAGCTTATATGAGCCAGAGACAAACTTGTCTTCTTTAGAGGAGTCATTGACACCTGTAATCATCAAGCTGCTTCCAAACCGTTTGGCACGGTCAGCAGTGAGATTTTTCTTGGTTTCTGGCGTTTCGATGAGGTCGTATCCAGTCAAATCTCCGATAGCGTTGATGCGTTTAACATAAGACTCGATGGCCTTATTTTCGGTGATTTTTTTGATATCCTCACCCTTGATATTCCCAGAACCACGTGGCGTTCCTTGATTGACGCGACGATTGATTTGCATGGAGAAGCTATTGGTGATATTTTTAAAGGTCTCCTGAGAAGCCTTGGCAGTAGCTCCCTTAATCGACAAGCCGACCAAACTCAAGCTCGCCATGAGGAGAATAATCAGGAAGATAACAATCGATTTGAAAAACTTCCTTGTAACATAGGCAAATGCGTTGTGTAACATAGGTTCCCTTTCTAGATTTGATTTCATAATTCTATCAAAACAAACTCATCTTATTTTGTAGTATTGCGAGTTTCAGTCAGTTTCTTGTCCTTCAATTCAAGTGTAATATCTGACGCTTGTGCCACTTCTTTACTGTGGGTGACGACGATCACACATTTACCTGTTTTCTCAGCAAGTGACTTGAGCAGTTCGATAATATCTCCAGCAGTTTTAGGGTCCAGATTTCCTGTTGGCTCATCAGCTAGAATAACTGGAGCTTCTGAGACCAAACTGCGAGCAATGGCGACACGTTGTTGTTGACCACCTGATAACTGGAGAACGTTCCGCTTAATCTGACTTTCATCCAAACCAAGCTCAAGAAGTGTATCCTTGCTTGCTTTTTTGTTGACCAAGCGGATATTTTCCAGCGGAGAAAGATAATCTATCAAGTTATAATTTTGAAAGACCAGAGAAATATGGTGCATACGATGGTAAGAATATCCCTTATTCCGAATGTCTTCTCCTTGGAAAAGGATAGAACCTTCGACAGGACTATCTAGACCAGCAAGTAGGGACAAGAGAGTGGATTTTCCTGCTCCTGACTCACCAATGATACTATAAAACTTTCCGGGTTCAAAATTATACTTGATCTGATATAAAACTGCCTCAGCAGTGTTCTTATAACGGTAGGTAACATCTTGCAATTGTAATAAAGTCATGATTTCTCCTTCTTAACTAATAGATGATAAAATTTCCTTAGGCGATTTTCTAAATAGAAATACGAAACAAAGGGCTACTGATAAGCAACCAATCAGTAGCAGAAAGACATAGGATTCTGCAAAGGATAGGAGACTGGTTGATAGACTGCTTGCTTTGGCTAGCGTATCTTGTAAGGTTGCCTGATCTCCACTGGCTAGTACAGTTTGTAGCAGATAGGATGTAATGGCTTTCCCAGCAATAAAGGATGGAAGCAAAGCTCCAAGAGATACCAACACCACCTCTAAACAGAACTGTAGGAAGATTGAGCTCTTGCCTTTTCCAAGTGCCAGTAAAATCCCTACTTCGTAGACCCTTTCTCTCAACCAGAGAGACAAGACCAAAATTAAGGCTCCAGCTCCAGCTATCAACATTCCATAAAGAAAGATAGTTAGGAAGGTTTGGAAGGTTGCCACTGAGTCTTTGATCTGTTCAAAGGCCTTGTTTTCCTTTTCGACTTGGTAGCCTTGATTTTCCAAGGCCAAGTTTTCCACCTGCTTCATGAGTCCGTCCATTTCCTTAGGATTTTCTACATAGAAGCGCGCTGCACTAACTTGAGGTTCACTATTTCCCAAAAGGGTTTGGCTACTTTCATAGTCTGTAAAGACTTGGTTTTCACTGAAGTCAGAAGACAAGCCTGTGAATTTCTCTTGTTTTTTACCAGAAAAGATGCCGACAATCTCAAACTCAACTGTTTGTCCTTTTCCTGATTCTGACTGTCCAGCATCCAAGCGAATCTTGTCATGAAGCGAAAGACCGTTCTTTTTAGCCAACTCTTCGTGGATCAGGATTTTCTTGGAATCCCCTTTTTGAAGGTGTCGGCCTTCTTTTAGATTGAAAGCTGAGCTGGTGAAGGTAACATCCTTGGATGAATCCTCAAGAGCCGTTAAGCTAACCAAATTCTTGTCCGCAGCTGACAAGTCATCACGTTCGACGCTCTGCTCACCACTGACCGCTTCCTTGTCTTTTAGTTTTGCGACCGTCTCGAGTTCAGGAGAGACATTTTCCAGTCCCTTAATCTTGCTAACTGATGCTAGGTCCGATAACTTGAAGGTCTGACCATTCTCTATCTTCTTAATAGAAAAAGAGGTATTAAGAGATTTGTAAAGATTGCTTTCTACTGTTTTGTTGGATTTCATCAGCGTCAAACAGGCTGAAATTCCTGCTAAAAGAACAAATAAAATCAGAAATAAAATAAAACTTCTCAGTCGTTTTCTGCTGACATAAGCCCAAGCTCTTTGGATTGGATTCATTTGTCACCTCCATATTTGTAAGACCATTATAAAATCCAAATATGAAATGTTTATGAAATCGAAAAAATTTTTGATTTATTTTTTATAAAAAATAAAAAAGCTAGCGACCGCTAACTTTTCTTCTTATCTAAACAAATAATTTACTAATCAAAAATCCACTCCATTCTATATATGATGGGCATCATCTTTCAGCTAAGTATTTTTCAATTTCTTCGACTTTTAATTTCTTGACTTGTGTTTGAGGAAATTCTTGATAAGGCGAGATAGAAAAGCTTGGTTGCAAATTGTCGCATCTTTTATCTGGATTCTTCTTGAGATAGTCTTTTAAAGCTTCCCTGTTAACAAAAATCTTATATGAAACCCTTCCTTTATTTGACTTGATTTGGTAAATGCCACAGCTTGTCTTCATACTATAATCTGCCGCCCGTAAATAATAGCTAGCAATTTCTAGCGATTTGAACGGAAAATTCCAACGCTGTAAACCGTTTTTCGTATGCTCTATACAGATACAACGATCACAATGGCTACAAATATATTGCCTATGCTCTCTTAAACACTCCAGAGGGTTCAGTAAGGGGGTCACACGATTTTTCTCACTATAACATTCGACACACATGATTTGACATTCCTTTCTCTCACCCTTAGTATAGCAAGCTTTCTCATAAAAAGACAGTTCTTGATACCAATCTCTTCCGATAGTCGAACTGCAGCTCTAGCCCTCCTTGAAAAAACAAAAAGAGCTAGCCAAAGCTAACTCTTACCCTATGCGGAGAGAGGGACTTGAACCCTCACGACCTAAAGCGGTCACAGGATCCTTAGTCCTGCGCGTCTGCCAATTCCGCCATCCCCGCGTCGATTACTTTACTAGTATATCAACTTTCAAAATCTTTGTCAACACTTTTTTCAGATTTTTTTCATTTTTCCAAGGGAATCATTCTTTAATTTCAGACAGATTTTCATCTAGCAATTTAGCTCCCAGAGTGTTCTTAAAATGTCCTAGAGCAAACTGATGATTTTCTGGCCAGATAGAGGCAACCGCAGGTTTGACAACTTCAATGTCATAACCTAAATTGTAGGCATCAATAGCCGTATGAAGGACACAAATATCGGTCAGAACCCCTGTCAAGATAACTGTAGTAACCCGACGTTCTCGCAGGCGAATATCGAGATCCGTTCCTGAAAATGCTGAATAGTGACGTTTGTCCATCCAAAAGACGCGACTATCGTCCTTATTTTCCGCATAGAAATCAGCTAGGGGGCCATAGAGGTTACGGCCACTAGTCCCAATGATGTTGTGCGGTGGAAAGAGTTTACTTTCCGGGTGGAAGGTATCCTTCTCCTCATGAGCATCAATAGTGAAGAAGACATAGTCTCCTCGATCAAAAGCCAGTCTAGTTACTTGATTGATTGCCTCTGATATAGCTTGAGCTGGCACTCCAGCAGTTAGCTTTCCATGGTCTGCTACGAAATCCTCTGTATAGTCAATCGAGATTAAAGCCTTTGCCATTAGTAGTCCCTCTTTTTCACTTCCTCAAAAATATCACCAATTAGAACTTTGAGATAAGTCCCCTTCATTCCTAATGAACGACTCTCAATAATTCCCGCCGACTCCAATTTACGAAGCGCATTGACAATCACTGAACGCGTAATGCCAATACGGTCTGCAATGACAGATGCAGTTAATTGTCCTTCATTTCCATCCAACTCAGCTAGAATAGCTGAAACGGCACGAAGTTCTGAATAGGAAAGGGTATTAACTGCCATGGTTACAGCAGTACGACGGCGAATATTTTTCTCATCTTCTTCACGTTGGAAGTTCAAGAGTTGAATCCCTACCACCGTGCTCGCAATCTCAACAAGAATCAAATCCTCATCTTCAAATTTCTTATCATTGCGCCAAATAATCAAGGAACCTAGGCGAATCCCTGATACATGAATCGGAGCAATGGTTGTCAAGCCATCTGGAAAATCAGAGCGACTTTCGACTGGGAAGATACTCAAATCATGATCTACAGTAAGATTAGCTTCTGTATCGTAAATCATGTTTGCCCCTTGCACATAGTCCTCTGGGAAAATCTTAGTTTGGAAAAACTGCTCTACTCGATCTGTATTTGTCTTGTAACGCATGAAATAGCCCAAGAGACGTCCCTTACTATTCACAATACAAGCGTTACAATCAATAATATCTGCCAACTGGCGTGTAATCGCATTGTAGGGAAGTTCATCTTGAAGTTGTTCCTCTGAGCGTTTCAAGATGGAAGTAATTTTTCTTGTTTTTTCTAATAAATGTGCCATTTTTTACCTCGCATTTAATCGCTATCATTATAACATAAAGAGCCTGAATTTTCAATTATTATCTGAAAATTGCTTATTTAATTGCAATTTTGAACAGCAAAAATATTTTAGAAAAAAAGCGATTTTTTATTGACATCCTATTTTATTTTTGATATTATAACATTATAAGAAGATGACATGATAAATCCCTTTCCGTTTCACCTATCCTTTACTATCAACCATCTTCTTTTACCCTTGGTCTCCTTATATATAAAAGCGATTCACCCAGTGAATCGCTTTTTTCTATTTGTCTCCCTTGTTACGAATAACAAAGCCTGTTTTCTTTTCGCTTGAAGTGTTGCGAGGTTTTTTATTGTCTTTATTACGGTAACGTCTGTCTTTATCAAAGCGGTCGTTTCCACGACTACCTTTCTTGAACTCATCACGACGACCATTGCCACGGCGATCACGATCTCGACGGTCGTCTCCACGACGGCCTCCTCGACCTCCCTTAGCTTTGCCGCCGAAGCCATTACCTGATGGTTTAAATGGCAATGGTTTTTCACGTGCAATCTCCACTTCTGGAAGGCTATCAGGATCTTGGACAGTCAGACTCAAGATATACATAGCCAATTCTTCAGGACTAAATTCAGCCGCTAATTTACGAGCGTCTTTAGCAAATTTCTCAAAGTTGGAACGAATTTCTTCATTTGCGAAATCACGTTCGATTTTCTTGAGCGCCACTTGCTTTTTAGCTTGGAAGGCTTCCTCTGCACTTGCAGGTTTAAGGCCTTTCATGCGCTTCTTGGTCAAGTTTTCGATGATTTGGAGATAGCCCATTTCATTTGGAGCTACGAAGGTAATGGATTGACCTGACTTACCAGCACGACCTGTACGACCGATACGGTGAACATAACTTTCAGGATCTTGTGGAATATCGTAGTTGTAGACATGAGTCACTCCTGAAATGTCCAAACCACGGGCTGCCACGTCAGTCGCTACCAGAACATCTAGATTGCCATTTTTAAAATCCCGAAGGACACGAAGACGTTTGTTTTGGTCCAAATCACCATGAATCCCTTCTGCACGGAAGCCACAGATTTTAAGACCACGAGTCAATTCATCTACACGGCGTTTGGTACGACCAAATACGATAGCAAGCTCTGGTTGTTCCACATCCATGAGACGCGTCATAGTATCAAATTTTTCTTGTTCCTTGACACGGATATAATACTGGTCCACCAGCTCTGTTGTCAATTCCTTTGCAGCAATCTTCACATGCTCAGGTTCTTTCATAAACTGAACACCGATACGTTTGATGGCTTCAGGCATGGTTGCTGAAAAGAGCAAGGTTTGACGACTTTCAGGGACACGCGAGATAATAGCTTCGATGTCTTCAAGGAAGCCCATATTGAGCATTTCATCCGCTTCATCAAGGATGAGGGTTTCAATATCATGCAATTTCAAAGCCTTGCGTTTAATCAAGTCCAAAAGACGGCCTGGTGTTCCTACCACGATATGGGCACCAGATTTAAGGGCCTTGATTTGTTTCTCGATGCTTGAACCACCATAAACTGAGCGAACTTTCACTCCCTTGCTACGGCCAAATCGGAAGAGTTCCTCTTGGCTTTGAACAGCGAGTTCACGAGTTGGAGCGATGACCAAGGCTTGGATAGTCGCTTCTTCTGTACGGATTTTTTCAAGGGTTGGCAAGCCAAAGGCTGCGGTTTTCCCTGTACCAGTCTGAGCTTGACCGATAACGTCTTTTCCTTCGAGAGCCAAGGGAATGGTCTGTTCTTGGATGGGACTTGCTTCTACAAATCCAGCTTTTTCAATCTCTGCTAGCAAATCAGCAGACAAGTTAAATTCATTAAATTTCACGTTTTTCTTCTTTCTAAAGATGGTGCGAAGCCATCCTATAGCGCTTAGTATATACTTTTCTTTTCATGACGTATCTTCTTCAAACGAGATACCGTGTTGCTTCTTTTCCACGAAAGAAAAGTATGAGTTTCTTTGCAACCTATCTAGTATAACACAAGAGCGGGGCAAAAGATAGTAGAATCCTTAAGGAAAATCATGTAAGCGGTTTTTGGATTTCCTTTTTGATTGAACGCCCTAGATAATAAGACAAAGCCAAGGCTATACTATATAAAATGAGAAAAACGAACAAGGTTTGTGTGTAAGAATGAGCTATTTTATAAGTCTCTGCTAATAAAATAGGCCCTGCTAAACCAGCCATTGCCCAAGCTGTTAAAATATATCCATGTAGAGCTGCCAATTCCTTGGTTCCAAAAATATCACTGAGATAAGCCGGAATCAATGAAAAACCAGCTCCATAGCAAGTCATCAAAATAGACATAGCGACTACAAATAAAATGGAATCTGTAAAGAGCCAAAGTGAGAGAGAAAAGAAAAGATTGACAAGCAGTAATATACTAAAGGTTAGAGGGCGACCGATATAGTCAGATAAACTCGCCCAGAGCAAACGACCAAACCCATTGAAAATCCCTAAAACTCCCACCATAACTGCTGCATGACTTGTAGACAAGCCAGCCATTTCCTGTGCCATTGGCGATGCCGCTGAAATTAAGCCTAAACCACAAGCTATGTTGATAAAGAAAATAATCCAAAGTATATAAAACCGATTGCTTTTCAAGGCCTGATTCGCAGCCATTCCTTGCGTCAAAGAGGCTGTTTTTTCTTTCCCTGAAACAGATAAAATTGCAAGCTCTTGCTCATTTGGACGCTTAATGAATTGTGAAGCTAGGAGCATGATAATAAAGTAACTTGCACCTAAAATATAAAAAGTTTCTACAAGCCCTACCCCTGCGATGAGATGTTGCGCTATGGGACTAGTTAATAAAGAAGCAAAACCAAACCCCATAATCGCTAAACCTGTTGCGAGACCACGTTTATCAGGAAACCATTTTATAATCGTTGACACAGGGGTAATATAGCCTGCTCCCAAACCAAGCCCACCTAAAATGCCATAAGCGAGATACAACAACCACAGCTCCTGCCGATCTATTGCAAATCCTGTTAAGATATTTCCACCTGCGTATAGAAAAGCAGATAGACTCCCCATGACTCTCGGACCAAATTTTTCTACCAAACGCCCCATAAATGCAGCCGATAATCCCAAACAAAAGATTGCTAGACTGAAGGCAAAGGCAACAGAAGCCTGATCCCATCCCGTTTTTTCAATAATAGGGTTGCGATAAACACTCCAAGCATAAGTCGAACCCAGCATTAAGTGTAAAATGACCCCAGCAAAGGCAATAATATAACGATTCGATTTCATAAAACCCCCTATTTTCGAACATTTATTCTATTTTATATAAAAATAGATAGGATTTTAGTTTATCAAGCTTGTCAAAAAATTACTAGTTTTTTGTCTGGAAAGCGTTTTTATCTTTTTCTGTCTTTTTCGTAGCAGAATTGTGCAAAAGTTTTTTTCTTGTGCTAGAATGAAATTCGAATAGGAGGACTATAAATGTTAACATATGATTTAATCGTTATTGGATTTGGTAAAGCTGGGAAAACACTAGCTGGTAAATTGGCTTCAACTGGCAAAAAAGTTGCCCTCATTGAACGTAGCAAAGCTATGTACGGTGGAACTTGTATCAACATCGGTTGTATCCCAACTAAGACCTTATTAGTTGCTGCTGAGAAAGACTTGTCTTTTGAAGAAGTCATTGCTACCAAAAATACCATCACTAGTCGCCTCAACGGCAAAAACTATGCTACTGTTGCGGGAACAGGTGTAGATATCTTTGATGCGGAAGCTCACTTCCTTTCAAACAAAATCATCAAAATCCAGGCTGGTGATGAAAAACAAGAGCTGACTGCTGAAACTATCGTTATCAACACTGGTGCTGTTTCAAACGTCTTGCCAATCCCTGGACTTGCTACAAGCAAAAACGTCTTTGACTCAACAGGTATCCAAAACTTGGACAAATTGCCTGAAAAACTTGGTGTCCTTGGTGGCGGAAACATTGGTCTTGAATTTGCAGGACTCTACAACAAACTTGGTAGCAAAGTCACAGTCCTAGATGCCTTGGATACATTCCTTCCTCGTGCAGAACCTTCCATTGCAGCTCTTGCTAAACAATACATGGAAGAAGACGGCATTGAATTGCTTCAAAACATCCGTACTACTGAAATCAAAAACGACGGTGACCAAGTGCTTGTCGTAACTGAAAAGGAAACCTACCGTTTCGACGCCCTTCTCTACGCAACTGGACGTAAGCCAAACGTAGAACCACTTCAACTTGAAAATACCGATATTGAGCTAACGGAGCGTGGTGCTATCAAGGTTGACAAACACTGTCAAACAAACGTTCCTGGTGTCTTTGCAGTTGGAGACGTCAACGGTGGACCTCAATTTACCTACATTTCACTTGATGACTTCCGTGTTGTCTACAGCTATCTTGCTGGAGATGGCAGCTACACACTCGAAGACCGTCTCAATGTGCCAAACACCATGTTCATCACACCTGCACTTTCACAAGTTGGTTTGACGGAAAGCCAAGCAGCTGATTTGAAACTTCCATACGCTGTGAAGGAAATCCCTGTTGCAGCAATGCCTCGTGGTCACGTAAATGGCGACCTTCGCGGAGCCTTCAAAGCTGTTGTCAATACTGAAACAAAAGAAATTCTCGGAGCAAGCATCTTCTCAGAAGGCTCTCAAGAAATCATCAACATCATTACTGTAGCTATGGATAACAAAATCCCATACACTTACTTCACAAAACAAATCTTCACTCACCCAACATTGGCTGAAAACTTGAATGACTTGTTTGCGATTTAAGTTGAGACTACATCGTATCTAACAGCCCTCATCGGGCTGTTTTTGTTTATGCGAAATCTCAAATCTGTCTTTTCTTTCTTTTATGATATAATAGAAACATGAAATTAAAAACTACTTTGGGCCTTCTTGCTGGGCGTTCTTCTCACTTTATTTTGAGTCGTCTTGGACGTGGAAGTACGCTCCCTGGAAAACTTGCCCTTCAATTTGATAAAGATATTTTACAACATTTAGCTAAGAACTACGAGATTGTTGTGGTAACTGGTACCAATGGGAAAACCTTGACGACCGCTCTCACTGTCGGTATCCTAAAGGAAATTTATGGTCAAGTTTTAACGAATCCAAGTGGTGCCAACATGATTACGGGGATTACAACGACTTTCTTGACAGCCAAATCTTCTAAAACAGGCAAGAACATCGCTGTCCTTGAAATCGATGAAGCCAGTCTCTCACATATCTGTGACTACATCCATCCTAGTCTTTTCGTCATCACCAATATCTTCCGCGATCAGATGGACCGCTACGGTGAAATCTATACAACCTATAACATGATTTTGGACGCTATTCGAAAAGTTCCTACAGCTACTGTTCTGCTGAACGGTGATAGTCCGCTTTTCTACAAGCCTGCAATTTCAAATCCTATTCAGTATTTTGGTTTTGATCTAGAAAAAGGTCCAGCACAACTGGCTCACTACAATACTGAAGGTATTCTCTGCCCTGAATGTCAAAGTATTTTGAAATATGAACTCAATACATATGCCAACTTGGGAGCTTATATCTGTGAAAATTGTGGATGCAAGCGTCCTGAATTGGACTACCGTCTAACAGAATTGGTTGAGTTGACTAACAATCGTTCTCGCTTTGTTATCGACGGACAAGAATATGGTATTCAAATCGGTGGCCTCTACAATATCTACAACGCCCTAGCTGCAGTTGCCATCGCCCGTTTCCTCGGCGCAGATTCTCAACTGATCAAACAAGGTTTTGACAAGAGTCGTGCTGTCTTTGGACGCCAAGAAACCTTCCATATCGGGGATAAAGAATGTACCCTCGTTTTGATTAAAAATCCAGTCGGTGCAACCCAGGCCATCGAAATGATCAAACTAGCTCCTTATCCATTTAGTCTATCTGTTCTCCTCAATGCTAACTATGCAGACGGGATTGATACCAGCTGGATTTGGGATGCTGATTTTGAACAAATAACTGACATGGATATTCCAGAAATTAACGCTGGAGGAGTACGTCATTCGGAAATCGCTCGTCGTCTACGTGTTACTGGCTATCCAGCCGATAAGATTACTGAAACAAGTAGCTTGGAACAAGTCCTTAAAACGATTGAAGCTCAAGACTGCAAGCATGCTTATATCCTTGCGACTTATACAGCTATGCTGGAGTTCCGAGAACTTCTTGCCAATCGTCAGATTGTTAGAAAGGAGATGAACTAATGGTTTATACTTCACTTTCCTCAAAAGACGGCAACTATCCATACCAGCTAAATATCGCCCACCTCTACGGCAATCTCATGAACACCTACGGGGATAACGGGAATATCCTCATGCTCAAGTATGTAGCTGAAAAACTTGGGGCTCATGTAACAGTTGATATCGTTTCACTCCATGATAGCTTCGATGAAAATCACTACGATATCGCCTTTTTCGGTGGTGGTCAAGACTTTGAACAAAGCATCATCGCAGGCGACCTTCCTGCTAAAAAAGAGAGCATTGACAACTACATCCAAAACGACGGAGTGGTTCTAGCTATCTGTGGCGGTTTCCAGCTACTGGGCCAATATTATGTTGAGGCTTCAGGGAAACGCATCGAAGGGCTAGGGGTCATGGGCCACTACACCCTCAACCAGACCAACAATCGCTTTATCGGCGACATCAAGATTCACAATGAAGACTTCGATGAAACCTACTATGGATTTGAAAATCACCAGGGACGTACCTTCCTCTCAGATGACCAAAAACCGCTGGGACAGGTGGTCTATGGAAATGGAAACAACGAGGAAAAGGTAGGCGAAGGGGTTCATTATAAGAATGTCTTTGGCTCCTACTTCCACGGACCTATCCTCTCTCGTAATGCCAATCTAGCTTATCGCCTGGTTACTACTGCCCTCAAGAAGAAATACGGTCAGGATATCCAACTCCCTGCCTATGAGGACATCCTCAGTCAAGAAATCGCTGAAGAATACAGCGACGTCAAAAGTAAGGCAGACTTTTCTTAAACTAAGGAAAATTAGATAAAAGAACTCCCCTATCTTGTCGGAGTTCTTTTTGCCTGTTCTTTTACCCTTCTCCCTTGCATTTTCTCTCATTTTTTGCCAAAATAGAGGGGTAGAAAGAAGGTAGCATATGTCTAAATTACAACAAATCGTAACATATCTTGAATCAGAAAAAATAGACGTCGCTGTCGTATCTGACCCCGTCACTATTAATTACCTCACTGGCTTTTACAGTGATCCCCATGAACGCCAAATGTTCCTCTTTGTTCTTGCAGATCAGGAACCTCTCCTCTTTGTCCCAGCTCTCGAAGTAGAACGTGCAAGTAGCACCGTTTCCTTCCCAGTTGTGGGCTATGTGGATTCTGAAAATCCATGGCAAAAAATCAAAAACGCTTTGCCTCAACTTGACTTCAAACGTGTGACAGTCGAGTTTGACAACCTCATCTTGACCAAATACCATGGTCTGAAAACTGTCTTTGAAACTGCTGAGTTTGAAAACCTCACTCCTCGCATCCAACGCATGCGCCTCATCAAATCAGCTGATGAAGTCCAAAAAATGATGCTTGCAGGTCTCTATGCTGATAAGGCTGTAAAAGTTGGTTTTGACAACATTTCTCTTGACAAGACTGAGACAGATATCATTGCCCAAATCGACTTTGCCATGAAACGTGAAGGCTATGAAATGAGCTTTGATACCATGGTCTTGACTGGCGATAATGCTGCAAATCCGCACGGTATCCCAGCAGCAAACAAAGTTGAAAAGGACGCCCTTCTCCTCTTTGACCTTGGTGTCATGGTTAATGGCTACGCCTCAGATATGACTCGTACGGTCGCTGTCGGTAAGCCTGACCAATTCAAGAAAGACATTTACAACTTGACCCTTGAAGCCCAACAAGCTGCCCTTGACTTTATCAAGCCAGGTGTGACTGCACATGAAGTTGACCGCGCTGCCCGTGAAGTCATTGAAAAAGCTGGTTACGGTGAGTACTTCAACCACCGTCTCGGTCACGGTATCGGTATGGATGTCCACGAATACCCTTCTATCATGGAAGGAAACGACATGGTCATCGAAGAAGGCATGTGTTTCTCTGTTGAACCTGGTATCTATATCCCGGGCAAAGTCGGTGTTCGTATCGAAGACTGCGGTGTTGTCACTAAGGATGGATTTGACCTCTTTACCAGCACCAGCAAAGATTTGCTTTATTTTGATTAAACATAGAGACAAGCAAAAAGTCAGCTCAAATAGCTGACTTTTTTATTTTATCTTCTTAACACTCTGAAAAATTACAAACCCTACAATCATTCCCAAGGTATTTTGCAGGAAGTTTGGAAGGATTTCTGGCAAGGCTGCTGACCAGCCATTCATTAGGGTAGAACCTAGGGCGTAGCCACTTACCATGACGATAGTAGCCAAGACAAGGCCTAGCCATTGCCACTTCCCTTTAAAACCTGCAAAAAATCCTTGCAAGCCATGGTTCACTAAACTAAAGAACATCCACTGTGGATAGCCTGATAAAAGGTCAATTAGGAATCCTGCTAGTCCTCCAACGACAGCTCCTTCTTTACTGCCAAAGTAAAAGGCAGTAAAGAAAATACCTGCATCCAAGAGAGTCAATATTCCTGTTGGCGTTCCAATTTTCAAGTAATAACCTAGAACCACAGAAAGGGCGGTTAGAAGGGATACAAGGGCGATTTTAGTTGTTTTTGTTTGCTTCATATTGTCTTACTCCATATTGATCTGCTTGTGCAATGGCACGGTAAACGAAAGCTTTAGAGCTCTCCACTGCTGTTAAAAGTTCATCACCTTTAACCAAGTGACTGGCAATGCTTGAGGCAAAGGTACAACCTGCCCCAGCATTCTGTCCTTGGATAACGGGATTTTCTAGGATAGTAAAAGTTTGTCCATCATAAAAGACATCCACAGCCTTGTCTTGTCTGAGACGATTGCCTCCCTTGATAATAACTGCTGGCACTCCTAAATCATGCAATTTCTGCGCTGCAGCTTTCATATCTTCCAAAGTTTTGATTTCTTGACCCGCCAACAATTCTGCTTCAGGAAGATTTGGCGTAATCACACTGACATGAGGAAAAAAGCGAATCAACTCTTGACAGAGTTGGCTGACTGCCACATCATGGGTTTCCTTGCAGACCAAGACGGGGTCCAATACCACCGGCACTCCAGGACGTTGCTTGATAAAGTCCAGTGCCTTCTCAGCCACACTGACAGTAGGGAGAAGACCAATCTTGATCCCTGCAAAGTCCACGTCACGCAAACTATCCAACTCATGTTGAAAAATAGTATCGTCCGTAGGAAAGACTTCAAACCCCTTTTCTGTCAAGGATGTCAAACAAGTTACAGCTACAAAGCCATGCAAGCCGTTCAATGTATAGGTAGCCAAATCAGCTGACAAACCACCACCACTAAAAATATCATTCCCAGAAAGAGCTAAAATACGATTATTCTTCATAACGAATCTCCTTTAAATACAAGCCATTTGGTGCTGCAGTAGGACCAGCAAGCTGCCTGTCCTTCTTCTCCAAGATGAGATCAATCTGCTCAACTGGCATGCGGTTGTTGCCGATTTTGAGAAGAGTTCCCACCATATTGCGAATCTGTTTATATAAGAATCCATTTCCTGAAAAGGTAAAGGTCAAAAACTGGCCTGTATCATCCACCCCAAGACTCGCTTCTGTGATGGTGCGAACCTTATCCTCCACACTAGTCCCAGAGGCTGTAAAACCAGTGAAATCATGGGTTCCTTCTAGCTTTTTGATTGCTATCTGCATCCGTTCCACATCGAGCGGATAAGGAAAGTGAGTAGCATAGTGACGGCGCATAGGATTTTTGGGACGCCCTCTATCCACGATAAACTCATAGGTCTTGCTATGTTTTGCATAACGGCAATGAAAATCATCCGCCACATGCTCCATCGAGATTACATCAATATCTTCAGGAGATTGGGTATCCAGGGCAAAACGAAGCTTCTCCTCATCCATCTGATAGGGAAGATCAAAATGAATGACCTGACCAAGAGCATGAACCCCACTATCCGTCCGACCAGCACCGTGGACAGTGATGGTCTGTCCTTTATTGAGTCTCGTTAAGGTTTTTTCGATTTCCTCTTGAACGCTCCGCGCATGAGGCTGGCGCTGAAAACCAGCAAAGGCATAACCGTCATAGGAAATGATTGCTTTATATCTTGTCATAACTTCTATTTTATCAGGAAATAAAAGTGTAAACAAGTTTAAAAACTAATAATTGTCTGGGTACAAAAACTCCGAAAAGAAAAACTTAGGAAATCAAGCCTAAGCTCTCTTTTGAAGTGCGTACATAACAAAGATAGAAGTGACAATCAACCAGCATCCTAGAATGGTGAAGACCAACATACCGTTTTGAGTCACAAAGCCAATCGCCCCAAGAATGAAAGGTGTCGTAAAGGCTCCAAAGCTGCATCCTAGCACTGCAAAAGATGTTGCCTGATTAAGGAGCTTGGCTGGGATTCTTTCAGAAAGAAGCTGAAAGACAGTGGTCAAGGCTACGCTGTAGGCAAAACCTGCCACAACACTTCCAACTACCATCACACCCAATGACGGAGACAAGGCAATCACAATCTGACCCAATCCAAAGGTGATACCTGACCAAAGAAGCAACCTTTCTTTAAACAGAGAGATAAAGAAAGAAAAACTCACACCTGCCAAGATACCAATCAACTGCATGATACTTAAAACCAAACTCGATAACTGGGCATCCCCTAGACCTCTTTCTACCATCAGACTAGGAATACGAATGGTGATAGCTGTGTTGGTACAGACAACGACTGCTGCTTCAACAGCCAAAAGGAAAATCAAGCCTTTCATCTGTCCTGTCAGACGAGCGCTTTCAACCTCTTTTTTCTTAGTCTCTTTCTTTTCTTTTCCATAAGGGACAAATAGCAGATAAAGGATCAACACTAAAAATCCAGCACTATAAGCTAAAAAGGTCGCTGTCCATCCAAAGGAAAGGAGTTGACCTACCATTAGAGTTAAAATCGAAGCACCAACCACCTCTGCTGATCCCCTTAGACCTAGCATCTGGATCCGTGTCTTTCCGTGATAGCGTTCACTGATAATGGAAATGGCCTTGGCATTGATCATCCCCACACCCAAACCAAATAAAATCCGCATAGCAAAGACAAAGTTATAATCCTGATACCAGAAGGGAGCTGTTCCACCGATAGAGAGGATGACAAGGCCCAGACTAATCTGAAGACGTTCAGGCAACAAACGTTCCAAAACCCCATTTAAGACTAGCATAATCATAATCCCAAAAGAAGGGAGGCTAACGAGAAGCTCGATTTGTTCTTTGGGATAGCCCTGATAGTAGTCAAACATAGCTGGTAGAGCACTTGAAATGGAAAAGGAAGTAATCAAAACGAGGGAGAGGGCTAGAATGCTAGCCCGTTCTAAATATTGTTTCATGGATTCTCTTTCTGTTTTTTTCTCTCACTATCATATCTTTTTTTAAAGGATATGGCAAGAAAAGAAGGAGCCCAACTGACATAGGGACTCCGTCCTAATTTCCCTTATAGGAAGACTATTTTCGCTTGATTTGCTTGATCAGGTAGAAGATAAATCCTGCAACCATATAGGCCACAAAGATAGTCAAACACCATTTAATAACCACGTCCCAACCCTTGGCCACATCTAAAAAGAAATAAGGGAAAGGACTAACCTTGGAATTTGGTACAGGTAGTTTCAATACTAAGCCATTAAAAAGGGCAAAAAGCATGTAAACCAAGGGCAAGATGGTCCACAATACTGGATCCCAGATCTTGTATTGACCTTGCTTATCAAATAATAAGGTATCAGCTAGAAACCAAAGAGGAACGATATAGTGACAGAGGAAATTTTCCAAACGGTAAAAATCAGTCGCTATCGGCGCTAGCATAAAATGGTAAATGACACAAGTAATCATGATACTCATGGTAACTCCGCCCTTGAGACGGAGTAGATGCCGACTTTGCCATTTTTCACCAGATTGTCTCATCACATAAAGCAGATAAGCTGTAAAAAGTGTTACCAAGAGATTGGATAGCACTGTATAGTAGAGGAGCATGCCAAAACCACCACGCTTGGTAATCTCTAGGTAAACTCCTGTGAAAGCCGCTAAGAACAAGAGCACACGGCTATAAAAGATAAATTTCAGGTTCATTTTCATGGCTAGATTTTCTTAACAAATTCTGATTTGAGTTTCATAGCTCCAAAACCATCAATCTTACAATCGATGTTGTGGTCGCCTTCTACGATACGGATATTTTTGACACGAGTTCCTTGTTTCAAATCCTTAGGTGCACCTTTTACTTTCAAGTCCTTGATGAGGGTTACAGTATCACCGTCAGCCAATTTATTTCCATTAGCATCGATAGCAACAACACCTTCTTCTACTTCTGCAACTTCAGCAGGATTCCATTCATAGGCACACTCTGGGCAAACCAAGAGACTTCCGTCTTCATAGATATATTCTGAATGACATTTTGGGCAATTTGGTAAGTTGTTCATGGGTTCTCCTTATAACGTTTCACTATTCTTTGAAAATCAAAATTTCTTGAACAGCAACTATTATACCGTAAAATCCTACATTTGACAATGATTCCTAAGGGCTAGCAAATAAAAAAGTCATGCACCTTTTTACAGTTACATGACTTTTAAAAGATGATTGGTCATGGGCACTTATCAAGCACCTCATGATAAAAGGGGTAGCAACTATATCTTACAAACCAGGAGCTTGTCCAAGTTCTGCTGTAAGCATCCAAACTGTTTTCTCAAGTTCAGCCTTAGCCCCAACAAAGATATCGTTTGTAACATCATCACCTTCTTCATCAGTTACATCCAAAGCTTTTTGGAAAAGAGTGATGAGGTAGCGATAAATTGCTAGAACACGTTCCAAGCTTTCTTCAACGTTACGGAATTCTCCTTCTTCTTCTTCGATTTCACTGTGTTGAAGGAACTCTGTCAAAGTTGAGTAAGGTTTGCCACCAAGGGTGATCAAACGTTCGCTGATTTCGTCAAGATAACCATCAAGACTGTCCATGTATTCATCCATTTTTGGATGCCATACGAGGAAACCACGACCACGCATATACCAGTGAACTTGGTGAAGGGCAACGTGAGCCACATACAAGTCCGCTACTGCTTGGTTCAATACTTCCTTTGTTTTTGCCAATGCTACTGGCGCTGTTTTAGATAATGTTGTAACGTCTTTTACTGCTTCTTTTTTCAATTCAACCATATTTCTTACCTCTTTTCATTTTTTTATAACCACTTCACAGTAGCTATAATACAAGTATACTACTACCAGAAAATGATATCAAGGAAAGTGTACTATCTGAGAAAAGTTGCAATAGACTGATAATTTAAGAAAAATATACAGTCTTTTTTTTAAAAAAAGACAGTCTTAGAAGACTGTCTGGAATAATCTAGATTATTTTACAAAGTCAAGCAATGCCAAGAAGCTTTCAGCTTCAAGTGATGCTCCACCAACAAGGGCACCGTCCACATCTGGGCAAGCCATGTATTCTGCAACGTTTTCAGGTTTAACTGAACCACCGTATTGAACACGAACTTTGTCAGCAACTTCTTGACCAAAGTCAGCAGCTACAACGTCACGAACAACTTTACACATTTTTTGTGCGTCGTCTTGTGAAGCTGATTTACCAGTACCGATAGCCCAGATTGGCTCATAAGCGATAACTGATGCAGCAACTTGTTCAGCTGTCAATCCAGCCAATGCAGCAGATACTTGAGCACCTACGAATTCAGCAGCTTTACCAGCTTCGTAAGTTTCAAGTGACTCACCACAACAGATGATTGGAAGCATACCGTTTGCAAAGATTGCTTTTGCTTTTTTGTTGATATCTTCGTCAGTTTCATGGAAGTAGTCACGACGCTCTGAGTGACCGATAACAACGTAGTCAGTACCGATTTCTTTCAAAACTTGTGGGCTAGTTTCACCAGTGAAAGCACCTGCATTTTCAAAGTAGCAGTTTTGAGCAGCAACTTTAAGGTTTGAACCTTTAGCAGCAGCAAGAACAGCTGTCAAATCAACTGCAGGAGCTGCGATACCTGCTTCAACAAGGTCTGATGAAGGAAGTTTTGATGCAACGGCTTCAACGAAAGCTTTTGCTTCTTCTGGATTTTTGTTCATTTTCCAGTTACCAGCGATAAATGGTTTACGTGACATTTCACATACCTCTTTTTTCATTTTATTCACTAATATTCTATCATATTTATAAGGAGCTTGCAAACCTTACTCTAATTTTCAAGATTTTTCAAGCGACTAATTTTGCCACAAATTCATAGCATCGAGGAAATCAGCCGAAGCCTGAACTTGTTTGGGATTGTTAGCCTCTCGCTCTGCTCGTTTGGCCTCTACCTGAGCCACAGACTGGATGCCTTCATGCCGCCAATTCCGAAGGATGGCTTGAATATATTTCCAGTTTGGTTTGCCATTGAGAACGGCTTCTCGAAGAGCTTCCTTGATCAAATCCGCCTTAACCCCGTCTTCTTTGACAGTCTTAGAAAGATCTTCGATTTCAAATGGTGTTAATAAGCGTCCCAATTCCTGCTGAAAAGTTTCAACCAGAGCCTTCAACTGATTCTGCGGATTTGGAGCAGTTGTAGCTGGAGTTTGGCTGTCTAGCAAGCTATCCAAGCGTTCAAAAGCCAAACTAGCATCAAAAATGAGCTCAATTTCCCCATTTAGTTCAATGGTCTGATATTGTAGCAAACCATTTTCAGTCAAGTTTGAAATGGATTGGTTGACATCTGCTACCTCTTTGCCAATAATTTCAGCAATCTGGCTAGGCGAAACATCTCCTAGGGCTGTGGTATTTTGTAAATAGAAAAATTGCCAGACGAGAAAATCTTCGCTGGAAGGAAAGAGTTCCTTAAAATGCAAGAGCAGGGCACTTGGCAAAACCAAGTTCCCTGATTTAAAAGCGTCAAAATATGTCATAATTCCTCTTATAAATATCCAAATGAAGCCGCATCGTCCTCTACCTTTTTCCAGTCAAAGGGAGTTTCCTGATAAACAGCATAGTTAACCCAGTTACTGAAAAAGAGGGCAGCTGATGAAGACCAACAGAGACAGGGCGTCTCATTCACATCATCATTTTTGAAGTAATTTTCCGGAATATGAGGATTAAGTCCTGCCTCATAATCACGAAAATACTCTCTTGCCAAAGTGTCACGATCATACTCCAAATGACCAAAACTATAAATCTCACGCAAATCTCGACTAGCTAGGATAGAAACCCCAACTTCAGGACCTTCTGACAGAATCTCCAGATTGGTCTTATTTAAGATTTCTTCTTTTAAAATCTCAGTATGACGAGAATGAGGAGCTACATAGCGATCATCAAACCCTCTAAAAAGAAGGTGCCCCTCTTTCAAGGTATCTTGTGGATAAATGCCTGATAGTTTCCGATCCATCTGGTGCTTTTCAACGCCATAGCGAACATAAAGACCTGCTTGTGCTCCCCAACAGATATGGAGGGTTGAAAAAACATGCGTCTTGGACCATTCGATTACCTGCTTGAATTCCTCCCAGTAATCTACCTCCTCAAAAGGCAAATGCTCCACTGGTGCTCCTGTGATAATCATTCCATCAAAAAAGTCATCCTTGACCTCTGGAAAGGTCTTATAGAAGGTTTCCATATGTTCGGCACGAGTTGTCTTGGAACGATGTGTTTCCATATATAAGAAATCAATATCTAATTGCAAAGGGGTATTAGCCAAATGCCGTAAGAGTTGCGTTTCTGTTACCATTTTTTGAGGCATGAGATTTAAAATCAAAATCTTCAAGGGGCGAATATCCTGATGAGCAGCCCGTTGGTCGTCCATAACAAAGATATTTTCTGTCCTTAAAATCTCCACAGCTGGTAATTTTTTATCAATTCGAATCGGCATAATACCCTCCTAACAGTTCTCTATTTCGGGAATGATCTTGTCTGTTTGAAAGTAAAAACCTCCAAATACTTCTTCCTTTTATTATACTGTATGAAGATATAGTTTTCAATTATAGTTTTTCTCTAACTAGCTATAGTTAATTTATATAGCAGATGAAGAGAAAACAGCCCCAAGGACTGTTTTTCATTAATAATGCATAAGTACCTTGTAATCGTAGTCTCCGATTTTTTCACGGCCTTTAAGCTCATCCAACTCAATCAAGAAAGCACAACCGGCTACAACTCCACCAAGCCTTTCAATCATCTCAATCGTTGCCTTGACAGTTCCACCTGTTGCCAAGAGATCATCTACGATGAGAACACGTTGGCCTGGCTTGATCGCATCAGCATGCATGGTCAAGGTATCAATACCGTACTCTTTCTCATAGTCAGCAGAAATGACTTCACGTGGCAATTTCCCTGGTTTACGAACAGGAGCAAAGCCAATTCCCAACTCAAAAGCAACAGGACAGCCCACGATAAAGCCGCGAGCCTCTGGGCCCACGATCATGTCGATCTTCTTATCGGTTGCATACTGAACAATTTCACGAACAGCGTAGCTATAAGCATTTCCATCTGCCATCAAAGGGCTGATATCACGGAAGGTAATACCTTCCTTAGGATAATTTTCAATCGTTGCGATATAATCTTTTAAATTCATCTTTTTCTTTCTTTCAAAGTTTTTTACTCTCTATTATAGCATATTTTTTAAGAAAGAAAAAAGGAAAAGTTAACTTCAATAATTATCTAACGATTTGACGATTTATAACTAGCCATAGCAATAAAGCCCAATTTCTGTTTATTCTTAGCAAACATTTTATACATAGTTAAAAACTGCTTTCTATTCTCCTTTTTACAAGCATTTACGCAAATTTTCAAAGTTCCTAGCCAACCTTCGTCATAAATCATACCTGATAATTTCATTAATGTCATTTCACCAGTCAATATTTTCACATCACGATAACCTGATTCTATCATCACCTGTTCCCAACCATCTTGAGTTAAAGGACCTACATTTACATGAATTGCTTGTGACAATTCCTGTCTGACAGACTCTTTAGCTTCCTTAAGAAGCACATCATGTGTCAAAAGAAGACCTTCAGGTTTTAAAACCCTTAGATACTCCATTACACATTTTTTCTTAGCTTGATCGGCTTGCATAGTCAGCATAGCTTCATTTATAACAATATCAAAACTAGCATCTTCATAAGGAAGTTTCATTGCGTTTGCTCTTTCAAATCTGATCAAATGACCAACACCTGCCGTTTCAGCAGATTTTTTAGCCACTTCTAAGGCTTGTCCATCCATATCAACAGCAGTTATCTTACAACCAAAACGCTGTGCCAACTCAATTGCTGTAGTTCCCCTATTGCACGCAACTTCTAGTATTCTCTTTTCTTTTGAAAATCCTCCTTCCGCAATTAACCAATCTGTAGCACGTTTTCCACCTGGACGTAAGCGTTTTTTTCCCAGTTTTGCTAAAAACTTATGACCTGCTTCTGACATTTGAACACCTCTATTTTTTCTTCATTATAACATAAAATTATATTATCTGACAATTCTAATCTATTATTTGATAAACTAGAATCAAAAGTATACAAACTGCCATGACTATAGCATAAATCTATTAATCACCTCTCTAGTTCGAATTCAATTGCTCACGTAGTTTACGCATATAGGTTACGACTACATATTTGTACTTTAGAGTTGCTGGCCTCCTTATCCGCTATATACGCTTTACTATCACGTGCCTATTCGTATAGCCAAGATTTCTCTATCTCTTTCTCTGCCGATTCTTGTTTCCAACGTCAGACTTAAACAGTCTATCCTAATGCCGTTCGATCAGCTACTCACAATAGTCAGGCTTGGGAATCACTTTTGGGTTTACTAGTATATGGTACCCACAGAGGACTTACACCTCAGATGAACGGAATGCCCGTTGTACCTAAAAAACGAGCACTTTTGTACTCGTTTTTTATATATTTATTGATTAAAGTGAGTTCACGTCAACCTTGATACCAACACCTTGAGTAGTTGTGATTGTCAAGCTTGTTACGTAAGTTCCTTTAGCAGTAGCTGGTTTCGCTTTTTGGATTGTTTCGTTGAATGCTTTGAAGTTTTCAACCAACTTGTCAGCTTCAAATGAAACTTTACCGATGATAGCTTGTACGATACCTGCACGGTCTGCACGGTAAGTGATTTTACCACCTTTAGACTCTTCAACTGCTTTAGCAACATCCATTGTTACAGTACCAGTTTTAGGGTTTGGCATCAAGTTACGTGGTCCAAGGACACGTCCAAGACGTCCAACAAGAGCCATCATATCAGGTGTTGCGATAACTACGTCGAAGTCCAACCAACCGTCGTTGATTTTAGCAACAAGGTCATCTTCACCAACGAAGTCTGCACCAGCAGCTTTTGCTTCTTCAGCTTTTGCACCACGTGCAAATACAAGAACGCGAGCTGTTTTACCAGTACCGTTTGGCAATACCATTGCTCCACGGATTTGTTGGTCAGCTTTTTTAACGTCAATGTTCAAGTTGTAAGCAACTTCTACAGTTGCATCAAATTTTGCAAAGTTAGTTTCTTTTGCAAGAGCTACAGCTTCTTCTACGCTGTACGCTTTTGTGCTGTCGATTTTCTCAAGAGCAGCACGAAGTTGTTTGCTTTTTTTAGCCATTTTCTATTCTCCTTGTAAGTGGTTCAATCGATTTTCATCTCCCACGTCACTTCTCGAAATGATGAAGTCTTGCGGGTTATATTGGGATGTTATTGATTAGTCAACAACGTTGAATCCCATAGAACGAGCAGTACCTTCGATCATACGCATTGCAGACTCAAGGTTTGCAGCGTTCAAATCTGGCATCTTAGTTTCTGCAATTTCTTGTACTTGCGCACGAGTAACTGAAGCAACTTTTGTTTTGTTAGGTGTACCTGATCCTTTTTCAACACCTGCAGCTTTCTTCAAAAGAACAGCAGCTGGTGGTGTCTTAGTGATGAAAGTAAATGATTTATCTTCGTATACTGAGATAACAACTGGAATAATCATTCCAGCTTGATCAGCTGTACGAGCGTTGAACTCTTTTGTGAATCCCATGATGTTGATACCAGCTTGACCAAGAGCAGGTCCAACCGGTGGAGCTGGTGTAGCTTTACCAGCAGGGATTTGCAATTTTACAAGTTTTTCGACTTTTTTAGCCATTTTTAAATCCTCCTTTGTGGTTTTGGCGGTAATGTAAGATTTTTACCTCCCACAAGTATGCTTTACACATACTTTTCCATTATACACTATTTATCTAAAAATGCAAGAGAAAACTTTCATTTTTAATCGACATAATCGCCGCCTTCAAAGCCATAGTACTCTTCCAAACTGAGACCACTTGCAGCAATTTCTTTGGCTTCTTTTCCAACGTAGCGGAGATGCCATTCTTCTGCCATGTAGCCGGTCTCCTTTTCCTTGTCTTTGAGATAGCGGACAACAAAGCCATAGTCAGCCGCATGGTCCAAGAGCCACTGGGCTGCCTTTTCTTCAGTAACTAAATCACCATCTGTCCCAATAAGATCAAAAGCAAGACCAGTCTGGTGTTCACTGTAACCTGGTCGTGCTGAGTAGCGATCCGCCGCTTCCTTCCCGTCTTGATTGACATAGTCTTGGTAGAGCTTAGCCTGAGTTTCATAACTCCTAAACCCACTGTAGTGGTCACTAATTGGATAGCCAGCTGCTTGCATTGCTGCAATGAGTTTGAGCAACTCCGCTTTAGCTGTTGGATTTTCTCCTGGATTGTAGTCTTTTGACAAAGGATAACGTTTATTAGCTAGGATAATTTCATCGTATTTCCCTTGAATACTATAGTAGTCTCCCTTATTGACAACTTCTGCCTTCTTCTGACTAGAAGCTTGGGATTTGCTCCCTACAGTTCCTTCAGGTTGTCTAGTTTGTTCTGTTTTTTGAGTATTTTCTTCAACTTTCGTTTTTTCTTGCGAACAAGCTGCAAGAGTCAATGCTAGTAAACCAGATAAAATGACATATCTTTTTTTCATTTCTTTCTTCCTCTCTCTTAGGCCAAATGCTTCTCCAATTCATGAGATAAGATTTTAATCATCTCTTCCAGCTCTGGCGATTGTACTTGGCAATCTTCTGCTGCCATTTCTTCCCAGGGTACCCACCAGACTGGGCCACGGCCATTAAGTCCGTGCCCCTTCATATCACCTGCTCTTCGCGGAAAAAGATGCCAATGAGCGTGGGCATCGCCATTTCCTAGGAGTTCAATATTCATCTTTTCAGCCTCAAATGCTTTGGCGACTGCTTCTTGGACCAAACTCATTTCCTTTAAAAAGCGAAGTTTTACAGAAGTTTCCATATGATGGAGTTCTGTGACATGTTCTTTTGCTAAAAATAAGGTATAGCCCTTAAAGTATTGGTGGTCTCCAATAACAACATAGCCTGTTTCTAGTTCTTTGACAAAGTAGGGATTTTCTCCAGCTTTGATGAGTTCGATTCTCTGACAGATTAAGCACATTCTATGATACCGCCTCGCTCTTGAGATAGGCATCTACCATACGCTCAGTCGCTACTACTGAATCGATGTGGGTACGCTCATAAGAGTGACTGGACTCGATTCCCGCACCAAGGAGGGCATGCTTGACCTCTGCTCCTGCAGACATAGCTGCTGAAGCGTCCGATCCATAAAATGGATAGATATCCAGCTTAAATGGAATATCTTGCTCTTTCGCCAAAGCTACTAAGTGTTGACGGAAGTCATAGTGATAAGGACCGGAAGCATCCTTGACACAGATAGATAATGTGTACTCATCCGTCTGTTGGTCATCGCCCATAGCTCCCATATCCACAGCTAGATATTCTACTACCTGATCAGGAATATTGGAGTTTGCACCATGACCCACTTCTTCAAACACTGAAAAAGCAAAGTGTGTCGTCATCGGCAAGTCAATTCCTTCTTCTTTATAAACTCGAAGGAGATTGAGTAAAATTGCTGCGCTGACCTTGTCATCCAAGTGGCGAGACTTGATAAAACCAGTTTCCGTCACAACTGTTCGCGGATCAAAGCTAATGAAGTCACCAACTTCAATGCCCAAGGCGCGGGTTTCTTTTTCATTGGTCACTTTTTCGTCCAAACGCACTTCCATATTGTCCTGCGTACGTTCTGCAGTTCCTGCATCTTTGTAGACATGGCAAGATGTCTGGTGGATGAGGATCGTTCCAGATACCGTTTTACCTGTACTAGCCACATGAACGGTACAGTTTTCTCCCTCAATCATGTTCCAAGGAAAACCACCGATACGGTCCAATTTGAGACGACCATCTGGCTTGACTGCACGCACAATGGCTCCAAGTGTGTCCACATGGGCAGTTACATAGCGATGTTCTTCGTCGTTTTGACCTTTGATGGTCACATTGACACCGCCCTTGGCTGTACGAACCGGCTGGTAACCAAGCTCTTCTAAAGTATGGACTAGGTAGTCTGAAATCTCACGAGTAAAGCCCGTTGGAGATGCAATAGCGGTTAATTCTTTGATATAGTTTACAGTTTGATTCATTTCTTCACCTCTTCCTACCATTATATCACTTTTCTAGCTGGATCCCTTTGGAAAAGGGTCTTATCCTTCTAGTTGATTTCACTATAGATCCATGTTATAATACAAATACTTTGATTATGAAAGGAAAGTAAAAAATATGAAATCATACTTTAAAGTATCGCTAGCCCTTGTGGCTTCACTTGTCCTCCTACTCGGATGTTCCAAACAAGCATCAACACCTACCAACCGCAGTAGCAAAGAAGACAAAACAACTCAGTCAAGTGAGAGCAAACAAAGCACTGAACAATCATCTGAAAAGAAAGAAACAACTAAAACACATACCTTTGTAAACAAAAGCAATTCTGGAATCACTTCTACCTTGGTTTATACTGTAGACGGCGACAATGTTATCAAGCAATCAGCTCATAACATTGCTGATCCTGAAATCCTTGGTGCAACTCCAGAAGATGTCAAGAGTTTTATCGAAGAAAAGTACAAAGGTTATAATGGACTCAAAGGTGTTAAACAAACGATTGAAATCAAAGATGGAAAAGTTGTTCAAGATCTCGAAGTAGACTTTTCAGTTGCAAGCATTAGCGAACTTAGAAAAGCACTTCCTGAAGAATATTCTGGTATCGGCAATCGTGTCAGCTTCTCAAACTCTAAAAAAGCACTAGAAGGAATGGGATTCACTGAAGAAAGCAACTAATCTTTCATCCTCAAAACAGACAAAAACCTGACCTTATAATGGCCACCCCATACGATAGTCACCAAGCTATCTTTGGGGTGTTTTCTTATATCACGAGGGAATCAATCAAAATGAAATCCTTGATCAAATGAAATAGAGATTAAGAGCTAGAAGCTAGCCAAGAAGGCAAATCCAAGCATATCTTTTTACTGTCAGTGGGATTGTTTACTAGCTTCTTCTGATTGCTTGCATCCTCCATTCGTGTTATAATACAAATACTTTGATTATGAAAGGAAAGCAATGGATATGAAATCTTACTTTAAAACATCTCTTGTCCTTGCGGCTGCTCTCGTCCTTCTAATGGGATGCTCTAAACAAGCATCAACTCCTACCAATAGTAGTGGCAAAGAAGACAAAACTGCTCAGTCAAGCGAAACCAAGCAGAGCAGCCAACAATCATCTGAAAAGAAAGAGGAAACGACAACTCACACCTTTGTTCACAACAGCAAGCCTGGTATTGAGTCTACCTTAGCTTATACTGTAAAAGAAGACAACATTCTAAAACAAACAGTTTATAATGTTTTTGATCCTGCTAAACTTGATAATACAGCAGAAGGCATTAAAGAAATTGTTGAGGATACTTATAAAGGTTATGAGGGTGTCAAAGGGGTAACACAAAAAATTGAAATCAAAGACGAAAAAGTTATTCTAAGCATGGAAGTTGACATGACTGTTGCAACTCTTGCTGACCTAAAAAAAGCAATGCCAAACGAATTTTCTGGCTTTGGAAACCGTATAAGTTATGCAGCTTCGAAGAAAATGCTTGAAGAATCTGGTTACACTGAAAAAACCAACTAAGATTAATAGAAAAAACTTGGCCAAGGCCAAGTTTTTTTATTCCATTTCAAAAACATCGCTTTCTTGCTTGTTAGGAAGGACCAAGGAAAGCAAGATTCCAATGATAGCAGGGACCAACCAAGGGAGGGACGCCTTAGCAAAAGGCAAAGCATTCACAAGATTTGCTAGAAACTCAATCTTAAAGGAGCTTCCAAGAACACTTGCAACAGCGATTGCTGTGACAACTCCTATTGTTAACTGCATACCCGGTTTTGATAGAGGTACAAACTTATTAACAATCACAATCATCACAATGGCAATAGTGATTGGATACAAGATAACCAGTACTGGAATTGAGTACTTGATGATTGCGTCCAGACCGAGGTTGGCAATAGCAAATCCAATCAAGGTAAAGGCAGTTGCATAGACCTTGTAGCTGATTTGTGGGAAACGTCCGTTAAAGAACTCTGCTGTCGAGACGATCAAGCCAACTGTCGTTGTGAAGCAGGTTACAGTTACCATAACAGCAAGGAAGAGTTGAGCCGTTGAACCAAAGATTTCCTGAGTTGCTTGTGACAAGATATAAACACCTGGAGTTCCACCCTTCATGACTTCTGCAGGAACTGGGAAGTGATTTCCAAGGAATCCTAGACCAATATAGAGAGCACTGAAGGCAAGAGCTACCACAATACCAACAACCCAAATAGTTGAGATGTATTCTTTCTTACTTGAAAATCCAAGTTGTTTCAAGGTTTGAACAGCGATGACACTGAAGGCCACTGAGGCTAGGGCATCCAGGGTATTATAGCCTTCTAGGAATCCTGTTCCGAAAGCAGATGCTTGATAGGTTTCTGAAGCTACTTGGGGACTTGTTCCACCATATTTAAAAGCACCAAGTACTACTAAGATAACGATAAGCAAAGCAAAGACTGGCGTCAAGATTCGTCCGATACGATCCAAAATCTTTGATGGATTGAGTGAAATCAGATAGGCTGCGGCAAAGTAAAGCACGGTAAAGATAATCAATCCTAGGCCTTTATTTGCTTCAGACAAGAGAGGGCTGATACCGACCTCGTAAGCTGTTGTTGCTGTACGTGGAATGGCAAAGAAGGGACCAATCGATAGATAGAGGACTGCAAGATAAAGAGTCGCAAACCAAGGTGAGATTTTCTTAGAAATCTCATAAATGTATCCTTTAGGATTGAGTGTTCCGATGATAAGTGTCAAGACGGCAATACCGACACCTGAAAAGACAAAACCTGCGATGGCAGGAAGAAACTGTTCTCCAGATAGGGCACCTAGAGAAGGTGGAAAAATCAAGTTTCCCGCACCAAAAAATATTCCAAACAGGAGCAAGCCTGTTAGGGCACCTTTTTTAGCCATAAAAATCTCCTTCATATTTCTAAAATACTGACCTAGTATACCATGATTAGGACTTTGAAAAAAGCATCTCTGATTAAATATTGAATGTTTTCAATATTTTTAAAAATAAGAATTATCTAAAAATAAATTTCTCCTACCTAGTCCACACCAAGTAAGAGAAATGCAAATTTTAAAGATTTTCAAAGGCCGTCATGCCACCTTGAACATTGATGGCCTTATATCCATGCTCCTCCAAGAACTGGTAAGCACAAGCTGATCTCATCCCTGATTTACAAATGACATAATGCAACTGCTCATTGTCCAACTCTTCTACTCCTCTCACATCTAATACAGAAAGGGATTCTTTCTGGTAAAGTTGGTAGAATTTGTCAAAAACAATTTCTTTCATCATTTCTTCTTTTTGATGCCTTTAACGCAAAGTTAAAAACTTATAAGTAAATCCAATCGACTCTAAAAATCGGAACAAGTCTTTGCTTTTGATAAAGATGGTCTTTTCATTAGTATTGGGATGGAAAGCCATAATATCTTCTGATACAATGTCCTTATCAAAATATACTAGAATGTCTTTTTCATCATTATTTAACAAACCAAAAGGTGATACCGTTCCTGCTGGCAGGTTCATTTTCTCAGCCAAGGAGTCCAATGAGGCCATTCGAATCCGATCGGCTCCCACTTGAACTTTAAAGTCATCCATATCCAATCGTTTCTTGTCATCCATGATGAGTAGATAGTACTGAGTTTTCTTCCTATTGGTCAAAAACATGGACTTAGTCCGGACTCCTTCCCTTCCTTCAATATAGCTATCTGCCTGCTCTGTCGTAAATACAGGTGGGTGCTCCACCACATCAAAGGTGATTCCCAACTCTTGCAACTTATTAGCTACTTGTTGATAAGCGTCCATAGTTTTTCTCCTTTATTGATGAATAATCTTTTGTACCAATGTTTGCAATTCTGGCACCACTTCTGACTCAAACCAAGGATTCTTAGCCATCCAGATTTGATTACGGGGAGAAGGGTGAACCAGAGGGAAAAATTCTGGCAAATAATCCTGATAGTGTCGAACTCTCTCTGTTACCTTACCACTGATTTTCTCATGAAGATAGTAGGCCTGAGCATATTGTCCAATCAAAAGGGTCAATTCAATATTTGGACATTCCTTGAGGAGTTGTGGGTGCCATTTTTCGGCAAAGCCTTTACGGGGTGGAAGGTCGCCTGATTTTCCATGTCCTGGGAAATAAAAGTCCATGGGAATAACTGCAAACAACCCTGAATTGTAAAAGGTGTCTTCATCAACACCTAACCAGTCCCGCAAGCGATCCCCGCTTTTATCCTTCCAGTAAAGACCTGCTTCTTGGGTTTTAAGTCCAGGTGCCTGACCGATGATATTGATACGAGCTGTCTTTGGCGCTGCAAAGAGGGGCTCTATCCCCTGATCTGTATAGCTTTTGTTTTGCGAATCTGCCATGATGGCTTGTTTGATCTTTTCGATTTGAGACATCTAGTTTCCCTCCAAAAAGAAGTCTAAGAATCAAATCTCAGACTTCTAAAGACTTATTTAATCAATTCATAGATAGCTTCGGCATAGATTGCTGCTGCTCTGAAGAGGTCGTCCAAGGCGATAAATTCATTGGCTTGGTGCATGGTGTCAATAGAGTCTGGGAACATGGCACCGTAGGCAACTCCACGTTCCAGCAAGCGACCAAAGGTACCACCACCGATGACTTGCTCGTGACCTTGGAGACCAGTTTGTTTTTCATAAACATTCAACAAGGTTTGAACGAGTGGATCTTCCATTGGTACATAGTGAGGGGTATGACCGTGTTCAGAAAGGCTAACAGAAGCAACTGGCAAGTTTTCAAGGATTGACTGGATCTGCTCTGGACTTGTTCCTTTTGGATAACGGAAGTTAAGAGCAATGGTATTATCAGCACTTGTTTCATCAAAGCGGAAGACACCGGCATTCATAGAAAGGGCACCCATCTTTTCATCTACATGAGCAACCTTGAGATTTGTACCCTCATGGTCGTTCAAAAGAATCTTACCAGCGATGTCGAGGTAGTCTTTTGCAGGTCCTGCAAAGTCAAACTGACTGAGGAAGAGGGCCAGATAGGTCGCACCATTGACACCTGAAGCAGGCATAGCACCATGGGCTGATTTACCAATTACAGTCACCTTGAACTGGCCGTTTTCTTCTTGGATTTCTCCTCTGAGTTTGTGTTCTGCAACAAAGGCATCTAGTTTCCCTTGCAAGTCAGCCAGGTCACCTGAAACAACTGCTGTTGCTGATTCAGGTACCATGTTTTCACGCAATCCACCTCTTAAGCTGTGAAGACGGGCTGCACCAGTATTTTCACCTGCAAAGTGGAGGTATTCCGTGATGTTTCCTTTTTCACCATTGATGATAGGGAATTCAGCATCTGGAGAGAAACCAAAGTCTGGTTTCGCAAGGCCTACATGTTCAAAATAGTAGTCCATGTCTGCCCAGCCTGATTCTTCATCAGTTCCCACGATAAAGCGAACTTTCTTAGAAATTGGAAGACCCAATTCTTTGATGATTTTCAAACCATAGTAACAAGCTGTTGTAGGCCCCTTGTCGTCTGAAGCTCCACGTGCATAAAGGCGACCATCTTTGATAGTTGGTGTATAAGGGTCCGTGTCCCAACCGCTACCAGCTGGCACCACGTCCATGTGAGCAAAGATTCCGAGAACTTCTTCTCCATCACCAAATTCGAAATGTCCAGCATAGTTGTCGACATTTTTAGTTGGATAGCCATCGCGGTCTGCGATTTCAAGGAATTTCTCCAAGGCTTTTACCGGACCAGGTCCAAATGGATGCTGGGCATCAGCCTTGCTATCGTCACGTTCAGAGTTAATTTCCAAAAGGCTAAACAAGTCAGCCAAGAGGCCTTCTTTGCGTTTTTCTACTTCTGCTGTAAAATCAATTGCTGTCATATTATCTTCCTTCTATCTTTTCTCGATGATTTCATCTACTGGCAAGCGGTAGCTTGGTTCCAGTTTCTCGTCCGTATAACCCACTGTAATCAAGAGTTCTGGGCGGAAACGGTCTTCGATGTCCAAAACTTCGTTGGTTTTTGATTTGTCAAAACCAAGAATAATGTTAGAACCGATTCCCTGGTCTGTCAAAGCCAGAACCAAGTTCATGGCAACCAAACCTGCATTGAGGGCTAGGTAGTCGCTGACCTGTTGTTCACTGTAACGCGCAAATTCAGCTGGAAGATTTTTCATAAAGTACTGAAGCTGTTCTTCTGAGAAGTTATTTGCTCCACCAACACGGGCAATTTTGCGAGCACGTTTAGCTAAGTCTGTATCTGTAAACAAGGCAATAGTTACAGGTGCAGAGGCTACTTGCTCAAAGTTTGAACCATATGCCAACTTTGCCAGTTCAGCATTTTTTTCACGAACAACCACAAACTTCCATGGCTGGCTGTTGTGGGCACTTGGGGCCAAGGTTGCGATTTCGATAGCCGTACGCACATCTTTGGGATCTACTGGTTTATCAATAAAATGCTTAGTCGCATGACGTTTTTTATTCAATTCAAGAAATTTCATAATCGATTTCCTTTTCTAATTCTACTGCATCCATTCTACCATAATTTGAAAGAGCTTGCAGAGATTTTTCATAGAAAGAAATTGGAACACGGATGAAGCCCTGGATTGAAACTTATCATTAAAACCAGTTTTTTCCCCATCCAGTTCCAACTAATTCTCAGTTGCTTAAAGAAACTAGTCTATCTTATATTCTGACTTTATAGCCTCCAAGAAATCTTTCACATCCTCCACATACCCATGCTTTTCAATTAAACTAGCTAAGAGTTCTAGATTGTGCCCCCGATAGTTGTCATCTCGGCGTAGTTCTTCATACATTTCGATAAAAGGAAGCCCCTTGGACTTGGCCAATTCTAACTCCGCTTCATAATCATAAGAAACTTTTCGGAATAAAATGTTTACCAATTCTCCATCTTCCACTTCTATCACGGCATACTGGGCACGGTGATTTTTTAACGCCTCCCAATCAAAATAGGGCATGCCAATCGTACCCGGATTGATGATTTGTTGCCCTTGGCTACCGTAACGAAGCAACTGCTTGTGGACATGACCATAGATTGCCACGTCCGTTTCCTCATCTAGGAGTTGGTCAAATTTCTCTGTATCATTCCCAACAGACAGATCCCCACCATAGTTTTTTTCAGGCAAATTATGAGAAAGAGAAAAGCGCAGTCCATCAACTTCTTTCTTTTCTAGCATAGGTAAACTTCGTAGCCAGGCAATCGTTGCAGGATCCATTCGCTCCATCAAATACTGTGTCATACGCAAGAGCTGAACTTCCTGTGGGTCTTCTAAGCCATATTGCCCATCTAAAGCTTCAAGGACACAATCATCCCAATTGCCTCGAACACTTGCCGTGATAGGAAGTTCCTTTAACAGAGCGACCAAGTCATTTGCACCTGGACCAGGGAGGAAAATGTCTCCCATGAGCCAATATTCACTGGCTCCTTGAGTTTTAGCATCTGCAATCACTGCTTCTAGCGCCGTCGCATTGCCATGAATATCTGATAAAATTGCGATTTTATGGTTCATGATGATTTCCTTCCGTTTGGTAATTTACTCTCTCTTCTGCTACTTGAGCCAACTCCACTTCTTCCTGAGGGTTCAACTTTCTCTGAACAGCTTCTGCGACTGCTCTTGGCACCCCAACTTCGACAATTTCATCCACACTGGCTTCCTTGATTTTAGTGAGAGATTTAAAATGCTTCATGAGATTCTGCTTACGTTTAGGTCCCAATCCTTCAATCCCATCCAGTTGTGATGAAAAGGAATTTTTTGAGCGCAGTTGCCGGTGGAAAGTGATGGCAAAGCGGTGTACCTCATATTGGATGCGTTGAAGGAGGAAAAATTCCTGAGAATTACGAGACAGCTCTACCACTTCCAGTGGATCTCCAAAGAGCAGTTCATGGGTTTGGTGCTTGTCATTCTTTTGCAGACCTGCAATTGGGATATCCAAACCTAGCTCTTCTTGGATGACTTGCTTTGCGATATTGACTTGACCTTGTCCCCCATCAATCACAATCAAATCTGGCGGGGTTAAACCATCACGTTGAACTCGGCCATAGCGTCTGCGAATGACCTCTCGCATACTGGCATAATCATCTGGACCGACAACCGTTTTTATCTTGTACTTTCGGTAGTCTTTTTTACTTGGTTTGCCATTGACAAAGACCACCATGGCTGAAACAGGACTGGTTCCCATGATATTAGAGTTATCAAAGGACTCGATACGAACCGGGGTCGGGATTTGGAGCAAGCGTCCCAGATTTTCAATAGCTCCTTGGGTCTTTTCGACAGATTTTTCTAGCAGATTGAACTTCTGCTCCAGACTAACACGGGCATTTTTTATGGCTAGATTGACCAGTTGTTTTTTCTCTCCACGTTGAGGTTTTAGAATCTTGGTATCCACCAAGGCCTTAACGGCTTCTTCATCGATATCTTGCGGAATCAGCACCTCATTGGGAACCAGGTGGGATTTTTCTTGATAGAATTGTCCCACATAGGTCAAGAAGTCCTCATCCGGATCATTGTAGTAAGGGAAGAGGTTGACGTCCCGCTCAATGAGCTTGCCTTGACGAACAAAGAAAACCTGGACACACATCCAACCCTTGTCCACATAGTAGCCAAAGACATCCCGATTTTGGAGATCCTTTGCCATAACCCGTTGCTTGGTCCGAAGTGTTCCAATAGCCTGAATCAGGTCACGGTATTCCGCTGCACGTTCAAACTCCATACTTTGTGCTGCGGATGCCATCTTGCCCTTGAGGTCATCGATGATTTTGTCATCCTGTCCTTTTAGGAAATCAGAAACCTCCTGAGCCATGGACTTGAAATAAGCCTCATCTTTCTGACAGATGGTGTGGGCCATACATTGGCCGATATGGTAGTAAAAACAAACCTTAGACGGCGGGTTGGTACATTTCCGAAAAGGAAAAATCCGATCCAGTAGTCGCTTGATTTCATTGGACGCTCCCACATCAGGATAAGGTCCAAAGTAGAGACCGCCGTCCTTCTTGACCTGACGGGTGATAATCAAGCGAGGATAGCGTTCATTGGTGATTTTGATAAAGGGATAGGACTTATCATCCTTGAGCATGATATTGTACTTGGGCTTATTTTCCTTGATGAGGTTGATTTCTAGGAGAAGTGCCTCAATATTGGACTCAGTGACGATAAATTCAAAATCTACAATCTCAGATACCAGAGCTTCCGTCTTGGTATCGTGACTCCCACGAAAATAGGACCGCACGCGATTGCGCAGATTTTTAGCCTTTCCGACATAGATAATAGTGCCATTTTTATCCTTGTGAATGTAACAACCAGGGCTGGTCGGCAAGAGCTCCAGTTTTGATTTGATCAAGTTATTCATAGTTCCATTATAGCAAAAAGGCCGTGACAGGACGAACAAAAAGCCCCACCAATCACTTGTTGGAGGAGCTTTGATTTCTTTTCTGATTACACCGACTTCATCTAGTCGCTACCGGTATAGAGTTCTTGAACAGCCTTCACATCCTGAGGCTGAATCCCATAGTAGGAGCCGGCAGGCTGCATGACAGAAGTCTCGTTGGTATGATCCAATCCGATGGCATGCCCCAGCTCGTGCTCCGCCGTGTGCACGATCCGTTCATAAGAATAACCATAGTTTGGATTGGATAGATAATAGTGATTCAGGCGAACCGTTACAGATATAAATTGATTGGTTAACAAATTGGTTTGACTCTCGGCTTGACCTGCTACAGCGGTTGATCCATCATTCATCTCGCTTGCCACAATATCTGCCTGACTAGGATCCGCAACCACCTCAAAGGTGAAGGCTCCCGTTTGATTCCAGTTTTTTATGGCTTCTGCATAGGCACCTTGGAAGGTCTCATCCATTTGAGGTTCAATATAGATGCGAGCTGAAGCCTGAGCCCACTTGCCTTCTGCATGTTGGTGACTGTCTGTCTGAGACAAGACTTCTAGCGTTCCCGTCTCCTGCCATTGATTCCAGCCACCTTGACCAATTTTACTCATTTTTTCAACCTGATTGACTGCAGAATGAAAATCACCTGTCAGATACCATAGCACTCCAAAAGCAAGGAGAACAATGATAACCAAGGTCCAGACCAGACGCCAAAAGAAACGCCAAATTCCCAAAAGAAATCGGAACAATAATCGAATAATCCAGAACATGACGCTCCACCTTTCATAAAAATAAGAATCTATCTTAAAATCAATGGTCTCCCATAATCAAGATAGATTCTCTATTTTACTCAATAAAACTGAAAGAAACCTAAAACTAAGATAAGCGCTCTTCCAAAACAAAGTCAATTGGTAGAGTAGCCAAAAAACGCTCCAATTGTTTTTCCCAGTAGTACCACTCGTGAGTGCCAGGGCTATGACTATAGGTCACTTTAAAACCAAGCTTTTTGAGGTTTTTCACCGCGAGGTTATTGGCTGAATAGAGATAGTCTTGCTCACCACACCAAGCCCAAAGTTTGGTTTTTTTATCCGATTTCGCAGCGATAGTTTCAAGCGAATGAGGGCTAGCTGTCCAGTCTTTGATTTCTCCAAAAACTCCTCGCCAGTAGGCAAGAGAGCCCAAATCCTGACTTTCAGGAGAAAATTCCTGAAAACTGAGTGCACCAGAAAAACTAGCCGCATGAGAAAAACGATTGGTTGCGAGAGCCAGCTTGAAGGAACCATAGCCTCCCATGGAGAGACCCGCAATGAAGGTCTTTTCTCGCTTGCTAGTCATATTGGGAAAGAAACGTTTCATTACCTGAGGTAACTCTTCTGCTAGAGCTGTAAAGTAGTCAAAACCATACTGGGTATCAGTGTACCAGCCATTGCTAGTATTGGGCATGATAACAATGAGATTGGTGCCTCGCAACAAGCGCTCGACATTGGTTCGCTTGAGCCAGCTATTTTGATTTCCTGACATTCCATGCAAAAGATAAAGGACAGGAATATCTTTACAATCTGGTTCAGTTACTCGACTGGCATCTGGATAAAGTACAGTAACTCCCCACTCCATATCCAAAACTTCAGAGTAATACTCGATATTCATAACTGCCATGGTTGTCTCCTTTTACTATTCTATAAGAAAAAGCCGAAACTCGACTTTTTCTGTAGGTATGCTGCTTATTATTTGGCTTCCATCACGACTGGCAAGATTGCTGGACGACGTTTGGTTTGGTCAAAGAGGTACTTGGCCAAGCCATCACGAACCTTCCCTTTGAGATCAGCCCAGTCGAAATCTTCACCTTGGAGATAGTCTTCCACGATTTGGTTAATCAATTCTGAGCTTTCACGGAGAATATCGCGGCTCTTCTTGAGATAAACAAATCCACGCGTATGAACACGAGCCTTGGCCACAATTTTCTTCTCACGACGGTTGACAGTGATTGCCACGATAAAGATTCCATCCTCTGACAAGACCTTACGGTCACGAAGGACGACATTTCCAACATCCCCGATGGCATTTCCGTCAATCAAGACATCACCTGCAGAAACTCCACCAGCAGGAACAAAGTCTCCATGTTCATAAGACATGGTCGTTCCCTTTTTAGGGATGAAAATGCGTTCTGGCAACATTCCAACTGCCATGGCAGCCTTGGCATGCGCATCCAACTCACGGTACTCCCCTTGGATAGGGAAGAGGTAGTTTGGTTGCAAAAGATTGATCATCAACTGAAGATCACGCGCATTCCCGTGTCCAGATACTCGCAAACTTTGGGTAATGAGTTTCACCACACCACCAGCTTGGTAGATCATATTTTCCACACGCGCCATGACAGCTTCTTTAGCGATAGATGGAGTCGTTACGATATAGACCAAGTCCCCATCTTTGATTTCCACATAACGGTGGCGTCCGATAGACATCTTACGAAGTCCATTGATCGGTTCACCCATACGACCAGTCTCAAGGATAATCAACTCATGATCTTCAAAACGAGACATTTCTTTTGGTTTAATCAAGAGACTTTCATTAGCTAGAGATAATTTTTTGAGACGAATCGCAGTGCGGACGATATTTTCAATATCAAATCCAGTCAAAACAACTCTGCGACCTGTATCTGCTGCAGCATCAAAAACCTGCTGGATACGAGAAAGGTTGCTGGCAACTGCGGCAACGATGATACGACCTTCCCAGTCTGCAATGGTCTGGGTAATTTCATCCCCAACTTCACTCTCGCTCGCTACTTGGATATTGCTGTCCGCATTAGCCGAATCACTGAGAAGAGCCAAGACACCCTCACGACCAATCTCGGCCAAGCGACCAAAATCAGTCGCATAGGATTCGCTAGCTGTCTGGTCAAACTTGAAGTCACCTGTGTAAACAATGCTCCCTTTTGGAGTTTTCAAGACGACTCCCAAACTTTCTGGAATGGAGTGAGTTGTACGGAAGAAGGAAACCACCGTTCCCCCAAAGTCAATCTCCGTATCTTCATCAATCACATGGAAGTCATTGAATTTCTTAACCGTATCATTTCCTTTAACAAAGAGTTTTGCTAACTCGATGGTCAACTCAGAGCCAAACACAGGCACCTTAGCCTCTGCCAAAAGGTAAGGAAGAGCTCCAATGGCATCCGCATGTCCGTGGGTCAAGAAGACCCCAGCGATACGATCACTATTTTCAAAAAGGTATTCCATATTTGGAATGACGACGTCGACCCCAAGCTGTTCATTTTCAGGGTATTTAAGCCCCGCATCCAAAACAAAAATAGAACCATCGATTTCAGCGATGTACATATTTTTCCCATTTTCTCGTACACCACCTAGTGTTGTTAAACTAATATTACTCATTTTTCCTCCGAAACTTCATTTATCTTGATTATAGGGCGAATTCACCCTCTTATTCTAAAAGTTCTAAAACTTTCAGCCGAATCTTTTCCTACCATTATACCATTTTTTTGATTATTTTCAAAACGAAGATCGGTTTTTAACTAGAGATTAGTCACTACTTTGAATCAAATCTTTTTACTTTGACTTCTCTTTTGGAGGCTTCATCGAAGATAATAGAACGATTATACCATCAAAATTATGGACCTTCTGAATCAATTTGATTTCAGATACCTTTCTCGAACTCTAAATTTCTCTTTTAGTTCAAAAAACTTGCTTTTACCTCTCGACTTGAGAACTATTTTCTACAAAGACATGATTTATCTGCATCTAAAAGCGAGAATTTCCTGTTCGCTACAGAATCTAAAAATTTCAGCAATTAGCCATTAAGATGGAGGTTAACGATAGGAAATTTCTTCAAAAAGAAAAAAGACTTAGAAATTCTAAATCTTTTTATCATCTTTAGTTTGGATAGATATAAGTGACGTTTCCTAAAAATTCATGAGGATTAAAGAAGCCACGATAATTTGCAATCTGCTTTTGACGTCTGTAGTTTGCTTCCAATACCTGGATAGAGTTTTCACTTTGAACATCTGTGACATAAGCAACGTGTCCATATTCACCACCGTCCCAAACGGCGATTGCTCCTACTACTGGAACACTTCCTGTCTTATAACCTTGAGCACTCGCATAGATTGCCCACGTGTTGGCATTTCCCCACCAGTTGCTAGCCCAAGGAGCTAATTCTTTCACACCCCATGTACACTGACCAACAGGATAAGAGTTTCCATAGTTTGTTGGAGTCTTTTCGATAACATTTTCTGTATCTGATACCACGTTCGCAGTGCTAGCTGGAGCACTGTAGGTAGAGCTAGCCTGAGCTGAACCACTCACTTGTAGAACATCTCCTGGGTGGATAGTATCAAAAATGGTTTTTCCATTCAAAGCTGCTAACTCATACGGATCCATGCCGTTTGCAGTTGCGATGGCATAGAATGAATCACCGTCTTGGACAACGTAAGAGTTCGCGTGCACAGTTTGAGCCCCAACTGTAGCCAAAATAGCGGTAGAAGTCAAACCAAGAGTCAGTTTCGTAACTGTTTTTTTCATAACTATATTCCCCTTATATTTTCTTGATAAGAAAATCATACTTGATTTACATGTCAGTTCGTTTAGAGTTATATTTAAGTCATGTTACAAAAATTTATACTTTTACTACATAATGTTTAAAAGCAGACATCGTATAAAGTGATAGAAGAGAATAAAAAATGAATCATTTTTCCCAATTTTTACATCAGTGAACCACTCAAAAGACCGTCTTATCAACCACTCCCACATCAAACATTTATCTGACAAAAAGAGACCGAGATAGGTCATCTCAGTCCCTTTCTATCTATTACTCCATTAAAAAATCATAAATTTCTTGCACCGTACCCAGCACCATCATTTCTTGATTTTTTACAGTTTGTTAGCTATCTTTTTCTACTAAGTCCGGAAAATAACTTTCAAAATATGCCTTGGTAAGGCTACATAAGGATAATTCCTTGTTCTCAAACTTCACAGACCTTTTTTGATCATTAATTCCTTCTAATTTTAAATCATAGACATACTCATTTTCTAAAATATCAATAAAAAATATTCTAATCTTTTCAATATCTTCAATTTTTGAGTCAAAATGTAACAGTAGATTGTTTGAGGTTTTCTTATCAATCATAAATCTTTCTTCAGCCTTTAATTTATGATTACCTCCCGATCCATTTTTTTCTATATATTCTATTTTATCAATTAAGGCATGACCTAACCCAATATTTCTAATTTTTATAAGAATAGCAGTCGATACTTCATTTTGAGCATCTTCTTTGTTAATCTTTATATAATTATACTGACAGATACAATATTCCTTGACTTGGTTTAAAGATATTTCCAAACAATTAGAGGTCTGTGTATCTTTACTTTCCATTTGTTCATAATTTAATCCAACATTCCATATTGGTCTCACTGAGTCACGTTTTTTTTCCCTATATTTTGTATTTTCATTCTTTAGAGTATATACGATCAAATAACTCCCAATAATTGACCCATAATAAGCTAACCAATCAAAGTCTATTGTTTTTCTCAAATTAATACCAAAATCTTCAATTCCAAAGTACGTTTTTAAAAAAATTTTTACAATAGCATACAATATAGGTAAAAAAGACACAAAAAAGAATATTACTATTACTTTATCTTTAACAATCCAGCTTGAAATTTTCTTTAAAGACATCATGCTTATCCTTTCAAAAAGTCATAAATTCCCTGCACCGTACCTAGCGCCATCATCTCTTGGTCTTTAACGGTCTGTTTGAGATTTTGGTAAATCTGACTTTCAGCAATTTCCCTTTTCGGCGCTTCTTTATTGACTGTCATGACACCATCTTTGATCGTCACAAAGCCCAGCTCTTCAAATACTTGGATCATCTTGACCAGCAAGATTTGTTGGATATTGAGATAAGCCGCCAATTCTTTCAGCTTGTAGCGAATATCAAACTCTGGGAACTGGTAAATGGTCTTGTACAATTTTGCAAACTGTTCTCTAGTCCCGTAACCTGTCAGATAGTAGGCCTTATCGATGTCATTTTTGAAATAGACAGCAGAGAAATCCTGTTCTTGAAAAACGGTCTTCAGCAGGGTAATATCTTCTGGAATATTCTTCACAACCACAGCATCACTGGTCGCTAATTCTGGTAATTCTCCAGCAAAGTCCAAGACTGGAACACCTTCTGGCAAGACTGCATTCTTCCCACGAATGTTAAAGAGTTGAACACCTTCCACACGCGCATCCACCATCATCAACTGGAGGGCAGTTTGGCCATTCCATTGATTGACAGACAGGGTGACTGCTAATTCTAAGTTTTTGGTTTGAGAAAACTCTGTCGCCCATCTACCTTGTCCAAAGGCCACCACTTCAAAACTCGCCTCACCCTTGGAAATTTTTAGTTTGAGGTGAGTATTTCCCGCCCCCATACTGCGAGCACTCTCGACATTGAAATCCCTGATGTAAAAAACAGGTTTCTGATTGTCCATTCCAAAAGGTGCCAAGCGTTCAAAGCTTTTAACCGTTTCCAAGCTAAGCGTCTCCAAGTCTAGCTCTTCATCTAGATTTAACTTGTTCTTACCACTAGCATCTGCACCTTTTTCACGGATATAGTCTTCCAAGACTTGAGATAAATCTGAAAGTTTCTCAACATCCAGTGTCATGCCCGCTGCACCAGCATGGCCTCCAAAGGCGATGAAGAGGTCCCGATGGGGATCCAAAGCTTCAAAAATATCGACCGCTTCCACGCTACGAGCGCTACCCTTGGCACGACCGTCCTCTATGTTAAGAACGATGACTGTCTGCCCTAGTTCTTCCAGCAAACGACCAGCAACGATACCCAGAACGCCAGGATTCCAGCCTTCCTTAGCCAAAACCTGGACCTTCTTCTCAGGATCTACCATGGTCTTAGCTTCTTCATAGATTGACTGAACGATTTCCTTACGCTCTTCGTTTTTCTGGTGAATCATGAGGGCAATCTCATGAGCTTCCTCGTCGTCAAACCCAGTCAGCAAATCAATGGCAGGATTGGGATCATCCAATCGCCCCAAGGCATTTAAACGAGGGGCAATCTGAAAGCCAACCGTTTCTTCTGTCACTTCATTCGCAGCAATCCCAGCCATATCCAGCATTTCTTGTAGACCAATACGCTGAGTATGCCCCAGCATCTCCAGACCATATTGGACCAAAATGCGATTCTCATCCGTCAAACTCACCATATCTGCAATGGTTCCGATGGCAACCAAATCAAGCAACTCCACTTGTACTTCTTCTAAAAGAGCGCAAGCTAGCTTGAAAGCCACTCCGCAACCAGCCAGATATTTGAATGGATAGTCAGCATCCGGATGTTCAGGGTGGACAATCGCATAGGCATCAGGTAGGGTTTCAGGCATGGAATGGTGGTCGGTCACAATGACATCCACTCCCATAGACTGGGCCAATTCAATGGCTTCGTGACCCGCAACTCCATTGTCCACTGTCACAATCAAGGAAATCCCCTCTTGCTCGATAAAGTATTTATAGACACTGGCATTGGGACCATAGCCATCTGTAAAACGATTGGGAAGGTAAACACGGCACTCGGCACCAAGTTGTTCCAAACTTTCCTTAATAATCGAAGCTGAGGTCATGCCATCCGCATCATAGTCTCCATAGATGAGGATGTTTTCCCCTTCTTCAATAGCCTGACGAATCCGCTCCACTGCCTTGTCCATATCATGGAGCAAATAGGGATCGTGCAAGTCTTCTAAAGAAGGTTCTAAGAACTTCTTTAGACTTTTCTCATCCTGAATCCCTCTTTCAAATAATAACCGAGCCACCTCAGGACCCAGTCCAGCCTTCTTGGCTATCTTTGTAAAATCCGCATCTTCAACCTGCGGGGCAAACTGCCATTCATAAGTAGGAGTTATCAAAAAAACATCCACTCTTTCTAAGAATTCTATCGTTTCATTATAACATGATTTAGGCATTTTCTCTATCCAGATTGCTTTTTTATAATATTTTAGTGAATTTTTTTCAGATACGATTTGACAAGAACATTCTTTTGTTGTAGAATCATGTTATAAAATCTAACACAAAGGAGATCTCTCATGGCTTTAGTAGAATTTAAAAACGTCGAAAAATATTACGGAGACTACCACGCACTCCGCGACATCAATCTCCGTTTTGAAAAAGGACAAGTTGTTGTCCTGCTTGGACCTTCCGGTTCTGGGAAGTCCACTCTTATCCGAACGATTAATGGTTTAGAGGCTGTTGACAAAGGAAGTCTCCTAGTCAATGGACATCAAGTAGCAGGTGCCAGTCAGAAAGATCTAGTTCCTCTCCGTAAGGAAGTGGGCATGGTTTTTCAACATTTTAACCTTTATCCACACAAAACAGTGTTAGAAAATGTAACACTTGCACCCATTAAAGTTCTAGGAATTGATAAAAAAGAAGCTGAAAAAACAGCCCAAAAATATCTGGAATTTGTAAATATGTGGGACAAGAAAGATTCTTATCCGGCCATGCTATCTGGTGGACAAAAACAACGGATTGCCATCGCACGCGGACTCGCTATGCATCCCGAACTCCTCCTCTTTGATGAGCCAACATCTGCTCTTGACCCTGAGACTATCGGAGATGTTCTAGCAGTTATGCAAAAACTGGCACATGACGGAATGAACATGATCATCGTTACCCACGAAATGGGCTTTGCCCGTGAAGTTGCTGACCGTATCATCTTTATGGCCGACGGAGAAGTTTTGGTGGATACGACAGATGTCGATGACTTTTTCGACAATCCAAGCGAACCTCGTGCCCAGCAATTCCTCAGCAAAATTATCAACCACGAAAGTGACAAAGTCAAATAAGGAGGCGCCTATGAAAAAGAAATTCTTTTTATCAGCATTATTGATCAGTCTTTTCAGTCTTGCTGCTGCCAAACCAGTTCAGGCTGATACCAGCGTCGCAGACATTCAAAAAAGAGGCGAACTGGTTGTCGGTGTCAAACAAGACGTTCCCAATTTTGGTTACAAAGATCCCAAGACAGGGACTTATTCTGGTATCGAAACCGACTTAGCCAAGATGATTGCAGACGAACTCAAGGTCAAGGTTCGCTACGTTCCTGTTACTGCACAAACTCGCGGACCACTCCTAGACAATGAACAAGTCGACATGGATATCGCTACCTTCACTATCACAGATGAACGTAAAAAACTCTACAACTTCACCAGTCCCTACTATACGGACGCTTCTGGTTTTTTGGTCAATAAATCTGCCAATATCAAAAGCATTGAAGACCTAAATGGCAAAACCATCGGGGTTGCCCAAGGCTCCATCACTCAACGCTTGATTACTGAACTGGGCAAAAAGAAAGGTCTAACCTTTAAATTCGTCGAACTTGGTTCCTACCCAGAATTGATTACTTCCCTTCACGCTCACCGTATTGATGCCTTTTCTGTAGACCGTTCTATCCTATCTGGCTACATTAGTAAGCGGACAGAACTACTAGAAGATAGTTTCAAGCCATCTGACTACGGTATCGTCACCAAGAAATCAAATACCGAGCTCAACGACTATCTTGATAGCTTGGTCACTAAATGGACCAAGGACGGTAGTTTGCAGAAGCTTTATGACCGTTACAAGCTTAAACCATCTAGCCATACTGCAGATTAAGGAGGACACCCCATGACAGATTTATCATCTTGGACAGCCTATTTTCAGGATTTTGGACAATTTTTCAATGGTTTCCTCTTCACCCTTGCCCTAGCGATTGGCTCCTTTATCCTAGCTATGGTCTTAGGAATCATCTTTGGAGTCCTATCAACTAGCAAACATCAAATTCTAAGGATTTTGGCTCGTATCTTTGTCGAATTTTACCAAAATACTCCCCTCTTAGTGCAGTTTGTTATCGTCTTTTATGGTCTACCTCTTATCAGTGAACACACCATCATGATTCCAATTTATTGGACAGCTGTTCTCTGCGTCGGGCTCTATCACGGAGCTTATATCGCTGAGGTGATTCGTTCAGGGATTCAGTCTATCCCTAATGGTCAGATGGAGGCCGCCTTGTCGCAAGGTTTCACCTATATCAGTGCCATGCGCTTGATTATCTTGCCTCAGGCCTTTCGTATCATTCTCCCTCCTTTGACCAACCAAATCGTTAACCTTATCAAGAACACCTCTACAGTTGCCATCATCTCTGGAGTGGACTTAATGTTTGTGACTAAGTCTTGGTCGGCTCTCAACGGAAACTATATCCCAGCCTTTCTAGGTGCTGCCCTACTCTACTTTGCCCTTTGCTTCCCTGTCGCCCAATTTGGTCGCAAGATGGAGCAAGCCAACAAAAAAGCCTATTCACTTTAGGAGGTTACTATGGAATCTATTTTAGAAGTTTTGACCCCAGATAACCTAGTCTTTATCTTTAAAGGATTTGGCTTGACCCTCTATATTTCTCTGATTGCCATTGTCCTCTCGACCCTGATCGGGACAGTACTTGCGGTTATGCGAAATGGGAAAAATCCGGTCTTGCGAATCATCTCCAGCATTTATATCGAATTTGTGCGTAACGTTCCCAACCTCCTCTGGATTTTCACCATCTTTTTAGTGTTTAAGATGAAGTCCACACCAGCAGGTATTACGGCCTTTACCCTTTTTACCTCAGCAGCCCTAGCTGAGATTATCCGAGGCGGTCTCAATGCTGTGGACAAAGGGCAGTATGAAGCAGGAATGTCGCAAGGATTCACTTCAGCCCAAATCCTCTACTACATCATTCTCCCACAAGCAATCCGCAAAATGCTGCCAGCCATCATTTCTCAGTTTGTAACCGTGATTAAGGATACCAGCCTTCTCTACTCTGTTATCGCCCTACAAGAGCTCTTTGGCGCTAGCCAAATTCTCATGGGACGTTATTTCGAACCTGAGCAGGTCTTCAGTCTTTATATCCTGATTGCCCTCGTATACTTCAGCTTTAACCTAGCAATTTCAAGCCTGTCCCGCATGCTAGCCAAACGCTGGCAACAAGCTGCAGAATAAAAAAGAAATGTGAACTCAAAACAAGGGTTCACATTTTTTGCTATAAATGAAAAAGAGCAACTCTATGCTATGCAAACGTTTTACTTTTTGGTAAAATGACTTTAAAACCATAATGTAAGGAGAAAAACAATGATCCAAGAACTTTACAAAGAATTTTCTCAATTGGAACAAGTAGAAGCCATCGCTCTAGGTGGTTCACGTGCAGGACAAGACTATGATCAAAATTCTGACTATGACGTTTACATCTATCTCAACTCTCCTATTGATGAGGCAACTCGCCTAAAAATTTTGAGTAAGTACTGCTCCTATATGGAGATTGGAAACCAGTTTTGGGAATTAGAGGATGACTGCGTGCTAAATAACGGTATCGAAATCGAGTTGATTTATCGTTCACTGGAGTCGTTTGAACAAGAACTAAACTCAACTGTTTTTCAGCATCAAGCCCAAAACTCTTATACAACCTGTATGTGGCACAATCTACTCCACAGTAAAATCCTATACGACTCGAATGGGCGCTATACTTCTCTCCAAAAAGCCTACCAGATTTCCTACCCACAGGAACTCAAAAAGCATATCATTGAAAGGCAACTCCTTTTACTAGAACAATCCATGCCTGCCTTCTCTCACCAAATAGAAAAAGCTATCAAACGCCAAGATCTTCTCAGTATGAATCATCGCTCAAGTGAATTTTTTGCTTCCTACTTTGACTTGTTGTTTGCACTCAATGAGCAAACCCATCCTGGTGAAAAACGAATGCTTGACTATGCTAAGACCAATTGCGCTCTCCTACCTAAGCAATTTGAAGGAACTATTCGCGACTATTTCCTACTACTCTACCAACCGCAGCAAGGAAAGCAAGCGGTCCTAACCTTACAAACCATCTTAAAACAACTAAAGGATATTTTGCCATAAGTAAAAAATGAAGTGTGAACCTGAAACCAAGGCTCACATTTTTTTACTTAACTGTAAAGCATCTAGTACACTTGAACACAGTTCTTCTTGCCCAACTTCATAAAAAATCGGCAATGAAAAAAGAGGACTCTAGCCCTCTTACTTGATCATTTTATCCTGAGTCTCAGCCACAACCTGAGCCAGACTCGTCTGACGAAGTTGGTTTTCCATCGCTAGTTGGATATCCAGCAATTTTTGATCCAAGACTTCATGAATATTTGCTCCTACTGGACACTTAGGGTTGGGATTGTCATGGAAACTAAAGAGTTTACCAGATTTTCCTAAACATTCAACAGCTTGATAAATATCAAAAAGGCTGATATCTCGGAGGTCTTTGATAATCTCAGTACCGCCCGTCCCACGCGCAACTGATATCAGTTCAGCTTTTTTGAGTTGGGACAAGGTTTTGCGAATAATGACTGGATTGACTCCAACACTGGCTGCGAGAAAATCACTAGTTACCTTACTTTCTTGACTCTTTATGGCAATGATGATTAACATATGAGTAGCAATCGTAAATCGACTTGAAATTTGCATCTTCTTCTCCTTTTACATCCTATCTGATACCCATTATACCCTTTTATGTTGTAATGTCAATTATTACTACAAAGAGTGTCCACTAAAAAAGCCTTGTATTCCCTAATAAGTCCAATGACATAGAGAATACAAAAGCTTATCCTTTATCCAATTTTACGAGCAGTTCCCTTTGTTTTGTGACTTGACCAGACTGAACTGATAGAAATCCCCGCACCAACCAAGGTAAAAACAGCTAACATCCCTAGATTAAAGAAATAATTATCTGGATATTCTCCGCTTGCAATTAGTTCATTGACCACTCGGAAAGCATAGGCAAACTCAACCCCTAGTTGAGCTACGACTTCCATTGCCAAATCGATTTGATTCACTAAAAAGACTGTGACTACCATCAAAACAACAGAAATCAGAATACCTTTTCGTGATAACTTTCTTGCAAACATTTCATATCCTTTAATGGTACAAATTCCAAGAACAAGCCCCGCTGCGACAGCTACATAACCAAGACGTGCGATGAAAAGAGCAACCGCCCCACCAATCAAGGCTCCAAGTAAGGCACCAATGGTACCAAGAAGAACATTTTCCTTCTGACTGTGATAAGAATCCATTTCAATTTGAAGATTACTCTTCAAAAATTGATAGCTTTCTTCATTGATAATGAAAACCGACTCTCCTAATTGATAAAGACTAACTGGCCCCTCTTGACCACTGTAGCCACAAACTTGAACGAAGTGATGGGATTCAAGGAAATCTACAAAGTCTCTTATAAGTGTCTGTAACTTTTCAATTGTCTTTGATTTGCGCATCGCACCCTTGACAACAATAGATACAGTGTACTGATTAATAGATAAAGTTGACAAGTTTGGAAGTGATTCGCTCTTAAAGTCATCCCACACCAACTCGTTTTCTTCTGAATCCGCAGGATTGCCATTCAAGCTCACACTGACACTAAGTCGAAACTGATTTTTTACATCTGCTTCATGTAGCAATAGCAAGTAGCCTGATTGCACGCCATAAATGCTTCCAGACTCCTCATCAAACTGTAGGCCTAGTCCCGACGCAATTGCCTGTAATTCTTCTGGCTTCATAAATTATCTCCCTATTATTTTGAACATCAATTAGTATGGTGTTCAAATTATATATTTTTCCACATTCTAGCATAAATTTTATAAGTAGTCAATTCGTTTCCTTTTTGACTTCCCAAGAAACAGCTGTCATCAGACTATCCTATTTCTGGTCAAAATTCATTTTAAAACCAATCTTTCTTTTCTCTGTCCATCCAGAGTTCAACATCTTGATCATAACCTTCTTGCTCGCTAATCTTCCCCAACAATTCATGGTTATGAGTGTGGTGAATTCCATTTACCAAACTTTCATAGTAGACCTGGAAATAGGGGAGCTTTAAATCCTTAGCCAGCAGCAATTCGGCTTCTACATCATAATCCACTCGACGAAAATCAACATCAGACAAACCAGATTCATCAAACTCTAAGATCATATACTGAGCCCGCAAGTCCTTACGCAACTTCGCATCTAAAAAGAAGGGTTGCCCAATCGAACCCGGATTAAGAATCAACTGTCCGTCACTTCCATAACGAAGCAACTGTTGGTGAATATGACCATATACTGCGATAGAGGCGTGTGGGTTCGTCGCTAATCTATCAAAATCTTCTTGTTTTCCCGTATGAATCAACTCTCTACCCCAGTTTTTATCAGGGAGATGGTGAGTGATTCCCACCGTTAAATCACCAAACTGACGATGAACTTGCATGGGTTGATTGTGGAGGTCTTCGATTTCTTTAGGGCTAATTTCTTCTAAGATGTACTGACTTTGGCGCAGGAGATAACGATGACTCACTTTTGTAGGATCTAACTTACGATGTAGGCCTAGCCAGAGACTATTCTCCCAATTCCCCAGTACTCTTGCAGTGATGGGCAAGCTAGCTAAGAGATCCAATATCCTTCTACGTCCCGTTCCAGGCATAAGAATATCCCCCAAAAGCCAGTACTCATCTACCTTTGCCTTTTTAGCATCAGCCAGTACAGCTTCCAGGGCCGTCGTATTCCCATGTATGTCTGAAAGAATTGCTATTTTCGTCATCCTTTCTCCTCATTTCCTCTTACTTCTTTTGTTAGTATTATAGCAAAAAACACTCAAAAAGAGCACTATCACTACTCACTGAATTAACTTGTAAAGGCTTCCAAATCGTGCTATAATATAGGTAGAGAGTTCCCCTTCATTTAGGATCATGTGGTCTTCAACATCTCTCTATTTTTGCAGATTGGAGGACTATTGCCATGCGGAAATATCTTAAGTATATCCCATACTGCCTTGTCATTTTCTTCTTTTACTGGCCCCTCTATGAGTTGCTTTTGCTGCTGATATCTGATCCTTATACGCTGAAAGGGCTTTACATTTACAACATCATCCTCTTTTCACCTTTGGCAACCTTTATCGTATCCCTTCTTTATAGCTACCGTTTCCAATTCTCACTGTGGTGGTTGCTTGGTATTGCTCTTCTCTATTGCTTTACCATCATTACTTTCAATGAATTCATTCTCGTTTATTTCCTAGCTTATGAACTCTTTGCCCTACTTGGTATGGCTTCTGGTAGAGGTCTTAGTCATCTTATAAACAAGCAGAAAAGTAAAAAAATAGGATAAAAGCCTTGAAAAATCTCGCAATCATGCTATAATAATGCATAGAGACAAGTCACTTAGCCCCTTTCTACTAGAGAGTGCGTGGTTGCTGGAAACGCATAGAAAGCCTAAACTGATACTACTCTACTGACTTTTATGAAAACATAAAACGGTGGCTACGTTAAAGCCAATCAGAGGTGTCAACAGTTTTTGTTGTGCATAAATGAAGGTGGAACCACGTTGCGACGTCCTTTTAGGATGTCGTTTTTTGTTTTGTCAGAAGGAGGAAGAACGATGCTTTATATGATTGGCGGATCGCCTTGTAGTGGAAAGTCAACAATTGCCTCACTTCTTGCTAGACAGTATCAACTACTTCATATCAAACTGGATGATTTGGTAGAAGAGATGATGAGTCAAGCAAGTGCAGACTCACAGCCAATTTGCCTTCTTAGGAAGGATAGAAATCCAGAACAAATCTGGATGAGAAATCCAGAAGAGATGGCAGATGAAGAATGGCGTTTTTATGAAGAGATTTTTCCTTATGTAAAATCTTACTTGATAAAAAATCAAAACAGACCTCTCTTGGTGGAGGGGGCAGGACTTTTGCCTCACTTGGTAAAGGAGCTTGAATATCTAGCGTCTTCCTATCTATGCTTAACTCCGACAGCTGATTTTCAAAAAAAGCATTATATACAGAGAGAATGGGTTCCTTATGTCTTAGAGGGTACAACCAACCCTGAGCAAGCTTTTGAAAACTGGATGCAACGAGACATTCTTTTTGCTCAAATGGTTCGTAAGGAAGCGGTGAGATTAGGTTATCCTAGCCTCATAACAGATGGCAGTCAATCAGAAAATCAGACTGCGGAAGAAGTTGCTCGGCTCTTAAAATTGTCCAACAAAAATAGAATAAATATTTAAGGAGAAAACCATGATTAAGATTACTTTCCCAGATGGCGCTGTGCGTGAATTCGAATCTGGCGTTACTACTTTTGAAATTGCCCAATCTATCAGCAATTCCCTAGCTAAAAAAGCCTTGGCTGGTAAATTCAACGGCAAACTCATCGATACGACTCGTGCTATCACTGAGGACGGAAGCATCGAAATTGTGACACCTGATCACGAAGATGCCCTTCCAATCTTGCGCCACTCTGCTGCCCACTTGTTTGCCCAAGCAGCTCGTCGCCTTTTCCCAGACATTCACTTGGGAGTCGGTCCTGCTATCGAAGATGGCTTCTACTACGATACCGACAATACTGCTGGTCAAATCTCTAACGAAGACCTGCCTCGTATCGAAGAAGAAATGCAAAAAATCGTCAAAGAAAACTTCCCATCTATCCGTGAGGAAGTATCGAAAGATGAGGCACGTGAAATCTTCAAAAACGACCCTTATAAATTGGAATTGATCGAAGAACACTCTGAGGACGAGGGTGGTTTGACCATCTACCGTCAGGGTGAATACGTGGACCTCTGCCGTGGACCTCACGTCCCATCAACAGGCCGCATCCAAATCTTCCACCTTCTCCATGTAGCTGGAGCTTACTGGCGTGGAAATAGCGACAATGCTATGATGCAACGGATCTATGGTACAGCCTGGTTCGACAAGAAAGACTTGAAGAACTACCTTCAAATGCGTGAAGAAGCCAAAGAACGTGATCACCGTAAACTTGGTAAAGAGCTTGACCTCTTCATGATTTCTCAAGAGGTTGGTCAAGGGCTTCCATTCTGGTTGCCAAATGGTGCGACTATCCGTCGTGAGTTGGAACGCTACATCGTAGACAAAGAGCTAGCTTCTGGCTACCAACACGTCTACACTCCACCACTTGCTTCTGTTGAGCTTTACAAGACTTCTGGTCACTGGGATCATTACCAAGAGGACATGTTCCCAACTATGGACATGGGGGACGGTGAAGAGTTTGTCCTTCGTCCAATGAACTGCCCACACCACATCCAAGTTTTCAAACACCATGTTCACTCCTACCGTGAGTTGCCAATCCGTATCGCTGAAATCGGGATGATGCACCGTTACGAAAAATCTGGTGCCCTCACTGGTCTTCAACGTGTACGCGAAATGTCTCTTAACGACGGTCACCTCTTTGTGACTCCAGAACAAATCCAAGAAGAATTCCAACGTGCCCTTCAGTTGATTATCGATGTGTATGAAGACTTCAACTTGACTGAATACCGCTTCCGTCTCTCTCTTCGTGACCCTCAAGATACTCACAAGTACTTTGATAACGATGAAATGTGGGAAAATGCCCAAACCATGCTTCGTGCTGCCCTTGATGAGATGGGTGTTGACTACTTTGAAGCTGAAGGCGAAGCAGCCTTCTACGGACCAAAATTGGATATCCAGGTTAAGACTGCCCTTGGTAAAGAAGAAACACTTTCTACTATCCAGCTTGACTTCTTGCTTCCAGAACGCTTCGACCTCAAATACATCGGAGCTGATGGTGAAGAACACCGTCCAGTTATGATTCACCGTGGAGTTATCTCAACTATGGAACGCTTCACAGCTATCTTGATTGAGAACTACAAGGGTGCCTTCCCAACATGGCTTGCACCACACCAAGTAACCCTCATCCCAGTATCTAACGAAAAACACGTGGACTACGCATGGGAAGTGGCTAAGAAACTCCGTGACCGCGGTGTCCGTGCAGATGTCGATGAGCGCAATGAAAAAATGCAGTTCAAGATCCGTGCTTCTCAAACCAGCAAGATTCCTTACCAATTAATCGTCGGAGACAAGGAAATGGAAGACGGAACAGTCAATGTTCGTCGCTATGGCCAAAAAGAAACACAAACTGTCCCCGTAGATGAGTTTGTAGCAGTTATCCTTGCTGATATCGCCAACAAATCACGCGTTGAGAAATAAGAGATAAAACCTGGGATAAGAATTCCAGCTACCTAAAAAAGAGGTTGGGACAAACGATCCCGACCTCACTTTTTATTAGCAATTAAACTTTGACGCGGTAGCTGATTGAACTTTTTGTTCGTCTTTTAGACTCCAAAAAGCTCCTAATCATCCTCGCGGGGCTGGGACAGAAATCGAGACTTTGTCTATCGATTTCTGTCCCACCGCCTTTTTATATTTTGTTTTACCTGAGCTAGTAGTGATTGGTTAAACCACCACAAATGGTATCCTCATAAACAATCCTTTCTATCCACTAACTGTTGGATATAGGATATCCTCCCAAAATTTGCTTCCATGAGTTAGAAAAGTTGACTATCCTCAATCCTTGTCTGCCTCATTTTCTTTTACGAGATCTTTTTGTGAATCTTTTTCAGAGAGTTTTTGATCGATATACTTGTTAATGTTTTCATAAAATTCCTTGGTCATCTCACTATCTAATTTTGTCGAATTATGGACTTGATTGACTTTTAATTGAACAGATTGAATACCGTAAGAGGCTTGTTTTTGATGTATCATTTCTAATTCTTCGTCTGAAATCGGATCTCCAACAACCGTCAAGACCAATTCATTGTTCCTTGACTTGTAGACTTGATTAATGACCGTGTGATTGGCGAACTCTTTTGCTACAAACTGTTTGATTCCTTCTTTTCGCGCTTGATCTATCGTCAGAGTGACTGCTGAATAACTGGCTGGAAGAACCAATAATACAATCAAGGATGTCAAGCCAATTTTCATTTTAATGTTTAGCTCTTTAAATGAACTTAAGGGAGATTTTCTCATCAAAATTCTTGTTCCAACAATGTTGGCTAGCATGATAAAGACACAGTTGATCAAGAAAAGATAGAGAGCCCCAAATAAAAATCGTACATTTCCATTAGCTAAACCATAGCCTGCAGTACAGATAGGTGGCATCAGAGCTGTTGCAATGGCTACTCCTGGCACGATATTGTTTGCTTCTTTTTTCCTTGACCCAATGACACCTGCTATCCCACCAGCAATAGCAATGAGAACGTCCCAAATGGTCGGAGAGGTTCGTGCAATCAACTCGCTACTTGCATAAGATAAGGGAGAAATCCAGAAATACAGAGTCGAGACAAGCAAACTGACCAATACTTGAGTAAATAAAACCTCTAGAGATTGTTTGATTAAACGGGTATCAAAAATAGCTAAACCAAACCCCAGTCCAACAATCGGTGTCATAAGAGGGGAAATCAGCATGGCTCCAATAATGACAGCTGTTGAATTCATATTTAGACCTATAGAGGCAATAAAAATCGCACACATCAAAATCACTATATCTCTTAATCGAACATGAAGATCATCATATAATTTCTCACGGTATTCACGTGTTGAATAATTTCCGGTCATTGGTTACTCCTTATATTTCATATACTCTTGTTTCTGCTTGGATGATGGTAGAGAGACTTCTGTTCAATCTTACATATTTTTCTTCTCACCTGTTATTTTTTTGAAAATTATCCTTTAAGCATCCGTCAGTCTATCCTTAACATTATATCAAAAATTTTACTGTCTTTCTCTGAAGAAATCTATCAATTGAACAGATAGAGAAGGAAGAAATTTTTGTTTTCTTATACGAAAAAGAAAAAAACGGTATCTCCTCTGAAAGAAGATGCCGTTTAATGATTAAACATGATTGGTTTGTTCGACAATCCATTGCTTCATTTTTATTTTCAATCAGAAGCCATAGATCCCAAACGTGATGATGGTTAGAAGAAACCCCTTGATCCAGTTACCGAACAGTTGTGCTCCAGTCCCGTCAAAGTATAGACGTTGCCCATCCACTACCGTGTGTTTGATTTTCAATTTTGCATCATGCAAATCGCCCAAGGTGTTGCAATCCCCAAGGTAAGCCCGAAAATTATGGCTACTAAAATAGAGTATCCACTATAATCTAGGATTCCTCCGTCAAAATAACTTTCTTTCATTTTTGCCTCTTTTATTTTTTGACTATATTCTAGTCGTTTCCTAGTGTAACATCTTTTACATCTGGACAATCTTACGGTAACTTCTAGACGTTATCACGAAAATAGAGATATCGACTAGAACAAAAATTCCACAGATGGATAAGGTTGTCATCAACTATGCTTACTCAATCATCAGATTCCTATTGGAAAACTTGATGCGTACGGTTGTTCCTATCCCAACCTCAGACTCGATACGAATCTGGTGGCCCAGTTCTTCAGAAATTTTCTTAGATAGATAGAGGCCAAGTCCAGATGATTGCTGGGTCAAACGGCCATTGTAGCCTGAAAAACCACGTTCAAAGACTCGGAGCACATCACTGTTTTTAATCCCAATCCCCGTATCCTTGATGCAGAGCTCCTGACCATCCATATAAATCTCGAGCCCACCTTCCTTGGTGTACTTGAGGCTGTTTGAAAGGATTTGTTCAATGACGACCAACAGCCACTTCTTATCGGTCACGATAATTTTGTCAAGGTCATGGAGATTGACCGTCAGTCCCTTTTGGATAAAGAAAAGTGCGTACTTACGAACCATATCCTTGACCAAGTCCTCCACTTGAACCTGTTCAAAGACCAAATCATCGTGAAAACTCTCTAAACGTAAGTACTGCAAAACCAGATTGGTATAGGAGTCAATCTTGAAAATTTCCTGTTCCAGTTGCTGCTTGACCTCCCGATCAGAGACTTCTGCTACTAAAAGGCGACTAGCCGCAATGGGCGTCTTGATCTGGTGAACCCACAAGGTGTAGTAATCAAGCAAATCCGTCAGCTTGCTCTGCGCTTCAGACTTTTTTTGGTACAATTCGGACTCAAGCTCTTCGAGTTTTTCTGCTAGGGCACATTCCAGAGGAGACTTGGGATCTCTCTCAGCATAGAGAACTTCCTGTCGGTAAACCTGAGCTTCTGCAAATATATCCCAAGCCAAAAATAAGAAGGTCAAAAAACTACTGAGCAGAAAGAAATAAAGAAAATAAGTTCCTAGACTAGCAAATAAAAACTGAAAGAGAAGGACGAGAAAGCCTAATGAAAAAATATAGACAAAGATGCGACTGCGAGAACGCAGATAGGCTAGAAAAAATGATTTCCAATCAAGCATGTTTCAGTCCATACCCTATCCCTTTCTTGGTTTCAATAAAACCAATCAAACCTTCTTCCTCCAGTTTCTTGCGCAAGCGAGCGACATTAACAGATAAGGTATTGTCGTCAATAAAAAAGTCACTGTTCCAGAGTTCCCGCATCAAATCATCACGCGCTACGATATTTTCTGCATGCTCAAATAAAACTCGTAAAATCTGAAATTCATTTTTGGTTAGGCTGATAGCTTTGCCATTGACATGCACATCCATAGACTTGGTATTGAGGATAACTCCTGCATATTCTAAAAGACTCTCATCCCTTCCAAATTCATAGGAACGACGCAATAATCCTTGTACCTTGGCTAAAAGGACCTGCTGGTCAAAAGGCTTGGTCACAAAATCGTCTGCTCCCATGTTGATAGCCATCACGATGTCCATAGCCTGGTCTCTTGAAGACAGAAACATAATAGGAACTTTGGAAATCTTGCGAATCTCCTGGCACCAGTGATAGCCATTAAAGAGAGGCAAGCCGATATCCATGAGAACCAGATGAGGCTCAGACTGAACAAATAAGCTCAGCACTTCCATAAAGTCTTCTACCAAAACGACTTGAAATCCCCACTCAGAGAGCAGTTTTCCCAATTGTTGTCGAATAACTTGGTCATCTTCTACTAGTAAAATCTTGTGCATGCGCTCCTCCTTTGCTCTTGTTCAAACTATAAAAAACCTTAATAAAAAATCTATGAATTAGTAACTCAACTATTTGGCTATTTATCTTTCAAATCCAGATTCGGAAACGAAAGCTAAATAGAGAATAATCCCATTGATATCATACCTTATTTTTAACTATAGTTCCAGCCTTATCCTATATTTTCCTTTCTGTGCTCATTTAGTTAGCGTTTCTTTAACTTATTTAATAGATCTAGCCTTCTTATTGACAAGCTAGCCATGATTTGTTAGAATATGAATGAACAAAGAAATTTATTCATTCATGAAAAATAAGGAGGTTAAATCAGATTGGACAAAAAACAAGCTCTAAAAACAGTGGCTTATGACGTTTTTTCTAAAAAAGGTTACAAGGCAACAGGAATTTCAGAAATTGCAAGACAAGCTGGTGTTGCAGTAGGCTCTTTCTATAACTATTACGAGAGTAAAGAAGCCATTTTTCTAGACATCTATATAGATGAAAACAACCGTGTTCGCCAAGCTATGATCGACGAACTGGATTGGGAAATTGACATGGTCGACCTCATTGGTCAACTATTTTCTCATTCCAGAACTCTTGTTTCTTCCAATAAAATCCTTGCAGAATGGTACAATCCTGCCATCGCAGATGACTTGCACAGCTACTATTCCTCGGAAGAAGGCAAAGTCGCAAATCCTTTTCACCAGTTTCTAGTTAAAACTTTTACAAATCGTATGCAGACTGAAGGGTACTCGCCAGAAAAGATTCAAGATATTTTACAGGTTTATAATCTGTTTTACTATATGGATATGCATATCACGGAAAAAGATTTTCCAGATATTGGCAAAACTGTCGAAATACTTGCAACCAACTTCATTAAAGGAGTTCTAAAATAAAGAATGGATTTCTTTATTTTTTGGAAAGATATGAATGAATTATTTTATAGTTCATTCATAAAATTAAGAACAGGAGTCATAAAAAATGAAAAGAGGTAAAAAAATGCTTATTATCATTCTATCAACACTTGGAGCGCTATGTATTATAACTTGGGGCGCCATCGCTTATCTTGGACGAAGCCAGACATTATCGATAAAATCCATCGAAAACCCAAGCGGAGATCTATATTTAATTCATATCACAAAACCGAGTCATCAAATCTGGAAAGCTGGGGCTTATGCTAAGTTTACGCTCCCCGATACGTCGTCCGCTGCTAGGAAAAACGAAGCCAAGGGAGAGCAGACCAGTCGATGGCTAACCATTGCCTCTACACCTGATGAAGATGAAATCCTCATTTTAACGCATAATAGTGGTAGCCACTTTAAGGAAACCTTGACACATTTACCGGCTGGAAGTGAGATTGAGATGAGTTGGCTGGATTCCTCTTTGACTGTTAAAGATACGAATCAGCCACTAGTTTGCTTTGCATCTGATGTTGGTATTTCTTCTCTACGCCCCCTTATCAAAGAATGGGCTGGTAAATGTCCGATTATTCTCAACCATTTTGACAAAGGAGTTACTATTTTCGATAATGAGATGAAGGAACTGGCTCAAAAAACACCGAATTTTACTTATAAAACTAGCGATGAACTTTCTCAAAGTCAAGAATTTTTAAAACGTGCTATTGATGAATACGGCAATCAAGCCAGCTATCTCATCACAGGTCAGCCTGATGATGTAAATGAGATGAAGAATTTTTTAAAGGAAAATGGGATTGATAGCAAAAACATACAAGTAAGCTCGTTTAGAGGTTTGAAATAGGAGCAATCTATCTTCTATGTATTTCAATCAAACCATACTAGGTCATTCGAACAAGCCTACTAGCTAATTCTAGGTAAATGTGATAGGATAAACATAGAGAAAGGAGCTTTTATGGCCAATATTTTTGACTATCTTAAGGATGTAGTCTTCGATTCCTTTTATGACCTCCCCGTGAATGAGTTAGATGTTCTTGCCTTGACCGAATTAACCTACCTTGCTTTTGATGGTGTAGTCACCCAAAAAACCCAGCGCCTCATAGATCTAGCACCTCAAATCCCTAGAGAAACGACGATGTTGACCAATAAGAACCGCCTCCAGTTGTTGGATCAACTCTCTCAACACAAACGCTTTAAAAATTGCAAGCTCTCAGACTTTATCAACGATATCGATCCTGAATTGCAAAAACAGTTTGCGGCTATGACTTATCGTATCACTCTCGATACTTATTTGCTTGTTTTTCGTGGGACGGATGATAGCATCATCGGTTGGAAAGAAGATTTCCATATGACCTATATGAAGGAAATTCCAGCTCAAAAACACGCCCTTCAGTATTTACAGGACTTTTTTGCTCAACATCCTAACCAAAAGGTTGTCATAGCTGGACACTCAAAAGGGGGCAATCTAGCCTTCTATGCTGCTAGTCAGCTCGATCCAGTCTTACAAAAAAACATTGTCGCTGTCTATACTTTTGATGCTCCTGGACTTCACAAGGAACTAACCGAAACAGCTGGCTATCAAAACATGATGGAAAGAACGAAAGTATTTGTCCCACAAGGGTCTATCATCGGAATGATGTTGGAAATTCCGGACAAAAAAATCGTCGTTCGAAGCACCGCTCTAGGTGGCCTTGCTCAGCACGATACCTTTAGTTGGCAGGTTGAAGACAAACACTTTGTCCAACTGGACGAGACCAATAGTGACAGCCAGCAAGTCGATACTACCTTCAAGGAATGGGTTGAGACGGTCCCTGATACTGAACTGCAGCTCTACTTTGATCTCTTTTTTGGAATCATTCTCGATGCAGGCATCTCTTCTATCAACGACCTCTCTTCCTTCAAGGTCATTGAACACGTTCACCATCTCTTTGTCCAAGCTCAATCCCTCACTCCCGAAGAAAGAGAAACCATGGGACGACTAACCCAACTCTTGATTGACACCCGCTACCAAGCTTGGAAAAATCGAGAATAGACAAAAAACCAACTAATCATTAGATTAGTTGGTTTTTTGTTTAAGAAACTAATGGATACTACTTAGAATCTCGAGTATAGAATTAGTCTTCTTTTTTCTTACGAGACACAAGTCCAAATCCGCTCATCAAACCAAGTACTCCTAGAGCTGCCAAAGCTACATGATCTTCCGTACCAGTATTAGGTAATTCTTTGGTTGCTTTAGTCGTTGGAGATTGCTCAGTCGGTTTTTGTTGAGGGGCAGTAACAACCTTCTCATAAATGTGCTCTGTGTCGCCGTTTGGAAGTTTCTTAGTCTCTACGAAGCGGTAGCCTGGGATATCTTTCTTAGGTTGTTCACCGTCTTCGGTTGGATAACCTGGAATTTCATTACCTTCCTTATCCTTATGACTGGTCTTAACCTTCTCATAAACGTGTTCTGTGTCACCGTTTGGAAGCTTCTTAGTCTCTACGAAGCGGTAGCCTGGGATATCCTTCTTAGGTTGTTCACCGTCTTCGCTTGGATAACCTGGAATTTCATTCCCTTCCTTATCCTTATGACTAGTCTTCACTTTTTCGTAGACATGTTCTGTGTCGCCGTTTGGAAGTTTCTTAGTCTCTACGAAGCGGTAGCCTGGGATATCTTTCTTAGGTTGTTCACCATCTTCGCTTGGATAACCTGGAATTTCATTGCCTTCCTTATCCTTGTGACTGGTCTTAACCTTCTCATAAACGTGTTCTGTGTCACCGTTTGGAAGTTTCTTAGTCTCTACGAAGCGGTAGCCTGGGATATCTTTCTTAGGTTGTTCACCATCTTCGCTTGGATAACCTGGAATTTCATTGCCTTCCTTATCCTTATGACTAGTCTTAATCTTCTCATAAACGTGCTCTGTGTCGCCGTTTGGAAGTTTCTTAGTCTCTACGAAGCGGTAACCTGGAATATCTTTCTTAGGTTGTTCACCGTCTTCGCTTGGATAACCTGGAATTTCATTGCCTTCCTTATCCTTATGACTAGTCTTCACTTTTTCGTAGACATGTTCTGTGTCGCCGTTTGGAAGTTTCTTAGTCTCTACGAAGCGGTAGCCTGGGATATCCTTCTTAGGTTGTTCACCGTCTTCTGTTGGATAACCTGGAATTTCATTGCCTTCCTTATCCTTATGACTGGTCTTAACCTTCTCATAAACGTGCTCTGTGTCGCCGTTTGGAAGTTTCTTAGTCTCTACGAAGCGGTAGCCTGGAATATCTTTCTTAGGTTGTTCACCGTCTTCTGTTGGATAACCTGGAATTTCATTCCCTTCCTTATCCTTATGGCTTGTCTTAACCTTCTCATAAACGTGTTCTGTGTCGCCGTTTGGAAGTTTCTTAGTCTCTACGAAGCGGTAGCCTGGAATATCCTTCTTAGGTTGTTCACCGTCTTCGCTTGGATAACCTGGAATTTCATTCCCTTCCTTATCCTTATGACTAGTCTTCACTTTTTCGTAGACATGTTCTGTGTCGCCGTTTGGAAGTTTCTTAGTCTCTACGAAGCGGTAGCCTGGGATATCTTTCTTAGGTTGTTCACCATCTTCGCTTGGATATCCTGGAATTTCATTCCCTTCCTTATCCTTGTGACTGGTCTTAACCTTCTCATAAACGTGTTCTGTGTCGCCGTTTGGAAGTTTCTTAGTCTCTACGAAGCGGTAGCCTGGAATATCCTTCTTAGGTTGTTCACCGTCTTCGCTTGGATAACCTGGAATTTCATTCCCTTCCTTATCCTTATGACTAGTCTTAACCTTCTCATAAACGTGTTCTGTGTCGCCGTTTGGAAGTTTCTTGGTCTCTACGAAGCGGTAACCTGGAATATCTTTCTTAGGTTGTTCGCCGTCTTCGCTTGGATAACCTGGAATTTCATTCCCTTCCTTATCCTTGTGACTGGTCTTAACCTTCTCATAAACGTGTTCTGTGTCGCCGTTTGGAAGTTTCTTAGTCTCTACGAAGCGGTAGCCTGGAATATCCTTCTTAGGTTGTTCACCGTCTTCGCTTGGATAACCTGGAATTTCATTCCCTTCCTTATCCTTATGACTAGTCTTAACCTTCTCATAAACGTGTTCTGTGTCGCCGTTTGGAAGTTTCTTGGTCTCTACGAAGCGGTAACCTGGAATTTCCTTCTTAGGTTGTTCACCGTCTTCTGTTGGATAACCTGGAATTTCATTCCCTTCCTTATCCTTATGACTAGTCTTAACCTTCTCATAAACGTGTTCTGTATCACCGTTTGGAAGTTTCTTAGTCTCTACGAAGCGGTAACCTGGAATATCTTTCTTCGGTTGTTCACCGTCTTCTGTTGGATAACCTGGAATTTCATTCCCTTCCTTATCCTTATGACTAGTCTTAACCTTCTCATAAACGTGTTCTGTATCACCGTTTGGAAGTTTCTTAGTCTCTACGAAGCGGTAACCTGGAATATCTTTCTTCGGTTGTTCACCGTCTTCGCTTGGATAACCTGGAATTTCATTGCCTTCCTTATCCTTATGACTAGTCTTAACCTTCTCATAAACGTGTTCTGTGTCACCGTTTGGAAGTTTCTTAGTCTCTACGAAGCGGTAGCCTGGAATATCCTTCTTAGGTTGTTCACCATCTTCGCTTGGAATTAATGTATTCCCCTTAGTATCTACAAATGAAGTAATTGGACGGACAGTCGGAGTGTATTTTGCAGTTATTTCTGTTCCGTTCTTATCAACTCGTTTGACTGTAACTCCTGAAGCCTTCCCAACAAAGTCTTTTTCTGGTGTGAAAGTTACCACACCATTTTCATCAATGGTATAAGTTCCTTCTCCCGGAACAACTTTCTTAGTTGTCCCATCATCAAATGTTGGTTTAACATTTTCATCAATTTCAACAGTCTTCTCCACACCATTTACTGTAACTTTACCACCAGTAAAAGTTGGTGTACCGTGTTGTTTTTGCCCTTTTGGACCTTCGGATTCATCATCTGTAGAAGTTGGTTTAACAGGTATTACAGTTGGAGTATACGTTGCTGTAGCAGTTGCTGTAATATCAGTATCATTAGCATCTTTTCCTAATTTTGCAGTAAGTGAAACTGTGACAGGTGTAGCTGTACCGGTAAATGTCTTCAATGGAACAAAGGTTACTTCGCCTGTTTCATTATTAATTGAGTAGGTACCCTGACCATCAATTGTTAGAGTATCAACAAATCCACTTGTTTTTGGATCTACTAACTTAGCAGGAGAAGAAGCACTTGGTTTTACTGGTGATCCATCTCCAACAGATGTAAAGGTTGGAGTTTCTTTTTGAGTAGCACCTTGAATATCAGTCGAAGTCACATTATGTCCTTCAATCGTATCAGTTACTGTAATATGGTAGGTTGTTGTAGCAGTTGATGAATCAACCCCATGATCAACTCCCGACTCAGTTCCACCGATTGTTGCTTCAGTAGTGTAATTTCCATTACTATCAATAACATCAATCTTAACAGTATATACCCCTACTTCATTTAAGCTATATCCACTAGCAATATTGTAGTTGTTTGCATCTTGTTTAGTATCAAATACTTTTTGAACTCCTGAAGGCGATGTTACTGTGATTCGAGTGATATAGGTTGTTTTACCATATTTAGTATCCTCAGAGTCTGAGATGCTTACTGCAGCTTTTGCTTCATTACGAAGGTCAACCGCAGTACCTTTTGTTGAAGTATAATCTTGTGAAGTTGCTGTTGGTTTTGTATTTACTACAGTTGCCACATCAGTATTTGTTGCAATCGTTCCTCTAATAATACCACCAAATCCTGACTTAGTATGAACTTCCCAAGAGTCATTTCCAAGCTTAGCAGCAGTCACTTCAGTTCCATCAGATGACGCCCAGGTATTTGAATGTTTATCGTAAGTGACAGTTACTGACATTCCATCTCCTACCTGATTAGTATTCCTAGAAACATAAATCGTTTCTGGACGAGTTGGCGTTTCTACACTTGTCACTTTCCCAGTGCTATCAAGCTGTCGAATGTACTCATAGATATAAAATTTCATACCACCGTCTTGCTGAGCTTCTGTGTACACTTGACGTTTAGTCCATCTTGTCGTACCATCACCATTCAGTGTTTTACTTTCAGCATAGTCGCTAGGTAACTCCCAGTGTCCGGTAGCCTTATTAAAAGTAGCAGTATGTTTTTGCCCATCCGTTCCATTTAACTCAACTTGTTCACGTAAGAAAGTTCCCTTAACATTTTCAGCAGATGCTTCTACTTTGATATTATCAACACCAACTTTGGCAGTTGCCTCTGATGTCACAGGAATATTAAAGACTGTATCGGAATCAACAGTACCTAATTCTTGATTTTCAGAAACAGCTGTGTTGGTTGAACCACTGTCTACGAGCCATTTGCCATTAACTGCTTTTAGATTGGTTACAGTACCATCAGGCATTGTTACCTTAGCACTTGATGCACCTTTAGAAATTTTAACTGGTACAACTGTTGAGTAAGTTTCAACGTTTTGAACCTCAACCTTTGGTTTCACGACTAATGTTACAGTAGCATGTGCTTCTTGTCCAGATTGGTTCCAGACATTATTATTAGCCAATTTATCATAATCTTTTGCAAATACGGAGACTGTGTAAATTCCTGCTTCAGTTAATTTTCCAGAAATGATTCCTCTCCCCATATTCGTTTGATCAGCAGCTTGCTCATCAGAAGTACTGTTTGCAACACTATAGCTAGTACCTGGAATTAGGACTTTAGAATCATCTAATTGTTCACCAATGGTGTTATATCCTGAAACTCCTGTCACTGCTCTAGAAAATCTTTGAGGCACTCTTACAACTTTTCCTTCAACCGTCGTGTAGTTATAAGTTCCTCGACTATTTGCTGGTGTTGCACTAGCACCTGATTCGTCATAGAATTGAATGTTTACATTAGCATCATCACCTACTTTACGATCATAACGCTCAGAGTCTGACTTTATTTTAGGAGGTGTGCTATCTTGCCACCCGACCCAACCAGCACGAAGATTCTGAATTTGGAAAGTTACTGTTCGACCATCTGTATTGGTCGCAGTAATATTAAATCGTAAATCATAAACTCCATTTTCAATATCCGCTATAACTTTTCCTTGAATTGTGTCTGTTTCTGAATCGTATGTCAATCCCGGCACAAGGTTAGTTGGGGTTACAGAGGTAAGACTCCAACCAGCTTGCTTAGCATTTTCAGAAACAGCGATACGATCTTTCAAACCTTTAATATAAACTCTGTCAACTCCGTGTTCATACCCATAGCCATAAATTTCTGTAGCTAGGTATTCATAACCACCGTTAGCAGAGTATATTGACGTCGCAGCGTTTGAAATTCTTGACCCATCCGCACGGAGTTTATTTCTCCAAAGTGGTGCTTCTTCAGCTAACTTTTTAGCAGCATCAGGGGTTAATGGATAGTCTACACGTCCTTTGTTGTTATGACCAGTTTTTCCACCTTGTTCTGTATGCATCCCATTTCCAGCATTTGTATCATTACCAACCCGCTGATTAGAATAGACTTCAATCTCTAGACCTGTAGCATCAGTACCCGTAATTAATTTAATTTCTTGTACTGGAATTGTATAGGTATCTTTACCAGTATGATTTGCAGCGTTTGTTTCCGATGCATGAGTTGTATTAGAACCCTCTTCGGCATAGAAATCTTGAGCAGCCAAAGCGACTCCAAAGTTTCCATCTTTTCCGATTCCTGCTTTTTTTAGCTCATTATATACTGCAAGAATTGACTCGTTCAAACGTGACAATTGTTCATTGCCTTGTTTAGCTGTAACGCTATCCGTAGCTAACACTTTTTTAGCTTCCGCAATAACTTCCTTATTGTGTACTACCGCTGCTTCGATAGCCTCTTTGTAGTCGTCTTCAAGTTTATGTTTACGAATCGCTTCATCTGCAAGAACATTTGTCACTTCCGCTTCTGACGTGACCTGTTCCAAAACCTTTTTAGATTCTTCTACAGCTTTTTCTGTAGCAGTGGTCGCCACTGGTTTGACTGCTATAGTTGCTGGTGTTTCCTCAACTTGTTTCCCAGCTTCGTCTGACTCAACTACAACTGTAATCAAAGCTTCAATTTTAGCATGCTCTGCATCGATATCAGCCTGTTTTGCAGTTTCGTTTGCAAGAACTGCCTTTGCCGCAGTCAATACTTCATTTGCAGTAGCTATCGCTGTTGCATCAGCTTTCTTTGCAGATGCAATCTTCGCTTCTAACTCAACTACTTTTTTAGTCAGAGCAGTCTTATCAACTTTTTTAGTCTCTACTACTTTTTCTGACGCCTTAGCTTCAGATTTCTCCGCCGTTATAGTCGGCTCCGACTCCTTTATTGCTACTGGTGTTGTCGTTGCCACTGTTGCATCTGCACCTTGTACTTCCGCTGCCGATACCGCACCATTACCTAGGAACATCATCAAACCGGCCGCAATTGCCACCGACGCTGCCCCAAAGCTGTACTTCCGAATGCCATAACGAATGTACTTCTCCGTTCTAAAATCCTGTTGCTTACTCTTCATAAGATACACAACCTTCCTATTTTTATTATGTTGATATTGAAATATAGAAAAACAAAATTTCTTTCTCTCCTTAAAAAGGCTTTTAAATTTTGATATTTCAAAAGGATTATGTCCTCATATTCAATATGCATATTCATACTAACACTTTCCCTATCTTTTTCAAAGATTTATATAATTTTTTTTAAAATAAAATTAATAACATCCAAATCACTTGATTGGCAAAAACAAGCACAATCCTTCTATTTACAGTATGTAAACCTTATATTTTTGTTGAAAAAAAATTCAATAAAATACTATTTAATGTATTAAATCATTATATTTATATTTGGATACACTTCGCAAATATTATTTTTTAACATATTTTATTTATAATTATAACTATAAAGTCCAAATGCGTCCTCAATAAAAGAAACTGTATTTTTATCAGTTATTTCTTATTTGTTCTATGTTCTTATTACCATTCAACTAAAAATATAACAAGTCTTCTCACAGCAATTTCCTTCTTTTTTTAATATAAATCAACCAACCTTGAATACAAAAGTGGGACTTTCTTTTCACTTTATTTCCCTCTTCTGTGCTATACTTAGTTTAGTACATTCTTTGAGATTGGAGCCAGTATGAAAATCCATAAAACCGTGAATCCCGTTGCTTATGAAAACACTTATTATCTGGAAGGAGACCAACACCTGATTGTGGTTGACCCAGGTAGCCATTGGGAAGCCATTCGCAAGACTATTGAGAAAATCAACAAACCAGTCTGCGCGATTCTCCTGACCCACACCCACTACGACCATATTATGAGTCTGGACTTAGTTCGTGAAGCTTTTGGAAATCCCCCCGTTTATGTAGCAGAAAGTGAAGCCAGCTGGCTCTATACTCCTGTTGACAATCTCTCTGGCCTACCTCGTCATGATGATATGGCAGATGTGGTCGCAAAACCAGCAGAGCACACCTTTGTCTTTCATGAGGAATACCAGATCGAAGAGTTTCGTTTTACGGTATTACCAACACCTGGCCATTCTATCGGAGGTGTTTCTCTGGTTTTTCCTGATGCCCATCTAGTCTTAACCGGAGATGTTCTATTCCGCGAAACCATCGGACGGACAGACCTTCCTACAGGTAGCATGGAACAACTCCTTCATAGCATTCAGACGCAACTCTTCACCCTCCCTAACTACGATGTCTACCCTGGGCATGGTCCAGCTACGACTATCGCTCACGAAAAGACCTTTAATCCCTTTTTCTAACAAGCAAAAAACCAAGGATAATTTCCTTGGTTTTTGTCTTACCAAATAATCACACGGTCCTCTGGTGAACGCCACATGCCGTCGCCTTCTTTGACATCGTATGTTGTAAAGAAGTCATCGAAGTTTGGTACTTGAACGTTGACACGGAGTTTAGCAGGCGCGTGCACGTCGACACTGGCCATGAGTTTCATCAACTCAGGACGGCCTTTCATACGCCAGATACGAGCAAAGTTGTGGAAGAATTCTTCAGCTGAGAAGTCTGGTTCTCTCTTAGCAGCTTCAAGGGCTGCAGCAATTCCTCCAAGGTCAGCAACGTTTTCGGATACGGTTAATTTGCCGTTTATCCTTGCGCCGTAGGATTCTTGACCATCAAACTGGTCGATGACCTTCTGCGTTTTTTCTTTAAAGGCTGCATAGTCGCTTTCTGTCCACCAGTCTTTGAGACTACCATTTTCATCAAAGGAAGCACCATTTGTATCAAAGGCATGAGAGATCTCATGGGCAATAACTGCACCAATCCCACCGTAGTTGGCTGAAGACGACTGATGCAAGTCATAGAATGGAGCCTGTAAAATAGCCGCTGGGAAAACAATCAAGTTCTTCTGAGGATTGTAGTAGGCATTAACCATGTGAGCAGGCATACCCCACTCCTTGTAGTCAACCGGTTGGTTCCACTTGCTCCAGCTGTGCTTGATTTCCACACGCGCGAAGGCAAGAGCATTCTCAAAGAGGCTGGCAGTTTCATCCACTACCTTGTCCTTGTAGCGTTCTGGCAATTCCTCTGGATAACCAATATAAGGCTTGATGACATTGAGTTTGACAATGGCCTTATCACGCGTTTCAGGAGTGAGCCAGTCATTCTTAGCCAAACGTTCCTTATAAACATCGATCATCGTCGCCACTTTTTTCTCTACGTCTGCCTTAGCTTCAGGAGAGAATTTTTCATGCGCATACCAGAGACCCAGAGCTTGCTTGAAAGGACCTTGGGCCAAGTGATAAGCTGCCTTGACCTTGTCCTGAGCTTCTGGCACACCTGAAAGGGCACGTCCATAGGCACCTGACAAAACACGAATCTCGTCTGTGAGATAGCCGGTTGAAAGATTGACTACGCCCAAAATCAAGGTTGCTTTAAGTAGAGGCCACGCTTCTTCACTATAGAATTGCTCTGCTGCTTGCCAGAAACGTTCCTCATCTACGATAACCTTGTCTGGAGTCTGTCCAATCACTGCTTGGAAGAAGTCATCCAAAGGGAGGGCAGGTGCGAATTTCTTGAAATCTTCATAAGCATATGGATGATAGAGTTTGGCATATTCTGAACTTTCTTCGTTAGAAAGCACCACAGCCGCAATGCGACGGTCCAATTCCAATCGTTTCTCTAGTAAGTCTGTGATTTCCTCATCTGAAAAATCATAGGCTTTGAGTAGATTCGTAGTACTTTCCTTCCAAAGCGTCAAGAGTTCCTCACGTTGAGGATGGTCTTCAGCATAGTAGGTTGTATCTGGCAAAATCGTCCCTGGTGCACTGGCCCAGAGAACATTAGTTCTGGCATCCATAAAGTCTGGCGATACACCAAAAGGAAGGAAGTTTGGTTTACCAGCTAGTTCGAACTCTGCTTGTTTACTGGTGAAATCTGCAAAGCTCTCCAAATCTTGGTATTCCTTGAGCAGAGGAAGGACAGGCTTGAACCCTTCTGCTTCTCTCTTGTCAAAATCACGTACCATACGATGGTACTTAACAAAGTTTGCGAGGATTGCATCCTCTGGAACATCTTCGCCTTCCAACCACTTGTCCGTAGTCGCCAACATCAACTCTTCAATTTCCTCATCAAGGTCAATAAAGCCACCTGTTCGAGATTTATCAGCTGGAATGACAGCTGTCTTTTCCCATTCGCCATTGATTGCATCATAAAAATCGTCTTGATAACGTGTCATCTTGTTCTCGCTTTCATTTTTCACTTATTCTTAGCTTAGCAAAAAACACTTGGGAATGCAATTAAAAATGGTCACTCTTTTTTCTTCATTTTTCAGTTATTATTTTAAATTTTTCAAAAATTAACTTGACTTAATTTTTTTTTTAATGTATATTAAAAGTGTATATTAAAAGATAGGAGGAAAACAACTGTATGATACGTATCGAAAACCTCAGTGTCTCCTACAAAGAAACGTTGGCACTAAAGGATATTTCACTAGTGCTCCAAGGACCAACTATTACCGGAATTATTGGTCCAAACGGTGCTGGAAAATCAACTTTATTAAAAAGTATGTTGGGAATTATCCCACACGAAGGTCAGGCCTTTCTCGATGACAAAGAAGTCAAGAAATCTTTACATCGAGTTGCCTATGTCGAGCAAAAAATCCATATCGACTACAATTTCCCTATCAAGGTCAAGGAATGTGTCTCACTGGGACTCTATCCATCTATCCCGCTCTTCCACACTTTAAAGGCCCGCCACTGGAAAAAAGTGGCGGATGCACTTGAAATCGTTGGACTCTCAGACTATGCTGATCGCCAAATCAGTCAGCTCTCAGGAGGACAATTCCAACGTGTTTTGATTGCCCGCTGCTTAGTTCAGGAAGCTGACTACATCTTTTTAGATGAGCCTTTCGCTGGAATTGACTCGATCAGTGAAGAGATTATCATGAATACGCTGAGAGACCTTAAAAAAGCTGGTAAAACAGTTCTCATCGTCCATCATGACCTCAGCAAAGTCCCCCATTATTTCGACCAAGTTTTGCTTCTCAATCGAGAATTAATAGACCTTGGTCCAACTGAAGAAACCTTTACCGAAGCCAATCTTAAGAAGGCCTACGGTAGCAAACTCTTTTTCAATGGAGGTGACCTATGATAGCAGAATTTATCGATGGATTGCAACATTTCCATTTCCTACAAAACGCCTTGATAACAGCTATCGTCATCGGGGTGGTTGCTGGAGCTGTGGGATGTTTTATCATCCTACGTGGGATGTCTCTCATGGGGGATGCCATCTCTCACGCAGTTTTGCCCGGCGTAGCCCTTTCCTTTATCCTGGGAATTGATTTCTTTATTGGAGCGATCATCTTTGGTTTGATGGCTTCCATCATCATTACCTACATCAAGGGAAACTCCATCATCAAGAGTGACACTGCCATTGGTATTACCTTTTCATCTTTCTTAGCCTTAGGTGTCATCTTGATTAGTGTTGCCAAGAGTTCGACAGACCTCTTCCATATCCTTTTTGGGAATATCCTCGCTGTCCAAGATACGGACATGTGGATCACCATTGGTGTGGGTGCATTGATTCTCTTGATTATCGGGATTTTCTTTAAACAACTATTGATTACATCCTTTGACGAACTCCTGGCTAAAGCCATGGGAATGCCCGTCAATTTCTACCACTATCTGCTCATGGTGCTCTTGACCCTTGTGTCAGTCACTGCCATGCAAAGTGTTGGAACTATTCTTATCGTGGCCATGTTGATCACCCCAGCTGCGACGGCTTACCTTTATGCGAATAGCCTAAAGAGCATGATTTTTCTTTCATCAACCCTAGGGGCAACCGCTTCTGTTTTGGGACTCTTTATCGGCTATAGCTTCAACCTCGCAGCAGGATCCAGCATCGTGCTCACATCCGCCAGCTTCTTCTTAATCAGTTTCTTTATCTCTCCAAAGCAACGATACTTGAAACTAAAAAATAAAAAAATCAATAAATAAGGGGAAACCCTTCTGGAGGAATCTAATGAAAAAATTAGGTACATTGCTTGTTCTTTTTCTTGCTATCATTGGATTAGCTGCCTGTGCTAGCGGAAAAAAAGATACAGCATCTACAAATCAAAAACTAAAGGTTGTAGCAACTAACTCTATCATTGCTGATATTACTAAAAATATCGCTGGTGACAAGATTGATCTTCACAGTATCGTTCCTGTTGGTCAAGACCCACACGAATACGAACCACTTCCTGAAGACGTAAAGAAAACTTCTGAGGCTGACCTCATTTTCTATAACGGTATCAACCTTGAAACAGGTGGCAATGCTTGGTTTACCAAATTGGTTGAAAATGCCAAGAAAACTGAAAACAAAGACTACTATGCAGTTAGTGACGGCGTAGATATCATCTACCTTGAAGGTCAAAACGAGAAAGGCAAAGAAGACCCACACGCTTGGCTCAACCTTGAAAATGGGATAATTTATGCTAAGAATATCGCTAAACAATTGATTGCAAAAGACCCTAGCAACAAGGAATTCTACGAAAAAAATCTCAAAGACTATACTGAAAAGCTAGACAAACTGGACAAGGAAGCCAAAGAGAAATTTAACAATATCCCTGCTGAAAAGAAACTCATCGTAACCAGCGAAGGATGCTTCAAATACTTCTCTAAAGCTTACGGAGTTCCAAGTGCCTATATCTGGGAAATCAACACAGAAGAAGAAGGGACACCTGAACAAATCAAGACCTTGGTTGAAAAACTTCGCCAAACAAAAGTTCCATCACTCTTTGTTGAATCAAGTGTCGATGACCGTCCAATGAAGACTGTTTCACAAGACACAAATATCCCAATTTACGCACAAATCTTTACTGACTCAATTGCTGAAGAAGGCAAAGAAGGCGACAGCTACTACAGCATGATGAAATACAACCTTGACAAGATTGCTGAAGGTTTGTCTAAGTAATCCATTAAAAACGTCGTTCTCACATGAACAGGCGTTTTTTATCGCTTAATTTCCAGTCAAATCATTGGAAAAATCTGACAATTCTCGGTAAAATAAAAGAAAAAAGAATGGAGTAGTTTCATGACCACTTTTCTCGGAAATCCTGTAACCTTTACAGGTAAACAACTGCAAGTCGGAGACAAGGCACTTGACTTTTCTCTTACGACAACCGATCTCTCTAAAAAAACGCTAGCTGACTTTGATGGAAAGAAAAAAGTCTTGAGTGTTGTCCCTTCTATCGATACTGGTATCTGCTCAACGCAAACACGTCGATTCAACCAAGAACTAGCTAACCTCGACAATACCGTCGTTCTTACTGTTTCTATGGACCTACCATTTGCTCAAGGACGCTGGTGTGGGGCTGAAGGTCTTGACAATGCTATCATGCTTTCAGACTACTTTGACCATTCTTTCGGGCGCGATTATGCCCTCTTGATTAACGAATGGCATCTCCTTGCACGTGCTGTCTTTGTTCTCGATACTGACAATGTCATCCGTTACGTGGAATACGTTGACAACATCAACACAGAACCAGACTTTGAAGCTGCTATTGCTGCAGTGAAAGAACTGGACTAAAATCAAAGCCATTAGGGCAGAAGGCTAGAGAAATCTAGCTTTTTTTGATATACTAGATGGAGAGAAAAGACAAGAGGAAACGAATGACTCCAAATAAAGAAGACTACCTAAAATGTATTTATGAAATCGGTACGGAAATGCAAAAAATCACCAATAAGGAAATTGCTGCCCGTATGCAAGTCTCTCCACCTGCCGTAACAGAGATGATCAAACGCATGAAAAGTGAAAATCTCATCCTCAAGGATAAGGAGAATGGCTATCTATTGACAGATATTGGGCTCAAACTAGTCTCCGAGCTCTATCGCAAACACCGGTTGATTGAGGTCTTTCTAGTTCACCATCTCGACTATACCAGCGATCAAATCCACGAGGAAGCTGAAGTCCTAGAGCACACTGTATCCGACCTCTTCGTAGAGAGACTGGATAAACTGCTGGGCTTCCCTCAAACCTGCCCCCACGGAGGAACCATCCCAGCCAAGGGAGAGCTCTTGGTTGAAATCAACAACTTACCACTGGCAGACGTCCAAGAAGCTGGAACCTATCTCCTGACTCGCGTTCATGATAGTTTTGAACTACTCAAATATCTAGAAAAGCATGAAATCCATATCGGTGACCAAGTCAAAGTCAAGCAGTTTGATAATTTTTCCAATACTTTTACACTGGTCAACAAAGGTGAAGACCTCCAAGTTAGCATCGATATCGCCAAACAACTCTATGTCGAAAAAATCAACTAACCCCTTATTCCTGAAAGAAATTCCTTTCAGGGATTTTTTATTATTTTGCTTGTAAGTCCCATTCGTTTGGTGTAGAATGAAGCTAGATAAAAGAGGGAGGTCTTCCTATGAAAAAGCTCTTTAGAATCCATTTTGCAGCCATTGTACTCTGCGATTTGCTACTGTTGGTAACTTTCAGACCTCGATACGAACTTTCTTTGGAGAGAGGTCTGATTTTTTGCTTCATTTTCATCCTTGCTCAGGGACTACTGCTGTCTCGCTTAGTCTTCCGACTCAAAAAACAGTTCTCTGAGATTTATCCTCAGATGAACAAAAAAATTCGCCTCTACTATTTAGGAGTGCTCATCAGCGATTTTCTATTATTTGTCTTTTTATCCATCACTGGCCCTCAATATTTCTACTCTCTTACTCCAGTCTTTACTTCCTGTCATTCTACTTTATATTATATGACGGCTAGCCACCTAAGAGAAAACTATCCCGACTTTTACAACAAACACATCGCCTTCTGGGAGTATCTCTAAACAAAAACCAAGCCAACTGGGCTTGGTTTTCTTATCTATTTTTTGTATCAAGGATAATGGTGACCGGTCCGTCATTGACCAGCTCCACCTGCATATCCGCTCCAAAGATGCCTGTCTGAACAGGTACTTCCTGAGCCAGCTTTTGGTTGAAAGCCTCATAGAAGGCAGCTGCCATATCCGGCTTGGCTGCTCCTGTAAAGGCGGGACGATTGCCTTTCTTGGTATCCGCAAAGAGAGTAAACTGAGAAATAGAAAGGATTTCCCCCTCAATATCCTTGATAGACAGATTCATCTTGCCTTCTGCGTCTGAAAAAATCCGCATGTTAACGAGCTTTCTCACAGCATAGTCCAAATCTTCCTCTTGGTCCTCTGGACCAACACCAACCAGTAATAAGAGTCCCTGATTAATCCTTCCATGAACTTGACCTTCGATACTGACTTGGGCTTTTTTAACACGTTGGATAATAATTTTCATAATAGCCTTTCTAGTAACTGAAGGGAGAATTAGCCGTTGGTCCGTTTGACGGAGTAAACCTCTGGCACACTCTTGATCTTGTCCACGACTGTGGTCAGTGTAGAGAGGTTGGAAATACCAAAGGAGACATGGATATTGGCAAATTTCATATCCTTAGTTGGTTGAGCATTAACGGTTGAGATATTCTTTGTCGTGTTTGAGAGAACTTGCAGAACATCGTTCAAAAGCCCTGTACGGTTGAGACCATAGATATCGATGTGGGCAGTGTATTCCTTGCTTGAGAATTGATCTTCCCATTCCACATCAAGGAGACGTTGCTCATAGTTTTCTTGGGCACGGAGATTCATACAGTCCACACGGTGAATAGCCACTCCACGGCCCTTGGTGATATAGCCAACAATATCATCACCCGGCACTGGATTGCAACACTTGGCAATCCGAACGAGGAGTCCTGAGGCACCTTCAATCACCACACCACCCTCATGCTTGACCTTGAGGGTTTCTTTATTTTCAACCTTAACTTCGCCACCTTTGACAAGCTCTTCTGCTTCCGCCTTGGCCTTGGCGCGTTCTTCCTCACGACGTTCCTTTTCGGTCAAGCGGTTAAAGACCGTAATAGCGCCAATTTCTCCAAAACCAATGGCTGCGTAGAGAGCCTCTTCTGTCTTGTAGCTGGTCTTTTGAAGGACCTCGTCCATGTGACGCTTGTCCATGAACTTATTGGCTACATAGCCGTTTTCTTGGAACTGGGCCATCAACATTTCACGGCCCTTGTTAACGGATAATTCCTTGTCTTGATTTTTAAAGAACTGACGAATCTTGTTGCGCGCCTTGCTGGTCTTGACCATGTTGAGCCAGTCACGACTCGGACCAAAGGAGTTGGGGTTGGTGATAATTTCAACCTGATCCCCTGTCTTGAGCTTGGTTGTCAGTGGAACCATACGGCCATTGACCTTGGCACCTGTCGCTTTTTCACCGACTTTGGTATGGATTTCATAGGCAAAGTCAATCGGTCCTGAATCTTTTGGAAGGGAGCGAACCGCACCGTCTGGAGTAAAGACGTAAATCTCCTCCGCCAGATAGTTTTCTTTAACAGAGTCCACAAATTCCTTGGCATCATCAGCCTGGTCTTGGAGCTCCATCATCTCCTTTATCCAGTTCATTCCAATAGCTGATTCCTTGCTGTTGACCTGCCCTTTAATGCCTTTCTTATAAGCCCAGTGAGCCGCAACCCCGTACTCAGCCACCTCATGCATTTCCTTAGTCCGAATCTGGAATTCAATCGGCCCTTTTGGTCCATAGACAGTCGTATGGATAGACTGGTAACCGTTGGCCTTGCGATTGGCGATATAGTCTTTGAAGCGACCTGGCATAGGTTTCCAAAGTTCATGCACATAACCCAGCATAGCGTAAACATCACTCTGGGTATCTAAGATACAGCGAATGGCAATCAGGTCATAAATTTCCTCAAAGCGTTTCTTCTTATCCTGCATCTTGCGGTAGATCGAATAGATATGCTTAGGACGACCATAGATTTTCCCTTTGAGATTGCGTTCGGTAGCATAGTCCTCCAACTTGGTTACGACTTCGTCGACCAGAGCCTCACGTTCTCTGCGTTTTTCCTTCATCATGTGGGTGATCTTGTAAAACTCAGTTGGATTGAGATAACGGAAAGATAAATCTTCCAACTCCCACTTGACACTGGAAATCCCTAGACGATGAGCAAGTGGTGCGTAAATTTCCATGGTTTCTCTGGAGATACGTTCTTGCTTGTCCTTTCGCAGGTGTTTGAGAGTCCGCATATTGTGCAAACGGTCCGATAATTTAACCAAGATAACACGGATATCCTCTGACATGGCCATAAGCATCTTGCGGTGATTTTCAGCCAATTGTTCCTCGAGTGATTTGTACTCAACCTTACCAAGCTTGGTCACCCCATCAACGATAATCCGAACATCATGACCGAACTCTCTCTCCAGATCATCCAGTGTCGCATCTGTGTCTTCAACAACGTCATGCAAAAAACCACAGGCAACTGTTACAGCATCCAGCTTGAGCTTAGCTAGAATTCCTGCTACCTGAATGGGATGGATAATATAGGGCTCACCTGATTTCCGAAACTGCCCACTATGACAATCAACTGCGTAAATCAATGCTTTTTGTACAAAAGCAACGTCTTCCTTTGTTAAATATTCTTTCGTTAAAGCGACTACCTGATCGCCCGTCAAATTCACTTCTTTCGGCATCTATACTCTCCAATTCTTCCTACCATTTTATCACTTTTTTAAAGATATGAAAACTAGAAAAGCTCTGTTTTTATGCCAATACCAATCATTAAAAAAACACTGCCAGATTTCTCTAGCAGTGTTTTGACATTTCATTTGCTTAGTAGACTGTTTTTTCAGTTTCTACATCGAAGAAGTGTGCTTTGTTCAAGTCGAATCCAAGTTCAACTGTTGCACCTGTTTGCAAGTAGTCACGAGCATCCACTTTTGCAACAAATTCGTCTTTACCGACTTGGCAGTAAAGGTGAGATTCTGAACCAAGCAATTCTGATACAGAGATAGTTGCTTTAACAACTGATTCTGGGAATGTTTCAAGGAAAGCAGGTTCTGCATTCACATCTTCTGGACGGATACCGAAAATCAATTCTTTTCCTTCGTAGCCTTTGTCACGAAGAACTTTCAAAGCACCTTCTGGAACTTTCAAGCGGAAACCGTCAGAAACAATTTCGCTACCAACCAATTTTACATTGATGAAGTTCATAGCTGGGCTTCCGATAAATCCTGCTACAAATTTGTTAACTGGGTTTTTGTAAACTTCTTGAGGGGTACCGATTTGTTCAACACGTCCGATAGTACCTGTACCAGCAGGGTTCTTAGTTGCTGACATGATAACGATACGGTCTGCAAGTGTCATCGCTTCTGTTTGGTCGTGGGTTACGTAGATAGTTGTAGCTCCGATACGACGGTGGATTTTCGCAATTTCAGCACGCATGGATACACGAAGTTTGGCATCCAAGTTAGACAAAGGTTCATCCATCAAGAACACTTTTGCATCACGGACGATAGCACGACCCATAGCAACACGTTGACGTTGACCACCAGAAAGGTCAGCAGGTTTACGATCCAAGAACTCTTTCAAACCAAGGATTGCTGCCGCTTCTTGCACACGTTTGTCGATGTCTTCTTTGCTGTATTTGCGCAATTTCAAACCGAAAGCCATGTTGTCATATACAGTCATGTGTGGGTAAAGAGCGTAGTTTTGGAATACCATGGCGATGTCACGGTCTTTTGGAGCTACGTCGTTGACAACCACGCCATCGATAGATGCAGTACCTTCTGTGATATCTTCAAGACCAGCAATCATACGAAGAGTTGTTGATTTACCACATCCTGAAGGACCTACGAAAACGATAAATTCCTTATCTTTAATGTCCAAGTTGAAATCTTCAACTGAGTAGTGTTCGCTGTTTGGATATTTTTTGTAAATGTTTTTAAGATTTAATTCTACCATGGAAGGTGAACTCCTTTTATTTTTTTGATAGTTTTATTATAAATGAAAACGCTTTACTTTTCTATGGCAAGGTGACCAAAAAAATAAAAAAGTTCTGTGCAACTTGCACAAAACTTTAGAGAATATCTGGTAAAATCAACTGATAACAAAGGGTGAGATCCGTCAACTCCTTCAACTGAAGTCCTGTCAATTCTTCCCATTTATCAATCTTGTATTGGAGAGAATTGCGGTGCAGATAGAGTTGCTGGGCCGTTTTAGTTAAGACAGCACTGTTTTCCCAGAGAGAAAGAATGATCTCCTGAATCTGATCTTGGTCCAGAATCAACTGACGAAGGTAGTCTTTGATAAATCTATGGTCAACCAGCCCTTCCCCAAGACTCCAGAGATAGAGCTGTGAAAAAGTATGAACCCCTTGATGACCTTGACGCCACCATGCCTTAAACAAGTCCCGCTCTGCTTGGATTAAATCTGACAGAGCCTGATACCCAGTCTGTGACCAGACCTGCCCCAACATAATAGACAGACGAAGACCAAAGTCATACTCCACTGCCTCAATCGTATCGGATAAGATTGAGCGAACAGAGCTGTATTTATCTTGCTGGAGAATAAAAACATAGTCCTGAACTCCGACCTGCAACACTGTCTGGCAGTTGGGAAAGAGAGTCTGCATCATATCCAGCCAAGAGGCTAGATTTTCCTGTTGGTAATAGGATAGATGGCAATAAACCAGTTGTATCTTTTTAAAAGTTTGAGGCGCCTGCCCCTTTCCCTCGATCAGATAGGAATACCAAGGATTGAGCGAACTAGCCTGCTCCTGCTGGGTTAAAAGGGCAATTAACTGCTTTTCACGTTCAGTGAGATTGGTCTCCTCCAGTAAAATCCACTGTTGAGAAGTCAGAGGAAGTGTAAGATATCCTAGCTTCTCTATCGGCTGATCTGAAATCTGAGCCTCAGGAAACCAGTCTAGTAATTCTTTTGCAAGCATTTCTACGCCTCCACTTTTTGGATACACCACGAAATCAAGGTCTCTAGACGCTCCATATTATCAGTCAGATGAAGATAACCCATGACCGCTTCAAAGCCAGTCGACATCCGATAAGTTACGACATCTGCATTTTTAGCCTTTGTGTGGCTATTGGTATTGCGCCCACGTTTATAGATTTCTTCTTCTTTTTCCGTTAAAACTTGCTCCTCCAGCATCAGGGAAATCAGGCGAGCCTGAGCCTTGGCCGAGACATACTTGGTCGCCTCTTGGTGAAGTTTATTGGGCTTGGTCATGCCTTTTAGGATGAGGTGACGGCGAATATACATAGAATACACCGCATCTCCTTCAAAAGCTAGCGCAATCCCGTTAATGAGATTGACATCAATCACGTGTCCACCTCACTCCATCCTTGGTATCCAGTAGCTTAATTCCTTGAGCAGCTAATTGGTCACGGATTTGGTCTGCTGTTGCAAAGTCACGATTGGCACGCGCTTCTTGGCGTTTTTGAATCAAGGCTTCGATCTCTGCATTCAAAACTTCCTCGACAAAGACAATACCAAAGACCTCTAACATAGCCGCAAGAGCTTCCTTGACACTTGCATCATAGTTGCCTGAATTGATCCATTTGGCCATTTCAAAAACAACTGTGATACCATTGGCAGCGTTAAAGTCCTCATCCATAGCCGCTACAAACTTATCTTTAAAGTCTTGTAACTCTAGAGCATCTACATTTCCAGTAAATGGTTGCTCGTAAGTGTTCTTTAGATACTTGAGATTTGTCTCGGCATCACGCACTGCTTTTTCCGTAAAGTTGATTGGTTTACGGTAATGCTGAGTGGCAAAGAAGAAACGAAGCACTTGTCCATCAATGGTTTTGAGGGCATCATGGACAGTGATAAAGTTGCCCAAGGACTTGGACATCTTGACATTGTCGATATTGACAAAGCCATTGTGCATCCAGTAGTTGGCAAAAGTCTTACCTGTTTTAGCTTCTGACTGGGCAATTTCATTGGTATGATGCGGAAACTCCAGATCGGCTCCACCACCGTGGATATCAATGGTATCGCCCAAAATCTCTGTCGACATAACCGAACACTCGATATGCCAGCCTGGACGACCAGGTCCCCAAGGACTGTCCCAAGAAATCTCGCCTGATTTGGCAGATTTCCAGAGGGCAAAGTCTACAGGATTTTCCTTACGAGCTGTTTCTTCATCGGTACGACCTGAAGCACCTAGCTCCAAGTCTTCTAAGCTTTTATTAGCCAATTTAGCATAGTTGTGGGATTTTTCCACACGGAAGTAAACATCCCCTTGACTCTCGTAAGCATAACCTTTTTCAATCAAGTCAGCGACAAAACGAATGATGTCCTCCATAAACTCCACCACACGCGGATGGCGAGTCGCAGGTTTCACGCCCAAGGCCGTCACATCCTCACGAAAGGCCGCGATGTACTTGTCCGCAACCTCCTGAGGTGTGATGCCTTCTTCCTTGGCGCGATTGATAATCTTATCATCTACATCTGTAAAATTGGAAATATAATTGACCTCAAATCCCCGATACTCAAAATAGCGGCGAACAGTGTCAAAAGCTACTGTTGAGCGGGCATTGCCGACGTGGATATAGTTGTAGACCGTAGGCCCACAGACATACATCTTAACCTTACCGTCCTCGATTGGGACAAATTCTCGCAAATCACGAGACATGGTGTCGTAAATTTTAATCATGCGGTCCACTCCCTTCTTTATTTCTGACTTTTTCGGCTGAAAACCAGCTCTGCAAAAGGGCCAAATTGTCTGAGGCTATCCAGTTGGTAAAAGCTTTGCCCTTCCTCTTGGGTAAAGAGGGGAACCCCCTTTCCTAGGATAAGGGGCGCTATCTGAATAATGAGGTGGTCGAAAAGATCCGCATCCAAGAGCGGTCCTACCAAGGAATTACCACCAATCACAAAGACATTTTTACCTTTGTCAATCTGGTGAACAAAGTCCACCACATCCCCAGCTACTGGCTGGTAATTGCTGACAGGCAGGTGCCTATCATGCGTAAAGACATAGTTTTCCGTAGCTTGATAAAAACTTTCTACATCTTGCAAATCTTGGATTTCCTCAAAGGTACGCTTGCCCATGATGGTGATATCCATTTGCCTGTAAAAGTCATCATAGCCTGTATCCTCTACAGAACCAAGCTGATGCAGCCAGTCTATCCTGTGCTGGCTGTCTGCCAAGTAGCCATCCATGGTGATACAGCCGTAAAAATATACTGCCATGCTTGTAGTTTCCTTTCTAGTTCCTTTGCTATTGTCAAAGCGATAGTGAAAAAAGTCATGGCATCAGCTGTCCGCTCTTCATGGCGGGCATCCCAGGTTCGGTTATGATGATCCACATAGTCAGCTGTGTAGAAGAACTGATAGACTTTACTCTTGCGAAATTGACTCCAAGCCATGATAGCAGAAGCTTCCATATCCACCACTTTGGCTCCAGCAGCCAAGCGACGCTTGACCTTATCAGGCGTTTCCCGATAAAAGGCATCAGTCGTCCAAGACTTGGTGCGGATATGCTCGATATTGTGCTTATCAAAAATGGCTTCAAGCTTAATCAACAGGGATTCGTCATAGGCGACTTCATCAGCTGGTGGGGCATAGTGATAGCTAGTCCCTTCGTCTCGCAAAGCGGCCGCAGGCAGGATGATTTTATCAGCCTGAATATACTGATCTAGAACTCCACAAGAACCCAAAACAATAAAGTTCTTAAATCCTCTGGCCTTGAGTTCTTCTAAGAAACCTACAACCATTGGGGCTCCAATAGTAGCCATAGAAACTGCTACCTTACTACCATCTTTTTCATAGATATACCATGGAAATCTACCATTTAGATTAGTTAGATAGCCAGCTTCATAAACACCTTCAAACTGCATTACTTGTTCAACGATTTCTCCATTAAAAGATAAAATAATCGTGTCACAGACTTCTCCACCATCACGAATACTTCGATCAGTTGGTTCGATAACCGCAGGTACATTTTCGAATTCTTCTAATAGCATTTTTCTACTCTTTCTCATTCAGATAAACCACCTGTGTCTGTTTGACAAAGCCGATTTTTTCATACAAGCGCTTGGCACCTACGTTGCCATCTTCCACGGCAATCTGAAATTCCTTATCATTTTGCTCAATTAGTTGGTTGATGAGGGATTTTGCTAAGTAGCTTCCATAGCCTTTTCCACGTTCAGGTTCCGATATTACCAAACCATAGATGTAATTCGTATCGCTCGATAAATCAACCGTGCAAGTTCCAATAACCTGACCGTCTTTTAATAAAATATATAGGCGGCTTTCTGGATCTTTCAGAGCTTCAGCGACATATCTATCCACAACTTCTCTCGATTCATGTTCCTCTGAAAATGCCTGAAATTTTAACTGACTAATTTGATCTTGATACGAACTATCTGCTAACAAAACTTCAAGATTGGAAACATTTGCTAACGGATAAGGTCTTCTATCCTTACCTAACCAGGTTTCTGTATCCTCGTCCTCGACCAATCCCCAGTTGCTGACAAAATCAGGATAACGGTCTAGAAAAATACGTTCTGTCTGAAAAGTGACTGAACGAATAGGGAAAGAAGCCGTTTCTTTCTCAAAACTAGTAAACAATGCACGCGCAATCCCCTGACGGCGATGATCTGGATGAACCAGTATCGTCACTTCCACATCTTGGTCATCTGCATAGACAGTTAATAAACCAACAAGTTCGCCTTTTTCATAATAAAGGAAAAAGGCGGGCATGTTTGGGTCAAAATTAAGCATGTTAGAAAGATAGGGATCACGATAGGTACCGTCATAGTCTTGGCAACAGTTAATGAGTTTTTTCGCCTCAGATAACTCCTCTTGGCTTAACTTGTTTCTTGCTTGAATCATATAGGTATCCTCTACAACCCCGACGATCTGTGACTGGCTTCTCTAGCCTGCTCTAGTTTATTGACATAGTATTCTCGTTTTTCTTCGACTTCGTGGATCGTTGGTTCATCCTTCTGTCCATGAACACGGACGATCTTGGCCGGAATACCGACAACTGTCACATCACTAGGTACGTCTGCCACGACTACTGCAGCAGCACCGACCTTGGCATTTTCACCGATCTCTACCGGTCCGATGACTTGGGCATGGGCCGATATGAGAGCTCCTTTACGCACAGTCGGATGGCGTTTGCCAACATCCTTCCCTGTCCCACCAAGAGTAACCCCATGATAGAGAAGAACGCCTTTTTCAACAATCGCTGTCTCTCCAATCACCAGGCCTGAACCATGGTCGATAAAAACACCTGAGTCAATCTGAGCACCTGGATGGATCTCAATCTGAGTCCAGAAGCGCCAAAACTGACTGTGCATCCGAGCCAAGAGTTTAAAGCCATGCTTCCAGAGAAAATGTGAGAGACGGTGGGCAGCCAAGGCCTTGACACCTGGATAGGTCAGTAAAACCTCCAAAGTGGTGCGCGCCGCTGGATCATTTTCTTTTACGATATTAATGGTTTCGCGCCACCATCCCATACATTTCTCCTTTCTTATTCTGAATCTTTTGGTTTATGTGTAAATTCTTTCTTCGGTTTGTGGTCCTTGTGATGACGTGGACGGTGAGGACGTTCAGACTTTTCACCTTTTTCATCACGCTCTGGTTTTGGTGGACGAGGAAGAAGAGCCTTCATAGAAGCATCAACACGTCCTTTTTCATCAATCTTGATAACTTTGACATCGACTTCGTCTCCAATAGCCACCAAGTCTTCGACATTATTGGTACGCGTCCAAGCCATTTCCGAAATGTGAACGAGGGCGTCTGTCTTGTCAAAGAGGTTAACAAAGGCACCAAATTTCTCGATACGAACAACCTTAGCATGGTATACTTCATCGACTTTAGCTTCACGAACCAAGCCAGCAATGATTTCTTTGGCACGGTTAATGGCATCTTGGTCGCTAGAGTAGATAGAAACATTACCTTCTTCGTCGATATCAATCTTAACGCCTGTTTCAGCGATAATCTTGTCAATCGTTTCTCCACCTTTACCGATGACAATCTTAATCTTGTCCACATCAATCTTGATGGTATCAATTTTTGGAGCAGTTGGCGCCAATTCTGGACGAACTTCTGGAATGGTTGCTTCAATCACATCAAGGATTTCAAAACGGGCTTTCTTAGCTTGAGCAAGGGCTTCTGTCAAGATTTCTGCAGTAATCCCTTGGATTTTGATATCCATTTGAAGGGCTGTAATCCCGTCACGAGTACCTGCAACCTTAAAGTCCATATCTCCAAAGTGATCTTCCAAACCTTGGATATCGGTTAAGACTGTGTAGTTATTTCCATCTGAGATGAGCCCCATGGCAATCCCTGCTACTGGCGCCTTGATTGGCACACCACCAGCCATAAGGGCAAGAGTTCCCGCACAGATAGAGGCTTGAGAAGAAGAACCATTTGATTCCAAGACTTCTGCTACCAGACGGATAGCGTATGGGAATTCTTCCAAGCTTGGCAAGACTTGAGCAAGAGCACGCTCACCGAGAGCACCGTGACCGATTTCACGACGACCTGGCGCACCGTAACGACCTGTTTCCCCTACAGAGTATTGTGGGAAGTTATAGTGGTGCATAAAGCGTTTCTTGTACTCTGGATCCAAACCATCGATGATTTGAGTTTCTCCCATCGGAGCCAAAGTCAAGACTGAAAGGGCTTGAGTTTGTCCACGAGTGAAGAGACCGGAACCGTGCACACGAGGAAGGAAGTCAACAACCGCATCCAAAGGACGGATTTCATCGACCTTACGACCATCAGGACGAACCTTGTCTTCTGTGATCAAACGGCGCACTTCAGCATGTTCCATTTGTTCCAAGATTTCAGCCACATCACGCATGATACGGTCACATTCTTCATGGTCCGCATATTTTTCTTGGTAAACAGCAGTGACTTGGTCTTTGACTGCTTGAGTAGCAGCTTCACGAGCCAATTTTTCTTCTACTTGGACAGCTTTTTGGAGGTCGCTGTTGTAGGCTGCGATAATTTCAGCTTGCAAATCAGCATCTACATGAAGCAATTCTACTTCTGCTTTTTCCTTACCAACTGCAGCAACGATTTCTTCTTGGAAGGCAATCAATTCTTTAACGGCTTCATGTCCTTTAAGAAGGGCTTCCAACATGATTTCTTCTGACAATTCTTTGGCACCAGACTCAACCATATTAATAGCGTGTTTGGTACCAGCTACTGTCAATTCAAGAAGAGATTGCTCTGCTTGTTCTTGACTTGGGTTGATGATGATTTGGCCATCTACATAGCCCACTTGTACCCCAGCGATTGGTCCGTCAAATGGAATATCTGAGATAGAAAGCGCTAAAGATGAACCAAACATAGCCGCCATTGGTGCAGATGCATTTTCATCGTAAGAAAGGACAGTATTGATGACTTGCACTTCATTACGGAAACCTTCCGCAAACATTGGACGGATTGGACGGTCGATCAAACGCGCTGTCAAAGTCGCGTCTGTTGAAGGACGTCCTTCACGTTTCATAAAGCCACCAGGAAACTTCCCAGCTGCATACATTTTTTCTTCGTAGTTGACTTGAAGTGGGAAGAAATCCCCAGTTGCCATCTTCTTAGACATAACAGCAGCCGTCAAGACAGTTGACTCACCGTAACGCACCACAACAGAGCCATTTGCTTGCTTAGCAACCTGACCAGTCTCTACGATCAACTCACGACCCGCAAAAGTCGTTTGAAACACATGTTTTGTCATTTTAATCCCCTTTGGATTGATAAAATTATACGCCTTGCCTACAAAAATCAAGATATTTTGGACGGTTCGGCTTGCCGAACATTTCTGTAGAAAAATAGGAAGGTGACGTCGCACTCGATGAGTGCAAGGAAGCTTATCTTTTTTCCTAAGAAATGAGGCCAAAATTCAATTAAGAATTTTTTTGATATTTCACTGACACAGTGCGGACAGGAGCAACTTCCTTCGGAATTTCATCCCTAATTTTTAAGCCTGAAGTCTCAAAAATTCCGTCCTAGAAAATAACAGAGTTATTCTCTAGGATACCACTATAGCGTGAAATATCTTTTAAATACTCACTCCGTTCGTATTTTTTGAGACACCTATTATCATATTTTATTTAAAAAATAATCCACTTTAAACAAACTTCTACAACCTAAATACCCTCATCTTTGTATCAAGTACGTACAGAGTCTATTTTATCATATTTTTCTTAAAAAGTACGGTCTTTTCTATAAAAAAGGAACCATTCTGCTATGAAAAGAAGAATGGTTTGCTTTTGATTATTTTAAGGTTGGTGATTGAACAAGGCATGGGTTGCTTGGTGAATATATTGAGCAGTGTCTGCGTTGTTCATGGTGTAGAGATGCACGCCTGCTACATCTTGCGTTACCAAGTCCACGATTTGGTCTACTGCATAGGCAAGTCCTGCTGCTCTGAGTGACTCAGGGTCATTCTCATACTTGTCTAAGATGGCTTTAAACTTACGTGGGAGATGGATATTCTCACAAGTCTTCAAGAGACGAAGAGCTTGGTTACGATTGAGGATTGGCATGATACCTGCATGAATAGGAACATCAATCCCTGCCAAGGTACACTTGTCTTGGAAATCGTAGAAACGCTCATTGTCAAAGAATAGCTGAGTAACAAGACTTGAACAGCCTGCATCCACTTTTTTCTTGAGATTTTGGATATCTGAGATTTGGTTTGGCGAATCCGGGTGCCCTTCTGGGTAACAAGCTCCAACAATATCAAAATGCGGTGCCTGTTCAGTGATAAACTCAATCAAGTCAGTCGCGTAACGGAAATCCTTCTGTGGCTCAACACCTGGAATGATATCCCCACGAAGAGCCAAGATTTTCTGAACACCAACTTTATCCAAATCCGCAATGGTCTCAGCCACCTTATCCTTAGTCAAATAGATAGCTGGCAAGTGAGCAATGGTTGGGATCTCCAAATCATTTTGGATATAGTCTGCCAAACGAACCGTCGTCTCTTTGATATTAAATTTATTATTACTAGCAGTCACACTGATGAAGTGTGGTGCCAAGCCCTGCATGTCTTTCAGGGCTGCAATAATTTTGTCATTGCCTACTTCTGGGTTTGGAGGGAAAACTTCAAATGAGAGGGACGGTGTTTGACGTGACATATGTATGAACCTTTTCTAGTTGATTTCTTACTGATCAACCGTGTAGAGAGAACTGTCTTTTCTTACAATTTCTCACGCGCAGCTTTCGCAGCGTCTACAAGGCGGATCAAGCTTTCTTTAGTTTCTGGAATACCACGTGTTTTCAAACCACAGTCAGGGTTGATCCATACTTTCTTGCTTGGTACTTTAGCAAGGATGGCTTCGATGGTGTGGTCGATTTCGCCTTCGTTAGGCACACGAGGAGAGTGGATATCGTAAACTCCAGGACCCACTTCTGTCTGGAAGTTTTGATCTTTGAGTTCGTCCAAGATTTCAAGATTTGAACGGCTAGCTTCAAATGAGATAACGTCCGCATCCATGTTGTCGATAGCTGGGATGATATCTGTAAATTCTGAGTAACACATGTGAGTGTGGATTTGTGTGTCTGGTGCTACTGTTGAGTGTACCAAACGGAAGGCTGGAATAGCCCAGTCAAGGTAGTCTTCATACCAGTCGCTACGACGGAGTGGCAATTTCTCACGAAGAGCAGCCTCGTCGATTTGGATGATTTTCACGCCTGCAGCTTCAAGGTCAAGAACTTCATCCTTGATAGCAAGAGCGATTTGGAGAGTAGAATCCTTGATAGAGATGTCTTCACGTGGGAATGACCAGTTAAGAATTGTAACAGGTCCAGTCAACATACCTTTAACAGGTTTGTCTGTACGGCTTTGTGCGTAGCTAGACCATTTCACAGTGATTGGGTTGAGGCGAGTTACATCACCCCAGATGATTGGTGGTTTAACCCCACGCATACCGTATGATTGTACCCAACCGTTCTTAGAGAAGAGGTAACCTGACAAGTTTTGACCGAAGTACTCAACCATGTCATTACGCTCGAATTCACCGTGTACAAGCACGTCAAATCCAACTTCTTCTTGCCATTTGATCCATTCGTCGATGGTTTCAGCAAGGAAGGCATCGTATTCTTCTTGTGACAATTCACCTTTACGGTAAGCCAAACGTTTCGCACGAACTTCCTTAGTTTGAGGGAATGAACCGATTGTTGTTGTTGGAAGAGCTGGAAGTTTGAATGCTTCTTCTTGGATCGCTTCACGTTCTGCAAAGGCTGGCAAACGAGTGTAGTCTGCGTCTGTCAATCCAGCGATACGTGCACGAAGTTCAGCATTTTCACCAACACGTTCAGTCGCAAAGAGTTCTTTGTTTGCTGCAAGAGCTTCTGCACCTTGACCGTTGCGGATAGCATCCAAGTCACGGATCTCATCCAATTTTTCAACTGCAAATGCAAAGTGGTTCAAGATAGCTGGTTCAAATTCTTCGTTAGCTGTTGTAAATGGCACATGAAGAAGTGAACATGAGCTTGTCAAAACGATATTTTCAGCTGGGATTTCCTCAAGAATAGCCAAGCTCTTTTCGTAGTTGTTGCGCCAGATGTTCTTACCATTGACAATACCTGCATAGAGAGTCTTGTCAGCTGGGAATCCGCCTTTAACGAGTTCAAGAGTTTTCTTACCTTCAACGAAGTCAAGACCGATCGCATCTACTGGCAATTTCACAAGGTCAGCATAAACGTCACGGACGTCACCGAAGTAAGTTTGAAGCAAGACTTCAAGACCTTTTTTATCAGCCAACAATTTGTTGTAGATGTTCAAGAATAGGGCTTTTTCTTCTTCTGTCAAGTCTTTGACAAGAGCAGCTTCGTCGAGTTGGATACGAGTTGCACCAAGTTCAGCCAATTTCGCAAAAACATCTTGGTAAGCAGCTACTAAGCTATCCACGAAATCTTCTGCTTTCACACCTTCTTCAAAGTCTGACAATTGAAGGAACGTGAATGGACCTACAAGTACTGGACGAGTGTTAAGACCCAATTCTTTAGCTTCTTGGAACTCATCAAAGATTTTGTGACCAGCCAATTTTACTTGAGTGTCTTTTTCAAATTTAGGAACGATGTAGTGGTAGTTAGTGTTGAACCATTTCTTCATCGGAAGGGCACGAACATCCCCTTTTTCTCCTTGATAACCACGTCCCAAAGCAAAGTAGCGTTCAAGATCTGACAATTCCAAGTTTTGAACAGATGCAGGAACTACGTTGAAAAGGAAAGCAGCATCAAGGAAGTTGTCATAGTGAGAAAAGTCATTTGATGGGATTTCAGTGATGCCTTTTTCTTTGACGATGTTCCAGTGTTTTGCGCGCAAGTCTTTTGCTGCGGCAAGGAGTTCTTCTTCTGAGATTTCTTTTCTAAAGTATTTTTCAGTTGTAAATTTTAATTCGCGGAATTCGCCTAAACGAGGGAAACCGATAATTGTAGTTGACATGATGTGTCCTCCAAAATTTGTTGTTGAAACTATCTTAACAGAAAAGAAAGCGCCTGTATAATTGTAAAAAATTAGGCTTTGATATAGTTTGAAACTATATCACTCTTTTGGCCAAAAGAAAAAGACTTGAGACCAGTGCCTCAAATCCTTTGTATAGCTTGCTTTATGTTGTCTTTTAGTTAAAATTCTCAAACGAGCTATTGACTATTCTTATAAGTTCCTATGGCTTGTTATTAGAAAAGACTATAGATTGGTTTTCCTTTGGTATTTTTGATATTTCCCTTGAAAAGAAGACCTTAGAATCATTCTAAAGGTCTCATATTTATTATTCGAAAAAATTACGAGAAGAGTTATAAATTGGAGATAAACCTGACTCTTACTCCAGCTCAATGCCTTTCTCTCGGAGATTAGCCAGACACTCCTCATAGTATTCTGCATCATGCTCACTATAGATTGGGCTTTTCAGCTTCTCCTCTGCTAAATCTTGATAAGGAGGGCAGGTCTTGCCACGGTAGTTCTTGTCCAACCATTCTGGACTGACATTATAGCCACGTCCAGCCATCTCCTCCATGATCAAGCGATGATAGGCATAGAGACGATAGGGCGAGTGGGTAAAGACATAGTCCACCGTCGCATGCTTTCTACCCCAGCCATTGCCACGCAGGGCGCAGCACTCTCGATGTTGTCCCAAAAGTTGAGGACGGGGAAGCTGTGAAATCAAAGCCTCATGCCAAAGTCTCATGGGTGTCTCCTTTCAGTAAAGTCGAATGTTGCAAGTAGGTATTTGGATAGCGATCAAGCAAGTCTCGAGTCTTAGCGATTAAGTCTTCCTTAGAAGCCTGACCAAAGCGGTAGCGATCCAGCAAGAGCATGTAGTCCTTGCGTTCAGCATCTGTCGCTTTCTTTTTGAAATAGCCCCAAATATGCTGAAAAGCATTGCAAACTTGACCCCTGTGTTCTGGGATTTGACAAGCACGGTCGATCAGTTCTTGAACATGACTCACCTCCACTTCTTCATTCTTGAGATATTGGCGAATCTCATTGTAAATATTGCTCGAATGGCTCAAAACGAGATATTTATTTCTAGCCCAGAGTTGTTGGCATTGGGATTTTTGGTTAGTTTGTTCCATATTTCTCCTTACTTTCTATCAGTTTCCAGGAAATATGGAAACAAAGTTGTAAATTAATTTTTTAAGATAATGAGCATGCGCTAACTATTTCTTGAATTATAAAATTAACAATACCATGGCATACAATGAGGGATTCCCCCATTCTTATAGGGAGTAACTTTCTCTTTACAATAATGGTAAAATTCTGGGATTCTATTTTCATTTAAGTAGGATAATAATGTTTCTAAATCATCAAAAATTTCGCCATTAAAATAAAACATAGGTAGTAATAAAGCATCTTCGTTTTCATTACGTGTGAACAATTCCAATGCCGAAAAGCCATCAGAATACCCCAGATCATAGTAAGCTCGTAAATACTCATTTTCACTCATTCTTTTGTTATATAAATATAAATAACTATGAACAACGTCATGAGTATAATTTGGCATTAATACTCTTCCTGATTTTTCATCAGCTATACATCTTTGAAAAGCATGTATCATACCATCTTGGTATGCAACTGTCAATAATAGTTCGGGATACTCTTGCAAAATTTCATGAAACTTTGCATCATCCATCCAACTTACGTGTGCATTTATTAAAATTTCATTTGCTTCTTCTGCAAAACGATATACCGTACTGTCAATCAGAGTTCCTTGATGAATAAGTTCATTTTTCAAAGACTCAACAAAAAACGTTCCATCAGTAATAATCGGGATTATATTTTTAGGGTGCTTCTCCAACCACTTTTCATCAATTGTCACTAAATAAAATTGATTTGCAAACTGTCCCAAATCATCTGAGAGAATTTCAATAATTTTATTCAAATCTTCGTCACCGAAAGAAAAACCTACAAATACTACTGTTTTTGTTGATAAGATAGTTTTTAACCTATCCCCAATAGGTTTTGTTGACAATTTTTTATAGCAATTTTCATAGTCCTCCTCAGTTGCAATAATTGAACCTATATTTTTTATAGAACCATGAATTTTAAAAACCCTTTTATCAAATGCATCCCACAAAGCAACATCTTCATTATAAATAATTGGAAACATATCACAATTGTCCTCAAACAAAGTATCCCAATTAGTTGTTATTACAGTTCCAATCTGTGGAATTTTAGCAACTTCTTTGTGAAATTCTGAAGCAATACCATATAGTTCCGGAAAATTATCGATCATTTGAAATCTTCTATTTATCCTTTTAAATAGTTCTTTTCTACCATTTACGACATTTTCACAAAACAAACTCATCAACTTAGAAAAGGATAGATTATCATCTACTTCAATATGATTTTTATATTCCAACTCATCTTTTATATCCGTATAAAATGAAGTAGGCATAACTTTTTTTGACTCCGTACTTATACCTGCACCACAGAATAATACTAAATCTCCCTTAATTGCTGCCTGAATGACATCATCAGGTAACGTAAAACCATTATCATTGTTACATTCTCTACACCCTTCTACAGATTTTCCTTTAATTTTTACCATCATTTCTACTCCACAATTTTGTCAAAATAACATCATCACTATTCGGTCTAATTATTTTTTCTTTCTCAACCTTTACAAATACTGGAACTTGAATAGCATTACCAGTGATTATAACCTCTCCTTTACCTAAACTAGGAATTTTATTAAAAGAAGTTTTATCCAGCGTAGGCATAGTATTAACCAACATTCGTAAATCATTATCATTAACCAATCTATGAATGAAATAATTATGAACTTGTGAAAGAATAGTCGGTGAAATATCTGCTGGTCGTTGACTAGATAAAGTTAAGTAGAAACCAAATTTCCGTCCTTCCTTAATAATTTCCTCAAAAATATTCAATCTGTAGTCCTGCCAAGTATCTCCTACAGAATGATTTTGAGCATTTAAAATATTATGTGCTTCATCAATAATTAAATGACTAGTACATGTAACATCGTTTCCTGCTATTTTCGTTTTCTGTTGGTCATAGACCATCTTAGAGATAAGCATAGGAATTAATCTAGTAATCTCCTGATTAGCATGGACGAGATTAATAATATTTAAACTAGAAAAATCTCCTTCAATACTCTCTTTAACTTCAACAACCTTTTTCAAACTATTTAAAGCTGTATCAATTCTATGAAATAAAGGATTAATATGCTCAATGTTTGTTGATTTCCAAGTACTATAGTGAACTTTCTGAAAATCTAAAAAGAACTTTAATTTATCTATCAAGTCTAAAGTATCAAAACTTTTTGCAAGGTTTTGCCTTATTTCATCAATTTGTAACTTTTTTTCTTCTTGTTCAGTCAAATCAGACTTATCGTTAAAATAACCACGTTCTTCTCCCTGAATAGAATAAGACTTATATGTTGAATTGTACGTTAACGAAGAAACTTGATTAAATATTATCCATTTTTCTTTTGATATATATGACTTTGCAACTTTAATCCAATTATCTCTTGAATCAGATAATGCTGCATCCCCCGTTGTAAGAATTTTTTTCAACGTTCCAACCACAAATTTTGCAATAACTTCTCCCGTATGTTCTTTTTCATTCCACTCATTCATTGCTTTCCTAAGAAATGGAACTTGAGTTGCTGAAGAAGCTCCAAATAAAATTGAAAGGATATCTGGGTCAAAAAGGTATTCCTCAGTAATAGGGATTTTTTTTGATGTATTACTCCTAGTTTTGACATTAAATACTTTCTTATGGGCATTAGTTACACCAAAACTATCATCTTTTGTATATTCACCATTAAAATCAATAACATAGAATTTTGAATACTCTAAAATTTTTTCTCGATACTCTGACCGAAATAATTCTAGAAATAACTTATGCAATGTATTAGACTTACCACTACCGGTATTCCCAAAAACACCAATATGAGAAGCAAAAATTTGATTAATCGATAAAGGAACAACTTGACCTTCTAAGATTGATTTACCTATACAAATTGTCGGTTCAGTTTTATTAATCCCATATATTAATTCTAAGTCTTGCTTTGAAGTAATACAAACCTCATTACCAATCATAGGTACATATTGACTTGTTATCTGGAATTCACCATTTTCAATTACGCCTTTAGTTTTTAAATGAACGATTCGATTTATCGAATTTTTTGAAAAACGATTATCAAATTCTGTACTCCGAATTGTATTTTGCTGATCAGCAACTTTCTCAGTAACAACAGAAGCGATAATTTTTACATTATTCTGCAAAATTGTCAGATATGCTCCTATTTTTGCACCTTGTAACACATCACCATACCATAGATATTCAGCATCATTAGATAAATGATACATTCCAACTTGAGAAATATCGCCATCAACACCTACGATTACACCTAATTTTTTCACAACTCGATTCATTATACTTCTTCATCCTCAATGATAAATAACTTTGTAAGACTACTTATATCAAAATTCCCACTTGTACTCAAAGTGTTCTTATTTTCGACTTCCAAACCAGATGGTAACACTATCTGAAGATTCCTAGGAATATTATCAAGAGATAAATTCTTCTTAATAACATCAAAATCCCTATCAGCATAACAAAATATATAAATCATTAACTCTGGATTCTTTAAGGCTCTCCTTATCATCTTGGCAATATGATCATCTTGAAAAGAGAATCCTATAACAATTAATACTGATTGAGGTTTATCTAGCTCTAGTTGGAATACTCTCAACATATCATGAAAATGATTGTTAAGATATGTTTCCTGTCCTTCAAGTCCAGTGGGTCTAACAACAACTGGGTAATTGACCGTACACGGTCTTATTAAAATCTGATTATTTTCACCTTTTTCCCAATTCATAGACCCATGAGGTTTAATTAAAGAAATTGAAGGAAGTTCATTTAAATAATTTTCATTTAACCCTCTATATGCTACACTTTTGTTATAATTAGAACTATCTAACACTTTATAGAAATAACCATTAGACCCATCATTGAATATGAAGTTATTGTTTTTCATTAATAAATCCAAGGATCTCTCAATAAATAAATCATAATTTGTGGTAAAAATATTAACACTCTTTGAAACCGTTCTAGAATTTGAAATGTAAAGCAATGTAATTACTTTTTCTAAGAACCTTACATATCGTTCTAATACAAATTCAATACCAATCTCTAAAGCAGCAAAATTCTTTAGTTTAGTAAAATATTGCGCAGAATACAAAGTCTGTTTATCCATGTTTCCAACAAAGTACTTGATTCTATCATTATGATTAAAAGGTAAAAAAGAACTAACTTCCAATATATGTTTTTCTAAATTTTTATTCGCTATATCTTTAGAGATACTTATGCCATTTTTATCCTTAGCAAAGTGACTCATTAAAGGTATTGCTGGATAAGATACACCCGAGCCAATTAAAATATTCAGTTTCTTAGTAAGTATATTCTTTTTGAATTGTTCCACATTAAAAATTATATTTTCCATAATACTTCCTTTTATTAACCAACGCAAGAAATACAACTATCTATTTTCAACACAAAATGTAGACTAACATTATTTTTACACTTAGATTATATCATAAAACAGCAAAAAAACGCCTTTAGATAATAATATATCTAAAGACGTTTATTTTTATCCAGCTACTTGTGTAGTTTCTTCTGATTTCGCTTTCTTATCCTTCTTACCTGAACCAGTCAATCGTCGTTTACTATCTCGGATTGTATTCAGGTCTTTAAGGAGTTTGGTCAGGTGTTCTTTTTCAGGATAGGCTTCTGCGCTGGCTGCGGTATAGCGCATAAAGAGGTCGTAGATGCTGGTTAGTTCGGTACGGACTTGTCTGGTCTTGCCGACTTCCTTAGCAGACTTATGCGCACGCGCCTGACTTTCCACCTTATCATAGTCTTCCTGCGCACTAGTGACTGCAAGGAGCATAGGGGTCAGACCTAGACTGGTAACTGCTGTCTGGTAGGGTTCTTCGCTGAGGGTTTTGAGCAAGCTTTTGATTTCTGCCGTTTCCACATCATTGCTATGCTTGGTGATATCCTTGTACTTGGCAAAGACTGGTTTCAAAGTCTCATGGGCTTCTTTGAGTTTGCTTTCCTTGATCTTAGCAAATCCTCGATGAAGGGTAAAGAGACCAACTACGGCGCTATCACGATTGCGATCGACTTCGGTCAGGTTCGTCGCCTCTTTCTTTTATACGATAGCGAGTTGGGCTTGGAAGTCTGCTAGCTTGCTCCTGAAGGAATCGAGGTGCTTGCTATACATAGGCTCGTCCTTATGTGCCTTGGCAAAAACTTCTAGTAGTTGACCCGTATCTACCATGAGACTTTCAAACTCACGGTTGGTAAAGTTGGTGTAGCTTAGAGGACGGATAGTGAATGTTTTTGTCATGATGATAACCTTTCTATTTAACGAATCATTTAGTTTTTTCTTTATCAAATAAAGACTGGATTAGTTCTGGAAGATAGACCTGTTTTTGAACTGTTTTTACAATGCTTCCTTGTCTAGGAGGTTGAATCAAAGGCCTATCCTTTCTTACATAGACTTGAAGCAATACACAGACCAAAAATAGGAGGCCCCATAGAGGAAGGTCCGATAGGATACTCTCATCATTTTCTTTATCTTTCTTCATCAGATTTCTCCTTTAAGTTGATAAGACAATTCTAACAAATAGCAAAGAACTTAGGACACTCATCCGCTCAACTGTCTACTTTATCATCCCAACAGCAATTTTTTTGCCTATTTTTTACTTTTATAGAATAAATCCGTCATTTTAAAATAATACTCAATGAAAATCAAAGAGCAAACTAGGAAGCTAGCCGCAGGTTGTACTTGAGTACAGCAAGGCGACGCTGACGTGGTTTGAATTGGATTTTCGAAGAGTATTAAAAATCCCTATCTGACTGGAAATACACTCCGTCTGTCAGATAGAGACTCTTACTATTTTTAGATTTTAACTTTACTAACTTTAGAATACATCTAAACTTTAGGAAAGACGACTATTCGAAAGCTAGAAGACCCCAAAACTTTCTCAGATAGACTATTCGAAGCTTAGAATACTCATAAATTTATGTAGTCCTTATTATTCTAAGCTTAGAATACATGTAAACTTTAGGAAATTTATATCTTCGAAACTTCGAATAGCTACCTACCCTACTCGAATCGACTTTTAACCTTCTTCTTAGTCAAGGTACGGTCATTTTTATTGGAGAGAGCTTTGATACGAGCTTCGAAAAGGATTTGCCGTCCGGCCTCTGTTCGTGTGTAGACGAGGTGATAACGTCCGATAGTTGGTGTCAGAAAGTCGAGGAATTTCTGTGCTTCTTCCTTGCGCTTGTCAAAAAGACTTGGCACGACATAGTAAGGTGACTGACCTTGTTGGGCTTTCTCTGCCTTCAAGAGATAGCGCTGGTTATCCACTGGAGCAAAGAACTCTCCCACAGTCTGCGCAAACAGCTCCTTGTCCCTCATGCTTCCTCCCTTGAGATAGGCGAAAACCATATAATTTTCCTTGTCCTCCTCTACATGAACACGGGATTGATCGTCCGTTAGATGCCCCGAATCTAGCAGAGCCTTTCGTATCTGCTCACCCAGAGATTGCAAACGTTTATAGGGACTTTTATAACGGAGGTAGCGCCAAGATGCAAAGATCAAAAAGAGGAGACAGGCTGCTGTAAGCCACCAAACACCAATCAGTCTCAGTCTAAATAGCAAGACTAACAAATCCACTGCCAACAAGAGCAATGACATGCGAACCCATTTTAATGCATCAAGCAAGAGCATGACTGGGATCTTCTGTTTTTGAGTCGCGACTTCTGTAACTATCTCGAGCTGATCCGCTACGACAAGAGCATCTTTCCATTTTTTTCTCAAGCCTGCTCGATCCTTGGAGAGGCTCTTAACTCGCTCATTATACTCACTAATTTGCTTTTTCTTAAAAGGGGGCTTTGGAAAATCCAAACGATCCAAACCGGTCTCAATACTCTCCTGATTATAAGCCAATCCAAGAAAATGCTCCATCCGTCGCGACAAGGTCTGCAGATCTTGATTGCTCTCTGGTCTAGGCTCCTCACCAGGAAAAGTGATAAGTGCTTGCGCTTGAACGGCTACCAGATGCCAGATGTTGCTGGTCTTTTCTGGATGTCCCGGCCAGATACGAATGGCACGCCCGCGCATCTGGTTACTCAACATAAAGCTCCCCACAAAGCTTCCGAGGATTAGGGAATTAACACAAGGAGCATCCCAACCCTCTCCGAGGAGAGATTTGGTTCCGACTAGGACTTGAATCCGCCCTCGTTGAAAAAGCTCCGTCACTGCCGCCACGATTCCCTTAGCTGAGCTCGGAAAACCAACCTGCACATAATCTTTTGGATCCAAGTGACCAATAGATGAGAAACTAAGAGGAACCTGAGGCAAGAATTCCTTCAACTCTGCTGCCACATCGGTAGGCAAAATAACGACACTACCTGACAAGACAGCCAATGACACAGGTATTTCTTGCTCCTGAGCTTTTCGACGAATGCTTTCAAAATAAGGGAGAACCCCCAACTGAGAAATGGTTGCCTGATTATCTCCCAGATAGGTGGCAAAATCCTTGCGAATATAGTCAGCTAGTACTAACTGTCTCAGTTCCTGACCTAGACTCTCATACTCCGTCAAAAAGATATCGGCAATGGCAGACAACTTCCCTAGAGATTGGGTTAAAAGCTGGTCAGAAGCCTTAGACTTAACCAGATAAACCTGACGTTTTTCCACCAACCCACGCGCCTTCAAGTCAGCCTCTAACTTTTTCCTATATCCATCTGGATCCTCATACCAATCTGGTGTCTGATAGAGTATGCTCTGCAACAGCGTCTCCAACCAGTAGGAGGTCAATGTTGGAAGCCTCTGGGTTCCCAGTAAATTTTGCAAAGAGGGAGGAATCGTTAACCCCTGAGAATGCATATAAATCAACATAGCAGACAAGTACTTGGGATCTTCTAAAAGCAAATCAGATGAAATATCCCCTTTGAGGACCTTAGACCCTGCTACAAATGTTTGAAAATCAGGATCGACTATAAGGTGATGAATATAGTCCCACTTAGTCTCCTCAAACTGTTTGAGACGTTCCGCCTCTTCAGCTGTTGGTGAACACATATAGACAAAATCCTGATGAGGGCAAAGAGTGTCTTCCTTGACTAGTTCAGGTACCATGATTTCCTGATCGATCTCCCCACACATACGGATATAGCGTTCCCAAAGTTCAGGCTCACTGTCATAAGGTGGTGTCGCTGTCAGGGAGATGAGTTTCAGCGGTCCATACTGCTTGCGAAAGGCTTCCAGACTTTTCCACCATTCATTGCGCAGGTGGTGGCATTCGTCCAAACAAAGAGTCGCAACTTTCTGAGCTCTTAGGCTTGCAAACAAATCAAACCCCACAAAATCCTCTGCTTCTCCATCTTCTTGTGATTGAAGTTGGTTCATGGCACTATGAAAAGCCTGATAGGTCACAATCGTTAATGCCTTCATCTCCTTTAAGTTTTGGGAAACGAGGTCTGAAAGCCTCTGACCATCCTCTAGAAAAGTAGCTTGAATCCTATCTACCCATTGTTCACGAATGGTGACAGTCGGAACTAAGATGAGGGCTGGGTTGTCAAAACGAGCGATTAACTCGATACCTATGGTTGTCTTTCCAGACCCTGGAGCAGCCACTAGATGAACATGACCGTCTGCTTGATAGTCCTGAAAACGATCCAAGACCTGTTTTTGATATTGGCGCCAGCTTCCTTTAAAGTTTAAACCTAACATGATACCCCTCATTCTATACCGTCATTTTCTTATTCTCATTTTACCACACTTATTTCTCCAGTCAGATAATCCAGATAGTTTTTCTCCACAAAATATGGTATAGTAGAATTATACTATCTATGAGGAGTTTACATGTCACAGGATAAGCAAATGAAAGCTGTTTCTCCCCTTCTACAGCAAGTCATCAATATCTCATCTATCGTCGGGGGTGTCGGCACCTTGATTTTCTGTATTTGGGCCTATCAGGCGGGTGTTTTACAGTCCAAGGAAACCCTATCGGCCTTTATCCAGCAAGCTGGAGTTTGGGGGCCACCACTCTTTATTTTTTTACAGATCCTACAAACCGTTGTTCCGATCATTCCGGGAGCTTTGACCTCAGTGGCTGGGGTCTTTATTTACGGCCACATCATCGGAACCATCTATAACTATATCGGCATCGTAATTGGATGTGCCATTATCTTTTACCTCGTGCGCCTCTACGGAGCTGCCTTTGTCCAGTCCGTCGTCAGCAAGCGCACCTATGACAAATACATCGGCTGGCTAGATAAGGGCAATCGTTTCGAGCGCTTCTTTATCTTTATGATGATCTGGCCTGTCAGTCCAGCTGACTTTCTCTGTATGCTGGCTGCCCTCACCAAGATGACCTTCAAGCGCTACATGATTATCATCATTTTGACCAAGCCCTTTACCCTAGTGGTTTATACCTATGGTTTGACCTATATTATTGATTTCTTCTGGCAGATGTTTTGAAAATAAAAAAATCCGTTTGGTTGCCCAAGCGGATTTTTTGAACATAGACAGACTATCGCTTGATCCTAAATATGCTTTAGTAAGGAAATCATGACTATTTTCGCGAGTGAAGCGAGAACTTGCCTAGACTTTCCGCCGTGATAGAAACACCTGAAATCTAATGGTTTCAGGTGTGCGGAAACTTTGAGACTTTAGGCTCAAAGTTTAGGTATGGAATTTCGAAGAAAGTCGCTACCGTCCGTCATCACTTAAGGAAAGGCTCAAAAAAATTGTCTTCAAGCAAAACATCCGTTTGGTTGCCCAAGCGGATGTTTTCTTTGTTTTATTTTGCGACACTCTTAGCAAGGACAAAGTTTCCAAGTGTGGCAGAACCATTGCCTGCAACTGCTGGCGTCACAATATAGTCACGTACGTCTGGTACTGGTAGGTAGCCGTTGAGGAGAGCTGTAAATTTCTCACGTACACGGTCCAGCATGTGTTGCTGTGCCATGACGCCACCACCAAAGACGATCACATCTGGACGGAAAGTCACTGTTGCGTTGACCGCAGCTTGAGCGATATAGTAGGCTTGAACATCCCAAACAGAGCTATTAAGTTCGATGTTTTCACCACGAATACCTGTACGAGCTTCAAGGCTTGGTCCAGCCGCAAAGCCTTCCAAACAGCCCTTGTGGAAAGGACAAACACCGTTGAATTCTTTCTCCACATCCATTGGGTGTTTGGCTACATAGTAGTGCCCCATCTCAGGGTGACCTGCACCACCGATAAACTCGCCACGTTGGATGACACCTGCACCGATCCCTGTACCGATTGTGTAGTAAACCAAGTTTTCGATACGGCCGCCAGCATTGTTACGGGCAACTACTTCACCATAGGCAGAGCTGTTTACGTCTGTCGTGAAATACATGGGTACATTGAGGGCGCGACGGAGAGCCCCAAGCAAGTCCACATTTGCCCAGTTTGGTTTTGGAGTCGTTGTGATAAAGCCATAGGTTTTGGAGTTTTTGTCGATATCGATGGGACCAAATGAACCGACAGCAAGACCAGCAAGATTATCGAATTTTGAGAAGAACTCGATGGTTTTATCGATAGTCTCGATAGGAGTTGTTGTTGGAAATTGTGTTTTTTCCACAACATTAAAGTTTTCATCACCGACAGCACAGACAAACTTTGTACCGCCCGCTTCCAAGCTTCCATATAATTTTGTCATGATAAACCTCTTGTTTTTATTTTCTTTATTATAGCATATTTTGAAAGTCTAGATTTCTCTATATTTTAGATTTTCCTCTGTAAATCTTACCATTCAAGCAAAAACGAACAAACATGTCATTTGTTCGTTTTGTTTTTAGATTTGATTTTTAAAGAGGATTAGGCTTTCACTTCGATGATCGCGTCGCCCTTGACAACTGAACCACTTGCGACTGGTGTCACAGAAGCGTAGTCTGCTGTGTTGGTTACGATAACCATTGTTGTGTCGTCAAGACCTGCAGCAGCGATTTTGTTTGAGTCAAAGGTTCCGAGAATGTCACCTGCTTTGACCTTGTCGCCTTGAGCAACCTTTGCTTCAAAACCTTCACCATTCATAGATACAGTGTCAATACCAACGTGGATCAAAACTTCAGCACCATCAGTTGTTTTCAAACCAAAAGCGTGTCCTGTTGGAAAGGCAATTGAAATTTCAGCATCAGCTGGTGCATATACCACACCTTGGCTAGGTTTTACAGCGATTCCTTGTCCCATTGCCCCACTTGAAAAGACTGGGTCATTAACATTCTCAAGAGCAACCACGTCACCAACGATAGGAGTTTGGATTGTTTCGTTTTTGCTAGTTACAGTTTCTTCGGCATTTGCCTCTTCAACTTTAACTTCAGTGACTTCTGTAGTTGCTACTGCTGCAGCTTCATCAGCAAAGACACCTGCTGCTTTTGTTTTACCATAGAAATAAGTCAAGGTAAAGGCTGCAGCAAAGGAAATAAGTTCTGCAATCACATACATTGGAATTGATCCTGCTTTAATAGAAAGGAATCCGATAAAGCCAGCCGCTCCCAAAGAAACAGCAATGACATGAGTTAATCCTGCCACAAAGGCACCAACTGCTGAACCAGCAAGAGCACAGAAGAATGGGAATTTGTATTTCAAGTTTACCCCAAAGAGAGCAGGTTCAGTGATACCAAGGAAGGCTGAAACAGCTGCTGAGCTTGACAAACCTTTAGTCTTAGCATTTTTAGTCAAGAAGTAAATAGCAAGAGTGGCTGCACCTTGCGCAACGTTTGCCATTGAAGCAACAACAAAGATGTAGTCACCAAATCCAGTACCGTTATTATTGTATGCCGATAATAACTGAGTTTCAATAGCAGGGAATGATTGGTGAAGACCAGTCATAACAATCAGTGAGTAAGTGCCACCAAAGAGTCCCATACCAAATGCACCTGTAGTATTGTATAGCCATACAATAGCATTGGTAATCGCATCAGAAACCACTAACATCACAGGACCGATAACTGTAAAAGTTAGGAACCCTGTAATCATAACAGACAAGAGCGGTGTGAAAGTAAAGTCAACTGCAGATGGCAATTTCTTGTGGAAGAATTTTTCCAGAGTCGCCAATAACCAGACAGCCACAAGAACTGGGATAACTTGGTAAGCATAGTTTGTTTGTGTAACATGGTAACCTAAAATATCCCAAAAAGCTTCTTTACCACCCAAATCTGGAGTGGTCATAATCATACCGATAGCTGCACCAAGAAATTGGTTTGCCCCAAAGCGTTTAGCTGCTGAAATACCTACCAAAACAGGCAAGAACATAAATGGAGCTGCAGACATCAATTGAATCATCGCTGAAATACCTTTGATAGCAGGGTACATGTCTTCAATTGATTGAGGCCCAAATAAGTCTGGTGATGTCAAGAAGTTACGCAATGCCATCAAAAGACCACCTGCAACCAATGCAGGAATAATTGGAACGAAGATATCTGACAAAAGCTTAATCAAATCCATCAATGGATTAAATTTTTTGTTTTTATTCGCAATCTCTTTTAAATCATCTGTGGAAGCTTCTTTCAAACCTGTTTTTTTGATGATTTCTGCATATACAAAGTTAACGTCTCCGGGACCAATAATAATTTGGTATTGTCCGTTTGTGCTAAATGTACCTTTAACATCAGCATTGTTATCTAAAGCTGCTTGGTTTACTTTTGTTTCATCTTTTAATACCAGACGAAGGCGGGTCGCACAATGTGCTGCAGCTACAAGATTCTCTTTGCCGACAGCCTCAATGACCTCGGCAGCAACTTTACTATAATCCATAGCAAAAATCTCCTTATAAAATTTTGTTCTTGTTTGAAAGCGATTTTATTCGCCCTACGACTATTATTTTATCACGTTTCTAAAATATGTCAAGCGTTTTGCAGATATTTTTATTTTTCTCCTGCTCTTTATATTCATTTGTGATAGTTTTTGACTGAATTCTTCTATTTACTCATAAAAATATCCTTAAATTAGAGGGTTCAAAGCTTTTATTTTTCAATCTCTTTCATATTTTCGTGAAAATTAACCGAATCCTCTTCTTGTATTTTGTGGCAATCGTTTGACATATTTTTCTATTTTTTAACATAAAAGACTTGCTTTTTTGGTCGAAAACGTTTACTATTAAGATAGTAGAACTTTCGGAGGAATGATATAATGGAATGGACAACAGAGCGTCGCTACAGACGCTACGAGGATTGGACAGATGATGAAGTCAAGGAAATCAAGGAAAAGATGGCACAATCTCCATGGCACACTCATTACCATGTTGAGCCAAAAACAGGACTTCTCAACGACCCAAATGGCTTTTCTTATTTTGATGGCAAATGGATTCTCTTTTACCAGAACTTTCCTTTTGGAGCAGCTCATGGCTTGAAGTCTTGGGTGCAGCTTGAAAGTGATGATTTGGTGCACTTTTCAGAAACTAATGTCAAAGTCTTGCCTGATACAAAACTCGATAGTCACGGTGCCTACTCTGGCTCTGCCATGCAGTTTGGCGATAACTTGTTCCTATTCTATACTGGAAATGTCCGTGATGAAAACTGGATCCGTCACCCTTACCAAATTGGCGCTCTTTTGGACAAAGGTGGCAATATTTCTAAGATTGACAAGGTCTTGATTGACCAACCAGCAGACTCTACTGACCACTTCCGTGACCCACAAATTTTCAACTTTAAGGGTCAATATTATGCTATCGTCGGCGGACAGGACTTAGAGAAAAAAGGCTTCGTCCGTCTCTACAAGGCTGTAGACAATGATTATACAAACTGGCAAGCAGTTGGCGACCTTGACTTTGCTAACGATCGCACTGCCTACATGATGGAATGCCCAAATCTGGTCTTTGTAGGGGAGCAACCTGTCCTTCTCTACTGTCCACAAGGATTGGATAAAAAAGTTCTAGACTACGATAATATCTTTCCAAATATGTACAAAATCGGGGTTTCCTTTGATCCTGAAAATGCTAAAATGGTAGATGTGTCACCCCTTCACAACCTAGACTATGGTTTCGAAGCCTATGCGACTCAAGCCTTTAACGCTCCAGACGGACGTGCATTGTCTGTCAGCTGGCTTGGTTTACCAGATGTTTCCTACCCATCTGACCGTTTTGACTACCAAGGAACCTTCTCTTTGGTCAAAGAACTCACTATAAAAGATGGGAAACTCTACCAATACCCTGTCGCAACTATCAAAGAACTTCGTGCCTCTGAGGAACCCTTTTCAAATCGTGCTCAAACCAATAACACCTATGAACTGGAGCTCAACTTGGAGGCCAATAGCCAGAGCGAGATTGTCTTACTTGCTGATAAAGAAGGCAAGGGACTTTCAATCAACTTTGACCTTGTAAATGGTCAAGTTACAGTAGACCGTAGCCAGGCTGGAGAACAGTATGCCCAAGAATTTGGAAGCACTCGTTCATGCCCAATCGACAATCAAACTACTACTGCTAACATCTTCATCGACAATTCTGTCTTTGAAATTTTCATCAATAAAGGAGAAAAAGTATTTTCTGGTCGCGTCTTTCCGCATGTGGATCAAAACGGTATCCTGATCAAGTCTGGAAAGCCAACCGGAACCTACTATGAATTAGATTATGGTCGCAAAACTAACTGATGTCGCCAAACTTGCTGGCGTCAGTCCCACTACCGTCTCACGGGTTATCAATAAAAAAGGCTATCTGTCTGAAAAAACCATTCTCAAGGTCAATGAAGCCATGAGAGAATTGGGCTATAAGCCCAACAATTTAGCTCGTAGCCTCCAAGGAAAATCAGCTAAGTTAATCGGCTTGATTTTTCCTAACATTTCCAACATTTTCTACGCAGAATTGATTGATAAGTTGGAACACCAGCTCTTCAAGAATGGATACAAGACCATCATCTGTAACAGCGAGCACGACTCTGAGAAGGAACGAGAGTACATCGAAATGCTAGAGGCCAATCAGGTCGATGGTATCATTTCTGGAAGTCACAACTTGGGAATCGAAGACTACAATCGTGTGACAGCCCCAATCATTTCCTTTGACCGAAACTTGTCTCCAGACATTCCTGTTGTCTCCTCTGACAACTACGGTGGCGGGGTTCTCGCTGCCCAAACCTTGGTCAAGACAGGTGCCCAGTCTATCATCATGATTACAGGGAATGACAATTCCAACTCGCCTACTGGACTGCGTCATGCTGGCTTTGCTTCTGTTCTCCCAAAAGCTCCTATTATCAATGTTTCGAGTGACTTTTCTCCCGTTAGAAAGGAAATGGAAATCAAGAATATCTTGACTCATCAGAAACCAGATGCTATCTTTGCTTCAGATGATCTGACAGCAATTTTGATTATCAAAATTGCTCAGGAACTGGGAATCTCTGTTCCTGAAGAGCTCAAAGTCATCGGCTATGACGGGACTTACTTTATTGAGAACTACTACCCTCAACTCGCGACCATCAAGCAACCCTTGGAAGAGATTGCCCACCTCACTGTTGATCTTCTCTTGCAGAAGATCGAAGGCAAGGAAGTCGCGACAACTGGTTACTTCTTACCAGTCACATTATTACCAGGAAAAAGTATTTAAGTACAAAAAACTCAGACGAATGCGTCTGAGTTTTTTTATGATCGTAAATTTTCCAGATAGCGCTGGGCTGTCTCTAAGTTAAAGGTTTTATCTGCGATGAGGCGCTCAACGAGGGGAGCAACCTCGGACTCACTAGCACCAGCTAGGAGAGCTAGGGATTTGGCCTGTAGTTTCATGTGACCTTGCTGGATGCCCGTACTTACTAAGGCTTTGAGGGCCGCAAAGTTTTGGGCAAGACCGATGGACACGATAATCTGAGCTAATTCTTTAGCAGAAGGATTTCCTAGTAGTTCATGACTAAGGGCTACACGTGGGTTGAGACCGATAGAGCCACCCTTGGTCGCTACCGGCATGGGTAGGGTCATCTCACCGACCAATTCTTCTCTTTCCATGTCCAGCGTCCATTGACTAAGACCTTGATAGCGTCCGTCTCGACTGGCAAAGGCATGAGCCCCAGCTTCGATGGCACGCCAGTCATTACCCGTGGCAATCAAAATAGCATCAATACCATTAAAAATCCCTTTATTATGGGTAGTCGCTCGGTAGGGATCAGCCTGCGCAAACTGGCTGGCCAAGGCTATTTTCTCCGCAATTTCTCGTCCTTGGTCCCTTTGGGGACTCAAGTAGCGAAAGGCGATACGACAGCTTGCTGTCACCAGAGAATCGGTCGCGTAGTTGGACAAAATTCCCATAAGACTTTGTCCTTGACTGAGTTCTTCTAAGACTGGCTTCAAGGCTTCCAGCATGGTGTTGAGCATATTGGCTCCCATGGCTTCCTGGGTATCGATATGGAGATAGACGACGAGAAAGTCTGTTTCTCCCTTAATCTGTTCCACATGCAAATCACGCGCCCCTCCACCACGTTTAACGATAGAAGGATAGGCTTGATTGGCAAGTTCCAAGAGTTCGGCTTTCTTACTGGCAATCTTCGCTTGCGCTTGTTCAGGATCAGCAACTTGATAAAGGGCTACCTGACCAATCATCTGGCGCTGATGAACCTGAGCAGTAAAACCGCCTGCTCGCTTGATGATTTTGCTGGCATAGCTAGCTGCAGCAACCACTGACGGCTCTTCTGTCACATAAGGAACTGTATAATCCTGACCATTCACCAAAAGTTCTGTAATGATCGAATAAGGCAGAGAAAAAGTTCCTACCACGTTTTCACTCAGCTGGTCTGCAATAGCCAAGCTGACTTGTTCATCCTGCTCTAGACTGGTTTGCTTTTCAGGACTAAGGAGCGCCTGAGCTCGCAACAACTCAAGGCGCTCATGGTATGATTTTTTAGAAAATCCATTCCAACTTATCTTCATTATTTTTCAACCTTGCTATAACGGCGTTGGTGGTCGACAATCTCCACCAAGGCATAGTCTTGATGTTCATAAGCTGCAAATTGGGCTGAACCAGATTCATCCAACTGAACCTCTTCGAAGAAGACTTTTTCATAGTCTGCAACGGATAGGACTGTACGTTGTTGGAGTTTGCTCAAGCGCTCTTTGTCGAGATAAGCTTCATAGCCTTCGACCAATTCACCACTAAAGAACTCTGAAACAGCTCCACTTCCGTAACTGTAGAGGGCAATTTTATCGCCAGCCTTCAAAGTCTCTGCATTTTCTAAAAGGGAGAGGAGACCGAGGAAGAGGGAACCTGTATAGATATTCCCAATCATCTGACTGTAGAGAATGGACTTATCAAAGTTTTCTTGCAGACTATCCTGCTTCTCCTGAGAAAGAGTCTTGTCCATCATCTTGCGCAAGCCTTTTAGGGCCAGCTTAGGGTAAGGCAAGTGGAAACAAATGGCTGAAAAGTCACCCATGGTCCAATCATAGCGCTTCTTGTATTCATCCCAAGTCGTCCTGAGACTGTCCAGATATTGCTGGGTTGAATAAACGCCATTGACATAAGGAGTTGTTGAATAGTTTGGACGCCAGAAATCCATGATGTCGCGTGTTTGAGCCACATTGTCATTATTAAAGGCCATAATGCGTGGATTTTGCGTGATTAGCATGGCCACACTTCCAGCACCCTGGGTTGGTTCACCCGGAGTCGCCACACCATACTTGGCAATATCACTGGCAATGACCAATACCTTGGATTCTGGAGAAGTTTCCACATGTAACTTGGCATAATGAAGGGCAGCTGTTGCTCCATAGCAGGCTTCTTTGATTTCAAAGCTACGGGCGAAAGGCTGGATGCTTAACAGACCATGAACAAAGACTGCTGCCGCCTTACTCTGGTCAATTCCTGACTCGGTCGCCACGATGACCATGTCGATTTCTTCTTTATCTGTATCTGTGAGGATAGAGTTGCTGGCACTAGCAGCCAAGGTAACAATGTCCTCAGTCAGTGGTGCAATGCTAATTTCATTTAACAAGAGTCCCTTGCTAAATTTTTCGGGGTCAACTCCCCTTGCTTCTGCTAGGTCTTGTAATTTCAAGACATATTGACTGGTTGCAAAACCAATCTTATCAATACCGATTGTCATATTTACCTCTGTTTTTTCATTCATTGTAAAAAATCGTTTCATTCTATTTTATCACAAATAGGGGCAAAAGAGAGAAAAAAGACTTGATTCACCAAATCAAGCCTTTTCTTTGACTGCATTAGGAAGAGATTCCTCGTTGTTTTCGGATGTAGTAATAAAGCTTTAGAATTACCGTTCCACTTGCCATTCCAATAGAAATAACAAGGGCTAACATAACTACCAAAGTCGCGCTGGCAAGGGCATGACTGTAATCGCCTGTCACAAAGAAAGCTGTCGTCCGATAGGATAAATAACCTGGCACCAAGGGGGCAAGAATGGCCAAAACAAAAACCACTGCAGGTGTCTTATAGACAATACTTAAAATCTGACTGATACAAGAGCCAATTACTGCTGCGATAAAGGTTGCGACAATAACATTGGTTGGTTCTTTTAGAACAAGATAGAGGAGCCAAACGCCCATTCCCAAAATACCACCAGGTAGGAGCATGGAGCGTTGGACATTCAGTACGATTAAAAAGGTGATAATGGCGAGTAAACTCGCCACCGCTTGGAGTAAAATACTTGTTAGAGTCATCTTATGTCATCAAAACCAGGGCGACCGAAGTGCCGGCCCCTAAAGCGAGGGTAATGAGCAGAGATTCAAACATCTTGCTCATACCAGAGTTGATATGGTTAGTCATGATATCCCGAACCGCATTTGTCAGAGCAATCCCTGGAACAAAGGGCATGACTGCTCCTGCTATGATTAGGTCTGCTGTCGAAGGAAATCCAGTGTAGCGGGCCCAGAACTGGGCAATCAAGCCAAAAACAAAGGCTCCCGCAAAGGCTGTTACAAAAGGAATTCGGATAAACTTCTCGACGTAGAGAGAGAAGGCAAATCCAAATAAAGTCGCAATAGCTGCACCAAATGCGTCATAGACATTTCCCCCAAACATAATCGAGAAGAAGGGGGCACTAAGGGTCGCTGCGATGGTCACTTGGAACTTGCTATAAGGAAGGGGTTGATTGCCGATTTCTTTAAGCTTTGTAAAGGCTGTAGAGAGATCAATCTGGCCACCCACAAGTTCTCGAGATACTTGGTTGACATCACAAACTTTTTCGATGTTATAGGAGGATGACGTCACCCGCTTCATTCGAGAAATATTAGTATTTTCAATAGAAAAGAAAATAGCTGCGGGCATGGCAAGTACATTGCAATCCATAATCCCTTGTGAATGGGCAATACGAATCATGGTATCCTCTACCCGATGAATCTCCGAACCACTTTTCAAGAGAATGGTTCCAGCTAACATAATGACATCAATGACGGCATTCAACTCTCTCGATTCGTCCATTTTCTCCTCCTTTTTTCTACTCCCTATATTTTATCACAAAATCTTGTTAAAAAAAATCTTTGTCATGATTTCATGACAAAGATTCGTTTAATCTCGAGAACTTTCGCGGTTTCCTTCATTGTTTGGTTGATTCGTTGGAGGATTATTACCTTGTTGATTTCCTTGCTGGTTCCCTTGATTTGGTGTTGTTGTAGAACCTTGGTTCCCACGTTGGGCAGGATTAGAGGATGAAGTTGATGGTGGTGTTTTTGGTTTGTAGATGGAAAGTTTGATACGCGTGCTAGCAAGGTCAACCTTTTCACCAGCTTTTGGTGTTTGACTTACAACAGTTCCTTCTGCTGTTCCTTCAGGAGCAGTCGATACTTCAATAACCTCAATATTAGCCTCTTTTACTCCGACAATCTGAGTCAAGTTATTCTTTGTAAACTCGAGACTTGAACCGATGTAGTTCGGCATGCTGACACTAGTCACCTTCTTAGCCACTGTTAAGGTAATCGTAGTGGCTTTTGAGAGATCATAAGTCGAACCCGAAGCAGGGGTTTGTCTGAGGATGGTTCCGGGTTCGCTTTCGCTGGATTCTTCTTCTTCCATCTGGATTAGATTTTCTGGCACCTTTTTCTCCTTGAGTTCAGCCACGACTTCCGTATACTTGCGTCCGACGTAATTGCTCAATTGGAAAGATTGCTTCCCAGAAGAGACAACCAAATTGACCTTGGTTCCTTCTTTTCGGCCACTACCAGCTTCTGGATCGGTTCGAATAACGCGTCCTTCTGCTACTGTATCACTAGCCTCCGATTTCTCTTCGCCAGCTTCAAACTTGGATTTTTTGAGTGCTTCTTTGGCTTCTGCAACAGTTTGTCCAGCCACGTCAGGAATAGCAATCGTTGCAGGTGTTCTTGACAAAATCCAGATTAAAGAGGCTACAACCAATAGAAGGCTAGCTAAAAGAATCATATAGCGAGCTTTAAACTTCCGTTTTTTAGCTGGCTTTGGTGCAGGTGCTGGCTCAGCGACTGGTTGAGTAGCTTTCTTTGGCTGAGGACGCTCTTCCTGCGCAGGCGCTTTAGGAATAGACGTCAGTGTACTTTGTGGAACTTTAGGCAAGGTCTTGGTATCTGCCTTGCTGGCATCATCAAAGACCAATTTTGGTTCATTTCGGCGATTGTAGGACAAACTACTCGACAAATCTACATACATTTCCGAAACAGACTGATAGCGATCCGTCAATTTCTTGGCAGTTGCCTTGATGACAACATTTTCTAAAGCCTGAGGGACAGATGGGTTTTCAGCAATGACTGATGGAAGAGGCTTCTGGAAATGCTGGAGAGCAATCGTAACTGCACTATCCCCATCGTAAGGAATGTGACCAGTTAGCATCTCATAGAAGATAATCCCCATTGCATAGATATCGCTCTGGAAAGTCGCTTTAGAACCACGCGCTTGCTCAGGTGACAAGTAATGAACGGAGCCTAGCATCGAGTTTGTCTGAGTCAGACTGGTCTCCGCAAAGGCTACTGCAATTCCAAAGTCCGTGACCTTGGCTGTGCCATCAGGGGTCAGTAGGATATTTTGAGGTTTCAAATCCCGGTGAACGATTCCTCGAGTATGGGCTAAGCGCATTGCTAAGAGGATTTGTCCCATAATCCGAACTGCTTCTTCGTTTGAAAGAGGATAGTGTTCTTTGATATAACGCTTGAGGTCAAGACCTGCTACGTATTCCATAGCTAGGTACTGTTGACCATCTTCCTCACCAATATCTGTTATCCGAACGATATGAGGATGGTCCAGATCCGCCATGGCTCTCGCTTCACGTTGGAAACGTGCCACAGCAATAGGGTCTGTCTGGTAGTTGGTCCTCAGGACCTTCACTGCCACTTCTTCCCCGTCTAGGATCAAATCCTTGGCCAAGTAAACATCTGCCATGCCTCCTCGACCAATCTGCTTGACAATCCGATACCGCCCGGCAAAAATCTTGCCGATTTGGATCATTCTGCTGCCTCCTCGTTCATGTAAACAAGGGCAACCGTAATGTTGTCTAAACCTCCTGCATTGTTAGCGAAACGAATGAGGGTTGCCGCCTTGTCTGCTAGGGAAATATCGCTGGTTACGATATCATAAATCTCGCTGGCCGAAATCATATTGGTTAGGCCGTCACTGTTGAGCAGGAGATAATCCCCTGACTCCAGTGTAATCATTCCAAAATCTGGTTGAATCTCATCTTTTTGTCCGATGGACTGAGTGATGATATTTTTTTGGGGATGCGCTTCAGCTTCTTCTGGAGTCAACTGGCCAGCCTTGAGCAATTCATTGACCAAGGAATGGTCACTGGTCAACTGGTGGTACTCTTCTCCACGAATCAAACCGATACGAGAATCTCCAATATGAGCATAGATAGCTTGGTTGTCAATAATAGCCATAGCTTCTAGCGTAGTTCCCATACCTTTGTAGTCTTCGTCCTGACCTAGTTGATGAATTTTTTGATTTTCAATCTCTAGGTAGTGGGCAAACCACTCACGAACTTCATTGACTGAGTCGATTTGGGTATCCACCCAAGCCACGCCTAGGTCTGTTACCGCCATTTCACTAGCGATATTTCCTGCACGGTGCCCTCCCATCCCGTCAGCCAAGAGGATCATAGTGCGTCCTGCTCGGTTGACAAAGTGATTGACATAGTCTTGGTTATTTGTTCGTTTCTGACCAACATCTGTTAATAATGCTATTTCCATTGTGTCAGTTCCTTCCTAATCTGATATCTTACGAAATTGGCTAATGAAGAATCCATCACTTCCATACAATTCTGGAGTAATCAGGATACAGCCATCTTTCAGGATATCTTTACATTCGTGTTCTAGTTTAACCTGCTCGAACTCGGGATGACTTTCTAAAAACGCCTCAACGACTTGAAAGTTCTCCTCAGAGACAATAGTACAGGTACTATACGTTATTATACCACCTTTTCGTAGTGTTTGACAAACACTACCTAATATTTCCAGCTGAATTTCCTGTAGGGACGTGAAATCTGCCGTTTCTTTATTGTATTTGATATCTGGTTTGCGACGTAAGAGCCCAATACCAGAACAGGGAGCATCTACCAAAATCTTATCAAAAGAGTCCCGACCGAAAAACTCATGCACTTTTCTGGCATCCAATTTTTGCGTTTGCACTCGATCTGCCACACCCAGACGTTGGGCGTTTTCTTGGATCAAGTCCAACTTGTGATCATAAAGATCCAAAGCCGTCACCTTACCAGATGTGAGGAAAGAAGCCATATGGGCTGTTTTCCCACCCGGAGCTGCACAGGCATCTAGGACCTGCTCATGACCTTGCAGATCAAGAGTGGGAGCAACCAATTGACTGGACTCGTCTTGGATGGTAATAGCACCCTCTGAAAACAAATCATGTCCCGCAAAGTGTCCCTGCTCCTTGACCAAACCAGAAGCAGCCAAAGGTGAATCACTCGCCTCTAACACGGCTTTGATTTCCTCCTTTCGACTCAAGTCGGTCACTCGGATGCTGGCTTTGTTGCGCACCAAGAGGCTTTCAAAGATGGCTTGGGCTCGCTCTTCGCCGTATTCTTCCTTAAGTTTAGACACGAGCCAAACTGGGATAGAATAGGCAATGGAATCACGCTTATTTTTGCGTTTGATGCTGTCAATATCTGGCCAGCCTTCTCGCAAAATACGACGAAGGACGGCGTTGACCAATTTTTCACTGCCTTTTTTACGGGCTTTGGCTAGCTCTACCGCTTCATTGACTACAGCGTGATTAGGAATCTTATCCAGATACCGAAGTTGGTAGGCACTCATGAGAAGAAGAACATAGAGCCAGTTATCTAGCTTGTCTCGATCTTGGATAAAGTGGGACAGGTACCATTCTAAGGTGAGTTTGCGGGCTACCGTTCCGTAGACAATCTCAGTCACCAAACCCTTGTCTGCTGCTGAAAGTTGACTGCCCTTGAGGTGTTTATTTAAGGCAATATTTGAATATGCTTGGTTGACAAAAACATCCTCTAACACTGCTAGAGCTAGATTTCTAGCCGTTTCTACTTTAGTCACCAAATCGTTCTCCTACAGTCAATGTCCGTCCAACTCCGTTGAGGAAGGAAGCAATGTCCATCTTAGGCTTACCTGCTGGCTGGACTTGCTTGAGAGACAGAGCTCCTTCAGCCGTTGCGACGATCAAGTCCTTCTTGCCAATTGAGAGGATCTCACCTGGATTTCCCTGACCTTCTACTGGTAGGGCTTCATAAATCTTAAAGCGGTCACCCTTGAGAAAAGTGTGGGCAACAGGCCATGGGTTCATCCCTCTAATTTGGTTGAAGAGTTGGCGATTGGTTTTAGTCCAATCAAGTTTCTCTTCTTCTGGCTTAATATTTGGCGAGAAAGTGACTTGACTAGAATCTTGTGGTTCAGGTTGTATTTCTCCTGCTAGGTAGCCAGGTAGTGTATCCAAGAGTAAATCACGGCCAACGATTGCCAATTTCTCAAACAAGGTGCCGACATTGTCCTCATCTGTGATGGGAATACTGCGACGGGAAATCATATCACCTGCGTCCATCTCCTTGACCATTTCCATGATAGTCACACCAGCTTCCTCATCCCCTTGAATCAAGGCATAATGAATGGGGGCGCCACCACGGTGTTTGGGAAGAAGGGAGGCGTGAACATTGACCGCAAAGTCCATGCTATCAAGGAGTTTGCTTGGGAGAAACTGCCCAAAAGCAGCGGTCACAATCCCATCCGCTCCTAAATTCATAATAGCTTCCAGCTCTAAGCTTCCAGATAATTTTTCAGGTTGGTAGATAGGAAGATTTGCTTCTTTGGCAGCCTGCTTGACTGGGGTTTCTTGGATTACTTTTTTACGGCCGACAGCACGGTCTGGCTGGGTTACAACAGCTAGAATCTCGTAACGATCATCTGATAACAACCCCTTCAAAACTGTCGCTGAAAAATCGGGAGTTCCCATAAAGATTAGTTTTGTCATTTCTTCTCCTTCTTATAAAAATTGCTGCGGTTCGTGGTCAATGCTGAGACGAAGCTTGCTATTTTCCCGTTCTTGAGTCAAGGCCAAGACCTGGTTGAGGGTTGGTCCCAGCTCATCTTCTAAACGGTATTTAATCAAAATCTGGTAATGGTAAAGGTTGTGGGTGCGAGCAATGGGTTTTGGTGTCGGTCCAAGGATTTTACTAGTTTCCGATAAACCTGAGCGCAAAATTCCCATGACTTCATAGGCACGTTTGACAACCTCTTCTTCTTTCTTGTGAGAGAGGGTAATCCCAATAGTGAAATAATAAGGCGGATAGCCGAGTTGGCGCCTGATACTCATTTCATAGGCGTAAAAGCCTTCGTAGTCTTGGTCTTTGGCAAATCGAATGGCATAGTGATCAGGATTGTAAGACTGGATCAAGACCTGCCCAGCTTTTTCCGCACGACCTGCCCGACCAGCCACCTGAGTTAAGAGTTGGAAGGTTCTCTCGGAAGAACGAAAATCAGGCAGATTCAAGGCCGTATCCGCATTGAGCACTCCTACTAGGGTTACATTTGGAAAATCCAAGCCCTTGGCAATCATCTGCGTTCCCAGCAAGATGTCTGCTTCCCCTCGGCCAAACTGGTCAAGAAGAGCTTGGTGACTCCCCTTCCTGCGGGTCGTATCCACATCCATCCGCAGAATGCGAGCCTGAGGAAAGAGCTCTGCTAGCTCATCATAGGCTTTCTGAGTCCCCGTCCCATAGTAACGAATACTGCGGCTCTGACAGTTGGGACAGACATGAGGAATTCCCTTCGAAAAGCCACAGTAATGGCAGTTCATGGTCTTGGTATCCATGTGGAGAGTCAGAGAAATATCACAGTTGGGACAGCTATCTACCGTTCCACACTCCCGACACATAACAAAGCTAGAATAACCCCGACGGTTGAGCATGAGGACTACCTGTTCTTTTTTATCCAAACGGTCTTGGATGGCCTCTAGCAAAGGAGGCGTAAAGTTTGATGTCTCATTCTGCCCGATATAGTCACGAAAGTCAATCAATTGAACCTCAGGAATAGTGGCTAAAGGATTGGCCCGTTGGGTTAGACGTAAGTGTTGATAGACACCTTTTCCAGCACGCGCACGGCTCTCTAAGCTCGGTGTCGCTGAACCAAGGACCAGGGCTGCTTTATTGTACTGGGCCCGTAAGATGGCGACCTCTCTGGCATGATAACGGGGATTGCTGTCTTGTTTGTAACTAGCTTCATGCTCTTCATCGATAATGATGACACCCAGATTTTTTATAGGTGCAAAGATGGCCGATCTGGCTCCAACCACAACTTGAGCATCTCCACGCTCGACCTTGCGCCATTCATCGTACTTTTCACCATTGGAAAGGCCTGAGTGGAGGATAGCTACTTTCTCGCCAAAACGAGCAATGAAACGTTCCGTCATCTGTGGCGTCAGGGAAATCTCAGGCACCAGCAAAATGGCTGTCTTGCCCTTGTCCAAGGCTCCTTGGATGATTTGCAAGTAAACCTCTGTCTTCCCACTTCCTGTAATCCCTTGAAGGAGGAAAGGAGGTTGCTGACTGCCAATAGCTCTGATAACCGCATCGCGAGCTTGTCTTTGCTCTGGGTTCAGCTCCAAAGGTCTACTTGCTTCAATACCTTCGAAATAAGCAGCTGAACGTTGCACTTCCTTGTGGACTAGGGTTAGAGCACCTTGCTCCACAAAAAAGTTGACTTGCTCCCTCGAATAAGACTCTAACAAGCTAGCCAGAGGGGCACTTTCAGGATGAGCTAGCAAATAGTCTCTCAGCTCTGCCTTTTTCTTAGCACGCGCAGAAATCTCAATCTGCTCTAGTCGAGTAGCATCAACCTCATACCAAGACTGGGTCTTGACCTTCTTCTGATCGACTGCCTGATACTCTAAGCGGAGCAGACCTTTTCTCGTCAAACGCATCATTTCTGCCTGCTTGGCCAAATCTAGAGATGAAAAGGCTAGCGAATCTTCTGAACCAAACAAACGCTCTTTGTCTGCCTGGCTTAGGCCTTCTAAAGGATAGAGAATCTTATCATAACTGGAGTTTAAAAATCCCGGAAGCATGGCTTTTAGGATGGAGATTTTGTAAGAAAAGACAGACTTGCGTAACTCCTCAGCCAGCCAGAGTTGCTCCTGAGTCAAGACTGGAGAAAAGTCTAGGACTTCTGCAATCTCTTTCAAGTCCTGATCTGCAACTTCTTCATCCGACTGGGACTCCAAGGCCAACACAATCCCTTGGATTAAACGATTGCCCTTGCCGAAGGGTACATGGACCCGCATACCGACTTCCAGCATGTCTACAAATTCCTCAGGGACCTTGTAGCTATAGGGCTGGTCCGTCTGCATCAGGGGAACATCCACGATAATCTTTGCGATAGCCATCTTCTCACCTCCTTCTTGTCAGTACATTCTTGCAATAGAAAAAATAAGATTGAGTCCCCCCAACCTTAAATTTTTTCACCATCTTCTTTTTCTTTAGCAATTTGCTCTTTGATTTTCTTTTCTTCTTCTTCTTTGCGGCGTTTTTCTTCTTCGATACGGAGACGAACCGCTTCACGTTTTCCTTCTGGATCTGGGTGAATGGTTACATTTCCAGACTCGATTTCTTCCAAAGCACGAAGAGTTGATTTTTCAGATTTGAATTCTTGAGTTGCAGGTGCTCCAGCTTCTAATTCGTGGGCACGTTTTGCTAACAAGATTACGAGTGAATATTTTGATGGTACCTTGTCCAGCAAGGTATCGATAGAGGGTTTAAGCATCATTTGTTTGTACCTGTTTCCTATAGTTTATCGAGTAGTTGGAGATTTTGGCAACATTTCCTGATAGTGACCAATGACACGGTCCACACGGAAGTGTTCTGCTTCGATCACACGCTTGACACGTTCAGCAGCGAGGGGCACCTGATCGTTGACGATGGCATAATCATACTCACGCATGAGAGCAATTTCTTCCTTAGCTTTTTCGATTCGTTGGGCAATCACTTCAGCGCTATCTGTTCCACGACCTACCAAACGATCTTGTAATTCATCCAAATCTGGTGGTGTTAGAAAGATAAAGACAGCGTCTGGAACCTTTTTCTTAACCTGAAGGGCTCCTTGCACTTCAATCTCAAGAAAGACATCGATTCCCTTGTCCAAAGTTTCATTGACATAAGTCAGAGGAGTTCCATAATAGTTACCAACATATTCTGCATATTCCAACATCTGACCTTGACGGATCAACTCTTCAAATTCTTCACGAGTACGGAAGAAATAGTCCACTCCATCCACTTCACCAGGACGTTGCGCACGCGTCGTCATCGATACAGAGTATTGAAATTGATTCTCAGAACTCTCAAAAATCTCTCTTCTAACCGTTCCTTTCCCAACTCCTGAAGGACCAGAAAAAACGATTAGCAAGCCTCGGTCTGCCATTATGTCTCCTTTAGTTAGTCTGTGAAATAAAGTGAAATTTCTCTCGGATACTGATGATTGCGTCAGTTATCCTTCTACAGTCTTTCTATCTAGTGTAACAAAAAAGCAGTAATATTTCAACTGCTCTTTCTTATTTATTTAGCATAATCTACTGCACGAAGTTCGCGGATCACGGTTACCTTGATATTTCCTGGGTAATCGAGATTGTTTTCAATTTTCTCACGAACTTTGTGAGCCAAGATTGTGACTTTGTCGTCTTTGATTTGTCCTGGATTAACCATGATACGGATTTCACGTCCTGCTTGAAGGGCAAAGCTATTTTGCACCCCTTCAAAGCCATTAGCGATTTCTTCCAAATCATGGAGACGCTTGATATAGCTCTCAAGAGATTCACTACGAGCACCTGGACGCGCTGCACTCAAGGCATCTGCTGCAGCAACGATCACTGCAATGACACTTTCAGCTTCCACATCTCCGTGGTGGCTAGCAATGGTATTGACCACAACTGGGTGTTCCTTGTACTTACGAGCCAACTCCGTACCAATCTCAACGTGACTGCCTTCAACCTCGCGGTCAATAGCTTTCCCGATGTCATGAAGGAATCCAGCACGACGGGCAAGAGCCGCATTTTCACCAAGTTCACTCGCGATGATACCAGATAACTTAGCAACCTCAATCGAATGACGCAAGACATTTTGTCCATAAGAAGTACGGAACTGCAAGCGTCCCATGATCTTCATCAAGTCTGGATGGAGGTTTGGCGCACCAATCTCATAGGCAGCAGCCTCCCCATATTCACGGATTTTATTGTCAATCTCCTGACGGTTTTTCTCCACCAACTCCTCGATACGAGCTGGATGGATACGGCCATCCTTGAGCAACATTTCCATGGTCATACGAGCAATTTCACGACGAATCGGATCAAATCCTGACAAGGTCACCACTTCCGGTGTATCGTCGATAATCACATCGACCCCTGTCAAACTTTCAAAGGTACGAATATTGCGTCCTTCACGACCGATAATGCGGCCCTTCATGGTATCGTCTGGTAGGTGAACTGTCGAGTTTGTTGACTCTGCTACATACTCACCAGCGATACGTTGCATAGCCTGAACCAAGATATCTTTCGCAATCTTGTCTGAACGTTCCTTGACCTCTTGCTCTGCCTCACGAATGCGGCTAGCAATTTCCTTGGTCAAATTTTCCTCTGTCTGAGCCAAGATAATATCTCGAGCCTCAGTTTGGGAAAGGGAACCGATACGTTCAAGTTCAGCTTCTTTTTGTCTTTCGACTTCCTCTAATTGCTCTTCACGTGCATCAAGGTTTTTTGCTCTATCAGAAATACTTTGTTCTTTTTGTTCAAGTGTTTTTTCTTTGTTCGTCAAATTGTCGTCTTTGCGGTCAAGACTCGTTGCTCTCTCCGTCAAACGACTTTCGATTTGCTTGAGCTCCTGACGTTCTGACTTAAATTCAGCGTCCACTTCTTCACGGTATTTTCTGGCTTCCTCTTTGGCCTCCAATAGTGCTTCTTTTTTAAGAGACTTGCTTTCGCTCTTGGCTTCATTTAGCAATAAATCCGCTTCGCGCTCAGCTTGTCCTCGTAAATTAGTTGCTTCTTGTTCAGCATTTAGAAGCATCAACTCTGCAGCCTCTTGAGATGATTTCATCTTAGCTGAGATGCTGACATATCCAATGACTAAACCAATGATGACGGCAAAAACAGCAATCGCAAGTGTCATGATTTCCATGTTTTTACCTCATTAAATTTGTTTATCGAATGACATACATTCCTTAATATTCTATCACAAAAAACCGATTTTCACAAACCCAAATTGAAGAGTTTTGTGTGAATTTTAGGAGAAAGTTCTGAAATCACCAAACAAACTTTCTATCTCTTAAAAATGAGATTTTCATTAAAACATACAATAAAAAAGCCTACCTTTCAGTAGACTTAGTTTGTTTCTATTCTAATCGGGACTCTGCCGAAATTCTGCTCTACGATGCTTGGCTGTCCTAGTTGGTAAATCTGGTCTGCCTTTTGGGTCATGGCATCCCAAGGTTCTTTGCCAATTCGGCTGACTAGATGGACCTGCTCTTTCAGAGACTTGAGATGTTTTCTGCCTTTCTCGGTAAAGCCAAGGACATGGATGACTTCTGGCAAGTCGCTTTCTCTGGCCTGCACCAAGATATAGGTCAAGAGGCGTCTGACACGCGCCTTGGTATAACGCTTGGTCGCAACCGCCTCGACCAATTCGTCAACAGTCTGAGCTGTCTTTATGGCATCCTTGATGCGCACAGCCATTTCTTGATTGACCTGATAAATGGTGGTTAGGTCGGGATTTGACAAGATTTGATAGCGAAGCAAGGGAAAATGGTCATCCCAGCTCACCTTACAGGCGTGCTCAAAGAGGGTAACAGAGGGCATAAAGCGTTCTAAGAAATCTTGGTCTGATTGATGCTGGCGGAGGGCTGTCGCCGAGGCAAAGTCCACCTCCCTGTCCACAGAATGATAACCCGCTCCTTGACGCTGAATAGGATGCAGTTTGATGTTTCGCCCTGCTATCGCCTTGGCATAGGCAAGAGCAAGGACATGATTGGGCGTATTGCCTGAAAAATCTAGATCTGCAAATTCCTTCCACATGGCTTGGGTTTTCTGGGGATAAGATAGGGAATCAGGCAGATTTTCTATAAATTTCTCCATCTCACTACCTCGCTCTGTGTATAAGTCAGCAATTTTCTGGTAATCCAGAACTTCCTCTGTCCCAAAAGCTAGAGTATCAATCCCCAGCCGTGCCAAGATATCCACAGCTCCTTGACCGAAGAAATCAGCTGCCTGAACACTGACTAGAAAGGGCAATTCCACTACCAGATCCGCTCCATTTTCCAGTGCCATCTGAGCCCGTGTCCACTTGTCCACGATAGCAGGCTCCCCTCTCTGCATGAAGTTCCCTGACATGACAACGATTTTCAGTCCCTCCGCCTGCTCAAGCAGGTATTTGTGCCCATTATGAAAAGGATTGAACTCCGCGATAATACCTGTGATGGTCATGATGTTCTCCTACTTCTGCGCGACAAAAAACCAACGGGTAGTGGTTTCTGTAGGCTCTTTGTCCTCAAAGTCCGCATAGAGTTTGAAGGACTTAAATCCAGCCTGTTCCAGCAAAACATCATAGGTCAGGACCTCATAGGTCCGTTCCTCATGCACTTCATCATGGCGACTAAAAGAGCCGTCTGCTTCCTTGACGAAAAAGGTCAACTCATGCACGATAGAGTGAGGTGCTGCGTCCTCGTAGGTATCCCAGAGCATGGCAAAATCTTCTGCATTTTCATGGTAAGAATAGCCTGGAAAAATTTCATCTGTCTGGTAGGTCGAATGCACATCAAATATAAATACACCATCTTCGTTGAGGGCATTATATACTTCCTTAAAGACATCCCCTACTTCCACCTCATCCTGCATGTAGCAGATAGAGTCCGAATAACACGTGACAAAATCATATTTCCCTGCCTTGGACAAATCCAGCATGTTGCCTTCAATAAAATCAATCTTTTGCTTGGCTGAAGTCGCTCTCTTCTCCGCAATCTTCAACATATCAGCACTCAAATCAAGTCCAGTTACATCAAAACCAGCCTGAGAAAAGCGCACTGACTGGATACCTGTCCCACAAGCCAATTCCAAAAGCTTCTTTCTCTCCTTGGTCTTAGGCAAATGACGGAGGGAAAAATCCGTCCATTTATCGTATAAACTATCATCCATCACAGCATCGTAAACAGCCGCAAAAGTTTCATATGTCGCCATATTCATGATACCAAGTCCGCCCGTAATAGGAATGAAAATTAGGATCTTGGACTTAGGATCCTGATCCAAGCCAAAGCTATCTATTTTCCGACGATTACAGGACGGGTTCAAATCCTTTCTATCACTTTCCTTTTAAAATAAGCAAAGAAACCCAGTTGACTGCAACTGAGTTCATATCCTATGCTAAGGCTTCTGAAATATCTACAGAAGCCGCCTCATGCCAGAGTTTTTCAAGGTTATAGTGGGCACGCATTTCTTCTGAGAAGATATGCACGACGACACCACCGAGGTCTAGCAAGACCCAGCCTCCAGCTGCATCGCCTTCGACATGGCTGCCTTTAACACCAGCTTCGGCTACTTTTTCACGAATGTTATCAGCGATTGCGTCCAACTGACGGCTATTCATCGAGCTAGTGATAACAAAGTAGTCGGTCACACTGGTCAAATCTTGTACATCAAGTGCAAGGATATCCTCCGCACGTTTCTCATCAGCCGCTTTCACGACTAGTTCTAGTAATTCTTTTTCGTTCATTTAGTCTTCTTTCAAATAGTGCACATAGGCGTTATAGGTTTCAATGGTTTGGGGATAGATGGGGAATCCCTGATGAGCTAGATGCTCCACGGTACGAGCTGTTTCGTAGGCCACTGCCTTATTGAGTGACAAACTTGCAATCTCACGCGCCTGGTCCACTCCAGGGAAGGCACGATTGTGCTCGATGTAGTCTGCTACATAGATGACCTTGTCTAAGTCCGTCATCTGACCAGCCCCGACTGTATGGATTTCAATAGCTCGCAGGATTTCAGAGTTTTGCAAGTTCAAATCTTCCTTGATTTTGTAGATGCCGACCATGCCATGCCAGACATTATTGCCCCAGTTTTTGAGGTCAGGGTCTAGCTGGTAACGGTCAATCAAATCCAGAAATTCCTGATCTGACAACTTTTTAGCATAATCATGAAGAAGGCCTGCTAGACCAGCTTTCTCGGTATCGACTCCAAATCTCTCCGCTAGCTCTATAGCTGCACGCTCTACACCCAGACAATGGGTCAAACGTTTTTCAGGTAGAAGCTCTGCCATTCTTTCCAACAAAGCCTCTCGGGAGCAGTTGATATAGTCTTGATAGGCCATCAGTAGAGCCCCTCCTTCTCGATGTAGTCTAGCACTGGCTGAGGTAGGAGAAAGTTGGGTTTCCGACCTTGGGCAATGAAGTCACGTACCATGCTGGAGGAAATATCCATGAGAGGCACATCCACCCAGATGACTGGATAAGAAGTCCCTGCCTTGTAGCGTGGGCGCTGAACCCCCACAAACTGAACCATATCAACCAGTTCATCAATCCGATACCACTTGGGCAGGTAGTCCACCATATCAGCTCCGATAATAAAGTAATAATCCGTATCTGGATGTTGCTCTGTCAAAATCTTCATAGTGTCGTAGGTGTAGGAAATCCCCTTGCGCTCTAGCTCAATGGTTTCAATAGCTAGGCCTTCGATCCCCTCAATCGCCAATTCAAGCATCTTGAGACGGTGGTGTTCAGGGATGGTTTCTTTTTTGTCTACATGAGGTGGCTGATATTCAGGCATGAGTAGGACCTGGTCCAGTCCTAACTGTTGTCGTACTTGGTCCGCCACAACAAGATGGGCATGGTGAACAGGGTTAAAATTCCCCCCTAGAATCCCGACTTGTTTGCGCTTTTTCTCCTTGATTTCTGGCTCCAACTCTACCTTGGTAAAGGGAGTCAATAATTCGATTGCCATAGGCTCGTCTTCCTTTAATTCTCTGTAAAAACAGTTGTTTGGAGTAAGTGTTTAGATTTCTTTAACTTTCTTAGAAATCTTGCGATTTTCTTTCTTGCTGGATTGTTTAAACAAGATCAAGATGCGTCCGATTTTTTGGACAGTATCCACACCAATTTCTTCTTCCAAGATTTCAGCTACTTCATGGATGTTTTCATCTGTGTTTTGCAAGAGAGTAACCTTGATCAATTCACGTGCGTCAAGAGCTTGACGGACGCTGGTCTTGATTTGGTCGTTGAGACCATTTTTTCCAATTTGAATGATGGGTTTTAGGGTGTGTGCCTGGCTGTTGAGGTAGGCACGTTGTTTTGATGTTAATGACATAATTTCTTTAAAAGAGTTTCTTTTTATACTTTTCTAAAGTGGTGACGGACGTCAGCAAAGTCCTTCGGACTTTCATGACTAAAATTTGAGTCTAAGGTCTCAAATTTTCCGCAGTTGGTACAATCACTTGTACCAACTGACACCACAGCGAAAAGTATTCTCCATGGGGCTCGCAATGCTCGCCTTAATAAAGACAACCCTTTCCTTTCTGTGTTTAAATAATGGCTTTTCGTGTGACGACTGCGACGCCTTCTGGTGCCCAGACGGCGACTTTGGCGCTGCCTGTTACACGGATCCAGCCGAGTCCTGAGATAACTAGGTCAGTCTTGTCCTTGATGGTAAAGACATGCTGGACTAGTTTTGGAAAATCTTCTTTTTCCTTGCTATTTGGTGGTGTCAGAAGGGTTCCGAGGTGCTTGTCGTAGAAAGCACTAGCGCCTTCAAGCTTGGTACGGTGGAGTTTGAGTTCATTGTCAAAGAAGGCAGTAAAACCTTGCTTTTCTCCTGCAATAAAGTCAAAGCGTCCGAGGCCACCTAGAAACAGGGTTTGTTCAGGATTAAGCTGGTAGGTTTTAGGTTTGATTTCCTTTTTAGGACTGACATACTTGAGATTTTTAGCCGTCAAATAGTGGGCCATCTGGTGACGGTGGATAATTCCCGGTGTATCGTAAATATAAGATCCGTCATCAAGTGGGATTTCAATCTTGTCCAAGGTTGTCCCTGGAAAGCGTGAAGTCGTGATGACATTCTGATCACCCGTTATTTCTTGAATAATAGCGTTGATAAGGGTTGACTTTCCAACATTAGTCACACCAACCACATAGACATCGCGCCCCTTACGATACTGCTCGATTTTATCAATGACTTCCTTAATGGCATGCTTGTTTTGGGCTGAAGTCAGGACGACATCCACAGGGCGAAGACCTTCTTCGTGGGCACGTTCCATGAGCCATTGGCTAATCTTACCTGGTTTAACAGACTTAGGCAGGATATCTTTTTTATTTCCGACCAAGAGGACATCATTACCCGATACAAAGCGTGGCAAGCCTGGGATGACAGAACCATTAAAGTCAAAAATATCAATGACATTGACCACCAAGGCATCACTGTCTCCTACCTCGTGCAAGAGTTTGAGGAAATCATCGTCCGTCAACTGGACATCTGTAATTTCATTGTAATGACGGAGACGGAAACAGCGTTGGCAATAGACTTCGCCTGTCTCCAAGCCTTTTTCGAGTGCCGACTGGGGAGTAAATCCAAGACCAGCCTTGTCTGTCGTCTGAATGGTTGCTCCACAACCAATACAGAGAATTTCTTCCATAGTTAGATTCCTTTTTTATATGTAATCGGTCCGTACTTTTCCGTAATTCGCTTCATGACACGGCGCTCACGAGCTCGGTTAATCTGCGTCTTGATAGAGTCATGTTGGACCAAGGGTTTGACCAAGATCGAGCGAATACCTGCACGGTGCGCTGCCCGAATATCCGTCATGAGTTGGTCGCCGACCATGACCACTTCATTTTTCTCATAGTGAAATTCCTTCATGGCACGGTCTATTCCAAATGTGAAAGGCTTTAAAGCCCAATAAACGTAATCAATTCCAAATTTCTCAACTGCGCGTTGGACCCGTTTTTTGGTATTATTTGATACCACGATGATGCGAATACCTGCATCCCGAAGGTCATGTAGCCACTGTTTCATCTCTGGCGTTCCATCAGGGTTGTTCCAAGCAATGAGGGTATTGTCCAAATCGACCAAAACAGCCTTGATCCCCTGCGCCTGCAGGCTTGGGACTGTCAGATCATAGACTGCTTCCACAGCAAAATCTGGCATATAGTTTTCAATTGCCATCCTGGCTCCTTTTCTTAACTTTTTTTCGCAATTTTTCTCAAAATCAATGACAAGACCAACCATAAAACCGCACTAGCCAAGCTGATGTAGACCCAAGCATAGGGCTCGTCTGTAAAGGGGAGGGGAACATTCATCCCGAAAAATCCCGTCACTACTGCCAAGACTGCTAGTAAAACTGAAATAATGGTCAAGGTTGTCAAGTTATCATTCAAGTTATTATTCAAAATATTGTTGTAAGAGGCTGATAGTTGTTGCAGAACTTGAGAAATCAAATCGGTCATCGAAACCAGCTGGTGAGCCTCAATCATGGCATCATCAAACTGTTCTCTCTCAACTTCGTTAAATCTGCGATAAAGGGCATGTCCTTGGATATGTTCTAGCAACATGCGATTTTGCTTGGCAGCCGCTGTCAGATAAACCATACCAGTCTCCAAGTCGGAAAGAGCAAAGAGGTTTTTCTTAGTCGTTCGCTGACGCAAGAGGCCGTTGACCTCATCCTTACTCTTATCCATCTGTTCGATGACAGAATAGTAGGCATTGCTGATGATTTCCAGACTAGCAAAGAGAAATTTGTAAATAGAAAGCATATCATGACTCTCTAAATAACGTGTCATCTGTTCAATCACATAGGCATTTTTCTTATTACTAATCGTAATCAAGCGATGATGTTCCACGATAAAGGTCATGGGAAAGGCTTCATAGTATTCCTTGTCCTTTTTCAAATCCAATACATTGTAGATAAAGGTGACGGTTCCACTTTCGCGGTGGTAGTCCATGTGGGCACGCTCGTTTCTATCCAGTGCGTATTCAATGGTTTCCTTGTCCAATCCATAGATTTCAGAGAGATCTTCTAGTTTTTTCAATTTTCCCAAATCTAGGTTAATCCAAGTGCATCCATTGCCCAACTGCTTTTCTACAAACATATTTTCTCCTTTACCAAACTCTTTCTATTGTACCACAAATCTGCCAAAATAGCAGACCTACTCTGTGCGGGAAAAGTTGCTAACAACAGTGATATTTCGGTTAGGAACAAAGTGAAGGGCTTGATCGTCACCTCGCAGTTGCGTTGTACGGATCCCTACGCTAACGACCTTGCCAGAAACGGTAATCGGTCCATTTGTGAGAACCACTTCATCACCCACATCAAGCTGGCGTTCAAAGAGGATGAAAAAGCCATTGATGACATCGGATAGAAAACCTTGCGCCCCCATCCCAATGGCAACCCCAGCAATTCCTGCCCCAGCAAGGAGGCTGGAAACTGGCAAACCTAAAATGGACAGGATACAGTAGATTAAAAAGAAATAAAGGGTATAGTTAAAGATATTTTCAAGCAAACGAGAAATGGTCTTCTGTCTGCCAGCATCTCGATTTGAGAATTTAAGCGAGGGCTTGACAATCTTTCGGACAGTCGCATGGAGGATCTTTTTGGCTATATAAAATAGAAGGATAAGAATCAAAAGAGAGATCAACTTGGTCAAAAGATTCTCTAACATGGTTGTTAAATCAAGTTTATCAAAATAACGTTGAAAAAATTCTTGCATACAAAACTCCTTTTTCCTATTATACCATAACTTATCTGAAGACTATTCCCTATAAATATTCAAATTTCATTTGATTATTTAGTCAAATCTTGATTTTATGGCATATTTATACTATAATCAACAAAAGCGTGGGATTTGCTCCTTTCCGCTCTCTATTATCAACTTTTTAGGAAATTCTCATGTCTATCACCCAACGTACGACAAAACTGATCTTGGCAACCTGCCTTGCTTGTTTTCTTGCTTATTTTTTAGATTTATCATCAGCGGTTTCAGCTGGCATTATCGCCCTCTTAAGCCTTTCTGACACGCGCAGAAGTACGCTAAAATTGGCCCGTAACCGCCTCTTTTCCATGCTCCTAGCGCTCGCTATCGGCGTTCTAGCCTTTCAGCTGGCCGGCTTTCACATCTGGAGTCTAGGCCTCTATCTAGCTCTCTACGTGCCTCTTGCTTACAAAATGGGCTGGGAAATCGGCATCACACCTAGCAGTGTCTTGGTCGGTCATCTCTTGGTACAGGAGTCTACTTCTCCAGCTCTTTTGCTCAATGAAGTGCTCCTCTTTCTCATTGGGACAAGCTTTGCTCTGTTGGTCAACCTTTACATGCCCTCTCGGGAAAAGGCCATTCACAGCTATCACCTTCAGGTCGAAGAAAAGTTAAAAGACATCCTGCTTCGCTTTAAATACTATCTATCAAGAGGAGACGGGCGCAATCAAGCCCAACTCGTTGACGAGTTAGATAGCCTTCTTGATGAAGCCATCAAGCTTGTCTATTTGGACCACTCGGACCACCTCTTTCACCAGACGGACTACCACATCCACTACTTTGAGATGAGACAGCGACAAAGTCGTATCCTGCGAAATATGGCCCAGCAGATCAATACCTGTCATCTGGCTGCAAGTGAGAGTTTGATTTTGGCCCAGCTCTTTTCTAAGATCGCTGCCCAGCTAAGTCAGACCAATCCTGCTCATGACCTACTTGATGACATCGAACGCTATCTGAAAGTCTTCCGTAATCGGAGTCTCCCTAAAACACGCGAGGAGTTTGAGACCCGAGCCACCCTCCTGCAACTACTACGCGAAGCTGAAACCTTTATCCAGGTCAAGGTCGATTTTTACCAGAAATATGGAAACTAGAACGCAAAGAACCTCGGAGGAAGTCCTCTGAGGTTCTTTTGTTTTGCATTTGGAAGGACAGTTTATTCCCTCACACTGTTCTCAAAAAAGAAATAGCAACTAGTAACCGTCCATCACGCCACCTGTGAGTTGGTACATAAGGTAAATGTGCTCCAAGACTTTTACCTTATCCATATGGTCTACATCCTTTAAAACCTCCAGAAGCTAACAAAAAAATGTGATTTAATTGAAAATTTTATGATGCATCTTCATTATTCTACAAGTCCTTCAACTGGATGGCCGTAAAAATATTTCATACCTTCCGTCCAGTCTTTGTCTGACAACTCATCAATATAAGGAACCATCAAATCAATTTCATTTTTTGAAATAAGAGTATTGGTGTCCACTGGGACTTGCTTGCCTGTAAACATAGACAGAAGGGAAGCTTGAAGATAAAGATGGTATTTCTGTTCTTTTTGAGCAGCGATGTATAGAGCAGTCATAATTTCTTGTGTAAATAAACCAGGAAAAACCTGAAGAGTTTTGTAATAATAGCAATCTAAGTTCTTGTTCTTTATTACATCAAAATATAAGCTTCCAACTTCTTCTAAACTTGCATCTTCGTCTATAATTGAACGATAGTTGAGAAAGCTATCCAAAGCATCTTGAATAGCTTACTCCACTTCGGTTTCTGTATCTTCCCACTCCTCCCACAGAGTAAGAAGGTAAGGAACGACTTCATAGGACATTGTTTCCACAGCGCCAGCAGCAAAAGTAAATACCGCAAATTCTGAAGCGGAACTTAAAAAACGAAAATTCTCCACCTTTTTTAAATCATCATGTGTACACACTGGACAAAACAATCGAATACAAAGATTGAGCACTGCTTCATCTTTTGTCTGGTTCATCAAGTTAATCAGCAAGTTTTTTACTGTAAAATCTCCCCTTTTTAAGATTTCAGCAATCAGTAAAATACATTCTCTCTCATCATTTACTGAAAGTAAGCTCCTTTTTAAATCTTCAAGCGCTACTGAACTAACGTGACCGAACGACATTCCTGGTATTAACAATTTGTTCCCCATCCCCATTCTCCTTTTATCTATATACTTTATTTTGAAATTTGTTACTGGCTTTCTGACCGATGCTAAGTTATCACCAATTTTACTAGCTTTACAATCCCAGTATACCATAAACCATATGGATCAGCGTTTGATAAACCACAAAAGACCACCTCGAGGGTGGCCGTTTATCCATTCAAACAAAAAATCAACAAATCAAAAACATTCAAGGACTTTTCTTACGACGCATTTAAGTAAAATGCCATACTAATTAGTAGACACAAAGAGGCGAAAACGATTATTTTCGCTGATGAATTAGTAAGGCAGGTTGCTAGCCCTCTCACTACACGTTACGACGGAAAAATCCACGAATCGATAATATTCGTAAAACTTTACTAGTGGAGCGCCTAGCCAAGTTCCATAGAAACTTGGCGTTAGTTACTTAGATTGTTACACATTCAAATAAATTTACTGAATCACATTTTTTCTTCCAACTCTACGTCTGGATACTTGTCTGCAAACCAGCGAAGGGCAAAGTCATTTTCAAAGAGGAAGACAGGTTGGTCAAAACGATCTTTTGCCAAGATATTGCGGCTAGAAGACATGCGTTCGTCTAGGTCCTCAGGCTTGATCCAGCGAACGGTCTTTTTACCCATTGGGCTCATGACCACTTCGGCATTGTACTCGCCTTCCATACGGTGCTTAAAGACTTCAAACTGGAGTTGTCCGACAGCACCTAGCATGTACTCGCCTGTTTGGTAATTCTTATAAAGCTGAATGGCTCCTTCTTGCACCAATTGTTCGATACCCTTGTGGAAGGATTTTTGTTTCATAACGTTCTTAGCAGAAACTTTCATGAAAATCTCAGGTGTAAAGGTTGGAAGGGGTTCAAATTCAAACTTGTTTTTTCCAACCGTCAAGGTGTCTCCAACCTGATAAGTACCGGTATCGTAAACCCCGATGATATCACCTGCAACAGCATTGGTCACATTCTCACGACTTTCTGCCATAAACTGGGTGACATTAGAAAGCTTGGCAGTCTTCCCAGTACGAGGCAGATTGACACTCATCCCTCGCTCAAACTCACCTGATACGATACGGACAAAGGCAATGCGGTCACGGTGACGAGGGTCCATGTTGGCTTGGATTTTAAAGACAAATCCTGAGAAATCCTTATCATAAGGATCCACAATTTCGCCATCTGTTTTCTTGTGACCATGTGGTTCTGGAGCAAACTTAAGGAAGGTCTCAAGGAAGGTCTGCACCCCAAAGTTAGTGAGGGCTGAACCGAAGAAGACCGGAGTCAGTTCTCCTGCAAGAATAGCTTCTTCTGAAAATTCATTTCCTGCTTCTTGCAACAGTTCGATATCGTCCTTAACCTGAGCGTAGAAAGGATTGCTTCCAAATAGCTTATCCCCTTCTTCCAGACTGGCAAAACGCTCATCCCCTTTATAAAGTTCCAAACGTTGGTTATAGAGGTCGTACAAGCCTTCAAAGGCTTTCCCCATCCCGATTGGCCAGTTCATAGGATAGCTCGCAATACCTAGGACTTCTTCTAGCTCTTGCAAGAGGTCCAGTGGCTCACGACCGTCACGGTCCAGCTTGTTCATAAAGGTAAAGACGGGAATGCCACGGTGCTTCACAACCTCAAACAATTTCTTGGTTTGGGCCTCGATACCCTTGGCAGAGTCCACGACCATGACCGCAGCATCCACCGCCATCAAGGTACGATAGGTATCTTCTGAGAAGTCCTCGTGCCCTGGTGTGTCGAGGATGTTCACGCGCTTGCCATCATAGTCAAACTGCATAACAGATGACGTAACAGAAATCCCACGTTGTTTCTCAATATCCATCCAGTCAGACTTGGCAAAAGTCCCTGTTTTCTTTCCTTTAACCGTACCAGCCTCACGAATCTCGCCCCCAAAGTAGAGCAATTGCTCAGTGATAGTTGTTTTCCCGGCGTCCGGGTGGGAGATGATGGCAAAGGTACGGCGTTTCTTTATTTCTTCTTGAATAGTCATAAGTTCTCTTTCTTTGATTTTCTATTTTTAGTTGTTTCAGTAGCTAAGAATGATGTTTACATTGGATTTTACCATTCCTTTCAACTCTCCATTATATCGGATTTTGGGGAGTTTTTTAATTGCTCATCCGATGAAAAGGCGAGCTAGAGCACAGATTGCACCTGATTTCTCTTTTTCCACCGTTTTTTGAACAAGATATCAAAAAGAACCAGTGCTAGTGAGAGGATGACGGACACAAGAAGGTACTTTAGCCACAAGGGGGCATCCGGAATAAAAGGTGTCTTGTTTAACAAACCATAATTTCCACCCGTCACCTGATTTACCCCAACTAGAAAGAGGTTGAGAATGAAGGTATAGGCTACAATCATATACTTCTTAAGCAAGGTCTTGTCATAGTGATTCATCAAGTAAAGCAAGGAATTCACTAGAAGGGCATAGTGCCCAATCAAAAATGAAAAACTGGTGATATGGGGAAAATCATAGGGGTCAAAAACAGGGTAAACCAAAGCAAAGACCGCTCCACTTGCTCCTAAGAGGGCAAAATATTGCTTGCTCCGCCATTTATCGGGCAAGAAAACCACCGCAAACATAGCCAAACGGCAATGGTAAAATGGAAGGCTGTTAGAAAATGGAATCCCAAAACCAACATACCAACTATATAGGGCTAGCAACTGGAGGATCTGAATCCCCTTAAACCAGCGGACAAATTTCGGATTTTTGTGATAAACAAGCGCTCCATAAATACAAAGTACTAAAGTAAGCATCATGATCCCATACCAAAAGAGCGAAATGGGAGGAGGAACCGTTTGAGATCTGGTGATAAATTGATGGAACATATTTCTATCCTAACTCTTATTTTTTCTATTCTCTAGTTTAACCATTATAGCGAATTAAAAGCGATTTTTCAATTTCTATTTCTTTTCAGTTTGGCTCCCTTATTTATAGGAAATTATGGTAAAATAGAACAGACTAAAAATCATCATTTCACGAAAGGATGCAAGATGAAAATTACGCAAGAAGAGGTAACACACGTTGCCAATCTTTCAAAATTAAGATTCTCTGAAGAAGAAACTGCTGCCTTTGCGACAACCTTGTCTAAAATTGTTGATATGGTTGAATTGCTGGGCGAAGTCGACACAACTGGTATCGCACCTACTACAACTATGGCTGACCGCAAGACCGTACTCCGCCCTGATGTGGCCGAAGAAGGAACTGACCGTGATCGCTTGTTTAAAAACGTACCTGAAAAAGACAACTACTATATCAAGGTACCAGCTATCCTAGATGATGGAGGAGATGCCTAATGACTTTCAACAATAAAACCATTGAAGACTTGCACAATCTCCTTGTTTCTAAGGAGATTTCAGCAACTGAATTAACTCAAGCAACACTTGAAGATATCAAGTCTCGTGAGGAAGCTATCAATGCTTTTGTCTCTATCGCTGAAGAACAAGCCCTTGCTCAAGCTAAGGCTATTGATGAAGCGGGAATTGACGCGGACAATGTCCTTTCAGGAATTCCATTGGCTGTTAAGGATAATATCTCTACCGACGGTATCCTCACAACTGCTGCCTCTAAAATGCTCTACAACTACGAGCCTATCTTTGATGCGACAGCCGTTGCCAATGCCAAAGCTAAGGGTATGATTGTTGTCGGAAAAACCAACATGGACGAATTTGCCATGGGGGGTTCTGGTGAAACATCTCACTATGGTGCCACTAAAAACGCTTGGGACCACAGCAAGGTTCCTGGTGGTTCATCAAGTGGTTCTGCTGCAGCTGTAGCGTCAGGGCAAGTCCGCTTGTCACTCGGTTCTGATACTGGTGGTTCCATCCGCCAACCTGCCGCCTTCAACGGGATTGTTGGTCTCAAACCAACCTACGGAACAGTTTCACGTTTCGGTCTCATTGCTTTCGGTAGCTCACTAGATCAAATCGGACCTTTCGCACCAACTGTTAAGGAAAATGCTCTCTTGCTCAATGCTATTGCCAGCGAAGATGCAAAAGACTCTACTTCTGCTCCAGTCCGCATTGCCGACTTTACTTCAAAAATCGGTCAAGACATCAAGGGCATGAAAATTGCTTTGCCTAAAGAATACCTCGGTGAAGGAATTGACCCAGAAGTTAAAGAAACCATTATCAAGGCAGCCAAACACTTTGAGAAACTTGGCGCTATCGTCGAAGAAGTCAGCCTTCCTCACTCAAAATACGGTGTTGCCGTTTACTATATCATCGCTTCATCAGAAGCTTCCTCAAACTTGCAACGTTTTGACGGTATCCGTTACGGCTATCGTGCAGAGGATGCAAGCAACCTTGATGAAATCTATGTAAACAGCCGTAGCCAAGGTTTCGGTGAAGAGGTTAAACGCCGTATCATGCTGGGTACTTTCAGTCTCTCATCAGGGTACTACGATGCCTACTACAAGAAGGCTGGACAAGTCCGTACCCTCATCATCCAAGATTTCGAAAACGTCTTTGCGGATTATGACTTGATTTTGGGACCAACTGCTCCAAGTGTTGCTTATGACTTGGACTCACTCAACCACGACCCAGTTGCCATGTACTTGGCTGACCTCTTGACCATCCCAGTCAACTTGGCAGGCCTCCCAGGAATTTCAATTCCTGCTGGATTCTCTCAAGGTCTCCCAGTCGGTCTACAATTGATTGGTCCTAAGTATTCTGAGGAAACCATTTACCAAGTTGCTGCTGCTTTTGAAGCAACAACAGACTACCACAAACAACAACCCGTGATTTTTGGAGGTGACAACTAATGAACTTTGAAACAGTCATTGGACTTGAAGTCCACGTAGAGCTCAACACCAATTCAAAAATCTTCTCACCTACTTCTGCCCACTTTGGAAATGACCAAAATGCCAACACCAACGTGATTGACTGGTCTTTCCCAGGAGTTCTGCCAGTTCTCAATAAAGGGGTTGTCGATGCTGGTATCAAGGCAGCTCTTGCCCTCAACATGGACATCCACAAGCACATGCACTTCGATCGCAAGAATTACTTCTACCCTGATAATCCAAAAGCCTATCAAATTTCCCAGTTTGATGAGCCAATCGGTTATAACGGTTGGATTGAAGTGGAGCTAGAAGACGGTACGACCAAGAAAATCGGTATCGAACGCGCCCACTTGGAAGAAGACGCTGGTAAAAACACCCACGGTACAGATGGCTACTCTTATGTTGACCTCAACCGCCAAGGGGTGCCATTGATTGAGATTGTATCTGAAGCGGACATGCGTTCCCCAGAAGAAGCCTATGCTTATCTAACAGCCCTCAAGGAAGTCATCCAGTACGCTGGCATTTCTGACGTTAAGATGGAAGAAGGTTCGATGCGTGTGGATGCCAACATTTCCCTTCGTCCTTATGGTCAAGAAAAATTCGGTACCAAGACTGAGTTGAAGAACCTCAACTCCTTCTCAAACGTTCGTAAGGGTCTTGAATACGAAGTCCAACGCCAAGCTGAAATCCTTCGCTCAGGTGGTCAAATCCGCCAAGAAACACGCCGTTACGATGAAGCTAACAAGGCAACCATCCTCATGCGTGTTAAGGAAGGCGCTGCTGACTACCGCTACTTCCCAGAACCAGACCTACCACTCTTTGAAATCTCAGATGAGTGGATTGAGGAAATGCGTACAGAATTGCCAGAGTTTCCAAAAGAACGCCGTGCGCGCTACGTATCTGACCTTGGCTTGTCAGACTACGATGCCAGCCAGTTGACGGCAAACAAAGTCACTTCTGACTTCTTTGAAAAAGCTGTTGCCCTCGGTGGCGATGCCAAACAAGTCTCTAACTGGCTCCAAGGTGAAGTCGCTCAGTTCTTGAACGCCGAAGGTAAAACACTGGAACAAATCGAATTGACACCAGAAAACTTGGTAGAAATGATTGCCATCATCGAAGACGGTACTATCTCTTCTAAGATCGCCAAGAAAGTCTTTGTCCACCTAGCTAAAAATGGCGGTGGCGCGCGTGAATACGTGGAAAAAGCAGGCTTGGTTCAAATCTCTGATCCAGATGTTCTGATTCCAATTATCCACCAAGTCTTTGCTGATAACGAAGCTGCTGTTGCCGACTTCAAGTCAGGCAAACGAAACGCAGACAAGGCCTTCACAGGATTCCTTATGAAGGCAACCAAAGGCCAAGCCAACCCACAAGTTGCTCTTAAACTCCTTGCACAAGAATTGGCCAAGTTGAAAGAAAGTGAGTAATTTACTCTTTAAACACTTTTTTCTACTTTTAAAACGAGAATGAGACAAGGAGAATAAATGAACAAATTTTTACGATTGCTATTTGTCTTAGTCATCATCGCTATGTTAGGCGCTTCTATACTACAAATTTTCTTTCCATCATACATGGGAAGCCACTCCGGGTACGGAATATCTGCTGGTTGGCAACGAGAAATTGGAATATGGAATTTAGCTGTATTGATTATTATTCTCGCTATCAATATTAAATACGATTGGTTCTATCTACGAATCGCACTTCTTGCTCTCATTATTGGCGGAATTGGAATAGGAACAAATCACTTACTCAATTATATGGAGTATCACTCTCCTGTAAATGCTATCGGTGCTTTTGAAAATTACTTGCTAGCAATAGGGTGGTTTGTGGGATGGCTCATCGAGCGCCATTCCATAAAGAAGCCAAATGCTAGTAAATAACGCCTAGTATATCTTAGATTATTTTAAAGGTTATTAGTTATTAATAGTTTAATAATCATTCGAATTCAGAATTCTACCTTTCCAATCATATAGTTAGGAGACACATGAAAAAGTTTTATGCTCTTTTAATGACCTGTTTATTACTTGTTTTTCTATCCGTGCCTCAAATCGTTGATGCAGGTGTCGGACATTCCAGAAGTGGTAGCAGCAGTCGCAGTAGCTCCAGAAGTAGTAGCCGCTCAAGTGGAGGAGGAAGTCGTTCTGGCGGCTCATCCTACCACTACTACCGCTCTGGATACGGGTCATCCTCTAGTAGTTCTACTAGCTCTCCCTATCTAGGATTTATGTTCATATTAGTCGGAGGAATCATACTAGTTGTTATCGTTGAATCCTTAAAAAATAAAGCAAATAATTCAAGCACAAGCCACAGTAATACCAACTATCAACCAATCCACCGACGAATTGAACATAACACTTTGGCCATTAGTCGTGTAAAATATGGGGAACCAAACTTTGACGCTGATGCCTTCATTTCTTGGGTTAAGGAAGTCTACCTTAAATTACAGGTCGCCTGGACTGAGAAAAATTGGAACTCTGTCCGAGCTTTAGAAAGTACTAGTCTCTATTCACAGCACAGCACGCAATTAGAAGATCACATCCGAGCTAAGACAACCAATGTTTTAGAGAAAGTTTGTATCGAAAATGTTCGCATCAAGGAGTTCATTGAAAATCCTGACGGAAACGATACCTTAGTCGTAATCCTATCGTCTACCTTGCGGGACTATGTCATTGACGATGAGACTCGCCGTGTCCTTGAAGGAGATCCTAAAAAAGATCTCTTCACCGTGTATCAATTGAACTTTATCCGTCAACACGGTAGCCAAACGCAAGCAGTCAATCCAGACCAAGTTGTGAGTGACCACTGTCCAAACTGTGGCGCCCCATTGAAAATCTCTGCAGTTAGCGAGTGCGACTACTGTGGTGCCAATCTCTCTCGCAGTCCAAACCAATGGGTACTGGATACCTATGATGTTGTGGATGAAGACGAGCTTTATAATTAGGAGGAATTATGGGATTTATACGTGCAGCCTTATCAGCAGGCTTAAATAGTTTTAATGATAGTAAATTCAAGGAAGTCATTGTCCTTCCAGACAATGTCTCTGGCGATGCCTTGGCCATCAAGGGACAACTACTCACAAAAGACCCAGATGGACGTTCTCGTCACAGCAATCAAAACACAGGCCTCTTGTCAGATGGCAGTGTAGTTATCGTTCCTCAAGGCTATAGCGCTGTTTTGGTAAACAACGGTACCTTCCTTGGTGAAGTTCTCGAAGCTGGTAGCCACGAATGGCAAGCTGGTGATAACGCCTGGCTCCTTGAAAAAGGTGGTTTAAAAGGCACTTGGGAAAACTTTAAAAACCGTTTCTCTTTTGGTGGACAAGTCATCACCCAACAGGAAATTATCTTTATCCGCATGCAACCCATGGCGGGCAATAAGTTCGGCACACAAAATGCGGTCGAATACTTCAGCGAACGTTACCAACAACTGCTCAACATCCGTTTCTATGGCTTGTTTGATGTAAAAATCGCTGATCCAGTCCTCTTCTATGTGAGCTCTGTTAGCCGTCAAATTACTGACGGACAGCCATTCACTCTCCAGGATGTAGCTCAAGGAACGCTCCGTCAAAATATTGCACCGAAAATTGCGATTGCCATTGCCAAATACACCAACGAAAACAAGGTTGATATCTATAGCCTCAATGCCAACCAAGATACCTTTAACGAACTCGCTAAACAAGAAGTCAACAAGGTTTGGACAGGTCTCTACGGGATTGAAGCAACTAATATCTTGCTTGAAGACCTCAGCTACGACCAAGAAAGTCTTGATATCGTTCGCAAGCTCGACAGTGAGCTCGTGGCAATGAAGTACAACACGATTGAGATTGAAGAACGCCGCGCTCGTAACGAAGCGCTTATTGCTGCAGCTGCCAACGAAGGGAATGGCAATGGGATGAACATGTTTATGGGAATGAATCTTGGCCAAACTCTCGGTGGTCAACTAAGCCAACAAGCCCAAAATCAAGCGCCTGCTCAAAATACTGGGCAAGCTACTAGCAAGAATTTTTATATCGAAGTTGATGGGAAATACGTTCTCGTCACCAAAGACGAAGATGGAAATATCGTACCAGTCAACTAATTAAGCCCCTTCTGACATTTGAGTAATGTCGTCTTTTATGGTACAATAAAGAGTAAATTATTTTATTAAAGAGGTAAAAACATGATTGAAGCAAGTAAATTAAAGGCTGGTATGACCTTTGAAACAGCTGACGGAAAATTGATCCGCGTTTTGGAAGCTAGCCACCACAAACCAGGTAAAGGAAACACCATCATGCGTATGAAATTGCGTGATGTCCGTACTGGTTCTACATTTGACACAAGCTACCGTCCAGAGGAAAAATTTGAACAAGCCATCATCGAGACTGTTCCAGCTCAATACTTGTACAAAATGGATGACACAGCCTACTTCATGAACACAGAAACTTACGACCAATACGAAATCCCTGTAGTCAACGTTGAAAACGAATTGCTTTACATCCTTGAAAACTCAGATGTGAAGATTCAATTCTACGGAACTGAAGTAATCGGTGTTACCGTTCCTACTACTGTTGAATTGACAGTTGCAGAAACTCAACCATCTATCAAAGGTGCTACTGTTACAGGTTCTGGTAAACCAGCAACGATGGAAACTGGACTTGTCGTAAACGTTCCAGACTTCATCGAAGCAGGACAAAAACTCGTTATCAACACTGCAGAAGGAACTTACGTTTCTCGTGCCTAATCTCTAGAAAGAGGTCATTCTATGGGAATTGAAGAACAACTTGGCGAAATCGTTATCGCCCCACGTGTACTTGAAAAAATCATTGCTATTGCTACTGCAAAAGTAGAGGGTGTACACTCTTTTTCAAACAAATCAGTATCTGACACCCTTTCAAAACTTTCTCTCGGCCGCGGCGTTTATCTTAAAAACGTGAACGAAGAACTCACAACTGATATCTATCTCTACCTTGAGTACGGAGTAAAAGTTCCTAAGGTAGCTGTTGCTATCCAAAAAGCTGTCAAAGATGCTGTCCGCAACATGGCTGATGTAGAACTAACTGCTATCAATATCCACGTTGCAGGTATCGTTCCAGATAAAACACCAAAACCTGAATTGAAAGATCTATTTGACGAGGACTTCCTCAATGACTAGTCCACTATTAGAATCTAGACGCCAACTCCGTAAATGTGCTTTTCAAGCTCTCATGAGTCTTGAGTTCGGTACGGATGTCGAAACTGCTTGTCGTTTCGCCTATACTCATGATCGTGAAGATACTGATGTGCAACTTCCAGCCTTTTTGACAGAGCTAGTTTCTGGTGTTCAAGCTAAAAAGGAAGAACTAGACAAGCAAATCACACAGCATTTAAAATCAGGTTGGACCATCGAGCGTTTAACACTCGTGGAGAGAAACCTTCTTCGCTTGGGAGTCTTTGAAATCACTTCATTTGACACCCCTCAGTTGGTTGCTGTTAATGAAGCTATAGAGCTTGCTAAGAGTTTTGCAGATCAAAAATCTGCCCGTTTTATCAACGGACTCCTTAGCCAATTTGTAACAGAAAAAAATTAAATACAAGAAAAAGTGTTTGACGAATGTCAAACACTTTTTCTTTGCTTCACTCTATCTAAAAAAACGATCATAGATTAAATTAGAAAGCAACAACCAGATGAAATCTGCATGAATGAGAAAGTTAATAAAAATATGGCACAGGATTGTGATTTTTAGATTCTTTGTCCAACGGTAGACTAAAGCAAAGAAAAGACCGAAAAAACAATAAATCATCAAACTGATGGGGTCGCGATGGGACAATACCAAATGACTGAGCCCAAATATAAGAGCTGATAAGATGACATCCAAGTAGTATTTGGACTTAGGGAAAAAGGTATTCATAAAATAGCCTCTATGAACAATCTCCTCCAATATAGGCCCCAAAATGACAACTGAGATAAAAGAGAAGCAAGTCGTTAAAATAGTAGATTGCTCACTGAAGGATAGGACCGAAAGAAGGTCTTCAAAGATATAGTGATTATTAATGAAGTGACTAAATTGTAAGTAAAAAGCACTTAACAACTGACGGACAAAATAAGCAGCCACTAGACTAACTAGAAGGTAAAAGAATCTGGATTTCTTCGAGCCCTTTTTCTCAAAAATATAGAGCATTTTTTTCCTTTTAAGCCAATAGATAACTAGTACTAAAAGAGCTAATTGCTCTACTGCTACAATAATAGAATAGCCATCCATACCCCAGACAAATAGCTTAGCCAGATAGAGACTACTGTAGTCTAGTAGATAAATTGATAGAAATACCAGTAATGTATAGATTCCCAAATGGCCTAGTTTTTTCATACTTACTCCTAAAAATCTTTGTCGACTTATTTTTATAGCATAAATATCTTTTATTATATTAACAACTATTTTTAAAAAAGTCAATTTTTCATCCTGAATGGTTGCTTTACCCATTGAAAAACAAGAAATTGATAAAAAAGATTTCTCTATCTTCCTATCAAATTAGAAAAAGTGTTTGCCTTCCACTATCTAAAAAAATGATAATAGATATAATTGTAAACAAAAATCCAGATGGGTTTTGCATAAATGAGAAAGTTGAAAAAACTATGACACAGAATGGTGATTTTTAGATTCTTTGTCCAACGGTAGACAAGGGCATAGAAGAGACCGCCTAAACTATAAATAATCAAACTGATAGGATCTCGGTGAGTTAGGATCAAATGACTAAGTCCAAAGATAAGAGCAGATAGGATAACATCCAGATAGTACTTGGACTGGGGGAAAAAGGTATTCATAAAGTACCCTCTATGAATCAGTTCCTCTAATATAGGTCCGACGACTACTGTTAAATTAAAACTGAGAACAGTTGATAGAAAAGTTGGTTGACCATTGGAGTATAGAGTCGAAAGAAGGTCCTGAAAGATATACTTGTTATCAATTAGGTGATGAAACTGTAACTGAAAAGCATCCACCAATTGACGATCAAAATAAGTAGCCACTAGACCAACTACAAGGTAAAAGAATCTTGACTTCTTTGAACCCTTTTTCTCAAAAATATAGAGCATCTCTTTCTTTTTGAGCCAGTAGATAAATAATAGCAAAAGAGCTATTACTTCAACTGTTAAAAAGATAGAATAGCCATCTATCCCCCATCCTAAAAACTTAGTTAGATGCATAATCCCTAACTCTGGTAGATAAACCGATAAAAATACCAGTAAGATAAAGACTCCCAAATGCCCTAGTTTTTTCATTTTTACAAACTTCCTTAACTTCTTGTTCCTCTATTCAACTTTTTCCCGTAATTTAGATTTCTAATTTCCTTTCGAGTTTGAAAATCATTTAAACATTACAAACTTCTATATCTAGTATAAATCATTTTTGACCAGTGTGCCATCCATCTCCTAAACTGTCAATTTTTCGTCCTGAATTGCATTTTTCCATAAAAAATGAGACCTTGCTAGTCTCATTTAGTCATTCTTAGTATTTTCTAAACCGTTGGTAACGTTCTTCGAGGAGCTGTTCCAAGGCTAAGCCTTGCAAGCGGTCAAGTTCTGCACGCAATTCATTTTTAACACGAGCTTGCAGTTCCTTACTGGAAAGCCCTGCTTCTGAGATTACCTTGTCAACGATACCCATTTCTAGGAGTTCGTGTGAAGTGATTTTCATCAACTCTGCTGCCTCCATGGCACGGCTTCCATCCTTCCAAAGGATAGAGGCAAAACCTTCTGGGCTGAGTACGGCATAGATCGAATTTTCCAGCATCCAGACACGGTCAGCAACGGCTAGTGCTAATGCACCTCCAGACCCTCCTTCACCGATAATAATCGCGATGATTGGAACCTTGAGGTCGCTCATTTCCATCAGGTTTCGAGCGATTGCTTCCCCTTGTCCACGTTCCTCAGCTCCAACACCTGGGTAAGCTCCAGCAGTGTTGATGAAGGTTACAACTGGACGACCAAATTTTTCTGCCTGTTTCATCAAGCGAAGAGCCTTGCGATAGCCTTCTGGATGGGGTTGCCCAAAGTTCCGTTTGAGGTTGTCATGAAGACTTTTTCCCTTTTGGATACCAACAACTGTGACTGCTTGGTCACCTAACCAGCCAATCCCACCGATGACCGCACCATCATCACGAAAAGAGCGGTCTCCATGCAATTCGATAAACTCATCAAAGATTCCATTGGCAAAATCAAGTGCGGTCAAGCGACTCTGCTCGCGTGCCTCTCTGACTATTTTTGCAATATTCATCCGCGACTTCCTCCATGCAATCTCACTAATTTAGCAATTGTATCTGGCAATTCTCTCCGTTTGACAATTGCATCCACAAATCCATGTTCAAGCAAAAATTCTGCCTTTTGGAAATCATCCGGCAAGGTCTCACGAACTGTATTTTCGATAACACGACGCCCTGCAAAACCAACCAAACTCTGGGGCTCTGCTAGGATAATGTCACCTTCCATAGCAAAAGAAGCTGTCACTCCGCCTGTTGTCGGATCCGTCAAAATAGTCAGGTAAAAAAGTCCTGCCTTGGAATGGCGTTGAACTGCCGCAGAAATCTTAGCCATCTGCATCAAGCTCATAATCCCTTCTTGCATACGTGCACCGCCAGAAGCCGTAAAAAGTACAACTGGCAACTTTTCAACTGTCGCATATTCAAACAAGCGCGTGATTTTTTCACCCACAACGGTTCCCATCGACGCCATGATAAAGTTTGAATCCATGATCCCAAGGGCAACTTTTTGTCCCTTGATGCTAGCTGTACCAGTCAGGACAGCTTCATCCAGTCCTGTTTTTTCACGCATGCTAGCCAGTTTTTTCTGGTAACCAGGAAAGTTCAAGGGATCTTGAGTTTCAATTCCTGTAAACATCTCCACAAAGCTATCAGAATCAACTGTTAGAGCCAAGCGCTCTTGGGCTGAAATACGGAAAGTATAGCTACAATGGGGACAAATGCGCTCACTCCCAAGGTCCTTTTGATAAATGGTGTGCTTACATCCAGGACACTTGGAGAAGAGTTCATCAGGCACCTCCGGCTTGGCTTGTGGTGCCTGCCTTACGGATCGATTAGGATTGATCCGAATATACTTATCCTTTTTACTAAATAGAGCCATAAATCCCCCTTTTAGTTCTCATACTCTTTGAAAGTCTATTCTTTTTCTTGGTAATGTGGCAAGAAAGTTTCCATCAGGAAGGAAGTATCGTAGTCCCCAGCGATAACCCGACGGTCTGAAATCAGATCCAACTGGAAGTCTGCATTGGTTTGCACTCCTTCAATCTCAAGCTCATAAAGTGCCCGTTGCATCTTCATTAAGGCATCAAAACGATTCTCCCCATGAACAATGATTTTGGCAATCATACTATCATAGTAAGGGGGAATGGTATAACCTGGATAAACTGCTGAGTCCACACGCAAGCCAACTCCACCACTTGGTAGATAGAGATTGGTAATTTTCCCCGGGCTTGGAGCAAAGTTAAATGCTGGATTTTCTGCATTGATCCGACACTCGATAGCATGACCACGCAGGACGATGTCTTCTTGCTTAACAGACAAGTGTTGTCCAGCCGCAATACGAATCTGCTCCTTGACGATATCCACACCTGAAACAAACTCTGTGACTGGGTGTTCAACTTGCACACGAGTATTCATTTCCATGAAGTAGAAATTACCACTCGCTTCATCGAGAAGAAATTCAATCGTCCCTGCATTTTCATAGCCAACAGACTCCGCTGCACGAACGGCCGCAGAACCAATTTCATGACGAAGGGTTTTGCCAATCGCGATGGACGGGCTTTCTTCTAAGACCTTTTGGTTATTTCGTTGAAGAGAACAATCCCGTTCTCCTAGATGGATGACGTGTCCCTCTTGGTCAGCAAGGATTTGGACCTCGATATGACGAGCTGGATAAATCACACGCTCAAGGTACATAGCACCATTCCCAAAATTTGCCTTGGCTTCACTGGATGCTGTCTCAAAGGCTGCGACCAAGTCTTCTGCCTTTTCAACCTTACGAATCCCTTTTCCACCACCACCTGCCGATGCCTTAAGCATGACTGGATAGCCAATCTTTTCTGCAACTGCCAGGGCCTCTTCAGCAGTATGAACTTCACCATCAGAGCCAGGGATAACAGGAACTCCAGCCTTGATCATTTGCTCACGCGCATTGATCTTATCTCCCATGGTATCCATTACAGCGCCAGAAGGGCCGATAAACTTAATCCCCACTTCATCACACATCGTGGCAAACTTGGAGTTTTCGCTAAGAAAACCAAAACCTGGGTGGATGGCTTCTGCTTCTGTCAAAACTGCAGCAGATAAAATCGCATTGATATTGAGATAAGATTCTGTCGCCTTACCAGGTCCGATGCAGATAGCTTCATCCGCTAGGAGTGTGTGAAGAGCTTCCTTATCAGCAGTTGAATAAACTGCTACGGTTGCAATGCCCAATTCACGCGCAGCTCGGATAATGCGAACCGCAATCTCACCACGGTTGGCAATCAAAATTTTACGAAACATGGAGAACCTCCTTAGTTTCCAATTGCAAAGGTAAGAGTACCACTCGCTGCAAGCTTGCCATCCACTTCAGCCTTTGCTTCAACCACGGCAATCGTACCACGACGTTTGACAAAAGTAGCCGTCATGACTAATTGATCACCTGGTACAACTTGCTTCTTAAACTTGACCTTGTCCATGCCAGCGTAAAAGACTAACTTTCCCTTGTTTTCAGGCTTGGACAATTCCAAGACACCCGCAGTCTGTGCCAATGCTTCCATGATAAGGACACCTGGCATAACTGGGTATTGAGGAAAATGACCATTGAAGAACGGTTCGTTTATCGTGACATTTTTAATGGCAACAATAGTATCTTCACTCACTTCCAAGACACGGTCCACTAGGAGCATAGGGTAGCGATGGGGTAGAGCTTCTTTAATTCCTTGAATATCGATCATTTGATACGTACCAATCCTTTACCGAACTCAACCATTTCTTCATTTGAAATGAGAATTTCTGTCACCACACCATCCTTAGGTGCAGGAATTTCATTCATGACCTTCATGGCTTCGATGATCACCAAAGTTTGACCTTTTTTAACACTGTCTCCGACTGTGACAAAGGCAGGTTTATCTGGTCCAGCAGCCAAGTAAGCCACCCCTACAAGTGGACTCTCAACGACATCACCCTCTGGAGCAACAGTCGTTTCAGCTGGTGCTAGAGCTTCTTCCACTGCACTCTCTACTGGAGTTGAAGGGGCAGAAACTACTGGACTAGGAGCCACTGCAGCTGGCACTGAAGGAACTGGAGCTGGTGCTTCAGAAACTATTCTTGCTTCATTCTTGCTGAACTGCAATTCGTCCTGTCCGTTTTTATAAGAAAATTCTCTCAAACTTGATTGGTCGAATTGAGCCATCAAGTCCTTGATCTCATTTAAATTCATAATTATTTATTCTCCCAACGTTTGAAAGCAAGAACCGCGTTGTGTCCGCCAAAACCAAATGTATTTGAAATAGCATAAGGAATTTCTTGCTCCAAGCCTTGTCCATAAACGACATTGGCTTCGATATAGTCTGACAACTCACTTGTTCCAGCCGTCATTGGTACATAGTTATGACGCATGGCTTCAATAGTAGCAATGGCTTCTACTGCTCCTGCAGCTCCAAGCAAGTGTCCTGTAAAGGACTTGGTTGAAGATACAGGTACTTCTTTACCAAAAACAGCTACGATAGCACCACTTTCTCCTTTTTCATTAGCAGGAGTTGACGTTCCGTGGGCGTTGACGTAAGCCACTTGCTCTGGAGAAATTTCTGCCTCTTCCAAAGCCAGTTTCATAGCCTTAATTGCACCTTGACCTTCTGGATGAGGTGAAGTCATATGGTAAGCATCACAGGTATTTCCATAACCAACTACTTCAGCCAAGATGGTCGCCCCACGTTTTTCAGCGTGTTCAAGGCTTTCAAGAATCAACATCCCTGAACCTTCTCCCATGACAAAACCATTACGGTCTTTGTCAAACGGAATAGAAGCACGAGCTGGATCTTCTGTTGTTGATAGGGCTGTCAAAGCTTGGAACCCAGCAATGGCAAAAGGAGTGATTGATGATTCTGATCCACCAACTAACATGACATCTTGGAAATCAAACTTGATAGAACGGAAGGCATCCCCAATGGCATCGTTTGATGAGGCACAGGCTGTATTGATTGATTTACAGATACCGTTTGCTCCGAAACGCATCGCAACATTTCCTGAAGCCATATTTGGCAAGGCTTTTGGAAGTGTCATTGGTTTAACACGTTTTGGGCCTTTGTCATGAAGACGGATAACCTGATCTTCGATTTCTTTGATACCTCCGATACCGGAAGCAACGATGACACCAAAACGATCTTTATCAACCGTTTCTACATCAAGGTTGGCATGTGTCACTGCCTCTTGCGCTGCATACAAGGCATACAAAGAATAATCATCAAAACGGTTGGTATCTTTTTTGACAAAGTATTTATCAAACGGGAAATCTTGAATTTCAGCCGCATTGTGTACGGCAAATTCACTATGATCAAACTTAGTGATTTCTCCAATTCCGATTTTTCCAGTTTGCAAACTGTTCCAAAATTCTTCTGGGGTATTTCCGATAGGAGAGGTCAATCCGTAACCTGTTACTACAACTCGATTTAGTTTCATCTGTCTTACCTATATCTTTCTTTTTTTACATGCTAAGTCCGCCATCAACAGCGAGAACTTGTCCAGTCAAATAATCTTGTTGAGCTAAGAAGACCGTGGCATCCGCGATATGGTCCGCCAGGCCAAACTGTTTCATAGGGATTTGCGCTAGTGTTGCTTCCTTGACCTTATCAGATAAAACAGCAGTCATATCTGACTCAATCATTCCTGGTGCAAGAGCATTTACGCGCACATTGCGATTGGCAACTTCACGTGCTACTGACTTGGTAAACCCAATCAATCCAGCCTTGGAAGCCGCATAGTTGGCTTGTCCGATATTTCCCATCAGACCAACCACACTGGACATGTTGATAATCGCACCTTCACGCGCCTTAATCATCTGTTTCAAGACAGCTTGGGTCATGTTAAAGGCACCTGTCAGATTAATCTTAAGCACTTTTTCAAAGTCTTCTTCGGTCATCTTGAGCATAAGCATATCTTGAGTGATCCCAGCATTGTTGACCAAGACATCGACCGAACCAAGGTCTGCGATTGCTTGTTCCACCATGCGTTTTGCATCTGCAAAGTCTGAAACATCACCTGAGATTGGCACCACCTTGACACCGTAGTTTGAAAACTCAGCCAGCAATTCTTCTGAGATTTCTCCACGACTATTCAAAACCACATTGGCTCCTAGTTGAGCAAATTTGTGAGCAATAGCAAGTCCGATACCCCGACTTGAACCTGTAACAAAGATATTTTTATTTTTTAGTTGCATTCTGTTCTCCTGTTTCCTGTTGTATTTGTGGGAGAAGGGATTACTAGTTTCCTAGCAAAGCATCCAAACTTGCCAAATCTTCGACATTGGCTAACTTAGCTGATTTATCAATCTTTTTGACAAAGCCTGACAAGACTTTTCCTGGACCAATTTCAATGAAGTTGGTCACGCCAGCATCCTGCATCACTGCGATACTTTCGTAGAAACGCACCGGTTCCTTCACCTGACGCGTCAAAAGCTCTTGGATTCGATTTTTTTCCATGATTGTAGCTTCAGTATTACCTACTAGAGGGCAAATAAAGTCTGAGAAACTAATCCCCTCAAGAGCCCCAGCTAGCTGTTGGCTAGCTGGCTTTAGAAGGGCTGTGTGGAAAGGACCCGACACATTTAGGGGAATCAATCGTTTGGCTCCTGCTTCCTGCAAGAGTTGGACCGCACGGTCAACTGCAGCCACCTCACCACCGATAACGATTTGGCTTGGAGTATTGTAGTTAGCTGGAGTGACTATACCGACTTCAGATGCTGTTTTACAAGCTTCCTCTATCACATCTACTGGAGTATTGAGGACGGCTACCATCTTCCCAGAGCCAGCGGGTGCTGCCTCTTCCATATAAGCTCCACGCTTGGCAACCAAGGCTACTGCCTCTTCAAAGTCCAAGGCTCCGCTAGCTACTAAAGCAGAATATTCACCAAGGGATAAACCTGCAACCATATCTGGCAGATAGCCCTTTTCTTTCAATAAACGGTAGATGGCAACCGAAGTCGCTAAAATAGCAGGTTGCGTATAGCGGGTCTGGTTTAACTTAGTTTCGTCCGTATCGATCAAGTCACGAAGATCATAACCCAGTACTTGACTGGCTTGATCAATGGTTTCCTTGACGATAGGATAGTGGTCATAGAGGTCTCGTCCCATCCCTAGATACTGAGCACCTTGACCTGCAAATAGAAAGGCTGTTTTAGTCATTTCTTACAACTCCTGCCCAACGAGAGGCTTCTTCCTGAATTTTCTTGGCAGCGCCATAGTATAGATCTTTTAGGATTTCTTCGACGGTTTCTTCTTTAGAGACCAAACCAGCGATCTGACCTGCCATGACGGATCCACCTTCTACATCTCCATGAACAACGGCTTTGGCAAGAGCACCAGCTCCCATTTGCTCAAAGATTTCTAAATCTGGGTTTTCTTGTTTAAAAGCGTCTTTTTCAGCCTGCTCAAAGTCACGTGTCAACTGGTTTTTAATGGCACGAACAGCATGACCAAAATGTTGAGCTGAGATGGTTGTATCAATATCGCGCGCTTTGAGGATTTTTTCCTTGTAGTTTGGATGAGCGTTTGATTCCTTAGCTACTACAAATCGTGTACCAATCTGAATAGCATCTGCACCTAACATAAAGGCTGCTGCCGCACCTTCACCATCAGCAATTCCTCCAGCAACAATAACTGGAATCGAAACAGCTGCAGCAACTTGACGAGCTAAGGTCATGGTTGTCAACTTACCGATGTGTCCACCAGCTTCCATTCCTTCTGCAATGACCGCATCCGCACCGATTTTTTCCATCCGTTTTGCCAAAGCAACACTTGGAACAACAGGGATGACAGTGATACCTGCTTCGTGGAAACGAGACATATATTTACTTGGATTTCCAGCTCCTGTTGTTACTACCTTGACTCCTTCTTCAATCACAAGATCGACAATGTCATCTACAAATGGAGACAGGAGCATGATGTTGACACCAAAAGGTTTATCAGTCAGTGCTTTAATCTTATCAATATTTGCCTTCACGACCTCTTTCGGTGCATTTCCACCACCGATAATTCCTAAACCGCCAGCTTTAGAAACAGCTCCGGCCAAGTCGCCATCAGCGACCCAGGCCATCCCTCCTTGGAAAATTGGATATTTAATGTTTAATAATTCTGTAATACGTGTTTTCATAGTGCCTCCATCAGTCCTTGCTTACGTAATAGTTCGATTAGTATATTATTTGAGTCTCAAACTATTACCTAAACAAGAGGGAGTGGGTTTCCCCTACTCCTTCTATATCTTATTCGCTCTTATTTTGTTTTCTCTTCAACGTAGGCAACCAAGTCACCAACAGTCTTCAAGTTATCTTCTGCTTCGATTTGGATATCAAAAGCATCTTCAATTTCAGAGATTACTTGGAACAAGTCCAATGAATCTGCATCCAAATCATCAAAAGTAGATTCAAGTGTTACTTCTGATGCATCTTTCCCAAGTTCTTCAACGATAATTTCTTGTACTTTTTCAAATACTGCCATGATAGGACTCCTTTAAAATATAAAAATTTATAACAATGTGTTCACCACATGATTACCTAGATTGTAAGAATGAGCGTGCCCCAGGTCAAGCCTCCACCGAAGCCTGATAAAAGAATCGTTTGGCTGCCGTCTACACGGATCAACCCCTGATCCACACACTCTGATAGTAAAATCGGGATGCTAGCCGCACTGGTATTCCCATACTCCATCATATTGGCTGGAAGTTTGTCTCGGTCAACACCGATTTTTTTAGCCATCTTATCCAATATGCGGATATTGGCCTGATGAAGCAAGAGATAGTCCAAATCAGATGCCCCTACTGGACCTTCGTCAATGGTCTGCTTGATTGACCTAGCAACATCTCGAATCGCAAAATCAAAAACTGCTCGCCCGTCCATCTTCAAAAATGCAGGAACTGCTTCTTGATTAGAGAAGGGGGAAGTCAAGGTCGTTTGCCCATAAGTTAAGCACTCGCTTCGAGTACCATCACTGTGTATACTCTCTGCAAGGAAGTGGCGGTTGTCACTTATTTCCAAGAGAACTCCACCAGCACCGTCTCCAAAGAGTACAGCAGTCGATCGATCTGACCAGTCAACCGCCTTGGACAAGGTTTCAGCACCGATAACAATCCCTTTTTTGAACTGTCCAGATGTCAGAAACTTCTCAGCAGTTGAAAGTGCAAAAATAAAGCCACTGCAGGCAGCTGTGAGATCAAAAGCAAAGGCTCTGTTAGCACCAATATTGGCCTGAACTCGCGCTGCTGTAGAGGGCATCATTGAGTCAGGTGTGATCGTTGCTACAATGATAAAATCAATCTGCTCAGCTTTTATGCTCGCCTTAGCCAGTAAGCTTTTGGCAACTTCTGTCGCCAAATCACTCGTTGACTCCGTTTTTGAAATATGTCTTTGTTTAATTCCTGTACGACTTGAAATCCACTCATCGCTTGTATCCATGATTTGAGCCAAGTCTTGATTGGTGACCACTTGCTCTGGTACATAATGAGCAACCTGGCTTATTTTAGCAAAAGCCATTATTTCAAATCCTCCAAAAATTGGTAAAGGTTAGTCAATCCTTTGCCCATAACATCCATCTCCTCAGGACTCATCCCGTCGATAATTTTTTCAACCATGGCCTTGTGGAAACGTTTATGAAGGCGGTGGAGCAAACGACCTTTCTTTGTCAAATGTAGATAAACCACACGACGATCCTGTTCGGAACGAATTCGCTCAATATAACCTTTTCTTTCCAGGTTATTCAAGCTCGTTGTAACCGTTCCAAGAGTTACCATCAGTTCCTTTGAAACCTTGCTTGGTGTTGCCTCCGGGAACTTCCCAATCACATCGATCGTGTGCATTTCTTTGATGGAGATGTCTTTGAATCGACTACCTCGTAAGCTAACCTCCTCGATCACAAGGACATTATTAAAAATGGATGTTAAATAATCATTTACTTGTTGGTAGTCCAAATCCTTTCCCTCCTCTTCAAAAAAACTTTTACAATCAAAACATTTGATAGAGAAAGTATATCAAACTTCAAAAGATAGTGCAAGTATTTTTTTACTTTCCTGAAAATTTTGGTCGTCTTCTTTCTGAATGAGCGCGAACTCCTTCTTTGAAATCTTCGGTTTGAGCCAAGGATTCCTGCAACTTCAACTCTAATTCAGCATAATTTTGCCAATCCTTAAATTGGCTTTCCCAAACCAACTTTTTAATCGCTGCATAGGAATTAGCTGAACCGCGTCTGAGTTTTTTTAGAACCTGGTCTCGTGTTTTTTCTAGCTTATCTGCCTCACAGACTCGATAAACCACACCCCACTCCAGAGCTTTTTCTGCTGTTAAGGCTTCTCCTGTCATGGCAAGCTGGGCTGCTCGTGTTACTCCTATACTACGACTTAGGAGATGAATACCTCCTGCATCAGGAGCCAAGCCAACCCCGACAAAGGCTTGAATGAACTTGGCCTTGTCTGTTGCTATACAAAAATCAACCGCTACTGCCATATTGGCTGCAGCTCCTGCAACGGCTCCATCTACTTCCATCAAAACTGGTTTGGGTATTTGCTTGATTTTATAGGAAATTGTATTAACTAACTCAGCGATTTTTGTCAGTGAAGGAATATCATCCTCATCCACCGCCCGCTTCATCTCGACCAGGTCTCCCCCCACTGAGAAAACTTTTCCGTTCGCGTTAATCAAGATATACTGCACTGCTTGGTCCTGCTCTGCCAAGGTCAAAGCTTCTAAGATTTCCTCACACATTGGGATGTGAAAACCATTTGCCACTTCAGGACGATTCAGAGTAATAATAGCTAGATCATCTACGATCTGGTATAGGATATGATTCATAGCTTCTCCTTTTGTATGGTGATAAAATTATTTTATTATCAAAGTATACCTTTTTTGGGATAAAGGAACAAGAAAAAATCAATTAAAAGTGTCTCAGCCGATTATTTTACCTTCATTTATGAATTTGAGGAAAATTGACTTTCTTACTTTTTATCTATTTATCGATTCCCAGAATAAATTAACATTTGCTTCTATTAAAATAGGAAGATATTTTCTTCATTGAAAAAAGCCCCTCTTTCTGCTATAATCGTATAAAATACTTACTTGAGGAGTCCCTATGAAGGTTGTAAAATTTGGTGGAAGCTCTCTTGCCTCTGCTAGTCAGTTAGAAAAAGTTTTAAACATCGTTAAAAGTGATAAAGAACGTCGTTTTGTAGTCGTTTCTGCACCCGGTAAACGCAATGCTGAAGATACCAAGGTAACTGATGCCTTGATCAAATACTATCGCGACTATGTAGCTGGAAATGACATCAGTGCTAGCCAAAGCTGGATCATTGACCGTTATGCGGCTATGGTGAGCGAACTAGGCTTAAAACCAACTGTTTTAGAGAAAATTTCTAAAAGTATCCGCGCCTTAGCGACTCTTCCTATTGAAGAAAATGACTTTCTCTATGACGCCTTCCTAGCAGCTGGAGAAAACAACAACGCCAAATTGATCGCAGCCTACTTTAACCAAAACGGCATTGATGCGCGCTATGTCCATCCTAGAGAAGCTGGAATTGTTGTCACAAGTGAACCAGGAAACGCACGTATCATTCCATCTAGTTATGACAAGATTGAAGGCTTGGCAGATAGCAACGAAGTCCTTGTCATCCCTGGTTTCTTTGGTGTGACTAAGGAGAATCAAATCTGTACTTTTTCACGTGGAGGTTCAGATATCACAGGTTCTATCATTGCAGCAGGTGTTAAGGCTGATCTCTATGAGAACTTTACAGACGTAGATGGTATCTTTGCTGCTCATCCTGGTATTATCCACCAACCACACTCCATTCCTGAATTAACCTACCGTGAAATGCGTGAGTTGGCTTACGCTGGATTTTCAGTTCTTCATGACGAAGCCCTTCTTCCTGCCTACCGAGGAAAAATTCCTCTTGTCATCAAGAATACCAACAACCCTGACCACCCAGGAACACGCATTGTTTTAGAACACAGTAGTGATAAATTCCCAGTAGTAGGGATTGCAGGTGACTCAGGATTCGTCAGCATAAACATGTCTAAATACCTCATGAACCGCGAAGTCGGATTTGGTCGCAAGGCTCTACAAATCCTAGAAGATCTTAACATCGGATGGGAACACATGCCAACTGGTATCGATGATCTTTCAATCATTCTCCGCGGTCGTGAACTCACTCCTATCAAGGAAGAAGAAATTCTACGTCAACTCGTTCAAAAGGCTGAAGTAGATCATGCTGAAATTGAACATGACCTTTCCATCATTATGATTGTTGGAGAAAAGATGAAGAGTCATATCGGGGTAACTGCTACTGCAACACGTGCTTTGTCTGAGAATAAAATCAACATCCAGATGATGTCCCAAGGTTCAAGTGAAGTTTCCATCATGTTTGTTGTCAATAAAGACCAAGAAAAAGCAGCTATCAAGGCTCTCTATCATGCCTTTTTCGATGAAAGTAAGGAAGACTAATCATGGCCCAATCTCTCAATAAAGTCATTGACCTGCAAACCACTGGGACATCTTACCTCTCTATCTCGGGAAAGGTTGGAAAATTTCTAGTCGGAGACCAAGCCTTGGAGTTTTATCCTGATGTCAATGTCGAACAATATATCCAAATTCCCTGGTCCAGTATTCAGCAAATTGGAGCCAACGTAAGTGGTCGCAAGATCAGCCGCCACTTTGAAGTCTTCACTGATCAAGGAAAATTCCTCTTTGCTTCAAAAGACTCTGGAGCTATCCTCAAAATCGCTCGAGAAAAATTAGGAAACGACAAGGTCGTGAAACTTCCGACTCTACTCCAGACCATTGGACAAAAACTTAAAAATCTATTTGCAAAAAAGTAAAAACTTTAGTATAATCATAGCAACGGATAAGTAGGTTATCTCCTTCTTTCAGAAAGTCTGCGGGTGCTGCGAGCAGATAGGAGGGATAGGTGAAATTCTACCGTTAGTAACAATTACATATACAATCAAGTGCACACCTGTGAAGTTGGATGGAACCGTGGCCCTGCCACTCCAACACTTTGTCAGGTGTGCTTTTTTCATAAAGGAGTTCTTATGTTAGATATTAAACGTATTCGCACAGATTTTGATGCTGTCGCAGAAAAATTGGCTACACGTGGTGTAGATGCTGCTGTCTTAAATGAAATGAAAGAAATCGATGCTAAACGTCGTGACATCTTGGTCAAGGTTGAAACGCTCAAAGCAGAACGTAACACAGTTTCTGCTGAGATTGCCCAAGCCAAGCGAAACAAGGAAAATGCAGATGACAAGATTGCTGCGATGCAAACCCTATCTACTGAAGTCAAAGCCTTGGATGCTGAATTGGCGGACATCGATGCTAAATTGACAGAATTTACCACTACTCTTCCAAACATCCCTGCCGACAGCGTTCCTGTTGGGGCTGATGAAGATGACAATGTGGAAGTTCGCCGTTGGGGTACTCCGCGCGAGTTTGACTTTGAACCAAAAGCTCACTGGGATCTTGGTGAAGACTTGGGTATCCTTGACTGGGAACGTGGTGGAAAAGTAACGGGCGCTCGTTTTCTCTTCTATAAAGGCCTCGGTGCTCGTTTAGAACGTGCTATCTACAACTTCATGTTGGATGAGCATGGTAAAGAAGGCTATACGGAAGTTATCACACCTTACATAGTTAACCATGACTCAATGTTTGGTACTGGTCAATATCCAAAATTTAAGGAAGACACTTTTGAATTGAAAGACACTAATTATGTCCTCATTCCTACAGCTGAAGTGCCCCTCACAAACTACTACCGTGATGAAATCCTCGACGGAAAAGACTTACCAATCTACTTTACCGCTATGAGTCCATCATTCCGTTCTGAGGCTGGTTCAGCTGGTCGTGATACACGTGGCTTGATTCGTCTGCACCAATTCCACAAGGTTGAAATGGTCAAATTTGCCAAACCAGAAGAATCTTACGAAGAATTGGAAAAAATGACTGCCAACGCTGAGAACATCCTTCAAAAACTCAATCTTCCGTACCGTGTCGTTGCCCTCTCTACTGGGGACATGGGCTTCTCAGCTGCTAAGACTTACGACTTGGAAGTTTGGATTCCAGCCCAAAATACCTACCGTGAAATCTCAAGCTGTTCAAATACAGAAGATTTCCAAGCCCGTCGTGCTCAAATTCGCTACCGTGATGAAGCCGATGGCAAGGTGAAACTCCTTCACACCTTGAACGGTTCTGGACTTGCAGTTGGACGTACAGTGGCTGCAATTCTTGAAAACTACCAAAACGCAGATGGTTCTGTGACCATTCCAGAAGCTCTTCGTCCATACATGGGTGGATCTGAAGTTATCAAACCATAAAAAAATAAGGCCTAGCTATTTCTAGCTAGACCTTTTTTCGTAACCAAATCAGATAAGCACCCAAGACAAAGAATAAAATAGTGAGGCAAATAACGGTTTCAGCCAATACCAGATAATCCAGAAATGGAAGTTTCAAGATCCCCTGAGCCATCTTGAGCGAAGTAGCTGTGATAATGGTTGGGAAGCTTAGGGCTGAGAAGGCTGGTTGAAATCCTTGTTTTAAAATATTGGGTAGGCGAGTTAAAACAAAGAAAAAGAAGGATTGAGATGCCAAAATCATGACAATCAAGAGCCAAGTCGGTAGGCTTGCTCCTCCAACTCGAACTAGAGAAGCCAAGAGTAGGGAAAAGGGAGCACAGTAGATTCCTTCCTGTCCAAGCAAGGCTAGTGGGAGTGGAGATTTCTTTAAATCGCTATAAATAAGCGGATAGAGATAGAAGGTCAAGACAAAACCAAAACTCAAGGTTGCATAGGCAATCTCGATAATGCCTACCAGAGGATAGGTCAAGGCTGCCACAGCTATCCCCACATAGAGCACCGTCCAGCTAGGAGTCGCATTGACCCTCCGACCCGGACAGGCAAATTTGATGGTAAAAGTAGCAATCAAAGCTAAATCCAAGAGAAATGAAAACCACCAGATTCCTTGTGCTACCAAAGGAAGAGCAGGGAATACGCGAAAGACATAGGTCGATAAAATCATCCCAGCCATGGGAAAAGTTGCCATTCCAGATAGAAGAGGGGGCTTGGTCAATTCTTGCTTGGTTTCTTCCCAATTAAAAAGATGAAGAATCAGAAAGAAAATCCACAACACTAGACCAATCAGACTCAATAAATGCGACAAAACTGGCCAAGTATCTGCAATTAGGTTTCCTGCACCTGCCAAACCTAACAAACAACCAGAAAATACCAAGGGGAGTTTTTTCATGGCAACCTCCGTTAATCATATTATTATCAGTATAACATAAAAACCCTTAAAATAGCATAGAAAAATGAAGACTGGTTTACTCAGCCTTCATTTTTTCTTTATTGTTCCAACTAGGCATAGGGTTGCAATTCGGGGTTAATGGGCGTATTGGCTAGGTTATTAGCATAGTTACAAAGGCTTGCTAGGCTGACACCGAGAACCACGTCCAAGGCATTTTGTTGCGTATAGCCGACTTCTAAAAATTCACTAAGCGCTTCATCGCCTACACGACCCTTGGTATTGATGACTGCCAAGGTAAACTTGGCTAGGGTGTCTAGTTTTGGATCTGACTCGATTGGAGTGCGATTGCGAAGGGCTTGGAGGAGATCATCATTCATCTGGATTTGTTTGATCGAAAAGGCGGTGTGACCTGCGACGCAGAAAGCACATCCATTGGTTACGGCTGCTGTGATTTACACCACTTCACGCTCTACTGGTGTTAAGCTATTACGGCGGTTGATGGCTCCGACAGTTCGGTAGGCTTCTAGAGCAGTCGGTGCATTGGCCAAGAGACCGATCAGATTGGGAATATAGCCATTGTTATCTTTTTGTACTGTTTCCAGAACTTCTTTTACTTCTGCTGGTGCTGATTCTACTGTATGGATGGTAAATCTTGTCATAAGGAACCTCTTTTCATTTTATTGTCATTTAGTCTATCATAGAATTTCTTCTTTGGATAATATATATTTTCAATTACCATGATAGGAAATGTTTATGAAATGAAAAAATCACACTAAAAGTGTGATTGGGTTAGTATTTAAAATATTTTTTGGTTTCGGCAATAACGACTGGTGATAAAACCAAAAGGGCAATCAAGTTCGGTAGAGCCATCAAGGCATTGACAATATCAGCAATAATCCAGACCATGTCCAACTCGATAAAACCTCCCAACAAGACCATGAGCACAAAGACCACTCGATAGAGCCAGATAAAGCGAACGCCAAAGAGAAACTCGAAACAGCGCTCTCCGTAGTAATTCCAGCCGAGAATTGTCGTAAAGGCAAAGAGAACCAAAAATATGGTCAAAAGAGCAGGGCCAAAATGCGAAAAAATTGTTGAGAAGGCTGACTGGGTAAGGGCTACTCCATTTAAATCACCACTCCAAACACCAGTTACCAAGATTGTTAAACCAGTCAACGTACAGATAATGAGAGTATCAATAAAGGTTCCTGTCATAGAAATCAAGCCTTGCTCGACAGGCTCATTTGTCTTAGCTGCTGCAGCTGCAATCGGAGCTGAACCAAGACCAGATTCGTTAGAGAAGACTCCCCGCGCCACACCATTTTGAATCGCAGTACGGATAGTCGCACCTGCAAATCCTCCTACTGCAGCTACAGGGCTGAAAGCAGAGGTAAAGATGAGGGCAAGCGTGGCTGGGATTTTCTCGATATTAAGGAAAATCACAATCAAGGTTCCTAGAATATAGACGATGGCCATAAAAGGAACAACTGCTGTTGAAACCTTGGAAATGGATTTGAGTCCACCAAAGACTGCAATCGCTACAAAAATAGACAAAACGAGAGCTGTGATAGTTGGATCAATTTGAGCTGTATTTTGGATAGATTCTGTAATCGAATTGACTTGGGTAAAGGTACCAATCCCCAGAAGGGCTACCAATACACCAGCTAGGGCAAAGAAGATAGCAAGGGGACGCCACTTTTCTCCCATTCCCAAAAGGATGTAGTGCATGGAGCCTCCAGCTACAGCGCCGTTTGCATCCTTGGTGCGGTACTTGATAGCCAGCAAGCCTTCAGCATACTTGGTTGCCATCCCAAAGAAGGCTGCCATCCACATCCAAAAGAGGGCCCCTGGTCCCCCAACCTTAATGGCTGTCGCGACCCCGATGATATTTCCCGTACCAACGGTGGCTGCTAGAGCCGTACATAGAGCAGCAAAGCTCGACACATCGCCATGCCCCTTATCCTTGGTAAAGATCAACTGAAAGGCCTTTGGGATACGAGCTACCTGCAAAAGTCCTAGTCGGATGGTCAAATAGATACCCGTTCCAACCAATAAGATCAAGAGGGGAGGTCCCCAAACGAAAGCATCAAGCGCTTTTAGCAATTCTAACATGTCCTTCTCCTATCTTTTCAACCCCAAAAGAAAGAGCACATGCAAGATACATGTACTCTGGAATGCCTAGATAAATGCCAAAAAACGGTCTATCCTAGCTCTGTCCTTTTACCTGAGAGTTTGAGCAGTTTCCTGCCTTGCCCCTTCGGTGCCTTTACGGTCTCTCCAGAGTTCCGTCCATTTACAGTCATGGAAAACAAACCTTTCTCCACTTCTATTAAACTTCATTCGGTGTTGGTATTTAATTTTTTATTATTTTACAAGAAAAGTTAGCTTTTGTCAATATATCATTTGAAAAAAGATGGATTTTCACTTCTTTTTCAAAAAAAGAGAAGCACTCTTTTTTTCTAACCTTTAAAGGTCACAATGGTTGCGCCACTGCCCCCAGCATTCTGAGGAGCATAGCCGAAACTCTTGACATGCTTGTTTCTTTGCAGGTATTTGGTAACTCCTTCACGGATGACTCCCGTTCCGATACCGTGGATGATGTCTACCTGAGCCATATTATTAAGCAGGGCTTGGTCAATAAAGGCGTCCAGCTCATTCATGGCTTCTTCATAACGTTTGCCTCGGAGATCCAGTCTTGCTTGCGGACCACGTCCAGAAGCACGTTTCACGACATTGACTTGTTTTTTCTTGACTGGGGCTTCTTGTTGAGTCTGAACAAGATCAAATTCTTTCTCTTCCAAGGTCATCTTGATCAAACCGACTTGGGCTTCCCAACGGCCATCCTTGAGCTGATTAGTCAAGGTTCCACGTTGGCCATAACTGAGAACCACGATATCATCTCCCACCTTCGGAGCTCGTTTTTTCTTGGCTTTTTGAAGGACCTTGTTTTTAGACAAGTCGACTTTTTCAGGAGCCAGTTTTTTCAGCTCAGCCTTGGCCTCAATGATTTCGTGGGGTTTGAGTTGAGACTTACTGTGGAGGTTTTTCAGGATTTGGTCACTCTCACTTAGCGCTAGTTCCACAATCTCTGCAGCTTGTTCACGCGCCTTGTTGAGCTCAGTTTCCTTTTCACGATTAAGCTCATTGTAGAGTTTTTTGAGTGCTCGGTTCATCTTGAGGTTTTCTTGCTCCACCTCTCGGATATTGTCCAAGCGTTTGCGACTTTCAAGCGTTTGCTCTTCCAATTGCTCAATTATACGGTTGACATCATTATCTTGATTGACCTGCTGGCTGGCATCCCCGACAATGACATCTGACAAGCCAAGGCGTTTAGCAATTTCAAAGGCATTGCTTCGGCCAGGAACTCCCTGCATAAAGCGATAGGTTGGACGCAGAGTGGCTGTATCAAACTCCATGCTGGCATTTTGCACAAAGGCTGTCTCAATACCGTAGGTCTTGAGTTCTGGATAGTGGGTCGTCGCCATGGTCTTAACCTGACGTAAACGAAGATCCTCCAAAATAGCCATGGCAAGGGCTGCACCTTCCTGCGGATCGGTCCCTGCCCCAAGCTCATCTAGCAATAAAAGCGAGTGTTGGTTGACCTTGCTAAGAATATCTACTATATTGGTCATGTGGCTGGAAAAGGTAGACAAACTTTGTTCAATAGACTGCTCATCTCCGATATCTGCGAAGATTTCTTCAAAAATACCGACACGGCTCCCCTTATCAGCTAAAATGGGCAAGCCTGACTGGGCCATGAGTTGCGTCAAACCCAGAGTTTTGAGCATGATGGTCTTCCCACCAGTATTGGGACCTGTAATGACAATGGCCGTTAATTCCTTACCAAAGTGTACATCGTTTGCGACAGCATTTTTGACCAAAGGATGGCGAACATGAAGGAGTTGAATCTCTTGATTCTCTGAAAGTTGAGGAACAACTGCTTGTCTTTCTTGGATGAAACGCACCTTGGCACGAATCAGATCCAGATGTCCGATAATCCAAGCGTCATTAGCAATCTCAGTAGCATGAGGACGAACCCGTTCCGAGAGTTCCTGCAAGATGCGAATCATCTCGTAGCGCTCATCAGCTCGAAGACTCGCTATTTCTTCGCTCAGTTTCACGACCTCACGGGGTTCGATATAGACCGTATTCCCACTGGCAGAGATGTCATGAACAACACCCGCAATCTTGTTACGGTAGGTGTTTTTGACAGGTAAAACCTGACGGCCATTTCTGCTAGCGATTATGCTTTCCGTCAACATCTGCGCTTTTTGCTTGAGCAAGTCTTGCAAGACATCTCGAACTTGACTCTCGCTATCATGGATTTTCCGACGGATGCGTGCTAGTTCTTCGCTGGCGAAATTTTCGATAAATCCTGCGTCATTTAGGGCTTGAAGATTCCCCTGCAAGTGTGGAAAATCATGCAGTTTTTCAAACCATCTCGCCAACTGTTCCAAGCGTACGTTTTCGAGATTGGCATAAAAACCTTGCAACTCTCTGCTAGCAAGCAAGACCCGTTTGATGAGTAAAAATTCCTCAATATTGAGGTCCGCCCCCATCTCCAGACGCTTGCAAACAGCTGATATCTCACGCGTCGCTAGGATGGTAAAGTGAGGTTGCTCCACAAATAGGGCTTGCATTTCCTCCATCTCTGTAAAGGCTTGTTTGATTTTATCCACCTTGGCAGTTGGAGCTAAGCCTTTTAGCTCCTCTAAGCCTTGTTCAGTCAGGAGATGGGGTTCAAACAAGGCTTTGATTTTATTAAATTCTAAGGTTTCTAGTATTTTTGTATTCATATTCTTTCCTTGTATGCTTGTTTATAAGATTATAGCAACTAGAGGTTTTGACCTAGTCCCCAAATCTGTAAACAAAGGGCTAGGAAAAATCCCGCCCTTTTTATCCGATTAAATTTGTCACCCAGAGTTGTTTGATAAAGTTTGTCGTAAAAGGGACACTTTGGATGATGTTTTTGGCTACTATACTTTTTTCGAGTGAATTTTGAATGATTGCCAGAGGCACTGTTGCAAGAATGGTCAGAGCCATTTGCAAGACAAATAAGGTTACTAATAGCGACAATAGGGCTGCTCCGATACGAAACCATTTGACATCGAGCTTTTTAGTTGGAATCAAGTGTAGGAACAAACCGATAAAACGTCCGATACTGTAACAAATTCCGAAAACTAAAAGGTAGGCTAGGCCTGCATAAAAGACCTTGTCTAGGTGAAACAGCTGGTCTGAAGGGAAGAAAAAGGTTCCCTGTCCTTCCTGAGGATTGGCATAAGGGACAAGCAAGTGGAAGTGGTCACCCAGTGATTTATAAAACTGTCCCGCAACAAAGGCTGAAACCACTGCAAGGAGGAAATAATAAACTTGCAACACCAAACCTCTACGGTAGCCGATGTAAAAGCCCCAAGCAAGAACCAATAAGAGTAGGATTGAAATCATAGGGAATCCTCAATCTTGCTCTGTTCTTGTTTAACAGCAATCAACTTGTGACGGAGTTCTAACAACTCTTGCTCCTTGTCATCAAATTCAATTTCACGATTGAGCTGTGTAGACAGACAGTTGACCGCCAAAAGAAGCGCAATGGTTTCATCATCCGCCCCAGGCATTTGTTCTTTAATTGCTTGGTATTTTTCAGTCGCAACCTTGGCAATTTCCTCCATAAAGAGGTTGTCATGCTCGGTTGTTAAGGTTAATGTCTTTTTTCCGAATGTAAACTTATATCGATTTAGATTTGCCATAAAATTCACCTCACGATATTATACCAAATTTCGCTAACTTTGTCAGTTTTTACCAATTCTCCTGCTTTTGTGGTACAATAGAGACTATGGCAAGTATCACACTCACACCAAGTGAACAGGAAATTCAGAGCTTTTTAAGTCAATATCAGAAGGCTCTCAGTCCTAGTAAAAATCCCTATATCCGCTATTTTTTGCGCTTCCCTCAGGCAACAGTTTCCATCTATACTTCTGGAAAAGTCCTCCTACAGGGAGAAGCTGCTGAGCAATACGCCAGTTTCTTTGGCTATGAGGTTCAACAAGAAAACAGTGGACAAGATTTTCCTATGATCGGGACTGATGAGGTGGGAAATGGTTCCTACTTTGGTGGACTAGCTGTCGTGGCTTCCTTCGTGACACCTGACCAGCATGACTTCTTGCGAAAACTCGGCGTGGGGGATTCAAAAACTCTGACAGACCAAAAGATTCGTCAGATTGCCCCTATCCTCAAGGAAAAGATACCACATCAAGCGCTCCTTCTTTCACCGAGCAAGTATAATGAAGTTATCGGAGAGCGTTACAATGCTGTTTCTGTAAAGGTTGCTCTTCACAACCAGGCTATCTTTCTCCTGCTTCAAAAAGGGGTCCAGCCAGAGAAAATCGTGATTGATGCTTTTACAAGTCCAAAAAACTATGATAAGTACTTGGCGCAAGAAGCCAACCGTTTTCCAAACAAGGTTAGTTTGGAAGAAAAAGCCGAGGGCAAATACCTGGCTGTTGCGGTTAGCTCCATCATCGCGCGTGATCTCTTTCTTGAAAACTTGGAAAATCTGGGACGAGAACTGGGCTATCAACTGCCAAGTGGCGCTGGAACTGCATCTGATAAGGTTGCTAGTAAAATCCTTCAGGCCTATGGAATGAAAGGACTTCATTTCTGTGCCAAACTGCATTTTAAAAACACTGAAAAAGTCAAAGCACTTCTAGAAAGGTAAATTATGAATTCGTTTAAAACATTTCTAAAAGAATGGGGAGTTTTCTTCCTGATTATCGCACTGGTAGGTCTTAGCCGTATCTTTCTTTGGAGCAATGTCCGTGTAGAAGGACACTCGATGGACCCTACCCTAGCTGACGGAGAAGTTCTCTTCGTTGTTAAACACCTCCCAATTGACCGCTTCGACATAGTGGTTGCGCATGAGGAAGATGGAAATAAAGACATTGTCAAAAGGGTTATCGGTATGCCTGGAGATACCATCCGCTACGAAAATGACAAACTCTTTATCAACGGTGAAGAAACGAATGAACCCTACCTAGCTGAATACCTCAACTTGTTCAAAACAGAAAAGTTGCAAAACACCTATACTGGAAAGGGATTCGAAGGAAACAAAGGAGTTTACTTTAGAGAACTTGCTCAAAAAGCACAAGCCTTTACGGTCGATGTCAATTCCAATACCAGCTTCAGCTTTACTGTCCCTCAAGGTGAGTACCTTCTCCTTGGTGACGATCGTCTAGTCTCTAGCGACAGCCGCCATGTTGGTACCTTCAAGGCCAGCGAAATCAAAGGCGAAGCAAAATTCCGTTTCTGGCCACTTAACCGTATCGGAACATTTTAAGATAAGGAAGAGGCCGAGAATGCTAAGTCTCAGTCTCTTTTTCTATTGTGAGAAAAAACCTTTTAGTCATCTAATTTTTTCAAAATTGCTAAGAACCAACTCTCACGAACTTATGTAAAGGAAACCTATGGAAGTTTATTTTTCAGGCACCATTGAACGCATTATTTTTGAAAATATCAGTAATTTCTATCGCATCCTCCTCCTAGATATCGAAGATACCAATGCGGAGGACTTTGACGATTTTGAAATCATCGTTACAGGAACCATGGCGGACGTGATTGAGGGCGAAGACTATACTTTTTGGGGGCAAATCGTTCAGCACTCCAAGTATGGGGAACAGCTACAAATCAGTCGTTATGAGCGAGCAAAACCCACTAGTAAGGGTCTAGTCAAGTACTTTTCTAGCAGCCATTTCAAGGGAATCGGTCTCAAGACTGCCCAGAAAATTGTTGATACCTATGGTGAAAACACTATCGACGAAATTCTGGAGCATCCTGAAAAGCTGGAAAGTATTGCTGGACTCTCTGCAAAAAACCGTGAGGCTTTTGTTTCCACCCTCCGTCTCAACTATGGGACAGAAATGGTCTTGGCTAAACTTGCCAACTACGGCATTCCCAATAAACTGGCCTTTCAGATTCAAGACTTTTACAAGGAAGAAACGCTGGATATTGTCGAAAACTATCCCTACCAACTGGTTGAAGATATCAAGGGCTTGGGTTTTACCATTGCTGACCAATTAGCCGCCGAACTAGGCATCGAAAGTCAAGCCCCTGAACGCTTCCGTGCTGGCCTTGTCCATAGTCTCTTTCAAGGTTGTATGGATACGGGCAATACCTATATGGAGGCCCGTGATTTACTGGAACAGACACTTACCCTCCTCGAGTCTTCCCGTCCCGTGGAACTGAACCCCAGCCAAGTCGCTCAGGAATTATCTCATCTGATTGAAGAAGACAAGGTTCAGCAGATTGATACCAAAATCTTTGATAACAGCCTCTTTTTTGCTGAGGAAGGTATTCGCAGTCACTTGGTTCGTATCCTTGAAAAAGGAAAACAGAAGAGCCAAGATCTAGAAAGCATTCACAAGCATATCTCTACTGTCGAGCAAGAACTGGGGATTCAGTACGATAGCATTCAAAAGCAGGCTATCTGTGACGCTATCCAGAACAAGGTCTTTATCCTGACAGGTGGACCTGGTACTGGTAAGACGACTGTTATCAATGGTATTATCGCTGTTTATGCCCTCTTAGAAGGACTCGATTTCAAGAAGAAAAGTAACTTACCTATTCTTCTCGCTGCCCCAACTGGTCGAGCGGCTCGGCGCATGAATGAATTGACAGGATTGCCAAGCGCGACCATACACCGCCATTTGGGAATGACGGGAGACGATGATACCAGCCATCTGGAAGATTATCTAGATGCCGACTTTATCATTGTAGATGAGTTTTCCATGGTGGATACTTGGTTAGCCAACCAGCTCTTCTCCAACATTTCTTCTAACAGTAAAATCCTCATTGTGGGTGATAGCGACCAGCTACCTTCTGTCAGTCCTGGCCAAGTTCTGGCCGACCTGCTCCAGATTGCACTGATTCCCCAGACTCGCTTAGAACGGATTTATCGTCAGAGCGAAGAATCAACCATCGTCACATTGGCAAGTCAGATTCGACAAGGCATCTTGCCAGCCGACTTTACCCAGAAAAAAGCAGACCGCTCCTACTTTGAAATCGCTAGTGGCCATATCCCAGCTACCATTGAGAAAATTCTTGGCGCTGCCCTCAGAAGTGGTATTTTGGCTCGCGATATTCAGGTGCTAGCGCCTATGTATCGAGGAACTGCTGGTATCGACGCCATCAACCAACTCATGCAAGACCTGCTCAATCCTCAGCAAAAGGGGCAAGTGAGCTTTGAAGCAACTCAGTGTCACTATCGAACAGGGGACAAGGTTATTCACCTAGTCAACGACGCTGAAGTCAATGTCTTTAATGGAGACCTAGGCTACATCACAGACCTGATTCCTGGAAAATACACCGAGTCCAAACAAGACGAGATTGTCATTGATTTTGATGGCAACGAGGTCATCTATCCACGCAATGAATGGTACAAGATCCGCCTGGCTTATGCCATGAGTATTCATAAGTCGCAGGGGAGTGAGTTTCCCGTTGTCATCCTGCCCATCACCAGTGCTAGCAAGCGCATGCTGGAGCGGAATCTCATCTACACAGCTATCACACGGGCCAAGAGCAAGCTCATCCTTCTTGGCGAGTTACAGGCCTTTGACTATGCAGTCAAGCATATCGGGACTGCTCGCAAGACCTATCTGATTGAACGCTTCAGTGATTTAATTGAAACTAATATTGAAGAAAGTAAACAAGCCTTCTCTGAAACTGCCACAGCAAGTGACTCTGAACAATCCTGCATCCTCACCGAGGAAAACTGGTCTAGCATCCCAGCCATGATTGGGATTACAGATGCAGACTTAAAAGAGATTTTTGGAAAATAGACCAGCAGAAAACCCACCTAGTCAGGTGGGCTTTTTCTCTTTTAAGATTATTTTACAGTTGCTGTGCTTGTGATCAATTCAACAGCTTTTTTGATAGTGATATCGTGTTTCAACATGTCAGCTGAAAGCAAGTTTTGAACTTGGGCCACTTCCATGTTGTAGTCTGCTGCCAATTGCTCGATTTCTTTTTGGATTTCTTCTTCTGAAGCGTCAAATCCTTCAGCTTTGGCAACTGCTTCGATAACAAGGTTAGTCTTGGTACGTGACTCAGCTTCTGCTTCGTATTGTTTGTGAAGGTCTTCTTGAGTAGTTCCAGTGATTTGGAAGTACATGTCAGGGTTGATCCCTTGGCGTTGCAAGTTTCCAAGGAATTCATTTACTGAACGGTGAACTTCTTCGTGGATCATTTCTTCTGGAAGTTCTACGATTTCAGCGTTTTCTACAGCTTTATCGATTGCTGCACCTTCTACTGCATCTTTGTATGCTTCTTCTTTTGCAGCAGTCAATTCTTTGCGGTATTTTTCTTTCAATTCGTCAAGAGTTTCCACTTCTTCGTCGATGTCTTTTGCAAGTTCATCGTCAAGAGCTGGAACTTCTTTAGCTTTAACTTCGTGGATAGTTGTTACGAATTTAGCTTCTTTACCTGCAAGGTCTTCTGCTTGGTAATCTTCTGGGAATGTTACGATAACATCAACAGTTTCACCAGCTGAATGACCTACCAATTGGTCTTCAAATCCAGGAATGAATTGACCTGAACCAAGTCCAAGTGAGAAGTTTTCACCTTTTCCGCCGTCGAACTCAACACCGTCGATAGAACCAACAAATTCAATGACAACAGTGTCACCATTTTCAGCAGCAGCTTCCTTGATAACCAATTCAGCCAAGTTGTTGCGTTCGCGTTCGATACGCTCTTCAACGTCAGCGTCTGTTACTTCTTTTTCTACATCTACTGATACTTCAAGGTTTTTGTAGTCACCCAATTTAACTTCAGGTTTTGTCACGACTTCAGCTGTGATAACCCAGTCTTGACCTTTTTCCATTGAAGTTACGTCAATTTTTGGTTGTGCAACGACTTCAAGACCAGCTTCTTTTACTGCAGCTTCATAAGCGTTTGGCAAAAGAGCGTTCATAACGTCTTGGTAAAGTGACTCTTCACCAAATTTTTGGTCGAAGATAGGACGTGGAAGGTGACCTTTACGGAAACCTGGAACGTTAAGAGATTTCTTTACTGAGTTGAAGACACGGTCCAATTCTGGTTTGATTTGGTCTTGAGAGATAGTGAAAGTCAAGACACCACGGTTTGTTTCTTTGTTTTCAAATGATACAGACATTCTGTCATTTCTCCTTAAAATTTTTTAAATACAGTCTATTATAGCATAAACCACGGTTAATTTTCAAGTAATGAATGCGCTTTTCAATGATGCTAAAGGTACTTGCTTGCTTCCCTGATACTGAGTTCAGCCATTCTTTCCCTGTTTTTTTCGATGAAGCTTGCTACCCATTCCGGATTGGTTTTAGAGTAGTCTCTTAGAGCCCAGCCGATGGCTTTGTTGATAAAAAATTCTGTCTGGTCCAGATTGTTGAGCAGGATTTTTTCCATCAGTTGGACATTTGTTTTCTCTTTCCTTAACAACTGGTGGTTAATAGCGACTCGTCTCAGCCAGATATTATCTGATAAACTCCATTGGAGGATGATTTCTCCCAGTTCTGGCTTGTCATATACCAAACTTCCTACTACTCGGTCTAGAATATCTACCGTATCCCACCATGACTTGGTCACAACCAGGCGCTCAAGCTTAGGCAAATCGTCCTTCGTTAGATAAGACTGCATGGCTTTCAAATAGTTGGCAGCCACATATTGGTATTCTCTAGGCTCCTTTTCCCAGCAAGTGTCTACAAAATCCCAATCGATAATCTTTGTTTTTTTCGCTTCTGGAAAATACTTTTTATAGAGTGAATTTCTTTCAGGACCTGCAATGCCTAGAAAGGGAAATTGATGGCGCATATAGGCTTCCATTGGGCCTGCTTTCTCAGGGTCTTTTCCCGCTTCTAGCTCCACAAGTAAATCTGTAAGATTCATCTAAAAATCCTCCTGCCCTACCAAGTGGTGCTGAAAGGCATAGACTGCAGCCTGAGTGCGATCGCTGACCTCAAGCTTGGCTAGGATGTTGGATACATGGGTCTTCACCGTCTTTAGGGAGATAAAGAGTTCATCTGCAATGCGCTGATTTTCGTAGCCCTTGGCGATGAGTTGGAGCACATCTCGCTCACGCGCAGTCAGATCCTCATGAAGCTCTATATGATTGCGGTGGTATTCGACCTTTTTGCTGACCTCTTGTTCAATAGCAAGCTCTCCAGAAGCAACCTTTCGAACAGCGTGGAGCAGTTCGTCTGCACTTGAAGTCTTGAGCATATAGCCTTTAGCACCCGCGTTCAAGACCGGCATGATTTTTTCATTGTCTAGGTAAGAGGTCACAATCAAAATCTTGGCTTCAGGCCATTCTTTGAGGATGGCCAAGGTAGCATCAATCCCATTCATCTCAGGCATGACAATATCCATGACAATGACATCTGGACGCAATTTCAAGGCCAAGTCAATGCCTTGAGACCCATTGGCAGCCTCGCCCACAACTTCCACATCGTCTTGGAGATCAAAATAGCTTTTCAAGCCCAATCGAACCATTTCATGGTCATCTACCAGTAAAATTTTCATCTCTACTCCTTTATGATTCCTTGTCTAGCAGGGGAATACGGATATCGACCGCTAGTCCTTGCTTTGGAGCTGTCAAGAGTTGAACCGTTCCTGCCATATCTTCGACCCGCTCCTTAATATTTCGCAGTCCATAACTCAAGTCGTCTAAACTCCCCAACTGGAAACCAATCCCATTATCCACCACCTTCAGCTGCAATTCAACATCTGTCTGATAGAGATAGACATCTAGGCAAGATGCCTGGGCATGGCGGAGGGTATTGCTAATCAACTCCTGCAAAATACGGAAGATATGTTCTTCGATTTTCTTAGGCAATTTAGACACATTCTGCTTGAAACTGACCTTGAGATCGCTCTTGTCCTCAAGCTCTTTTAAGAGGATTTGAATCCCCTCAACCAAACTCTTCTCTTCCAACTCAACTGGTCGCAAATGTAGGAGCAAGACCCGTAGATCTTTCTGAGCAGTCTCTAGGATGGCCGCAACACTTTGCAACTGGGTCTGCATCTTTTCTCTATCCAGCTTCAAAGCCTGCTGGCTGACACCTGATAAAATCATATGGGCTGCAAACAACTCCTGACTAACTGTATCGTGCAAGTCACGTGCAATCCGCTTCCGTTCTTTCTCGATAAGTGCTTCTTCCTTGACCAGGCTTTGATTTTCAGCCTTTTGAACAGCTTCTGTCAAGAGATTGAGCTTGCCAGATAAGGACTTGAAACTGGCATCCAAGTCTGGATCTGCAAAAGAAACCACCTCTTTTCCTGCTAGCAGTCGCTTGAGATTGATCTGCATTTTTCTGCGAGAAATTTCTTCCATCACGCGCCAAAAGAGGACAAAAAAGAAGGACATGGAAAGGCTAAAGACCAAGACTAAGAAGATTAACTTTTCTGTTTTCTCGATATCCTGTAGCAAATAGGACCAGTCTAGTTCAAAAATATCAAGCAGACTATTGGTTAAAAAGAGGATAAAAAGGAGAGAAGTCAGTCCGATTAATAGATAGGATTGCTTTTTCATCCTCTGACCACCTCCACATCTCCAATCATACTGGTTAGGAAAATTTTGACGCTCTTGTTACTCTTGAGGTAGTCTCTGGTTTCCTGATGATAGTGTTCATTGCGAAGGGATCTCTTAGGTTGATGAAGGAAGGTAAGATCTCCATAAAGACAGTTAACACTAAGACTAATTTCCACATCTACAGGTACGATAATCCTAGTCGTTCCGACCATTTTTCTAAGGATAATGACATTGTCATGATTGGTTAGGATAACTCTTTCTAAATGAATGGTGTCCTTACCCATGAGACGAAAGAGATTGATATCATCAAACTGGCAGGTCTGGTGACTAGAAAAATGATGAAGATTGCCAAACCAGGGATTGCGTTCATTTTTTACTGTCACCACCTCTTCAAAAACCAGGTCAGTCTCCTCTTTTTCTTGGTTCATCATTGGGTAAAGAAGAAAGAGACTGTAGATCACCGCTACAAAGATGGCTAAAATCACAAAGGGATTAAGCATGACGATGAAAAAGAAAAGAATAGTCGCCACAAGGAGGAATACGTTGTTGCCTTCTTTACCTGTATAATAACGGAGCAATAGTAAAAAGAGGAATAGAATCAGCAGAAAACGCGAAAAATGCTCTGATACCATCAAAATCAGAGCTCCCGTCAACAGACAGGCTTCAATAAATAAAAAGATTTGAAATTTTTTCATAGCTGCATCCTCTCCCTTCTATTTTATCACAATTCAAAAAAGTCACCTCGGTCTGAGGATGGAAAAAGGAGATAGGACAGAAATCGCTCGTACAAACTAGGTTCTTTCAGACCACTACAGTTTTATCTTAGTTGAAATAAGTTATAATATATAAGTGAGTATCAGATATACCAAGACATCGTCAACATCTAAGATATATTCAAAATACAAAAGTTGACCAAAGGTTGACCAACTAGATTTCTGGATATCCTTTATATTCATTCTCAAAAATGGTTTAAATAGCGTATCTTTTAAACTAGTTTTGAGAAGCCAAAAAATCTTCCTACATATGTAAGAAGATTTTTTAGCATGGTAAAAAGTGCTTATTTTACCCATTCACCATTATAATTTACCTTATAACCTTCTGGTGTAGTTGTATTGACTGCTAAAGCGCCTGAACGGTATGCATAATACCATTTTCCTGAGACTGTGAACCATCCAGTTTGCATTGCTCCTGAACCATTCAAATAGTACCATGAATTGCCTGATTTTGCCCATCCAGTTTGCATAGCGCCTGAACCACTGAGATAATACCATGAACTACCTGATTTCATCCATCCAGTCTGCATAGATCCTGAACCACTGAGATAATACCATGAATTACCTGATTTCATCCATCCAGTCTGCATTTCTCCTGAATTATTAAGATAGTACCATGAACCACTTGATTTCAACCAACCTGTCTGCATCCAACCTGAGCGATCAAAATGATACCATTTTCCGTTAATTTGTTCCCATCCATTAGTTGTATATGAACCATTGTTATGTTTGTACCACCAACGACCAGAAGATTGAATCCAACTACCTTTAGAGACTTCTTTATTGTTTGATTCAGTTTGTAAAAGTTTCTTGTACTGTTCTTTCAGTTTTGAAAGTTTTTCTTTTTCTGTAGCTAATTTCGAAACACTTTTTTTAAGTTTTTCTTTAGCTGAAGTTACATTATTTTTTGCTTTAGCTTCACGGTTCTTAGCGTTTTCAAGTGCAATGTTTGCCAAACGTAGGTTGTTTTCAGCAACTTGAGCTTGAAGTGGTGTAGCCATTGCGTCTGCAAGGACTTTTTCAGCTTCAGTTTTCAAGCTAAGTGCACTTGCATAATCAGTTGAAGCTTTGGTCAAAGCTTTCTTAGCATTTTCTGATGCAGTAGTTGCTTGTTCAACATTTGATTTAGCTGTTGCGACAGCTTTTTCGAGGGATGTGATGTCTTTTTCGTCTTTGATGACGTTTCCGCCAGCTAAGTCAAGAGTTGAGATGATGTGTAAACGTCCGTCAACGTTAGCTGTTGCAATTCCGACTGTGTTGTTAACAAAGTTGTTATATGAATGTCCCCATTTTGATGGTGCGTCTGCAAATGTTTGTCCCATGATTGCGTCGTACACTCTTTGTTTGAGTTCGTACATAGTCATAGATTTTGTTTCATTTGCAAGTGAAATGTTTTCACCATGGTAAGCACCATTGAGGTGACCAGCTTTTTCTGCTGAGATTCCACGCGCTACATATTTTTTAGATTGTTCACGTGCAATTCGAAGATCAGAGTCTGTAACAGTAACTTCATTCAATCCAAATTGTTTATGGATTGCAGTTAACACTTTTGCAGCATATAGGCTGACTTCTTTTTGTTGCTCTTCAGTCAAGTTATCCAATTCAACAGTTTTTTTCTTATCAGCTTCACTGATTTTTGTTGAAGAGTTTTCAATAACAGTTGCGCCAGAGTCAGTCATGAAATCTGAGTCGCCTTCGGCTTTATCTTTCTTGAACTGAGTCAAGTCTGCGATTGTTACTGTATCAACACCAGTATTTGCCAATTTATCTTGAGCAGATTTTAGTTCAGCTTGAGCTGATTGCAATTTGCTTTCAACTGTTTCAGCATGTTGGTTAGCGCCTGCCAATTTTTCTTTAGCCAATTTGACAGCATCATTTTTAGTATTAACATTGGTTTGAGCTGATTTAATAGCTTGTTCACGGTTGGCATCTGCTTTAGAAGCATTTTTCAAGATTTGTTTATTTTTTGCTTCTGTATCTTTAACTGTTTGAGTGGCTTTCACTACAGCTTCTTGAGCATCTTTAACAGATTTTTCTTTTAAAGCCAGTTCAGACTGATTGTTTTTAACTTCTGTCTCTGTTTTTTTAGTAACAGCTTCTTGAGCATCAAGCTGTGGTTTTAAATCAGATGATTTCTTTGCTTCATTTTGTAAAACCCGATACGCAGGTTCATTTACTGCAGTAGTTTTTACTCTTGTTTCTTGTGCCAAAGCTGTTGTCCCGATAGATGCAATCGCTAACGCAACACCAGTTGTTAAAACTTGAAGATTCTTTTTCTTTGACATCCTATCCTCCAATTATACACCTTTAAAAAGGCTTCTTCCTTTAACTATATCAAAATACCTGAATGATGTAAAGGTTTACATATTATATGCATAAATTAAATTTTAACTAGATAACAATCGCTAAGAAAAAAATCTTAGCGGTTTGTTTTTATACCAAAATTATCCTCTAAATTGCTTAGAAAATCATTTCTCCAAAAAGAGTCACTTATATTCTTGTAAAATTCGACTAAATACCGTTTAAACGAAATTTCAATTATAACTCTATTTTTATTTTGTTCTTCAATCTTTTCTTTATACTTCTTAATCTGATACTTTTCAAATTCATATATTTTATTGGCAAGAGAAGAAATCACGTTCTTATTTGCTTGCTCCATATAAAATTCCTTAAACTTATTGAAGGATTTTTCAAGATTAAAAGGTGGTATAAATTCTTGATTCTTTAACTTATTATAAAATTCTTCTACTTCTTCTAATCTACTATTGTAACCATCCAATGACAATTCTGGTGCTACAGACTGTAATATTTCTGTCCGTCCCCTAACATCCTCTAATAATTCACCTACTTTTTCAGCTTGTTCAATGTATAATTTCTGATTTTCAAACCAATCTTCTTTTAATCTTTGTTCAAATTCTTCTAATAAAGTATTTATAGTTGGCAAAAGGCTACAAAAAGGGCGGGATTCTTGTCCCGGCCTCTTTAGATCTGATCCTTTGCTTCTTTGAGTTTACCATAAAGAATATAGTCTACGTTTTGCAGATCCGCTATGGTGGCACAGTTAAGGGAACACATGATCAAGCGTAAATCTGCTTTCCAACCTTGGATGATGCTAATCACTTCCTCGACCGAGTAGGTTTCAACCAAGTCCAGAACGGTTCGTGATAATCCCACAGCCTTGGCACCAAAGACCAGGCACTTAATCATATCAAGTGGGTTCCGAACGCCTCCGCTGACCAAGAGTTCGACCTTGTCTTTCCAGCCTTGGGCATTGAGAAGGGCTTGCATGGTGGATTGTCCCCATTGATTGAGGTAATCACGCTGACCACTGCGACGGTTTTCGATATAGGCAAAACTGGTACCACCACGACCTGACAGGTCAACGGTTCGAACACCCAGTTCATAGGCTCTCTCTATGGTCTTGGCATCCATGCCAAAGCCCACTTCCTTGAGAATAATAGGAACAGGTATTTGCTTGCTATAGTCTGCCAGATGCGAATACCAGCTTCTGAACTTCCTTTCTCCCTCAGGCATGAGCAATTCCTGCATGACATTGACATGCACTTGCAAGAGGAGAGGATTCATCGCTTGCACAGTCTGAAGTCCTAACTCGACAGGCTTGTCCAAGCCAATATTGGTCCCAAGGAGGAGCTTCGGATGGCTAGACTTGACAGAAAATGAGTCATCTGTTGGATCCTTGAGGGCTGCGCTATAAGAGCCCGTCACAAACAAAATCCCACAGGCTTCTGCCACCTGAGCCAGCTTTTGATTGATTTCTCTCCCCTTATCGCTCCCACCTGTCATGGCATTGATATAAAAAGGAAAGTCCCATTTTCGACCAGCAAATTCTGTAGACAAATCAATCTCATCCAGATCGTAAAGAGGCAGGGAAGAATGAATCAACTCCACCTCATCAAAGCTATTATAGGAACTTTTCTGCTCAAGGGCATAGCGGATGTGCTCGTCCTTACGATTTGTCGTCATGTCCTATCCTTTCTTGGTATAAAAGCTCAATCCCCAGATTGGCCCAACGATTTTTTAGGGTTTCGGTCGATTGCACATCAAAACTCAAGGCAATCCCACAGTCACCACCACCAGCTCCACTGCTCTTGGCAACGGCTTGCAAATCTTGACTGGCTTCTTTCAGCTGTCTGAGCGAAGGAGTGTAAATATCTGGGCTCAACCCTTCTAAAAGCTGACTGGCTGTTTCTACCTGCTTGATGATTTCTTCTGCATTCCCCTGCTCCAAGGCTTCTACCAAAGCAGATACCGTTGCTTTTGAGGAAGTTAAAAAATTCGGATTGATATTTTGTTTGATTTGTTGGACCATGTCACTAGACACAGCCACTTCCTTGGTCCATCCCACTAGAAAATCACATTCTAGAGCTGGTTGCACTTGTGAGATAGAAAAGCCCCAATCACGCTCCAAAACTGTCGCCAAGTTTTCTTCTTCCAACCACGCAGCTATCTTCTTTCGATCAAAAGACTGGTAGAGAACCAAATCCTCTGCAACGATACAGGCAAGGTCTCCCATAGAACCATTGTCTCCTCGCTTGAGTAAGACCGCGCTAGCCAGCTTGAATAAGAGATCCTGATCAATCGAAAGATTATACAGAGCAAGCAGAGCCTTGACAACCAAGACAACGACACTACCACTAGAGCCTAGACCAAACTTTTTGCCTTCCCGTTCCATTTTCCCTCGGATTTCCAAGGAAAAAGGACGCAAGGTTTGCCCACGATCAGCGAGGAAATCATTCATCAAAGCAATTGTTTCTTGAATCAAACTGTAGGCAGGATTTGGCGTCAAGTCCACTGCAAAATCAAACATATCTGAATAGATACGGTAGCTATCAGAAAAGGCAATCTCTCCTTTCATATAGATAGGTATCGCCTTTATCAAGGCCAACTGTCCTGGCTCTAAAATAGCATACTCACCCGCCCAATAGAGTTTTCCGCAAGTTTTAACAGCAATCATCTTGGCTCAAATCCTTTGTTTTTGACACAATCAAGCGATAACGTTGACCGAAAATTTCTGATAAATGCTCCAAGTCTTTCTCCTGACAGAGGACCTTGACATTGGGACCCGCATCCATGGTAAAGTAGCAGGATTCCCCTTGCTCACGAAGCTGGCGGACAAAGTCCATGGCCTCATAAGTCGCATCCGTCAGATAAGAAAAGGCTGGTGATGCTGTTTTTGTCGTAGCGTGCATAGCGAGGGCATTTTTCTCCGTTAATTCCCCAACTTTGGTAAAGTCATTTTCCTTGAGATAAAGCAGCATCTCCTGATAGTCCTTTTCAGACTGACGCACCCAGTCATCAAAAGTCGTCGAAGTTTCCACACAAAGTTTCATCCCATCACGGCTAGAGATTGGTTTTTTCTTGTCTTCTAGCACCAACATAATCATAGCTAGTTTCAAGTCTGTCTCTACAGGGTAGATTTCCCCACTATCCTTATCCCAGGCACCGAGTGGCCCATAAAAACTACGAGAGGAAGAACCCGAAGCAAACTTAGCCTCCTGTGCCAACTGACTTCTATCCAATCCAAGCTGGAAATAAGCATTGCATGCCTTGACCAAGGCGGACAAACCACTGGAACTGGAGGACAAACCCGCTGCAGTTGGCATGTTGTTTTGGGTATCGATACGGACAAAGCCCTCACCTGCTGGACGATAGCGGTCGATGATTTTGCTCATCTTGGCATGCTCCGCCTCATTTTGGAGCTGATCATTGATATAAAAGGCATCAGCAGTCGCATCTGTCGGTAGAGGCGATAAGGTCGTCTCTGTGTACATATTTTCCAAAGTCAGAGAGATACTGCTAGTAGCAGGAACCATCTCTTTTTCTTTTTTCTTTCCCCAGTATTTGATAATGGCAATATTTGCGTAGGAACGTACTGTTACAGGCTTTCGATCCATGTCTGAACAGCTCCTTTCTCTTCTAATCGTTTTGCTAGTTCTTGTGCTTGATCCAGATTGAATGCCAAGGCTATGATACAGCCTCCTAGCCCGCCACCGCTCATCTTGGCACCCAGAGCACCATTGCTAAGAGCCGTTTCAACCAGTGAGTCAGCCTCAGGGCTGCTGACACCAATTTCTTTTAAATGTAAATGTGCCTGACTGAATATTTGTCCCAGTCCTTCAGCATCTTTTCGTCTAATCGCATCTTCTGCTTGCTGGGTCAATTCTCCCAAGGCATGCAAAAACGGTAGGGCATCCTTCCCCTTGCTTTGAACCACTTGGATGGCTTCACGAGTGCGACCATACACGCCCGTATCAGCAATCACCAAATAGGCAGATAGGTTCATCTCAAGTTCTGTAAAACCAACATTCTTGATAAAGCGAATAGGCTGGTCACTGAGACAGGTCTTGGCATCCAAACCACTCGGATTCATATGGGCAATCATCTCAGCCCGATTAACCAAGATTTCTAGTATATCATGAGGCAGGTCAGCTTGATAGTAGTCAAAAACAGCTCGAATGGCCGCTATACTGATAGCCGCTGACGAACCCATCCCTCGTTTTTCAGGAATAGCCGAATCAATCACACAGCGAATGCAGGCATCCTTGATATTTAGATGTTCAAGTGAAGCATACACCGCCATAGACAAGGTATCCTCCTCATAAAGACGCCATGGACTTTCAGCTGGGACCACCTTACAAGTCACCTCCACCTCCAAAAGAGGCAGGGAGATAGCAGGATAACCGTAAACAACAGCATGCTCTCCTATTAAAATAATCTTACTATGTGCCTGACCGACACCAACTTTTTTTGTCATTTTTTCCTTTTGCTAGACGAAAAAGCCGTCTCATTTTTCATACAAGTATTTATTCTTTCCTATCTATTTTATTATATTTTCACAAAAAAAGCGATTGTTTCCTTCACAATCGCCTCTTTCATTATTGAACCCATTCGCCATTATAATTGACAGAATAGCCTTCTACGGTAGTATTCACCGCCAAAGCACCTGAGCTATAAGCATAGTACCATTTGCCATTGACCTGGAACCAGCCTGTCTTCATATCTCCATTACTTGCATGTAGATAATACCAAGTCGAACCTTCTTGATACCAACCAGTTGCCATAGCTCCTGATGAACGGAGATAGTACCACTTGTTCCCAAGGTTTTGCCAACCAGTTTTCATATCGCCATTTGGTTGGTCTAAATAATACCAAGTGGTACCTTCCTGATACCAGCCAGTCGCCATTGCTCCTGATGAACGGAGATAGTACCATTTATTACCAAGATGTTGCCAACCTGTTTGCATGATGCCAGTTGTTGGATCTAAGTAGTACCATGGAGCAGGTTTGCTTCTATCAATGCCAAAAGTAACATGGAAATCTTGAGTCCAACCCTTAGCAACTTCACCAATTGGTAGTGGATTGTAAGAATCATCGCCAGAAATTCCTAGCTTATTTAAATAATACCAATTGCCGTCTTCATAAGTCCAGCCTGTCTTTACAGCATAATTATTATCAAAATAATAAGTTCTCTTTTCAGCAGATGGAGTATATTGTTCACCGTATACTTTTCCTGTATTTTCAGACGTTTTTGCCTCTAGTACTTGTTTATCTGTTTGTTCTAGCAAAGCACCATCTTGTCCAAAATAGTACCACTTCTGTTGAAGCCCAATTTCTAAGACTGGACGATTATTAAATAAATTATCACGATAACCTGTTCCATGAATTTCTACGTATTGCCAACCGACAACCATCTCTCCTCTATCACCAAAATAGTAAGTTTTACCGTCTATTTTATGCCAATAGATTGCTTTATGATCATCTTTTACATAATATTTTCTATTATCCTTATCAACAAATTGGCCACCTGTGGTATCCGCAAATACAGCATTTGTAGCTAGCAAACCAAAGAAAAATGTTGCTAGTGCGACTTGCATCATTTTTTTCAAAAGCTTCATTTGTATCTCCTCCAAGATTAAATCCACTCACCAGATGAAGCAAAGTTATAAACTTTACCATCGATAGTTTGGCTACCTGTAACCATTGCTCCATTTGAATTGAGATAATACCAGTTTCCATTGACTTGGAACCAACCTGTCTTCATATCGCCATTACTTGCATTGAGGTAGTACCAAGTTGAGCCGTCTTTCACCCAACCAGTTGCCATAGCTCCTGATGAACGGAGATAGTACCACTTGTTACCAAGATATTGCCAGCCTGTTTTCATATCGCCATTTTCAGCATCTAAATAGTACCAAGTTGAGCCTTCCTGATACCAGCCAGTTGTCATAGCTCCTGATGAACGGAGGTAGTACCACTTATTGCCAATTTGCTTCCAACCAGTTTGCATGATACCAGTTTCTGAATCTAGATAGTACCAAGTGGAAGCATCTTGAATCCAACCAGAACGTTTCTCACCACCAAGATTCTTATTCCCAGAATTTCCTGTTTTTGCTAGGTAATACCAGTTAGATTGATCATAAAGCCAACCTGTCTTTAAAGAATGATCTTGATCAAAGTAGTAGTATGCTAATTTAAGAACTTCGGGACCTTCCCAGCCTTCACCATGTTTTTTCCCAACGGTTAAGGAATCTTTTAGCTCTAATTGTTGCCAACCAACAAACTCTTGTAGCACTCCATTTTTGTCAAAGTAGTACCATTCTGGCATTGGGGAACCTTCTAATCTGATACCATTTGGGTAAGGACCAATTGTACTACCTTTAGATGGAAACGGAATATATTGCCAGCCGACCACCATCTCTCCAGATAGAGGATCAAAATAATAGTACTTCCCATCAATCACTCGCCAGTAGGTTTCTTTGAGTTCCCCCTTCTTGTAGTAGGTTCTACCATTTTCTTGGACAAATTGCCAGCCTTCTGAATCAGCATCATTCGCCAATACGGTATTAGTCGCTAGCAAAGCAAAGAAAAAGACTGCTAGTAGAACTTGCAACATTTTTTTCAAAAATTTCATTAGATCTTCCTCCATAACTGATTGTAGCAAAGACCCGACTGTATGTCAATATATAGAAGCCCCTCAAAAAAAGCAGTTACACAACTGCAACTGCTTTTCTATTCTTGCATGGTGTAACCAACACCACGCACGGTTTTAATGTAGCTTTTTTGACCTTTTACATCAAGCTTGCTACGTAGATAACGGATATAAACATCCACGATATTGGTTTCTGTCGCACTTTCGTACTTCCAAACACTTTCCAATAACTGCTCACGAGTCAAGACTTTCTTGCTTCCCATGAGAGTAGCCAAGAGGTCATACTCACGGCGCGTCAGAGCAATCATCTCCTCGCCACGATAAACGGTATGATGTTCTACATCCATACGTAGGTTGCGGTATGACGTTGGAACCTTCATCTGACTACAGTGTTGGTCAATGAAGTCCCGACCTCGGAAAATCGCTGAAATACGAGCTACCAGATTATCAATAATCACTGGCTTATAGATGTAAGAAACGGCGAAGCGCTGGATTGTCTCAATCTGGTCTTGCAATTCTTCGCGATGGTCCAAGACCATAATCACTGAGGCTGGTTTTGTCCGACTCAGCTTGTCTGCAAAATCCTGGGCCGTCATATCCTCCAGATGAGCATTCAGTAAAATCAAGTCATAGTCCGTCTGGAGAGCCATGGAGAGGGCTTTTTGCCCCTCCTCTACCAAATCGACTCGGTATTGCTCTTTTTGGAGTTCCAGACTGAGAAAATGAGCTAGATTTCGTTCTTTCTCAAGTAATAAAATCCGTTTCCCCATGGCAGACCTACTTATTTTTCGTCATACCAAGAGTAGTGGAATGTTCCTTCTTTGTCTTTACGTTGGTAAGTGTGGGCACCAAAGTAATCACGTTGCGCTTGGATCAAGTTAGCTGGAAGGTCAGCTGAACGGTAACTATCAAAGTAAGTAATGGCTGCTGAGAAGGTTGGTACTGGTACACCAGCTTGAACAGCAAGTGCTACGATATCACGCACTGCTTGTTGGTACTGAGCAGTGACATCCAAGAAGTACTCATCCAAGAGAAGGTTAGCAAGATCTGCATCACGGTTGTAAGCATCTGTGATCTTTTGCAAGAAACGTGAACGGATGATACAGCCATCACGCCAGATAGAGGCGATGTCCGCAAATGGCAAGTTCCAGTTGTTTTCTTTAGAAGCTACACGCAATTGGGCAAAACCTTGTGCGTAAGAAATGATTTTTGAGAAGTAAAGGGCTTGACGGATCTTTTCGATCAACTCAGCCTTGTCACCTTCAAATTTGAAGGCAGCTGGTTTTGGAAGGACCTTGCTAGCATGTACACGCTCTTCTTTGTATGTAGAAATGTAGCGGGCAAATACTGACTCAGTGATAAGTGACAATGGCACACCAAGGTCAAGAGCTGATTGGCTAGTCCATTTACCAGTTCCCTTATTACCTGCGGCATCAAGGATGTAGTCTACGATTGGGCCATCTTGACCTTCATCGTCTTTGCGTCCAAGAATATCAGCTGTGATTTCAATCAAGTAGCTATCCAATTCACCCTTGTTCCACTCAGTAAAGATTTCAGCCATATCTTCTGCAGAAAGACCGAGCAAGTGTTGCATCAAGTCATAGCTTTCTGCGATCAATTGCATGTCACCATACTCGATACCGTTGTGGACCATTTTCACATAGTGACCAGCTCCATCAGGACCGATGTAAGTCACACATGGTTTACCGTCTTCTGGTGCTTTGGCTGAGATTTCTTCGAGAACATCAGCAACCAATTCGTAGGCTTCTTTTTGTCCACCAGGCATGATAGAAGGACCTTCAAGGGCACCTTTTTCACCACCAGAAACCCCAGTACCGATAAAGTTGATGCCTGAGTTAGCCAACTCTTCGTTACGACGGATGGTATCTTTGTAGAAAGTGTTTCCTCCGTCGATCAAGATATCACCCTTGTCAAGGTGTGGAAGAAGGGCTTGGATAGTTGCGTCTGTACCAGGTCCAGCTTGAACCATGAGCATGATACGACGAGGTTTTTCGATTGAGTTTACAAAGCTTTCCACGTCATAGCTTGGCACAAAGTTCTTTTCAGGATGGCAAGCAATCACATCTTCTGTTTTTTCTTTACTACGGTTGTAAATGGCAACTGTATAGCCACGAGATTCGATATTTAGGGCAAGGTTACGACCCATTACGGCCATACCTACGACACCAAAGTTAGCTTTTGTCATGTGACACTCCTCTTGTTTAATATGTTTTATTTTATCATTTTTACCTATGAAAGGAAAGAATTTTGTAACGGTCTCCTAGTAGTCCAAGTCATCAGCGTGACCAGAACCGTTCCCTACAAAGTAACCCGTCTTACAGTTGAGGGTGAAGAGATAGGTTCCATCTGGTTTGTAAAGGTTGTAATAACCATTTCCGTTTACGATATTGACCCGTTCTAGGATATATTGGTTGCCAGTGATATAACCGCGAGCACGTGATGTTGCTAGGATTTGTTCCAAAACACCATCTGCAAAAGTCCAAGCAGGGTTGTTGCTATCGTCTACAGCTGTTTGGTTGTAGGGTACACGACTAGCACTTCTTTGAAGGTTAACACCATCACTCGACAAACCACCATTGGTATCTCTAGCTGGTGCGGTGGTACTTGTTGAAGGTGTCGTGCTGCTCACATTGCTTTCTGTAGCTGAACTTGAACTTGCTTGACTAGAGCTTGAACTTGAACTAGAAGCGCTGGTTTGTTGGCTCTTACCGAGGCTAATGGCCTTATCCAAGAGCTTGTCTAATTCTGTGTTACCTGTTTTGATTTCTGTAAACTTAGCGTCTGCTTTAGCTTTCGCATTGGTATCCAAGACACCGTCAGTGATTGCCGGACTTTCAAAGAGGGCATTGACATCTTGGATGGCCTTGATTTGAGTTGCTAAACTATCGTATTTTGACTTAGCTAATGTATGATTACGACTACCTTCTAACTTATCTAGCAAGGTTTTCAGTTGACTCAACTTATCGAACTGGCTATTTTTCAAAGCTGTCTTATTGGCATCTGTATAAAAGGCATCATAGAGCGTATTAAACTCTTGCAAGTCGGTTTGCGATTCCTGATTGCTTGAAGATGATTGAGAAGCCTGAATTTCTTGGTTTGAGCGAGATACTTGTCGGTAGACATAATACGTTCCAGCAAGAACAAGAATTGCAGCCACCACTGAGGCAATGATGATCATTCCCTTTTTCTTAGAGTCTTTCTCAGGCTCCGCCTGAGCCGAGCGTGATAGAGGAACAATCACTTCTTCCTCTTCTGGACTTTCTGTCTCTTCTTCTGTTGCTGTGTTGGTTAATACAAGTGGTTCCAGTTCTTCATTTTCTTCATCTAGAGGAGACAGCACAACACTAGCAGCCTCCGTTTCCTCTGTATCGCCAGAAACTTCCTCCGTAAAAAGATGTGTTTCTTCGACTTCTTCAGAAGTCTCGCTAGATTCTCGCACTTCTTGAATCATATCTTCTAGACTTTGAGTGGAAGCTAGTTCTTCTTTTTTAAACTGACGAGTTTCAAACTTGTCGGCTTCGATTTCTTCTCGGTGCTGTTTGATGTATTTGTCTAAGATATTGTCCTCGGGCAATACTCCAGCCTCCACCTCTTCATTCTTACGAATCACTTGACCAACAGTCAAATCTTTTGCTTCATCAAAGTCAAATTTGGGTTCTTGATGTCCTTTTTTATGATGATCACGTCTTTTCTTACTCATGAGTTCACCTTTCTATTTTAACTCCTGACGTTTCACACGCTGACCAAAGTATTGATACAAATCCACTTTTAAGGTCCCGTTATACAGTTTTCGTTTTTTATCAGCTGGGCTTCCGTACTTACTTTCAAATGCTTCATCACTGGTCAGGATAAATTTACTCCAGGTTTTCAGTGGCTCAAACACCTGTCCCATCTCAGCATAGAGCTTGGTAACTCCTGCATCATCAGACAAACGCTCACCATATGGCGGATTGGAGATGATGACACCATTTACCTTGTCCGAGCGCAAGTCTTGTACCCGCATTTGCTTAAAGGTGATATCACCTGCCACACCTGCTGCTTGAGCATTTGCTTTGGCAATTTCAACCATACGAGCATCTATATCACAGCCCATGATATCCAGTTCCAGTTCACGGTCAATTTTCTTGGCAGCATCCGTACGCACTTCTTGAATTAACCGATCGCTGACCCAGTTCCATTCTTCAAAAGCAAAGGAACGGCGAAGACCAGGGGCCATCTTCTTAGCTATCATAGCAGCCTCGATGCAGAAGGTTCCTGATCCGCAGGTCGGATCAATCAAGGGCTTGTCTGGATACCAGTTAGAGAGTTGTAAAATGGCTGCTGCCATGTTTTCTTTGATAGGCGCTCCACCCTTTTCCGTACGATAACCACGTTTAAAAAGGCTAGAACCTGTCGTGTCAATCATGACAGTTGCCATATCTTTCAGGATAGATACCTCAATCTTAAACTCGGGACCAGTTTCCATCAAGGGAACCCCTTCTGGACGGGCATAATGTTTTTGTAATTTCTTTACAACAGCCTTCTTGGAAATAGCCTGAACACTGGGCTCGTTATGGAGTTTAGACTTCACACATTTTGCCTTTGATATCGGAAAACGTGCTCCTAGCGGGAGATAGTTTTCCCAATCTAGAGCAAAAACGCCTTGAAAAAGTTCTTCAAAAGTCTTAGCTGGAAAACTTCCGACTACAATCTTAATGCGATCCGCTGCACGAAGCCAAAGGTTGGTCTCGATGATTGCCTTCACATCTCCTTGAAAGCGGACACGCCCATTTTCAACCTGGCAATCATAGCCTAGTTCTCGCACCTCACGTCCAACGACAGCCTCAAGACCCGCTGCAGCAGTTGCGATTAAATTAAATTCTTTTTTCATTTTACAGTCTTGTAAGACCTTTCTTTTGTTCACTTTAAAAAATGAGGTTGAGAAAGATTTCTCAGCCCCAACCTATATGCAATTTTCTATAAGCCATGTTTTGTTCCAGAAGTGACTAGGACCACTTCCTTCGATAATCATCTGTCTACCACTAACAGCATCTTGCTACTAGCAGTCAGAGTACTACGTTCGTTTCCGTGCACTCCATGCCCCGACCAAAATTTGGGTTGCTAGCTTGAGGGGTTTACCGCGTTCCACTCTCTCTGTTTCCAGAAAGACTCCGTCACTGTGGCACTTTCAAGCCTAATCTGACCTATCCGAAGACTTAGCCATTTCGACTGCCGTAACGATCTCTCGTCCCTAGGCTTATGGTTTCGCCTAGCACAAACACTACAGGCATCACAGCCTGTGCTAGCATGGACTTTCCTCATGAAAAGAGAATCTCTTCACGCGATTATCCAAAAATTGCATTTATGCACTTGATAGACACTCAATTATACATCTTCATTGTCTAAAATTTGTTTACCAAACACTTCTTTTTCAAGTCGATTCAATCGTTTCAAGATATCAAAGTTTGTCATCGAGGTAGAAGCGGTAACTTCGATAGAATCAGGCTGAGTTGGAACTGACTGTGGTTTACGAGACAATTCGTCCTTCAAATCCGCTATCTCTTGACGAAGAGATTTGACCAAAGCCGCATAAGTCTCATAATCCTTAATCACATCATCAAGGAATTCATCCACTTCTGCTTTGCTATATCCACGAACTTCACGTCCAAAGTCTTGTTCAAAAATATCTTTTGCTGAAAATATAATACTTGCCATGTCTCTCTCCATTCTGGGTTACTAGTATTATTATATAAAAAAAGATAAGTAAAAATCAAGGTCAAAGCCTTACTTTTCGGAAAAATTTTCTACTATTTCATTCAAGTCCTCAAATGTTAATCGTCTTGTAACATAGTCCGCTTGATTTTTCATCATTTGGTAAAAATATCGTAACTTGGTTTCCTTTTCTTCATCGTAAAAAAGATAACAAGTATCTGTATTCTCCAGCAGAAATTTCTGATAATCACGCAGTTGCCCCTTGTGCTCATATTGTGGATAGGCATATTTGACAAAGTCAACCTGCTTGAACTCACTCAATTTGGCTTGATTTGCTTCATTCCAATTACTGCCATGGGTTTCAAAATCAAAAATGGTCGCCAATTGAAATCCATAGTCTTCTTTCATTTCTTTAGCTACTTGAAGCACCCAGTATTCAAAGCCCAGAGTCCCTGTAAAGACAAGCCAGGTCACCCCTTCCTCTGCTAGACCTTCCAAGTCTCTACCAATGGCTTTTTTGATAATGTCAATACGAATATCCTTGTCATTAAAGAGACCAAGGTCGAAGGCGGAATAGCCTAAAATCAAGGCTGTATGCATTTTTTCATCCTTTCTGTATACTTTTATGGTATAATAGAGTGATGTTATTGTACCAATAAGGAGAATTATGGTCAACTATCCACATAAAATTTCATCACAAAAAAGACAACCATCCCTTTCAAAAACTAAAAATTTCGCAAATCGGGGGATGTCCTTTGAAAAGATGATCAATGCTACGAACGACTACTACTTGTCGCATGGGCTGGCTGTTATCCACAAGAAACCGACTCCCATCCAAATCGTACGTGTCGATTATCCCCAAAGAAGTCGAGCCAAGATCGTTGAAGCCTACTTCAGACAGGCCTCAACAACAGACTATTCGGGGGTTTATGATGGATACTACATCGACTTTGAAGCAAAGGAAACTAGGCAGAAACATGCGATCCCGATGAAGAATTTTCATCTCCATCAGATCCAACACATGGAACAAGTCCTTGCCCAACAAGGGATCTGCTTTGTACTCCTTCACTTTTCTTCTCAGCAAGAAACCTACTTATTGCCGGCCATTGACTTGATTCGTTTCTATCATCAAGATATGGGACAAAAGTCAATGCCACTTGGATATATTCAAGAAAATGGATATAGAATTGAGCCTGGTGCCTTTCCTCAGATTCCCTATCTCGATATTATCAAAGAACATTTACTGGGTGGTAAAACAAGATGAACAAACAAATTTTCCTGCGAATAGCTAAGTATGTCAGCATCTGTCTCTTAACTGTATTTATCGCAGCAGTTGTGCTAGGCGGGGGACTCTTCCTCTACTATGTCAGCAAGGCTCCGGCCCTATCTGAAAGTAAATTAGTCGCTACAACGTCTAGCAAGATCTATGACAAAAACGATGAACTCATTGCCGATCTTGGATCAGAACGTCGGGTAAATGCGCAAGCAAATGAAATCCCTACTGAGTTGGTTAATGCCATCGTATCAATTGAAGACCATCGTTTCTTTAATCACCGTGGGGTTGATACTATTCGTATCCTCGGTGCCACTCTACGAAATCTTCGTGGTGGTGGAGGCCTTCAGGGAGCTTCAACCTTAACGCAGCAGCTGATTAAATTAACTTATTTCTCTACATCAACGTCGGACCAGACCCTTTCACGTAAGGCTCAAGAAGCTTGGCTAGCCGTTCAACTTGAACAGAAAGCAACCAAGCAAGAAATCCTGACCTACTACATCAACAAGGTCTACATGTCAAACGGTAACTACGGTATGCAAACTGCTGCCCAAAATTACTATGGCAAGGACCTCAAAGATTTGAGTATCCCTCAGTTGGCTCTCCTTGCCGGAATGCCTCAGGCTCCAAATCAGTATGATCCATACTCACATCCAGAAGCGGCTCAAGAACGACGCAATCTCGTCCTCTCTGAGATGAAGGGACAAGGTTACATTTCAGCTGAGCAATATGAAAAAGCAATCAATACTCCAATTACGGACGGACTTCAAAGTCTAAAATCGGCTAATAGTTATCCTCCACACATGGACAACTATCTCAAAGAGGTAATCGATCAAGTCGAACAAGAAACAGGCTACAATCTCTTAACGACTGGTATGGATGTCTACACCAACGTTGATCCTAAAGTTCAACAACATCTCTGGGATATCTACAATACTGACGAGTATGTCAACTATCCAGATGATGAAATGCAAGTGGCATCAACAATCGTTGATGTGACAAACGGGAAAGTCATTGCCCAATTAGGTTCTCGTCACCAATCAAGCAATGTTTCCTTCGGAATCAACCAAGCTGTTGAAACCAATCGTGACTGGGGTTCTACCATGAAACCAATCACAGACTATGCTCCTGCCTTGGAGTACGGTATCTATGATTCAACTGCTTCAATTGTTCACGATGTTCCTTACAATTATCCTGGAACAGATACTCCTGTTTACAACTGGGATAGAAGTTACTTTGGAAATATTACATTACAGTACGCCCTACAACAGTCACGAAACGTGCCAGCTGTAGAAGCCTTGAACAAAGTCGGCCTGGATAAAGCCAAGACCTTCCTAAATGGACTTGGTATTGATTACCCAGATATGCACTATGCCAACGCGATTTCAAGTAACACAACTGAATCAAACAAAAAGTATGGAGCAAGTAGTGAGAAAATGGCTGCTGCTTACGCTGCCTTTGCTAACGGTGGTATCTACCGCAAGCCAATGTATATCAACAAAATTGTCTTCAGTGATGGCAGTTCAAAAGAATTCTCTGATCCTGGTACTCGTGCCATGAAAGAGACAACAGCCTATATGATGACGGATATGATGAAAACTGTCCTGGCATATGGAACTGGTCGAGGAGCCTACCTCCCATGGTTGCCACAAGCTGGTAAAACTGGTACATCAAACTACACAGATGATGAGATTGAAAACTACGTCAAGAACACTGGTTATGTAGCTCCTGACGAATTGTTCGTTGGCTATACTCGTAAATATTCAATGGCCGTTTGGACTGGTTACTCGAACCGCCTGACTCCTATTGTTGGTGATGGCTTCTATGTTGCTGCTAAGGTTTACCGTTCGATGATGACTTATCTATCTGAAGATGATCATCCTGGCGACTGGACTATGCCAGAAGGACTCTACAGAGGTGGAGAATTTGTCTTTAAAAAAGGTGCACGTCCTGCCTGGACTGCTCCTGCTCCTCAGCAAAGTCCAACACCTGAAAGCTCTAGCTCAACTTCAGAGAGTTCTAGTACACAAGCAAGTACAACAACTCCAAATTCAGGTACAAGCGAGAACAATACGCAACAACCAAATACCACTCCTGGTCAACAAAACCAAAACCAGAACCCGCAACCAGCACAACCTTAAAATATGATCCACCCAAAATTGGGTGGATTTTTTCATACTATACAAACTTTCTTTTTTATTAAATTCGAAAAACCTGAGAAGAAATCTTCTCAGGTTTTTCTATTCTATGAACCTCACTATTATTGATTTAGAGAATATACTCTTAGTCAATCTTAGAAGGTTTTATAATCCTAATCTTTCTTCGTTTTTGCTACAAAGAGAGCAGATAGTGCTAGGCTAACTCCTGCTAGGAAGAGGGCTGTGTCAGATTGACTCTCACCTGTTGCTGGCAAGCTTTGTTCAGCTGTTTCTCGGTTCGTCACTTCTTGTTTTAGATCCGGTGCCGGTTTCTTACCTTCATCTGAAGCAAGTGAGCTAAGTTTAAACTCAGGTTTCTCTACTGTTGGAGCAGCTTGGTCGCCTACCGTTGCTACTGGGCCTGTGTATTCTGGAAGCTCATGTACCAGAGCCATAACAGCATTGACACCGCCCTTGAACTCAGGTTTCTCTACTGTTGGAGCGGCTTGGTCGCCTACTGTTGCTACTGGGCCTGTGTATTCTGGAAGCTCATGTACCAGAGCCATAACAGCATTGACACCGCCCTTGAACTCAGGTTTCTCTACTGTTGGAGCGGCTTGGTCGCCTACCGTTGCTACTGGGCCTGTGTACTCTGGAAGTTCATGTACCAAGGCTTCAATTGCATTGACACCGCCTGTGAATTCAGGAACCTCAAGAACAGGTGCTGGCTCTTCGCCCTTACTTGATTGAACAGGTTCTTCTGTTAATTCTTGATGGAAGCTCGCCAATTCATAAAACTCGGCCTTGCCACCTTCCCAGGCTAATTTGACGTCTAGAAGAGAGCCGCCATTTCGGATAGCGAAGGTTTGGAGACTAGATGTAATGGCACCGAGGTCTGTCCAACTGTCTTGACCATCCTTGAGTGTTCTAGCAAGAACACGTGCCTTAGCTCCTTCAGGAAGACTGGAAACGAGACGAAGGTGGTTAGCATTGGTCGGCTCAGACAAGTGATAAACCAACTCGCCCTTCTCTTTTTCAGACTTGTAGCTGGTCAAGACTTTTCCGTCTACAAGATTATTGTAGAGGTTGCCTTGGCTTTCTCCACCGTTTCCTTCTACTGTTGGATCATTGATTGGTTTGACAAACTCACCATCGTTGATGACCAATTCTGTAAATCCTACAAAGCGGGCATCATAATCCGCTGTATAGAGGACACGGAGATAGTTGGCTTTGACTGGTGTCGTCAATTCACCTTCGATGTAGCGATTTCCTGGCATCTTAGAATCATGTGTCCAACCATCTGTCAGAGAATCATCGTGTGTACTATTAGCTACACCATCTCCAACTGTTACCACATCTGTCCAAGTTTTACCGTCTTGGCTGACTTGGATCTTACCATCACGAAGGTAGTTTTGCGTTCCGTCTTGGATATAGGCTCTGATCTTCTTGATGGTACGTTCGCTACCAAGTTTCAAGGTCACATGACCATCTTTACGAGCATAGTCTGAAAACTCAACGAAGTTGTTGTAAACACCATCAAATAATTGATCTAGGTTGTTCAGTTTACGAACATCATTGCTTCCATATGCTGGGTGAATTCCCATAGTTGTAGATTCTAGTTTGGTTGGTTGCACTTCTTTAGTCGTCACAAGGAGAGAAGTCGCTGTAATAGCTTGCTCCTGATCTGTTTTGTTGACCAGACGCACATAACGTACTAAGTGGCTTGCTACAGATCTGTCTGTCAACTGGCTCGCTGGCAGCCATTCTTGCGCATTTGCAGAGTACTCAAGGCTAAGAGCTGGGTTGGCTTGGCCTTGGAGCTGGATGCTCTTGACCTGATGGATACGGTCAAGTTTCATACCTAGATAGCTATGGGCAGGGAGTTTGGTTCCAGCTGGAATTTGGAGCTCATAATGTCCCAAGCTATCCACTACCGGCGTTTCCTTCAAGGCATCGACGTTGGTGTCCGTTAACTCACTGTTTCCAGAGCGTGTCTCAACAGAGAAGTCTTGGATACGCCACCAGAGGTCGAGGGCCTTGGTATTGCGTACTCGGATATAACGAGCATTGATTGCTCTAGTCACTTCCTTGGTTTGCTCACCTGACAAGCGATCGAGTTCCTGCCAAGTAGTACCATCTGTAGAATACTCAAGCACACCTGCGGCAAGTTTATCACCTGTTCCTTGGCGAAGACGAACTTTAGTGACTGACTTGACTTCACCGAGGTCAAGCTGTGCCCAGGCATCTACTGGAGTGGTATTGCTACCGTCGGCGTTCGCCATCATGGCTTCTGTATTGTCCTTGCCATCAGTGATTTGACGAGCTGAGGTATTTAGTTTGTAAACTAAGTTTGAGCTTAGACTAACTGTCGTTGCTTGTTGGCTACGAGCTTTTTCAACTGGACGGTTGACTGCAATTTCCTGAACTGCAAACCAGGTATTTTCACGATCTGCTGTCGCAATCATGCGAACTGCCTTGGCCTTGATATTGAGATTCTCAAACTTAAGAAGGGATTCATTTCCGACATAGCTTGGCTCTTTCAAAGTTACCCAGTTGTCATTTTCATCTTGATACTGCACTTCTGCCTTACTAAAGGTATCACGTGGATTTGCCTGCGTTCCCATTGCAAAGGTCAAGGTTTGGATCGCTACCGGCTTGTTGAACTTCATACCGATATAATCACCTGTCTTGATGCTGTTTGGTGATTTAATAATCGCATGAGTTGCCAAGTCGCCATCCGTTACTTCTGCCAAACCACCTTCTACACCTGTTCGATTGGTAATAAAGGTACTGATGATTTGATCTGGATGCAAGACTTTTTGAACTTCAGACGCTAGAACTTCTTTCAAGGATAGGATAAATGGACGAATATGTTGAACACCCAATTCAGCTTTTTCCATATGGTCTACATAATGGAAGGTATGAGTTTGAGACTGTTCGTACAATTTCAAACCTTTATAGTAGCTATCCCAGAGTTTGGCTGCATCGTTTGTAGCCATGGCTTCAGTTCCTGTAAGGAAGGCATCGAGAGCATTCATTTGGTCGATTGCATTATCCAACCAATAGTGGATTTGGGCGACCATTTTTTTATCGCCTGATGCTTTATAGAGTTCGGCTGCTTCTTTAATCTTGGCAAATTCTGCACGCAAGGCTGCACGTTCTGCAGTCACATCCTGACCTGCTTTGAGCTTAGTCATGAAGTCTGTCAATTTTGGAGCCAAGTCTACAGATTCTTCTAGTTTGACGACACGATTATCCATGTTTTGGTTGATCATGTGCTTACCAAGTTCGCGGAAGGCTGCTGATACCTTGCTATCTTCAAAATGACCATTTTCTACAAAGTTGAAGGCAATATCATTGATTTTCTTAGCTTCTTCTTCTGATTTCCACTGTTTCCATGAGTATTGAGCTCCTGAAAAGAGGGCAATCTTAGATGGTTCAGACTGTTGCATTGGGTTCAACATGATACCAGATAGCAAGCTTGGATCCACATTCGGATGAAGGAATTTCTCACCACCACCTAGAATCAAGTGTTGTTTAGAGTTATCTGTTACAGGCCAGTTAATCCAAAGTGAAACTGGGCGATAGGTCTTGCCTCCTGCGGATAGATTATTCTTGAGAGTGGAAAGGAAGCTTTCAGAGACTTCACCCCAAATCTTACCACCCGTCAAGGTCATCGATGTTGAACTTGGGAGATTTTCATTGAGGGATTTCAACTCATCTTCACGTCCATTACCCCAATACTGGCCAGGAACAAAGATCATTTCTTTACGAAGACCACTGTAGGTTCCCTGCATTTCAGTCAACCAATCCGTCATGTCTTTCATCAAGCGGTTGTAGCTATTGTAGCCTCCGACTGGGCTCGGTGCATCATCTGCAAGGATACCAAATTCGCGGACACCCACTTTCATCAACTGGGTAAATTTGGCCTTGATGGTTGCCAAATCTTCTTGGTAATGCGCTTCATTGCCAAAACGGATACGGTTGTTCATGAATGGGTGGATGGTCCAGACATAGCGAGTTTTACTTTGATTTCCAACACGAGCAAGTTCACGAATTTCTGCTAGTTTTTCTTCTGGATAGAGTTCACGCCATTTCTTGTTGTGGTATGGATCATCTTTTGGTGCAAAGAAGTATTGGTTCAATTTCAAATCGCCACCATAACGCATGAGCTCTGCACGATCGGCATTAGACCAAGGATTTCCATAGTAACCTTCGATGAAGCCACGGTTCTTGAGTTCTGCGTAATCTTCTACTGTCACATTGCGAAGAACTGGAACTTGGCTTTCCTTGAGCATGTGTTTCAAGGTTGTCAAACCATAGAAGACTGCATCAGTGTCTTTTCCGACGATAGAAATCGAATTATCCTTGATGCTCAAGACATAGGCGTCAATCTTGTCAAAGAAGCCTGCTGAAACATTGGACAAGTTTTGTTCTGCTTGTGAACCTTGTCCATGCACTCCAAGATAGATATTGGTTGCGCCAGCGATTGCCGCCTTACCAGTTGTATAAGATACTTGATTGTCCTGCAAGACACTCTTCAAGCGATTGCGAGTATAGATATCGAGTTGATCGCCCATAACCAGATTGACTTGCTTACGAAGAGCCGTAACACCTTCGCCATAGGTCACTTTTTGTGGCGTTGGGAAGACCTTGTACTCTTTCTTGAGATAGTCTGCGCTCTTGCTAGCAGCTGCAATGCTGTCTTCGCTAGCTGGTTTGCTTGCAGTGAATTGATCCGCCAATTCAACTGTTCCATCACCGGTTTGGTCTACTTTTGGTTTTTCAGGAGTAGATGGTGGTTGAGGTTGACTTGGTTCAGGTGTTTCTTGTCCTTCTTTGGCAGGTTTCAATAGATGAACTTCAGCTGCACTTGCAAAACCACCAACGCCTTCCAATACTTTCAACTCAATCTTGTTGGTATCTACCGCCGCAAAGTTGACTGTTTTTTCTTGGGCGTTGTTGTCCCAGCTTCCTTCTGAAACCTTGACCATTTGGCCATCTTTCTGTGCGTAGATTTCGTAGCGCGTCACGACACCATTTCCACCACCTGGACGTGGGAGGTACGTCAAACCATTGACTTTTTCTGCTTCTTTCAAGGTCATAGTAAGAGTGTATGGCGCAGTGTCACCAGTCCACTTAGTATGCCAGAAGGTATTTGGATCATTATCAAAGGCCTTTTCAACAGCGCCTTCAGTCGCGTTTCCTGGAAGTTGCTGACTGCTTGCGGTTGCCGTAATCTTATCATTTGAAATCAAACGAGGATTTACAAATGGTTTATCTGACAACTCTGCACTATGCAATATTCCTTTGAAACCACCGATGCTTTCAAGCGGTAGAACCAAGCTATTGTGGGCAAAGCGAGGGTATTCTGGATTTGCGATACGCTCAATCTTCTCACCATCCACATAAACTTCCGTTGATTGTGGTTTGGTCACAATAGAGATTTGATAACGTTTGTTCTTCTCCAGTTTTTTCTTGAACTGGATATGGAACTGTTCAAATTGATAAGCAAGATAGCCATCTTTATCAGCTAGATAGATACGGTTGTCCCCACTTGTTGAGAAGGTTTGTTCCCCGTCACCAGTGACAGTCACATCAAACTTCAAGACATGACTTGGACCAACATCACCAGCCAAGCCTTCGATGCTGCTGTCTTTCTCAAATGCCAATCCTTGCTCACTTGCCTTCACCTTCTTGCTTGCATAGTTCTTGACGGTTTCAGGATTGATGGTAAACAAGTCGCTTTGATCAATCTCTTTATCAGGATTTGACTGTGGCGCATAAGGGCTAGCTGGTAGGGTACGTTCTGCAAAGGTCGCAGCTGCACGATCAGATCCCCAAGTGCGCTCCGCAGTAGTTTGCATGCTCTTGAAGAAGCGTTTAAAGATATCATAAGAGGTCAAACCTGTCTCATGAAGGTCGATATTGTCATTCCAAACAGCGTGACCACCACCAATAATACTTGGATGAGAAGCTGCTAGGAGTGGTCCTCCACCTGTTCTGAAATCATTCGGTGTCCAGCTATTGTACTGACGTTCGTAGTTAGCATAGTCCCCGTAGGCTGCTTGACTATTGCTTCCACTTGGTACACTATATGTAGGTACATCCGTGATATTGATAATCTTAGCTCCCTGAGCAATGGCTTCATTTGGTCGTTGCCAGCCAATGCTCCAGATATCAACTTCTACTCCGTTCCAATCAACAGGAGTGTTCCCACGTTTCGCACTGAGCGAGCCCCAGATACGAGGGGTATAGCCTTTTCCTTTAATGTATTTTATAAGATCATTGACAAAGCGACGATAGCTTTCTCTGCTACCATAGTATTCATCCGTTCCGATATGAACAGTGGACACGCCATGAAGCGGTGCATCTGGACCATCGAGGAGCTTGTCATAGACGGATTTGACAAATTTAAGAGTTTCTTCGTATTTATTGTCTAAATCTAGCATGGCAACTCGTTCGACATTGTGCTTGCCTGCATAATCGCTCAGACTACCTTGATACATGAGGTCTGGTCGAACTTTGACAAAGGACAAGGCGTGACCTGGTGTGTCAATTTCTGGTACTAGGTTGATGTGAAGAGCCTTGGCCAATTTAATCAGATTTTGCATTTCTTCCTTGGTATAATGCTCATCTGATGTTAATTTTTGACCATTCTTACCGACAATATCTGTCTCCAAACGGAAACCAGTCTTGGCATGTTCAAGTACATACTTGAGTTGTTCTTCTGGACTTAAATTCTTACCTGCCAAGTGTTCCTTAAGGAAGATATAGTTATCATTAAGGTGCAACTGCAAGTCGTTCATCTTGTAGTAAGCCATGTTGAGCATGATGTCTACAAGAGTGTCATAAGGGATAAATTTACGACCTGTATCCAGCATAAAGCCACGATGACTGAAGCTTGGGAAATCACGGATTTCGCCATTTTGTAGGTTACTTTCTCCCATTTGAAGAAGAGTACGAGTAGCGTAGAAGGCTCCTGTGTTCGTTGCGGCTTCGATGGTAATCACATCATCTTGGATAGTGATGCCGTAGCCTTCCTTACCATAACCTTTGTTTTCAACCTTTTTAAACTCGATTCGTTTTTGAGCCTGTTTGTCACCTGTTGCAAGTTCCAATCCACGGCTTGCAAGGTCTGACTGGTAGAAGGTTGCTGCCTGATCAAATCCTGAATCTCCTGTCGCAAGAACTGTATCTGAAGTGATAGAAGATTGGCCTTCTTTCCCATACCATTGTTGAACAGCTGGTGCTACTTTTGGTTTGACACCCACACCTTCGTCCTGATGTAGGCCCTTGATGACTACTTCAAATTCTTTAGTGAAAGTATGGCTGTCTTTGATTTGCTGCACCATAACCTTAACACGTTGATCTGTCAGAGGTTTATGGATACGATTTTGAAGGTCAATTACACCTTGTTTATTGCTTCCGATGAGACTGACTTTTCCTGGTAAAGTTGGCAAGACAAGAGATTGTCCGTCTTCTGCTACTGTTAGTTCGGTTACTTGGCGGATATCCGTTACCTTACTATGGTCCGGAACATTCGAATAAGCTCGAATTTCTTGGATCCCAACGTTTCTCCAGCCCATTGTTCCCGCTTGGTAATCATTGATCTCCAATTTGAGATACTTAGCTTTGATACTTTCAGCTAGGTCTACTTTCTCGTCTAAAACTGGATCTCCAGTTTTGGTATGAGCGAGTTTCCATTGTTTTTCTCCATTAGCGCCCACGTCTTCTTGACCTGCGTAGTAGAGACTCCAAGATTTGATATTGGGGTCATTTTGCCCATTACGAAGACGACGATCCCAATCAATTTCTACATGTTTGATCAAGGTAGTCTTTGGAAGAGTTAGTTCAAAAGTTGGTTTTACTGCGTCTCTATCTGTAGCCCATCGAGTATTGTCATCTCCGTCGATAGCCTTATCCGCAGTAAAGTTGGTCCCAGTCTCATGGTTGCTCGCCTGAGCAGTAGCACCTTCGAGATGGTTGACATCTTCTCTATCTTCGATTGGCTTTTCAGCTGGTTTTGGTGCGGGCGTAGCAGTTTCAGCTGGTTTATTGTCTGCCTTTGGTGTTTCAACCGGTTTCGGAGTTTCTGCTGGCTTGGGAATTGTAGGACTTGTCTCTGGTTTTGCCTCTTCACTTGTTGCAGGATTGCTTCCTTCGTCAGTCGCAGGAGTTTCCTCATGACTTGCTTCTGTTGCAGCTTCTGCATCTGCTTTTTCAAGCGCAGCGGCTAAATCATCGGGTAACTTATCCAGCGCTTCAACATGGGTGATGCTTCCCTCTGTTTCTGAAGGCGCTGCTGTTTCTGCTGCCTGAACCATATTGGCTCCAAAGATACTAGCACCAATCATAACGGAGGCTGCACCGATTGCAAATTTTCTTATACTATAGTGACAGCGTTTCTCAAAAAAATGTCTATCCATCTTTCTCCTATTCCTTTCATCCGCGTACATGAGTAAGCGGTATCATTTCTCCTTTGAAAAAGGAGAGAACCAAGAGGTCCTCTCCGGCTGTTTGATCCTATTTGATTCTAGATCTTTTGGACTTCTAAAATCAAATCTGTTTAGTCTTCTTTTCGTTTTGTCGTAAGAACAGCAGCAGATAAAGCGATACTCACACTTGCTAAGAAGAGGGCTGCTTCTGAACCATGTTCTCCTGTAGCAGGAAGCTTCTCTTCATCTTTAGCTCTTGGAGTTTTGGCATCAGCTACTGGGCTTGGAGTGAGCGGGTACTCAGGTTTTTCAACTGTTGGTGCTGCTTGATCTCCAGCAGTAGCCAATACACCTGTGTAGGCTGGTTTTTCATTTACCAAGGCCTCAACTGCATTGACTCCACCTCTATACTCTGGAACTTCATTTGTAGCTGCTAGAACTGCATTGGCTCCACCTTTATATTCTGGCAATTCGTTTACCAAGGCTTGAACAGCATTGACTCCACCCTTGAACTCAGGGACTTCATGTACAACTGCTTCTGCTGCATTGACTCCGCCCTTAAACTCAGGTAGGTCATGAACAGCCGCTTCTTCTCCAGCTGTTCCGTAAGGGCCTGTGTATTCAGGAACTTCAAGAACTGGAGGTTGCTCTTCACCCTTGCTGCTTGTAGGAGTGTCTGGTTTAGCAGCCTTATCTTGTAATTGGTTGAGATAGTCTGAGAAGAACTCGACCATTCTTTCAGTCAAGAGATGATTATCCGTCGCATATTTCATGCTGGCCTGAACTCCAGCCACTTCCTCTTGATTTTCTTTGTCTGTCAATTTCTGCGCCTTAGCTAAAGCCACTTCATAGCCTGACAAGTCAAGAGGTGTCTCTGCTACTTGTGGACGAGTAAAGATGAGTTCCGCTGCAGATTGGTATTTATCTCCACCATCTCCGTATGTCTTGGTACCAGTAAGGACAATTTTCTTAGCCTTGATTGTCTTACCAAAGTCAATGTCTTTTGGCTTATTGTTATTTGGCCAATCTGTTACGGTAAAGGTATGTTCCTTGCCAGACTCATCTGTGACAACCAGTTTCACATCTCGCAAGTTTCCATTTGAATCGGATGCACGCGGAACATAGCGAAGTCCTGTGATTTCAGTAGGTTCTTTCAAGACCATGGTTGCAGGCTTGCCTACATCTCCACCATTCCAAGATGTATGCCATAGACTAGACACATTGCCATCAAAGGCATTCTCTAGGCCTTCACCTGGTTGGGCAGGCGCATCCAAACTTTCAAAGTCTTCTGCTACCAAGGCTGTTTTCTTCTGAACCAAAGCATTCTTCAAGGCTTCAATCTTGGCAATCTCTGCACGCGCTTCTTCAACACTGATATCATCATCGGCCTGACTGAGGTTAAAGACCGCCTCTTTCAAAGCATCCATAGACTCTTTGGTGTAGTTGGTCATGGCTACAGTTGGCAAGTAGTTTTTCAGAGCATTTTCTGTCAACATCTTACCTGTTAGGGTAATTTCTTCGATTTGAAGATTATCCATCATGAAGTCGTTATAACCACGGAAGTTAGCATTCCCACCAGAATCTCCACGAGTATTGCTTGCGTTTCCAGTTGAGTAGATACCTACCCAAGTATCGCCTGTTTCTGCACCTGTCACAAGGAAGGTTGCCTTCTTGGCTTTCTTAGAATCCGTCCAAGTATTTGGCAATTCATGCATTTCCAAGTTGCTTGCTTGACTACCACGACGACCTGACTGGAATTCTCCCTTACCAACTACAAAGGCATAGGTATTGTCTGATCCTGCTTCGTATTCAAAGGTTACACGATAAGTCTTACCAGCTTCAAAGCGGAAGTTTTGCGGAATAGTTTGGTAAACCAAGTTACGACGGCTCACTAGCCCATTTGTCTTCAATGACCAATTTCCATCGATAACATCATCAACTTTCTTACCGTTCCAACCACGTTGTGTATATGGATCATGCTTTTCAGACAAGTGAGTGCGATTGTCTTCAACACCTTCGACACCACCCACTACGAATGGGAAGATACCCTGAGCAACATTTTCAAAGTCTTGTTTGAAGGTACCTTTACCTGTATCATGGTTTTCTCCGTACATGCTTGAATTATTTTCAAAGGTACGAATTTCATCAAAGTAAGTTGCTTCATCACCAGCTTCACGACTCAAGGTCAGAGTAACATTTGATACGTCAGATCCAGTTGTAAAGAAGGCGTACATGTTTTGGAAGTAACTTGTATTGTCAACTGTAGCATTTTCACGGCGATTGTTATGAGCATAAGCTTTGATATAGTTGAGTGCGAGTGACTTATTGGTGTAAGTAGTCACTTCTTTTTCGCCAGTATTCACTGTGATACTTGCCTTAGCATTACTACGGTTATCAACACCGACATAAACCGCATACTTGGTATTTGGTTTCAAGCCAGTCAGTTTCTGAGTAAGGCTGACCTTGCTCTTATTACCTTGGATACGAAGCATTTCATTTGCACCCTGTGATTTGACAATTTCTGCCTTAGATGCATCACCAGAAATGGTCCAGTGTTTCAAGGTTCCACTGTTAAATCCTTGGTCATAGATGTGCATGCCTTCGCTCCATGACATTTCAGGATTGGTTTGTTTTGAACGGTAGAGAACGTATGGTTGATTTGCTAGAAGGTCTAGGGTAATCTTGCCGTCTTTTACAGTTAATTCTTTCTCTTCTGTCTTACCTTGGTCAGTTAGCTTGTAAAGGTAAACCTTGCTATTTGCCCAATCGCTTGGAAGTGTCCAAGTTGTTGCACCAGCTTGCGTATTGAAGTAGTACATTTTTTCCTTATCAGTAGGAAGTTTCTTACCATTCGCATCCCAGTTCCAAGGAGTCAAGTAAGCTGAACCATCTTGGATGACACGTCCGTTGAGCGTTACTGTACGTTCACGGTATTGTGGGCTATTGACATCGTTTGACTTACGAGTCACAACAACCTTGTTACCTGCTGCATCGACTAGCTCAACCTTCATTTCTGGAGTCCATTTATAGGTGCTACCGTTGTCTGTCATGGTAACTGGTGTACCATTTTCCCATTTACTTACAGTGAAGTGTTGGAAGTACTTAGTCATGACGTCATGGGCAAAGAGGTTGGTTACATAGCCATTGTAGTCGCTTCGTCCTTGCCAGCCTTCAAAGTCCTTCATGCTGTAACCACCTAGAAGTGGGTAGTCAGCAGCACCACCGTAACTTCTGTAGTCTCCAACCCAAGCATCTTTTTGGTGGTTACGGATAAAGCGTGTGATGGCACTGTTGATACCTTTGTTAGTGTAGCCACCATAGGTCAAGTCAGCTGCCCAATGATGGAAGGTAGAGTCGTACTCACCACCATGGCCCCACTCAATCGCAAAGCGCCAGCCTTGTTTGTTGATTTCTTTAGCAAGAACGTGAGTAGCCCAGGCACCGTTATCACCAGATTGGCCATTGCCCCAAACGTCCACATAGATAAAGTCGAGGCCTTCACCAAGTTTATTTTTCAAATCTTCCCAACGTGCCAAACGACCATGTGCCAAGTCATAAGCCGCATCAATGTTGATACCTTGGTCTAGCCAGTTCCAGCCATAGCTATAGCTGCCATCTGGATTCTTACGAAGAATATTTTCATTGAAGTATTTAGATTCAGGATAAGTCTCAGAAGCGTTAACATGGATACCTAGATGAGCACCATATTTCTTCGCTTTCGCAATCAAGGTCTTGAAGTCTTCAACACCACCAATACGTTTACCAATATCAGCATAGTTCAAGTGACCAGAGTCGTGACCTTCACTACCATATCCTTTAAGGAGAACACCCTGTCCAAGACCATCTGTATGGAGATTGATTTTCTTGATACCATCTAGAGTCATGAGGAATGGGTTTTGTGCTTGAGAACCAAAGTTCATCGCGATACGATAAGCTGTGATATCCTTGACTTTTTCCCAACCTTGAGGGTTGTTCATGATGCTACGATAAGCAATGGCACCATCTTGCCAATCGACTTTCTTGTCTGCGTTGGCATCTTCAGTGATAACAACCTTGGCACTTGGAAGTTCCTTGGTGTATTCTGGGAAGACAATACCCTTATAAGCTTTTTCCCATTGCCACTCAGAGCTATGAATTCCGACATAGTTGGCATTTCCAACCGTTTCTTTATAGGCTGTCAAACGGGTCCAGTCATTCGAACCACCACCATAGCTGTTTTGAGAGTTGCTCCAAACACCTGCAGCAAGCTTATCTGTAGAAACAAATCCATACATGTAACCCTTGGCCAAGTCTTTCATTGGATTGGTTACATCGATATGATCGTCTCCGCTGACATGCGTGTTGTTTGACATGGTTGCCCCATCAAACTTAGCACCAGCTTGATCACTCGAAACAGAGACAAGAGCGTTGCCTAGGAAACTAATCGTAGAAAGCAATTTTCTTTCGTCATCAATCTTTTGACCTGGAGTAACTTGATTGTGGTTGACAATCTTAGTCACATCAAAGTGCAACTGGTTATCTACAACTTGCAGACGGACCGTCATTTCTGCATTGATGAAGTTAGCATCATCACGAAGTTTCATCACGTACTCTGCTGTTGTCTCATTGATTTTTTTGTAAGTAACTTCGGGTGTCACTTCGTGTTTGTTGATAAAGACTCTATTGAATTGTTGAACTTGCCCTGATAAAGTATGGCCATTCAAAGTGTATTCTTTCACACGAGGAAAGGCTTGGTCAATCACTGCCTTGAGGACCTTAGACTGGATCGTATCATAAGTCACTTTGCTATCGTCAACAACCGGACCTGTTTCTTTCTGGGCAGGAGTATCATCCGCTTTTACGCCTTCTTGATTGTCTGTTTTAACGCTGACAACTGTGCGGTCATTGCCATAAGTTCCTGCTTTAAGAAGGATCTTCTTCTCATTTTTCAGATTATCATTGACCGCCCCTGGCAAGGTCACTGTATCAAAGAGATTGACATCGTTATTGCTGGCATTGAGCTGGCCATCTGACTTAAGAGTGATAGATAGACGGTTTACAGAACCTGTTTCTGGTGCTGCTACACGGTTGCCTTTATACCAAGTGCTATTTCCTGGAGTTTTGTATTCCCAGAACCAACCACCTGAGTCGTATCCTACAAAAACATTGTTATTGGTGTCTTTAAATTTCAAGAAGACACCAAAACGTGATTTGCCTTTTTCCGAATCTTCTTTGAAGGTTAGAGCAACAGTCGCATTTCCATTAGCGTCAACTGTCAATCCTTGTTTTTCAAACAAGGCTGGTTTATCGCCATTGTCGTTCTGTGCAGTTGAAGACAATTGGTTATAGCGGACACCCTTTTCTTCGCGAATAGTGACGGTTCCCTGTTGCTCTTTATTCGCTACTGTTTGCCATTCAGGAGTCACTGTCTTAGGTGTTTCAGGTTTAGCAGCTGCAGGTTTATCCTCTTTTGGTTTTTCTTCAGCCGGTTTTTCTTTCTCTTCCAAGTCTGCTGGTTTCACACTTGAAATTCCCTGCATGTGGTCTTGGATCCATTTTAGTTGAGCTGGTGAGAAGAGAATGCCTCCACTACGTTTTCCAACTACACCATTTTGGTGAACACCGACAAGTTTTCCTTCTGTATCAAAGATACCGCCGCCACTAGCACCAGGTTTTCCTCCTTGGTAACCAATTCCTTGAACACCTTCTCCATATGGTTCTGCAAAATCAACTGTAGTATTGACAATTGGTTCCAATTTCCCTTCTGGATAACCAAAGACATGGAGTTTATCTCCGATTTTCTTAACAACTGGCTTTTTAGTCACTTCTACTGGAGTGTTTTCAAGAACCGTACGCAATCTCACAAGCGCCAAATCATTCTTAAAGCCTTTTAGATAGCCCTCACGATCCCAGTGGATGACGTCTTTCTTGCCAAACTTCACATCCGGCATACCTGGGTAGGAAATGCTATAAATATCTCCATCCCCTTGGTCATTGTCAACAACCTTACGGATATTTCCATCTTGGCTGTCCTTGATAAAGTTATGAGAAACAGTCAAAACAAGGTCTTTCCCAATAACAATACCACTACCTTCGCCAGATGGCGTCTTGATTTTAACAGTTGCTCCGTAGTTTAATTCCCCGTTAGTCGTTTTAGCTACATCTTCTGGAACAAGTTTTCCAGTATCTTGGGCCAATTGATCCTTGTCAACTTCGCGTCCATTGTCTTCAGCTTTCTCCAACTTATCTTCTAGTTCTTTTGGAAGATTGCTTGGTTTATCTGACTTTTCTTTTTCTTGAGCTAACAATTCCTCTTCAGTCTTAGGTCCGTCAGTTATTTCATCAGAACCTGGATTCTGAGCAGCAGCTTCCTGATCAAAATCTCGCCCCTCATTACTAGCCCGCTTGTCCAAATCAGCCAGTTCACTCGGTAAATTATTTGTTGAGCCAACAGTTGCTTGATCTGCTAAGACTGGAGCAGCAGCAAAGAAAGTCGCCCCAATCATTACCGAAGCTACTCCAAGCGTAAACTTACGAATACTGAACTTACAGCGTTTTTCAAAAAATCGTTTATCCATGAACTCCTAAATCCTTTCGTTTTCACGTAAGCGTTTACATTTCTTTTTTAAAAAATACTCCTTCCTCCGAAAGTGCAATGCTTAAGCGTAATAAAAAAATAATTGTACTTTTAATATAACAAATAATGAGAAAGAAAGCAATAGGGAAAAACTAAAAATGAAGAATTTCTTCTCTATTCTGAAAAATTCTGTTTCTCATCTTACAGAGTCTTATAGCAATGATAAAAAAGGACCTAACCATCATCTCAATGGCTAAATCCTTTATTTTTAAAAAGTTATTTCACATGGTTTGCGAGATCTTCTTGAGCCTTTTTATTTGACTCTTCTTTTTCTTTCAACCATTTTTCTTGAGCTTTTTGGTATTCATCTGCTGTTACTGCTTTATCTTGTACATCTAGGTATTTATACAAGAGGGCTTCGCTCATACCCTTGTTACCAGAGTATGCAAACGGAAGTGTAAATGGAACCATCTTAGACAACATTGGACGACCAGTTTGGGAAGTTGTTGGGATGAGCAAGGCACTGTCTGTCAACCAAGCTTGGGCAGCAGCATATTTTTCATAACGTTTTGAAACGTCATTCACTTCTTCACCAGCTTCAACAACCATTTTTTCGTAGTCTTCCAAACCAACTTGCTTCGCTGCAGCGTTGTTTGTTCCAGAGTCAAATCCTAGGTAAGTCTTTGTATTTTCCCCTACAGATGGCTTGATGATATCTAGGTATGTAGATGGGTCTGCAAAGTCTGGGGACCATCCAACGTTATCTGAGATATCCCAGTCTTCTCCAGCAGCTGTTTCAGCAAAGTAAGTGATATTCAAGACATCATCTTTTTGAAGTTGTTGGATATCGACAACGACGTTCTCTGCCCCTAGAGTAGCTTCAAGCGATTGTTTGAAGGATTGAACACGTTGAACTTTTGTTGTATTGGTTTGGTCTACAGGCATATCCAAGTGAATTGGGAATTGCACACCTTCAGCTTGAAGAGCTGCCTTAGCTTTGGCAAATTCTGCTTTGGCCTTATCTGGGTTATAGAGTCCATCTTGAGCATCGGCCAAGTTCACGTTGCTCCACTCGTCACCATAAGTCACCAATTTTTCTTTAACCATTTCGCCAAAGTTCTTTCCATCTGCCTGCACGAATGCTGGCGGTACAAACAAGTTACGAAGTAGCTTAGTAGCACCACTTGCACCATTGACTTGAGAAGCATAGGCTGTTCTATCAAAACCAAAGGCAAGTGCTTGACGGAAGTCTTTGTTTAGAAGAGCTTTCTTGGTAGAATTTTTTTGTTCATCAGTTGTTTTAGATGAGTATTGATAAGACTGACGATCGATATTGATACCAACTAAGAAAGTTGATGAGTCTTGTTGTGTATAAACAATATTGTCTTTATATTCTTTTTCAGTCTCTGGGTAGCTAGCGCTTGTTGGGAAGAGACGGGCCATTGTAAAGCTGCCATCTTTGAAGGCTTCGGTTGGTTTGTTGGTATCTTGACCATCCCAGTAGGACAATTTCACTTTATCAAGATGAACATTGTCCTTATCCCAATAGTTTGGATTTTTTTCAAACTCAACAGAAGATTTGGCTACGATAGATTTTAGCAAGAATGGGCCATTATATAGGATGCTACCTGGATCTGTTCCTTTAGCGAAATCATCCCCTTTAGAGTTTAAGAACTCTTCATTAACTGGAGCCATTACCCCCATCGTTGTCTTAGAATTCCAGAAGCTTTCTGGCTTGTTCAAGGTGTACTGAACAGTGTGGTCATCAAGAGCCTTAATACCTACTTCAGCGAAATCTTTGATTTCTCCTTTCACATAGGCATCCAATCCTTTGATTGATTCCTGAACAAGATAAAGACCATCTGATTTTTTATCAGCAGCATATTTTAGACCAGTTACAAAGTCTTGCGCTTTAACCGTTGCATACTCTTCTCCTTCAGAAGTATACCATTTTGCATCCTTCCGAATGGTATAAGTATAAGTCAATCCATCCTTGGATACTGACCAATCCTCAGCCATTGACGGTACAAAGTTACCATAGCGGTCATTTTCTAGCAAGCCATCAACAACGTTACTGGTAATATTTGCAGTAGCCGCCTTACCAGTTGTCAAATAGTTGAGGTTGTCAGGGTCTGTTTCATAGATATATGAGAATGTTTTCTCAGATTTTGCACTCGATCCTGATCCAGAGCAAGCAGCTAGAGTCGCAGCCGCCAATAAGGTTACACCCGCAAGAGCAAATATTTTTGAACTTTTCATTTATTTCTCCTTTAAAACTTTCTCTCCATTATAGACTCTTTTTAGAGAGATGTCAACAGAATTTTCTGAATTTTTTACTTAATTTGGTAAATTCTGATAAAATGATTTTCTATTAAAAAATTTACCTCACATTCATATTTCCTAACACAATTTTTTCTAGCACAAATTCTTAAAATAAGACCGGATAACAGATTTTTTATCATTTTTTTGCTATGATTAGTTAGAGAGAAGAAAAGTGAAGGAGAAGACAATGATATTAATTACAGGTGCGAATGGTCAACTCGGTACTGAACTACGTTATTTACTAGATGAACGAAATGTGGACTATGTTGCAGTGGATGTGGCCGAAATGGATATCACGAATGCTGAAATGGTTGAGAAGGTATTTGCTGAGGTTAAGCCAACTCTAGTCTATCATTGTGCAGCCTACACTGCTGTGGATGCAGCAGAAGATGAGGGGAAAGAACTGGATTTTGCCATCAACGTAACTGGAACTGAAAATGTAGCCACGGCCTCTGAAAAATATGGAGCTACTCTGGTCTATATCTCAACAGACTATGTCTTTGATGGAAAGAAACCAGTAGGACAAGAATGGGAAGTCGATGACCTACCTGATCCGCAGACAGAGTACGGGCGTACCAAGCGAATGGGGGAAGAACTTGTTGAAACCCTTACGTCACAGCATTACATCATCCGCACTGCTTGGGTCTTTGGAAATTATGGTAAAAACTTTGTCTTTACCATGCAAAATCTAGCCAAAACCCATAAAACGCTCACAGTGGTCAACGACCAACACGGTCGTCCGACTTGGACACGTACCTTGGCTGAGTTCATGACCTACTTGACTGAAAATCAAAAAGCATTTGGCTACTACCACTTATCAAATGACTCCACTGAAGACACCACTTGGTATGACTTTGCTGTCGAGATTCTTAAAGACAGTGATATCGAAGTGATTCCAGTAGACTCCAGCAAGTTTCCTGCCAAGGCCAAACGACCTCTCAACTCAACCATGAGCTTGGCGAAGGCAAAGGCGACAGGTTTCGTCATTCCATCCTGGCAAGATGCCCTCAAAGAATTTTATAAACAAGAAGTAAGAAAATAAAAGATTACGACATACATAAAAAGCAAGAGACCTTGAGTTCTCTTGCTTTTTAGTATCTGATTATTTAATCACTTGTTGCGTTTTAGCATAGTTAGCCTCTACCGCTTCTTTCTCAGATTTCCACCAGTCTTGGTTGTCTGTGTACCACTTGATGGTCTCTTTGAGACCTGCTTCAAAGTTGGTAAACTCGGGTTTCCATCCTAGTTCATCACGAAGTTTGCTAGCATCGATAGCATAGCGGAGGTCGTGACCAGCTCGATCTGTCACGTGGTCATAAGTGTCAGCTGTTTTGACGCAGCCCGAGTAAGTGGTACAGGCGCGTTCCCGAACCCGCTACAAGAATAATACCTTTCATAATGAAGTAATCTTTCTAACGAACTGATTAATGAGTAGCTTCAAATTCTTACTTCAATTTAGAAATAGCCGATTTCAGATAATCACCATTTCGAAGCGCTACTCCTACTTGTCTAGCATTAGCTGACAGTTCCATGTAATCTCGATCTGTCAAATCGTCCAGTGCCTTCTGGAGGTCATTTAGAGAATCAATTGCTATACCACATTGCTTATCTAGCACAAAATGCGCAAGGGCAGACTCTTTCCAAACAACTAGAGGAAAGCCCGAAGCCAAATAAAGAGAAGCCTTGTGGGAGTTGTTAATACGTAGGTAATTTCCGAAAGAACCTTGGCAAGTTTCTGAACTATCACCATCCCACACCAAACCAAAACTACCTTGAAGAGCATTTGGGAGGTCATCTGGCATAAAGGAACCAAAGTAGGTGGTATTTTTCAATGCACGACTTTCATCGTACCCCATTCCATAGAGATTATAGGCTGGCTGTTCTGGCAAATTATAAAGATAGCCTGATTTTGTTGGAATTAGATTTCCGGCGATGATAATCGCTTCTTCTTTTTGTGGAACACTTTTTTCCTCAAAGTTCGGAATCAGATAGTCAAAAATCTCCAAGCTAACCATTTTATCTGATGGTATGCCTTGAATTGTCAAAGCATTTTTCATGATATCATTATGAACGATAATGCCATCCACTGATGTAAGAGCTGCCTTCTCTTGGAAGTAATTTCTCACTTTATGACGAAGTTTCACTGCTGAATTTCCTACATGACGCAAGGTTTCAATATCATGAATCACAAGATAGAATTTGACCCCTCTATTTTGCGCCTGCTTAATGAGTTGTGAGATGAAAAATGTATGGTGGATAATTGGGAACTGAATCAGCAATTCATCCCCAGCTCCCAACTGATCAAAGACAGACTTGAGCGCACGATATTTGTGTTGCTGAGCTTTAAAGAAATTCATCTTATACCAATTCTCAACCTTGAGTTCCAACCCCTTATAACCCTCTGAGACTAGAATAGCTTCTACGTCATTTCGTGCCTTATTTCCTGCATTCTTTTCATATTCATTACTCAGAAATGAATCCTTCAGATAATATTTCACCTTTTCTCCCCTTTATCTGTGATGTTCTTAGATACTTCCTAGTTCTTTCTCTACCACATCCAATGCACGTTCAACAGTTACATGCATATCATAGTATTTATAATCTGCCAAGCGACCACAGAAGATAACCTTGTCATTTTTGGCTGCTTCTTCTTGATACTTAGCAAACATGGCATTGTTTCTCTCATCATTGATTGGATAATATGGCTCATCTCCACGTTTCCAATCAGCTGGATACTCACGAGTGATAACCGTCTTTGGTTGAGTACCATACTCGAAATGCTTGTGCTCGATGATACGAGTATAAGGAATCTCACGTTCTGTATAGTTGACCACAGCATTTCCTTGATAATTGTCTTCATCCAAGACTTCATGCTCAAAACGAAGGCTACGGTATTCCAACTCCCCGTGTTTGTAGTCAAAGTACTGGTCAATCATCCCTGTAAAGACAACTTTTTCAGCTGATTCTTCTAGCTCTTCACGATTGGCAAAGAAATCAACACCAAGCTCTACTTCTACATCGCCAAGCATGTTTTCAATGATGACGTTATAGCCACCGATTGGAATACCTTGGTAACGGTCGTTAAAGTAGTTGTTATCAAAGGTCAAACGCACTGGGAGGCGCTTGATAATAAATGGCGGAAGGTCTGTTGCAGAACGTCCCCATTGTTTTTCTGTGTAGCCCTTGATCAACTTTTCATAGATATCTGGACCAATCAACTTGATGGCTTGTTCTTCCAAGTTCTTGGGCTCAACATCTTTCATATCAGCCGTTTGCTGGGCAATCTTGTCCTTGACTTCTTGTGGTGTCTTAGTCCCCCACATAGCGTAGAAGGTGTTCATATTGAAAGGAAGATTGTAAAGACTCCCCTTGTAGTTAGCCACTGGCGAGTTGATATAGTTGTTAAACTCAGCGAATTGGTTAACATAGTCCCATACTTTTTTATTGGAAGTATGGAAAATGTGGGCACCATACTTGTGGACATTGATGCCCTCAACATTTTCACAGTAGATATTTCCACCGATGTGATCACGCTTGTCAATCACTTTAACTTTTTTACCGCGTTTTGTAGCTTCGTGTGCGAAGATTGCTCCAGACAAACCAGCACCAACGATAAGATAATCGTACATAGTTAACTCCATTATTTCTTAATGATTTGTTTTAATTCTTTTACATCTACCACTTTCAAAGATAGAATTGCAAAAAGATAAATGATTCCACCAAGCACTGCAAATACTATAACATTTATGGTTGGTGAAAAATGTATAACTGTTTTTAAACCTAGCAATATACCATACATGATAGCTGATGCTAGGACTATTTTTGTCAAAGATCCGATAATTGGAACTTCTTTTAGGTATCTACGGGTAAAGTATAATTGTATCGCCCATACCAACGCCTCTGTCAAAACAGAAACAATGGCTGCTCCGATATATCCAAGTTTAGGAAGGAATAGTAAGTTCAAACCTACACTGATAATTGCGGGAGCTGTTGTTGAAATCATGAATTCTTTATTTTTATTATGAGGAATTAAAATCTGAATTCCCATGATGTTGGTCCAACCGATAAAGAACATACGGAAGATCATAATGGCAATTGCATAACGTGCATCCTGAAAATCCTGCCCAAGGAAAAACTGAACAAAATCATCATTGACGATTAAAATTCCTGCCATTATTGGAAAAATCACTAAATTATAAATGAGGAAGGACATTTCATGCATCTTATTGACTGCTCTATGATCTCCTGTTGCTAATAAGTTAGCTACTCGAGGCAACATAACACTTCCCAAGGAAGTTACCAAGGTCAGAAGGATATTTACTAATTTTAGGGCCTGGTCATAAATTCCTACATCTTTTGTAGAAGCTAAGGCTCCAAGCATGGTACGATCCAGCGTAATGTACAAAGAAATAGCTACTTGAGGAAGGAATAATAATATGACCGGCTTTAAATGATGCCTAGCATATTCTATGCTAAAATGAGAACTGCCGATAAACTTCCGAGCAGGTAACCACATACTTAGTTGCCCCAAAAGTTCAAATATGGTTAGCAAAAAAACATAGAGATATAGGTCATTTGCAGATTTGACAAAGAGGAAGATTGAAATGACTCCAACAAGTTTAACTGTGATATTTCGAACAGTAATCTTTCGAAAATCTTCTAGCCCTTGAAAGAGCCAGGAAATGTCTAAACCTTTTGAAACTAAACTCAAGCCTAGAATGTAGGCTACCGGATTTTGCATAAAGGGAAGGGTCAGACAAAGAAGAGCATATAAGGACAGAGAAAGAACTGTTGCCCCTAATTGTAGAGAGTAGATACCCCAAAAGTTTTTATTAATCTCATTACGATGTCCTGAAATGACCTTAGTACCATAGTTAGCAACTCCTAACGTCGCTAAGAGAATAAAGTAGGTGACAATGGAATTAAAGTATCCATACGTCCCTAAATCATCCGAAGAAAAGACCCGTGTTACATAGGGAGTCGTAATAATCGGAAGTATAATTACCAACAATTGATAAGAAAGATTGTAGGCGTAGTTTTTTAATACTTTCATTTCAAGTCATCCAATTTAGAATTAATCAGTGAAAACAAAAAGCTTGACTGGTCATACTTATAATGGTCAATTATTCTAAAAACTTCTTTCATATTTCCTCTTTCCTACATTTTTTTGACACTTGTTGCAAATTAAATTGGATCTATGCACGAGACTATCGTAGCAACAAATACAATTTAGGGCTAAAAATAAAAATAAGGTATTTCAGTTTTAGTTTCCATGATAACTTATTATTTTTTAACAAGTTACCCATTTCGACTCTCAACAACTCTTTATCTTTTGAAAAATCTTTTAAGCCTGAGTCAGCTTTTGCACCAATTACTACAAAACCACCTAATAATTTTTTAGCTTGCAAAGCTTGCTTTAATTCTGGACTCTGAATGTACTCTCTTTTAATAACTTCCTCATTTTTTGCAACAGCTTCAAAGAAATCATATCTTTTTTCAGTAAAAGTTGAACGAACTATACTCCCTTCCCTACGATAGTAATTGTAGGTTTCAAGTGGACTGATCACGATTCTTTCAGCTAAGGCAAGATGTTCTGCTACAACATAAAAATCCTCATAGATTTTCCCGACTGGAAATGGAACGCGTTCCAAGATGCATTTCCGATAAAGCTTAGCACAAGCAGAAACCGTTGCAACTTTGTCATCCAACATTAGTTCCAGAGCCTTTTCTTTTGTAATCGGAGCCAAATCTTTATAGTCTGAGTCTTGCAATCGATAAGAAGTATAAGCATTATATTTTGAAGTGGCTTTTACCTTTGTTGAAATCAAGTCTGCTTGATGTGTTTCCTGAATTTTCACGATTAACTCTAGAGTATATTCTTCAAGATAATCATCCGGATCTAAAAAGAAAATCCAGTCTGAGTTGGCTTTCGCCACTCCAAAGTTACGTGCATCAGATAATCCACCATTTTCTTTGTGGAAAACATGGATATTTTCATATTGCTTTGCATAATCTTCGCATAATATAGGAGAATTATCTGTGGAACCATCATTTACAAGGATTATCTCAAAGTTTTGATAGGTCTGTTTAATTAAGCTTTCTATCGCAAAATGCAGATAGTCTGCAACATTATAAACAGGAACAACGATGCTGATAAACATCTTAAACGCCCCTCTCTTTTTCTTTCTTTTTAGAGTATTTCTTCAAAATCGGATTAAAAATTATTCCCAAAGCAAAGTTAGTCCTATAATTTAAGTAAGACAATCTGTCAAATTTTTTCGTAGGAACGTATTTATATGAGCTTTACTCAAGCTTTCTATATAGTTCCTTTAACGACCTTTCAGAATTATTGACCATCCATGACAACCAGTACTTCAAATTTATTTTTATAATTCGGAAGCACTTGTTGAAAAGACTCCAGCCCTTTTGAAATGTAGTTCTAAATATTATAACTAGGCATTACAATTGATAACAAGCAATCCTTCATCTTATCTCTTAAATCGTCTCAATTAGTTCAATCCACTGCTTGAGAATTTTTTCCTTATCGAATTTATCCATATTATCCTTGGCATGATTGGAGAGGGAACTTCGCAAGTTCGAATCTTCCATCAGTTCAAGCAATTTTTCACTCAACTTGTCCGTATCATAACACTCAACCAGATAGCCATTAACTCCATCATTAACAATTTCGTTCGGTCCTGTCGGACAACTAAAGCTAACTATAGGAAGATTGTATTGCTGTGCTTCCAGTAGAACTAGAGGTAAACCTTCATAGCGAGATGTCATGACATAAATCCCTTTATCTCCATAAATCAAATCCTGATTTTTTTCAAGCCCTTTGATGACTAACTTATCCTGTAAATCATTTTCGTTGATTAGATTTCTGATTTTGTCCACTTCATCTTGACTTCCGGAACCGTAGATTTCCCAAGTCCAGTCAGACCTTTTCGCTAACACTTTTTTCGCGACTTGAACAAGATAATCATATCCTTTTTGATAATCGAAACGGCCAACCGTCACGATTTTAGTTGAATTTTTATTATAGGAGATATCTGGAAGAGCAGCCTCTTTCCAATTATAGATGTAGCAAATTCTTTCCTCAGAAACACCGTATTTTTTTATATAATTTTCACGGTCTTCTTGAGTAAGGGTCACGAGTTTATCAGCAAATTTCGCTCCAATATACCTTTGTATCTTCTTAACTTTCGTATCAATATCTACTATAGAATTTGTATGGTCGCAGGAAACAAATTTTGTTTTCAAACCAATTGTGCTTGCTACACCAACTGTATTCATACTCATTCCGATTCCAAAAACAATATCAATGTTCTCTTCTTTCAGATAGTTTCTCAACAACTTGACCGCTTCGAGAAAATTTTTACTCATAGATATTTTCTTTGATGATAAATTTTGATATCGAACCGATTGTTTCAGCGAGAAGAAATTGTTTTCTGTAGAAATCATCGAGAGAAGATGAACTTCATACATAGTTGATAACTCATTTGCAAGGCTGGTTGCTACTTTCAGTCCTCCATCTGTTCTATCGATACTCCATTTCACTAAAGCGATTTTTTTCATCTTTAAACTACACTTCCCCTTCATTTTCACCCAGTGATATAATCTCGTAGTGGTGAAGAGTCCTTTTATCTTCTGGCGGCAATTGCATATAATCCGCTCCGTAAATGGCTGTTAGATATTCTTTGTATTTGCAAGGACAACAAAGTTTAAGATCTTCAAACTGTAATAGGACTGGTTCTCCAAAGTAATCACTTGGTACTATCTCTTTTAATTTGTAAGCTCCCGTATAATTTCCTGCATAAGCTTCATCAAACGAATATTTTTTTATCGTTTGTAAATATTTTTTCTGAGCCCAGGTAAAGGAAATAATCTTCTCAATATTAACAGCATTCGCAAAAGCAATAATTATCTTTTCAATGAATGGTCGATTTTCTTTTTTCTGATTCACCAAACTATTGAATTGCGAGAGTTGAACCATCATCCTTGCGTACAAGTATCTCAAAGAATGAATTTTTTTCTTTAAAGCATTAGACGGCATACCATCTAGCGGAAAAATGTCTATCCACAAACTTTCTACCAATTCTTCTTTACTATAATTCATGATGATTTTTGTAGAATCATCTCGGATCACAGAGAAAGCTTTTTTATAATTTAATGTACCTTCGCTTAAAAACTTGTAATTTTCTGGCAAGACATTTGAAGCTATTTTTTTGAACTTTTCATAATCTTCCCTGGGCATTCCAATATCAATGTCATCATCCCAAGGAATAAAACCTTGATGACGAACAGCACCTAGTAAAGTCCCACCTAGAGCATAGTAGGTTAGGTTATTTTCTTCGCAAATAATAATAAACTCTTTCAAAATAGATAAAATCTTATCTTGAATGATTTTGATATCCGACATACTTTCCTCCTATATAAATCGAAATAAAACCGTCTTTCCAGTCTATGCTCTCTTAAGTTCTTGTTAAATACTTCTTACCATTTCACTATACAATTTTTTCAGACGAACGTCCCCCTAGATCTTCATCGCTTTCATCAGAAAACTGATAATCCGGGTTTATTAAAACACCTACCAATATCCAAAAAATATTATTATGAAGATACAAATTCAAATCATCAACCATAGAGTGAAAACTCATTAATATCAAAATCAGAGCAAGAATCCACTGTCGTTTCTTAATGACTTTAAGTAGTGTCAAAGATAGAACTGAGACCATTAATCCCAGGATGAGTAGACCAAATCTCTGTAAAATTTGGACGTACAAATTGTCCACATACAGATAGGTCTGATAGTTTCTAACACCTTCAACAGTCAGACCATTCCCATTCCAGTAAACTGGTCGTCCAAAAAATCCAAAACCATAGAGATTTAAAGATTTATTAGCCAAGTATATCCGACCACCTAACATATGATTCACTTTAAAAAGAAGATCATTGATAAAAGAATGACTTGAATTGAGATAGGTAACGGAGATCCAAAAACTAATAACTGCATTTACAATAAAGGTTGGTTTAAAAGCTTTAAACACATATCCTAACTTTGAAAATAGTTTCGGAAACCATTTTATTAACAAACTGCATGTCAGCAATACACAGGAACTATAAAATGTTAAACGAGAATCCGTTTGATCATATACCCAATAAACAGAAAGAGCCAACAGTAACCATTGCCAGTATTGGATTTTGTTTTGCTTTAAATAAAACACAATAGCAACTATATTCATCAGTAAAATCGAAGGAAATAGAGCATATCTAAAACCTAGGTAGGTCCGCACTCGAGGACCAGAAATTTCTACATAGTTCGTTATGATTCCTAATCTTGCGCTTATGATAACAAAAAACAACAGGCACATACTAACGACTAATGATGTTTTCGCCACCTTCTTAAAGGGAATATCTCGTAAAGTATAAATAAATAATATACTTACAGGAAGTTCTGAACTGAGAGCTGTTATTTTCCCCACTATAAAATAAATTAAAATCGTTGCAAACAAACCAATGAGAGTTCTATAATCATATTTTCTCTTAAACGACTCTTTTATAACCAAAAGAAAGAGGGAAAAAGCTATCGCTAATTTATAAACTGTTCCAGGCAGATACCGAGCATAAAAAGTTACATTTAATATCGAAACCGTTAAAAATATCCCTAAAGCAACAAGAGCCAAAAGTTCTGGTACAGATTTTATTTTTAGTACTAATTTCATTCTTATTATTCATCCCTATCTAAAAACTCTGTCCATATTTTTTTCCAAAGAATTTTGCTTGTAAAAAGGACTTCCCTTTTTGAATCAAATCAATTTTTTCCATATAAATGAACGGAATCTCTTTTACCCGCAAATCTTGTTTTGCCAACCAAACATTGAACAAGCGTTCACTGATACGACCAAATAATCTAGCGTCAAAAGCAGAATAGTCTGTAATGTCTAATCTTCTATAGAGTTCATCGATAATTGGGAACAACCATTCACAATAGGCTGCTACATTTTCTTTGGACATGATAAACATATTGAACATATAGCCACTGCGTTGTTTCATGACCTGATCAAAAGCATCGATATAATCCGGTCTCAACTCGCTAACAATCTGACGTGTCACGTCTAAATGATTGGCATCGTGAGTATGTGCATAGTGAGAGTATAGCGTTTCAATATAATATTTCCGTTTTTTAGGAACGACAACATCGTATTTTGACAGCAAGTTTTTAACTTCTGACTTTGAAAGAATAATATCATCCATACTAATTGCTTCTCTATATGAGTGTCGTTTTGATGTGAAATATCTACGGTAATGTACCAATCCAAGATAATCACATTCTAAATTTTTCCAAGCCCAATATAATCCTGTTAATTCACAATAATAAGGATTAAGGTGAGAAATATGGACTCCTTGATTATCTGGTTGATAACCTAAATCTTCCTTACCCTCACTACCAACTTGGATAGGGATATACAAGTCCTTATCCTCTGGCATTTGAAATTGTTTATGTGTTGCAACTATGATTCTATACGTTTTAGACATTTCTATATCCTAATTCAATTCCCTTCATCCATAACTAGCTCAACTACCTTTTAATCAAAATTGTAATCATTCTCTATTAAAAAATATCCAGCCAAAATAGATTTTCACTAAAACTATCCTGACCCAAAAAGATAAAATTGAATACCAAAGATATCCTTTTTGTATTCAATTTTATCTTTATATATTCCACTTCATACTGACTCAGCTTGAATTCTCAATGAGCTCCGTCACCAGATAACACTCTTCTAATAGTCAAAAAGAAAATTTTGATGTCTAGCCATAAAGACTGATTTCTAGGATAATACAATTCCATCTCACAACGTTCAGGATAATATACTTGACTCCTACCTGAAACTTGCCATATCCCCGTAATTCCAGGACGAACAGACAATAAAACTTCCTGCTCTTCCTTAGAATATTCATCTAGTTCATTTTCAAGAATTGGCCTTGGCCCAATAAGACTCATATCACCTAGTACCAAATTTATAAACTGAGGAACTTCATCAATACTTGTTCTTCTTATAAAATCTCCAATATTTGTAAGCCGTGGATCCTCGTTTGGTGGCAATTTATAGCTATTGTTTTTATATTTTTCATAAAGTTCCTTATTCGAAATCAGAATTTCTTCTGCGTTTTCGACCATTGATCTAAACTTAATGATTTTAAATTTTTTCCCTCTGAGACCTGCTCTATATTGTGTAAAAAATATACTTCCTTTATATCCTTTAATCTTGTAGATTGAAAAGATGATTAGAAAACAGGGTAACACAATAAATATTGTTCCACACAAGCCGATAATTACATCCATAAATCTTTTAAAACAAAAATAGATGATATTATTTTGTTTCACCTAAACTCCCCCTTGTAATAACATCCTCAGAAAATTTTTAAACTACAAGAGCCCCTATTTTCTCCCATAATTTCCGTAAGAGCCATAAGCACCGTAGGAACCATATTTTTCAACAGATGTATTCAATTTATTGAGCACAATTCCTAAGAATGGTTTGCTTGTTTGTTCGAGCTGCCCTTTCGCCTTTTGAACATCTCTTCTATTAGCTTCACCTACTGCCGTTACCAAAACAGAAGCATCACATTTTTGAGTGACGATAGCTGCATCGATGACGACTCCGATTGGCGCTGTATCCACGATGATGTAATCAAAGTACTTACGCAAGGTATCAAGCATGGTTGCAAAATTTTCACTTTGTAGCAAGGCTGTTGGGTTTGGTGATATAGAACCCGCTTGAATAACAAACAAGTTTTCAACATTGGTATCACATAGCCCTTGTGATAGGTCTGTCGTCCCAGATAAGAACTCTGTTAGCCCAGTAATCTTCTCGCGCGATTTAAAAACACCTGACATGACAGAATTACGAATATCGGCATCGATTAACAGCGTCTTATAGCCCGCACGCGCAAAGGCCCAAGCAATATTTGTAGAAGTAGTTGACTTCCCTTCACCCGGTTTCACAGACGTGATCGAAATAACTTTCAAATTATTCCCACTCAACTGTATATTGGTACGAAGCGCATTGTAATACTCTTCAGCTTTTCTTGCCAAATCTAATTTTTTTTGCACAATCTCTAATGTTGGCATCTCTCTCTCCTATTTCAATTTATCCAAATTTGGAACTACTCCCAATAGCGCAATTTGCATCACATCTTCGATATCTTCTGGACGTTTCACTCGTGTATCTAAGAGTTCAACTAGGAGAACCGTAACAACCATTACAACCGCTCCAGCAAGAAATCCAACCATGGTATTGCGACGGATATTTGGAGACGATGGGGATGTTGCAGGACGCGCTTCTTCAAGTGTTGTCACATCTGAAACTCGCGTGACACTGATGATTTTTTGAGCAGCAACCTCTCTCAAAGAGTTAGCGATACGGCTCGCTTCCTCAGGTGCACGATCAGTAACAGAGATAGAAACAATACGCGTATCCACTGGAACTGTTACCTTAATTTTACCAGCTAGACCTTTTGGAGGGAGATCTAATTTCAAATCAGTCGCAACTTTTTCTAAAACGTCTTGCGAGAGAATGATTTCACGATAGTCTTTTACCAAGTATGATCCCGCTTGCAAGTCTTGGTTGGTCAAACCAGGCTTATCTCCCTGATTACGGTTGACCACATAAATGCGGGTAGTACTGGTAAACTCTGGTTTCACAATAAAACTATTGTAGGCAAATGTTACTGCCCCTGTCACGAATGCTACCAAGACAATCAGCAATTTTCGTTTCCATAGAATTTTTAACAAGTGGAATACATCAATTTCCATAATATTCTTTTCTTTCATTTTTTCTCCTAAATTAGTTGATCCATTATGATTTTTCTTGGGTTCTCTTTAAAGAGTTCCTTGGCCTTGTTTTCACCGTATTTTTTGGCAATGATATCATAGGCTTCTTCCATATGAGGCGGTCTATGATCCAAGTTGTGCATATCACTAGCGATTACATGAACGAGGTCACGCTCTAAGAAATACTGAGCTCTCTTTTTCATGAATTTATAAGTTTCTCCGAAGAGTTTAGGTTTCAAGACATGAGAACTATTGACTTGAGTATAACACCCCATGTCAATCAGCTCTTGCACGCGCTTTTCATTATTTTCTAAAGCATCGTAGCGTTCAATGTGGGCAATGACTGGCGTAATACCCAGCATTAGAATATCACTCAACCCCTTATGTATATCTCGATAGGGTGTATTCATGCTAAATTCAATCAAGGCATAGCGACTATCGTTTAGCGTGGGGATTAATTTCTTTTCCAACTTCTCAACGACATCCGGAGTATAGTAGATTTCAGCCCCATAAGCAATGATTAGGTCATTAGCAACTTCCTTAGCCATTTCCCGTACCTTGAGAAAGTTGGTTGCAATCTTTTCTTCAGGAGTTTCAAACATTCCTTTTCGTCTATGCGATGTTGAAACGATTGTTCGCACTCCTTGACTATAGGCCTCTCTTAGAAGGTTTTTACTTTCCTCTATCGACTTCGGACCATCGTCCACATCAAAAACGATGTGCGAATGAATATCGATCATTCTACTTCCCCTCCATCACATCATTGATAGCAGCTTTCGCAGCAGCCAAACTACTATCGTCGATTTCCATCATGTAGAGGTTACTATCTGGCATGGCGTAAGAAGGAAGATCCATACGACCAGTCCCCTTCAAGTCTTGAGAGTTTACTTTATAATTTCCTCCACTCTCTAACTGAGTATTGACTAGATCCATCATGGTTTCCAAAGGCATATTGGTTTGAAGAGAATCTTGCAATCCTTTAATGATATTGTCATAGTTCTTCAAAGCCTCAGTTGACGTCAATTTCTGAATAACAGCTACAATAACCTTTTGTTGGTTTCGTCCACGGTCTCGATCTCCATCTGCTAGAGAGTAGCGCTCACGAACAAATCCCAGAGCCTGCTCAGAATCTAAGTGGACATTTCCTACTGGATAGTGCTTCCCATTAGTGTGTGCGGTAAATTCTTGATCATTATAAACATCAATCCCTCCTAAAAGGTCAATCAACTTCAAAAAAGAAGTGAAGTTCAAACGGACATAGTAATTGATATCAACCCCGTATAGATTTTCCAGGGTATGAATCGACGAGTCTACTCCATAAATCCCTGCATGGGTCAATTTATCCTTTTGATTGTTTCCTCCATCTGCGATTGGTACATAGGAATCACGAGGAGTTGTAGTGAGAAGGATTTTTTTGGTATCACGGTTCACCGTCATCAAAATATTTACATCTGAACGCGAAACTGAGCTGATTGGACCGTAGGTATCAATACCACTCACATAAATATTGAAAGCTTTATTCTTCGATACCTTAGGCGCAGCAACTTCTTTAATCAAATTTTTAGTGTAAATCTTCTTGATTTTAGAAGCATAGTCAGGATACTCTGCTTCAATAATATTTTCAAAGACACTATTTAAGACGATTGCTTTCGTTTCACCAGAAAGCAGGCTCTTATAAGCTGCTAGGTAAGAAGTCGCATTCTCAACTGTCAAGTCCTTACTTTGGCTGGTCTTAATATCTGCTAATAACTTTTGAATATTGTCATTGTCTGTCTCTGTTGGCCCCGTAACCGTATCTAGTTGGGTCACATTATCGATCTCACTATCTTTCAAAACGACCACACTAATCGAATACTCTGAGTAATTTGACGTCGAATTGATATGATTGGTAAAACCGACAAACTGTTGCAAAGCATAGAGAGAAAATGAACTAACTAAGATGGCAAGCATCAAAAAGAAGACCGTAAACTTCTCGGCTTTTTTATAAACAATCAGCAGTAGTCCTACTAAAGCAGCTAATAAAACGAGAACTGCAGAAATAATATTCAGGTATCTAAAAGCTAAAATGTTGTGTCTAAAAATCAAGAACAGCAAAAAACCACCCAACAATAGATAAATGGTTAATAAGATTATGTTAATATTTCGTTTCATGTTTCCAGAACGAGTTCTCTTTGAACGTCTATTCATGTTAATCCCCTATACGTTAATAATTAGGATTATTATATCACAATTATGAAAGAAATTCCAATTATTCCCACCATTCTCAGCGTTTTCATTCACTTCTATATGCTTTATTTACTTTAAAAGTATACTAACTTCATTTCTCGATGACAAATTAAAAAGACAAGGGCATTTTATCTTGCCAGCTTGTCTTTCATTTTTATTTAACGTGGTTAGAAAATTCTTTTTGACTCTTTTCGATAGCCTTTTTACTTTCTTCTTCCCACTTAGCCTTAGCTTCATCAAATTGTTTCTTGGTAACAGGATCTTTTTGCAGTCTCATGTACTTGTAGTTATTTCCATCACCTTTGATTCCCACTAGAGAATAAGCACGTGTAAAGGGAGTTACTTTGGTTACAGAGGCTGTACCACCATTTGACATCGTAGACATGATCAGAGAACTATCAATCATCCAAGCTTGAGCTTCAGCGTATTTTTCATAACGCTTAGCGACATCTTGATTCTCAGTGTCTGCTTCTTTTAAAAGTTTCGTATAGGTATCAAGTCCTAGACTCTTGATGAGTTCTTGATCTTCCTTAGCATCTAGACCGAAAATTTTGAGATAAAAACCATCTTCGGCATTAAATGGATCCAGATAAGTTGACGGATCTTGGTAATCACCAACCCAGCCATCAAAGTTTAGGTCGTAGTCACGAGCTGCTGGATTTGGTGCTAGGAAAGCAACATTCCCAAATTCATCCGTTGAAAGTTGCTGAACATCAATAACGACATTATCAGAACCTAGTACTGTTTCAAGTGTTTGTTTAACCGAATTCATACCTGAAACCGCATTTTTATTGGTTTGATCAACTGGGATGTCCAAATGAATCGGGAAGGTCACCCCTTGGGCTTCCAATTCCTTTTTAGCTTCCGCAAATTTGGCTTGAGCTTTTTCCTTGTTGAAATAACCGTCTTGGGCATCCGCCAAGTTGATTCCTGACCACTCTGTTCCATACTGAACAAGTTTAGAAGAAACGACTTCTCCAAAGCTCTTATCTCCCACCTGCACAAATGTCGGGGGAACAAGGGTATTACGAAGGGTCTTACTTGCTGCTTCTTGCCCGTTAGATTGAGCAGAATAGGCTGTCCGATCGATGGCAAAGTTCAAGGCCTGACGGAAATTTTTATTTAAAATCGCTGTTTGCGTTGATTTCTTTTGCTCATCCGTCGTTTTTGCAGTATGGTTATAGGCTTTACGGTTTACATTAAAGTTGAAGTACCAAGAAGTCTTGTCTTGCAAGCTATAAACGATATTGTCTTGGTATTTTTCTTTTGTCTTGGCATAGCTCGAGCTATTTGGATAGACTCCCGCAAGCGTATAGGCGCCACTTTCAAAGTTTCGAATGGTCATCTCCTGATCAGAGCCATCAAAGTAAGCCAATTTAACTTTCTCAATGGTGACTTTCTCATGATCATAGTAGTTAGGATTCTTCACATACTCGATTGAAGATTTTGATGTGAAATCTTTTAACAAGTAAGGTCCATTGTAAAGGATGCTGTTTGGCGTCAAGGTTCCAAATTCTTTATCCTTTGATTTCAAAAACTCTTCGTTAACCGGGAAAAGGATACTATTGGTGGTCTTTGAGTTCCAGTATGGCTCTGGTCGAGTCAAAGTGTACTCAACCGTATAGTCATCCAAGGCTTTCACACCAACTGTTGTGAAGTCATTGGTCGCACCTGTCACATAGTCATTCAATCCCTTGATAGAGTTTTGGACGAGATCCATGGCTTGACCCTTGTTATCCGCAGCATACTTAATCCCAGTGACAAAGTCCTGGGCTTTGACTGGAGCGTACTCTTCTCCATCAGCAGTGTACCACTTGGCGTCTTTTCTGAGTTTATAAGTATAGGTTAAACCATCCGCCGAAACTGACCAATCTTCAGCTAGAGCTGGCGTTAGATTCCCATAGCTATCATTTTCTAACAAACCATCCACAAGATTGGTAATCACTGAAGTGTTATCTGCATAATAGTCTAAAAGATAGTTAAATGTCGTCGGATTTGCACTAAATGTTGATGAGAAAGTGCTTGTATCAGTATTTGACTGTCCACAAGCTGTCAGTAAAATCCCTGTAGCTAGGACAAGACCAGTTCCGATGAGTCTTTTTTTCATGTTCATCCTCTACTCCTTTATGTCACTTTTTATAACATAGCCATATTTTATCAAATTTATCCTAAATTGTAAAGTTTCCGACTCTTTTATAGATGAATGATGAACCTAGTCAAATAAAAAGAAAGGAAGCGCAAGCAATATGCACCTTCCTTTCTTATAGATTATTTAACGTGTTTTTCTAGCTCTTTTTGGTATTTGGCATTTGTTTCAATCTTTTCTTTCTGCCATTTCTTGAGAGCTTCTTCGTATTCTTTTGTAGTCACGACATCATTTTGCAATTCCAAACCTTTGAACACAAATGGATCTCCCTTGATTCCGACTTGAGAATATGCTTTTGTGAATGGCACAGTACGGCTAACAGTTGGAGAACCACCTGAAGAAGCAACTGGGATCAAGAGCGAGCTATCCGATACCCAGGCTTGCGCTTTAGCGTATTTTTCGTAACGCTTATTGAGGTCGCTTGTTTCAGCTGCGGCATCATCCAAGAGTTTCTTGTATTCGTCTAGACCGACTTGAGCCATTACTTCTGGATCTTTTCCACGAGTGATACCCAAGTGTTTAAGGGCAGAACCCTTCTTAGCATCAAGAATGTTTAGGTAGGTAGCTGGGTCTTGATAGTCTGGTCCCCAACCAGTTCCATTCAAGTCGTAGTCTTTTTGTGCTGGAACCTTAGCTTGAGAAGTAATGCTCATTTTCTCATTATCGGTCATTTGAAGGACATCGACAATGACATTCTCGGTACCCAGTGTTGATTCGATAGACTGCTTGAGTGAGTTCGTCTGTTGAACGGCAATGACATCGGTCTGCTCAACTGGAACATCCAAACGGATTGGGAAGGTCACACCCTTAGCCTGCAATTCTGCCTTAGCCTTTGCAAAGGCTGCCTTGGCTTTTTCAGGACTGTAAAGCGTATCCTTACCATCAGTAAGGGCTACATCTTTCCATTGGTCTCCATAAGAAACCAACTCTGCCTGTGCCAACTCTCCAAATGTCTTTTCACCTACTTGAACGTAGTCATGAGGTACTAGACTGTTACGGATAATTTTATCCGCACCTTCTTCACCATTCAACTGAGCCGTGTAAGAATGACGATCAAGGGCAAAGTTCAAGGCCTGACGGAAATTCTTGTTGAGAAGAGCTTCTTTTGTTGATGTTTTTTGAGCCTCGTCTGTTTTGGCTGTTTTATTGTAAGACTGGCGGTTTACGTTAACAGTGAGGTAGTAGCTTGTCGCTTCTTGTGGACTGTAGACAATCTTATCTCCGTACTCTTTCTTAGTTGACTCAAAGTTTGAGCTTGTTGGGAAGAGACGAGCTGTTGTATAAGCACCCTGCGTAAAACTTCGAATCAAGGATTCTTGGTCGGAACCATCATAGAAGGTTAGTTTGATGTTGTCAATCTTAACATTGTCCTTGTCCCAATAGTTTGGATTCTTTTCATATTCAATGACTGATTTTGAAGTCAATGATTTCAAGAAATAAGGACCATTATATAGGATACCTGATGGGGTTGGTGCACCGTAGTCGCTCCCTTTAGAATTCAAAAATTCTTCATTAACTGGGAGCATGGTCGCAGTTGTGACCTTAGAGTTCCAGAAACTTTCTGGTTTGTTGAGCGTGTATTCTACCGTGTAATCATCGACAGCCTTAACTCCTACAGTAGAGAAATCATTGCTTTCTCCACTGATATACTCTGCCAACCCTTTGATAGAATCTTGAAGGAGAGAGAGGCCGTCTGATTTGCCATCAGCTGCGTGTTTCAGACCAGTAACAAAGTCCTTGGCCTTGACTTCAGCATACTCTTCTCCTTCAGAAGTATACCATTTTACACCTTTACGGAGTTTGTAGGTATAAGTCAAACCATCTTTAGAAACGGACCAGTCTTCTGCAAGTGATGGAATTAAGTTTCCATACTTATCATTTTCCAAAAGGCCATCGACAACGTTGGCTATAACGTCAGAAGTTGAGCTCTTGCTCGTCACGCTGTAGTCCAAAGATGATGGATCCATAGCGTAGACATATGAAAATGTCTTGGGAGCATCAGCCTTTTTTTCACTTTGCCCACAAGCTGTTAACAGAAGGGCTGCACTCAAAACAGCACCTGCTCCTAAGAGCCACTTTTTCGATCTCATAAGTAATCTCCTTTAAGATAGTATTTTCACCATTATACCCTATTTTTTTATAAAAGCAAGGGCTTTCGCATAATTTTTTAGAAAATTCTAACAAATATTTTTTAAAGATTTTTCAATACAATTTTTAGTAAAAAACCTCAAGCTTCAAAAGCTTGAGGTTTGTTCTTTTTAGTCAGTCAGTTCCACACAGAAAGCATCCCATGGAGCCAAGACCTGTTTTTCAACTGCTTCTTGAGTCACAGTGTTTTCAATCAAGACAGATTTAACTTTTCCTTCTACTGAAAAGTTTTGTTTTTCATTGGACAAGTTAGCCACAACTAGGAGGCGACGGTCACCGTCCTTACGGATATAAGCAAAGACCTTATCAGCTGTATCAAGCAATTCAAAATCAGCTCGAATCAGCCAGTTGTTCTCCTTACGGATTTGAACCAGTTTTTGGTAGGTATAAAAAATAGAATCTGGATTTGCTAGTGCTTCTTGAACGTTGATTTCTTCGTAGTTTGGATTAACTGCCAACCAAGGTTGACCAGTTGAGAAACCAGCATTTTTGCTTTCATCCCATTGCATCGGGGTACGGGCATTATCACGTCCGATGACACGGATACTATCCATAATTTCCTCTAGTGGAACACCTTTTTCAAGAGCCTCACGCGCATAGTTGAGGGATTCAATATCTTCTACTTGGTCCAGTGTTTCAAAAGGATAGTTGGTCATCCCAATCTCCTCACCTTGGTAGATATAAGGAGTCCCTCTCATGAGATGAAGCAAGATTGCAAAGGCTTTGGCAGATTTTTCGCGGTATTCTTGATCATTTCCCCAGATAGAGACGATACGAGGAAGATCATGGTTGTTCCAAAAGAGGGAATTCCAACCATCTTCAACTCCCAACTCTGTCTGCCATTTGTTGAAGATTTCTTTCAACTTAGCAATATTCAGTTCTTTTTGATAGTGCCACTTAGGTTGCCCTTCCTGATACTGAAGACAGATATGCTCAAACTGGAAGACCATAGACAATTCTTGACCCTTTGGATCAGAGTAGAGTTTGGCAATTTCTGGTGTCGCCCCCCAAGTTTCTCCCACTGTCAAGAGATCTTTATCCCCAAAAGTTGCCTGATTCATTTCCTTGAGATAAGGATGGAGCATAGGACCGTTATTGACTACTTTCTCATCAGGAATCTTACCAATCATATCAATGACATCCATACGGAAACCACCAATACCTTTATCAATCCAGAAGTTCATCATCTCATAAATTTTCTGGCGAAGTTTTTCATTTTCCCAGTTGAGATCAGGCTGTTTCTTGCTGAAAAAGTGAAGATAGTATTGACCTGATTTTTCATCGTATTCCCAAGCAGACCCACTAAAGATAGACTCCAAATCATTGGGCTCATCTCGCCAGATATAGTAGTCACGTTCAGGGCTGTCAGGATTTTCACAGGCCTCGACAAACCAAGCATGCTCATCCGAGGTATGATTGACCACCAAGTCCATGATGATACGAATATCACGCTTCTTAGCTTCTGCGATGAGTTGGTCCATGTCCTCCATAGTTCCGAAAATAGCAGCAATCGCTTGATAATCAGCAATATCATAACCATTATCATCCATAGGACTGTCATAAACGGGAGAAAGCCAAATCGCTGTGATTCCCAACTTAGCTAGATAGTCTAACTTACTCGTAATTCCTGGCAAATCACCAATCCCATCTCCGTTGCTATCCATAAAACTCTTTGGATAGACTTGATAGACTACGGCATTGTGCCACCATTTTTCTTGCATCTGTTTACCTCATTATTTTAATATTCTACAATCTATGATAGCGCTTTTTAAAACTTTGTGCAAGCGTTTGCCTAATATTTTTGATTTCTTTTTTAGCTCCGTAGTTTCCTAACTCCCATTTTTTTTATATAATAGAGGTCAGAGGTAAAAAAATGAAAAAACAAGCTTTTAGTTCTGAACAATATTTAAATCTACAACGCGACCACATTTTGGAGCGCATTAACCAATTTGACGGCAAGCTTTACCTAGAGTTTGGCGGCAAAATGTTAGAAGATTTCCACGCTGCTCGTGTACTGCCTGGTTATGAACCTGACAACAAAATCAAGCTCTTGCAAGAGTTGAAGGAGCAAGTTGAGGTTGTGATTGCCATTAACGCTAGCAACATCGAACATTCCAAGGCACGTGGCGACCTAGGCATTTCTTATGACCAAGAAGTGCTTCGTTTGATTGACAAATTCAATGAACTGGGAATCTTTGTCGGTTCGGTTGTCATCACACAATACGCTGGTCAACCCGCTGCAGATGCCTTCCGCAACCAGTTAGATAAAAACGGGATTGATTCCTATCTCCATTATCCAATTAAAGGATACCCGACTGATATGGACCACATCATTTCTCCAGAAGGTATGGGGAAAAACGACTACATCAAAACCAGTCGCAACTTGATTGTCGTAACCGCTCCTGGACCTGGTTCTGGAAAATTGGCCACTTGTATGTCCAATATGTACCACGACCAACTCAATGGCATCAAGTCTGGTTACGCTAAGTTTGAAACCTTCCCAGTCTGGAACCTGCCCCTTCATCATCCAGTCAACTTGGCCTATGAGGCTGCCACCGCAGACCTTGACGATGTCAATATGATTGACCCTTTCCATCTCCAAACCTATGGAGAAACAACGGTCAATTACAACCGTGATATCGAAATTTTCCCAGTGCTTAAACGTATGTTGGAACGCATTCTCGGTGAATCTCCATACGCTTCACCGACAGACATGGGTGTCAACATGGTTGGCTTCGCTATTACAGATAATGAGGCTGCTATCGAAGCTTCTAAACAAGAAATCATCCGCCGTTACTATCAAACAGTTCTTGACTTCAAGGCTGAAAAAGTTGGGGAATCTGCTGTCAAGAAGATTGAACTTCTCATGAACGACCTCGGTATCATACCTGCAGACCGTAAGGTTGCTGTCGCAGCACGTCAAAAGGCTGAAGAAACCGGTGGTCCTGCCCTGGCCCTTGAATTGCCAAATGGGGAAATCGTAACTGGTAAAAACTCTGAACTCTTTGGGCCTACAGCTGCTGCCTTGATCAATGCCATTAAGAAATCTGCTACTATCGACAAGGAAGTAAAATTGATTGAGCCTGAGGTTGTTAAACCAATTCAAGGACTTAAAATCAATCATCTAGGTAGCCGCAATCCGCGCCTGCATTCAAATGAAATTTTGATTGCACTTGCCATCACAGCTATGGAAAACCCTGACGCCGCGCGTGCCATGAAAGAACTGGGTAATCTAAAAGGAAGTGAAGCCCACTCAACCATCATCTTGACCGATGAAGACAAGAATGTCCTTCGCAAATTGGGTATCAACGTAACCTTTGACCCTTACTACCAATACAATCGCTTGTATCGTAAGTAAAGATTCAAACCTCTCCACCCTCGGAGAGGTTTTCTCTCTATCTCAACAGCATCCTTTATGTTATAATGAAAGAAGAAAACTGAAAGGAACGACCATGTCAAAAGAAGTTATTGTTGAAAGTTTTGAACTTGACCACACCATTGTTAAAGCACCTTATGTTCGCTTGATTGGGGAAGAAACAGGGCCAAAGGGAGATGTTATCTCCAACTTTGATATTCGCTTGGTACAACCAAACGAAGACTCTATCCCTACCGCTGGCCTTCACACCATTGAGCACCTCTTAGCCAAACTCATTCGTACCCGCATTGACGGCATGATTGACTGCTCACCCTTCGGTTGCCGTACTGGTTTCCATATGATTATGTGGGGACGTCACACCAGTGCTGAGATTGCAGCTGTTATCAAGGATTCTCTAAAGGAAATTGCTGAAACTACTACTTGGGAAGATGTGCCTGGAACAACCATCGAATCTTGCGGAAACTACAAAGACCACAGCCTCTTTTCTGCTAAAGAATGGGCTAAACTCATCCTAGAACAAGGTATTTCAGATGATGCCTTTGAACGCCATGTCATCTAAACGCAAAAGAACCAGTTACAATAACTGGTTCTTTTTTATTCTCAAAATCTTGATTTAGGCTTTCTCGCGAATGACCAAGACTCCATCTTCCATGTCTGCTTCCAGATGTTTGGCATCTAGGTGTTCCAAGTGGAAGTCCGTCACCTTATCACGGATTTGTTGTTCAACTACACGACGGAGAGGACGAACACCCATGATTTCATCATAACCTTCTTCTGTGATAAAGTCCTTAGCTGCTTGGCTGACTTCCAAATCAATGTCTTTCTTAGCCAAGGTTTGGTTGACCTCAGCCAACATCAAGTCCACAATCTTAGATAGATCTTCCTTATTTAAGTGTGAGAACTCGATAACAGCGTTAAAGCGGTTAAGGAACTCTGGACGGAAGAATGGTTTCAAACGATCCATCAATTCTGGTTTGTCCGCATCTTCTGTCAAGTTGGCTTCATAACCAAATCCAGCATTTGATGTTGCGATAATGACAGTGTTTTTAAAGTTCACGGTATTTCCTTGGCCATCTGTCAAACGACCATCATCCAAGACTTGGAGGAGAAGGGTAATGACTTGAGGATCCGCCTTTTCAATCTCATCCAAGAGAATGATAGAGTAAGGATTACGACGAACACGTTCTGTCAAGGTATTGCTATTGTCATCATACCCCACATAACCAGCTGTTGTACCGATTAGCTTAGATACAGCTGTGCGGTCACTGTATTCAGACATATCTAAACGGATAATCGCATCCTTAGTTCCAAACATATCGAGCGCCAATTGCTTAGCAAGCTCCGTCTTACCAACCCCAGTTGGCCCTACAAAGAGGAAGCTACCGATTGGGCGATTGCCTTCATCAAAACCAGCACGGTTACGACGAATAGCACGAGCCACTGCTTCTACTGCCTTATCTTGACCGATAACCTTGTGTTCCAAACGATGAGCCATATCCTTGAGACGTTCGATGTCTGACGCTCCCATTTGAGATACTGGAATACCTGTCATTCGTTCCACAGATTCGGCCACATCATTGACAGTGGCAGTCACTTTCATATCTTCTGTGTGGTTTTCGACTTTTTTCTCCAATTCTGCAATGCGAGTCTTGGCATTAAGAGCTGCTTCAAAATCTTCTGCCTCAACAGCTTTCTCTTGCTTGTCTTTTTCTGCCTCAATTTCACGTTCAACAGCATGAACATCTGTTACTGGATGTTGAGCTGCCAAGTGAGCAGCCGTTACATCGACAAGGTCGATAGCCTTATCAGGCAAGCTGCGTTGTGGAATGTATTGAATCGAATAATCCACTGCTTCTTTCAAGACTTCATCAGGCAAGATAACATTGTGGTGTTGTTGATAGAGGTCACGAATTCCTTGAAGGATTTTAAAGGTATCCTCTGCCGAAGGAGCATTGACCTTGACTTCGTTGAAACGACGAGCAAGAGCCGCATTCTTCAAAATCGTGTTACGGTATTCGTCCTGAGTTGTTGCCCCAATAACAGTCAACTCACCACGGGAGAGAGCTGGCTTGAGAATATCCGCAAGCCCTTTAGATCCACTATCTCCACCAGTACTACCAGCACCGAGGATTTGGTGAATTTCATCAAAGAAGAGGATAATATTCCCTGCTTCTTTCACTTCGTTGACTAGATTTTGCACATTTTCTTCAAAGCTACCACGGTATTGAGTACCAGCCTCAAGACCTGAGATATCAATGGAAATGATTTCCTTGTTCTTAATAGCAGCTGGAACATCTCCGTTCACAATGGCTTGCGCTAGACCTTCGACAACTGCAGTCTTACCAACACCTGCATCTCCGACCAGAACAGGATTGTTCTTAGTACGACGTGAGAGGATTTCAGATGTTTCTTGAATTTCCTTATTTCGTCCGATAACAGGATCCAATTTGCCCTCACGAGCTTCTGCAGTCAAGTTACGACCTAGTTTAGCAAGGACACCGTCTTGTTTCATACCTGAAGCCTGTTGTTGCATTTGTCCATCAACTTCTGCATTTCCTGGTAATTTCCCAGTTGCACGATAATGAGCAAATTCCTCATGTGTCACTTCACGTCCATTAATCAAGTAGCGACGGTTTTCAGAACTGTATCCTCGCATACCACCCATCAATTGGTTAAATAAATCATCCATGTTGTTAAAGTTATTAAAGTTGTTGTTCATATTTTTTACCTCGTTTAATATTGATTATTTACGATCTCTGATATTGACTAACTTTGACCTTTGTTTTAAAAATTTTAGACTAGCTAACTAGCTACTCTACGTATAATTTCTGGTTTTTCTTTTTTACATAAGCCTTTTATCATCTTCTTTTCAAAGTCTGTTAGATTAAACATAGGCTTCACCCCTTTCTTGGGATTCTATAGCTCATTCTCAAAGACTAATTTCTTGAAAATGAGTTTTTTAAGGAATTCATTTTCCTTATGTTTCTACTATATCACATTAGTCAGTAAAAGTCAATAACTTTTTGACCAAATTTGACTATTTTTAAAAAATTTTTTGAAACACAAAAAAAGCCCCTAGAAAATAAATTTTCTAGAGACTTTCTCTATCAAGTTTAAGAGAGAAGTAGAATTCTCACTTACCAAGTTTCATGTTTCTTCTACAAAAGCTTAAGCTTTACGTTTTACGAAGAATACCAGTCCACTCAATGCCAAGACTACAAATCCAATTGCTGAGAAGATAGATGTTGCTTCACCTGTTTTTGGAAGTTCAGCTTTACCTTTAGTCTCCGTAGCTGGAGGTGTTGGTTTTGGTTCCTCTTTTTGTCCTGGAACATTTGGTTTTGTTCCTGGTTCATTTGGATCTGGCGTTGGTGCCGGATCTGGTGTTGGATCCGGTGTTGGTGCTGGATCCGGTGTTGGATTTGGATTTGGTGTTGGGTTTGGATTTGGTGCTGGGTTTGGATCCGGTGTTGGATTTGGATTTGGTGCTGGGTTTGGATCCGGTGTTGGGTTTGGAACAGTGTATTTATTTGTAAATACAACTGCTTTACCATCCGCATACGAAACAGTCGCAGTCAAGAGACCTTGACCATCCGCAACTACAGTGACTGTTACAGTGTGCTCAGTCTTATCATATTCAACACCCTCTTCAGTACCAACTTTTTCAACCAAGGTATAAGTGTGAGTACCTGCTTCTTCGAATGAACGAACAAAGGCTACTTTACCTTCGGCAGTATTCTTAGCTTCTGCTACAACTGCAC